>DATNBH010000098.1:0-112558 GCA_035572035.1 Pyrinomonadaceae bacterium | reverse complement strand
TGGAGTGCGCCCCAAAAATGAGACCACGAGTTAAGCTACAGTTTTTAATAGGAGGGAGCAACTGTGGCGTTAACACGACGGAAGTTTACGCGCGAGTTCAAGCTGGCAGCGGTGAAGCTGCTGGATTCGGGTAAATCAGTGGCGCGGGTAGCGCGCGAGTTGGAGCTGCATGAGAACGTGTTGCGGCGCTGGCAACGAGAGCTGGAGGAACATCCGAGTAATGCCTTCCCGGGCTTGGGCCAGCGGCTGTTGAGCAACAGTCGCGAGGCGGAGTTGGAGCGCAAGATCGGGCAGATGACGCTCGAGAATGACTTCTTAAAAAAAGCCTTGCAGCGGCTGGAGGAACAACGGCTGCTGAGCAACGCGGGTGGCGGCAGACGCTCTACGAGCAGGTCGAAGCAGCAGCGGTAAGCGGAGCTGGGGAACTATCAGTGCGCCAAATGTGTACGGTCGTGGCGGTGAGTCGGGCCAGCTATTACCGCTTCCTGGGCGCCCCGGAAGCGGACCAGGAGCTGGAGTTGAGAAACGTGATCCAGCAAATCGTGGTCGAGATGCCGTGCTACGGTTATCGCCGCGTGAGCGCAGCCCTGCGGCAGCGTGGTTACCCGGTAAATGGTAAGCGGGTACGGCGGCTGATGCGGGAGGACAACTTGCTGTGCTTGCGGCGGCGCGCGTTTGTCTGCACGACTGATTCGCGGCACGGCTTTACAGTCTATCCGAATCTGGCTCGTGACTTGGTGCCCAACGACATTAACCAGCTCTGGGTAGCTGATATAACCTACATTCGGTTAGCCCACGAGTTCGTTTATCTGGCGGTGATCCTGGATGCGTTTTCGCGCCGCGTGGTCGGTTGGGAGTTGGGCCGCACGCTGGAAGCGGAGTTGACCCTGGCAGCCTTGCGCATGGCCCTGCAGCAGCGGCGTCCGGGACCTGGTTTGGTGCATCACTCCGATCGCGGCGTGCAGTATGCTGCCCATGACTACACGCAACTGCTGCGTGACCACCAGATGCAGATCAGCATGAGCCGGCGCGGCAACCCTTATGACAACGCCCAAGCCGAGTCGTTCATGAAGACTTTGAAGTACGAGGAAGTCTATCGCGCTGATTATCGCGATGAGCGCGAGGCGCGGGCGAGCATCAAGCGCTTCCTGGAAAAGGTGTACAACCAAAAGCGGTTGCACTCGGCCTTGGGTTATTTGTCGCCGGCGGAGTTCGAACGTGGTCTGGTGCAAGC
Source organism: Pyrinomonadaceae bacterium (assembly GCA_035572035.1). Classification (GTDB taxonomy): domain Bacteria; phylum Acidobacteriota; class Blastocatellia; order Pyrinomonadales; family Pyrinomonadaceae; genus JAOAPY01. The sequence goes on along the minus strand of DATNBH010000098.1, from coordinate 111,324 downwards.
AAAAGTAGCGGAGGCGCGCGCATGAGTTTTTTAAGGCATGGGGAAATCTATCAAGTCGAGCAGCGCTGCTTTGACGGGCGCGGGCGCAACCATAGTCGCGCCCGCACCGCTCGACTCGATGAGTCTCCGGTTGGTTATTCCTTGGCGGGTTGCTCTCCAGCAGAGCCCGCCTCCGCTTCGCCAACCGGCGGGTACTTTGCAACAATGGCGCCGCGTCTGCCAACCAGCCAGGCGCTGCTAAACCGAAACCACCTTAACTCGTGGTCTCACTCCAGGGGCGCACCCCACTTTGAATCCCCTCAGCGGCAGCTGAGGGATGTTTCAAGTGCAGCCTCGCTTGCAAGTTTTCAGCGGAAATGGGCAGGACTTGAACCATCCACCTGCTGCTGCAGGTGGGATTTAGTAAAACAACGACATCAAACATTGGTAGGCTGGACCTGAAGTAACCACCAGCTACCGCAGGTGGGATTTGAGACTTTTCGGGCAAAGCTGGTCAAAATACAAAATCAATACTACATCTATTTTGTGTTTTTGAATCGTACCAGGATTTTTGCAAGTATGATAAATTGCGTTGATTCCACGAAAAGGGAGCCTATTGTGAACACCTCACCAACATTTCCAGATGCGATGGACGTTTCGGATGTCACGTTGAGGGAAATGCTTCGCCTGTGGCAAAAAGAGGATGGCCCTGAAAGAAAGAGAGAACTAAACAGGCTATCCTTTTGCTCGTTGAGATGCACGAGCGGAGTAGTTTCCTCGCAAGGTTTATTGTTCGGGATTTTGATACTTGGAACCAAGTGTTGACTGATGAAGAGAGCAGTGTCCGACAAGCTCACAAGGCAGAATTCTACGAACCACACTTGATCGACGTCCTCAAAGAAAATGTTGGGAAGCTTGAACCAATAAATGCCATTCACGAAGTCCTACTGCGAGTTATTGATAGCTCTCACTAGCAGATTTCACGATAACTGCCAGCAAGAGATTTCGCTATGACACGACTATCAGGTTTTTGGCGAATGACTTGAAGAAGCGTGGAGTTCTCAGAAACGATGAAGAAGCTCAGAACAAAATGTGGATGCTAGCAAAGTTTCCGCAGGGTCAATAGTAATGCTGGGGTTGAGGCAAAGACGCTTGTTGCCAAATAGTTTTCTAGCTAAGGCTTGGCATATTTTGTTGGGGTCGTCTCCAATCAATACTCACTGATCCCATTGATGAATACGTCCACGAAGTTGAGAATCTTCTGCGTAATTCTTTCGATGATCGGCCTTCGCTCTAACACCTTGGGCTTTCGGTCCAACATTTTGATAATTACATCAGGCATCGGCTTTTGGTCAGTGAAAAGATAATCCGCAATTATCTGTTGTAGATTCTCGGCCTTGATCCCTTCCTCCTGGCATAACCTTTCGAAGGCCTCGCGCTGTTTCCTGGTCCAGAACTCATCAAACTCATCGCCGATCAGATCAGAATCGAAGATGTTCGGCATGTTTTTGTCGATGAACTCGATAATGAGCTCTCGTTTACTTCTAAGCTCTAACTCACTCCCTAGCAAGTCCGCGATCTGCTTTCTGATCTTTTCCTTTTCGCGATCGCTGGCGCGGTGGTAGATGGCAAGTAACTGGAGAATGTAGCGAACGTTAATCTCATCGCGATGTATCAGTTCGACCTCAAAATCCACGTCGTCGAGAATTGATACTTTTTCTTTCGCCGTTGTCGTCCGAACCTTGTCGTAAAGATCAAGGTATTTGCTTTTGTAATCCTCAAACTCCTGGCCTGTAATTGCCAACTGTGTGAAGTCATAATCGGCGAATGTCACAAGCTGGTTATTAATGCGCATCAAGTTCCGGAAAGCCTTGATGAACCTAAGCTCCGCTTCTTCGTCCACCAGGTCGTCGACACTGCTTACGGTAGGTGCGATTGCCTTCAGATGCTCCACACCTTCGTTGAATTTTTCAACCGTCACCTCCAACGGTTCGACTATTACTTCTTCTATCGCGTTTTTATTAGCAAAGAGCGTTATCGCCTCGTCTGTTGCAGCCTTCAGGTTGCGGAAAGCGACAATATTCCCCTGCGACTTCATCTCGTTGAGGATGCGGTTGGTTCGCGAGTAAGCCTGAATGAGTCCGTGATAGCGCAGATTCTTGTCAACGAAAAGAGTATTGAGCCCGGGGCTGTCAAACCCGGTCAGAAACATATTTACGACAAGCAGCAGATCCAATTCCTTATTCTTCGCGCGCCGGGCAATATCGTTGTAATAGTTATAGAACGACTGGCTGTCTTTGGTTGTGAATTTAGTATTGAATAGTGAGTTGTAGTCGCCAATGAACGCTTCCAATTTGTCACGACTATGCGGACTTACAGGATCCAACCTCGTAACAGATTCAAGCTCTTCAAACATATAGCCGCCATCCGCGTCCGGGTCGTCCTCGTTTACGCCGCAGGAGAAAATGGTTCCGATCTTCAGCTTGTGCGCACCGGCTTCCTTCTTGCTTCTGAATATCTCGTAGTACTTGATCAGCGAGGAAATGCTCCCAACGCACATCATCGCCGTGAAATTCCGATTGTGCGTCTTGCGAGCATGGTGGGCAATGACGTAGTCGACGATCTTTCCGAGGCGCTGGTCTGACTCCAGCAACTCGCTCGTGTCTATCGCTTCCACATCGATGTCGAGATTGTTCTTGCTGTTTTCTTTTTGCTTGTACCTGCCAACGTATTCGACGGCAAACTTCAAAACGTTCTCATCTCGAATGGCGTCCGTAATCACGTACTTGTGAAGGCAATCGTCAAACAGATCTTTCGTTGTGCGTTTGCCGAGGTCATTCTTGATCGCGTTCTCGGCAAATATCGGGGTGCCCGTAAAGCCGAACATTTGGACATTGTTGAAATACTGCCTAATGCGCTTGTGCGTTTCGCCGAACTGGCTCCGGTGGCACTCGTCAAAGATAAAAATCATTTTCTTATCTTTGAGCAGTTCCATTTTGCCCTGATGATACTTTTTTGAGATCGCCCCGTTGAGCTTTTGAATTGTTGTGACGATCAGTTTGGTCTGGTCGGAAAACTGGCGAACGAGGGCCGCCGTGTTGTCCGTTCCGTCGATGCTCCCTGCCGAAAAGCTGTTGAACTCCTTGGTCGTTTGGTAATCCAGGTCTTTCCGGTCCACCACGAACACCACCTTGTGGATATTCGGCAGATTCATCAAGACCTGGCTTGTCTTGAACGAGGTGAGCGTTTTCCCCGAGCCCGTTGTATGCCAGATATAGCCGTTCCTTGTGCTGTTCTTTACGCGGTCTATGATTGCTTCGGCGGCATAGTATTGATACGGCCTCAAAACCATCAGGACCTTAAATGCCTCGGCCAGAACCGTGTACTGGCAGATCATCTTTGACACGTGGCAGCGGTCGAGAAATACATTCGTAAATTCCGAAAGCTGCGATACGCGCGTATTATCCGGATGTGTCCAGTAAAACGTTTGCTTGAACGACTGCTGGCGATTGTTGGCGTAGTACTTTGTATTCACGCCGTTCGAGATGATGAAGATCTGGATGTAACTGAACAGCCCGTAGGATGAAGTGTAAGAGTGTCTTTGATAGCGGTTCGTCTGGTTGAATGCTTCTTTCAGCTCAAGTCCTCGCCGCTTTAGCTCGATCTGCACCAGCGGGAGGCCGTTGATCAGGATCGTCACGTCGTAACGGTTCTTGTACGTGCCTTCCGCCGAGATTTGCCGAGTTACCTGAAACTGGTTCTGGCACCAATTCGCGACATCGAGAAACTCAAGCCAAATTATTTCGCCGCTGGTTTTCTTATATCGAACCTTATCGCGAAGAATCTTCGCTCGATCGAAGACATTACCTTTGTTTAGGTGATTGAGGATTTGCTCGAACCCGGAGTCGGATATGTCGACCTTGTTGTGCTTTTCTAATTGGGCTTTGAGATTGGTCAAAAGGTCGTGTTCGTCAGATATCTGTACATAGTCATAGCCGAGATTGATCAGTTGTTTGACCAGACTATCCTCTAATGCTTGTTCCGGTTGCGTCGTCATTTATATGGTGCGGTCAACCTCAAAGATTGTTTCTTCAAGCGTTTCTTCCTGCTCTGTCTGATAGTCTAATAGTTGTTCGGAGTAAGATACGTTGTCCTGATCGAACAAGGCACGACTGAAGCTGATCCCACTAATCGGATTGTTCGTATCTAGCCATTCATTGAACTCAGGGTTGTCGTCATAAGCAATTTCTTCGGCGAAGGAGAGGTCTATCTCAAAAAACTGCTGCAGCATGTAGAAGGCAATTCCTTCAGTCATGTGCATCACGAGCTTTGAAAATTGCGCATAGCTTGAAAGCTCTTTCGGCGCGAGCTTTCCATGTGAAATGTCACCTCTCTTATTTCTAATATCTGCTATGAGTTGAATAACTCCGACTGAGCGTCTAACAAAATCAACTTCCATTCTTGGGTTGAATCGGCCCAGTGCATTCAACGCTTCGCGGAACAGTTCCTTAACATCTTTTGCATTTAGGCTCTCAGTGGTGGATGCTGAATCTAGTGCTTTGAGAATGGTCTTAGAGATACCTTCAATTAATGATTTGCAGCTCTCAATACAGATGTCCGGTTACGTCTGGACATTTTCTTCGATCTTGTCAATCAGAACTTCGTAATACGAAAAGTGACTGTGCCGTTCGCTGTTTTTGGAAATGAGAGTTCTAACTAATTGCATAAGCACTAAACAAACATCTGTTGAAGTAGGCCCTCTTTAAACTTCTTGGTTCTCTCTCGTTGTCGGTTGACAAGGGCGATTTTCTTGTCGAGCACGGTTATGAATGTAGCTATTTTCTGTTGCTCCTCGTATTCTGGTAGGTCGATTGTTAAGTCGGAGAACTTCGAAATCCAGTGCCGTTCGTGGCCACCCACGGCAAACCTCAAATGCCGCATGGCTTCAAAAATGAACCGTAGATTTGTTCCCGGCCGCGGCTTTAGAATCTTCATAGCAGAGGATTTGGCCTTGAACGGAAAATCCACGAATTTAGAGGCGGTCGTAAAATCATCAAATATGATAACCGGAAGATCTTTCTCAAATATTCCGTGGGTCTCACTTGTGTAGCCAAGAACAAAGCTTTTGCCTGCTGTTAAGACTGGCGTCAAATAGTCATTACTATAGTCGGTATCCGAGACTAAGTAGGGCGTTGGCTGTTCGTAGTCCAAGACTTCGCCCAATGAGACTGTTCGCCAATCTGGAAAATCGTTGCCGTTATCATCTTTGAAGTGGATCTTTTGATCGAATATCTGCCGCATCACCCCCTTCTTGTATTTGAGAAGAAGCTCCTTTTTGTTTAGGAGTTGCCTGATCTTCTCATCCACCGCCAAAAGAAACGCCGCGATCTGTTGCTGTTCGGGGAGCATTGGTATATGCACCGGACAGTTCCTAATCGTCGACAACGACAAGTTTTTGATCGTTGAACCTGTGAGTTCTGAAAAAAACCGGTTCTTAACCCCAGCAGTCTGGAGAAGATTGAAAACGAATATTCGATCTGTGGCGCTGCCTACATTCAAATAGCAAGCGCTCTTACCTAAGACGACTCTTTCCCTATTGTATAAAGCGAGATTCCCGATGGTTCCATTGATAGACAACAGAATACTTTTATCATTTAGATCTATCTTATATTTATTGTATTCGGTCCGATTAACCCTTTTCGTACTCTCGGTAATAACTATTCGTCCATCTACTAAATTGTTCCCGTTGATGAAAAAGTATTCGCCCAAGTCGTCATAGACTGGCGTTGAATGCAGGCCATCACCAATCTTAGTCATAAGTTGATCTAGTGACCTGACATCCCATTTCTCGTGGAATTCAGGAAATCGCAAAGCTGAAGTCTCTTCTTTTGGTCTCATCTTAGAAGGGCGGCGCGATCCCCAATCGCTTGCAATAATCTGCAATGACCCGATCCGTCTCCGACATTTCCGATTCGAGTTCTTTCAATTCCTTTGAAAGTGCTTCGAGTTCGACTGATTCTTCTTCTTCGAATGTGTCAACGTATCTGGGAATGTTGAGGTTGTAATCGTTAGCTTTTACCTCATCGAGCGTGGCGACATAGCTGAATTTGTCCTGAACCGATCGTTCTTTATACGTGCTGATAATTCGGTCTATATCTTCCGCACGCAGATAGTTTTGGTTTCCGCGTTTATCGAATCCCTGGCTCGAGTCGATAAAAAGGATGTCGTTGAAATGCTCTTTGCACTTCTTGAAAACAAGTATGCATGTCGGAATACCCGTGCCGTAAAAGATGTTCGCGGGCAGACCGATAACGGCGTCCAGATAATTCCGGTCCTCAATCAGATATTTGCGGATATGCCCCTCGGCGGCACCGCGAAAGAGAATACCGTGCGGAGCAACAACCGCCATCGTGCCGTTCTCCGCAAGGTGATGAAGCATATGCTGGATGAACGCCCAATCTGCCTTAGAGCTTGGAGCAAGCCGACCATACTGCGAGAAACGGTCATCGCCCAGGTGCAATGGATTTGCTGACCAATGGGCCGAAAACGGCGGATTAGCTACGACTGCCTCCGACCTGAGTTCCGGGTGCATGGGCCGCTCCAGACTGTCCTCCTGTTTGATATCGAACCGTTGGTAATTAACGCCGTGCAGAATCATGTTCATCCGCGCCAGGTTGTACGTCGTCCGGTTCAATTCCTGTCCATAGAATTTACCGACCTCCTTCACCTCTCTCGCAACGCGAAGGAGCAACGAACCCGATCCGCAGGTCGGGTCATAAACTGTTTTCAGTTTCTCTTTTCCGACCGTAACCAGTTTTGCCAGAACCTTTGAAACTTCCTGCGGCGTGTAAAACTCGCCCGCCTTTTTCCCGGCACCCGCGGCGAACTGCGCGATCAGGTATTCGTAGGCGTCGCCGAGAACATCCGCCTCGGTATCCTCGATTCTGAAATCTATCTTGTCCAGATGCGCAAGAACTTTTGAGATGAGTTCGTTCTTGGCCGCTTCGGTTCGGCCCAGCTTCGTGCTTGTGAGATCCAGGTCTTCGAAGAGGTGATCAAAATCTTCTTCGCTGTCAGTCCCCATCGTGCTCTGCTCGATGTTGTTTAGAATTCGCTGGAGGTCTTCGAGGATAAACGTATCGCCGTGCTTTCCGTTTCCATTGCCGCGTCGTGCCACGGATGAGAAAAGTTCCGACGGTTTTAAAAAATATCCGAGCGACTCGACAGCCTCTTCGCGGATAGCTTCGAGATACTGTTGTCCTTTCTTAGAGCCTTCGTCGATGCTCTGATAAGTTATGCCGTCGGCTTCGAGAATGTCGTCGGCATACGCGTTCATCTTTTCAGAGAGATATTTATAAAAGATGAAGCCGAGTATGTAATCACGAAACTCATCTGCATCCATCTTGCCACGGAGAGTGTTCGCAATATTCCAAAGTTGTTGTTCCAGTAGTCTTCGTTGCTCGTCTGACATGCGTGATACTTGTTGCCTTTCCAGAGTTAGGCTTCTTGACGCCGCCGATTGTAGATGATCGTAAAAACAAAGACTAAGGGCGCGGCAAGGTGTGTAACGCCCCGCAGCACCTAGCCGAAATTGAAGGCGATGGCGGCCTCCGAGTGAAGTCGGGGGTTCACGTATGGTTGCAATAGCCGATCAATCAATGCAGAACCCACCCGCTACCCGCAGGCGGTACTGACAGGACTCGCGCGTAGGCGTATTGGTCGATGATCCATGTGTTTCAGGGAACCGGCAGACGTACTCTTGTCGTGAGGTCGCACTTCAACGTTCAGGACGCGTTCGTGTAGCCGAGTGCGGAGGCAAGGTTGGGGACATCACTATTCATCATCCCTTTGTAGGTCACCGTCGCCAGCTCCACGGGGCACCATCAACGGTGAGTTGCAGCTCACCTCTGAGCTTTAGCACGAGGCCCGTGGCCACCAAACAATGTCAGCGTCGAGGTGCTCGGCGGACTTGAGCCGTAGACCCGTATCCGTGAAGGTTTTAGTCTGGTCGGTGACAACAGTTGCCCGGCATAGCGTATCGTGCTGAAGATGTCTAAGCTTCGCTCCCGAGCTGTTCCAGCTTATTAGCGAAGAGAGTAAGCCCCTGCTTCACAGAAGAGTTCTCGTCGGACCAGCGATTCCAAAGTGCAACTATTTTCCCTTTGTCGAGTTTGAAATCGTATGCATGTCGAAACACGTACCGAAAGCCAAGCAGCTCTCCAAGCAGTGACCGTGCTTCTTCAGGTAGTACAGCAGGGCGCGCAACAATTTGATTTCAAGGAACATCTTGTCAAGCAACTCGCGGTGCCAACGAGCTTGATCACCCAAGTGGTCCTCAGAGCCGCGCGAGATTTGTTCAAAACAATTCTCTAACGTTGTAAATATTGTGCATGGAATACGCGAGGGAATCCAACTCCGCGGGACTCAAGTTGTCCGGGTTGAATTGAGACATGATTTTCAATCCGAGCAATCGCATCAAGAGCGCTACGGATTACGGCCGCCAAAGTAAGAGCAATGTTGGGGTCAATCCTCATCATCGAGAATAATCCCGTGGTCGAGAATTTGCTGACGCAACAGTGGGGGACAGCTTTCCAGCTCAACGATATCGACCGGACGAGGCAAGATCTGCAACAAATGACCCACGCTTCCGAATAACCGTTCTCCAGGGAGTCCTTCAACGGCAAAATCGAAATCTGAGTGGATTGTTGGTTGACGGCCCTTAGCTAACGAGCCAAATAACCAGACTCGCTTGGCTCCTTGCTCCTTCAGAAACGCGGCTGCCCGTCTTGTGCTGTCGGTCATCACCTTTTAGAGATGCCGGTAAAGTACGACCGCAAGATCATAAGCGGAAACTTTCATATCTGGAATTATTGCAAGGACCCCAAATCCCAACAAGATAAGCTCTATTCTCGCCATGAGTCAGTTTGCTTGGTCCGCTTCTCATTCACACCGCGGCTTCAGCCCGGTGACACAGAAGGGCTGAAGGCGCACTTAACCGTTTCAACGGTTTTTTGGTCCAACCAACGAGGGAAACCGTTAGAAACGGTTAACGGCAGTGCTTCGACTGTTACCACCACCCGGTTGAAACCGGATGTGAGAAAGGAGTTCAAACTCTCCAAGTTTGTTCCTTGGTTTTGCGAAAGCCTTTCGAACTAGATGACTGCTTATCGGGTAAGAGTGGGATTACGCAATCGGGTGACGTACTATGCTTGCCTTGCGGTCGCGAAGCTGCGGGGATTGTAGCGACAACGAAAACGCGGTGAGTGGCGGGGAGCCACCCGCTACCGCAGGTGGTACTGAACTGGGGTGGCTGTCTGCTGAATCAATGATGATGCGTTAATCGATTATGCTGAACCGTTCGAGACAGATCTTCACTTGTTCGACTAACAGAGTGGATTTCATGAAGCGCATTGTCACTGCCGGCGTGTTGGCGATGGTCCTTGTCACCACGAGCTGCGCCCAAACGACTGTTAACAAACCGACGCCGGCGGTGGCTGCAAGCCAGGGCGGGATTGTGAAACACGGTCGAGGGCACGCTGACGGTTAATGGCAAAATTCACAAGATGACGCACGCTTACGCACGTCGGGTGCAATCCGATCAGGATAAGAGCAAGCAGGACGTCTTGATTTTGTTTACCGAACGCGCAGTTGCCAGGCAGACGTTGGAGGGCTGACGGCAAGCAGGTCAAACTAAACCACGTCTACGCCGTCCAGCAAGCTGCTGCCGGCGATTTGTGCGGTGATGAAGAGATGACCGTGCGGCTCTTCTTTACTGCGAAGCCTGTGTCCGATCCGGGATCGGCTCAAGTTGGACCGGCTCTCGGTCAGGAAGGGCAGTTTACTCACGCATGAGTTTCGTCAGCATTCACGGGTTGTCTGATTGCAGTCCTGATTATTTGCGAGTTGGAGGCGGGTGTAACTCGGGCGGGAGTAAACTGCCCTTCCCGACCTCGAGCTGATCAATCTTGAGTGGTCAACTTCTGGCTAGGCTACACTGATTCAATAAGATAACCAATCAAACTGTCATCTTGAATTGGACCGCAATGTTGATGAAGTGATACAGCGAATGAGCGAGATCGATGGCTAAACGAAACGATGATATTGAGGCCTTGTTCAAGCTGCCGTTGACAGAGTTCATCGGCGCCCGCAAAGAACTGGCGGCTCGACTTAAGAAGAACGGCCTTGCTAGTGAAGCCGAGCAGGTCAAGGCACTGGCTAAGCCCCCAATCTCTGCGTGGACCGCGAATCAACTTTATTGGAGGTACCGCGAGACATTCGACGAGCTGATTGCGACCGGGCAGCGATTTCGCAAGGCCCAAACATCCGGGAAAATGGTGAACATGCGCGAAGCTCTCGACGCGCGACGCGAAGCACTTTTGCAGCTTTCGGATCTGGCGACTGAAATACTGCGCGACGCGGGTCACAATCCGTCGTTGGATACGCTGCGACGCATTAACACAACACTCGAGGCGTTGTCGGCCTTCGCCTCATCTTCCGATGGTCCAACTCCCGGGCGATTGACGGACGACGTCGACCCGCCGGGCTTCGAGTCATTCGGCTCGTTTATTCCGAGCGCCACTCCGAGCAGCACACCGACGAAGCGCGCGACGGAACCGCCGCAGGCCAAACAGCCAAACAAGTCAGTCGCTGCCCCTGCTAAGACAAAGGAAAAGACGACAGAGAATGCAGATGTCGTGCGGCGCGAAGAGCGGCAGGCCAGGCTAAGGGCCGCGAAAACTTCGCTACAAGAAGCGAGGGACACGCTGACGGCTGCGCGCGCTACGGCGAAAAGTTTGGAAGCGGCGCAGAAGCGCGCCGAGGCTGTGACGAAAGAAGCCGAGAAGCAGAAACGCCAGGCAGAAGAACGACTCAAGAAAGCGAGCGCTGCCTTTGAAGAAGCTGCGCAACGAGCGCAAAGCATCGCCTTGGAATTAACAGACGCGACGAGCGCGTTGAACGAGGCGCAGCGTACCGTCGAGAACGCGACTCGTGAACTCGAAACGTCATTTCGAGAATCAAAGAAGAAATAAGACGCGGCAATGTAACAAGTCCGTGGCATCGATCTTTAGTCGACGACTAACTAAGGAGCCTCTAGCAAAATCTTCTCATTCACACCCGGTTTCAACCGGGTGGTAAGGTCGTGAATTAAACAACTTAACCGTTTCAACGGTTTCCACCCCGAACAAAAACTAGAAACCGTTGAAACGGATAAGAGTATCCTCGTAGCACTTTCCACCCGGTTGAAACCGGGTGTGAATGAGAGGAGTTTTGCTAGAGGGTCTAAAGCATATCGGCAATCTGCAAGACCATGAACAGAAAGCGGTGAGAAAAATGTCTTCATTTCCGGCGCAGCGTCTGGGCTTGTCGGATCGGGACTGTTGCGGCCCGGCATGAAAAGCAGACATAACTGTTTTCGATCCGGCAAAGGTGCGCGACCTGGCTACTTTCGAAAAGCCGCACCAGTATGCCGAAGGTTTCGCGTACGTCATCGTCAACGGACAGATTGTTTTCGAGAGCGGCACGATGACCGCCGCGCGGCCGGGCAAGGTTATTTATCGGCGTTCCTGAGTTTCGCAAATCATGAAGAAACCTGATCTGTCAAAAATGAAAAATATTCACGAGGCATCCATGCGTTCCGCCAGAGTCTGTTTATTTGCTCTCTTATTGTTCGCAAGTTGGACGGCAGTTGCCGCGGCACAAAGCGAAAGGCGACCACTCACTCTCGAATGGATCTTCGGCGCCGAAGGACGCGCGGTCGCGAGTGTTCCAACGACTGCATGGCTTGACGATGGCAACCTGGTTATTCTCGACAACCGGCGGCTAGCGCGTGAGCAAACGTTCGAGAGGTTGAATCCCGCGACTGGACGGCGCGAACCGCTGGTAGATGCCGTCCGCGCACTGGCTGATCTTAAGTCTGCCGCGGGGGTTGATACGGAAGTATTGCCATGGCCGATTGCATTCGATGGCGCCGGCCGGCGCGCGCTCTACATCTTCAAAGGTGACATCTTCACTCTCGATCTCGCGAGCGCGCATTTTCAGCGGCTGACATCAACCGCTGCTGAGGAAACATCTGCCAGCTTCTCTCCCAACGGCCGCTGCGTCGCGTATGTGAGGGATCACGATCTCTATTTCTTCGACCTCGATAGCAATCGCGAAACTCGAATTACACGTGACGGATCTGAGACGTTGCTCAACGGAACACTTTCATGGGTGTATTGGGAAGAAGTCTTCGGACGACGCGACATTGGATACTGGTGGGTGCCGGACTCTCAGGCGCTGGCGTACCTGCAGTCGGATGATTCTCAAGTCGATATTGCATACTTCACGGACATCACGCCGTTCTCACCACGTGTCATTCGGCAGCGATACGCGAGGGCCGGTCGACCGAATCCTCGGGTGCGTCTGGGCATCGCCGAACTCAACACTCCTAAAACTACGTGGATTCAAATCAACGAACCATTCGAGTACATCGTCCGCGCGAAATGGCTGCCCGATAGCCGGCGTTTGAGTTTCTCAACCATGCCGCGTCGGAACAAGCAAGAAGTATTAACAGTACAGTCGCCTTCCTGGTACTTGGTGCTAACCAGTTGGTTCGCTTGAGTGCCTTGTTGGATGCTTGTTGCTTCCGCAATCGCCGACCTCGCGACTTCAACCAACCCAGATACCAGTTAGACTCGATAAACAAGCAAAGAACCAAGAACAAAGTACCAAGGGCTTTTTTTCTTACATCAGTGTAATCTGCGAAATCTGTGGCTAAAGTTCTTACTGTCGCTAATCGCAAAACTCCTTCTTAACCAAAGTGGGCCGGAGACGGCGAAAAGCTTTAGCCACAGATTTCGCAGATTACACTGATTGTTAGTTGTCGCTTCCGAGCATTGTCGCTCAATTGGAGCAGGCGTGGGGAAAAGGCATAAAAAACGTCGGTAAGGCTCAACCAAAAATCAGTGTAATCTGCGAAATCTGCGGCTAAAGCTCTTAATGTCCCTATCGCAAAACCTCCTTCTTAATAAAAGTGGCCGGAGACGGCGAAAAGCTTTAGCCACAGATTTCGCAGATTACACTGATTGTTAGTTGTCGCTTCCGAGCATTGTCGCTCAATTGGAGCAGGCGTGGGAAAAGGCATAAAACGTCGAGAAGACTCAACCAGAATCAGTGTAATCTGCGAAATCTGCGGCTAAAGTTTTTTAATGTCCCTATCGCAAAACCTCCTTCTTAATAAAAGTGAACAAACTGCGTCGAAATTAAGTACGGTTTCTTGTGCCAATCTACGAATAAGAGGAAGTATGGATATGCTTACCAGTACCTTTCATGACCTGCGCTATTCATTCCGAGCTTTGCTTAAGCATCGCAATTTCACGGCGGCTGCTCTCGTAACGCTTGCCCTGGGTATCGGCATAAACACGAGCATCTTCACGCTACTGTACTCAGTTGCCTTCCGTCCGTTGCCTGTGAAGAACCCGGACCGCGTGGTCAACGTCTATCAAACTTTAGGCGGTGAGTACTCTCGTCAGGTTGAAGGCAACGTGGCACTGCTTTCCTATCCCGAATACCTCAACTATCGAGACCGGGCGGCCAGCGTTTCCGGTTTGGCAGCTTCGGCTGAGGTAAGACTCTACCTGGGCGGCGGCAACGTTGAGAGACTCAACGCGCTGATGGTCACGGACAATTACTTTTCGCTGCTCGGAGGCGCCAGCGCTCTCGGCCGCACTTTCTTCGACAAGGAATGTCAGACACCTAATCAATGTCCCGTAGCTGTTCTTAGTTACGGTTTCTGGCAACGCAGGTTCGGATCTGATCCGGGTATCATCGGCACTTCGCTGATTCTGAATCGCCAGCGCTTCACAGTACTGGGAGTGGCCGCAGGCGATTTTCATGGCGCCGAGATGACCGTCCCCGATGTCTGGATTCCGGTAACGATGCAGCCCGCGTTGATGCCCGAGAGCAAGTTCCTCGAGCTCCCCAACTGTAGTTGGCTAAGTGTGGTGGGACGATTGAAAGATAATGCTTCGTTAGCGCAGCTGCAGGCGGAGATGCAACTCGTTGCGAGCCAGATGGACCAGCAGTATCCCGGACGAAAGACGACTGTCGATGTCATGCCCGGGTCGTATCTGAACTCCTCTGAAATTCGCAGCGAAGGAATACCCATCGCGATCCTGGTGATGGCGGCGGTTGGTTTGGTTCTACTCATTGCTTGCGCGAACGTGTCGAATCTCATGCTCGCGCGTGCCGCGGCGCGGCGAAAAGAGATTGCTGTGCGACTCGCGCTCGGAGCGAGCCGCTGGCGATTGATCAGGCTCCTGCTCACCGAAAGTCTCTTGCTCGCCATCCTCGGCGGCGCCGCCGGTTTATTTCTCGCAACGTGCTTGCCGCCGATCTTGTTGTCGGTGATTCCGGAAGCAGGTCTCGATGTCGACTTCAAGCCCAATGCGACAGTTTTCGCTTACATGTTTTTGATTTCTCTGATCACTGGCGTTGTCTTTGGGCTGGCGCCGGCAATCCAGTCTACAAAGCCGAACCTGACGGATGCACTTAAGGCGACCCGTACCAGGCCTCGCAGCTCGCGGCCATACTTGCGTAATCTGCTGGTGATCGGCCAGGTCGCGGTCTCGCTAGTGCTTTTGATTGGAGCGGGTTTGTTGGTGCGTGGCTTACAGCAGGCGCAATCGTCCGACCTCGGGTTTGATCAAAAGAATCTTGTTGTCGCAGCCATGGATCTAACGACACAGGGTTACGACGAAGCTCGCGCGGCGGAACTCCATGCACAACTCTTCGAACGCTTGAAAGCTTTGCCGGGAATCAAATCAGTGAGTCTTGCGGAAACGGCGCCCTTTGCCGGCCGGGGCGACGCGGCCATCGACATTGCAGGCGGTGGCTCGGGAGTGACCGTTGGTGTGAACGGAGTTTCGGCTGAGTACTTTCAGACTCTTGGAATTAAGCTGCGGCGCGGACGCCTGTTTACTACAGAAGAAGCTCGGAGCGGACAATCACCTGCAGTTATCAGCCAGGCGATGGCCAATCGCTTCTGGCCCGGTGCTGATCCAATAGGCGAGCGTTTCAAAGATACCATGGGCTCATCGCACGAGATTGTTGGTGTCGTCGCGGACATAAGTAGCAGGCAGATTGGTAAACTTGACGGCCCGTTGTTCTACACGCCTCTATCTCCGGACAAGCTAACTGGTCGAACGTTTGTCCTGCGTACAAGCGAGAATCTACCTGGGAGCGTGAGCGCTGTCAGAGGAGCAGTGAGTTCGCTGGACCAGGCGGCCTTTGTCACTGTCGCGCCTCTCGAGGAAAACGTGCGTCGCATGTTGGAACCGGCGCGCGTGGGCGCATGGTTTTCCGGAACAGTTAGTCTGCTGGCATTGCTCATTGCGGCGACTGGTATTTACGGCATGCTGTCGTATCACGTCGTCGAGCGCACGAGCGAGATCGGAATTCGCATGGCACTCGGCGCCCAGCGGCGTAATGTTCTACTGCTCATAGTGAGTGACGGCATGAAGCTCACGGCGATTGGCACAGGCATCGGACTGGCAATCGCAATCGTGTTGACAAAGCTAACAACGTCGCTGGTGTTTGGTATCGTGCCAACGGATGCATTGACGTTTGCAACCGTCTCCCTCGGCGCGCTCGCCGTTGCATTATTGGCGTGCTACATTCCGGCTCGCCGCGCGACGAAGGTGGATCCGCTGGTTGCCCTTCGCAACGAATGAACCAGAAACGAGCAACCGATTTCGCGGATTGCACTGATTTTCCTCTTTGCGTGCTTGGCGACTTTGCGGGAGGTACCTAAAGCCAACAAAGAGTTTCCCGCAAAGGCGCCAAGCACGCAAAAGAGAAAAATCAGTGTAATCGGCGTAATCTGTGGATAAGGCTTTTGCTCATCGCTTTGGCCTGTGGTTTTGGGTATTAGAAAATCATTAATTACTGGCTATTGCGACATCGAGACTAGATAAGAATCAAAGACCAAAAACCTAAGACCAAAGACCTTCTTTCATCAGCTAAAGCTTTTTGCCTGTCTCGCTAAACGAGTACATCGCGTTACGCGTGCGAATGTAGAGATTGCTCCCGGCGATTGCGGGAGTGGCCCAGCACTCTTCACCAAGGTCGTTCGTGGCGAGAATCTCCCATTGCGCGCCCGCTTTGAGCACAGTCACTTTGCCGCTGGCGCTCACCATAAAGATCTTGTCATCGGCTGCGACGGGTGACGCATAGTATTCCTCGAGCGCAGCGGGCGTGCGGCCCTGTTTCAAAACCTCTCCACTCGCTGGATTCAGACTTGAGACGATTCCGCCTTCCTTCATCAGATACATCACGCCTTTGTAGATCAACGGCGCCGGAATATTCGGGTAGGATTTCTGGACGCGCCAGACAACATTCGTCGCCGTCAGGTCGCCCTTACCCGCTTGCCCACCGAGACGAACCGCTGTGACACCGTGGCCTCCAACGGTTGAATCACGAACGAAGTCGTATTCAGCACGATCGACGTAGTTGTCGTTGTTTGCGTCAAGCCAGCCAAAATGTTCGTAAGCATCAGCATTGGCCTTCACTTCTTCGCGATGCAGCCGCTGGTCATTATCCTTGTCTGATTGCTTCAGACTCTCGTCGAAGGGCGGCAAGAAAGGTTGGTCCCCACCCTCGCCAAGGACGTAGACCATATCTGTTCCTAAGACGGGCACACCTTTGGTATAAGCGCCGACTTTCGAAATCCACCACAGCCGCTCTCCCTTATCAAGCGAGTAGGCATCCAGCGTGTTTGAACCGAGCACGAGCACTTGTGCCGATCCATCCTTGGGCTTGTAGATGGCTGGCGTCGAGTAACCCTCAAAGTTAGTACGGGCCTTGTTCCAGAGCACTTTTCCGTTTCGTGTATCGACGGCCATGATGAAGGAGTTTGCTCGGTGATCGCACACCATGATCAGCGTGTTACCCGAAAGCACGGGTGATCCAGCCATACCGTAGAAGCTATTGAACGGACCCAACGGTAGTTGCCACAGCTCCTTGCCCTCTGGTCCATAACCAATCAATCCCAGCTCTCCAAAGAATGCGAACACGTTCTTGCCGTCGCTAACCGGACTCGGGGAGGCGGCATCATTGGCGCGAAACATTTGCATGTGTCGCGCGCGGGTAACTTCGCGTCGCCACACCAGCTTTCCTGTTTTGCGATCCAACGCGAGTGTGATCAGTTTGTCGCCTTCGCTCGCGGTGATGAAAATGCGGTCGGTAGTGACAACCGGCGAAGATCGTGCAAACGGCACTGCTGTTTTCCAAACCAGATTCTTCTTCGCGCCAAACTCGGTGGGTAATTTGAAACCTTCTGCCACGCCGGTACCGTTGGGTCCACGGAACTGCAGCCACTCAAGGACATCAGTTGTTCGCACAGTTCTCTTTGACTGCGCGTATGCCGCGCCCGCCACAACGAACAACACCGCCGTAACAAAGATGACCAGCGCGAATGATCTTGAGAGTTTGGCTTTGTTCATGATGCTAACTCCTATCTTGTCGTGCCGTATTAAACTTTGTGGTAGTGCCCTAAGTTGGAGTGCGATGACCTGTCATCGCTTTCGCCCGCAGCGGCTCGACGCCGCGGTTTGATAACTTTGCCGCACCAGTCGAGCGAATCCAACGAGTTCTCTTTGCGGGCGGATTCTAATTCCTAATTGACCAGATTGCCAGAAAGCAAGAAAGAGCTAGCCACAGATTAACGCAGATTCCACTGATGTAAGAAGGTCTTTTGCCTTTGGTCTTGGTTCTTGTACTTGGTTCTTTGTACTTGGTTCTTTGTGCTTAGTAGTTTCTCGCTTGAGTGCCTTCGTTGTTGGTTATCGTTATGTGCCCGGACATTGATATCAACGAACTCGGCCACCGGTTAGACTCGATAAACAAGCAAAGAACTAAGAACAAAGGACCAAGGGCTTTTTTCTTACATCAGTGTAATCTGCGAAATCTGTGGCTAAAGCTTTTGCAATCCCCAATCAGCAATCAGCAATCAGCAATCCGCACGGGCCAACCGAGCACCTACATGAATCATCTATATTCTCACTACGATGAATTTTCTATTCTCAATAGTATTGCTGTTGATGCTGGTACCCCAAAATCAGAAGCTGCCAGATGCATTCGATCAACTCCCTGAAGAGGTCGGAGAACAGGCAACCATCATCCTCACAGGAACTTACGCCGAGGGACGAGGGCCTTGCATCTTCATGCCTGATGGGAGCAGAAGGTGGGCCCTGGAATCCTGGTTCAACGTCAAGAAAGTCTACCGGGGCAAAGTAGGCGGCAAAACCATTCATATCAATAGTCGGGTTTCAGCGAAGATGAACGATGTGAGCGTCAAGTTAGAGGTCGGGCAGGATTATTTGGTACTTCTGCGACCGAACGAGGAGTCAATGAAAGCGATCAAGGCCGGAGAATACGTTCCTGCCTGGGAGGCGCTACATGGTGAGGAGATCATCGCTATCGTGAAATTTGGAGTGCGCTGACCTGTCAGCGCTTTGGCCCGTGGCGGCTTGACGCCGCGCAGTTCAGAACGTCGAATCCTTCAAAGCGAAATGCTGCGATAGGTCGCAGCGAACAAAGCGGTGACAAGGTCACCGTCCAAATTACCGTAGTAGATCGCCAAGTTCAGCTTCCCTTCAATTTCACTTTCAGACCCCTACCGTATGAACTCAACCTGCAAACGTACGTAGAGCACACGTTGTTGATTTACATAAATTGACGGCGTTGACTGGAAGACCTTTTCCAAGAGCAGCTGACGGATGTCCCGTAGGGACGAAGTGTTCATAGGCACGAGTGCTTAATAATCATTTGCGGCGCCCTAGGAGCGGAATTTCGCTCCGACGGAGCGAAGCGGTTCTTTTGGGCTCGTGCTTCTATAGACATTCCGGTCCCTCCGGGACTGCCTCCTGCCTCCTGCCTCCTACCTCCTGCCTCCCGCCTGCTGCCTGCTGCCTCCTGCCTCCTGCCTCCCGCCCTCCCGCCTCCCGCCGCCTGCTTTCACTGCCATCTGAAAATCTTCAGCGCCACCACAAAGCTAACCAGCAGCCACGCCAGCAATATCGCTACATGGATCCAGTTATTCCAGAGCGGTGCGCCCTCGTTCATTATGGCTCGCAGGAGTGTATTGAGTGCCGTCAGTGGCAAGGCCTTGATGAGTGGTTGAAAGAATTGCGGAAACCTCTCAGACGAGAAGAATGTTCCGGAGAGCAACCACATCGGAAGCATGATGAAGTTCATCAAACCCGACACTCCTTCAATCGTCGTTGGTCGAGCAGCTACCAGCAGGCCAATTCCTGAAAAAGTAAAGCCTCCCAGTAAGGTGATTAGCGAAACGCTCAGCCAAGAACCCCGCACCGTGAAACCAAAGACGAGCTTGGCAAAGACGACCACGGCCGCGACTTCAAGCAGCAAAAACACCAGCCGGGAAAGCATGAACGAAAGCAGATAGTGCGAACGTCGCATGGGTGTCGCCGCAAAACGCTTCAGCAGTTTGCGCGAGCGAGCGATTACGATGGTAAATCCCAGTCCCCACAAGCCGCTTCCCATCAGGTTCATACCAACTAAACCTGGAACCAGAAAGTCTACATAGCGCGCGCCGGTTTCGGTGACCTTTTCTTCTCCTATGTGGACGACATCGTTCCTTCCTCTGGCACGCTGCAACACATCCTCAACTATGAGTTTGGCAGTACGGCTCTCCGGTCTGGTCGGATCAAAACGCAAGGAGTAAGAATTGCCACGAGGTTCTACGATTATTGCGATCTTCCCGCTTCGCAACCCTCGAGCTGCTTCGTCAGGAGCTAAAACGAAAGCGCTGATTTCAGGTGAGCGGCCGAGAATACTTGCGAGCTCGCTTACGCTCGGGTTTGTCGCATCGGCTTCAACAGCGACAAATATTTTTTCGGGTGCTGTGTTACGAAAAGCTATGCCGAGCGCGAAGGTCATTAACACCGGAAAGACGAAGACCCAAAAGACGGCTTCTCGCTCACGCAGAAACTCACGCATTCGCGTCGTGGTCAGCTCGATCAGAGGATGCCTTGGTCGGTTATTCTGCATGTTTTCGATCTAGAAACTTATGCACATGGACCTTTGTTCTTAGTACTTTGCTCTTAGTTCTTTGTTCTTTGTTTTGTACTCAGTCCGCGTTAGCGGACGATTGAAAATGTCCCAGCGATTTATCGCTGGGATCAAGAACACATTGAAACCGAGTCCGTGAAGCGGACGCTGCCTCCCGCTTCCCGCCTCCTGCCTCCCGCCTCCCGCCTCCTGCCTCCCGCTCTCACTCCTCCCGCAGCATTCTCCCAGTCAACTTAACAAACACATCCTCCAGCGTCGCCTGATGCGTTGTTAGCGAGACGAGTTCTGACTCTTGCCGTTTGATTTCTTCAAGCAGCGCCGGCAACGCCACGCCCATCTCCGCTACAGTCAGCGAATAATCGTCATCTCGTTTGTGCAAATGAGTTACTGCTGGAAGACTCGTTAACACATCGTCAGCAATCGCTTTTGTAACCCGGAATTCGATGATTTGATCCGCGCCAAGTGATTCAATCAATTCGAGCGGCGTTCCCAGTGCGATTATTTTTCCGTGGTCCATAATCGCCACGCGGTCGCAGAGATGAGCTGCCTCTTCCATGTAGTGAGTAGTGAGGAGCACGGTACCGCCTCCCTCTCGGAATTTGTCGACCACGTCCCAAAGCGACAGCCGTGCTTGCGGATCAAGGCCAGTGGTCGGCTCATCCAGAAACAGGAGTTCAGGATCACTGACTAATGCGCAAGCAACTGCAAGTCTCTGTTTTTGACCCCCTGAGAGTTTGCCTACACGCGCGTTTCGTTTTTCTTCAAGTGCGACCGTTTGAATGACCTGGTCCACAGAATGACCACGTTTGTAGAAGCTGCGAAAAAGTCGCAAGGTCTCGACAACGGTAACCTTCTCGGCGAGCTGCGTTTCCTGCAGCTGCACGCCGAGACGTTCACGAAGTACCCTGTCATCGCCGGAGTTCCATTGCTGGCCCAGCACCTCCACTGTGCCCTCGTCTGCCGGTGTTAAGCCTTCGAGTATTTCCACTGTCGTTGTTTTGCCGGCGCCATTTGGACCAAGCAGACCAAAACACTCCCCGGCAAAAACTTCGAGGTCTAAACCGTTAACTGCAGTTACATCGGCAAACCGTTTCACCAGCCCCGCGCACCGCAAAGCAACTCGTTGGGTTGTCGGTGAAACGGCTCGCGCTGGTGATATTTCCGGCGTTGATGTTTGGCTCGCCATATGATGTTAACTATTTGCTTGACCCCAGAGTTGCTCAATCTTGAGAAAAAACACGAAAGACTTAGCCGCAGATTTCACGGATTACACGGATTCTGTTTTGAGTCTAACCGCGTTTAGGTCTTCCTTAGACGGTGCATCCAATTTAAGCGACAGTGCTCCCCCGCGACAACCAACAATCAGTGTAATCTGCGCAATCTGTGGCTAAAGCTTTTTGCCTTGCTTTGTTCGAGAAGTACGAAAGACTTAGCCGCAGATTTCGCCGATTACACTGATTCTGTTTTTGAGCATTACAACGTGCTTCGGTCTTCCTTAGACGGTGCATCCAATTTAAGCGACAGTGCTCCCCCGCGACAACCAACAATCAGTGTAATCTGCGCAATCTGTGGCTAAAGCTTTTTGCCTTGCTTTGTTCGGGAAGTACGAAAGACTTAGCCGCAGATTCCGCTGATTACACTGATTAAGAAATGCCCTCGGGCCTTGTCTTTGTTCTTTGTTCTTGTTCTTAGTGCTTAATAGTTTCTCGCTTGAGTGCCTTGGTGGTCGTTAGTTGCTTTCGCGTTAAGCGTCCTCGGGATTTCAAGCAACCCTGACACCGATTAGACTCGATAAACAAGCAAAGAACTAAGAACAAAGTACCAAGAACTTCCTTCTTACATCAGTGTAATCCGCGAAATCTGTGGCTAAAGTTCTGATCAGATCCAAACCGACTTTGACCATCGTAATTAAGGACGTGCGCGTTCGAGTCCAGCCAACTTATTTAGACGGCAGTTCGATTACGCAAAGCTCCACCTATTCACCTCTGCTCAGGAGAACCCAATGAAACGAATTCTACTTGCTGGCCTTTTGTTCGTCGTTGCATCGTCAATTAATACCGCCACCGCGCAAACCAAGAAGCCTATCAGCAGAGAAGGATTAATTAATGTTGTCAAAGCTTTTCACGATGCGGTCAAGGCAAACGACTTGAACAACGTCAAAAACTACTATTCCGACGATTACACCTTCACGGGACTGGACGGGAAAACACTATTTAAAGAGGAACGGTTGCGAGGTCTGAAGGAACAGGGCGGGAGCAATTTCATGGGCACTTCAGATCTCAACACCCGCATGTACGGTGAGACAGCCGTCGTAACCGGCATCGCCGCGACAAAGACATCTTCTGGCGCCACCGAGCAGAGCCGATTCATTCAAGTCTGGGCCTTTCAAACCACCCGCTGGCGCCTCGTCGCCAGCCAGGTCACTCGAATTGAGCAAAGAAAGTAAGAAAGAGTTAGCCACAGGAACCGCTGCTTACTACTGCTGCTTAGTGCGGCTAGTGCTCCTACTGCTGATTCAGAGATCCAGTAATCGGCGTTCTCTGTGGCTAAGGAACGAGGTTATCGACAGGATTAACAGAATTTACATGAAAGTGATTTGAACTTACCCGTTTTTGTTTTTGTAAGTCTTTCAACCCTGTCCAGTGAAGGCTCAAACAATACAGCCGCATTACGCTGATTCCTTAACGGTTCTTCTTTGCGTTCGCTTGCACCGCTTTGCTCTTTGCTCTTTGCCGATGCTGGGGTCTGCGTAATCTGTGGATAAAGATCCGGGCAAAAAGAAGCGAGTGGCGTACGCCCTCGCTTCTTAGTGGTCACCTCTAATTATTGGAGCGCGTTATGGGAGCGTGGTCTGCCGACTCCACGCCTTACGCCGCTGGTGGCTTGATCAGCAGACGCCAGCTATTAAGTTTACCTTTGTCTCCCGGTGCCTGGTCCATCACGCGCAGCCGCCAGGTTCCAGTCGCGATCTGACCGGCAAACGCGCCCAGCCCCAGCGTGTTTGTGGTTGTGAAGGTCTTGACCAGATTGTCGGCGTCCCCGCCAGAGCCGCCCTGCAGTAACACTTCGGTGCCGGCTGGCGAAACCAGGCTCACCCGCAGGTCGCCGACCCAAGTGTGCGAAATATCCACTGAAACCTCGACGCTACCAACCAGCGTCGTGCTGGTGGTCGTCAGCCCGCGTTCGATGCCAGGGTTTGGATTGTCAGGGATAGCCTCGCCGGGTGACTCCTGCAGTTCAACAGGCCCGGTCACCTGCGCAGCGGCTGAGATCTCCAGCGACCAGTGGTTCAGCTGTCCAATATCGGCAGGCGCCAGGTCCTGCACCGTCAGCTGCCAGGCACCTTGCGCGTTGCGTCCACGCAGAGTGGCCAACGCCGGCACCGTGCTTTCGTCGAAGGTGACCTTCACGTCGTCGGCATCGCTGCCGCGTCCTTTTGGGTACAGTTCGATCACGGTGGCCCAGGGCGTGATCAGGGTAACGCGCAGGTCAGCGCTCCACGTGTGCGTGATGTCCACGCCCACCTTTATGCTTGAGATCGTCACTGCATCAAGGACATTGATCGTGTCACTGATGCCCGTCGCGTTATCGTCTGGAATAGCTCGGTTCGGCGTCGATATCGGGTTCAATGTCACAGGCGGAGTGACCGTGTCCGATAGCAGGCAGCGGAAGGTGACTGACGCGCCGGCAGCTGAGATCTGATCGATGGTCAGGTTCGACGAAGTGCCGTTCCACCACTTGCTGTGGGGCACCGAGTTGTCGGCAAAGCGCGCGCCAGGGCCAGCGTAGAGGTCGCCCGCATCGCCGAATTGGCCACGCATACGTTCGAATTGAAACATTGCGTCCGCCTGCATGAGCGACAGTTCGTAGTGCTTGCTGCGCGTCATCTCCTCATTGCTGTTGTCGCCGTCTTCGTCAACGTGCCAGATTGCCAGCCCTTCGTCGGGCAGGGTAAAGTCCCGACCGATCTTATGGCGGTTCTCGATCAGAAAGTACTCGCGCCCGCTGCGCGAGTAGATCGCAAAATCGTTATTGCCGGCCGCGAGCGTGACCTGGCTGCCATGCTCCAGCGGCGTCACGCTATTATCCCAACCGGACAGGCGCTTGAGATAAGCGCTGATTGGCAGCGGGTTCTTCTCGTTGCGATTGCCTGCGCACATCAGGCAATAGCCGCCAACCCCGCTGGACTGGTCGCCGTAGTCATACAAATCCGGGTAGTCGCATAGCATGTGGCCGTTCTCATGGCAGAAGGTGCCCAATCCAAGCTCCGAGCCCATCGCTGTGAACTGGTAGTCAAACGCCTTTCCACCCGGCGACCCCGGCCACAACTCCACCGAGCTACCCATGTGGTGGGAATGCGGCCATAACCCCTCGCGCCAATTGTTCGTGACTGGCCCGGCGTAGTAAACGTTCATCGCAAAAACGAACCCTTGATTGTCGGTTGTCAGCTCTGTGAAGTTGAAGCCATGCGCCTTGTGGTACGTCAACGCTTCATTGATCAGCTCGACGGCGCGCCGCACCTGCGGGATCGCGGGATCGGTGTAGTAGGTCTTTGGGTGCAGCGCCCGGTAGTAAGGCGCAACGGTGTTTTTGTAAAGGCAGCGGCCGATCGAATTGTCCCGGAAGTAATCGAATACCGAGCCATTGTTTCCGAAGCCGTTGTAGCCTTCCTCATTGCAAAATCGTACGACGTCCTCCTGAGGAATCGTTGCCGGCGAATCGCTAAAGTCGATCAGCAGGCAGAGACCTCTGAAAGAACCCACGGTTTGGCGCTGCGGCGGCGCCGACATCGGACCGCCCGCAGCCGCCGTAGCTCGGATCTCCTGCATCTGTCGGCGCCGTTCCTCGCGGCGCTGGTCGCAGCGCCTGCCGCTCGTGCGCAGCGCGGACTCGCGCGCCTCAGCGATGACACTTTCGCGGCGCACGCGCAACCCGAGAGGCAATCCGGCAGCGGCGCCGTCGAGGGGGTCGGGGCTGAAAGCCGGTTGTAACGCGTTGCCATCGGAACTCAATTGGGCCACTTCGTAATAACCGGTCGCCGGGTTCTTGGTAACCGTGTAGCCGTCCAGTGTCTCGAAGACCGCATAGTTCTGATCGCCAAATCCGCGCAGCTCGATCGTGCTGCCATCGGGCTGGGTGAAGGTGAAGGTCCGGCCATTAAGTAGTGTTGCCATTGTGGATTTCCTTTGTCTGCGAAGGTTGATGGGAGATTGGTGCTGCAGGAGCACCAGATGAATAAACGGACGTTCCTTTCGGGTCTGCCCCGCGAGGAGTGAGCCTGGGATACTGTAACGGTTGGGGATTTTAGTCCCCCATCCGCTTTGATGCAACGTGATCTTTGAAATCGGTGGCCAACCGAACGCGGTCGTCGACAGGATTGACAGAATCTACATATAAGAATTGAGAAGCTTAGTCCTCGCTCCGACTAGTTACACTTCATGTATCTTCCGGCTTCGCTGAATCCTGCCATTTGCACCCCCGAAAATCTTCCGCCGCCCATGTATACCTTTTCGACGGCGAATTCCCGTGCCTGGCACAAGCCCTGTTGATTTGCGATTTTGACTAAGAGCCAGCCTTGTTTTATTTGCGATGTCGGAATCCCCAAGTCATTCTTGAAGAGTTTCCAGGTCGTAAAATCCATGCCGCTTTTCACGATCACGATTCCTTTGAACTTCGGATTCGCCGTATAGCTTCTCCTGGCAAGCGCTTCGACCGCCTCGTCTTTGTAAGGCGGGACTGTCCAGCTCGTCGTTTGCGAGTCGGTCTCGACTTTCTGTCTGAGGGTATCCAGGTCTGCCTTAACCGCATCGAAAATATCGGCGGGAACGGTGCCGCCGTTTTGTGTGTAAAGCCGCTGCAAGTTTGGCAAATCCCTGGCCTTCCATTTTTCCCGGTCGAACAACATCACTTGAACGTCATCCGAAACCGGGTCACCCGAAACTACACCTCTGCGGTGCGTCGATTTGTTTATAGAGCGCTTCCAGCCCTCAATAAACTGCATGCCCACAGCGCTCTGAGTCCCGGACGTAACCGACTGTAGGATCTCGCTTCGTTTGGCCGCCATCCCACACCAATCGCCGGACCGGAACATCAGCCGATCAAGATAGTTTGGGTCGTTTGTGATGCCAGGATATTTCGACGTGCAGAGCGCGTCCAGTTCCGCAAATGCAATTGTCGCTTTCTTAATCACGGCAGCATCAATGCCGCCTTTCACCTCAGCAAATTCCGGATTGTAAAACTGTTCAAACATCCGAACGACCCAAAAAAACCGATCCGCTTCAACGCGAAAAATTTGGCGCTGCTTGTCCTGCTCGCGCTCCGTCGCCGCCGCTTGCGGACTGCTTAAGTCTTCGAATTTGATGTATTGGAAATCATACTTTCCGGGTCCTAACTTTACTTTGGCAGCGTATCCGCGAGTAGCGTCTCCAAGAATTTCTATCACTTTGCCTTCTTTAGTGCTTCCGCTAAGGACAACTGTATCGCCGACCTGAAACATTTGCCTTGGGAGGGCTGTTACCTTCTTGAGATCTTCCACCACGACGTATTGAAATTCATTCTCACCTGGTCCCAGTCTCACTTTTGCCACTCGGTTCTTGACTGATTCGATTTTGCCGGTCCGTCCGTCAGAAGTTGTGACCGTGTCGCCGACCTGAAAATTCACTTGCCCGAAGGCGGGCAAAGCCATGATGAAGAGCAACAATAAGAACAGGAGTGAGTATTTCATTCTTCTTTATCCTTGATTGATTATTTATGCGCAGAGCCGCACAGCCATAGAGACGTAACACACCAGAAAATGCTGGTCTGTGCGCTGGGATACATACGCTCTTACGATTGCTGATTGCTGATTGCTGATTGCGGACTGCTGGTTTTCAATGGAGCTCGGAGAGACTCAACAAATAGATCCACAGATTTCGCAGAGTACACGGATTGTAAGAGAGTGTCCTTGGTACTTTGTTCTTGGTTCTTTGCTTTTTATCGAGTCTAACTGGTATCTGGGCTGGTTGAAATCGCGAGGTCGGCGATTGCGGAAGCAAACAACCGTCCAACAAGGCACTCAAGCGAACCAACTGCTAAGCACCAAGTACCAAGAACTAAGGCCGACGGCTGAATCAGTGAAATCGGTGTAATGTGTGGCTAAAGATCCGATAAGTCGATACGCTAGCGAATCAGGAACAGGAGCTCGATGCCTGAAGGCGCGTCCTTGCGGTGAAAGACTTGTTGGGTTGCTTTCTTAAAATCTTCGGGTCGAGCGTTTGGGATTTCAACGAACGTTTGCGGATTGCGATCCACCAGCGGAAACCATGAACTTTGGATCTGGACCATGATCCGATGGCCTTTGCGGAACGTGTGATTTAGATCCGGCATCGTGAAGTCAAGCTTTGCAATCCTCCCCGCAATCAGTGGTTCAGGTTTTTCCCAGCTATTGCGAAACTTTGCTCTCATCGGTTCCCCGCGCAACAACTGTTGATATCCACCCATACGAACAGACGGCGCCCCCAGAACTCGCTTCGTGGCATTGGCAACTTCATTGTCCGGATAGTCATTCGGATAAACATCGATCAGCTTCACCACAAAGTCGGAATCAGTGCCGGTAGAGGCAACACTCAACTTCGGAGAGATCGGCCCGGCAATAGTGACATCCTCTTCCAGCGGTTCGCTCTGATAGACCAACACATCGGGACGCCGCGCCGCGAAGCGCTGATCGTCGACCATGTAGCGCTGCGGGACACTGGTGGCGATGTAGTCTATGAAAGGCACAGGATGGGCCGGATCGCTTACGTATTCGTCCGAGCCTTCGTCTTCACCCGGAGGATCGAAAGACAGTTTGCCGCCCGCGTGGAGATAAAGTGTTTTGGCTTGCGCTTTCGCCGGAGGCCATTGCTCATACTTGCGCCAGACGTTGGTACCGGTCTCGAACACGTACGCCTTCGGCAGCACCGAGCCTTTGCCTTTGAGATAGTATTCAAAGAACGGAAACTGAATATTGGCTCGAAAGAAAGCTGAGGTCCTGGTGTTGAACTGCACGTCGCCCAGGTGATCGCCATCGCCGCCGGCCCAACCGCCATGGACCCATGGTCCTTCTATTAATGAGTTCGGGATCCCGGGATTGTTCCGTTCGATTGCCTTAAAGGTATTGAATGGTCCGTTGAGATCTTCCGCGTCAAACCAACCTCCAACCGTCATAACCGCGCATTTGATGTTCTTCATATGGCGAGAGAGATCACGGGCTTTCCAATAATCATCGTAGGTCGTGTGCATGATCTGATCTGTGAACAGAGGATTTGCTTCTTTGAGATAGAGCCGGTTGAGGTTTCGCAGCGAACCCGCTCGCAGAAAGAATTCGTAACCATCCGGGGTGCCAAAATCGAAAGGAACCGGAGTCTTTACCGGCGGCGCCGGTTCAAGGAAAGGCTTGAACCCAGTATAGAAACCAAAATTCGCTGCGAGCATAAAAGCTCCGCCGTGGTAGCCGTCGTCAGTGAAGAACAAATCCGTCATCGGCGCCTGTGGCGAGGCCGCCTTCAAAGCTGGATGCGAGTCGATGATGCTGGCTGAAGTGTAAAACCCGGGATACGAAATTCCCCAAATGCCGACCTTGTTGTTGTGGTTGTCCAGGTGCTTGAGCAGGAACTCGATGGTGTCGTAGGTGTCGGTGCTCTCATCTACGTCCTGGTTCGATCTCTTCGCAGCGATGTGAGGATGCATCTCGAGAAACTGGCCTTCGGAAAGATATCTGCCGCGTACATCCTGGTAGACGAAGATGTAGCCGGCCTTTTCGAACTCTTCTGAGGGTCCGAGACGCTCTTTGTACTGATCCACGCCGTACGGCCCCACACTGTAAGGCGTTCGTTGCATTAGAATCGGATATGGTTGAGAAGAGACTTTGGGAACATACACGGAAGTGAATAGCTTCTTGCCGTCTCGCACTGGGATACGATACTCGTACTTCGTGTAATGAGCTTTGACGTAGTTTTCCTTTGGAGCTTCTTGCGCTGGCGCGGTCGTAAAGCTCACCAGGAAAATCATCAGCGCAGCCAGCAGCAGCAATTTCCGGTTCCGTAGTCCGAACATTTTCATTTTCCGACTCCTTCGGTACTTCGTATTGATAGCAGTTTGGAGCTTGGCTTATATCATCGACTTCCAGCCACAGGCAATGCCGAGAGTTTATCGACAGGATTAACAGGATTTACATAAATGGGATTTGAATTAATCCCTCGTGCTCTTGTAGATTCTGTTTAATTATGTCGAGCGGGAAAACTTAGGGAAAGCACAGCCACCGATTGCGCAGACTCAAGGAAGCCAGGAGGCAGGAGGCAGGAACAGCCAGCGAGTGTTCTGAGTCTCCCGACGTCGGACTCCTGCTTCTTTGTATCAGTGTAATCGGTGAAATCTGCGGCTAGGGTTTTATGAAGTAGATTCGACAACCAGTAAGAACTTATCCACAGACTACGCCGCTTACACAGATGTTTTTGTTTGGCGAGAGCTGAAAGGTCCATGAGGAAGGCCACGCTTTCGATGGCTACTTCGACAATCCCAATTAATGAGTCACGCCTTAATTATGTTCCCCTGTCCATGCTCTTACATCTGTGAAATCCGCGTAATCTGTGGGTAGGGTCTGTTGCTACTCACTGCAGCATCGTTTTGTCGAGCTTGGCTAAACTCTTTCCGGCGCTACCGTTTCGAATTCCGCCGTAGCCCCAGTTAACGCGGATCGTGTCACCATCTTTCAGCTTTGCGAAATCTGCCTCGGTTATTGTTGAAGCCAGGTGGTTATGATTTTCCTTCACGTATGCGCCGAACTCTGCGCTCCCAACCTGTATGACCCACGTGTTGTTATAAGGGGTGGCATCAAAGCCCCCAGAATGTTCGATATCAATCTCGATAAAGGGTACCGGCGTACCATTAACATTTTGAATGAGGCGCCGCATCGAAACCTTCACCACTGGGGAGGGCAAGGCTGCACGCAAGCGGGCTATAGATTCGGGTAATTTGAGTTTCTCCTCAAGTGAAGTGACATCAAAGGGAGTGCTCCACCTGGATAGTGAGATGGTTGCGTCTTGCTCGAGCCAGTCGAGTCGGAACGAACCAATTACTTCACCTCTCCCTTCATACGCCATCCTTGGGTTGTCGTTGATCCAAATCAGGAGATTCCCTTTGAACCTGTGATCTAGTTTCACGCTAAGGCAGAAGGTTTTGTCAGCAAGCTGCTCGAGCCGGTAGGACCTGACCTTCAACTCGCCAGTCGGAGCAGAGTCTCGGCTTTGAGCAACCAACTGGCCCGGCGTAGCGCACGGCAGCTCATACTGACCGAATGCCTGAATCGTGAAGCAAAAGAGTGGCGCCAGACAGCTGACGATTCTAAAGATGAGTGCTCCAGGACGGATTCGCGGTTTTGAATTCATGAATCTTTGATGCAGGAAATTTGGCGATCGAATCCGGGGAACCATACTAGAAAAATCTGAAAGCAAAGAACTCATCCGCAGATTACGCCGATTACACAGACTCAAATCACTATTTGCCGGGTAGAGTGACTAAGCTTCTATCGAGTAAAACTGCTGTGTGCATGAATTAGATGATGGCGTTCGCGCACGAGTGAAGCCCGCGAAGCCCTGAAGTGAACTTCTCGACAGGATTAACAGAATTTACATAAAGGTGATTTGAATTAATCTCATTGTTTTGTAAATTCAGTAAATCCTGTCGATGAAGCTATAAACATTCGGTTCTCACGGGACGTGTACTACGGTGATGAACTTCAGACTCACTACTCATTCCTAAGCGCGGTTGTCGGATCCAATCCCGCGGCGCGCAGAGCTGGGAGCCACGAGGCCATTACGGCGATAAATAAGAAGAGCACTGCCACGGACGCGAAGGTGATGGGATCGGTGGGCTTCACCTCCACCAACATGCTCGCGAGCACGCGTGTCAATGCAAACGCCGCAACCAGACCAATCACGATTCCGATCGCGCTGAGGTAGATTCCCTTCCCTACCATCAAACGGAAGATGCGCGACGGCGCCGCACCCAGAGCCATCCGCACTCCAATCTCTGCAGTGCGCTGACGGACGGAAGTAGCCAGCACGCCATACAAACCCACGCCCGCAAGAATAGCTGCGATCGCTGAGAAGACTCCGATCAGCAACAGCGAAAATCGAGTCTGCGCCTGTGCCGCCGTCACCAACGAGTCCATCGGTTGCAGCTGGTTGATTAACGTTTCCTTGCCCGCTCGCTTCACTACATCGCGAACAGTGCCGGCAATAGCAGCCGGATCTCCGTCGGTTCGGATCGCCCACCAGTTGGCAACGCGGTTGTTGAAATAACCATCGGTAACATAGAGTTGTTCGCGGCCCGGTTCGATCAGAGATGAGTTGCGCTGATGGGCCACCACGCCGACGATTTCTCCCCACACTGCCTCAGGCGTGCGCATGCGAAATAAGATGCGCTTACCGACCGCTGATTCATTTGGAAATGCCTTCGCAGCCAAGGCCTCATCAATTACGAGCAAGTTCCGATCGGGCGAGCTGTCGTCATAGGTAAAAGTGCGACCAGCGATTAGCTTGGTTCCCATCGCCTCGAAATAGCCAGGCAGCACGATCTGAAAATCAGCGGCTTTGAACTTGCTCGGATCTTCGAGAGCGTCGGCCAAGCCCCAACGTATCGGACTAAAGCCTCCAGCGAGCGGCAACGGAAACGACGCCGTGACACTGCGCACGCCGGGGATGGCGCCGAGTTGCTCACGAAGCTGGCGCTTGAAGTTCGCAGCTTCCTGAGGTGAGTTGCCGATGTTGCCCAAAAGCTGAAACGTCAGCAGCCCGCGCGGTTCAAAACCCAGGTTCACGCGCTGAATCGCACGGAACGTTCGGAACATCAACCCCGAGCCGATCAGCAGTACAAATGCCAGCGCGACTTCCGCTACCACTACGGCGTTACGCAGCCCGGCAGCTCCGAGTGCGCCGCTTCGTCCGGTCGCGCGCAGGATGTCCATCAGATTTGGTTTCGCAGTGCGCAGTGCGGGGACGATGCCGAACAGAACGGCAGACAAGAGTCCGGCTAAGATCGAGAACGACAACACCTGCCAGTCAATCCGGATCGAATTCAGACGAGGAAGATTTTCCGGCGCAATCACGAGCAGCTGATAAATACCTAACTTAGCCAGGCCCACACCTAAGATCGTTCCGAGAGCTGCGATCACTATCACTTCGGCGAGTGTCTGTCGAACTAATGCCCACCAACCGGCGCCGAGCGCCGCTCGCACGGCGAGCTCTCGTTCGCGCGACGCTGCTCGCACCAACATCAGGTTCGCCACGTTTGCACTAGCAATCAGAAGCACGAAGATGACCGCACCCATCAGCGCCAGAATCGTCGGTCGAACTTCGTTGACCAGATGCTGCTTCATCGGCTCGAGCCGAAAATACTGACCGGCTGTGTTAGCAATGGTGTTTTCGGCGCGAATCTTTTGAGCGACGGTTTCGACTTCTGCCTGAGCTTGCACGGTCGAGGCGCCAGGCTTTAATCGCCCAATCGCGCGCCACTGCACGTCGTTCCGGTTGGCTGTGTCATAAGGAATGCGCGCGGCAAACCAGACACTCGGAAACTGTTCCATGTTTGCTTGCGGCGGAAAAAGCAATTCGAAACCTGGAGCAAGCACTCCGACGATGGTCGGCGGTGGTCCAAAGGCTGCGGATACGGGCAGCGGTTTGCCAATCATTGATCGATCGCCGCCAAAGCGTTGTTGGAAGTAATCGTTGCTGAGAATTGCCATCGTTGGCAGCTGAGGTGCAGCAGCTGGGGCCGGAGCCGCGGGACGCGGAGCGGCAGCCGGTGCATTGCGAGGTGGTGGTGTGGCGGCCGGCGTTGCTGGTGGAGCTGGTTGAGGCGTGCCGTCAGACTCTTGAAAGTCTCGACCCGCTACGATCGACGCGCCCATCATTTGAAAGAAATTCGTCGACACTGAGGCCATGCGGACGCGCTCAGGCGAACCGTCCAAACCCGGAACCGTGGCGCGAAACGTGTTGACCGCGGCGAAGTCCTCGAAGTTGTTTTTGGCGCTATTGCGCAAGTCGAGAAAGTCGACGTTGGAAAGCGGAAAGTCCTTCACGTTCCGCTTCTGCATGTCGCTGCAGGCGAGAACCAGTCGCTCCGGATCTTTGTAAGGAAGTTTCCGCAGCAGCACGCCGTTGGTGACGCTAAAGATCGCCGTGCTGGCGCCGATCGCGAGCGCGATAGTGATGACTACGGTGATTGTGAATACAGGGCTCTTGCGCAACGTGCGAAACGCGTAGGAAAGATCATTTAGCATGGCGGAAGTTTAGACTCACTCCCGATTCCCCGCCAAGGAAAAAGAAATGCGAACCGCCTATCCACAGATTACACAGATGTAAGAAGCGGTCTTTGGACTTTGGTCTTAGATCTTTGTAGTTGAACCTATTAATTGTTTGTGGCGATTCCGAAAGGTGTCCTTAAGGAACGCGTCAAGGTGAATGCCGCTCACGCACAAAGACCAAAGATCAAAGGCCAAAGATCGTTTTTATCTTTTAGGTCAAGTCTCCGTCGCCTTTGGGCTCGCGATACCAGCGATGACCGGCGGCATACTCTCGATCAGTAGGCCTGAGACGATTCAGCGAGCGCTTTGGGTCAAGATGCGCGCAAGCCACGTGAATTGCGCTGATGGCAGCCATCGGGGCAACATACGAATTTAGAAATGAAGGGCTGACCACCGGTGTAATAAGGTGAGCGTCGCAGTAACGCGCGATCGGTGACGTGTGACCGTCAGTGATTCCGAACGTTGGCACATTCTGCTTTTTGGCCCGCAAGACTGATTCGACCGTGTCTCGCAAACACTGGCCGAAACTGATAGCTACCAGAGCATCTTTGGAGGACAAGAGTTCGACTTTGTATTGAAGATTTCCGCTGCTACCTATTGGAGCTTCCGCGTCGATTCCCAGCGCCAGCAGTCCATAAGCCAGGTAATAAGAAAGTGAAGAGGCAAAGTCCAAGCCAACTACCAAAACGCGACGTGAGCGTTTTATCAATTTGGCCAGGTTAATAACGCCCTCCCTGGCCAAATCCGATTTTAGAACGTCGAGATTATCTATGGCCTTCTCCAAAGATTGATCGATGTGATCCGCAACGCTGCGCTTCTCTTTGGTGGCAGCCTTCAGTACCGTGTAAGGATTGATTCGGGATACGAAATGTTGGCGCAGGTCGGCGCTAAAGTCGGCGAAACGTCCGTAGCCCAGGACCTGAGTGGTGCGCAGGATCGTGGTTGCGTCGATGTGAAAGCGTTTGGCCATCTCGCGCGAGGACAAAAAGCAGGTCTCATCGGCGGAATCGAGAATGGCACGCACCAAACGTTGGCGTCTTGCGTTGAGCTGATTCCGTGCTTCAGCAAAGCGTGTTTCGAGGGCGCTGGGGGAAACGCCGCCGTTGCGATCATTCGCAGCGGATGAAGTGCTCTTAATCTTTTCGCGGGAGTTCGTACGTTTCATATCTCAATCTACCGAATGTTTTGGGGTGCGGTGACCTGTCACCGCTTTCGCCCGCGGCGGCTTGACGCAGCGCCGCTTTCCCATTGGCATTCTCCCACCCTGCTGCGACAGGTCGCAGCGACCAAAGCGCCGACAGATCGGCGCACTCCAAATTGGGCTCTCAAATTACCGGCGACTCTCTTCGATCGTTCGTTGTAGCTTACTCAGCGCGCCGCTGAGAATCTCGTCTTCGCGCGCGATACAAAAACGCATGTAGTTGTCGTACTCGTCGCTGTCGGCAAAGGCACTACCCGGAACTCCCGCCACTCCGCCGGATTTGATTAACAACTCATTGAGCTCCATCGCATCCCCGTAGCCGTCCGGTATGCGAGCCCATAGATAAAATGTTGAGCCCGAATCGTAAACTTGAAATCCGACACGCTCGAGCGCTTCAGCCGCAAACTGTCGTTTCGCGGTAAAGCGGTCGCGCAATTCAGTGTAGTAGTGCGGCTGCGATATCAGCACAGTGGAAAGCGCTCGTTGCAGCGGCGTTGGCGAGCAGACATAAAAAACGTTGTTGACATTGTTGAGAGGCGCGATCAGCTTGCCGTCTCCGAACACATAGCCGAGTCGCCAACCTGAGATATTCCAGGATTTCGAGAACGAGTTGACCGTGATCGTGCGCTCACGCATACCGTCGAGCGTAGCGATAGAAGTGTGGGTTCTCTCGCCGACGACATAGTGTTCGTACACTTCATCCGCGATACAAAGCAGGTCGAATTCCTTGCAAGCGGCAGCAATCTTTTCCAGCTCATCGTTCCGGAAGACTTTTCCCGTCGGGTTGACGGGAGTGCAAGTGATAATGGCGCGCAAAGGATATGGATGACGATCTTTTAACTCGCGACAGCGAGCGCGCAGTTCATCGCCGTCCAATTCAAGGTTCTCGCCGTGCAGTTGCAAGACTTCCGTGCGTCCGCCCAACTCTTCGGGAATTCGCCGGTGATAAGGATAGTAAGGTTCAAAAACAAGCGCAGCGCCACCCTCGAGATAAGTACGCGCTATCGCGACTAAACCTCCAGTCGCGCCGGGCGTGATTAATAGTTCCAACGGCGTCGTCTTCGGATCGACTGGGATACCGTTGAACCTGGCGATCTTTTCAGCCACTGCGTTGCGCAACTCAGTGACACCTTCAGCGGGGCTGTAGTGATTCTGACTGGCGGAGATTATCTCACTCGCAGCGCGAGACAGCGCTGGGTTGATAGCCAACTCTGATTGACCTTGCACCAGGTTTCCGCTCGGCGGCACCAGTCGTGTGATCGCTCTGATATCGGGCTTTGTCTTCTTAAGCAAAACTGCTGAACTACCTTTCATGGTTATCCTTAAACCTCCTCGATAATTCTCACTACGAGGAGAGATAAACAGTTTCTCTGCGAACCGTCAAAGCCTCAATGCGTTTTTCGTTAACTTCAAAACCGATCCCCGGTCCCGATGGCGCTTTAATAGTGCCCGCGGGACTCACGGTGACGGGTGGCTCGATGATGTCTTCATCCCAATATCTTGAGGAGGCCGACACATCGCCGGGCAAAGTGAAACCGGGTAGCGTCGAGAGGGCGATGTTGTGTGCGCGCCCGATCCCAGCTTCGAGCATCCCACCGCACCACACGGGTATGCCGTGTTTTTGCGCAAAGTGCTGGATCGCCTTCGCTTCCGTAAAGCCGCCGACACGTCCGAGTTTGATATTAATAATTCGGCAGGCGCCCAATTCATGTGCATGCTGCGCGTTCGCCAAACATCCAATCGACTCGTCCAAACAGATCGGCGTGCGCAGTTCTCGTTGCAACTTGCTGTGGTCCAGGAGATCGCCCGGCGTCAGCGGCTGTTCGATCATCAGGAGGTTGTACTCGTCAAGCCCCTTGAGCAAAGCCGAGTCAGTTTCTAGTCTGTAAGCAGAATTTGCATCAACAGAAAGAGTGATGTTGGGAAACTCTTTGCGGACTGCCGCCGCCAATTGAACATCCCGGCCCGGTTTGATCTTGATTTTGATTCGTTGATAGCCGCTCTCAATTTCGCTTCTTATTTTGTCGAGCAGGACGCCAGTCGAACTTTGTAATCCTATCGAGACGCCGCAGGCGATTTCTTCTCGGGCGCCGTCAATATGCTGCCAGAGAGGTTGTCCAGCCAACTTCGCTTCCAGGTCCCAAATCGCTGCTTCGACTCCGGCTTTGGCCATGCGGTTTTCCCGAATGGGAGCGAGCGCATCGTTTACTTGCGCGGCGCTATCGACCTGGGCCGAAGCTAGCAGTGGCACAATGTATCTCGTTGTAATCAGCCACGCTGTGTCTATGGTTTCGTGATTGAAGAATGGTGTCTCGCCCGCGACGCATTCGCCGTAGCCGGAGGCTCCGTCCTGATTCAACACCTTGACGATCAGGATTCGCCTTTGGGTGGTGCGTCCGAAACTCGTCTCGAATGGCGACTTGAGCGGCAGCTCAATTTCGCGGAGTTCAATGCGCTCGAGTTGTAGGTTCATAACTAAAGATCCCGACAATGGCTGTGTAACCCCAAATGCTCGAAACTAAAGCGTGGCGACTAAACCTGCGAGCATTGCCGTGCGAGGGGTGATGTCGCGCAACAGGATGTGTTCGTGAGCAGCGTGCGCGCCGTCGCCGTCAACACCAAGCCCGTCAAGTACCGGCACATTAAGGGCCG
This sequence comes from Pyrinomonadaceae bacterium, assembly GCA_035572035.1. GTDB lineage: Bacteria > Acidobacteriota > Blastocatellia > Pyrinomonadales > Pyrinomonadaceae > JAOAPY01. The sequence continues at coordinate 74,101 of DATNBH010000098.1, read as the reverse complement.
CCGCAAAGTTGCCGTCCGAGGCTCCGCCTACCGAGCATTCTTTCAAATCAAATCCGATTCGTGCCGCGATCTCGCGTGCCTGATGAAATAGTTTGATAACTCCAGCCGTCCGCTCGAGTGGTCCACGATTGATGCCGCCTTTGATGGTGAGTCGAACACGGTGGTCGAAAGGAGTCAGCGTGTTCATCAGATCCTCGACTCTGCGAGCTTCTTCCCTTTCGCTGAAGCGAACGTCAACCTCCATATCAGCCTGCTCTGCCACAACATTGCTGCGCGTTCCGCCGTGAATCACACCAACGTTGAAGCTAGTGCCGTGGCCGGGATTGTTCATCGAATGCAAACGTTCCGTCTGCCTCGCCAGCTCAAGTATGGCGCTGGCGCCTTTTTCCGGTTCCAACCCTGCGTGCGCAGCGATCCCATGCGCCGTCACAGTCCACCCGCCTACGCCTTTACGCGCAGTCTTCACGCGGCCGCCGGGTGCGGGCGGCTCAAGCACTAACACTTGTGCAGCCTGCTTTGCTTCGCGTTCGACTAAGGGACGACCGGTGGCGCTGCCAATCTCCTCGTCGCAGGTCAACAACAACGTTATCGGTCTTGGTGGCGAGAGCTCAGCAGTGGTTAAGCATCGCAGCGCCTCGATGGCCATCACACAGGAGGCTTTCATGTCGAAAACTCCCGGACCGTAAAGCCGGTCGCCTTCTGTGCGAATCCCCTGGCGCGCGCTTAGCGTCCCGCGCGGATGAACAGTATCTGTGTGGCCGATTATTAATGTTCCGGGAGTCGTGTTGCCTTGGCCGCAAAAGGCGCGTATCAGAAGATGTTCGCCGCAATCTGGCGTAGCAACTCTTTCGATTGAATTAACTGAAGGGATTGCTCGAGCCGCGCTTTCCAATAGTTCGTTGACGCGCAGACTGCCTTGCACGTCGCCGGATGGAGATTCTATTTCCACTAAGCGGCGAATCGTTTGCACAGTCTCTTCATGTCCCCGCTCAATGAGCGACTGCACGGCTGTCAGTTCAGAAGCATCAATCACCATATTCCAAAGTCAACGATCTCAAACTCGCATTGTCCCACGAAAACGAGCCGCCGATCGGAGAGAACGGTTCAGAACCAGCAAGAGGCTGTTAACTGGCTCAGGCTCGAATTCAAACGGACTGCATGGCGCCGCAAGATAGCAAATCAGAATTCACGAAGCAAGAACTCTATGCAGCATCTGTCGCACTATTGACATTTTGCAGCGTTTGCAGTAAGAAACGCGACACACATACAGGGCGGTAACTCAAATTTATGGAGGTGAGAGGATGAGGATCACACAAATCATGCTTGGCTTGTGTATTGGATGTCTCCTTTTTTGCATGGCCGCTGTAGCGCAGACGACCTCAAATATCGAGGGAACAGTTAAAGACCCTCAAGGCGCTGTGGTCAGCGGTGCTGAAATAAAGTCGACCTCATCTACTTTGGCTGTGGAACGCACCACCTCAAGCGACGAAAACGGATTCTATCGACTTGCTGCTCTACCAGCCGGTACTTACACCGTCACAGTCTCGCGCACCGGTTTTTCTAACAGCACCTTTCAAAATGTTGAGCTGACGGTCAATCGAACTCTGACGCTCGATTTTCAGCTTGAGGTCGGTAAGGTGAAGGAGCAGATCAGTATTACCGCCGAGACGGCTTTGATTGATTACACTTCTGCTGCGACCGGCAGCACCATCACACCGCGACAAATCCAGGAGATGCCGGTCAACGGACGCAACTATCTCGATCTTCTACAATTGGTTCCGGGCGCCGTAATTAACCGCCAGGCTAACGTCGGTAGTGACAACTCGACCCCTGTGCTGGGCGAGCGTGCTGGAAACAATAACTTCATGATCGACGGCCAGCCGAACAAGAACACTGTCGATGGAGGCGCCGCTGCTCAGTTTAATCAGGAGACGATTGCAGAATTCCAGGTACTGACTACGGGCTACAAAGCGGAGTTTGGTCAGGCATCAGGTGCAATAATCAACGTCATCACCAGGAGCGGCAACAACGAATACCATGGCGTTGGGTCGTTGTTTCATCGCAATGACGCTTTCGATTCATCAAATTCGTTAGATCCAACTTTAACCAACGCTCCGGCGCTGCACAGGTATGACTTCAGTCTGGCGGCCGGCGGGCCAATCGTCAGGGACAAGGCCTTTTTCTTCGGTTCCGGTGAGCGCATTACTGAGAATCGGAGACTTAACTTTACATTTCCCAGGACTGGAAATACGCAGGTCGATCAGCTCCTGCGCAACTTCGAAACACCATTCGACAACGCCTCACGGACTCGCGAGACGCGGGGCTTCTTTAAGTTGGATGAACAAGCCGGGCGTCATCGGCTGTTGCAGGAAGTGAATTACACCAATGGCGTAGTCAAAGAGTTCCTGCCGCTCTCGGCAGCGAACAGTTTGCCGTCGCGACGAAACGACACCAGCGTTCGCAGCTTACTGCTGGGATTTGCCGACACAGTACTTGTTGGTGATCAAGCTAGTCCATGGATAGTAACTCTGCGCGGCGGATATCGCGGTGACCGATCAAACTCCGGTCCTTCACATCCTAATGCTGGAGCGGGGACCACGTTTCAGGTGTTCAGCTCCAACAACACGGGTGGGCTCTTTGGTGATCTGGGATCGGTCGCTTTTGGAAATAATACGTCGGCGTCATTCCTCGATCAGAAGTACACATCGCTATCAGCCAACGTGGGCAAGCTCATGGGCGCTCACAATGTGAAGTTCGGATGGAATTTTTTGCGAACAAGAGTTGATGGCATGGAGTCGCAGATTCAAAACCTTCAGCTCTTTGCCACCGTCAGTGACTTTGCCACGTACGGACCCATCAATTCCGGCTTCTTCACAGTCACCACCGCTGCTGGATTAAGTGCCACTGCCAACGAAATTCATTTGCGGAATAACTATAACGCGCTATTCGTTCAAGACGACTGGAAGCTTTTCCACAATCTAACGTTGAACCTGGGCCTACGCTGGGATTATGACTCGGCGTTTCAGAAAAACGACAATTTTTCGCCACGCATTGGTTTTGCATGGCAGGCAACGCCAGGGACAGTAGTACGCGGACATTGGGGGCGCTTTTACGATCAGTATCGATTGGGTCTAACGCGCGACGTCCCATTCTTTGGCGGCGCTGATCGAAGAGTCGTTCAACCGTTTTCATTTCCGCGAGGATTTTATGGCGTGCCGACTTTGGCTGTAGCCGCGATCGACGCGTCATTATTCCCGGGAGGCCTTTGCGTATCGCCCAACTTAACGGATGCGCAGATCACCTCCGGCAATGTGGCATGTCCGGCAAGTTTCTCGGGCGGTGTTTCACAACTGTTCATAGGAATTGATCGGCTCAACAAAGTGGTTTCGGCGGGACACGCTCTAATTCCTGCGAACGCGGTAATTAATATTTCCAATATTCAAACGCTCTCCGGTCTGTCGCCGCAGCAGTACGCTGATGCTGCGAGCACCGCCGTAGGAAAGGCGGCTGGTTTCTTTTTCTGGGGACCGTTTGGCGCGTTGACTCATGCCGCCATTCCGGCACAGATTCTGCCGACCACCATCGACAGCACTTTTGCCACACCGTATACCAACAGTTTCAGCATCGGCGTGCAGCGAGAGATCGGGAGAGACCTGGTTGTTCAAGCCGACTACTATCATCGAACAATGCACAATCTGCTGGGTGAGCGAGAATCGAATATTTCGTTTGTGTCGCGCACCGGAGCGCGCACCTTCCTGCCGCCCTTTACCGCGGGAGCGATAAACACTTTCGGACCGTGGTACAAAGGCGAATACGACGCCTTGATCGTCGGCTTTAACAAGCGTCTTAGCCACCGATTCATCTTGAACGGACACTATGGCTGGGCTCGAGAGACTGACAACCAACTTGGCATCTTTTCGCTTCCTTCAGACAGCTTCATAGGCATTGCGCCGGTGGTCTCCAGTACTGAAAATGGAGTTGTAATGACAAACGCCAATGGTCCTTATACGAGGACCAACGGCAGATTGGTACAACAGGCAAATACATTTGTTTACGGTCCTGATCGGGATAAGGGACCATCGGATCTCTCACTCAATCACACGTTTCAACTCAACGGACTGCTCGAGCTTCCGTGGCAAGTCCATCTCAGCGGCATCTTTCGAGCGCAGAGCGGATTTCATTTCAGCCGCACCGGCTCGAACGTAGATCCTGATGGTGATGGAACTTTTAATGGCATCGATTTGACGCCGGGCCGAAATGCCTTCACCGCGCCGGCATACGTTGATTTCGATATGCGTTTTGCAAAGCGATTCAAAATAGGCGAGCGCGTCAAGGCCCAGGTCCTGTTTGAATTCTTCAATCTGTTGAATCGCAGAAATCCTGCGGCGGTCGAATCCACGACTACGAATGCTAACCTCACGTTTGGCGCCTTGAAGCAGGTGCTTCCGGGACGCGAAGGACAGATTGGATTCAGAATCGAGTTCTAAAGTTTGGCTTAAGAGGCTCTTGCAAAACTCCTCTCATTCACACCCGGTTTGAACCGGGTGGGTAAGGCACGAAAAAACAATAACCGTTTCAACGGTTTCCGCCGCCAACAATGCACCGAAACCGTTGAAACGGTTGGAGCGTCCGCGGCAGCGTTACCACCAGGTTGAAACCGGGTGTGAATAAGAGGAGTTTTGCAAGAGGCTCATTCGCATGACATACGTGTGGCCTAACGAGCGGCACAATTATCGGGTTAGTTGAGAGGCTGGGACCCACCTGCTAACACAGGCGGTACTGACTGGCGCGCGTGGTGGCGCTCAATCGCTCAATCGCTCAATCGCTCAATCGCTCAATCGAACCCCTGTGAGTCAAGTATGTTATTAACGTTGCATCTGGCGAAACCCAATCCACTTTACTTCTCCAGGAACTATTCTCCGCCTGAAACGAAACAGCGGGCGGTCTTTGGGAGGCTATTTATGAACACGCGACGGTGGACCCTTGGGGTCCTGTTTTGCCTGACGGCTTTCGGTATCTCTTTCGGCCAGGGGACACGATTGCTCCGGCATCCAACAGTAAGTCGCGACTCAGTTGCGTTCGAGTATGCAGGCGATCTTTGGGTTGTTGCCCGCAGCGGTGGGCAGGCGCGACGCCTCACCTCAACTCAGGGCGTCGAACTCGATCCGTGTTTCTCACCCGATGGTTCGCAGATCGCTTTCACTTCTACCGTTGCTGGAAACACAGACGTCTATTTAGCGCCAACCGCAGGTGGTGACCCGAAGCGACTGACTTTTCATCCCGCCGCCGATCGCGTCCGAGGCTGGACACCCGATGGTCGTCGCGTGATCTTCGCATCGGGTCGCGACACTGCTCCAGTGCAATCGTTCGTTCGCCTCTGGACAGTTGGCGTCGAGGGCGGATTTCCTGAGCCGCTGCCGATGCCACGCGCTTTCAACGCATCCTATTCAGCTGATAGCCGTCGCCTGGCTTACGAGGAATTCACCACCGCCTTTATCCCTGATTGGTACGAGACCAGCATGTGGCGGCATCATCGTGGCGGCCGAACCCATCCAATCTGGATAATGAATCTCAGTGACTATGCGGTTGAGAAACTTCCCTGGGACAATAGCAATGACTCATCGCCCATGTGGATTGGCAATACGATCTACTTTCTTTCCGATCGTAATTTCACCACGAACCTCTTCGCGTACAGCACCGACACCAGGCTGGTTAAGCAGCTTACTACGCATGATGACTTTGACATCATGACTGCCTCAGCCGGGCGTGACGCGATTGTCTACGAACAGGCCGGCTATATTTATCTCGTCGATGCTGCGTCCGGCAAAGCTCAAAAACTCAACATTGAAGTAACCGGAGATCTGCCCTGGGCGCGCCCGCAATTCAAAAAGGCGGCGAGTATGATCCGCGGCGCCTCGTTATCGCCGACTGGTGTGCGCGCAGCCTTTGAAGCACGCGGTGACATCTTCACAGTGCCGGCGGAAAAGGGCGACTATCGCAACCTCACCCAAAGTTCGGGCGCCCACGATCGCAGCCCGGTTTGGTCTCCTGACAGCACTCGCCTCGCGTGGCTGTCGGACACCAGCGGCGAATATCAACTCATGCTGGGAGATCCGCTGGGTGTAACGGCGCCAACAGCGCTGGCGCTCCCATCGACAGCGTATTTTTCGGCGCCGGAATGGTCGCCCGACGGAACACAGATTTTGCTTCAGGATAATCACCGAAATCTCTGGACGATCGAAGTGGCTGGCGGCAACGCCACGAAGATCGACAGTGATAATTATCCCGATCCTATCCGTTCTTTTGATGCTACCTGGTCGCCTGATTCAAAGTGGATCAGTTACTCGAAGAATTTACCGAGCCATCTCCGAGCAATCTTCGTGTACTCGATGGCCAACAAGAAGACTCATCAAGTCACTGATGGGTTGGCAGACTCAATCACGCCCGCCTTTGACGCTGGAGGAAAGTACCTCTATTTCATGGCGAGCACGAACTTTGGGCCGAGTACTGGCTGGTTGGAGATGAGTTCGATTGATCGTCCCGTGCGTCGCGCGATCTATTTGACTGTGCTCGGCGCGAGCGAACCATCGCCTCTTTTGCCGGAGACTGGAGATGAGCCGCCTAAACCCCCAACGCCTCCTGAAGCGCCGCCCGCGCAACCGCCTCCGCCTACTCCGCCGCCTTCGCGTATTGTGAATGTTCGTATCGATTTCGAGGGCATCGGCCAGCGAATACTCGCCGTCAACATTCCCGTTGGTGACTATGGCAACCTGACGGCGGGGGCTGCCGGAACTTTCTATTACACGGAACCAACGGCGCCAGGAGTGCCATCGCTTCGCTTGCAACGATACCAGCTCAGAGATCGAGCTGCCGCGCCGTTCCTCGAGGGCATACGTTCCTATTCGCTCTCGAGCGACAAAAAGAAGCTCCTCTACCAGGGCACGGCAGCGAACTGGGGAATCGTGCCAACCGATCGCCCCGCTCCGGTAAAGGTCGGCGATGGTCCCCTTAACGTTGCGCAGCTGGAAATGCGCGTTGATCCGCGAGCCGAGTGGGCGCAGATTTATCGTGAGAACTGGCGCATTCAGCGCGAGTATTTCTACGATCCAAAATTCCATGGAAACGACTGGCAAGCGATTTACGAAAAGTATCGCGTGCTGCTTCCTTATGTGGGCCATCGGGCCGACCTCAATTATCTCGTTGCCATGGTGGGCGGCGAGCTGACGGTGGGACATTCTTACATGATCGGAGCCGGAGATGTGCCGAGCGAAGATCCGGTTTCAGTCGGCTTATTGGGGGCGGACTTCGCAATCGAAAACGGTCGTTATCGAATCAAACACATCTATACCGGCGAGAATTGGAATCCGGATCTGCGAGCGCCGCTGAGCGCACCAGGCATACAGGTCAACCAGGGTGATTATCTTCTGGAAGTGAACGGCCGTGCCCTGGCGCCGCCGACAAATCTTTTCAGCATGTTCGAAGGCACAGCCGGAAGGCAAACACTCATTCGTGTGGGCAAGAATCCATCGTTGGAAGGTTCGAAGGTCATCACCGTCACTCCAGTTCCAAGCGATGATGGTCTGCGAACTCGCGCGTGGGTCGAAGACAATCGCCGGCTTGTAGATAAGCTTTCCAAGGGTCGATTGGCTTATGTCTGGCTGCCTAATACGGCAGGTCCTGGTTACACATACTTCACACGCTACTACTACGCCCAACAGGACAAAGAAGGCGCCATCATCGATGAGCGTTACAACCACGGCGGTCAGGTCGCCGATTACATCGTGAACGAGTTGGATAGAAAACTCATGGGTTACTTCGTGCAACGTGACGGCCAGCCTACGACTTCACCCACCGCAGGCATTTATGGACCAAAGGTGATGATCATTAATGAGTTCGCTGGTTCCGGAGGCGATGCGCTGCCGTATATGTTCCATCAACGAAAGCTTGGTCCATTGGTTGGCACCCGCACCTGGGGCGGACTGGTCGGCACTCTGGGAGTTCCAGCGATTATTGATGGCAACGGCATCACGGCGCCAATCCTCGCCTTTTACGATCTCTCAGGCAAGTGGAGTGTAGAGAATGAAGGGGTCCGGCCGGATATCGAAGTTGAATATACTCCCGCAGCGGTTATCAATGGACGCGATCCGCAGATCGAGCGCGCGGTGCAGGAAGCGATGAAGCTGCTCGAACAGAATCCAACGCACAGAGTGCCCAGACCAGCTCCGATTGATCGAGTATCTAAACCTCGAACGAATCGCAGCCAATAACGATCTTTCGACAGAAACAATTCATTATGAAACCTTCGAGCAAGCACGCGTTCCGCGCCGTCATTCTGGCCCTATCCATCCTCGTTCTTGGCACGCTGGCAAGTGGGCAGACAGTAAACATCGATCGTGTTGTTGCCGAACTCGAGCCTGAGATTCGACGCGCCTTACTGGCCGGTAATATCCCATCGGCATCCATCGCTTTGATTTCAGGTGATCGGGTGATCTGGACCAATGCTTATGGATATTCAAACCTTTGGGCGCGAACTCCGGCAACTCCGAACACGGTTTATCTGATTGGCTCCACGTTCAAGGCGATGTCGACTTTCGCGCTGCTTCAGCAAATGGAGCTCGGAAAATTCAAACTCGACGATCCGGTAAATAAACACCTCACCGAGTTCAAGATCGAGGGTGAAGACCCACAGCATCCAATCACCTTTCGCCACTTATTAACGCACACCTCGAGTTTGCCTACTGATTTCGGACCATTCCCGGTTTGGGGGGACACTGTACCCCCATCACTCGAAGATTATTTGCGCAAGTCACTCAAGGTAACTAAGCCGCCCCTGACTAAAGTGGAGTATTCAAACACGGCTTATACGCTGGTGGGCTACCTCGTGCAAAAATTTTCGGGCGTGCCTTACAAGCAATACATTCAGGAACACATCTTCACGCCTCTGGAAATGTCCAGTACTGCATTTGAGCCGCGACCGGACATGGACGAGAGACTCGCAATTCCATATACGTTCGATGAAAAGACCGGCAGTCAAGTAGGCGCTGTACGACTCAAAGCCTCGGTCTGGCCAGCCGGTATTGTTTATGGCACGGTGCTGAATCAAGCCAACTGGTTAATCACCAATCTCAATGGCGGCGCATACAAAGACAAACGACTCATCAGCGAGCAGACCCTTGAGCAGGTGTTCACTCGCCAATACGATCAATTCAAAGGCGGCATTGAGGGTATTTGGGGAAATGAAACAGCCGGCTTTGGCTTGACCTGGTGGACCGAAGTGCGCAACGGCGATCGTTACTTCGCGCACAGCGGGAGTGTGCCCGGCTACACAGCTTTCCTGCTGGGCAATCGCGATCACAAGCTCGGGTTCGCAATCCTGACGAACGGTAATCGCGCCCACCCTCACCTTTTCAAGCTGGCGGACACAGCAATGGATTTGATGAAGAAGTACAGCAGCGCAGAGAAAGCGACTAGCCAGATGCGATTGAGATCAGAGTCGCGTTAAGGGCAATAACATACTTAACTTCCACAGACGTTGACTGAGTGGTGAGCGTTTTAGACTTTAAGCCACAGATGAACACGGATAAGGGATCTGAATAAATCCGAATTTCAAATCTGTGTTACTCCCTGTTCATCTGTGGCCGAAATAAACTACGTACGAGTGATCTTTGCTGAGTATATTCAAGTGCTGAAAGACGGCGAACACACCGGCGCAAAACCCGGAAAGGCCTTGTGGGGGCCCGGCAAAATCAAACGAACAACAATGTAGAACAGGCTGCCAGCCTGTTCTTGGAAGATTGCCAGTCAAGCAAGCTGCAGGCTGGCAGCCTGCAGTACATTTAGTTTGGGAGAGCTCGATGATCACCAGAATAACTCGCGGCTTAGGCGTGTGGCTCAAATCGAGTGCTGTCCTGTTTCTCTTCCCTTTGCTTCTTCACGCCCAGACCAGCGAGCCGCCAGATCCGCCGGCCGGTTTCAATAAGATCGAAGAAATGATTCCGATGCGCGACGGCGTGAAGCTGCATACAATCATCTATGTGCCGAAGTCTCACAATGGGCCGCTACCGATTCTATTCAACCGCACGCCTTATGGGATTAGCAATCTCTATCGAGTCTTCCCGAGCGGTATTTTGAAGGAGTTGATTGAAGACTCCTACATCTTTGCCTTTCAGGACATCCGTGGCCGGTTCAAGTCAGAGGGACAGTTTGTCATGCTTCGTCCGCTGCGCCAGCCGGGCAATGCCAAGGCGATCGATGAAGGTACAGATACGTACGATACGATCGACTGGATAATTAAGAATGTGCCAAACAACAATGGACGCGTCGGAATGTTTGGCACCTCTTATCCGGGTTGGCTCGTGGTTATGGCGGTCCTCGAACCTCATCCGGCGCTGAAGGCGGTCGTTGAAGAAGCGACTCCGGCCGATATGTTTCTTGGCGACGACTTTCATCACAACGGCGCCTTCAGACTCAGCTATGGTTTTGAGTATTGCTTTTCACTCGAGTCATCAAATCTGACTACCAACTTCGAATTTGATCGCTACGATACCTATCAATGGTATCTTCGCCTGGGGCCGCTTTCGAACGCGGACGCCAGATATTTTCACGGGAAAATACCTACCTGGAATAATTTCGTTTCGCATCCGAACTACGATCAATTCTGGCAGCAGCAAGCGTTAGCTAACCAGCTCAAGAAGGTCACTGTTCCCATCATGCATGTCGCGGGCTGGTGGGACCAGGAAGACTTCTACGGTCCGATTAAGGCATATGAGCTGTTGGAAAAAACCGATACGAGCCATGTCAACTATCTGGTCGCAGGTCCGTGGAATCACGGCGGTTGGAATCGTCTCACTGGTGACAAATTTGGCAACATCGACTTTGGCAGCCCGGTTAGTCAGTACTTCCGCGCCGAGATTTTTCATCCGTGGTTTGCCTACTATCTTAAAGACAAGGGGCAACTGAAGCAGCCGGAAGCGCTGACGTTCGAGACGGGCTCCAATCAATGGACTTCTTTCGACGGCTGGCCGCCGCGCGCTAACGTCACTCAGCGCCAGCTTTACTTTCGCGAGAGGGGCCAGCTTTCATTCGATCGACCTTCCTCAACGGGGCGAGCGTGGCATGGGCGTCCCGCCCATGTCGTGAACCACGGGCAAGATGCCCGTGCCACATCACGTCCCGCCCATGTCGTGAACCACGGGCAAGATGCCCATGCCACTCTCAACTCTTACGACACCTACGTTTCGGATCCAGCACACCCTGTTCCTTACCGGCCGCGCCCCATCGAGCCCACTTACAATCCGGCTGAGCGGGGCGGCTCGCGCTGGTCGACCTGGCTGTTGGAGGACCAACGCTTTGTTGAGCATCGTCCCGATGTGCTGACCTGGGAAACCGAGCCGTTGAAGGATGACACGGTCATCGCGGGCGACATCGTTGCGCATCTTTTTGCCTCAACCTCAGGCACAGATAGTGATTGGGTGGTAAAGCTGATCGACGTTTATCCGGAGAGCTATCCCAAGGATCCAAAGATGGGAGGCTATCAACTGATGATAGCCAACGAAATCCTGCGCGGACGTTTTCGCAACTCGTTCACCAAGCCCGAGCCTATTCCGGCAAACCATGTGGTCGAGTACACAATCGATCTTCACACTAACAATCATGCGTTCCTTCGAGGCCACCGAATAATGGTGCAGGTTCAAAGTACCTGGTTCCCACTATACGATCGAAATCCGCAAAGATTTGTCCCGAACATTTACCTGGCAAAAGAGACTGACTTTCAGCCCGCAACGCAGCGAGTGTTTCGTTCGGGCCAGACCGCTTCTTACATCTCTCTTCCAGTAAAGGCGAAGTGAAGATTTGGAGTGCGCCGATCTGTCGGCGCTTTGGTCGCTGTGACCTGTCGCAGCTGATCATGTGAAAATGCCCAACATTACGGAACCACGTGGCGTCAAGCCGCCACAGAGCAAAGCGGTGACAGGTCACCGCACTCCAACTCAGGACACTACGTTCAGGAGAGCTTATTGTGAAAAAAGCGATGCAACCGTCATTAACCAGAGCGCTAACCGCGGTGCTCGCGACCGCGATCGCGATCAGCGCGAGCACAAGCAATCGGCTTTCTCCGCCGCCAGTTGGTCGTGGTCCAGCCTGGAATACCGCTAAACCTTCAGCCGCTCCGGCTCGATGGAAACCGTTGCTTGGCGAGTATGTTCGCGACAGCGAGATCGTCATCGTCCTTGAAAAGGACGGAAAACTCTGGGCGCTATTCAAACGAACTGAACTCGCTCCGTTACAAGAACTCAAAAGAGATTTATTTGAGTTTGACAGCTCTACCAGTCACAAGGGCCAGCGCGTGGTGTTTTCGCGCGATGTCCGCGGGCGCGTGACACAAGTGGCATTGGCCGAACTTGTATACAAACGCAAACCGTTGGGACCCGAGGAGGGCGCGACTCAACTAAAAGTTCAACCCCTGCGCCCGGTCCCTCTCCTCATCAAAGAAGCACGTACGGCTGAGCCTCCGAATGAAACCGGAGATTTTCTGACTACAGATCTGGTTGAACTGCGAAAACTCGACCGTACCATTAAACTTGATGTCCGCTACGCCACCACTAACAATTTGTTTGGGACGGTTTTCTATTCTCAGGCGCGCGCTTTCATGCAACGTCCAGCCGCAGAAGCCCTCGTTCGCGTCAATCGAAAACTCAAAGCGTCCGGTTATGGCTTGCTCGTTCATGATGGGTACCGGCCCTGGTACGTTACTAAAGTGTTTTGGGAAGCAACGCCTGCGGATAAGAAGCTCTTCGTCGCCGATCCCTCGAAGGGTTCGCGTCACAACCGCGGCTGCGCCGTTGACATTACGCTCTATGACCTGAAGACGGGAAAACCCGTTGAGATGGTGAGCACGTACGACGAGACGACTGACCGGGCGTACCCAAATTATCCGGGCGGAACTTCGCTGCAACGATGGCGCCGCGATCTTCTGCGCGAAGCCATGGAAGGGGAAGGCTTCACTGTGTATGAAGCCGAGTGGTGGCACTTCGATTACAAAGATTGGCAGAAGTACCACATCGGAAACGTTCCGTTCGAACAGATAGGTCTGAAACGACAATAGCTAACTGCCTATCCACAGATTACGCAGATTTCGCAGATGGTTGGTTGAATCAAAGTTACGCTCCTCCTGCCCCCTGCCTCCTGCCTCCTGCCTTTTTCGAATCTGCGTAATCTGTGGATAAGGTCGGGATCAGCGGCGCTTGAAGGGCTCGAGTTCGTACCAGCCGCCGGCGGCCATGCCGGATAAGAAGAGGTGACCGTCCTTAATTTGGTAGGAGCGCACGTTCGCACCCTCAGTAACAATCCGGTCGTGAAGCGAACCAGCGGGACATTTCGCAGAAGTCCTCGACCATGAGCCGAATTGAAGTTGACCAGCTTTGGGTGACTTCCAGCTGCTGCTGGCTCGATTGCAATCCACCCGCGTAGTCACTCGGCCGTCACGTCCAAATGTAATCGTGTACTTCGACTTGTCGTCAGGCACATGCGTCGATTCGTCTGCGGCCTGGAGCTTAACCAGCTGCCATGAGGTGCCGCTAAGCTCGCTTGCCTTCTGCCCGCTTGCATGAGTGTATGGTGAGCTGGTAATGGCAGAGATGATCGCCACTGCCAACAACACTCGATGAAAATTTCGAATTGCGGATTTTGATTTGCGCATTTGGTTCACATTGATCAAGGGTTTCACTTAAGCTCGATTCAGATCATTCAGCTCTGGGTCAGGAAGGGTTGCTTGCGCCCGCCTCAAGTCACAACAGCCTTCAAGCTGCCAGATCATCAAAACAGTTCACCAGGACATAGAGATCAGACTTGAATGCTGGGGCGCCTCGAGGCGGGCGCAAGCTACCCTTCCCGACCCAGAGCTGATCCATGTTCCTGCTTGATTTTCATCAATCACATTATTTCCGACGCGAACATTCTACTGTTGACTCGGCGAAATTCGCTATCCGCACTTCGAAATTCGAATTTCAGATGAAAATCATTCTAAAGTATGACGACAGAACTCGGGCAGTAGTCTATTCTTCGGCCTTGAGACATCAATGAACCGAGTGCCGGGGTGAGCTGCGAAAACTTAATCAGCCGCAGATTACACCGATTACACAGATGTTTTGGCTCAAAACTGCAGACATCTCTTTTTCTGTGTAATCGGCGTAATCTGCGGATAGTCTTATCACAGGAGGAAAATATGGAACTAGGAAATTTCTCTGTTAGTTTGGCGGTAAAAGATATAGAGGCCTCGAAGGTCTTCTACGAAAAGCTGGGGTTTACAGTTTTCATGGGTAATCAATCGCAGGGTTGGCTGATTATGAAGAATGGCGACCACATTATTGGTTTGTTTCAAGGCATGTTCGATAAGAACGTTCTCACCTTCAACCCCGGCTGGAACAGCGACGCCCAACCACTCAGCGAATTCACTGACGTTCGAGAAATACAGCGCCAGCTCAAAGCAAGTGGCGTGAGTATGATTACGGAAGCAGACGAAAGCTCAACTGGCCCAGCCAGCTTTATGGTTGCCGATCCGGATGGAAACACTATCCTCGTAGATCAACACGTCTGAGTTTTTTAGAAGAAGTCGCGGCCTTGTGAGACGTTTGTGTTGATGCCACGGGCTTGTCCCGTGGTTAAGCTCACGTTGATTGCTACAAAAAAGGTTCCGGAAGACAGTGGATGCCACCGGCTTGCACGGTGGAGACTCACGCTACAGCCAAAGTATCGGAAATCCTCAAACGTGAGACTCCACGGGACGAGCCCGTGGCATCGATTTCTTTCTCTAAGCCTCGTTTGTAGCAGCTAGCGTTAGTCACCACTGGGCAAGCCCGTGGCCTACGGAACATTTTCCCTCATGCGAGTTCGTCGCAAAAATGACGATCAGTCAGCGCAGGTATTTGTTGAACCATTCGAGGGTGCGAGCCCACGCAAGTTTGGCGGAGGCCTCGTCGTAACGTGGCGTGGTGTCGTTGTGGAAGCCGTGTTGTTTGCCGTCGTACATGTACAGCGCATACACCTTATTATTGGCCTTGAGCGCTTCTTCATATTTCGCGATGCCGGCGTTGACGCCCTGATCATTGCCGGCGTAATGCAGCAACAATGGCGCTGAGATCTTGGGGACATCATCGACACCTGCCTGGCGGCCATAGAATGCAGAGCCGGCATTCAGATCAGCGCCCAGCCGCACGGCCAATTGATTCACCATCCCGCCGCCGAAACAGAATCCAACCGCGCCGAGTTTGCGAGTGGAATCGGGACGCGCTTTGAGCCACTTGGCCGCCGCGATGAAATCTTCGGTCATCTTCTTTCCATCCACCGTGCGAAAGGCGGCGCCGCCCTTTTCATCGCTGCCGGGATAGCCGCCCACCGAAGTCAATCCATCCGGCGCAAAGGCAATAAAATTAGCGGTCGCGAGCCGGCGCGCCACGTCCTCGATGTAGGGATTGAGTCCGCGGTTCTCATGAATGACGAGCACGGCTGGAAACTTTTTCCCTTTTGCCGGACGAGCCAGATAACCTTTGATCGTGCCGTTACCCGCAGGTGATTGCACGACTTCGTAGCCGACCTTGATGCGTTTGTCATCCGGCGGCACCTGCTGCGCCCAGGCGTAGTTGGGAGTCAGGCTCTCGAAAATTCCCGCGAGCGTCAGACCGCCGATCGCAAACTTGCCGGCGCGATCGAGGAAGGTGCGACGATCGATGTCGCCGTGCTGGTATTCGTGAAATAGGTCTAACAACTCCTGCGGATAATCGGAGGCTACTTTGCGTTCCATGCTTTCTCCTTGGGCTTGGGTTTAAGCGAGTATAGCTTCTTCAGACGCCAAACTGTCTAAGATGGTGATCGATATGCTTGTGGGCGATGACTGCCCATTCTTTGGCGCTCATCTTTCCGAAGAACGGATGATGAAGGCACTCATGATTTTCGGTCAGGGTACCGAGTTTATTGATTGATTTGATCGCCAGTTCTTTATCAGCACTAAACTCCTGCGGCTTGCGCCCGTTTTCCTGTTGATTCATATCCGGCGAAGTCTTTACCTCTTTCGGCATCGGCAGGACATACAAGACCAGCGGCTTAATAAAAGTCCGCGACATGAAACTGCTTTTGTCGGGAAAACCGGGGACGAAGGGCAGGTCGCCTGATTGGACCAGGTGCGACACCATTTGATTGACATTCATCTTGCCCCAAATCGGCTTTTCGTCTCCTTTGAGTTTGCCGATGCGCTCAATCAACCTGGCTCTGTCGGTATCATTTCTAATGGTCGGCATATCTTTCCTCTCTTCTTTCGCAGCTTTGTGGGTTAGCTCGCCAACACGCTTTTGGAAACTGAGCTATTGAAACCCTGCTCGCAGCATTATGTCGAGCGGAAAGTCAGCCCAACTGCGTTACTCCGCCACACCGTTTTCTTCTTGCGGCAAGGGCGTGCAATGACGTAAAAAGCACGAGTGGCTGAACTTTCCCCCGGAACGACGGTTACCCACTATCGCATCATTAGCAAGATCGGTGCGGGAGGAATGGGTGAAGTCTACCGAGCGCAGGATACTGAGCTTGGTCGACCAGTCGCGCTAAAATTCCTCACCGGCGAAGTAGCCGCGCATCCAAGCCGGCTGAAACGTTTCATTCTGGAAGCCCAGGCGGCCTCGGCTCTTAATCACCCAAACATTCTTACTGTCCATCAGATTGGCCGTGTCGATGACGCTACTTTCATCGCGACCGAGTTCGTCGATGGAATCACGCTGCGACAACATATGCGGCTGCGGCCCAAGCTGCTCGAAGTTCTCGACATTGCTATTCAGATTGCCTCGGCACTCGTCGCTGCGCACGCCGCCGGCATAGTTCATCGCGACATCAAGCCGGAGAACATCATGGTGCGAGCAGACGGCATCGTGAAGTTACTGGACTTCGGCCTGGCCAAGCTAACCGAGAAACAAGAGTCTTCGACAGGAGCGGATGCAACCACGATTGCTCTCGCCAACACCGAACCGGGCGCAATTCTCGGAACCACTGCTTACATGTCACCGGAACAGGCGGCTGGACGTGAGGTCGATGCGCGCTCCGATGTTTGGAGTCTTGGCGTCGTGCTCTACGAAATGATTGCAGCGCGAGTGCCATTCGAGGGCGCAACGAAGAGCCACATCATTGTTGCGATAACCGATAAAGAGCCTTCGCCGATAACTCGATTCGCTCCCGATGTACCCGAGCCGCTCGAGTGGATTATCGCCGAAGCGCTCACAAAAGATCGTGAGGAACGCTGTCAGACTGCGAAAGAAATGCTCGCCAAGCTAAAGCGGTTGAAGCAGCGAATCGAGTCAGGTGCATTACCAACCTCGCCATCTGAACTCAACCGTTCAGTTTCGCCAAACGCATCCGTCGCGCCTACCAACTCGAACCTAGGCTCTTTTGCAGAGCAAAAGACCACGCTGCAGGAATCCAAAAGATCGGCGGTACGCCCGGAAGATCTCGCCGACACGCAAGGCCTTTCAGATATAGAGTTCGTGGCCTCGCGCATAAAGCATTATAGGAAGGCCTCCATCGCCCTGCTCGTGGTGGGCCTAATGGTTGTAAGCGCGGCCGGCTTCGGACTATACAAGCTGTTCACACAACCTAAACCATTAGGTGCGCCCAAGCTGACAGCCCTAACGACGAACGGAAAACTCAATGGCGAAGACATAAATGGTCAAGTCTCCATCTCTCCCGATGGCAAGTATGTAGTGTGCGCCGCGAACGACTCGAAACAGTTATCCAGCTTATGGCTCAGACAAGTGTCGACCAACAGCCTCGTGCGGATCGTTCAACCCGAGAACGGTTTTTACCTGGCCACAACTTTCTCGCCGGACGGCGAATTGATTTACTACGTCGCCTCGCTGGCAAGAAACCACTTCGTACCGACGCTCTATCGCGTTCCGGTGCTGGGTGGAACTCCGGTAAAAGTGCTTGACCAGGTCTTCAGTGCGATTACGTTCTCTCGTAACGGCGAGCAATTCGCTTTCGTGCGCAAGAACCAGGATGACGTGTCGCTGATGGTGGCGAATACAGACGGCAGTGGCCAACCCAAAACTATTTCCGTGCGCAAGGAACCGAATGGCTTCTCCACTTCAGGACCGGCGTGGTCACCAGACGGAAAACGAATCGCCTGCGGGGTTTTCAATAAGACAGGCTCCAGTTACTCGAGCGTCGTAGAAGTGCCTATCGAAGGTGGAGATCCGAGGCCCATCGGTTCTGAAAAATGGGACCGAGTCGGTCGAGTAATCTGGCTCGCAGACGGCAGCGGTTTGATCATGACTGCTCAGCCTGAATCTTCATCTATCGGCACTCAGATTTGGTTTCTGCCCTATCCCGGCGGACAGGCCCGGCGGATCACCAACGACTTAAACGGTTATGGAGAAGTTAGCCTGGGGTTGACTTCGGATTCAGGAACTATCGCTACAATCCAGCAGGTAAACTCCAGCAGTATTTGGATTACTGCGCCAAACGAGGATTCCGGAGATGTAAATAAAGAGCCCGCGCGACAGATTCTCAAAACCAATCTTCCGGATGCCGTCGCTTGGACACCCGGCGGGAAGTTAGTTTATGCGAGTCGCACCGGCGAGAATTGGGATCTTTGGATGATTAACAGCGATGGCTCAGAAGGAAAGCAGTTGACGTCAGACGCCTTCATCGATCAGCAACCATCCGTTTCTCCCGATGGCCGCTATGTGGTTTTCCAATCCAATCGATCGGGCGGCCGGAATATCTGGCGAATTGATGCAGACGGCAACAACCCAAAGCAACTGACTACCGGCAACTACATAGATGAGTCGCCGGTATGTTCTCCTGACGGCCAGTCGGTGATCTTTTCCTCGGCGCGTTCGGGTACGCTGACCGTTTGGAAGGTGGGAATTGATGGCGGAGCCCCCGTCCAAATAACCAGCCACCCGTCTCAATTCCCGTTGATGTCACCGGATGGTAAGCTGATCTCGTACTTTTACGCTGACGAGCGCGCCAACAACCAACCCAAGTTGGCGATGATGCCAGCCGAAGGCGGCGAGTCTGTGAAAACGATCGATCTTCCTCGCACCGCTCAACCTTATGCGTTTGCCGGCATGCCTGATGGTCGGTCAATTGCTTATCTCGATACTGCTTCTGGAATTCTAAATATTTGGAGTCAACCTCTTGACGGCAGCGCGCCAAAACAATTAACTAACTTCAAGTCAGAATTCATAAATAGTTTTGCCATCTCGAGTGATGGCAAGATTGCAGCTTACCGCTTTTCCGCGACGAGAGATATTGTCCTGATTAAGGGTTTCCGGTAATGAGGCTGGGTCGATTCTTCGCGGCTTTGCCGCCGCACAGTATCGAAAGGCTCTGCCTTTTCCATGGCTCGAGCCCTCTTTGAGGCTATGCCTCGAAACTCCGGAGGCGTAGCCTCCAAAGAATTGATCTCACGGTAAGGCACAGCCTTACCGAACTGTGCGGCGGCAAAGCCGCAGACTCAACTCAATCATTCGCGCAGTTGCGAAGGACTTGCTGATGCAGACCCAGACACGCGCAGACTTCGTCCTACTTAAGTGCTAAAGGAGAACAGCAATGAGTGAGAAAGAATGGACCATCATGATCTATATGGCTGGCGATAATAATCTCTCAGTCGATATGGCCTACGCGATGGAGCAAATAAAGGAAGTCGCCGCTGAAGGTGTTGAAACCCCAAATCTGTTCGTTTACTACGATGGGAACTCGCCCGCGATTCCGACCCTTTACTGCGACTTCACTAACCCAAAGAAACCACGATATGTCCGCACTTACAAAGTGCCCAACAAACTCTATTCCGTCAAGAAAGAGAACGAGAACGCCGCGGACCTGAAGTCAATTCTCAATTTCGTTGACTGGTGCGTCAATAAGGTCGAAGTCGAAGACAACGGCGAGATCACGTTTGGACGGCGAGCTCAAAAATACGCGTTGATATTTTCCGGCCACTCGCTCGGCTTTCAGGACATTGGTTTGTTTAAGGACGAGACCTCAGGCAAGTCGATGAAGATGAGTGACTTCTATGCGGTACTCTGGGGTTTGATCCGCACCAAAGAAGAGTTAGAGCAGTTCGCTGAGTCAAATCAATTGATGGGTGAGGCTCGTGAGATTGCGACCACAGTACTCCTCGGTCAAAAGCTCGACATTCTGGGGTTTGATAGCTGCGTCATGGGCATGCTGGAGGTCGGATATCAATTCAATGATTTTGCTAAGACCATGATCTCTTCTGAGGGTAGTGTTCCGAGTGCCGGCTGGACCTACGCAAAAATACTTGGTTGTTTAGCTCGAGAACAGAACCGCAATATCGACACTCGCAACGTGGCCGAGCTTTTCGTGAAGCAATTTATCCATAGCCAGGACGCTTACACTGTCGGAGGCGTCTCGGTCGACATGGCAGCCTGGGATTTGAGCCGGTTTGGATCTCTTGCCATCGCATTCGATCAACTGTCTGAAGCTTTGCTTGGGTGCTTTAAGAACAACGACAGTCGAATCTACAGACAAATGGAACGAGTGATTCTCAAGGTGCATTGGAAGTGTCAATCGTACATGTACGATCAGAATGTCGATCTTGGTGATTTCTGTGAACTGCTTGATCGAGAATGTGGCTTGGTCGCCGAAGAGCTTGGCGGTGAAGACGCAACGATTTTGAAAGGGCTTCAGAAGAAATGCGAGCAGGTTCTGAAAGAGCTGAAGGAGGCTGTAATCCTCAGCGGCTTTAGCGGTGGGGATTACCAGTACTCGAACGGGGTCTCAGTATTTTTTCCCTGGTCCCGGCAAGCGTATGAAGTATCGCGAAAGAATTACGAGAGCTTGATGTTTGCCAGAGACACAACAAAAGAGCGACCACTGTTTGCTAAAGAGATTAAGCGAGAGCGATTGTCCTGGAATGACTTCCTCAAGAAATATCTGCTCGACGTCAGTCTCCGTAAATGTGAGTTGCCGGACGAATACGCGCCTGTGGGATCCAGGTTCAAGTATCCCTCGGGCGTGAGATTTGATGAGCGGTTCAGCTCCGCTTCGTCGGTTGCTTCAGCGGCTGCGAGTGTCAAGATGGCGGGTCAGGAAGGCACCAAGATGGCGGGTCAGGAAGGTACCAAGATGGCCGGTCAGGAAGGTACTAAGATGGCGGGTCAGGAAGGTACCAAGATGGCCGGTCAGGAAGGCACTAAGATGGCTGGCCAGGAAGGTACCAAGATGGCCGGTCAGGAAGGCACCAGGATGGCCGGTCAGGAAGGTACCAGGATGGCCGGTCAGGAAGGTACCAAGATGGCGGGCCAGGAAGGTACTAAGATGGCCGGTCAGGAAGGTACCAAGATGGCGGGCCAGGAAGGTACCAAGATGGCGGGTGGCGGAGCCAACGGCTACTTCAACAGCTTGCGGCTCTTCAAGAACATCGAAAGCCGATGGAATATTTCAGGATTCACGAGGAAACCCGAAGATCACACCTCGGACTATTGATCTCTGTGGTTTCAGGTTTCAGGTTTCAGGTTTCAGGTTTCAGGGTTTCAGGGTTTCAGGGTTTCAAGTTTCAGGTTTCAAGTTCCAGGTTCCAGTTTCAGGTTTCAGGTTTCAAGTTTCAGGTTCCAAGGTGTTGGCTCTTGGTTTTGGGCCGCATCTCATTCACACCCGGTTTCAACCGGGTGACACAATTAAGACGCTTTACCTCTTAACCGTTTTAACGGTTTCCCTCGGGGCACCGACGCGCGACGATCAGAAACCGTTAAAACGGTTATTTGTAAGTTTGGAATTGTTTCGTGTCACCCGGTTGAAACCGGGTGTGAATGAGAACAAACTGAGATCCCTAGCCGCCGTCGTGGTCCCTTCGCTGCAAGATATCCGCTTCTCCTTGCAAAAAAGCTCGCCAAGAGCGTTAGCTGGGTTACCCTGCATTTGGCATATTAAGTTTGCCAAGTGTTACCGAGATCGTTGTTCACTCGGAGGGTTGTCATGGAACCACTAGGATCGCTACTCAAAGACCTTCGCTACGGGATGCGAAGTTTGCTGAAGCGCCGGGGATTTACCATGGTTGCGGTAATCACATTGGCGCTCGGCATTGGTGCGACCACGGCGATTTTCAGCGTCGTCAATGGCCTCTTGCTGCGCCCTTTGCCTTACCGGGACGACCAGCGACTTGTCATGCTGGGACAAAGTAATCGCAAGACGGGCGTAGCGCGTGAAGGAGTGTCGCCGGCGAACTTCCTTGACTGGCGCGAACAAGCCCGATCGTTTTCAGACGTCGCCGCCGCCGAAACATGGGGATTCACACTCACCGACTACGGCGAGCCAGAGGCGATCCGTGGCTCCGTAGTCACCAAGGGTTTCTTCGAAATATTAGGGACCAATCCTCTGATCGGGAGAACGCTGCTGCCGGAAGACCACGAGCAGGAAAAGCGCGTAGTAGTTATTAGTCATGGCTTGTGGCAGCGGCGATTCGGTAGTGATCCTCAAATCATCGGACGCCAGCTCACTCTGAACAACGAATCTACTACGGTCGTGGGCGTGATGCCGCCGGAGTTTGAATATCCTCTAAACCGCGAGATGATCGGACCTCGTGTTGCCAGGCCCACCGATCCGCAACAGCGTGGCGGCAGTCTCTTCCGAGTAATTGGGCGCTTGCGTTCGGACGTTACTTTGGAACAGGCGCAGCAGGAAATGAACACCATCGCGGTCCACCTGGCCCAGCAATACTCGCAAACTAACACCGATGTGGGAGCTGTGGTTGTGCCTTTGCGCGAGCAACTCGTCGGCCACGTCCGGTTGTCGTTGTACATCCTGTTCGGCGTCGTCAGCCTGGTCCTGCTGATTGCCTGTGCTAACGTTGCCAGTCTGCTGTTAGTTCGAGCAACTGAACGACAGCGCGAGTTCGCCTTACGCGCCGCACTCGGCGCCAGTGGCAAGCGATTGCTGCAGCAGCTACTGACAGAGAGTTTGCTTTTGTCGCTGGCGGGCGGCCTGGGTGGCGTTCTGGTTTCAAAAGCGCTGATTGAAGTCATTGTGGCAGTGAGTCCCAGCAATCTGCCCTTGACTCAAATTCGGTTGAACCCAATTGTGCTGACTTTTGCCGTCGGTGTTTCCCTGATGAGCGCATTGATTTTCGGTCTGGCTCCAGCAATCCAGGCTTCACGAATTAACCTGCTTGGCGTTTTGAAAAGTGGCGGGCGATCGGAAACCGCCGGGCGACGGCAACAACGGGTCCGCCAAACGCTGGTAATTAGTGAAATCGCGCTGGCCCTTGTTGTTCTGGTGGGCGCCGGCTTGTTGGTTCGCAGTTTTGTGGCGTTGCTAAACACCGACCCTGGCTTCACGCCGGACAACGGCCTTGCACTTGAAGTTCAATTGGGCCGGTTGCCCGCCACAGAGCGTAACGTGTTCGTCGATCAAGTGCTGGAGAGAGTGGGAACGCTTCCGGGTGTCCAGGCTGTGGCCGTCTCATCGGCATTACCCTTTCACGACAACCAGGTAGCTTTGCCTTCGCCGATCAAAATAACTGGCCGGCCGCAGCCGGAAGGCAGTGAACCGATCGCGTTGATGATAAAAGCTTCAGCGGATTATTTTCGCGCGCTGCGCATTCCGCTGTTGCAGGGCCGGCTGTTCAATCAGCGCGACCGCCAGGACGCGCCCACAGTCGCACTGATAAACGAGACGATGGCCCGCCGCCTTTGGCCGGCGGAGACACCTGTGGGCCAGAGGATTTCCTTCACAGCGGCAGGGCAGAACGTTACGGCCGAGATCGTCGGCGTCGTTGGTGCGGTGCGGCCCACTGGCTTTGATAGCGAGCCGCGCCCGGAATTCTATCTTCACTACCCACAGTCGCCCGCGGGTTTGATAACGATTTTCGTTCGCACGGCTGGCGACCCGGCGCCTCTGCTGCCCTCGGTCAAAGCGCAAATTCGCGAAGTCAATCGCAACCAGACTTTTCTTAGTGTTAACACGATCGCTCAATTAGTGGACAAAACAACCGCACAAAGACGTTTCAATCTGCTGTGGCTCGGCGCCTTCGCGGTGCTGGCTCTCGTCCTGGCTACAGTTGGGTTATACGGCTTGATCAGCTTTTCGACGGTGCAACGGACAAGGGAGTTTGGTGTGCGCATGGCATTGGGCGCGCAGTCGAGCGATGTGTTGAAGTTGGTGATGAGAGAAGGAATTAGCCTGGCCTTGATCGGCGTGGCGCTGGGGTTGGTGGCGGTTGCCGCGGCCAGCAGGCTGATGAAGAGTTTGCTGTTCGGCGTGAGCTCGACTGACCCGCTGACTTTTGCCTGTGTCGCTGTCCTCTTGACGCTGGTTGCTTTGTTGGCTTGTTACCTACCAGCCCGTCGCGCGACGAAGATCGACCCACTGGTGGCACTTAGATACGAATGATCTGTCCGCAAGCCTGCTTCAGTCGAGGCTGAGTTGCCAGAAAAAGAACGCCCAGATATCGGCATAACGATCGATTGTTCTGCTCGCTCTGCGGCTGCCTCGATGTCCCGCCTGCTTTTCTAAGCGCAAGAGGATCGGATTCTCAGACACGTTTGCGGCAAGCCATGCAGCGTGCATTTTGTAGCCATGCCAGGGAGCAACGCGGTCATCATTCTCGGGAACGACTGTGAGAATGGCAGGGGCCTCGATCTTTTGTGGCAGCGTGTGATAGGGGCTGTACCGCATCAGCAAGTCGAGGTCTTCTGAATCTTCGGGTGAACCGTAATCGGCGACCCAGTGCTGACCGCCATGGGCTAGGTGGAAGCGGGCCATATCAGTGACCGCTGCGCCGGCTACCACCGCCTTCCACAGATCCGGACGTTGTACCGCTATGACGTTGACGGACAGACCACCGTTACTCCACCCGAAACAACCCAGCCTTGATGCCTGCGAGTAGCCCTGTGCAATCAACCACTCGCCGGCGGCGATGAAGTCGTCGAAGACATTCTGTTTATTCTCGCGCATGCCGGCCCGATGCCACTCTTCGCCAAACTCTCCCCCTCCTCGCGCATTGACGATGGCGTAGATTCCGCCACTTTCAAGGAAAGGAATCACGTGTGCCGCAAACGACGGCAAGAGGCTGACACCAAAGCCGCCATATCCATGGACTACCGCAGCATTCTTACCGTCGCGCTCGATCCCTTTCTTGTGAATCAGGAACATCGGGATCCGAGTCTTGTCGCTCGACTCAAACCAGACTTGCTCGAGCTCAAACGCCTCTGAATCAAATGACACTTCCTGTTGCTGATGGGCGGTGTACTCGAGAGTCTCGAGATTCAACCGATATTCGGTCCTGGGTTTCAAGAAAGACGAAAACGAAATTAATAGATCGTCCGAATCGGGCTCGGCAGTCAGCGCCTTAATACTGCCGATGCCGGGAAGCTCGATTTGCTTGACGAACTTTCCCGCCAGGTCATACACACGCAGCCGTGACGAGACATCCTCGAGGGTCTCGACAAAGATGTAGTTTCCGACAGTTGTCCAGTCTCCGAGAGGATACGATCCCTCGGCAATCACGGTCGTGGCCGCGAACTTGCCGGCGGTAATATCCGCGAGCTTGATCGCCGTGAGTTTGCCTAACGGCGCCTGGTGATTTGTTTGAATGTAGAGACTGTCTCGATGGAATGCGGCGGTGATAAACGCGTCGATTCCTCGAACGACGGGAAGGAAGTCGCGCTGCGGATTCTCGCGATCGAGAAGATAAAGTTCCGAGCACGGCGCCGCGCTCGAAAGATCCTGGACCACGACAATCAGATAGCGGCCATCGGAGGATAGCTGTGGGTATGGGGTTTGTTCTCGCTTAAGAGATTCGCCAAACACCAGTATGTCGTCGCGCCAATCATCACCAAGGCGATGGAAATAGAGTTTATGATGGAATCTCGTGTCCCCGACGACCGTGGCGCGCGTGTAGTAAAAGCCGCTGTTGTCAGGAACCCACGCGACTCGGTTCCTGGTATGCCAGGCGTGCGCGACCGGATTTACTTCGCCGGGAATGACGTCTGGCAACACTTCTTTCTTGTCGACGTCCATCACGTGAAGCGACATGCGTGAGCTTCCGGACCCGGACAGACGGTATGCGATCAACGAGCCATCACGAGACGGATGCGTGTCCGCCAGCGTGATCGTGCCGTCGGAACTCAGCTCATTCGGATCAAGCAATAGCCTGGGTTCGGTGTTCGGTGTCTCCCGATAATAAAGCCCCGCGAGTTCCTGGTCCTTGAGACGTTGGCGAAAGAAGTAACGGTCTCCAGCTTTGGTGATGGTCCCGACAGTGGGCGCACGCATCAACTCTTCCAAACGCCCGCGGATACGTTCGCGAGCGTGCAGAGACGAGAGTTGGACCGTCGTGTACTGGTGCTGCTCATCGACCCACGTTCGCAAGGCTTGCGAGTCTTCTTCCATCCAACGATAAGGGTCGCTGACCTCGCGGCCGGCCAGTTGGACGCGGCAGTCATCCCGGCGCGCCTCAGCTGGTTTTCGTTTCATGCTTGCCATAGCTCACTGCAACGAGGCGGCATCGGCCGGACGTCACTCGGTCCAACAGCGTAACCACCTCATAACGAATGAAAGTTTAGAACAAGGACTGAGGACAGTGTAACGAGTGGCATCGCGAAATGAGCAGGAAGAGACGCGATCATAAGAGTTCTGTCCCTGCTACTCGATCGCAGAGTTCAGCTCAAGTTTTCGGCTGGTTGAGTATTGGGCTCGGGGTCGCGAAATATTCGACGAAGGCTGGCACGGGGATCTTAAGTCAGTTGCTGCTGCCAGCAAGTTTTCAACGTCCAACGGTCTGCGTAGGCCCCACTTCCAACAGAGAAGTCGTTTCACCCCGACGCAAGGACTTGTTGAAAAATCCAAGTTGCGCCTGACAGGTCGGTGGCGTGCATGATGATCGACTCGCCATCGGTAGTTTCCGTAGGCGGCGAAGTTATCTTCCAGGCGCTGCCTGAGCCGTCAATCCTGGTCTTTAGATAATTCACGTCCGGTGTGATCATCCAGACATAGTTGCCGGCGGGCAATTTCTCAGACAAACCGATGGTAGCGTCCCCGATCTTGACCTCCGCATGGACAACGGGGCGGCCAGTTGCCGGGAGCCTACGAGTCAGCTCAGCGCCCAGTACTGCTACGTAGGACTGGATAAGGCCGTCCGCGTCCTTGACGGCCAGGAACGGGTTGAGAGTGTGATGTGCGTTCATCTATGTTTCTCCTTAGGCGGATTATGATCCTGCGTGAGTGGTTCTGTTTCGATTTCTCTTAGCTTAGACGGCTAACGCTCGAATTAACCGGGCGCATACAACGAACAGCATCCAGGTTAGCGGATGGAACCTCAACTAACACGTTGCCAGATAGTCATCGCCCATCGACCCTCGCCAACTGTTCCTTCATGAACGTACCGATCACGATCGAGGTTAGCTTGTATCGTTTGATTTACTCCTTCAAAGTTCGAGTCATGGAAGACAAGACGCCCTCCCCTTACGATCATTTCGTGCCATAGCTCATAATCCAACTGAACATCAGCATAATCGTGGCTGCCATCAATGAAGAGTAACTTCAACGGCCGGTCAGTAAACTGACCCCTCGCCTCTTCCGAGGTGGCAATTAATAAAGTCACATACGCAGCCAGGTCACAACTGTCTAGTGTCTTTCGCAGTTCCTCCAGACTGTTCCCGGAAAAAGGTTGAAAGTTAAGTCCAAATTGCTCTTTCCCACCGTCAGAGATCCGCTTGTGAGGATCTACAGCGTAGAATACGGCGTCACTATGCTTGCAGCCCAAAGCAATAAAGAGCGTTGATTTCCCACAAAACGAACCTATCTCTAAAACGCCACCCGCAATTGGCGACCTGGCCATTTGATATAGAGCCAGCCCTTGAGAATCGCCAAGCCAACCCTCGACGGATTTAGCAAGCTGAGCGACGGCCTGCAATTCTTTGGCTTCATGTCCGTGACAGCCGCCCTCAGGCGAGTACCAGGCAGGCACCGCTTGCTCAAACCATAAGTGGTTAGTCATGGTTGTCTTTCCACCCAGGTGTAGTAAATGTGTCGGCACACCCAGGTTTAAGGCCAGGCGACTAGTTCTTCAACGTTTTCGATGGGCAGAAGCAAGCAGCGAACGGCCGTTAACTCGGGGAACCTTGCGCGTATGACTGCGATAGCCTTGTTGGCGATCCTGGTGTGGGCTTTTTTCTCTTTTGCCGGGTCATCCGGAGTGACCGGCGGCTTAAGGAAATGCTTGTAAGCCCCACAGTCCCGGTGATCGAGGATGAGCACCTGCGACACGTGGTGTTCCTTAATGGCAAAGGCAAGTTGATCGAAAAACGTGGTCTGCCACTCCGGCTTATGGATGACCCCCAAGCTGGACCCGGCTAAAATCAGTTGATCGTATTTTCCGCGCAAACCCAGGGCGTCCATTGTTTGTATGGTCCGGTGCGGGTAGCGAGAATCCATGCACTGAAGCAGGAGAAGCGGGACGCCGGCAGCGTCACGTATTTCCGAAACAATATGTTGAGATACATAGTTCCCCAAATCGCTCGAATCTTGTTTAGATTTCATGGCGTGTTCCTTTCAGAGTGAGTAGAGATCGCTCGTCAACTTATCATTGATATATTCGGAAAGCGAGCCGAGTGTCGATGATTGGATGTGGGAAACCCTGAATATCTGTGGTCCACAGAATTACGGCCACGTACTAATTTGAGTGCGGTGACCTGTCACCGCTTTCGCCCGCGACGGACCAAAGCGACGACAGGTCGGCGCACTCCAAATAGGTACGCCACCACGCTTGCGATAGTTTGCGTGCCGGCCGGGAGAAATCCTACAATCCCGCAACAATGACGGAGGCCTCATGACACGAAGCAGGATGCGCATAGATCATCAAGTCCCGATCACCTCGCCGCAAATGTTTTCCAGCTCGTATTTGGATATTCCGATCGACAAGAATGATCCGCGCGGTCGCGAGCCACTCATCCCCCTGGATTCAGTCGGCGTCGCGTTCGAGAGTTACTACGCGAAGACCGACGGCAATAATCCGCCGTTTGGCGTGGCGATCGAGGGCGCCCGCCAAGATGTTTGGCTGCGAAAATCGGTGGCCGAGAAACTTGCTCGCGTCAATGAATTACTGCGGCCGTTCGAGGCAGAGTTGTTCGTTCTCGATGGCCATCGTTCAGTTGCCTGCCAGCAAGGCTTGTGGAATTTCTTTTTTACAAAAGCGAAACAGCTGAACCCAAGTGGCAGCGAACAGGAACACCGGGCCTACGCGAGACAGTACATTGTCGATCCCGTGGCATTCGACGAGGCTGATTCTCGAACCTGGCCGGCGCATACCAATGGGGCAGCAGTGGATCTGACGCTGCGAGATTCCGTAACTAAGGAACTGCTCGATATGGGAGCACGGTTTGAAGAGGACATCGAAGCGAACGTTGGCGATTTTTTTGAACGCGAGCTGGCAGCGGGACACATTGACGAAGGGGACGCCAGGTTACAGAACCGGCGGCTGTTGAATTGGGCCATGACCCAGGAGGGACTGCTTAACGAAACGGCCAAAGTCTTTTGGCACTATGACTGGGGCAACCAGATTTACGTAAGAGCCAGCCGAGCGTTTCTCCAGGATCCGCCACAGGCTGCCTGGTACGGTTATGTCGAGCCCTCCAAGTGATGACTAACTCTGAAACCACATCCTTATATCGCATCAACCAGATGCCGCTCGATGCGGACGCAGAGATCTTTCGGCAGTATCCCGCCTTCAAATTAGGCGTCACCGCCGCCGTTCGCAACTACGCACGGTTGCTGTTTCCATTGGTGGAAAATCTAATCGCAAGTGACTCGCAACACTCCGGCTGGATATTGACGGGACCGGCGATCGCGGCCCAAACGCCGGCTGCCGCCAACTTGTTGTGTAGAGAGTTGTTTGATTTGTATATGCGGGAGCGAGACGTGCAAAGTTCGAAAGAGCTTTCCATGATCGATATTCAGTACGATGACTTGGCGACGGCCTCGATAGATTATGCAAAACTGGACTTTGCAGCCCGCCTGACAGAGCGCGAGCGATTAGGCCCGCGGCTTGTTTCCAACGCTAATTTTCACGGACGCCCGGTTTTGTTCGTCAACGACATCTGCGTCACCGGCGCACAACAACACGCAGTGCAGCAGTATTTTGATCGTGCCGGAGCTGCCTGCGTCAGGTGGCTTTATCTAGTCGTCGTCGATCCGGAGATCGGCAAAATGAATCCGGAAATGGAGTGGCAAATCAATTTCGCTCCGTTTGAGGATCTGTTGCGCCTGGTGTCCACCGAACAAATTCAATTCACAGGCAAATGCGTGCTAAAGCTGATGAACTTGAGCGTTGCGGAGCTTGACCAGGTCCTGCGAGCTCTCAGTGAGGAACGCAGAACTCGATTGCTGGAACTCGCAATACTCAATCGTTTTCAAGATCTGGATGGCTTTCAGGAGCAGATGGAGCTGGTCAGATCTTACGGCCGCTCTGGCCCAGCCTAATGGAAGAAAGGGTGCGACTCGTCGGTTTTAGAGACCACGGAGTCAAGTCAAATTAATCTCTGTCTTTGCGCGCAATTTAGATCGCCGCTTGATGCTTCCAACACTCCTCGACGATCTGCGCGTATTCCTCGCGCCGCACTCCCCTGGCCGTCGAAATCTGATTGGGATGCAGCCGATAATGCAACTCTACAGTCGGCAAATTGTGAATTTTTAGCCCCGCCCTGGCCACCTTCAACCAGAGGCCCAGATCCTGAGCGATGCGATACTTGGGATAGCCGCCGAGATTCATCACTTCTCGACGGCGCAGCATTACTGTGGGGTGGTTAAGAAACCAGATTTCCGAAGTGTTCCGCTGGTGTTGAATGAATTCGTCGGTGACCTGCATCGGATGCTCAGTAGGTCGGTTTAGCTGATGAGTCTTCCAATCGATCGACTGCAGTTGAGTCCCGAGTACGGCCACTTCCGAGTGAGCCTGCATATAAGCAAATTGCCGCTCTAACCGCGTCGGCAGCATCTTGTCGTCAGAGTCCATCCGAGCCACCAGCTTGCCTCGACATCGGTTCAGTCCCACGTTAAGAGCGGAGGCTATACCTTGATTTTCTTCGAGCCGTATGAGGACGACCCTGGGATCACCGGCGATGCGATCAATCTCTGCGATTGTTTCGGGTGCTCGCGATCCATCATCAACCAGGACAAGCTCCCATTCGCGGAACGTTTGAGTCCGGATCGACTCCCAACATTCTGCGAGGTAGGGGGGCGGCGTATCGAAAACCGGCATCAGGATCGAGATTTCGCAGCTGAGGGCTGCCGCGAAGCCCGCACTATGAGCAGCGACATGCTTATGTACACTATGTTCTTCAACAACCGATTTGCGCGCCTTTGCTCCTGCCTCAGAACGTCCGTTCGCCTCATCCAGCTCCCGAAGTTTGGCGAGAAGTTCGGAATCCTCGCTCGCGTACAATGGCACATCCCCACAGTTGTACCTTAGCCCGGGCAGGTCTCGGGCAATCACGGGCAACCCAGTTGCCATCGCCTCCAGGGCGCTATAGGAACCGGTTTCACCGAAGGTAGCGTCTGTGGGAATCAACACCGCATCCAGTCGGCGCAGGGCTGTTGGCATCTTGTTCGGCGACACGTCGCCCGAAAAATCGACCCACGGCAGGTTCGCAAGCCTCTCCTTCACATATTGCTGGTACCCAGTATCGAGCCCGTGCCCGATGAAACGTATCCGCCACGGACCTGGTTCCCAGGCCAGCAGTGCTTCGATGAAAGAGCGTGGCGCCTTATCCTCGTGCAGACGGCCAACGATGCCGCAGACGACGCCGGCGTGTTTCCGTTTGGTTGGGCGAAACACAGCAGTATCGATTTGCAGCGGCAACACCTTGAGCGACAAATTTCGCCAGTCCGAATGAATTTCGTGTGAGTCATAATTCGAAAACACGGTTGCCGCTGTCGCATGTTTTGGCGGCAACTCTCGCAGAGAATTCGCGCAATGCAAGATCCAAACTTGAGAGCACCTGGAACTGATCCCATTCTTATCGGACGGCTCGTGATGGACCAACAAGTCCGGCTGCAAGGTTTCAATCAGATTCAGGATTTGCGAGCGCCCCAACTCGGAATGGACTGTTGCGCCGGCGAACCCAAAGGGCCCACGCGCGCCGACCGTGAGGATGTGAGTATCCCAGCGATGGGCCTCGCGCGAACACCATAGGTCGAGCATGCGTTGAGCGCCGCCTACGGTAAGATCCCACGGCATGACATGGATCAATCGTGGACGGCCGTCTCGTGGCCAAAGTTCTGCGAGATGTTCTACTGAACTTGCCATCAGTTAATTACAGCAGCTTTGTTTTGTTCATCAGTCCCAACTTCAATCCGGCGACAAAGCTTATTGCCCCAACGCTCTTCCACCGGCTGTTCCGGGAATTGCGTGACTTCATTCCCTGCCCTCGCGCGATCCGCGCGATACACAACCGATCTTATGGCTTCAACCCATTTGTCGACTAGTGGCTTCAGCAAGATTTCATGCCTGGTCCAAACGGACCAATAGTCGTCGGCCCCAAATAATTCTGACCATAGACCATAGAGGTGCGCCCGCTCCGTTGTCGTCAGAGGAACCGGCAGCGCATTGGGAAGTGCCTGCAAGCCATGGTGACCGCCAACCTGCTGATACAAAGTGGTGACACCCAGACTGATAGACTCGGCGGCCGCCAAACCGAAGCCTTCCGTAATACTCGGCAGAACTGTGCATGCTGCATTGCGCATCGCGATAACCAGCTCATCCTGCGAGAGCCAGGACAGCCAGTGAACGGGCGCGTTGCGAGATGGATTCTCCGACTTTTCTCGCCGCGCGGGTCGCCGCACCGCCACACATGCGATCTTATCCGCTCGCAGTCGTTCCGCAATCGCCGCGAAAATGCCAAGACCCTTGTCAACCGATGGCCGGCCCGGGAAAAGAACATAGGGCGAAGGAACGTTTTTCAGAATCTCCAGGTTTGAACTCTGAATCTTCTTCTGCAAATCCTTCGGGACTCCCGGAAGACACCCCATGGATTCGACGGTCAGCACTCGATGTTCGTCTGCCGCGTTCGTGAGTGCCTGCTGCAATTCTTTGAGTTGGTCGGGCCATTCGAACTCGCGCGCATCCCGCAAAATGCCCATGCTCGTTACGACGATATCGGCCATCATAACTGCAGAAGCGAGCGCAGTTCGGCACGGCATGAGCCGGCGATGATCTTTCGCAAAGTCACTGATTGGTGGGTCGTAAAGACTATGAAGCCAAAAGACTGACGGTTCACGCGAGCGCTTTCCGTTTCGCAGCACGATCGACAGCGCGCCTTCAAGGCTGTGAGCAATGACAGCGTCTGATCCGGCGCTGGTCCTAATATGTTCCGCCGCCTCAAGCGCAGCGCTGCAGAACTCACTACATTGCACCCCACGAGTGGCAAGATGGATCTCGGCTGGCATTTTCAAGAGCATTGGCTTCAGCAACGGCGTAACGCTCTTCCCGGGGCGAGTGTCAATCTGGTCCGGTAAGAGGACTCTGGTTTCGACGCCAATCTCCGTCAACTGATCGGCCAGGCGCCGAATCGCGTACGCTGTGCCGCCTCGGGTATGAAACGGATCTAACTCCCAGGAGATCATGGTCACCGATTTCACAATCACTCCTCGTCAAAGTCTGATTGCCGGGAATGCACGCAGTGAACCGTATGCAGGAAAGCACGAACTGTCACCGCGAATTTGAGTGAAGTGCATGAATTATGGCAACCTGTCACGGCTCACAAACACAAACAGTAGAGTAACTCGAACACCTTTCTCAGGGTCACACGATGTCAAAGACTGCTGATGTATTGACCGACTACGGCGATCACGATCTCACGTTTTTCGCGTTGACCTACAAAAACTATGATGCCACCGCGGAGTGCCTGAGGGATCTGCGCAAACATTATCCGCAGAGCCGCGTCATATTAAGATCTGATGGCGATCCCGATCCGCGCTTGCCGAGCCTCGCCAGCCGTAACCAGGTCGACTTTCGCGGAGAGTCGCGATTATTCGGCATCGAGAATGGCGGAGCGGTCATCGAGCGGATGCTCGTACTTTTTCTAGAACAACCAACTCGATACCTGTTGAAGATCGATCCCGACACCGTGATTCATAGGCGATTCCAGTACCTGCCTACTCGTGACGGATTGTTTGGAACGCTGCAAACAGAGCAGGAGACTCCTTCCATTCAGGGCGGATGCCTGGGGTTCACTCGAGATGCCGCCGAGAAGATTCTACAGTCGCAGTGGTTGCGAGACAGTCGCTTGAAAGAGCCGGCCAAATTCATTAACGACTCCCCCTATTTCTTTCGTATGGCGCACCGCGCGAATCGTTGTGGCTTAGCCAGCTTTGACTGGATCGTGCCCTGGATCGCCAACCAATTGGGAATTCCCATCTATTCGTTTGCTGAGGTAAACAGTGGCTGGCAACAAGCGCCGCCGAACCCTGACCAGCGCTACGCGGTGAGCCATCCTCGCGCCTGATTTGGAGTGCGATGACCTGTCATCGCTTTCAGAATGGTGGCACGGGCGTCCCGCTCCTGAAGTTGGCACAGGCAGGCTCCTGGCTCAATCGGAACGAAGTCTCCAGATCACGTTCACGGGCGGGACGCCCGTGCCACGTCATGAAGATAAAACTCGCTTGAACTTTGCTTCTTAGGCGGTAATATTATCCGATGGTAATCACAAAGAAACGTGTAGCTCGCAAGCCGTCCAGCCCTGGCAAGATCGCAGTGCTGGACTGGCGAGCCTGGACGGGTTTCCTGCTTGCTCATGTTCTCGGCGCTGACGGCATACAGATTGAGACGGATCCCTTCCGCGAATTTCCCTCCGAGGAATTCGATCGCATTTGCGATTCATTCAAGACAGTCTGCTTCCAAATTAACCTGTCGGTTCGCGGTCGACTGCCTCTGCGAATCCGCGAGCTCACCAATCGCTTTGTTGAGCGCGGTGTCTATGTCGTCAACGGACGCGTCCTGGACATTCGCAAGTCGACACTCCACGCACATCTCGAAGCCATCGGTCTTCATTCGCCAAAGGCAGCGCCTTCCGGTTCCGCTGACGAAATCCTGTTCGTGAAAACCGATCTGAACTATGGCGGTGAATTGGAAAGGTGGCTACCGCCAGAGAGCATCGCCGCCGCAGGCTTTAAGAATCTGATCTCAACTGAAATCGGCGCGTACCGCTATAAAGCCGTCCCACGTGGAATGGTTCAAGATAGTGTGTGGAGCGACCCGGCCATCGTGATTGAAAAGTACATCGCCAACGCCGAGGACTCATTCTATCGCGTTTATTTTTCCGGCGAACGAGTCGTCATCGTCAACGCCTTCGCGCCAGGCATTATCAAGAAACTGGCGAGTGATCGGCGTGATACGAATTATGTGACAGACCTCGAGCACCTTAAGGCGGGCACGGATGAACTAGAGCTCAGCGCGACTTTAAAGCAGGACGTTGCCAAATTTGTCGAGAACACGCCGGTCGAGTTTGGCTGCATCGACATCGTTCATGACGGTCACGACAAGCATTACATCGTCGACCTTAACCTCACACCTTACGCGGGAACAAAAGTTTACAATCGCTATTTAAATGACTTCCTGCGCGTGGGGATTACGGACCCGGAGCAGCGCAAGGTGAGCGACAACGTCAACTCACCTCTTGCTGCTGATGGTTTCTGATCGCAACCAGTACCGATCGAATAGTTTTGGACTATTTCGGTTGCTTTACACGCGCCGGAGCAATGCTGGGCGGAAGCAGATCGGAGATGATATGGCTGACCGTGAGCGGTGTCGCTGTGGTGTAGCCATGGCACGAGAAGCAGTTCTGGTTCGGCTGCTGGAAGAACGTCTCCATAGTCGTGTTGGCTGCTTCGAGCGAACCGCGCTGAACGTCGGTGCCGCCTGAGGGGACGCCTCCATTTGTCCACAGCCCGGAGACGAGGGTGTAGTTCTTCCACACTGACATCGGGCTGTTGGACGGCAACTGCGAGAGGAATCCTGCGATCTGGCTATTCAGCGTATCGATGTTGAAGCGGTTGGTGTCGTTATTGTTGCCGTTGGTCGTGGAGCCCGGGTCCGTGCCATCGCTAAAGACGCGACAGACCTGGGTGGCTGGCCCTGTAATACCGAATGGCGGAGGCGGGGCCACGTTGAATTTGCACTGCGGGCAACCGTTCACGCCGTTCTGTTGGAGGCACGTTGCACAAGCGCTGCTTAGGAACGACCAACCGCCGGCGGGCGCGGGCTGGGGATTCGTGCAATTAGGGGCGTTGTTGACGTGCTCGAACGTAGCCCAGACGAACTCGGGATGGAACTGCGTGTTGATGACCAAATGGAAGCCGACGAGTCCGAGAGTCTGCGGGTTGTTGGGTAAGCCTTCAACAGTGGCCGTCATCGTATAGTAGGCGGGGTCAGCCGACTTGAGAATCCGCCAGGACGTCTTTATCTCGATCGTGTTCGGCAAGTAGCCCGCCGCAGTAGCCTGGCATTCATTGGGGCTGTAGAGAACGTAGTAGAGCACGACATTGCCGTTCTGATCGTAGAGCGGCGTGCCCGTGGCTTGATTGATGTCCTTCGGAACAATTGGCTCGAAGTCGTTAGTTTTCGGTTTTGGTGTGCGGACGAAGAGCGCCTTGCCGATATTTGCGTGATTGATCAACTGCTTGAGGGCGCATTGGTTTTTCAGGTTCGGCTGATAGACGTTGAGCGTCTCGAACTTGCGTTCACCGGACGTTCCCACCGGCTGAGTCATCGCAAAGAACCATTGATAGGCAAACTGGTAGAACTCGCAGTTGGTTTCGTTGGCGACCGGCGGTGGGTTGGGTCCGCCGATTTCTGTGGGCGGATTGGGGGCAGTGATCCAACTCGCACTAGCCGGACAGGGTTGCTGTGGCGGCGTGGCGGTTTTGGCGACCTCAGTTGCGGGTGAGGCCCCCGGTTTTGGTTCCGTGGTTTCGGACCGGCTGCATGCAAACGCGCCGATGCCAAGAAGAAGAAGAAAAATCCCAAGTGAGACTTTGTATTTTGTCATCTTTCCTCCTAAGAACCTCAGAATTGAGGGTCAAAATAATCCTTTGCCTTCGCTGCCTCGGGCAGTTCTCCCGGCTGCAGCGGCTCGTCGACGACCTCGACGCGGAAGCTCTCTTCCAGCGGCGCATTCCAAATACGCGTTGAGAGGTTTACCTTGAAGATGCGGAAAGCCTTGATGTCTTCCTTAGTTGTCTCATTAGTCTCCAGGCGATCGGTGAGCTCATAGAACTCACGGGGCACGAAATCCGGACGCAGGTTGATGTTTGCAGTCCTCTCGCCATCGCTCACCCACCATTCGTACTTCATCTTGCTGTTGCACTGCATTCCGCAACCCTCGGCGACGACCACGTTATAACGATCGCGGCTGGCGGCGCCCGTAATAAAGTCAATGGTGTCTTTCACACCGGGACCAGGATGGCCACTGACAATGTAAAGTTTTTCGCGATCCCACAGCTCGTCCTGCGAGAGAGCCTGAGCGGCAACCTGCATAGCGCGAAAGCCGACCGCGGTTCCCCACCAAAGCGAACCCGGATGTTGACAGATGGCGCCGTCGTAATCTAATTCCAAAACTTCGCCCTGGTCCTTGATGCGTATCGTTACGCCCTCAGCCGCTTTAACAGTTCCGTTGTCTGACATTCGATCGTCCTCCGGTATGAATGTGGCACGCGCCACGGGCGGGACGCCCGTGCCACTGCGCGCTAACAAATCCTTGGCAATTGTTCGCCCACGAGCATGTCGACGATGCGACGTCCGCCGAAGACTGTCTGCATCACGACCCGACCGGGACGGTGGTCGGTCACGTCGCCGATCATCGCGGCGCCCTGGCCAAGAGGATGCGACTTGAGCGCCGCCAGCGCAGTCTCAGCATCTTCCTTTGGCACAACGCAAACTATCTTGCCCTCATTCGCAAGATAAAGAGGATCAAGACCTAAAATCTCGCAGAAGCCTTTCACCTCGCTGCGGAGCGGTGTGCGGTCTTCGTAGATCTCGATGCCCACCTGTGACGCATCGGCGATTTCGTTCAAGACCGTGGCAAGTCCTCCGCGGGTGGCGTCCCGCAGAAAGCGCGTACCGGGAACGGCTGACAACAAGGTATCGATCAAACCGTGCAGCGCAGCACAGTCACTCTCGATAAGTGTAGTCAGTTTCATGTCGCCGCGAGCATGAAGGATCGCAGCGCCGTGGTCGCCCAACAGCCCATTGACGAGGATGACGTCACCAGGTTGCGCTTTATCGACGCCCAGATCGACCCCTGAGCGAATCACACCAATACCGGCGGTGTTGATGAACAGCTTGTCACACGCTCCACGTTCGACAACCTTGGTATCACCCGTGACCACTTTTACGCCGGCCTCGGCAGCTGTCGCCGCCATGGTCCTGGCCACCATCCGCATTGTTTCGACCGGCAGTCCTTC
Source organism: Pyrinomonadaceae bacterium (assembly GCA_035572035.1). GTDB lineage: Bacteria > Acidobacteriota > Blastocatellia > Pyrinomonadales > Pyrinomonadaceae > JAOAPY01. Next base: position 35,653 of record DATNBH010000098.1, on the reverse strand, counting down.
CTCAATAATTACCGAACACGACAAGTAGAGTGGAATCGCGCCGCCCACCGCCAGGTCGTTAACCGTCCCGCAGATCGCCAGCTTGCCAATATTCCCACCAGGAAAATCGAGTGGCTGGACCACGTAGGAATCGGTGGTGAAGGCAAGTCGATCGCCGAGTGCCGCCATGTCCGCCAGACTGAGCCGCGCCTGGTCCTCCAGCGCCGACTGATTCTCGTTATCAAACGCTTCGAGAAAGATGTCGTCGATCAAATCGTGCATCGCCTTCCCGCCGCCGCCGTGGGCGAGCGTGATGGTTGCAACCTTCACCTTGCCGCGATGCCTGGGTTTGCCGTTCTTTTTGATCACCTCTAAAACGCTACTCATGCCATCTCCTCAACGAGGGCTCTGGTGTCATGAATCTTCTCGATGTCGCCGTACTGATAATAGGCAGCGCAGGCGCCTTCCGACGAAACCATCAGGGCGCCCAGTGGCGTTTCGGGAGTGCAATCTCTACCGAAGACCTTGCAGTCCCACGGCTTGATGACACCCTTGAGTACTTCGCCGCATTGGCATGATTTGGGATCGGCAATCTTGAGCGCCGGCACTGAGAATCTGCGCTCGGCGTCAAACTCGGCGTACTCTTCAGTGATGCGAACTCCCGAGTGGTCAATCGAACCGAGACCGCGCCATTCAAAGAACTCCCTCAACTCGAAGACCTTGCCGATCGCATCGAGAGCCACTGTATTGCCGCCATCGGGAACCACGCGGTTGTATTGATTCTCGATCTCGGTGCGGCCTTCGGCGATCTGTTTGAGCACCATCCAAATCCCGTGCAGGATATCGAGGGGCTCGAAACCGGCAATCACCAATGGCTTCTTGTAATGCTCGGCGATAAATTGGTATGACGAATTGCCGATAACCATGCTGACATGGCCCGGACCGAGAAACCCGTCCAACTGCAGATCCGGTGAGTCGAGTATTGCCTTGATGGTGGGAATGATGGTGATGTGATTACAAAACAGCGTGAAATTCTTAACGCCTTCTTTCTTCGCCCGCAACACAGTTAGCGCGGTGCTGGGCATGGTTGTCTCGAAGCCCAGGGCGAAGAAGACGACCTGCCGATCGGGGTTCTCCTTGGCAATACGCAGAGAGTCGAGCGGCGAGTACACCATTCGCACATCGGCGCCCTTGGCTTTGGCCTGCAGTAAGCTTTCTTTCGAGCCGGGCACTCGCATCGCATCGCCGAACGTGGTGAAAATCATGCCTGGCATGTGGGCCAGGGCCACGCAGTCGTCAACTCGTCCCATCGGCAACACACAAACCGGGCAGCCCGGGCCGTGGATCAACTCGATCCCATCCGGCAGCATGGTCTCGACACCGTAGCGGAAGATGGCGTGCGTGTGGCCTCCGCAGACTTCCATGATGTAAATCGGGCTACTGCGTCCCTTTTGGATTTGGGGAACGAGGCTGCGGATTTCCTTTAACAGAAACTGCGCTTTCTCCGGATCTCGGAATTCGTCGACGTATTTCATTTTGTTTTCTTTCTGTGTACTCGTCGTTAAGCGGTCATCCCATAATGGCCAATGAACCGCGGTTGTCCGCCAGCAGTGTGTGTACCAGGTCCCAAAGAATGTGGTAGATGATTACGTGGCATTCCTGTACTCGATGAATGCTGTCGGTTTCGACCACCAGACAGTGATCTAAACCGGCCTTTGCCATCTCGCCACCGCTCATCCCGGCCAGGCCGACGGTTGTCACACCCATTTCCTTTGCTTTCAAAAAAGCCTTCACGAGATTGTCCGAGTTCCCGCTGGTCGAGATCCCTACGAGGCCGTCCCCGGAGCGAGCCTGGGCGATCAACTGACGGACAAACACATGCTTGAAGCCGACGTCATTGGCAACTGCGGTCATCATCGTCCGGTCGGCGGTCAGATCGATTGCGGTCAGCGCGACACGACCGGCTGTGATCGGGTGCAGAAACTCGACCGCCACGTGCGCCGCGTCACAACTGGAGCCGCCGTTGCCCATCGTAAAGAGTCGACCGTTGCCACGATAAACATCCGCGATAGCTCCGGCAGCAGCGACGACTTCCTGCCCGTTGCGTTCGAAAAATTCGTCAATCACCTGGTGATGATGAGTCGCCTTTTGGCGCACGGACTCGACCAAGGCAGAATTCATCAACACGGGATCTTGCTTTTTGCCGTGCAGGAACGGGTAAAGCCCCGCTAGGTTTGGATCTTCCCCCAGACTCATAAGGTTCCGACCGCGAGCTCCGGCGACGTGGTTGCCGGAACGTTTGCAGGAAGACTCGGCGCCGATTCACGCATTGCCTGAAGTTCTGCTTGAACCTCGCCAAGCTCCCTCAGTACTTTCAAGGTAGCCTCAGCCTCGCCTTCATTGATCAGACTCATGGCGAAGCCCACATGCACCAAAGCCCAGTGGCCCACACACTTTTCGAGCGGAAAGTAATCGTCGACCACACACTCAAGGCTTACTTCTCGTTGCACGCCACTGACATCGACGAGCGCCATTTGCCGGTTGACGTCGGTGATTTTTACGATTTGACCAGGGATTCCAAGACACATTGCTTACTCCTTACGTTGTGGTTGACGCGCTCGACGTGAATCACGCGCAGGATGCGCGTCCACTTTCCCATTCGAACGCTCGATATGACGCGCTGCCGCTATCGCAGCCTGTCCCAACGCCAAACCTCCGTCGTTAGTTGGGACTTTGGCATGCAAGAGACAACTTAGTCCATCTGCCTTGAGTAACCTCACTAATTCTTCTAACAAGATCTTGTTTTGGAAGCAGCCGCCGCTGAGCGCAACCGTGTTCAGCGAGTCGCTGGGTGTGATCGTTCCTCGGATGCGCGCGACCATATCGCGAATCGCCCTCGCCAGTCCATAGTGGAATCGGCCAGCCATCCGGGCAACCGGAGTCTGTCTACCAAGATCTTCGAGCAGGCCCTTCCACATTGGTAATGAGTCAAGGTAAAGGAGGCGGCTGTCGGCTGGTTCAGTGATCGCGAACTCATACGGTGGTTCGTTGGCCGAGGGCCGCCACTGCTCGGCCAAAGCTTCCAACTCCATCGCCCCCTGGCCTTCGAAGAGAGCTCGGTCAGCGCACAGCCCCAAAGCCGCGGCAACCGCATCGAACAGCCGGCCACACGAACTCGCCAACGGCACGTTTAGTCCTGTTTCCAGCATGCGATCGATCGTCGGCAGCGGCTTGGTGCTCAAGTAACGATAGAGTTCCAGTGCGGAAAATCTTTCGACAAACTGGGACCAACCCAATCCAGCAACCAGATGGGCGTAGGTGTTGCGCCAGGGTTCGCGGATGGCCTGGACACCGCCCACCATGGCTACGGGCTTGAACGCCGCAATGCGCCGATAGTTACGATAATCAGCCAACAGAAACTCTCCGCCCCAGATCGTGCCGTCATCGCCAAAGCCTAATCCGTCAATCACAATGCCAAGCACGGGAGGAGCATCAAGCGGCACTCCGTTTTCCACCATGCAACTGGCTATGTGCGCGTAATGATGCTGAACCTCCAGAAGAGGTAGGTTGTCGGCCGCCGCGCGTTGTTTGGCGAGTTTGGTGGAAAGGTATTCCGGGTGCATATCCGCAACCAACCAGCGCGGACGATGATCGTAGATCTTCGCATAGAGTTGCAGGTTCTTTTGATAATCCTCGAAGGTCGAAACGTCCTCCAGATCACCCTGGTGCTGGGAGAGAATCGCGGCTCCGTCCTTTACGATGCAGAAAGTTGACTTGAGCTCGCCGCCGAAAGCGAGCAGGTCGGGCGCGCTCGCAAAGCCGGGAGGCAACCGCAGAGCACTTGGGGCATAACCGCGTGCACGTCTAATCACCGACGGTCTACCGGCGACGATGCGCACCACCGAGTCATCGATCCGGTTCGCGATCTCGCGATCGTGCATCAACATCGCGTCGGCGATTTCGCGCAAGCCGCTCCGCGCCGTGTCGAGACTCGTTACTTGTGGTTCATCAGAGATGTTGCCGCTGGTCATGACCAGCGGCTGATCGATCTGCTGCGTGATCAGTAAGTGCAACGGAGTATAGGGCAACATGAAACCCACAGTATTCAGACCGGGCGCGATCGCATCCGGTAACTTCTCGGGTCCGTTAGCTGAGAGCAATACGATCGGGGCCTCGGGACTCTGCAACAAGTGCGCCTCGGCTGGAGTCAAGTTGCTGTAGCGGCGAATCGTGTCAAGGTCCCTGGCCATTATCGCAAAGGGCTTGCCGTACCGATGCTTGCGTTGCCGCAACCGCTGCACTGCTTCGGGATTGGTGGCATCACAAGCCAGATGAAACCCACCCAGTCCGCGAATGGCTATCACCGCACCGCTCTTGAGCAACTCGATAACCGAATCCAGCGGCGTCGAAGCAAGGGCCGCGGAGTCGATCTGCTCCAACCAAATTGATGGTCCGCAAGTCGGGCAGGCGATTGGTTGTGCATGAAAACGGCGGTCGGCAGGCTGCTGATACTCGCGGTGGCAGGATGCGCACATGGGAAAGTCCGCCATCGTCGTGTTAGCACGATCGTAGGGCACCTCTTTCACGATGGAAAAACGGGGTCCACAATGCGTGCAGTTCGCGAAGGGATAACCGTATCGCCGTTCCCTCGGATCCAGCACTTCCGCGCGACAGGCCAGGCAAATCGCCGCATCGGGAGTGACGCGCGTGCAATTCTCGCCACTTACACTTTCGGTGATGCGGAAGTCCTCAAAGTCGAGCAGGTTCAAGACCTGCGTCTCCACGTCCTCGATCTGCGAAAGCGGAGGCGCTTCGGTGTGCAGTCGCGTCAGAAACTGCGAGATGGCCCCCGAATTTCCGGTGGTTCGGATCAATACTCCAAAGCCGTCGTTAAAGACTTCTCCCACGAGTCCCTCGTCGCAGGCCAGTCGCCATACGGTTGGCCGAAAGCCAACACCTTGAACAGTCCCTCGTACACGGATTTCGACGGTTTGCCGAACCTCCATCGTACGTAATCCTGCTACGTACTGGTCTTGCGAACTGCCTTGGCTATGACGGTCCAATTTCATGCTGCTTGAACCCCAGCGGCATCTATCGCCGCCTTCAGGCGACGTCCCACTCGGACTCGGTTCTCCTTAAGACTCTCTAATAAAGGCACGACCACGCGAACTACTTGCAGCGGCGATTCGGGCGGCGTAAACACGGCACGGTAGATTGGCTTTTGCGATACCCGCCGCAATCTCTCGATCACCGTGTCAAGTTTTTCCTGCAAAGTGCCGGCTACGGCGACATCGGGAATGTCAGTCAGCAACATTTGCTGGCGCGGATCGCTCACGCCCAGCATGTGTTGCCGCACGAGCTTCGCTTCACGTTGTAGATCTTCCAGGGTAAAGCCTGTCGCGCGCGAGGTTGGAACCTTCCGCCCGCCGTGAATGAAGGCTACGCGGCTTTGCGCCGCTTCGGTAACGGCGCGCACGACCGCTCGGTCACGATCCAGATCACATGCCCACCCGCCGTTGAATGTCTGGCGGCTGGGATTGTTCAAGTCGAACAGGAAAGCGGCGAAGAACGGCATTCCGTAGTCGTTGGGAATAGTGCGAACTTTTAGCTGCAGGCCGTGCCGTTCAGCGCGCTCGACAATTTCGCGCACATCGTCCGGCAGACTCGCAGCCTCAACCAACTTTGACGCGCCGCGAATGAATTCGAATGACCAGATGTCGCGCTCGATCAGTTCCAACAGCGCCTGAACCGTTGCCTCAAGCAGCGAGTTGCCCGATGCGAGGCCGTTTGTCGATGAACCAAAGAGCGACTGCCCCACGTCCGGCGCCGGATAAAAGATCAGTTCTGCAGGAATAACACACTCGTCGCCGCTCTCCAGGTTCTTAGCCGAGGCCAGCAACAAAGAACCATCGAGGTCTATCTCGCGCTGAAGAAGCGGAACGAAATCAAGAATCGCATCGTCCGCATGCTCCTGGCCAGCAACGTCCCTCGCCGAGCCCCAGTGGGTGGCAACACAGCCTCTCCCCGGTTCGGCGAAAAAGAACTCGAGGGCCTCCATGTAGGCGCCTACTTCGGCATCAACGGGACGCAGCCCTTTCCCAAAAGTAAACGAATCCGCGCGCGCTTGCGGACGCACACTTACAAATACCGGTACCTGCAGAATATCCAGGTCGGTGATATCCCTGACCTCGCTGATGCCAGCAGTTGCCGCCAACTGCTTGGCATACAGTAAGGTCGTCTCAGGCGCTAAGATGCGCATGCTTCGAGCACTGCTTGAAACCATGCGTTAAATCCCCGCGCAAAGGTAGCCAACACGTTTCCGCAAGAAGACGTTTAGGCTTCGCCTGTCTTAAAGGCCTCAGCAATCCGAAGAAACCAGTGCGCTCGCGCGGGCCCCCGAATGCTTGTCCTCTCGCGTTAGTTAGTGTTGTCAATCTCATCCAATCGCCATCGAGTCATCGTGGAACTCAACGGTGATTGGTTCGTGGAGGTGGGAATCGTTCAGCCGTCGGCGCCGTCGTCATCTCCGCAATGCACTCCCGACGCTACGGTACCGAACACGCCGTCTGCATCTCCATCCTCATCGCCGCAGTGAACTCCGATCGCGGACGGACGAGTGCCTAACAGGCGCGCGAATCGTGCCATGGAATCCCCATCCCACGCTATCGAGACTGTGTTCTTCGTCATAGTTTTCTCCTTCTAATCAAATGGAAAGGCCTAGGGTTTTACACCAGAACCACAGACGAAAATCGGCACATCTTTCATGGTAAGCAAAGATGCAAGCGTCGATCTGGTGTCGATTAACGGACGCACAAGCAACACTTGAAACCATCCTAAGTCTGTTAACAGCCAAACTGCGCTTTCAATCCCCAGAGCACCATCGTTCGCGCGTAAAGGCTCGCCAGCCGGTGGAGAGCCGAAAAAACTTTTTCTTACTTGTGCGTCATGGGTGTAGTGTTAGTAATAACCTGCACGAGTTGCATCATGCCGCGATCTTCGTGGTCCAGGATGTGGCAATGCAGAACGTACATGCCGGTGAAATCCACGAACCGGGTCAACATCTTGAAATAGCCTCCCGGGGGAATCGCGAAATTATCCCACCAGACCCAGGGCCGAGGAAGATGAACCGGATTCCCACCGTTTTGCTTCGGATCCTTAATCTCAACAACCTGGAACGGATTGATGTGGATGTGGAAAGGGTGGGCCGCCCCGTCGAGGTTGTCGTTATACAGGGTCCACTCTTCGGTCGCACCTAGCTGCATGGTTTGATCGATCGTTTCCATTTCGAACTGCTTGCCGTCGATGGTGTGCCTTGGAGGAGTAGTGAAAGGGTACCCCGTCGGACCTGGCGAGGTGGCAAAATGGAGTTCCCGTCTGACTCTAACGTCTCCAAAACTGATGTCCTCGAGGAATCCAGGCATCGCCGGGAACTGCGCCTTGGTCGGAAACGGCATTGGACTCGCGATTGGTGGAACTGCGGGGTCCTGTTCTACTTTTACGGTGAACAGAAGTTTGCCGCCAAAAGTCACCTTGAAAGTGCCCGGGTTTTTAGGCGCCTGCACCAGTAAATCAATTCGGTTTCCCTGCGCTAAACTGCCGAACGGAGCTTTCGATTTCGCGGGGACAGCAAACGCCGCATTGGTATCCGATGGATCGTAGTTCGCCGGATTGAACTGCACACCGTCCTGAGCCGTTTGAACCCACTTGATTCCCTTTGGTTCGTCCAGCGGCACCGCGGCACTGTAGCAGGTGTTCACAATCCGCCAGAGCTGCATTTCGTTCGGATTCATTTGTATGACCGGCGTGTATTGCCCGTTCACCAAAACCAGATCGGATTGTTGGGTCGCGCCTTTGGCGCGGAGCAGGCTAAGTACAGCAGCAAACTGCTGCAACACCAACACGCGTTGTTTGGTAATGAATGGTTTCAGCTTATCGTCGTAATCACCCTCAATAATCAGCGCCCCGGCCATGCCGTTAGCCAGGTTAAGGGCAGTCGACCCGTGCTTGTGACTGTGATACCAGTGCGTGCCAGGCGCCTGGCCCATGCTGTTCTTCTGACCATTCCATTCCGGAAGATTCAAACAATTAGGGAAGGCCCCGATGTAATACTGCGGCAACTGCGGGGGCATCTGCATCATTTCTTTGACGTTTTGCACCCATAACTGTTCTTCGGGTGGCAAGGTGCCCGGTTGACCGTGCCAGGGCGCGGTCTTGTCATAGCTGATCAAAAGCTTCTTTTGTAAGGCTTGCCACTCGGGCGGCCAGTCTTTCCACAAAAGGGGTTGGTGGCCGTGCGCGCAGGCCGCAAATATCTTGTCGAAGATTGGTTTTACGGTTTGCTCGTTAACGATAGGTTTACCGTTAACCCTGGCAGAGGGCCGAATATTCAGCAGAACATTGTCAGAGATTCCGCTCGGACTAACGTGGGTTCCGTGAAAATGCAAATTGGTCGAACTCGATCCGTGGAAGCAGTTCGGTGGCTTTTCAAAACTTGGGTCACCCGGATAGGTGTTGATGGCTGAACCGTCGGGATTCACGGTTTTATTTTGATCGCAAGACTGCCCGGTCTCAGCAACATCCAGGGTGCCAGGAAAATGCTTGACGTTCACGTGGTTCAGGAGTGTGATCTGAACTCTGTCTCCCACGCGCGCGCGAAGAGTGGGCGCGGTGCTCGGGACACCCTTGGTGGTGGGCCACACTCTGCTGGGGGTCGCGGGATCGTAGCCAGAGATATAGCGCATCTGCCCGGTGTTCGGAACACAGATCCCCGCAGCCCCATTGGCCGGAGGGGCCAAATAGGTCCTCTGTTCATCCAGGACTTTGAGTACGGCCTGAAGGGTTTTTGTCGCACTCGAACTTCTGATCTCCATTATTGGCTGGAGTGGCTGGCCTGGAGGACAAGGACCTGCCACCTGTTGTGCCCAGGTCTTCAGGGCAAAAGGCGGCAGCAACGAAGTCATCGCCAATCCCGACGTTGCCGCGAGGGCGTACTGCAGGAAATTCCGCCGGGTCACTTCTGACGCCTGCTTAGCGTCGGATGACTCTTCTTCTCCCACTTGATCCTTAACGATCGTCTCTTCTGACATAGGGAACCTCCTGAAGTAAGGTGATGCGCAGTCTTCTTCCCGCAGCCGCGGCCATGAATCCAGGTTGATGTTCGAGCCTTCGTCTTAGACCCAACGCGGCTTACTTCGTTTTGCCACCGAACGCGCCTTTTTTCGTCTTGCGACCGTATGCGCCTTTCTTGGTTTTTCGACCGTACGCGCCTTTCTTGGTCTTGTGACCATACGGACCTTTCTTCGTTTTGCCCTTCACCGGAACTACCTTGATTTGTCCCTTTTCGCCGGGATGGAGAGAACAAACGTAGTTCAAGGTGTATGGCGCCGGCGGGTTCAGAGAAATCTGGCCGGACTCGCCGTTAGGTGCAATCTGGTAGTCGAGCCAGGCTTTCGGCGTTGCCGCGTTGGGCGTAGGCCAATGAGCGACTTTGTCGTCGTTAGTCCACGAGACGCTGTCGTTCGGGTTTGCGATCAAACAATCTGGCGTATACACAGCGGGGTTGCCCGCTCTGATGTGAATCTTGAATAGGGACATTAAGGGACCTCCTATGTCCTTCTGTAAGGTTGACTCCGATGATGTAAACGAAAAAAGAACCGGCCTTGAAGTGTGCGAGAGTTTATCACAACTAATAAGAGTAGTTGCAAGGTTTCTTGCGGATTAAATCGTTAGCCATGCCGACCTGCGCTTGCGACACTGCGCGGAGGGGCGAGCCCGCATAGTTTCCTTTGTATAGCGGGATGCAGAAACTGCTGCCGAGTCGAGTTTGAAAAAGAGGAAATAAAGATTGCTAAGCCACGAGCGTTTGACGAAGCGGCATTTAGCAACGCGGAGTCTCTACCACATACGTGGGTTAAGCCGATCCGGTCCTTGCCCTTGTAATGGCATAATATACTTGACGCAGCAAAGATCGCACCGCCCGGGCGTAGTTCATTCTCGGCCACAGATGAACACGGAGTAACACAGATCTAAAACTCGGATTTTATTCAGATCCCTTAAATCCGTGTCCATCTGTGGCCGAAATCTAAATCGCTACAACGTCTGCGTACGTCAAGTATGTTATTGCCCTTGTAATCGGGATATCACTACCCACTTCCATGTCTTAAGTCTGATCCGGAATCTCAGCTTCGACGAGTTTCGCCAGCAGCATTAGCGATTCCTGCCAACCCAGATAACAAGCCTCAGCCGGAATCACGGCCGGAACTCCCTCTTGCACGATGTTCAACTCTGTCCCAACGGAGACTTGCTTTAACGTGATTGTCGTCTGCATTTCTCCCGGGAGATTCGGGTCGTCGAATCTGTCAGTGTGTCGGATACGTTCGTTTGTAGTTAGCTCAAGATACTCTCCACCGAAGGAGTGACTACTCCCGGTGGTGAAATTGGTGAACGACATCTTGTAAGTGCCGCCGACTTTTGCCTCGAGGTGGTGAACCTGGCCCGTGAACCCATTCGGTGGAAGCCATTTAACCATTGCGCCGGCATCAAGGAAGGCGCGATAAACTCTCTCAGGCGGCGCGTGAAGCACTCGATGAAGCCGGATGGTGCTGGTGTTGTTTGTTGTCATAATTTTCCTTCGATCAGTCTTACTTCCTAATGACTCCGCAGGCGATGCGATCGCCCGAATTACCAGATGGATCAGTCTTCATATCGTCAGCCTTCGCGTGAATGACCAGCGCGGTACCGCCGTTGGCGAACAGCGAAGCAGAGTCACTGCCTAAATTGACCCGAGGATCATCGACAGTTACACGCGCAGTCCCATCGGCGCCGACAGTGAAATTATTCATGTCACCGGCGTGAGGACCCATCGGATTCTCTGTGCCATGCTGTTTACCTGCCGGATTGAAATGCGGGCCAGCCGAAGCGAATGCCGGGCCTTCACACTTTGCCGTCTGGTGAATGTGAATTCCGTGCTCGCCCGCCGGTAAGTTTTTCAAATCGAGCACGATCTTCACACCGCCGCCTCCCGGTGAAATGGTGGCTGTGCCTACGCTTTCACCCTGGCCATTTTTTATCTCGACGGTGACCATCTTCTGCGCGCTTGCATAGGACAGTAGCAAGATAGCGACTGCTATCGTGATTAACCACACAAACAATGTTCGTTTCATAATTCCCTCCTCTGTACAATATAACCCCGTTCTTCACTTCTTTCGTGTTCTTGCCGCTTTCTTCGCGGCTTGCGAACGTGAGGCAGCCGATCGTTTCTTCGCTGCGCTATGGGCCTGACGAGATAATGCCCGCTTCGAAGCCGCGCTGTGTCCCTCGCGTTTTAAGGCGGCCGAGGTTGCTCGGGAACGCTTTGCCGACTTCTTCGCAGTCTTCTTCTTTCCTTTCTTGAGATCGCGAGCCGCTTGTTCCCGTGTCTGCTTCGATCCTTTTTTAGGCGGTGGTAAGTCCACACCCGCACGTCGCGCCTTCGAGAGCCCAATGGCAATTGCCTGCTTAGCCGAACGCGCGCCGTGCTTACCCTCGCGCACGTGCTCGATTTCCTCGCGGACGAATTCTCCCGCTTGCGTACTCGGGGCTTTTCCTTCTTTCTTGTCTTCTTCCGCCCTTTCGAGGGTTTCCTTTTCCGGCATTGGTTCTCCTATCAATCTCCTTCTAAGCTCAACTAGCGACGTGCGGTCTGCGCGCCATCTTTACTCTTTCGCCGCGATACCCACCGCATTGGGGGAAACTGCGAAACCGGCTGGGCCAGGTACTCGTCGATAGATAGTCGATAGCAAGAGACCTAAGTCTTCGCGGGTGATAAGCTGCAAAGCATCAAGATCGAGATCGATCGCCAAGCCTCCACGAAATTCTTCAAATTGTTCTTTCGCATTCTCAGCGGTCGCACTCAGAGTCGTCAGATAAAGAAAATCACTCTTTGCCAGGTTCTTGCGAGCCGAGGGTTTGATCTTTCCACCCGCGGAGCGAGCGCACATGATGGCCAGATCTGGCGCGACATATTCGAGAAAACTGTTTCCTTCAACTACTACACCTTCGGCTTCGACTCTGGAAAGCGCTTCCGTGATTCCCTGTTCAACTTGATCGTCTTTGACGATTACCCAATGCACGTTGGAAGCCCCGGCTTCCCAGAACCGCCCTGTGTCCTTGCCGACCTGATAATTGGCCTCATAGCCTGAACGCACCACTGGTTTGTCGCGTAGCAGATCACTAACGCAGCAGCCTGCCGGGTCTCGGCCACACGAACGATAATGGCCCCGTGTTAATTTGATCGCTTCCCATCCTGGTAATTGGCGAAGCAGCTCACACACCAACGTGGTCTTACCAACATTCGATGAAAAACCGCTTACTGCCACTACCATGGGACGGTAGGTTCTCAGCAGCTGCTGGAAAATCCGCGAGGATGCTCGCGGTATGTCTGAATCAGAAATGACACTGTCGTTGTACTTCATGATGCCGTCAAAAAGTAAAGATTGCCGCAAACTCCGATCGAATGTTATGGGTGGTGAAACTCGGGACGCCTCGAAACAGCGGCAGCGGTCCGCTGTGAAAATCCGCGCGCGTGCGGTAGTAACCTTGTTCGTATGCAAACGTCACCCACTGATTCCACTTGTATTGGATATTACCTGAAAAGAGATCGCTGCGGTCGCCGCGAGCGCCGAAGCGACGCGCATCTCGGGCCAGCGCTTGATCGTCCCCGTAATAGAGAAATGCAGTCCATCCAGCGTTGGGGCAAGCCGCATACTCATTTGTTCAACTTTTCCCGCTCATCCTGTTCTCGTTCCCAACTCTCGATTACTCGCTCGCGCTCAACCTGCCGCCGTCTCTCGCGTTCGTAAGCCTGTCGCGGATCACGTCCCGTAACCGCGCGGTACCACGCCGGATGATGTGTCCAGGCCCATTTCTCAGTCACAGTGCCATCGATCACCGAGCGAAACGTGCCCGGCTGGTGCGCGGTACCTTCGTAGATATGGATAATAAGTCCCGCCAGCATCAGCAGGGCGGCGAGATCGTGAACTACGTAACTGACCGCAACTACCCAGCGCCCGACCACATTGTCGAACCACATCAATAAACCGGTAATCAGGAATAACACTCCGCTTAAGACGATGGCCCAGAAGTAAAGCTTTTGCCCGCCGTTAAAGAATCCAACTTCCTCCGCCTCCAGGCGGTCCTCATTCGTCGCATACTGCTTGAGGCGTCCCAGCCAACGACGATCAGCCGCCGTCCAGGCCATGGGAGCTACCCAGTTGATGAACTGGAAGAAAAAGAAAACTAAGAAGACCAGACTGAACCAGGGATGAAGCGCCCGTGTGCGCGCCCCACCGCCACAGAGCGGCGCAATCCAACGGAACAACCACGGCGAATAGATTGCGAATCCGGTCAATAGCGAAAGAATGAAAAAGATCGCTACCGACCAGTGCAGGAAGCGCGTGTAAACGGGATGGCGCAGCAGCTCGCCTCGATGAATGCGCGTCTTGCCTAACTGCGCGAACTCGCCCCGTGCTTTCTCATCAAAACTATTTGCGGGGGAGCTCATGGCGTTTCCTTTCTACCGGCTTCGATCTCTTCACGCGGGCCGGTTTCAATAGTCGGCGGTTCGGGTTGAGGTAGTTTTGGTCCCACGGAAACGCGGTGAAAGAAAACCGCGAGCAGACCTAGACCAGCCATCAATAAACCGATCGGTTTCGCCGTCCATTTCCAATAGGTATAACTGGGCGGAATTACCGGGTTCTTCGGCAGCCCGTAGCGCTCCGGAGTGTTGATGTCATGCAGTGTGTAGATGACATGAGTGCCCTTAATTGACGATGGATCGTAGACGCCGGCATTGGCAAAGCCGGAGACTTCGCGCAGCTGTTTTGCGCGTAAGCCGGCGATCTGGACCATCTCTGATTTCGTCCCGAAGTGGAGACATCCGGTTGGACAGGCTTTAATGCACGCCGGTTCAAGACCCTGGCCCACTCGATCAGAACAGAGCGTGCACTTGTAAACCTTCTTTGTCTTCTCGTTGAACTTAGGAATGTCGAAGGGGCAGCCGGAGATGCAATAGCCGCAGCCGATGCAATTGTCCTGCTGAAAATCGACGATGCCGTTTTCATACTTAATAATGGCGCCGTCGGCTGGGCAGGCACGCAAGCAGCCGGGATCTTCGCAGTGCATGCACTGGTCCTTGCGCATCAGCCACATCAGGTTGCCGTCTCGCTCGTCCTCCGCAAACTTGATCAGATTCCAGTAATTCCATTCAGTCGATGGCATTGTTTGGTAAGTGTCATCGAACGTGGTCTCACGAAATGGATGATCGTTCCATTCGACACAGGCGACCTCGCACGCTTTGCAGCCGATGCACGTCGTTACGTCGATGTACTTGCAAACCTCTTCCTCACGCCGTGTGCCCTCGCCGGGAACGGGTCCGGGATGGGCCGAGATTTCCTGAATCTGAAATGTTTGCGGGTTACTCATTTCACCGGCTCCCCAGTTGTTCAATGCTCGGTATTGCTAACGATCGCCAGGATGTTGCCGTCCGGGTCTTTGAACCATGCAGCCCTCATATTTCCTGACACATGGACATCACCTTCGAGTTTGGTTTCGGGAAAGTCGTAGTGTTCAAAATCCACGCCGCGGCCTTTGAGCGTCTTTACAGTTCCATCAACATCGTCGACCACCCAGGTTGCCGCGGTGGCTTTGTTCGTTCCGGCATACTCCGATTCATAAACGAACAATTTCGATCCACCGCTGTTGTAAGCGACTACTCCCTCTTGGTCGTCGCCGCCGGTCGGTTTGAAGCCGAGCACGCCTTCATAGAAATTCTTAGCGTTGTCGATTTTCTTCACCGCAATTGTTGCTGTCGCTGCGCTACTGTTGAGCATTTCATTCCTCCTTTTGGTTAACTCAGACTTTCTCGATTTTCACCAGGAAGCCTTTAAACTCAGGGGTGTAAGCGTTCGGATCAATCGCCGCCGGCGACAGTTGATTTGCCGTCATGAGCGAAGTTTTACCTGCGTCCTCGGCAATCCCCTGATAGCCCCAGTGAATCGGCACACCAATCTGATAAGTTTTCTTGCCGTCAATCATCATTGGCTTGATGCGTTTCGTGACCATCGCCTTGGCGACGTATGCTCCGCGCGCGCTCGTCACCTTTATCTTTTCACCGCCGGTAATTCCCATCTCATTGGCGAGCTGCGCGGGAACTTCAACGAAGGGCTCCGGCACCAGCTGCACGTTCATCGGATTGTTCTTGGTCCAGTAGTGATAGTGCTCAGTCAGCCGATAGGTCGTGCAGACAACATTGAAGCCTTCGGCGGGCGTGCCAAACTTATCCATATCGGACTTGAATTTCTTGGCAACCGGATTGGTTGATTGCTGCGGATGCAGTGGATTCGCGATCGGGCTCTCAACAGGCTCGTAGTGCTCCGGGAATGGGCCATCAGCGAATGCTGCCAGCGGGCCAAAGATACGGCCCACGCCTTCAGGGTTCATGATGAACGGTCCCATGTGGTCCGAAGGTTTCGAATCCACTTTGAAGTCAGGCACATCGTTGCCGACCCATTTCTGTTGCGCCTCGTTCCACCAGACTTGCCGGCGTTCAGCATCCCAGGGCGTGCCGGATGGATCGCAGGAAGCGCGGTTGTACATGACGCGGCGATTAGAGGGCCATGAATAACCCCAGTTTGGAAAGATGCCTAGACCTGAAGGGTCTTCCGTACCGCGTCGCTGCATCATTGCGCCGGCTTCAGTCCACGAACCTGAATAGAGCCAGTTGCCGCAGGCGGTCGTGCCGTCATCTTTCAACCAGGCGAATCCAGGCAATTGTTGTCCTGCTTTGATCGTGATGCCAGGCTGAGTGTCCACGGTGATATCAGCCAGAGCTTTGCCGTTGATCTCTTTCGCCACTTCAGCAAGCGAAGGATTTAGTGGAGTCGTGTAAGCCCAGGACAGATTCAAGATGGGATCGGGAAACTTGCCGCCTTCCTTCTGATAGAGTTCTTTCACCTTCAGGAAAATGCGCGCGAGAACTTCCTGATCCACCTTCGCATCACCGGGCGGTGGCACGGCAACATACTTCCATTGCAGCCACCGCGCCGAGTTAACAAACGTGCCATCCTTTTCGGCAAAACCCGCGCCGGGCAAGCGATAGACGGTCGTGTTGATTTGTTTCATCTGGTCACTCGTCGTGCCCGGAGCTCGCCAGAATTCCGCTGTCTCTTCCGGATACAGCTCACAAACGACCAGGAAGTCTGCTTTCTTCAAAGCTTCAATGTTCTTGCGCGAGTTGGGACCGATCGCCACTCCGTTCATGCCGAACGCAAACAAACCTTTAACCTTGCCCGCATACATCTCGTCCCACATTTCTGTCCAGGCAAACTTGCGATCGATCTTGGGCAGATGGTGATAGTTGAAATCGTTCTCCTTCTTTGCCGAATCGCCATAGAGCGATTTCAAGAACGACACCATGAACTTCGGCGTGTTTGACCAATAGTTGTACGAGTCCCATTCCGAAGGCTTCGAGGGAGTTGGCGTGGTGCGCTTAAGATAGGTCGCCAGATCTATATCGGTTGGTAAGCCGGGCTTTAGATAGCCGGGAAAAATATCGAATACACCGCCCATATCCGTCGCGCCCTGAATATTCGAGTGACCGCGCAAAGCATTGACTCCGCCGCCCGCGCGTCCGACGTTTCCGAGAATCAATTGCAGGATTGCGGCAGTGCGAATGATCTGCGTGCCGAACGTGTGCTGCGTCCAGCCAACCGCATAAATGATCGTTCCGGCCTTCTTCATGTTCCCGCCTTTACGAATTGACGTGAACAGATCGGCGGCTTTGAGAAATTCATCCTTTGGAATACCGGTGATGCGCTCGACCATCTCGGGCGTGTAACGCGAATACTGCTGCTTTAGAAGTTGAAACACTGAGCGCGGGTGTTGCAGTGAAAGATCGTAAGCGACGTTCGGCGGCAACATCGGCGGTGGCTTCGGCCCGCCCTGTCCGGCAGCACCGACGCCACTAGCGGCTTGGTGACCGCCACTCTCGCCGCTCTTTTCGGAATGCTTGCCTCCAGAATTTCCGTTCGACGATGATTGACTGGCCTGCGCCGACGGCGCGGCTTTTGGATTTGAAGACTGCGCCGCTAACGCGGCTGCGGGATCGATCTTCCCTCCCTCTTCATAGTTCCAGGTAGTCTTGTCGTAGGTCGTCGCACCTTGATCAAAGCCGGAAAAGAGTCCGTCCTCGGGAAGTTTGAATCCGTCCTTAACTATGAAGGCGGCATTCGTATAGTTGATTAAGTAGTCTTTCGCGATGCGATCATTCTGGATTGCGTAGTTGACCAGGCCGCCGAGAAAAGCGATGTCCGTGCCGGCGCGAATCTGTAGGAACAGATCGGCTTGTGTCGCCGTCCGCGTGAAGCGCGGGTCGACGACGATCATCTTGGCGTTACGATGCAATTTCGCTTCTACCGGCCATTTGAAACCACACGGATGGTTCTCGGCTGGGTTGCCGCCCATAATCAACATCATGTCGGTGTTCTTGATGTCGATCCAGCCGTTGGTCATTGCGCCGCGTCCGAAGGTGGGCCCCAAACTGGAGACCGTGGGACCGTGTCAAACCCGGGCCTGCGTTTCGAAATAGCAGACCCCCAGGCTGCGCATGGTCTTGACCGCGAGAAAGTTCAACTCGTTGGTATCAGTGCAGCCACCAATCCAACCGATCGTTTCCAGACGGTTAACGGTAAGACCGCTCTTGTCCTTCTCAATGAACGACTCGTCTCTTGTTTTCTTGGTCCAGCGCGCAATCTCGTTAACGGCATCATCCCAGGAGATGTCATCCCAATGATCTGAACCCGGACGACGGACTTGCGGCTTGAGCAAACGCCGCTCATTCACGATGTCCTGCTCAAGCGAAGCTCCTTTGGGACAAAGCGTGCCGCGATTGATCGGATGATCGGGATCGCCCTCGACATGAACAACTTGTGGGGCGGCGTTCTTGGCTTTGTCTCCCAGCGTGTGAATGATTACGCCACAGCTCACCGAGCAGTATGGACAAGTACTGCGTGTCTCGGTTGTGCGCGCAATCTTCAAGCCTTGCGTCTGCGCATAAACCGGAGCAAGGCTGAATCCAAAGACCGACACGCCTGCGCCGCCAATCAAAGTAGTCTTTATGAAGGTTCGTCTCGAGACTTCCATGGCCCACAGCTCCTTCAGCTTTCAACTTGATAAGCGGGGGAAGGGGGAAAATCAGGGGACCGACAAGACGGACGCGGCTATATGCCAACTAAATTCAGTTCAATCTTTGTAAACCCGTGCTCGCGCGCCCAAAGATCCAAGGGCGCAGCGTCGATGTCGTCAACGAGGGGAGCAGCCAGACCAACTCGAGTGAGATCAATTCCCTTGATGTAATGCTTGCAGCTGTCGCAGGCTTCGATACGGACGTGATCGAAAGCCGGCGAAGAAAAATACGCGAGCTTCGCCGGTCGTTCTTCTCCGCAACTGGCGCAAACCACGCGACGAAATTCCCACGATGAAAGACAGGTAGCGCAAATCAGATCTCGATTCCCGCTTTCAGCGGTTGTCTCTTTGTTTTGTAGGAAACTGACTTGGGGGTTGCCGCCGCAAAACGGACAGTAACGTTCGCCGCGATAAGATTCTCGGGCAAGAAAGACACCAGTTTCTGCAAGCCATTTCAGGTAAGGCTGCAGGAAAGCTTTCTCAAAAAATTGAGTGTCCGACGTATCGCGGCAATAGGTCATCAATCTCTTCGCTAGTACGTCTTCGGCCTTTTGTGATAAATCGTGGGCCTCAGACGCGAGTGACTCCGGCCCATGCGCCTCAACTACCTTGAGAAATCCTGGCAGCGCATCACGTAGTACGGGAAAGTCACTTTCAAGCTCGCCTGAGGGAAGCCAACCTTTACGACCTCGCAGAAACTCGTAGATGTCTTTTTGCGCTCGCAGTAAGTGTGCGTAGAACGTCAGCAGTTCTTTCGATCCATTCGCGCACACGGCCAGCTTATCAGCCCTTTGAATTTGCTTGTCCCACCACTGCGTCATCGAAAGCAGTCACCTTCTAGTTTGATATCGAATATCGTCTGTCCGGTCGCGCTCGAAGGCGATCATATTTTGGTAGCCGCGGTGACTTGCTATGCCGCGCGAATGCGATTTGATGACTCTGCCTTTTGCGGTGCGCTCGACTTCATGTCGACCGCCACGCCGTGTCGGAAAACCAACTCCCCACCAAGGTATCCAGCGATTGCTAAGCCAACGACGCCAATTAGGGAAAGAATAAACGGTAACCTCGGCATGCTGACGATCCACTTGGCTCCGCTCGTAGTGCGCAGGTAAAAACTGGCGATGAAAATAATCAAGCCGATGATATTCACGCGCGCGTGCCAGTTAGCCACCTTGATTGAGGCGCGATCGGTGAGTGCCGCCCAATCAATCAAACCGGGTATCGCCGCTGCCGCAGCTCCGATGATCCCACCGAGCAGTGTGTAAAAAGCGATGTAGTTTTCCCAAACCGGATTTCCTCGCCAGAAATAAATCACGTCGGCGATTAAAGAGAAAACCAATAGTCCAATCGGAAACGGAATCAGCATTGGGTGGATTGGGTGTCCTCCTATGCTTGCTTTGCTAGCCATAAATCACCTCCTGGTTCCAAAGATCTCGCCGAAACTTTTCAAGTCACGGGTAATTGCGCACGAGTGCGCTCTGTCCCTTACAACCATGCAAGGCAACCAGTCTCGAAGGGAACTGTCGAGGGGAACTTTCGCGGGGAACTGTCGAGCAGGGAATACTGCAGAAGGGAACGCCTATTAGAACGCCTATTAGATGTGACCGAATAACGAAAATGTAAGGTTTTGTGTGGTCAAAAATGTGAAGAAATTGTGTCGTGCCTCCAGATACATTCAAGGCGAGAAGTATCTTGGTTATGTCGCGCCTTGAGCGCTACCTCATCCAAGGTCACTAGTGTCCTGTCTCTAAAGTTCACGCAACAAATAGAACTGCGGTTTCCAGTCCCGGAGGGACGAAATGTTTATAGTTCACGTTCGCAAAAGTTACTTCCTTAGCTCCGTTAGGAGCGTAAGGTGCTGCCGGCCAACCGAATATCTCGCTCCTCCGGAGCAAAAAGGATTTCTATACTGCGTCGTTCCATAGACATTTCGTCACTCTGGGACTGAAGAGCAGACCGCCTACGGCGCTCATTTATTCTGCGAACTTTAGAGACAGGCCGCAAGCATGTTTCTAACTTCGTCTTTTCACGAGACTATCAGCAACAGCCACGAGCTCAGCGAGTTCAACTGGCTTTGGAACATGCATCTGATAACCAGACCTGAGCGCCCGCAACCGATCTTCCACTCGGGCGTAGGCCGTGAGGGCAATCGCCGGAACGTTGCCGCCTTTGTCGGCAGGCATTGAACGTAACTTACGAATCAAGTCATAGCCGTCTTCACCGGGCATGCCGATGTCGCTGATTATCACGGCCGGAATTTGACTCTCGAGTGCATCAAAGGCCTCGGCGGCCGAGCCTGCAAGCGTAACCTGGGCGCCGCAGTTTTCCAGCCCTGCTTTCAAAAGCTCTCTGGTATCCAGCTCATCGTCGACAACCAAAATCGTCGTTCCGTCCAAACGCTCAGCAGACGTATCGGGCAACAGGTCGCGAGCTGCCGGATGCACTCGCCCTTCCTTTTTATCCATTTGATAAACAGGTACCACTGGCAGTCGAATTGTGAAAATCGCTCCCTGCCCCGGGCCCGGACTGGCAGCCCGAACCGAACCTCCGTGCAGTTCAACCAGATTCTTTACGATTGCCAAACCCAAACCCAGGCCTCCGTGCTGCCGCGTGCTGCGCTGGTCCGCCTGCCGAAA
Organism: Pyrinomonadaceae bacterium; assembly: GCA_035572035.1. Taxonomy (GTDB): domain Bacteria; phylum Acidobacteriota; class Blastocatellia; order Pyrinomonadales; family Pyrinomonadaceae; genus JAOAPY01. The sequence continues at coordinate 14,819 of DATNBH010000098.1, read as the reverse complement.
GCGATCAAAAACGTACGGCAGAAATTCCGGCTCGATGCCCTCTCCCGTATCACTGACAACAATCTCTACATGCGAATTCACGCGCTCTAACCTCACCTGGACAAGTCCTCCGCGCGTTGTAAATTTGATTGCGTTTGACAACAGGTTCCAGATGACTTGCTGAAGCCGAATTGGATCGCCGGGCACTGAAATCATGCCCGTATCCATGATCCTTTGCAGGCGAACTCCCTTTGCTTCTGCTGCAGGTTTGACCGCTTCGATTGCAGCCTCGATGAAAAGGTTCGGATCAGCCGGCCGAACATCCATGCGAAGCTTACCCGACATTATCCTCGAGACATCAAGCAAGTCGTCGATGAGTTGCGCTTGGGCCTGTGCGTTCCGCTCAATCGTATCCAAGGCCTTGGTTATGCTGGCCTCGGGCACCTGACCAGCACGCAGCATGCGCGACCAACCCAGAATGGCGTTTAGCGGATTTCGCAGTTCGTGTGAAACAGTCGCCAGGAATTCTTCCTTGAGTCGACTGGACTCCTCTGCTTTTTGATAGAGGCGCTCGTTATCCACGGCAGCTCTTTCAGCTTCGCCACGCGCCTGCTGCGCACTTTCGAAAAGCCGAGCGTTGTCCATTGCAATCGCTGCTTGCGCCGCCAGTCCCTCAATGATGCGCGCCGCGCGTTCGGTGAAAACGCCTTCCGCGGGGTGCCCAAAGAATAATCCGCCATAGATCTCGCCTGAGCGAGAAATCACCGGCACCGCGAGATAGCTTTTTACGGGCAATTGACCGTCAGGCATCCGGTAATACGGTGAGTTTTTTCCGTAACGTGCATCATTCTTTACGTCGTCTAAACGAACCGTGCCTTCACTTTTGAAAGTGGGCGCGAAAATATCGGTATTGCGTGGCATCGGAAAGTCTGCAAACGCCTCACGGGCCACCCCTGACAGCATATAGAGCATGTAGGGTTCGCCTTGCTCATTGAGCAAGTTATAAAAGAATGAGCCAATGCGTGCGTCGCAAATCTCTGTCGCGGCATCTGTCACGGCTTGCACCAGCTTATGCAAATCGAGTTCGGAGGCTAACGTTTGGCCGAGTCGATTGACGGTTTCGATGATCTCGATATGCTCATGGAGTGACTCTTCAGTGCGTTTTCGCTCGGAAATGTCACGCGCGACCTTTGACGCTCCGATGACCTTGCCTTCAGCGTCATTGATAGGGGAAACGGTCAAAGAAATTTCGATCAACCGTCCATCTTTGCTAACGCGGACAGTCTCGTAGTGATCGATCCGCTCCCCTGCTTTTATCCGCCCCAGAATCTGCGGCTCTTCGTCGATATGATCCGGTGGGATCAGAATGGTAACTGACTTCCCTACTATCTCCTCGGCGGTATAGCCGAAAATCCGCTCGGCGCCACTGTTCCAGCTGGTGATGATGCCATCGAGCGTCTTACTGATGATTGCATCGTCCGCTGATTCGATAATTGCGGAGAGCCAGTACGCCGCCGACTCGGGGCTTTGCAGGTCAACACTTTTGTCGCTTCCCATGTCCTTAACCTTGAAAGTTCGCCAGACTGGATCTGGTAGTCGAAACTTCAATTGCAACTCCTTGTTCACTGCACCTGACTTGAAGACGAAGGAATAGACAGCAGCGATCGTTTCGGAGAGATCCTTAATTCTCTTCGCGCGCTTCAATCTGCCTGGCCAGTTTTTCGGGTTTAGTCTCTTCGCTCAACGCTTGCAAATGGAAATCCTCACCAACCTCCGCCCCGACCCTGGCGGCTATTGCCTGCAACATAGCAATCATTTTGGTGTTTTCCTGTTCACTAAGTAGATTAATCTGCAGATCGAGATGGTTTCTCCGTTCACTTATTTTAGTGTCCTGGTTCTGACTGATTAGAATGAAGGTGGACAGGAAAATCGCTTCAAGTGAAACAACCAGCGTGAGAAACGTAAAAGGAAACGGATCGATGTGCGGAAGCCGTGGTACCAGATTGATTAGTATCCAGCCGCCAAACCAAACTACATGAACCCAAACAAAGGTCATGCTGCCGCAGAAGTTGGCGATAGCTTCAGCAACGAGGTCTGACCGCTTCCGTTCCTGCTTGGCAGATTCCTCCAGCTTGCGGATCAACTCCACATTTCGCTGCGTGAGATCCTCAACCGAGGCCTTCATTGAGGAACGTTGTCGGGTCGATTTACCCTCGAGCCTTGAACTATTTTTATTGCTCATCTCGTAAGTTCACGCTCACCTAATTTGGAGTGCGCCGACCTGTCGGCGCTTTTGTCGCGGCGACCTGTCGCCGCAAATTGTGGAAAACAGCCTATTATCAAAGCCCGCGGCCTCGAGCCGCTGTGGGGCGAAAGTGATGCCAGGTCATCGCACTCCAAAATTAGCGCTTCCCTATTTGTGACTTGCGCGCTTCTTTGCAGCTTTCCTTCGCGAGCTTCCAGTACTACCCTTCTTTGAGCTGCTGGACTCTGAGTTCGGTGTCCGCTTCAATCCAGCGGTTGAAGACGCGCGTTTGCTCGCCGTCGTGCGGGCAGTCTTAATAGTCTTGGTTGAACCTTTGGTCGCGGCCGTCTTCTTTTTCGCAGGAGCTTTCCTGGTAACTTTCTTAGCCGTACCGCTTCCCAGACCTATGAAGTCAGCGATCTTCGAAATAATTCCAGGCTTGGCCGCACTCTTTTTTGTTTTGGCCCTTGTGTCAGACTTTTTCGGAACCGGCTGACCCTGTTTCCGAGCTTTCTCAGCTGCCATTCGTTCTCCAAGCAACTCGATTTCTTCGTCACTCAAAGCATCGTCGGCCTTGCCGAATAGTTCGTTTTCTTCCTCGTCGACATGATGTTCGACATTTTCGCGCAACACCTTGGCCTTCGCCTGCCATTCATCAGTCGCGGACCGAGCTCCTGACAACTCGGCCAATAGCGTCTTAATCACGTTGTGTTCTTCATAGGCCTCGAGCGTTAGATCGTGAGTTTCCTCGGGCTTCTCCAGAGCCGGATAGAAAATAGTTTCTTCAACATGAGTGTGAACTTCCAACTCACTCTTAATCCGTTTGAGCACATCGAGCTTTTTCTTGCCGCTGGCGGTTTCCAATAGATCAAAAAGCTCTGCGACCTTTTTGTGGTCTGCTTTCAACAGTTCAAAGGCATCCATAGTTTCACCCTCTCCTCTTTTGTCTTCTATTGTGCAACTACCAGTTCTGCTGACTGAATTTACGAAAAACCGTGTGGGCAGTCTTGCACATATAGCAAACTCAATACCGCAGTCCGATCAACCGGAGAAGAATTTGATTTTGGTTCGCGTGATCGCTGGGATTGCGCGGCTTTGTGCAGGTACGACGTGTTATTTGGCAATGATTCTCAATTGAGAAGGCTTGGGAATTTCGCAGGGGGATACTCGTATCCCTGTCTCCTAAGCGTACGCCAATCAATCAAGATGGTTTCTTTTACTGCGGGGAGGGAGTCTCGAGAAATCGCCTCGTCGCGGCATATCTCGGGTAGTGGTACATCTTCGGTCTCTACTCTCATTCACACCGTGGCTTCAGCGCGGTGGTAAACGACTGCATGAGTAGCGTAAACCGTTTCAACGGTTTCAGGTTAGCCGAACAAAAGGTAGCCGTTGAAACGGTTCAAGACATCAGGGAATCGTTGGTCACCCGGTTGAAACCGGGTGAGAATGAGATGGACTAACTCAAAACGTACAACTACCATATCTCGTTCAGTCTTGACTTCGAGAGGGGTCAACTCAATTCGGGTTTCATCCCGATCTTTTGCACGCTGTTCTTCACTTTCCGGCGCCGGCCTCAGTTAGAGCCCTCACCGTCTCGTCATGTCCACCTTCAGACGCCAACATCAAAGCGGTCTTCCCGTCATCGTTCTTCACTTTCAAGTCAGCCTTGGCGATCAGCAGTGCTCTGACTATATCGTTGTGCCCTAACCGCGCTGCTTCAATTAAGGGAGTGTTCCCGTGCTCATCCGTAGCATTAACGTCTACGTTGGGAGAGACGAGAAGCGCTTTGACAGTATCAGCACTGCCTGCTCGCACAGCTCGAAACAGCGCGTCGGTCTCTGGCGTCCGGCTGGCGCGCTTAGCAACGCCGCAACTGGCGACAAGTAGCAATGTCAGAAGAATCAGTAGAGCGGATAATCCTGTCCCAATCCTCTTATAAGTCAGTGGAGATCTCACCTACAGCGCCCTCCCTCCGGCTTGGCGGATACGTATTCAGAAATCGTTCGCCATCTAGAGATCGCCGACTATTGTCTCAAGTTGTGTGCCATGGACCATTGCTCAATAGTAATGGTTGCGGTCTGAGTTTTTCGCTAAACGACCTTCCAAACTCGAGTAACTCAACTCATATGAAGGGTAACGGGCATAAGGAACGTTTTGTATTGAAACGAGCCGAGTTAGACGACCGCTTGAACCAAACGTGTACAACGCTGCTCTCTGGTTCAGACGCCTGTAACCCACGGAACTTCACCGCATGCGAGATCCGTCAATACTGCTGATACTCGCCAATAACTTCGCTCGGTCTATGAATTGCTTTCCAGTTTTACTTAATCCTGGTTTCGTCGAATAGGAATGCAGCAGTGATCAGAAACTTGGAGGGGGAATGAAAAAATGAGAGTGTCGTTTGTAGTCCTGGTAATTCTCTGCACTTTGTTGATCGGTATTTCGCCCGATACCACCGCATCAGCCATTACGCCTACAGCGAAAGAGGAATACACGGGTACCGTCATTGGCGTCGGTGGGAGCATGGGAGGCGTATCTCGCCCCTTCACTCTTACCATAGAAGATCGCACTTCGGCTTCCGAGACGAGTCGGGCTATCGCAACGCTCGCCGAGGGTGGTCAGGATGCCTTGTTAAAAGAACTGCAAGGCAAGAAATTGGGTCGTTTTTCTCTTGGCGGTCAGGTCGGTCGTGATCTGAATTTTGTAAATGAAACTCGCACCGCGGATGGGGGTCGCCGGATCACGATTCTTTTTGAACGGTGGATGAATCTCTTCGAGGTGCGTTCCGGAGCGCGCTCTGAAGACTATCCCTTCACTTATATCGAATTGAAACTCGACGCTTCTGGGAAAGGTGAAGGAACGTTTATCACAGCTGCCAGGATCCGTTTTAAAAAGAACGAGGTGGAGGTTGAAAATTTCGGTATCTATCCGGCTCGTTTAGCTGGAGTGGAACTGCGTAATTAGTGAAACCGTGTGCTCGGCTGAAGAGACGTTTCAGTCGGCAGGAATCTTAATCGTCCCACTGGAGCTCAGGGCTTTGAGAATTGCAGCAGCTCCACATTGCTGTGAGACGGCGTTTGCATCGAATTTGCCATCAGCGACAAACTTTCCCTTCATGTATTTGTCGGTGAAGCCCCACAAGTACGGCGTCAACACTTTGGGATGCCTGGTCCGGTAACCGAAACCAACGCAATATGACCAGATTGCGCAAAACATTTCTCATTCAGCAATTGTGGCCGCTGTCCCACAGTTAGCGTGAAGCTGGACATAAGTAACCCGCGCCGCTCGCAAGCGAACGGCGCGGGTTAGTGTAGGACGAAGAGTGGGCCAGCCCGATCTTAGTCAGTCAAGTATGTAATTGCAGTTGAAACGGTTAATGACCCTGGTGTCCTGACTCTGAAGTTCGCAGAATAAATGAGCACCGTAGGCGCTCCGCTCTTCAGTCCCAGGGGGACGAAATGTCTATAGAACCACGCAAGTATAGAAATCCTTTTCGCTCCGGAGGAGCGAGATATTCGGTTGGCCAGCAGCACATTACGCTCCTAACGGAGCTAAGGAAGTAACTTTTGCGAACGTGAACCATAAACATTTCGTCCCTCCGGGATTGGAAACCGCAGTTCTATTTGTTGCGTGAACTTTAGAGACAGGACTCTAGCCGTCTTTTGAAGGTCATCCGCCGGCCAGTTTACGCGAGCAGGGCCGGCAGTCAATTTCTTTTCCGCATGCTACTCTCAGCGGCGCTTGCGCCGGAGGTGAAAACCACGACGCGGGGTTGGATTCGGCGGTAGTGGTAGAGTTCGGAGGCCGCGCCTTTGCTTCTCCAACTCGTTGGCCCAATGGGGGGCTGAAAGCATTTCTCTGAGGTCCAGACTATTGTTTGCGGCAAGATTGTCGATCGCCTCAGTTATCCACGATGTAAATTCGCGCGTAGCAGCCTCGCGCAGCACTTCGTCGAAAGTTATTTGGGTTTTGAGTGAGCTCCGTACCAATTGTCGGATTATGGTTTTGAAGAGAACATTAGCAAAAACGTCCGGTCGGGAAGATGACGAAGCAAATACCTTCGTCCACGTGTCGACAGTCATACCTGAAAGGTTCGATCCGAGCGACTCCTTCAGACTATCTTCAATCACGAGCTTGAGATCAAACGGCATTTCTTGATCGTCGAAAACGACAGTTCTGCCAACGTATTCGGCCAGTCTCGTCACAGCGTCTAGAGGAGTAGTGGGTTGCTCTTTTTCCATCACCGACCATGTAAAACCAGCACCGAACGAACTGAAATTCGTTCGGACTCTCTCAACGAGAAAGATTGCACTCTGAATATTGGGGTAGGACAAGACGATTTGGAAGTTGCTGCCGCTGCCGATGAATCCCATCGCTTCGGCGCCCGCGCGTTTGGCGAGCCCGGCATCCTTGTATTCAGCAGCCTGCAGATGGCTGGCAATTCGTTGCAACCGGGCCTGAGTAGCCAAGTCAATGTAGTCAGCGAATAGACTGGCAGCCGAACTAGAATGCGGCGGCGTGTAATAAAACCACGTCCGGTCGCTATCCTGAAGTTCCTCCTGTACCTGAGTGAACCACAGAATGAACTCGTTCTCTTTTGGAAAGTGAAGCCATTGCTGGTCTCCAGAAGGAACCGGTGACGAGATCAGAAACACGCAGTAATCCGTGTCGCGCGGAACTATTGCCGCTTGCACCTGCAAACCGGTAATTGTCTCCAGACTTCGCTTGCGTGCTTCCACTTCGGAGGAAGCAGTTTTGGTACCGCTCACGGGATCCGAGATTATGGTCGCGTCCTCTTCGGTTCGAATCCTGTTGAGAATCGCTTTGGCCACTAAGATATAGCGAGTCGGCGCCGTCAAGATGCTCGCTTCCAGGGCGTCAGCTTCGCTCTTACTGATTTGGAGCCTGCCGAACTTCATCGTTTCGGTCTTCGTGCGCAGTTCGCGAATGGCGGTGCGCATTCTGGTGACGTCTTCCGGCATCGCCGCGTTTTTCCAGAGCTCGGCCAATTCAGCTTCCACCGCTTCGAGTTCGGGTTTGTTGTCGTTCCAAAAACGGATCAGCTTGCGTTCGTGAGGTTCTTTCCGCGTGCTCTTCACTATCGAAGAGATGTCGTCGTTCCATTCAAACTTAACGTCTCTTATTTGGGCCGGACCCAAAGTCTTCAGCCTCTCCGCAAAATCAGGCGTTTTCGAGGAGATCGCCTTATGAAGAAGGGCGAGCTCCAGCAGCCGCGCTATTGCCTTGTTGATTGCCCGCACATCACGACCAGTGCAGATCGAAATATCGTCCTCGGAGGCGGGCGAATTCGCTTCGTCAGTGACTTTTGACGTACCCAGACCGTTCGCGCTGAACATTACGTCCGTCACTTTTGCGCTTTTCGCGCTGCCACGCTCGTCAAACACGGCGTAGAGAGATTCCATCAGCAGGGCGTTAAAGTGTTCCCTTGAAGGATGTGTGTCCCTGGAGCCCGCGAAAGCGATTTCGATCAGGCGTTGATAACGAGAAAATAGACGAGTTTCTGGCGCAAACCGCTTGTCTTCAAACGCTATGACGGGCGAGGCGCCCTCGTAGCCCTGCACGTAGTCGTAAACCAACTGATAGAGATCGAAATAATGGTTTCGGGTCTGGAAACAGAGAGCGTGAGCGAGATCGCCCAGCGAAAACGGAATGCCCTTAACGCTTTCGTAGTTCGTTAACGGAGGTTTACTGGCGTCTTCATACCACTTGGTGATTGTTTTCTGCTGCTCCTGATCGGCGAAGTCGTCTTTACAATAGTAGAGCAAAGCCACTGCTTCCGCATTTTTCCAACCTTCCATGCGTTCAAAATCTGCTTCTGTTTCCTTCATTACACTCGGCTCAGCATCGCTGGCCGCCTGGCTGGCCCAGATCTGCGCAAGCGCAAGTGGATCGCGACGTCCTTGCTGTCTCGTGAAGGCGGCTTGGATAGCTTTTCGGATTGGCTCCGCATACTCTGAACGATGTATGTAGAGGTGAGTCAGACTTTCCAGCGGCAGCGAGGGAATCAGGTCTTCGGGTGCTCCCTTATCCAAAAGATGATCGATCAACACCACGTCGCTGGGTAGACTAATGGCGCGTTTCAGCAACCACTCTCGACTCGCGAAGTTGTAAAACGCTTCACGAAACCGCGCGAATTCCGGTTTTCGCAGATAAATCTTTTCCGTGAAGAAAGTATGCTGCCGAGAATAGTGACGGGCCTGTTGGGCCTTCGCCGTTTCTTTGTACAGATGCTCGTAAAACTGCTGATCCGTGAGGAAGACAAACATGGAATTCGAGAGCGTAAAGAAGTTCTTGAAGTGACTGATCACACCATCAAGTTGCTTGTCCGCCTCTTCAAGTTTGTCCAGTTCATCGAAAACAAGCACCGAACGAGTGAAGCACTGGTACGGATGAAACCTCACAATCTCAGGCGGTGTGAGAGTTTGCAGCAGTGACTCCAGATCGCTCTGCATGCGCTCAACGGAGTAGTCATTCTCATACGAGAATTGCGCCTGACGATTTCGATCACTGCCGCTGGAACGCGACCATTTTACGACTACAGTCGAAGTTAGGAAGAGTGCTGCCGCACCAGACACGATTCGAAAAATAACGGTCCAAGTTGGATTGAGACCAATCAATTGACTTACCCACGTTCCCACCCTTGGCCAAAATGAGAGGGCCAAGAGAACTACCGCAACCAGCAGCGAAACTATACGAACGACGTCGATTTTCGTTTCCGAGTCAGCGCTCCATTGCCGCTTGAGAAATTCGTTCTCGCTGTTGGAAATTATTTCTTTGTACGACTTGCTGATTGACTTGTCGTAGGCCTTCTGTAGGTTATCTACAAACAGTTCGCGCTCTTTCTTATTCCATAAGCTCCACTGGAGGATCTTTGCTGCTTGCTGCGAGCTGGTTGGATGGTAAGTCGTATGCAGCTTGCGGATCACGGAACGCAGTAGTTTTTCAGGATCGATGCGCGGCGTCTCCGGCAGTTTTTGATCGGGCTCAGCCAAGGCTCCGGCTATGTCCGACGCACTAAACTTCAAGACGAGCAACTGCCAGCCGGCAGCCGTGTGCATCTTGATGATTCGCGTTCTAACAGGATTAATGCCCTTCAGGTAACGGCGGTTCTGGCGGCGCATGTATTCTTCCGCGCCGCGCTGTAGCTGCTCTCCAGTCAAGCGGCGGCTTTTCGTGTTTGACTGAATGTGTGAAGAAAGCGTGTATTCGCCCAATTTGGCCAAGCTATACCGCACGAGCAGATCGATCGGGTGCCAAAGCCTCGCCCGCCTCTTCAGGAATTCCGCTGCCGCGTCCCAATAGGCATCACGCAATTTCTGCCTGGCATCGAGGAGCGCGCGATCGACGAGCGCGGTCTTGCCGACACCGCGAACGCCACTGATGAGAATCGTTCCGCCTCCCTTGGCCATGAAATGGCTTCTGAGCCGCTCGACCAGATCACCTCGTCCGACAAATCGCGGCTCATCATCGCTTTCAAATCGCGGCCGCGCGTTCCAATCGGGTTCAAAGACCATGCGTTCGACGACCATTTCACGATTCTCGTCTGGGCGACGGTCATCGAGACCAAAAAATAAACGGCTTATTAGATTTTTCCTGAATTGTTCGAAGTTGAAGTCAGGGCGTCGAGCCCAACCCCACGCCGCAAAGAAGGCGACAGGCGCTACCATCAAAGGCGAGGTGATGAGGTATTTTGCTACTAAAACTCCCGCCAAGAACCCTGCCCCCACGCCTGGTACCGGTCGCCATTTGTAGACGTATTGACGCAACACGCCACCAGGCCAAAGTCTCTCCCAGCTCGCCAGCACGCCAAGGGCGGCGCCTATGACACTCCAAAGCGCAAGCCATGGCCAAAGGTGAATCCCGATCAGATGAAACATTTAAGCTCCTGTGAGTGAATTGATGGATCAGAGGTGACGATCGGAAAGTGTTGGCTCATGTAGGGTCCTCCGGAGGTGAAGAGTCAAGGAGCCGAGAGGAGATGCGAGATGCGCGTGAAAAACGAGCGAAGATTAAGACGAGATTTCCGACATGTCAATGCTGAAAACTGAAGAAAGCCCGGCAGTCAAGGGATTCTCGTCGGCCCGAATGTCTCGGCGTTTTGACTCGCGCGGTCGCTGATTGCAGAAAAGCGACTTGAAGAACTGTTCTCGGTATTCAGTGGACGAGATGATTAAGAGAATTGGTAAAGCAAGAATAGAGTCGGCGAAGAACTTGGTGTGACGTATGAGTGACAGGCGTTGGAGGTTGGTTTCTTAACTCTCCTTTACTCTCAACGCTTAGCTTATCCTTGGTGCCGGAGGTCGGACGAAAACGTAAGAAGCGCTAACGGCCTTCGCTCCTTTACTTACTGAAAACAAAGCGCATTCTAGCATCGCCACTCTGAAAGGACTACGCGGATAACGAGGATAATTGCGATGCTCTTGGACTCCGTTTGGACTCGATGCCCAATAGGAAACTACCACTTGAAATCGGGCCAGGGGTGAGGATCGTGTAAATCTTGAACCCTGCAATTATTGTCCTTCGCGCACTGCTCCAGATGCTCCTCGAAAGCTCGGTACTCTTGCGACAACGGGGAGAGCATGTGAAGAATGTCGGGTAGTTTCTTGAATCGAGCTTTGCCACGCTCTTTTCCGGAGACGTACTGCAATGAGCACTGCTCAACAAACTGCAGGAGGTATCCGCCCGATAGCCACGGAAAGAGCGATAGCCACTCAACGCAACGCCTACCGACAAACGGATCATAAGACACCAAAACTCGCTCGGCGCAGGCCTCAATCCTAAAGAGGTTGGCCTGTTGTTCTTTGTTCGTAGGTTGAAATCCAGCGCTCCAGCGCAGAAGTCCCAGCTGCATCAGAAATATTGGCCACAATTGTTTGAAGCCAAAGTAGATGGAGGACTCCGTTTCGAGACTGTTTGCGGGTGGCCTAAGCAGTTCCCGATCTCCTTGATAAGCATGGCGGATCTCGTAGGCAAGCCCCAACATGAAGTCTTCTAGGCCTCCGTCGATAGTGGGGCCGTTGGTGAGGTCTGAAACGGTCTGATGAAGACTAACAAAATCAGAAAAGTCGCCATAGATCGTTAGACCAGCGCCGTACTTTGTAACTTTGCCAAATATCATTCTTAAGTTTCCTTCTCTAGAGAAAGATGAACTTCTTAACTCGGGCGTTTCTTGACCACCAGTCGCACGGTTTTGGCTGCGAATCTAATTCTTGTTTCTAATTCTGAAATCATCTTAGTCTCAAGGTCACCTAAGTGCGCAAGCATGTGAATAAAGTCGTTACCGATCGCAATTAAATCGCTGTCAGCGCGACTGCGTGCGTTGGGTGCTTGTTCAACGGAGAACTTCACAAACCCAGCGTGAGCGGCCTCCAGATTCCGCCGGCGTGTGACAATTCGCATATGCTCCTCTAGGCAGCTATCGATACTGTGGCAAAGTCGGTATCTGTGGGCCAACGATCCGAGTAATGAGGTTCGATGAGGTGGCTTCTTAGCAGCGCGGCACGGCCGGCAGTCTTTAGACAACAACGTGCCGAGCGCAGCCTTTTCATAATCACCTTCATCGAAAGTCGTACAGTAAAGAAGTTGTTTGATGAATGCTTCACAGAGCCGCGCGGTGTACAAAACATTCTCCGCGTATAGTCTTATGCGGCGCGTTTCGATTTCATTCCAATCGACTTCTCCTTCGTCTTTTGCCTTGGTGAACGCAGAGGAATCATTAATGATTTGCGCATAGGCTAAGGACAGGATCGAGCCATCATAAAGATATGGGTTTGTGTAAGTTGGCGACTGTTGTTTGTCCTCGGTCGACAAGAACGAAAGCCCACTGAGGTTGTTTCGCAGCATCCAATTTCGCAAATCGGTTGCGAGAGGAAAGAGGTTAGGTGCAATCGGAGTTGTTCCTTGCCAGACTAATGCCTCGCGACGGAACTCCCAATCCGCGTGATCGTCGAGAGTCTTGGTTCTTGTATTCGCCATCGTCGCGATGATATCACTACGATTTCAGGGGCAAAAACGGTCGTGAGTGGACACTTCAGGCTGTATCAAGAGTGTGATCTCCTTCAACAATTCTGTACGTTGGGGTGACGCTTGTGTCTGGCGAGAGCCAGGTGAGTGGTCCACCGAAGTGGGAGACAATTGAGCGGCGTGGGTTGGGCGTTTGACGCTTTTAGCTTGCTGTCGGTGACTGAGAGCAGTTGCCTGGCTTTCAGAAGCCGATCCCGGCGGAGTTGCAGACACTCCATCATTCTCTTTCGTAGTTCAGTCATGGTTACACCTCCAGAAATGAAAGTTGAACAGCCTGCTTTCTTGGACAGGATCTCAGGCTGTGTACAAAAGTGTAGTCGGAGTGGACTTGCGAGAGAGAATGATCGGGTTACTAAGAGGCGGGTCTTACCTGCGCGCAGCGCTTAGTTCAACCACTCATTCAACCGGCGACAGCCCGACAATGGTGGCTACCAGTTTTGGTATGGAATTCTTAACAGCCAGATCCCGAACAGTAATTATCCCTACATGGTGCGAACCTTTGTTACATCTACCGAACATCGACTGAGATTCGAAACACCATGAGCTGGCCGGCCGAATTCGGATTGGTCAGGACGCGAATTTAAGGACCAGACGGAGAAATTTGACCGCGAATTGATCGGAGGCAAAATGCACCGGGAACTATCGGCACTTGCATTGATATTAACTCTAGGCACCTTGGCCTTGGGACTTGCTCAAGGTAAAGAAACGGCAGGCACAAGGTTGAACCGCGTTATTGACAAAGTGCGCATCAAGGAGCAGAAATGGGAACTCCGTTCGAAAACACCAAATGAAAAGAACGCGATGGCGTACTGGCGATTCGGCAAACAGGAAGCCGTAGTGAAAATTGTCGAGTACGATTCAGAGTCCGAAGCCATCACGGCCTTCCGTAGGAACGAAAGGTTAATGAGCAACGCTGGCATTCCCAGCGCGACAAAGGGCTTCGGAGATGAAGCTTTTTGTGGGACAACCCCGGACGGAAGAGTGCAGCTCTGAGCTTTCGAAAAGGGACGAGGATCGTGCTTGTGAATGCAGATTCTGCTCCAATTGCCCGGAAGTTCGCGAGTTATGTGCTTGAGCAATTGTAGATTTGATTGCTATTAAACTTTCTCCTCAAACGGTCAAGCGAGAAAGCGCCGAAGTTGCCTCACCCCAGCCCAGTAGCCAAGCGTTGTCTCAGCACTTAATTGCTGGAGGTTTGGAACTTCTTGAGATTTGCCTGCGTGGAATCATCGCTTTGTACCTTCGCAATCTATGGTTGATATCGGTGTGTAAGTCAGTAGCATCAATTCTATTGACGCTAGCCTTGGGCACACTCGTCTTTGGACTTGCTCAAAGTAAGGAAACGGCAGGAACCAGGTTGATCCGTGTGATCGATAAGGTTCGCATCAAGGAATCGCAATGGGAGCTCGTTACGAAAATACCTATTGAAAAGAACGCGATGGCGTATTGGCACTCCGGCAAAGAAGATGCGGTGGTGAAAATCCTCGAGTATGGTTCAAAGTCTGAAGCCATTACAGCTTTCCGCTGGAACGAGAGGATGATGAGCAACGCCGGCATTCCAACCGCGGACTGAGGTTCTGCGATTAGTTCGCATCACCCAATGATCAAAAAGTTCTATTCAAATCGTCCACCGACCCGGCTGGAAATATGACGCCCGCCGAAAGCAATACTATTCGTGGGGCTTCGACATTCGGCTGAAGGACGGTCCGCGTAAAACGTGAGCCTGGCTTTCTTGGCCAGAGCGAAGTTGAAGCCGCGCTTGCTCGAATCAGCTTAGCTGAAAAGGGTATGCGTTATCGGAAACGAATCGCTTGGACTCGGTTTGGACACGACCGGAGCGAATGCGCTGATTTACAGTGGAAATTTAAGACGTGGTGGTGCCGGAGGTCGGACTCGAACCGACATGAGTGTGACCTCGCTAGATTTTGAGTCTAGTGCGTATACCAATTTCGCCACTCCGGCAATTGGGAGGAAACATAATAGAGGTCGGGTTTGGGACGCGTCAACTGGGACAAGGGTGAACAGTGCGGCAAGAAAAAGTAGGTAGTCGCTAAAACTGAGGCCACGGCCTGGCGCCGTGGTCACTCACGTTGGTCGCTAACAGAGGCGGGCCGAGATTTTTGGCGATGCCACGGGCTCGTCCCGTGGTCACTCACGTTGGTCGCTAACAGAGGCGGGCCGAGATTTTTGGTGATGCCACGGGCTCGTCCCGTGGTCACTCACGTTGGTCGCTAACAGAGGCGGGCCGGGTTTTTTGGTGATGCCACGGGCTCGTCCCGTGGAGTGTTCACGCTTCAGGCCGGTGGCAGGCGGCAACGTGAAACACCACGGGGCCAGTCCGTGGCCTCTTGCGAACCGATGGATCAGCCTGTTTTTGTAGCTGTGAACATGAAACACCACCGGGCCAGCCGGTTCTATGAAAGGGCTGTCAAGAAAAAACTTCTCCGAAGCTGGCCAGGCGACTAGGCGTACTTGAGAGCGAGCTCAAGATGAGCGGAACTCGGCAACGCTGGTTACAGACCCAACTTAAAGCAGCGCGGCGCTAACGAGC
>DATNBH010000097.1:0-82615 GCA_035572035.1 Pyrinomonadaceae bacterium | reverse complement strand
TTGTCGACATCGAGCCCGGCAAAGACATCGTAGTTGCGGGGCAAAAACTGAGCCTGAACTGTCATCGTCGTTTCTCCTCGAAGGGCTGCTTAACCGCAAGCCATTCTAGATAACCGACCTGACATTCAACATACATGTCTCTGACGTTGGGCGGCTTCCGGATGTTTGTGACTTTGAAGTGTGATGGATAGAGCTGCCATACTCGTCGTTACCGGCGCTTCGGGTTCGGGGAAGACTGCCGCTGTGCGTGCTCTCGAGGAGCGAAATCTTGAGGGGCTTCGTTGCTTCTACTTCGATAGTATCGGTGTTCCGTCTACCGAGGAGATGGATCGCGAATTCGGGGGCGGCGAAGCATGGCAGGCGGATGCAACCAGACGGTGGATCAAACGCCTCGTGAGCGAGTCTGACAGCGGTACCGTGAGCATCCTCGACGGACAAACACGGCCATCCTTTGTGCGCGCGGCACTCGCAGGCGCTGAGTCGACACACCTCCGGATCGTCTTGCTGGAGTGCAGTCCCGCGGTTCGCCGCGCGCGCCTGGCGCAGAGGGGTCAGCCCGAACTTGCGACTCTACGAATGGACAACTGGGCTGCTTACTTACGCGGACAGGCCGACGCGCTTGACTTACAAGTGATCGAAACCGACGCTCTGACGGTAGAGGTTGTCGCCGATCTCCTCGCAGCACAGGTCCAGGAACTACACCTCGAAGCGCTCGGCGCCGCCGAACAAATCGGTGGACCAGAGCGGCGGTAGCCCTGAATGCGGATTGCGAAATTGAATTCGCGCCGCCGCGTCGACTCAACCGTTGAGCCCACGAGAATCGGCCCCGGTCTGGAAAGAATGCTCAACCGAACGGACAGGGGCTTCCAAGGAGGTAAGAATGGATCCTCAACTCACCGTGGCAAAGAAGATTAAAGAGGACTATACCGAATTCCGAGAAGCGGCCCGCAGGTGGAGTGGCATCTATCACACATTCCAGTTCGGAGCAGCCCTACTCAGCGCGGTAGCCGCTCTTATGCTGAAGCTTGACGGCGTAGGTAGCCTTCAGACCCGAAACAACTGGGGGGCTGCACTTGCTGCCGCATCCGCCATCTTCATCACGATGCTTACTACCGGCCGTTTCAAGGATAAGTGGGAGGCGAACCGCGTCGCCGCATTCGCGGTACGCGATCTGGGCTATGAGATCGAGACAACGGGAGCTAACCCAGACAAGATATTGACTGATCTCCGACAAATTGGCTTGACACGTAATAATGCGATCGTCGGCCTGCCGACGCAGATCATCAAGTCCAAACCCTAAACTTGCCCGCACTTAATTTGGAGTGCGGTGACCTGTCACCGCTTTCGCTCGCGGCGGCTTGACGCCCGCGCTGCTTAATAATGTGTTCCTTTTCGACAACTTGCTGCGACAGGTCGCAGCGAGCAAAGCGCCGACAGGTCGGCGCACTCCAAATCAGAGCACTACCGCGCGCCCGGATCTTGCGATAGGTAGCTCGACCACCCGCATTAACGACTTCGTCAATCGGGCCACACGGTTTGTGCCGGGTTCACACGAATGGCTTACAATGCCGCCCGACTTCCCGCAAGATACTTCCGCGGACTATGAGGGCCAAGCGCTGGCGTTGGCCCCGCCGGCTGAGTCATTATCTACAACGGATCTGTCTGGCACGGACACACGGCCAATAGTAGCGGTGAACCGCGGCACTCTTGATTGCGGATTGCTGATTACGAAATTGAAATCGCGCCGTCTCGGCAACTCAGGTGTTGAGGCAGGTGCGATGAGGATATATCCGTGCCGGTGGTTGAGAAAGAATCTTTGATGTCAAAACTCTTCGCAATTCTACTTGTTCTTGTACTTGCAGCTCCCGAAGCCGCATTTGCTCAGCGCCCTCGCCGCCAAAGAAAGCGGACGCGTATCACCTCAGTCGAAACTGGCTGGCCGCCAAACAAAGATAGCCTCTTGTACAAATACACGCGTGAACTACCAACAGTAGATACCGTCGAAGTGAACGAAGTTCGTCTTGGGTCGAATTACTCGCAAGGCTTCGAAACAAAAATACTCAAAACCGTGACCCTGCGTGGCGCCGAAGCAGAACGTTTTGCGAAGGTCTGGCGCGTTCTGAATAATGGTGAAGGCGCCGGATGTTTCTCCCCTGCATACATGGTCAAATTCTTTGCGGATCAAAAACTATTGCTGGGGTCGACAATCTGTTTCCATTGTCGCAATCTGACCTTGCCGACTGGCAACACCAGTGAAATCCATTCATTCGACGCGGTCGGACCGACAGGCAAAAATCTATTGGCAGCTATTCAGGCGTCGCTGGCAAATACGCAATGAATTGTTTCGGATCGAAGTGCGCCGACAGAGCGGTCCGACTCGAAGGAATAACTAATAGTGACGGACCAAATTCGCTTCGACGACGGGGCAGCCTACGAACGATACATGGGGAAGTGGAGCCAGCTTGCAGGTCAAGCTTTCCTCGACTGGCTGGCGCCTAAATCAGGTTTGCGATGGCTCGATGTAGGCTGCGGCAACGGCGCCTTTACTGAAATGCTCGTCGAGCAGTGTGCGCCAGCATCGGTACAGGGAATCGATCCATCTAAGGCGCAGCTTGCGTATGCTCGCACTCGACCCGCGTCGCGTGTCGCGCGGTTTTGTCACGGCGATGCCATGGCACAGCCCTTCCCCGACGCTACGTTCGACGTGGCCGTAATGCCACTGGTGATTTTCTTTGTTCGCGACCCGGCCAGGGGCGTTGCCGAAATGGCGCGCGTGGTCTGCCCGAATGGCATCGTCACAGCCTACGCGTGGGACATGGATGGTGGTGGTTTTCCTTACGAAGCGTTGCAGGTTGAGATGCGCGGCTTGGGAGCGGCAGTTCCGGAACCGCCGAGCCGTGGCGCGTCTCAAATAGACGCAATGCGAGACTTGTGGACTGATGCGGGTTTGGATTCGATCGAAACGCGGGAGATCTCCGTGCAACGGACATTCTCTGATTTCGACGATTACTGGACGACCATCCTCGGGGGCGCGAGTGTGGGTCCAAGCCTCGCAGCGATGGGATCTGACGAGCTCGCGCAGCTTAAGACACGCATGCGCACGCTCCTGCCGCCGGATACCATTGGCCGCATCACCTACGGCGCTCGGGCTAATGCAGTCAAGGGGCTCAGACGTTAGTATTTTCTTGTGGCTGCGGGAGAAACGCGTATGACGACATTCATATCAATCCTTTGCTGCGTTTTCCTAACCTTGCCGGGATTCACATGGTCTCAGCAACCGCAAATAGACCGTTCGCACGAGCAATGGTTGCAGGAACGGTACGTTGAGGCTACGTCGATCAAAGAGGGAATGACGCGTGACGACCTTCTGAAGAAGTTCAGAATAGATGGTGGCTTGCAATCTCTCCTGCCCACTCGATACGTTCTCAAACAATCCAACCTGATAAAGGTTGACGTTGAATTTGAGGCGCCGAATGAGGGAAAGGGCAGAGTAGTTCCCGAAGACTTGCGTTTTGAGATGAAGGACACGAATGGAGAGTATCGATTCGTTTCCAACGATAAGCTAAAAATCAAACGCATCTCAAAGCCATACGTCGAGCCGTATGCTTTGGATTGATGAACTCCCTGAACTTGCACCGGTATGCCGCGCGGCCGCAGCCTCGATAGAACAATTCTTTGGTAATCAGGATGGCTCTGGAAGCTCGTCCTCCTAAACACCGGGCGCGCTGTCGAACAAATCTTCCTCAAAAGAGCATCCCTCCTCGATGAGCCTCGATCACGCGACACCCGGCCACGACCTCCTCCTAATTTTTCCGCGTCGATGACTTTGATATAGACGGGATTACCGGGTACACCCGTTCGCATCACTGCGGCGCTGGCGTAGCGTGGCCAACTGCTACCGCCCGTGGTACTGACAATACCCGGATCACTATCTGCGGTTCAGTCCGCTGTGGAGAAGAAAGTAAGCAACAGGAAGGCAGCCCTGTGTTTACAAAAATATTTCGTTGGTGATGTCGAGAACTTTAGATCGGCTCCGACTACACCGTGAACGCAGTTAAGATGCGGAAAAAATCTAAGCGAAGAGGAGCAAGATAATGAAATACATGCTTTTGATGAGTGCAACGAGGGAAGTGTTTGAGTGGTACTCAAAGTGGCCGAAGGAAGCTCTCCAGGCAAACATTGCTTTCATGCGTGACTTTAACCAGCAGCTAAAAGATGAAGGCATTTTCGTCGAAACCGCCGGTTTGGCATGGCCGAACGATGCAGTTATCGTACGAGCGGGCGACGACGGCTCTCCCATTACGGACGGCGTCTTTCCCGAGTCCAAAGAGTTTCTCGCCGGATATTGGATTGTCGATGTGGAAAGCGCGGAGGAAGCTTACAAGGTCGCAGCCCGTGCTTCGTTGGCTCCAGCACCAGCCGGAACCGAAGGAAAGATGCCCGTCGAAGTGCGCCAGTTAATGAGCAGCGCTCCGAAAGATTTGCTGTGACTCACTCACCTGCACTCGAGGTCACCATCGAGCACCTGTTGCGAGAACTAACGCCTCAGGTGCTCGGTACAGTGGTGCGGAGATTTCGTGATTTCGCCTCAGCTGAAGATGCGGTACAGGAGGCTTCGCTTGCAGCCGCGTTGCAGTGGCCGCGCGAAGGCTTACCGATTAATCCGCGCGCCTGGCTTACTCAAGTGGCTTTTCGTCGCATGGCCGATCAGATTCGCAGTGAATCGGCGCGCCGCCGGCGAGAAGGAGAAGTTGCAGCTGAAACATTGCTGGTAACGGAAGATGCTGCGTCGCAGGAAGACGACACGCTGGTGCTTCTCTTTATGTGTTGTCATCCCGCACTGACGACGCCTTCTGCGATTGCCTTGACGTTGCGAGCGGTTGGCGGCTTGTCTACAGCTGAGATCGCGCACGCGTTTCTGGTACCAGAAGCAACCATGGCGCAGCGCATCAGCCGGGCTAAGCAGGCCATCAAGACTTCAGGCATCCCATTTCAACTACCTACCACTGATGAACGAACACAGCGTCTCCGGGCAGTGCTGCATATTCTCTATCTCATCTTCAACGAGGGTTACACGAGTAGCGCCGGTCCAGCACTCCGGCGCGCAGATCTTTCTCGCGAGGCGATGCGATTGACGCGGATCTTGCACGGTTTGCAACCGGACGATGCCGAAGTTGCGGGTTTGTTAGCGCTGATGTTGCTGACCGACGCTCGACGGGATGGGCGTTCTAACAAGGATGGCGAATTAGTTCCGCTTGCACGGCAAGACAGGTCGCTCTGGGATAAGAAACAGATCGAAGAGGGTATCGCGCTCATCTCGGCGACTTTACCAAAAGGAGCAATCGGACAATATCAGTTACAAGCTGCGATAGCTGCGGTTCACGACGAAGCAGACCGCTACGAGGATACTGATTGGCCGCAGATTCTCGCGCTCTACGAAGTGCTTAGGCGTTTGTCAGGAAATCCGATGGTCGCCTTGAATCATGCGATCGCTGTGGCAATGGTACACGGCGCTGTGAAGGGACTTGAGTTACTGGATGTTCTGGCGCGTGATAGTCGTCTCGCAACTCATCACCGCCTCCACGCTGTTCGAGGACATCTGCTCGAACTGGCAGGCGATTCAGCGGGCGCCATTGAGCATTACCGGATCGCTGCAAACAAAACCGCAAGCCTTCCCGAACGAAACTACCTTCTCACTCAAGCCGCTCGCTTATCGAGCTAATCCGTCCGGCAGGATTATCAACCTCAGACTACATTTGTCAGCTTAACTCGTTTCTCAGGAGTGAACTGCCGGGCATTTTCACTCGTCCGCTGGCCGGACTAAGAGCAAGGGACCGATCTGCGTTCTGCAATCAACAATTCTGTTAGAATTCACCAGCCGGAAACGCATTTTCACTGACTCAACACGAGGGAGTTCTCGCCAAATAACCGCGTAAGTATTTAGGAGCACGGTTTTCCTCGTTTGCGAGTCAGAAAATGATTCATCTCTCGAACATGTCATCGGATACCTGGCAAAAAACCAAGGAAGTCTTCCACGCAGCCCTCGAATTGCCGTCTTCAGAGCGCGAGCGTTTTCTCGACGAGACTTGCGGAGACGATGTCGCGCTTCGTCAGGAAGTCGATGGACTCCTGAGTGCTCACCAAAAGTCAGGCGGGTTTATTGATACTCCCGCATACGAAGTAGCTGCGGACTTCTTAGCTGACCACGCCGAGTTATCAACTGGCCAGACTGTTGGTCCTTATCGAGTCATCTCGCGATTAGGAAAAGGCGGCATGGGCGAAGTTTATCTCGCTCATGATGAACGACTGGATCGTAAAGTCGCACTCAAGCTCCTGCCAAAATACCTTGTACGCGAGATGGATCTCTTGCAGCGTTTCGAAAGAGAAGCGAAGACAGCTTCAGCATTGAATCATCCAAACATTGTTACGATCCATGAAATCGGAAGAGTCGATTCTCTGAACTACATCATCATGGAGCATGTTGACGGAGAGTCACTCCGAGACCGTCTCAGGCCTCAGAAACTACAGCTCAACACAGCCATCGATATCGGCATTCAAATCGCCACCGCGCTCTCAGCAGCCCACGAAGCCGGCATCATTCATCGCGATATCAAGACGGACAACGTCATGCTGCGCCACGACGGTCTGGTTAAGGTTCTTGATTTTGGATTAGCAAAGTTGGCGGCGGCGGACCGTTCCGCGTCTTCAGCAAGTTCGTTACGAACTAACACCGGGATGGTGATGGGAACAACTGCGTACATGTCGCCGGAGCAGGTGCGTGGTCTTCCTTTGGATGCGCGCACTGATATTTGGAGCTTTGGCGTAGTTCTTTATGAAATGACGACCGGAAGACTGCCGTTCGAGGCTGTGACCAATGCTGATGTCATCGCTCGGATAATCGAGCATCAGCCTGTGATCGAATCCGACCTTCCCGCAGGCATGCAACGAGTCTTAGAGAAGTGTCTCGCAAAAGATCGCGACCAGCGTTATCAATCGGCCACCGATGTGCTGGAAGATCTGAAGGATGCTAAGCGTGAGCTCGAGTCTGTCCCCGCGTTGCTTAGCAGGAACGCAGGCTATAAGAAAGCGGGATTGATTGCGTTGTTGCTCGTCGTGTTGGTGGCCGCGAGTTTTGCAATTTACAAGCGTTTCGGGCCAAAAGACAGCCGTGCTCTGGCGCTACTGGTCCCACCACCGCCAACGGTAATAAAGACAACTCAAGTTACTAGTTCAGCGGGGCTCGATGCCTTTCCGGCTTTGTCGCCTGACGGCAGCATGGTGGCTTTCAGTTCCAGCCGCACTGGTAAGTTTGAGATCTATGTGAGTCAACTGGCGCCCGGCGGTCGCGAGGTCCAAATAACTTCTGATGGCAAGCAGAACCTTCAACCGGCATGGTCACCGGATGGAAAAATGATTGCTTATTGTTCGGGTGAACGTGGCGGCATTTGGTTAACTCCAGCGTTGGGAGGCGTACCCAAACAATTGACCGAATTTGGGTCTCGACCCGCCTGGTCTCCTGACGGCTCAACGATCGCATTTCAATCGGAGCCGATGTCAAGCATGGAAGCAAACAGTCGCGCCATGCCGCCATCGGTACTGTGGCTGGTTTCGTCACGAGGAGGAGAAGCCAGGCCATTGACTAAAGGAGGCAATCCGCCAGGTGGTCATGGTGCACCCTCATGGTCCTTTGACGGGAAACGCATCGCCTTTACGGCTGGCGGCTACATATCCGCAGAATTAACCATCTGGTCAATGGCTGCAAACGGCTCAGACTTTAAGAAGCTTGTCGTTGGCGCATTTGATCCGCTTTTCTCTCCCGATGGCGATCGTATCTACTTCGCCAAAGATTCTGGAGTTTGGTCGATGGCCCTCTCGAAGGATAGCGGTGAGCCGTTAGGTGATCCGGTGCAACTCGTGCCAGCCACGGGTAACGGTCGCATGAGATCATTAACGATCTCCGCGGATGGAAAGAAGCTCGCGTTTAATCCATTAATAAGCAACAGCAACATTTGGTCTGTGCGTCTTTCGGAGTCAAATCAAGGTGCTGGGCCGCCTGTGCAATTAACCCAGAACAGAAATTTTCGGACGGGCCTCCCTAACTTTTCGCCAGATGGCCGTGAGATAGCCTACGCTTCATGGCCGACAGGAGCGAGGCTGCCCGACATCTGGGTAATGGATCCGAATGGAAAAAATCCAACACAACTTACGGCAGGTGGAAGTGGCCCTCCGAGCTGGCTTGATAACGGTCAGGTTTTGTTTTTGCGGCGGCGACAGGATCACACCGATTTGATGCTTATTCCCCGCAACGGCGGTAGCGAAAAAGTCTTGTTTGACTTCAATGACAAGGTTGAGTTCGCGCGCGCATCTCCGGACGGGAAGACAGTCGCCTTCAACTCAGGCAAAGGCGGCACGACCAATATTTGGACGATCAGCATCGAAGGTAAGGAAGCAAAGCAATTAACGTTCGATGCCGAATTGATGGCTTTCCCAGTTTGGTCGCCAGACGGACGCTACCTCGCTTTCCAAATGAGACGAGGTGACGATGTGAACGTCGCGTTCATTCCCGGTTCAGGAGGAACTCCCACACAGCTGACCTTCGACAAGGGCACCAGTTATGCGCATAGTTGGGCTCCAGACAACGACAAGATTGTCTTCGCCGGATTAAGAAACGGTTTCTGGAACGTCTGGTGGGTATCTCGTTCGACTAAGCGGGAGCAGCAACTAACCAACAACGCCACCTTTAACTCGTTTGTCCGTTATCCAGCCTGGTCGCCGCGCGGCGATCAGATTGTGTATGAATACTCCGAAACCACCGGCAACGTTTGGGTGATGGAGTTGAAGTAGAGCTTATTAGCGCCACTTGGTTCATTTCGAGAATCTCATTCAAGTCGTTGCTGCCTCACCGGTGAATACTGCTGCCAAACCCTGAAAACCGCATCAGCTGAATTTCCTCGCCACAGCGATTTCCCCCAACAAAACCGAGCTCTTAGTTGAGTCGCAGTTTCTCTGAAATGGATTCGTGCTTTCATTCATTCATTGCAGAGAGGAGACCCCGACAGTGCCAAAGAAACGCGCCTCAGTCAGCAAAACTAAAAGCACCAACTCATCGAAACGCAGCAGGAAGGGTAAGTTTGCTGATGCCAGGATCTTTTCGAAATCATCCAACGGCCGAGGTCCCAGCACTCGATTAGCAAAGCAAGATCTCGCAGAGCAACCCAAACTTCCGAAGCTACCGAAGGGAGGACTTCGAGACATCGGCGAATTATCGTTCGGCAAGCGCCCCAAGCGTCCTTCGCCTACTCCACCGGAATTCGGCGTGGCGGGAAGTGTCGCAGATCGCGTGCGCGTTCAGGACGTAAGTCAATCGCCCTTTCGCAAAGTCTGCGACCTGCTGATCACGGCAGGAGATGGAAGTCTTCATAGCGGCACAGCCTGGTTTGTTTCACCGCGCATGTTGGTGACGGCCGGGCATTGCATCGCTGTCTTTCAACCGGGGACGGCAACTCATGGAATGGTAAACAAGATCCTGGTCATGGCGGCGAGAAACGGCGAGACCAATGCCGCGAACTCTCTGTTTGGTTGGATCGAAGTGCCCCAGGAGAATTTGCGAGTGCACGATCGGTGGCGATTGAACGGAGATCTAGACTTTGATTATGGAGCCATCATCCTGCCGCCGAATTTTCCGCTCGGCGCCAAAGTTGGCGTCTTTGGGTTCGCGCACTTTCCTGACCAATCACTGAATGGAGCGAGGGCAACGTTGACTGGCTATCCCGACAATGTGCCCGAGGGCACGCAGTGGTTCGAAAGCAATCCGATCAGGAGCGTCACTCCGAATCACATCTTCTATGACATTTTTACTTTCGGCGGGCAGAGTGGAAGTCCCGTGTTCTTTGCGAACAATACTCAGCAAATCGCCTGCGCAATTCACAACTTCGGTGATGTGCCATTCAACCGCGGCGTTCGCATTAATCAGTCCGTTAGTGATCAGCTTCAGGTATGGCAGGCAGGACTTTGACCGTCAGTGGCGTAAGACCGCGTGAAAGTCACCTCGGTCAGACACCTCAACATGACACTCGCATCTGAATGGAGATCTAAATGAGAATCAAAACTCAACTCACGCTCGTCGTTCTCGCGGCACTTTGCTGCTTTAGCTCGGCAGCGTCGCAGTCCAAAGCGAAGGACGATGACGCACTCAACAGCATCAGAATTGGGCAGTGCGGTGTTAGCAGTGACGCTGTAGATAAACTGCTCAAGGCAGAAGCGCCGCGTGGTCTGGTCATCGACTCGAGACCCTTCGCCATAAATCAATCGACCGGCAAACTCCTGTTTACAAGCGGCCCCGGGCGTGTATCAGTCGCTCACATGAATCCTTTCGTCTACAACTACAGAATCTCCGTGGCTCAGCAGGAACTGGTTAGCACAGCCGTAACAGATTTCCTGAAGCTGCTATTGCCGCCGAGTTTGGCTGGAACTTTGGGGACTCAGGCGGGCGAAGCTAGCAAGACGACACGCTTGAATGCACCGGCCAAGTTGAACGAGTTAGAAAGGCGTTTGGGAGACTTTACTGAGGAAGAATGCAGGAAGAACGGAGACGCTCTCGCATGCGCAGCGACTGCCGAGATGAAAAAAGATTTCGATAAAATTCGAGAACACTTGTACAAGAAGGATAGAGAAGGCAGGTACAATTTATCGGACACTTTCATGGACCTTCTCAATTCAAACATCAAAGCGGCAGGTGGTGGAGGGGTTATCGGTCCGACGGAAAGCGAGTTTAGGAAGTTTTCCAAAAAGGTGACCGAACTGCGGAATGGCGAGGCGGATACTTACACTACCTGCGACAAAGCCGAAACACTGAACACAACCTTAGCTGGTTATGACTTCGATAAGCTTTTCGGTGAGCTGAAGGCTGCGGAAGAGGAAATGAGTATCCTGGCATCGCTTACAGGCGATTTAGAACAACTAACCGTCGATTATTCTCAGGACACCGCGTTGAAGGACAAAATAATTCGTTGCAGCGCCTTTAATTGCACCACGCAGTTTAAGCAGTATGCGCTCGCCGTCAGAGAACTCATCGGTGCAGCGGGCTACGAACTTAAGATCAAGAGTTTGCGCGATCAAGGTCAGGGAATGGTGAACATGTTGGTGCTGACCAACCAAATGAAACATAAGCAGGGATTATTTGCGCGTACCTTTGAAATCCCCAGGAAATTTGAATTGAGTCAGGCGACCATCTCTGTAAAAAGGGAAGAAGTCAAAGCAGAAAACACGTCTGGCGGAAACACGCAAAGTGGAAAACCTGCGGCGACTGATGGTGGTGGAATTCCAACCGGAGCGGTACTCGGCGGTGCCTCCAATGAGGGCAGCGTCGGAGGCGAGAGTAACAGCAATAGCTCGGGCCAGCTCCAATCAGGGACAGCTGCAGGCTCGGAAGGAAGTGGATCGGGAACCGGAAGTGCGCCGGCGGCGGCCTCGCAGTTCAATGAGGTCATTCAACTTGGTCGACCACGTTTTATGCTTTCCGGAGGCATGGCCTATTCGCCTTTGCCGCGGCGAACCTTCAAGGCTGCCAAAGGATTCGTGCTCGATGCTCAGGGAAATCCAACCGGCAACGGCGACAAGAATGTAATCGGGTTCGATCAAAACTCGCCACGCCGGCTCTTTCCGATGGTTTTCCTGAATTCGCGCGTGCTGGACCGCGAAAAGGCAAGCTTATTCTTCTCAATTGGAATCACCGCCAAGCACGACGACAATCTTGACATGGAGTATTTGATTGGACCATCGGTGAGCTTTCTAAACGATCGCGCCCTCTTCACATTCGGGGCCTACGGAGGACTCGCGCAGAACCTGGTTGATGACGTGAGAATCGGAGATGAAGTGACGGCAGATCTTGGTGATGCGAAGTTTTTCCGCAAGCGTATGACCTGGAAGCCCGGCTTCTCGATGAGTTATAGCTTTTCAAAAACTACGAAGCGAGCTGTCACCCCTTCGAACACCGGAGCCAACTCTCCCAGCGACGAATTGAAAAATGAGATCCGCATCGGCGGCATTCCCTTCAATCTTGCACTGGGGCTTGCTTACACGTCCCTCGAACAACGAACCTATGACGGGATTGCAGGATTTGCGAAGAATCGTCAGGGTGCGCTCACTAATGGCCGGACGCTCGCGCGAATCGTGGGGCTGACTTCGAGCTCAAACTATCGTCTGACGCCGCTGGCAATGCTTCACACGCGCTTAACGAATTTGGGCGCTCACGACTTTTATTTCACGTCCGGGATCACTGGAAAGAAAACCAACGATGATTTCGACGTCGAGTATCTGTTAGGTGGATCAACGAATGTGTTTCGGCGGAAGGTCTTTGTCACCGTAGGAACCTTCATCGGCAAGGAGCAGGTGTTAGGCGGAAGCTTTTTCGAAGGAGCCAAGCTTGGCGCAACGCAAAGTGTAACCACGGTGAATCGTTACGTTTGGAAACCGGCCATTGCGTTTAGCTATGACATCTCGAAGATTGTTCCTCGGTAGGACAAGCTGGTAACAGTTATTACGGCGGGGTGGTGTCGTAAATTCCGTGTCGTTTTCTTTGCGTTCTTGGCGCCTTCGCGGGAGACGTTCTGTCCCGCAAAGGCGCCAAGGCGCAAAGATGCAAAGGGAGATTAGAACCGTATCGAGGGCGTGAGGCGCTTGATTAGATCCGTAAGAGCCTCGTCGCGAGTACCTTTGCCATCGAGATAGGGTTTCCAGATTTCTTCGAGTGCAGCCTTCTGCTCTGTCCAGCCGCGCGCCCAAACACCAAACTTTTCAGCGTAGGGAACATGATCCGGAAAGACTCGATGCACTGCTTCGCCTGCGGTGAAGAAGATCAATGTATGCGAAAGATTTCTGGGAACTTCCCGTTTAAGATTTACCGCGAGCTGCTCTAAAGCTTTATCCATCGGCGCATCCCATTGGTGCATCGCTTCGTGAAAGACTGACTCCAACCCATACGGGCCGCGATTTCCTTCAGCGAGGCTCGCGACGACGAGCAAGTTGTTGTCGGTAGAGTACGCGCCCGCCCAGTTTGAATAAGCGGAGACGTGCACGTCGTATCCAGCCTCAGGCCAACTGAGCTGATACGCTTTGGTTATGAACGACAGCACAGCTGCGCCGTGTTGGTTGACGAGCTTCTGCATCGCTGAGCGGGCGACTTCGTTCGCATGTCGGTGACTTGACCACCAAATCTTTCGATAACTCGGAGCGGCCTCAGTCAAAATCTCGGCAGCAGCGGCATCAACCCCGGCCACGGCCGGGGATTTGTTGTTGGCGACTTTCGCCAGCGTGTTGGTGAGCGCCGCCATCGAGTTATCGAAAACAGCGTCTTTCTTGCTCATGTCCTTCGCATAAGCTGAGACAGCTTTTCTCCAGCTCGCCTGCTGCGCTGCATCTAGTTTTTTGAGTCCCTGCTCCTGATCGGCGGGGGCATTGACGACAGCCTCACGAGAAGAATCGCGGGTCTTGTTTTCAGCCCGGCCCAGGACATACAGAAAGTGATGCAGGTTCAACCAAAACTCATCCACGTGAAAAATGAAGATTGGCGCGGTGCGTTGGTTGTGTGGTTTTCTCAGTAGGAGCGACTTTGATGCGTCTGCTCGGGTACTCACAGAGAAACCTCCGGTGACGAGCAAAGCGAACGTCAACAGAAATGTCATTCGTCGTCGGTTTCTTGATTTCATTCAAATCAGCTGGAAGTTAGTTCGTTTTCGAAGAGTGCATCGGTTACTTTGCATTCTCTCATTCACCCCGTGGCTTAAGCCCGGTGAGAAGTCCGACCTCTACACAGATTAACCGTTTCCAAACGATTCCCAAGTCGGACGAAACCGTTAAAACGGTTCCCATCGACCCTGCTGCCTATTCAATCGCCGGGCTGAAGCCACGGCGTGAATGAAATAAAAGCCTAACGTAGTCCAATTACAAAGCGCCCACAATCTCGACAAAACTCTTTTCTCCCGACTCAATCTAAAGTAATCGGCCCGTTTGTTTAATGGAAGACTGAGCGTATTGCGCGGGCACTGGCACCCATGATTGAGCTCGCAAATTTCGACGGCAGGAGCAAGTCATATGAAGAGCAATTCAATGAAGATAACGACCATTTCACTCTTGGTTTTCCTTTTGGCCACAACCGCAACTGCGCAAAGGCCCGAACGTTTTGTGCGCGCAGAAATCCTGGTCAAATCAGATATCAATTCGGTCTGGAAAGCCTGGACTACCGAGGCTGGTGTCAAATCTTTCTTCGCACCCGCCTGCAGCATCGAAGCTAAAACCGGTGGGCAATATGAAATCTACTTCAATCCCAGCGGTGAATCAGGTCAGCGCGGAGCCGAAGGCACAAAGATCCTGGCGCTACAACCCAGCCGCATGTTGTCGTTCACCTGGAATAACCCTCCACATATTCCCGGAGTCCGTTGGCAATATACCTCTGTAGTCGTCAGGCTGAAACAAATCACGCCGAAGACCACGCGCGTGACGCTTTATCAGTCCGGATGGGGCAATGGTAAAGATTGGGACGAGGCCTACAAGTTCTTCAGCACGGCGTGGAGCGGTCAAATACTTCCATACTTGAAATATAGTCTCGAGGTTGGGCCGGTTGATTGGAAAACTCCTCCTAAGCTCCAGCACGGCCTCTGAGACTTGATCGAGAAGTCCGGCGCAGTTCAACAAATTCGCCACAGACGGACACGGAGGACACGGATCTGAATTGCCTGGCTTTCAGATCCGTGTCCTCCGTGTGCATCTGTGGCCAAGTCAAAATCAAATTCTCTTTTTAGTACCGACGTGCTACTTTAGGCGCGACCCCCTTATTTCGAATACAAGTGATATTTAAACTCCCTTGAGCGATCCGCGCCGATCGTCTGGAAGGAGCTGAAGATGTCTGCACGTCCGCCAATGCTATTGCGAGGCTTGCTTGTCGTACTCCTTGTGCTTGCCACGTGGATTGTTTTCGTTTTCACGCAAGCCGCAGCCAATCGTCAGGACAAACGCACTGACGGATTGACCGCCTGGCAGCAAGTGTATTCAGTGCTGGTCTCGCCGAGATGTATCAATTGCCACACGGCCACCAATCATCCACAACAGGGCGACGATCGCCATCAGCACTTCGCAAACGTCGTTCGTGGTCCGGAAGGCAAGGGCGTTCCGGGATTGAACTGCATAAGTTGTCACCAGGACGTCAACGCCGACAGCACCGGAGTTCCTGGCGGTCCAAACTGGCACCTCGCTCCGCTTTCCATGCAATGGCAGGATCTCAACGACAAGCCCTTATCCAGCGCCGCAGTCTGTCGAGCTGTCACAGATCGCGCGAAGAATGAAAACATGGACGGTCCCGCGCTCCTGAAGCATCACGAGGAAGCCGCACTTGTGTTGTGGGCCTGGAATCCAGGACGCCGGCCCGATGGTTCGATGCGGAGTGTGCCGCCACTTACACACGCCGATTTCGTTGCCGCGACCCGTCGCTGGGTCGAGGCTGGCACACAATGTCCAACCGGGAGGTAAACTCAATGGCGACTTATCAACTCAACGTAAACGGCCAGCGCAAGGAAGTGAAGGTCGATCCTTCGACACCTCTGCTGTGGGTGCTGCGCGAAGAGCTGAAGATGACTGGGACAAAATACGGCTGCGGCATCAGCGCTTGCGGCGCTTGTACTGTCCATGTCGCGGGCGTAGCAACTCGTTCGTGCGTGGTCCCCGTTTCGCTCATCGGCAACAGGCCGATCGTCACTATTGAAGGAATCAGTCAGGATCCGGTGGGACGAGTGGTGCAGAACGCCTGGGTAGAAAAAGATGTCGTGCAGTGTGGCTATTGTCAAAGTGGTCAGATCATGAGCGCGTGTGCCTTGCTGAAAGATAATCCAAAACCCACCGACTCGAACATTGAAGAATCGATGGGCGGCAATCTTTGTCGCTGTGCTACGTACGCGCGTATTCGAGAAGCGATTAAAAGCGCAGCTCAGCAGTTAGGCTGAAGACGCTATTCACTTGCGGCAAGCCGCAGGGCGGCGCAATGTTTATAGAAATGATGCGATTTCGAATTGGAATTGGTTTCACAGGGAGATTGAGATGCGACCAGTTATGAGGCTTCGAAACGAAAATCGTCCGAGTCGGCGATCATTCTTGAAGGTTTCAACTGCGGCGGCTGGAGGTTTGCTTGTTTCCCTGTACCTCGATTTCCCAGCCTGGGCCCAGGAAGGGAATCAAGCTCCGCCGCCGAAGACGTACCCACCCGATGCATTCGTCAACATTCGAACAGACGGCAAGATCGAGATCACCGTAAATCGTCTCGAGTTTGGTCAGGGCGTTCAGACTTCGTTGCCAATGATTCTTGCAGACGAACTCGACGCTGACTGGTCACAGGTGATAGCCGAACTCGCTCCTGCTGCCGACGTTTACAAAGATCCTGTGTTTGGCATTCAGATGGTGGGCGGCTCAGGTTCCATAGCGCATTCGTTTCAGCAATACCGGGAGCTCGGAGCTAAGACTCGGGCAATGCTCGTTAACACCGCAGCCAGGCAGTGGAAGGTAACGCCTGAACAATGTCGGACTGAGAACAGTGTGGTCCATGGACCGGGAGGCAAATCACTTCGATACAGCGAGCTGGCTAAGGACGCGGCGCGCAGTCCAGTTCCAGAGAAAGTAGCGCTCAAGAATCCTTCCGACTTCAAATTGATCGGTAAGAGAATCAGCCGTCTTGATAGCCGTCCAAAATGCGACGGCTCGCAGAAGTTTGGTTTGGATCTGGATCTTCCCGGGATGAAAATCGCGGTCGTGGCCCATCCTCCAGTATTTGGCGCGCGCGTGAAAACTTTCAACGACAGCGACGCCCGGGCGCTCGAAGGCGTAGAAGATATTTTTGAAATACCTTTGACCAAAGGTAGCGGTGTCGCTGTTGTCGCTGACAGATTTTGGACGGCGAAGCAGGCTCGGGACCGTTTGAAGATTGATTGGGATTTGTCGGGAATTGAGTTAGCTGACACTCAGGAGTTAAGAGCGCAATACATGAAACTTGCGACCGGCAAAGGCAATCCTGCCGCGAGCCAGGGTGACGAGCAGGCAATGGCGCGCATTCCCGCGGCGCGGCGCATCGTTGCCGAATTTGAATTTCCTTATTTGGCGCACGCGCCGATGGAGCCGCTCAACGCGACCGTCAGGTACGACGGGGAACGAGCTGAAGCGTGGGTACCTTCTCAGTTCCAGACAATGGATCAAACGGTGATAGGCGAGGTGCTCGGCTTGAAACCTGAGCAAGTCGTTTTTCACACCGAGTTTGCGGGCGGCGGGTTTGGACGACGAGCAGTAATTGATGCTCATGTGCCCCGCGAAGCTGCATTAATTGCCAAACGACTTCGCAAAACTCCAGTCAAACTTATCTGGTCACGTGAAGATGATGTACGTGGCGGCTACTATCGCCCCATGCATGCTCATCGAGTCGAAATCGGTATCGGCGACGATGGCATGCCTGCGGCGTGGCGGCACGTAATTGTCGGCCAATCGCTACTCGCGGGGACGCCGTTTGAGCCCATGATGGTCAAGAACGGCGTCGATGAAACGGCAGTAGAGGGCGCCGCCGACACCAGCTACAACATTCCGAACTTTCATGTTTCGGCACATCATCCCAAAGTAAATGTGCCGGTACTTTGGTGGCGTTCAGTCGGCCACACACACAACGCTTTCGTAATGGAAACTTTGATCGATGAGCTGTCGCGAAGAGCTAAGCTTGACCCAATTGCGTACCGTCGCAAGCTACTCAAGCCCGAAGCCAAGAAGCTGCGCGCGACGCTCGACTTGCTCGACCAAAAGACCTCGGGCTGGCGAAACAAGGTCGCCAGGGAACACGCAGTTGGCATTTCGGCTCATGAATGCTTCGGCACTGCGGTAGCTTGTGCAGTCGAAGTCTCGATCGAGAATAAACGCCCGCGCATTCATCGCGCCGCGGTCGCCGTGGATTGTGGGTTGGCGGTGAATCCACTGACTATTGAAAGTCAGTTTCAGGGAGGTCTTGGGTTCGGGCTTACTCAATTGATGGGACAGGGTGCGATTACTTTGAAAGAAGGACGAGTGGAGCAGCGGAACTTTGATGGTTATACGCCGCCCTACATCGGCGATGTGCCTGTGACAGTTGAAGTTCACATCGTGCCCAGCGCCGAAGCCCCGACGGGATGCGGTGAGCCTCCGGTCCCGGTAATTTCTCCGGCAGTGGTTAATGCTTTGTCGCGGCTAACAGGAAAACACTATCGCAGCCTACCTCTGGTGACCGTGTGACCAAATGTTTGGTCAAAGATATTCGGATCAATCCTTTCGACGATACGGAATCGAGATGCCACGGGCTTGCCCCGTGGTAATTCACGTTCGCAACTACTAATGAGCTGCAAGTCCTTTGAAGATGCCACGGGCTTGCCCCGTGGTATTCACGTTCGCAACTACCAATGAGCTGCAGGTTCTTTGAAGATGCCACGGGCTTGCCCCGTGGTATTCACGTTCGCAACTACCAATGAGCTTGCAAATTGTTGAAGATGCCACGGGCTTGCCCCGTGGTAATTCACGCTGGTTGCTAATTTCTCGACAGCCCCGAACGTGACTCTCCACGGGACAAGCCCGTGGCATCTTCCTAACTAAGTGCAAAGAGTTTGTAGCAACCATCGTGAATCACCACGGGACAAGCCCGTGGCATCTTCTTATCTAAGCGCAAAGAGTTTGTAGCAACCATCGTGAATCACCACGGGGCGAGCCCGTGGCATCGGACTGAATCAGGTTTCAACTTTGCAGTCCTCCCTTCGTCGTTCCGCGACGAGCAACGCTAGCTGACCTTAGTCCTTGTCTTGACAGCATCTTAATCGGCGAAATAGAGTGTTAGCGAAATGAAGACACGGTTTCTCGGTCTGCTTCTTATCAGCACTTTGCTTTGCGGCATCGTTGGTGTTGCCGCGCATGGTGGTGATCAGCGCTGTCCGATGGCTAACATGGACTGCTGTAAGAAGGCGCAGTCGTCTGACGCCTCGCCCGAAGCTTCGATGGCCCGGCTCTGCTGTAATTTGAATTGTTCTGAGCCTGGAAGTAGTGGCGCGAATAACGCCTCAAGCTTCTCGAATCAGCCAGGCTTAGGATCAACTGAAGCAGCTGTTCCGAGCGAAAACCTCTGCAATCGTCTCCAGGTCTCAGCAAAGATTTGGCAGCCAGATAATCTCCACCACCAAGCTCCGAAGTACATTCAGCATCTCGCTCTCCTGATCTAGCAGGGTAGAAGTGTGTCTACTCCGAAAGTGCCTTTTGTGTCTGGCGCTTTCATTCCGGAAACCGCAAGCAGGTGGTTTCATGACTGCTTACTAATCAGGAGAGCGAAATGAAGAACCCTATTCTCGGAACAACTATTGGATTGATTCTGCTACTCGGAAGCGTTGCCGGCGCGACGGCGCAAGTTAAGCGGGTGCAGATGCACATCGCGGGCTATTTGTGCGGCAATTGAGTGTACAACATTCAGAAGGCCGTGAGCCGACTAGACTACGCTCCGAAACTCAAAGAGATTGAAGTAACTGATTTTCAAAAAGGACTTGGTGTCTTCACGCCCAAGCCCAACAAACCTGTCTCGTTTGCTGCTCTAAAAGAAACGCTGAAGAAGGCGGGATACACACTCGACGCGGCGGACCTGACTCTTACTGGAACGTTGGCCAAAGACGACGCAGGCTGGGCCATCGTGGTTAAGAGTTCGGGACAGCGATTTGTCTTGCAAGGCCCGAATGTCGATCAAGCGCTGGCAGGTAAGAAAGCCGGCGACGGTCTTGAGATGACTGGCGATTGGAAGACTGTTGGCGCGGCAGCTGCTGCGCGCGAAGTTGTATTCCCGTTGGCGCCGAAGGCCGTGTCCACGCGTAATTCAAGTCCGATCTTCGCGAAGGTTAGCTTTGCTTATGAGGCTGCAAGTGGAACGCCGTCCGAAACATTACTTCCATCGGCGCCGATCCGTGTTACCTCACCAGGCTTGACGGTTTACAAAGGTGGAGCCCTGACGCCGCGGCTCTACCTGGTCAAGCAACATCTGGGCGCTCTCGAAGTCAATCGCCAGATGTTGGATGTGAGCTTGTCTTACACGCCTTCTCCGCGAGTCCAACTGGAGCTTGAAGTTCCTTTCGCGCGTACAGCTTATGATGACAACAGAACTTCCGGCTCCGGATTTGGCGTTGGGAATGTTACTGGTTGGGCCAAGTACCGGTTCTTTCGAAAAGTAAAAACCTATGGCGACAGGCAAGCGGCTTTTCGGATTGGCATGGAATTACCGACCGGGGCAAAATCGGCTCCGAGCCAGGCGCAGATAAATGTTCCCGCGTTTGTAAGGCAGCAGCTGACGCCGATTAGTGGAGGCTTCAGTCCGCATTTTGACCTCGCTTTTTCTCAAGCCGGCGGTCGAGTGATCTTTGGAGGGAATGCTGAAGTCATATTCAGAACGGAGCGCGACGGCTTTCGCATGGGACACGAACAGCGATTAAGTTCCGATCTCGAATTTGTTATCCCTCGCGATCCTCACAAGCCGGGCGGCGAGCTTTTTCTGATTCTTGAAACGACTTTTGTTCACCGAAGCACCGGAAGGCTTAACAGCGCGATCGTGGATGGCAGTCGTTCAACCGAATACTATCTCGCGCCGGGCTTGCAGTACGCGGCGCTGCCGCGATTTGTCGTCGAGGGAAGTTTTCAGTTTCCCGTCGCGCGAAATACAGGGCCGGTCGTACTTCGGACCGATAGAAACATCCTATTGGGAGTGAAGTATCTGTTTTGAAAAGCCTATTGCGACGATTGTTTTTTCTGGCCGGCCTACTCGTGCTCACAACCAGTTCAATGAGCGCACAGGACCAGCCAATTTCGCTCAAGCTTCGCAATCTCGATGGCCGCCCATTTAATATCGCCGACTACAAAGGAAAGGTTGTTCTGCTGAATTTCTGGGCGACGTGGTGCGCGCCGTGTCGTGCGGAGATTCCTGATCTAATCAAGCTGCAGAAGAAGTATGGAAAGAAAGGGCTTCAGATTATTGGGATAGCCTACCCGCCCGAGAAACTCTCTGAGGTGCGGCGTTTCGCTCGAAAATTCGGAGTCAATTATCCGGTTGCATTGGGAAGTAAGTCTGACAAGACTCGATTCACTGCAGCTGAGACTTTGCCTATGACGATTGTTATCGACCGCGGTGGCAAGGTTCGAGACACGGTTGAAGGAGTAATGTACGGCGATGAGTTTGATGAAAAGGTCAAACCACTAGTCTTGGAACGGTCGACGAAAACAACAGGGAACTCCAACCCGCGCTAAGAGTGGTACAGTTTGAAATATCAGTCTCTCATTCACCGCGGCTTCAGCCCGGTGATCTAAAACTACACAGAATCGGAAACCGTTGAAACGGTTAAGACAATTCTTATTGCACAAGGTCACCCGGTTAAAACCGGGTGTGAATGGACATCAGTCTCGACGCACGCCTGCCCGCTAACTTCACATCAGCACCTGAATGTCCTCCTACTACACTACGCGTAAGCCGAAAGAATTTTGGCGGACGGATTCAGGATTTCTGCACGGACTGATTCATCAGAGCCTCGTGGAGCCTGACGCAGCTGTGGCATCGGCATCTTGCCGATGGGTCGGCTTCACGGGCGGGACGCCCGTGCCACGCGCCTGCCACGCAGCTGTGGCATCGGCATCTTGCCGATGGGCCGGCTTCACGGGCGGGACGCCCGTGCCACGCGCCTGTGCCAGGCAGCTGTGGCATCGGCATGTTGCCGATGGGTCGGCTTCACGGGCGGGACGCCCGTGCCACGCGCCCGTGCCACGTTCATATCAGGCCGCTGTCTTTCGCTTTGAGGGCGGCTTGAGTGCGGTCGCGAACTTCGAGCTTACCAAGAATATTCGTCACGTGATTCTTTACAGTGCCTTCGGCGAGGAAGAGAGTATTTGCGATCTCACGATTGCTCTCGCCCTTGGCAATCAAGCGAAGTATTTCAAGCTCGCGCTCCGAGAGCGGCTCGGCTAGCGCGAGCGCTGGTTTGATCGTTTTGTTGCTCAGCCTGGCAAACTCGGCAACAACCTTGGCCGCCACCGATGGCTGCAGGAACGACTCGCCGCGGGCTGCTAAGCGAATAGCTTCTCCTAATTTTTCTGAGGACGCGTCCTTCAGCAGATAACCCACCGCGCCGGCACGTAGACCGTCAAAGACCATCTCGTCGTCATCGAAAGTGGTCAAGACTATGACTCGACAGCCTGGGAGCTCCGCGTGGAGGCGCCGTGTCGCGGCTACGCCATCAAGCACCGGCATCTGCAAATCCATCAATACCACTGCCGGCTGAAGTGAATGCGCGAGCCGAATTGCTTCCGCTCCATTTCCAGCTTCGCCGACAACCTTAAAATCAGTTTGCACTGAGAGCAGCGTGCGCAAACCTTCTCGAAAGAGCGGCTGATCGTCTACCAGCAGAATCTTGATTGTGCTCATGCCGGTAGCTCCACTTCCAGTGCGAACCCTTTCCCCGGACTGGTCTGCAATCTCACCTCTCCATTCAAAAGCTGGACACGCTCACGCACTCCCAGCAAGCCAAAGCCACCTGCTGATTTGCTTCCGCCCACGCCATTGTCCTGGATACTCAATTGAACAGAATGTTCATCGCGATAGTCGAGGTGAAGATCGACCTTGGTTGCATTAGCGTGTTTTCCGACATTCGTCAGCGCCTCCTGAGCCGCTCGATACAACGTAAGATTTGCTTGTGGAGTGAGGGCTCGAACGGTTCCGCCGACAATTAGATTTACAGAGAGTCCGCCCGTATTCCACTGTTCCGCGAGCTGAGTCAAAGCCAGTGGTAGCGGCCGGCTCTCAGTCGGCGAGGCACGCAACGCTGCTACCGACCGGCGTACTTCTGCCAATCCTTCCTGAGTCAGCGTTTGTGCTTTCGATAAGTGATCCAGCGCGCGTGGTTGATCCTGATTGAGAATGGCCTGCGCGGCGCCTATCTGGATGTTTACGACGGTTAAGTAATGACCGAGACTGTCGTGTATTTCTCTCGCGAGGCGATTGCGCTCTTTCGTCGTAGCCAGGTCTTCAATTTGGGCGGCATGTTCTCGCAAGCGCTGGTTGGCGGCGGCAAGTTCGGTGCGGGCATCTCGCTCACTCGCGGCCACGCGTGTAAAGACGACAACGAACACTATGCCCGTGCCGTACACGAGGGCGATGACAATGGCATCGATCCATCGGCTGCGTACGAGCAGCGGCATAACCAAAGTCACGTAGATGAGTGTGCAGACGGGAATCATCAAATGCAGACCCAATAGAAGCGCCGACTGGCCTGCGAGAGGAAGCAGGATCATCGAAAGCTCGCCGGTGGTGCCGCGCAGCAGGATGAGGGCGCCGGCGAGCACGAGTTGGATCAGGAAGTACGCTGGTCCGGCGAATCTCGATTGCGAGCGGCGACAAGCAGAGAAGCCAAAGGTGCCCACGATTAAGTACGCAAAAGCGAGGACAATCAACAGCACGATTTCCCACGCCGGAGGAGAACGTCGTGAATAAATCAATGCTGCCGCAGCCGAAGCGTACGAAGCACACACCACGATCGCGAAGGCAACGTTGCCGCTGGTGAAGATCCTAAAACTGGGTCGAGACCTTGAAGTCACTTCAGAATGTGGTCTATCGATGCCTGACTCACGAAACAATGCTTGGTTCTTTGCGAGCTTTGCGTCTTTGCGGGAAACCTCCTGTTAATGGGGCGTCAAATTTCCTGCAAAGGCGCCAAGCACGCAAAGAAAAGCGCGGTCGAGGCTTCACTCTAATATAAGTGAGCAGATGACCGATAGTGACTTTAGTCATTGTTACGGTACCGCCGGGTCATAGAAAAATGTGACCTCGGAAGATGACCCCTGGCACGTCAACAATACGCAATAACCGGGTATTGTGATCGCGAAAGATAAGTTCGAATTAGGAGTGCCCATGCGAAAGCCAATCATCCTTCTGACCTATATTGCAATTTTCTCGTTGTCCATTGGTGCTCACTCTGCGGTCCGGTCGCAACAGGCGGTTTCGACTTCACCCGAGCAGGAATTTCAGGACGCAATAAAAAAGGGTAGGACGGCGAGAGTCGCTGAACTTCTTAAGCAGTATCCTGCCGTCATCAACAGCAGCACGAAAAACGGCACTACACCCGTTCTTCTTGCCATCTATGCACAGCATCCGGAAATAGCCGAAGCATTACTCGCTACCGGAATTAAGCCAAACATTTTTGAGGCCGCGGCTACTGGACGCGTCGGACGAGTTAAAGAACTTATCAATACGAGCCCCGCGTTGGTTAAAGCTCACTCTCCCGACGGCTGGACTGCGTTGCACCTGAACTTTGGAAATCTCGAAATTGTAAAAGTCCTGCTCGACAGTGGCTCCGATATCAACGCTGTTTCAAAGAATGCTTTCAGCGCGTCGCCCCTCCAGGGTGCTGCGGCATTTCATAAGATTGAGCTTGCCAGGCTGTTAATCGCGCGCGGTGCGAACGTGAATTGTTGCGCGGCCGAAGGTGGTACGCCGCTCCACGAAACTGCGGGTAGTGGACAAGTAGAATTTGCCAAACTGCTGCTTGAGCACGGCGCGAACATCAATGCGAAGGACGAACATGGTAAGACGCCGCTCGCTGTGGCTCTCGCTTACAAGCAAGATCAGATGGCCAAGTTCCTGCGCGCACAGAAAGCTGTTCAGTAGAGTTCCTCTTTCTAAGGAGTAACCATGCAAACCGATTTTCCAGGCGATGAACGGGAAGTCTTTCCCGGTATTCATGA
The DNA here is from genome assembly GCA_035572035.1 of Pyrinomonadaceae bacterium. Taxonomy (GTDB): domain Bacteria; phylum Acidobacteriota; class Blastocatellia; order Pyrinomonadales; family Pyrinomonadaceae; genus JAOAPY01. Next base: position 57,820 of record DATNBH010000097.1, on the reverse strand, counting down.
GCGGCGGCGTTTTCTGAGCGGTTCAATGGCGACAGCGTTGGCGTTAGCCATAATGGGAACTTTTCGAGGAAGGGCTCTCGCTCAAGCTCAGTCGAATGCCATGGTGGGTGCGGAAAAGCTGGCGTGGGACGACTTTTTGAAGCAGGCGCTTCCGGTTGCTCAACAACTCATCGCGCGTCCGGAGTTCAGCGTGGACGAATATCTCTACCGCATCGGTTCTTTGGCAACCCGCCTGAACGAGATTCCTGACAGTAAGCTTGGACCTTACACCAGCGTCGACAAGCACGTATGGTTCGGTCCCAGCTTCAGAGGTACGCCGTTTTTCATCATTCAGTGGCGCATGGAACCTGGCGCCGTACTTCCCGCCCACAACCATCCGAACGCGAGTGTGTGCTCGCTTGGTTATGCAGGTGAAGTGCGACTGCGGAATTTCGAAATCGTAGGCGAACCACCTGACTACTCCTCCACTAAACCATTCCAGGTCAGGGAGAGCCGCAACGAGATGATAGCTAAAGGAAGGATTAGCACGTTATCTCCGACCCGCGATAATATTCATTGTTTTCAGACCGGTAAGGAAGGTGCGCGAGGGATTGATATCAACACGCTGCACGGCGCCATGGGTCCATTCAGATTTCTCAACATCAGCGAGAAGGCAATGGACCTGGAGAAGAGAATCTACGAAGCCACCTGGAACGCGAGTCTCGGGCAATAGATTCAGCGGACAGTGGGTCTGTTGGACCTCTCGTTGACCGCGGCTTTAGCCCGGTGGACAGAGAGGCCTCTTAGTTAGAAGAGATGGAACCGGTTCAACGGCAAGAATATACTTGACTCACCGCGATTAGAGACCGCCGGCTTCAGGCGCGTGAGTTTCAGTTTCAGCCAACTTTGCCCGAAAAGTCCTAAAATCCCACCTGCGGCAGCTGGTGGTTACTTCAGGTCCAGCCTACCAATATTGATGTCGTTGTTCTGAATCCCACCTGCGGGAGCAGGCGGATGGTTCAAGTCCTGCCTATTTCCGTTGAAAACTTGCGAGCGAGGCTGCACTTGAAACATCCCTCAGCTGCGGCTGAGGGGATTCAAAGGACCAATCCAAACCTCTCTCTGTAGGTCGAACTTGAAACTATCCACCAGCTGCTGCAGGTGGGATTTAAGACTTTTCGGGCAAAGCTAAAAGAGCCGTTCTCACTCGGTTGAAGATGAGAGGCGCTACTTGCTCTGGCTGATGCAAAAGAGGTTGTTCTGTCCGCGCAGAAAAAGCTCGCCGCCTGCAATCACGGGCGTGGCGATGAAGACCTGGTCCGCGAGCGTGTTGGTAGCGATCACTTCAAACTTATCACTCATCTTGAGGACCACAACATCGCCGTCTTCAGTGGCTAGATACAGCTTGCCGTTGGCGCCCACCGGCGATGCTTTGAAGTTGTAGGTCTTGGGCAAGCGCACTTGAGCAAAGTGCGGTTCGCCGGTGGCGATATTAAACGCGCTGACTACGCCGTTATCCGTCACCACGAACAGCTTGTTGTCGTGCAAGACCGGCGACGTTGTGTAGGCAAGTCCGCGAGTCTGGCTCCAAAGGATCGAGTCTGTGCCAGTGAGGTCGCCTTCTTTGCCCAACTTGATCGCCATCAGACGCGGATCGCGATAGCCGCTCATGACAAAGACCACGCCGTCCTGATGGACCGGTACCGGAATAGCATTGGCTCCCAGACCGGCTGCTTCCCAAAGCACCTTCCCGTTTTCGGCATCGTAGCTACGAACTTTCCTGGTGGCTGCAACTATGATTTGGCGGCGGCCCGCATGATCGACAGCGAGAGGCGTACTCCATGAGCTGCCTTCATCTCTCGGTACTCGCCACAGTTCCTTTCCATTGCGTTTGTCGAGGGCAACGATGAACGAGCCGGCCTCGTGATCGAAAACCAGAATCAAGCGATTACCGTCGAGGAGAGGAGCGGTGCCTTCCCCGAAGCCCAACTTGATCTTCATCTGTACGCCCAGATCCTTCTCCCACTGCAACTTTCCGTTGAAGTCGTAGCAGTAGATGCCACGCGATCCAAAGAACGCATAAAGGTATTTGCCGTCAGTGACCGGAGAGTTCGAGGCGAAGCTGCCATAAACGCGATGATGGCCCTCGTGAGGCACGGCGACCTTCGCTGTTCTTTGCCAGAGGAGTTTCCCAGTCTTGCGATCGAGACAAAGGACGTCAAACTTGTGCTCGACTTGCGGTCCGGTATCACCACCAGCTCCGCGGCCACGGCTCTGACCGGTAGTTGCTGGTTGAGTCGGCGCAGGTGTAGCCGCCGGCTTGCCAGTGGGGATCGCAGTGGTTACGAAAATTCGATCGCCCCAGATGACTGGCGTCGATAGTCCCTTTCCGGGAATCTCCACCTTCCACTTGATGTTGGTTGTGTCGTTCCAGGTAGTTGGCGCGTCACCGCGGGCCATGCCGGTAAAGAACGGCCCGCGCCACTGAGGCCAATGTGCCTGATCAGCCGCCTGAGCATAAAGCATTGCTGGCGTGAGAACTATCAAAAGAACGAGACGAATTCCGTAAGCAAACGCTTTCATTTCATTTCTCCCTAAGCTAATTCACCAAAGATGTAACTCTGGATCGAGATCAGTGTGTGGAGTCGGATCTAATCAAAATGTTGAAGGCTAAAGCGGCTCATTTTACGCATCTTGCGAGAACCACGCCAGAAGAAGATTTGAGTCGGGTCGTGCTTGTTAGTATGTGTTTTGCGCGCGAGAAGCAAAGGCTATCCACAGATTACGCAAATTACACTGATGAAGTAAGACAGGTACGGTCAACATAGCTTTGCTTGAACCAACAGCGGTGTAATCTGCGCAATCTGCGGATAGGTTTCGAAGCGTGGATCAGGATCTAACTTGCGAGTCAGACTTTCTGACGGGATAATCAAAGTCATCATGGGCAACTTAAGAACGCTCTACGACGCGATCGAGCCTTTCGATAGCGGCTGCCTCAAGGTTTCGCCGGTTCATGAACTTTATTACGAGCAATGCGGCAATCCGAATGGAAAGCCAGTTGTGTTTCTGCACGGCGGGCCAGGCGCCGGACTGGCTCCCGATTATCGCCGCTTCTTTGATCCACAAGCTTATCGCGTAATTCTGTTCGATCAACGCGGAGCGGGGAAGAGCCGGCCGCATGCCTCGCTTGAAGACAACACGACGTGGCATTTGGTCCAGGACATCGAAAAGGTACGCGAGCATTTCGGCGTCGAGCAATGGCAGGTGTTTGGCGGCTCCTGGGGGAGCACTTTGGCGCTTGCTTATGCTGAGTCCCATCCGGAAAGAGTAAACGCGCTCGTGCTACGCGGGATTTTTCTGGGGCGCGAAAAAGAGATTCGCTGGTTGTACGAAGACAGTCAGGGCGCCAGCTCGATCATGCCGGATACGTGGGAAGAGTACGTGCGCATCATTCCTGAAGCTGAGCGCGGCGATCTCATTCATGCTTATTACCAGCGGCTTACTAGTGACGATCATGAAGTGAAAATGGAAGCCGCGCGCGCATGGTCAATCTGGGAAGCGAGCGCGTTGAAGCTTATCCAGGACCAGAGCCTGATCGATGATTTCAGCGAACCTGAAAAGGCGCTGGCGCTCGCCCGAACCGAATGCCATTTCTTTCTCAACTCGTGTTTCTTTGACTCCGACAACTATTTGCTCGAGCACATCGATCGCATCAGGCATATTCCGGCCGTCATAGTCCATGGTCGGTACGACGTGCTTTGTCCCACTGCGAACGCCTGGGATCTGCATCGAGCGTGGCCTGAGGCTACGCTCAAGATCATTCCAGACGCCGGGCACTCAGTTACCGAGCCAGGCATCGCCGGTGCGCTACTTGAAGCTACGGACAGCTTTCGCTAGAGAGCCGAGGCAACACCCGAGAATGTTGGTTGTCCGGAGCTTCAGATGTTGATGTTGCGCAAGCAATGCTGGCGCGGCTCTGCCGCCGCACAGTGCGGAAAGGCTCTGCCTTTCCGGCTCGTATAACTAAGGAATCTTGAGGCTACGCCTCCAGAGTCCGAGGCGCAGCCTAGAACAAATGAATAGCCTAACAGCCGGAAAGGCAGAGCCTTTCCGCACCGTGCGGCGGCAGAGCCGCAGCAGTGTTGATCGCAGGCTAATAGAAATTCATTGATTTATTCCCGCCGTTTTAGCTATCTTTGAGTCTGGCTGAAGACAGCCGAGAATCGGCCCCACGTCTCGCAGCCTCTCATCGCTCACACATCTCCCTCCCGCATCAGGAGAATTCCTTATGTCAAGCATCAGATGTTCGAACTGTGGTCTGCTTAACTTTGTTAGTGCAGAGAACTGTAAACGCTGCCACGTCGCCTTGGTATCGGACTCCGCATCGCAGTCCGAACGGCAGCCCACATCGGAATCCGAATGGCAACCCACCTCGCAGTCCGAATGGCAGCCCGAATCGCAAACCGAATGGCAGCCCCGGCCGCTACCAGAAGAGTTTCAGGTGCGCGGTGAATATCACGGCTGGTTTACCCGCTGGATGTTGTTCCTGATGGGATTGTTTGGCTTCGAATTGTTGCTGATCGGGTTGTCTCACGCCAACCTGTTGGGGGAGAAGATTCCCATAGCTATGTTCGTGATTTTTCTCTTTGCAGGCATCCCGCTGTTTTTCGCCTCACACATCTGGTTCATTAGTCGAGTTTATCAAGAGAGTCCGGGCTACGCTTTGGCGGCCTTGTTCATGCCAATATTCAGTATCATTGCAGTGGTAAAGTTCCCTGACAGAACCAAACGCGCGTTCGTCGGAAGGTTCATCTGTTTAGGGATTGTGCTTTGCAGCATGGCTATCCCTCAGGACGCTATGCTTAGGTCGCAAGTGACCCATGTCGATGAAAAACGACAGGTGCGCTTAGAGTACCCCGACGACTGGTCCGTTCACGAAAATGCTCAGTTTGGCACCCTCGTGGTGGCGAGTCCCGATTATGGGTCCGAATGGAAGGCTGCCGTAGCCATCAACGCCTTTAGGGACAAGGAGTGGAGTTCAGCCTCCGAGCAGCGAATCGCTGAGTATCTCGAGGACCTTCGTACTCAAAAGCGCGATTATCTTCTCAAGAGCACAAGACCGTTCTACCACCCCAGCAACCTAAGTGGAGTGGAAATTGTCTACACCTGCGCTGATCGTAAGACCGGCATACCGATGACGAAACGAGCTTTTCTGCTCTGGCATCCGGACGGCCGCGTGATTGAAATCAATGAGTCAGCGTACACTCCCGAGTGGGGACGATTTGAACCAGCGCTGAATAAGATTGTTGAGTCAGTTCGGCCTACGTATTGAGAATTGCCGTTTGGAAACCGCCCACTCGGAGGTGAATTATGCGCCGACGAATTCGGCGAGCTTGACGCCGTGGTCGGCAGCGATCATTTCAGCAGCTTTCTCTGCAATCATGATCGTGGCGGCGTTCGTGTTTCCGCTCACGACATTGGGCATCACGCTGGCATCAGCTACACGTAGCTTTTTTACTCCGGCTACTCGGAGTTGCGGATCGACGACGCTGCCGATGCGGCAAGTGCACGTCAGATGATAGACCGTAATAGAAAAGTGAAGAGCCAGGTCCTCAAGCAAAGCGTCGCTCGGAGCGTCGCCTTCCTTGTAGCCGTGTTTTTCGGCGAGAAATGGCGGCACTAACCAACTGCCAACCCTCGACACGGGCGAGACGCCCGTTCCATTCTCGTGCTTCGGCCAGTTCCTCACAATCTCCAAGGCGCGACGCACCACCGCAACCATAACTTTCAGGTCGTAGGCATCGCCGAAATAATTCATCCGGATAGCTGGATGAACGGCGGGGTCTGCACTTTCAATGACGATTTCACCCTCGCTGTGTGGCAGCACTGGATTAGCCAACAAGATCATGGCTTCGTTGTCGGTCGCGAGGTGCTTCGCAGCGTCGTCAAAATAACGCGAGGTATCAATGTTCAAGCAGCCGAACCACAAGTCGTGATTGTATCCGCAGGGAATGAAGGCAATCTGCCCATCATGACTGTGATGATCGCCAAGCCCGGTAGAAAACCACGCGCCTGCCTCGTACAAAGATGAGGACGCCAGGCCACTCCCAGTCGTAGCCCACTCCGCGAGCCGGCGTTCAGCCTCCTGCTTCAAAGCTTGAAGCTCGGCAGGCATCTGCTCGTCATCATTGGGATCGGCAGGCAAGGGACCGACGGGATGTCGGAGCGCTGCGGGACCAATCGAAATGCCTACTTCATTCATTGACACACCAACCCCCGGGGCAGGGAAGAAGAGCGGTACTTGAATGTGATCTTTGAGATGTTTGCCAACGTGCGGCGAATCAACGAGACACTCAACGCCAACTGCCGCGAGTTCGGCTTGAGGCCCAATGCCCGACAGCATTAAGAGATGAGGCGAACCAACAGCGCCCGCACTCAGAATCACTTCTTTGGTTGCGTGAACGACGGCAGTCTCGCCTGACGCTTTGCGATATTCGATTCCTTTCGCTTCTATCTTTCCGTCGGAACTGTTAACTAACACGCGGGTCGCCTGGGCTCCAGTTATTATCGTGAGATTTGATCGTCCCTCCGCGTCGCCTTCAAGAAAAGCTCGATACGTGCTGGAGCGCTTGCCTTGTTTAGTATTAGTTTGAATGAGGGACACGACGCCAGCCGGCCCACCGCGATCGCGCCCATTGTAGTCTCCGCGCGGGATGCCGGTTGCTTCGGCTGCCTCAACAAATCCGCGCGCGGCGGGAAGAATGGGCGAGCGCACCGAAACCCCAAGAGGACCGCCCGACTTGTGCGCCGGCGCATCGACTTCGATTTCATCGCAGGCTACAAAACCTTCACTCTTGAGGAAGTAAGGGAGCACGTCGGCATAGCTCCATCCGGTCGCGCCGCCCTCAGCCCAGGCATCGAAGTCGCGGGGATGACCTCGCACATATGCCATGTAGTTGAGGCCGGATGATCCACCAAGCATCTTGCCTCGAGGCACTGGGACTCGTCGTCCTCTTAACCCGAGTCCCGCATTGCCGGGATCGCCGCTGTACATCCAATCGGTACCGGGATTGCGCTGCATGGCCGCGCAGGCGACGGGCATCAACTCGACATCGGGTGGTCGTTCCCCGGCTTCCAGAAGAGCCACTCGGCAACTGGGATCCTCTGACAGCCGCGCTGCAATCACAGCTCCTGCGGATCCGCCGCCAACTACAATGAAGTCAAAGGTCTCGGACATGGTTCTCCTTCTACGCTGCCGTGTAGCCACCGTCAGCCAGATATACGCCTCCAGAGCAATAAGTGGATTCATTACTCGAGTTCACCAATCTGATCGTTCTGATCACCAAAATCGAGTATGACCGTACCAACCGCCGCAAGCTCTCCGTCTTGTCCGATCACAACACAGATAAGGCTATCGTTATATATGCATCGCTTGATCCAAACGCCGTCGTAGACTTCAGTGCTTCAATGTTAATTTACTCATCGCCATAATTCAGCTTCAATAGGTTGATGATGGTGGGGTGGAAGTACAATCAAGATGTCGTTAGTCGGCGAGACCGTTTCGTGATTGTCCATTGTAACGGTATTGAGCAGGAACTCTAATAGTCCCTGATGTGCCAAGAAAAAGTAGGTAAAGCATAAATGGTGAACTGAAGCCTTAGCCGATACCACAGGCTGGCCCTGTGGTGTTTCATGTTCACAGCTACAAAACAGGCTGATCCATCGGTTCGCAAGAGGCCACGGGCTGGCCCCGTGGAGTTTCACGTTGCCGCCTGCTACCAGCATGAAGCGTGAACACTCCACGGGACGAGCCGTGGCATCACCAAAAATCTCGGCCCGCCTCTGTTAGCGACCAACGTGAGTGACCACGGCGCCAGGCCGTGACATCAGTTTAGCGACTACCTACTTTTTCTTGCCGCACTGCAACTTCTGTTGGTTGCGACGAGGTAAGATAGAGTCGCGGTTTTTTCTTATCGGTAGAAGACTTGACGGAAGCGAGCCCGGTTCAAAGCTCTCGGCGAATTTAAGGAGTCATGAGTATGGAACTCGAGCAATGGCGCAGCGAGATTAGCGCCTTGGATAATGAACTGCTTCGACTCCTCAACCAGCGCGCTGAGCTGGCTTTGAAAGTGGGGGAGTCAAAAAAGGGTTCTGGCCTGGCAGTGTGCGATCACACCCGTGAGCGGGAAGTTCTCGAACGAATCTGCTCGATTAACTCAGGGCCGTTGGATGATCGCGCGGTGGTTGAGCTGTTCCGAGCAATCATTCATGAATCGCGACGCATTCAAGTTCAGACGCTGGAGCCAACTCAGGCGGTGGAACCAACTCCAGCGCCAATCGCGCCGGGCCGCATTGCTTTTCAAGGCGAACCGGGCGCCTTCAGTGAAGAGGCCGCAATAAAGTTGCTTGGAGATCAGATCGAGCTGGTTCCTCGCCCGACCTTCGAATCTCTTTTCGATGCAATCACCGATAAGTCCGCAGACTATATTCTGGCTCCAATCGAAAACAGCATCGCTGGTTTCGTACACGGTTCTTTCGATCAGCTTCCCGATAGCAACCTGCAGATCATCGCCGAAGTTATCATTCAGATTAGTCAGTATTTGATTGGCTGCGCGGGATCTTCGTTCGACTCTATTGCTTCGGTCGAATCTCATCCGGTCGCGCTTGAGCAGTGTCGCCGGTTCCTGGAGATCAATCCGCAGATTCGCCGCATAGTCGCGCAGGACACCGCCGGCAGTGTCGCAGAGATCGTTCGCGCCGGTGATCCGTCACGCGCTGCGATTGCGGGATTGCGCGCGGTGGAGCGTTACGGCGGCGTTGTGCTGCGAGAGCATTTGGAAGATAGTCGCGAAAACTACACGCGCTTCTTTCTGCTAGCTTCGTCGCCTGAGCCTGTGGTGGACGCAGACAAGATGTCCTTAATCATCGAGCTTCCGCATCAACCGGGTGCGTTGCATTCTGCGCTTGAGCCCTTCGCGCGTAGTGGCATCGACTTGTTGAAGATCGAAGGTCGTCCCGTCAAAGGCCGGCCCTGGGAATACTCGTTTTATTTGGAGCTACGAGGATCTGATTCAGACGATGTTGCAAGCGTGCTTAGCGAACTTCACCGGCAACGCGTCGAGACAAAGATCCTTGGTTCCTACAAGGCGGCCGCGGTGCCTGCCAGTTAGCGTGGCACGGGCATCCTGCCCGTGTGCTTAAGGTGGCACGGGCATCTTGCCCGTGTGCTTAGGTAGCACAGGCATCTTGCCCGTGTGCTTAGGTAGCACGGGCATCTTGCCCGTGTGCTTAGGTAGCACGCGCATCCTGCCCGTGTGCTTAGGTAGCACAGGCATCTTGCCCATGTGCTTAGGTAGCACGGGCATCCTGCCCGTGTGCTTAGCTACGATGCGGTTGATATTTATGAAAAGAGTCCCCCGCGATTACGGAGTCGGCTTCAGACGGTTTTCCCGGCAGGGTTATTAGTGGTTGGACTGGACGATGCTGACCTGAAGAATGACCAGCTGTAAGGCAACTCTAAAGATAAAAAGCCATGATTCTTATCCTAACTCCAAACATCGAAGCGGAAAGCTCTACTTACAAGCAATTGATGGATCATCTCTCCGCGCTGGACAGCATCGAGTTGCGCATTCACCAGGTGCAAGGCACCGAGCAATCGTTAACGGAAATCTACCTCGTGGGCAACACCTCAGCAATTGCCGTCGAGGACATGAAATCTCTCCCAGGTGTCGATCGTGTAGTCAGAGTATCGGAGGAATATCGTGTGCTTGGGCGGCACAAGGACGATCACAGGTCGTCCCATTTTGATTACCAGGGCCTGCGGTTCGGGCAGGATACCTTGCACGTATTCGCCGGCTTGTGCGCGGTCGATTCGGCAGAGAGTGTCGAATCAATGATGAACGCTCTGCGTGACCACGGGCAGGTTTGCACTCGCATGGGAGCCTACAAGCCGCGCACGAGTCCATATTCATTTCAGGGCCACGGCGAGAAGTGTTTGCCTTACGTCTTTGAATTAGCGGGCAAGTACGGAATCAAGGTCGTCGCCATGGAAGTCACGCACGAATCTCACATTGATGAAATCAACCGCGCGCTTGAGAGCACCGGTAAGCCGACAGGAGTGATGTTACAAATCGGAACTCGCAACACGCAGAATTTTGAGCTCTTGAAAATTGTAGGGAGACAGCAGGAGTTCCCGGTGTTGCTGAAGCGAGGTTTTGGAATCACGCTGAGCGAGTCGCTTCACGCTGCTGAATATCTCGCCAGCGAAGGGAATCGAAAATTAATCTTTGGGCTTCGCGGAGTTAAGACAAACATGGGCGAGCCACACCGAAACTTTGTCGACTTTGCGCACGTGCCGGTGGTGAAGAGATTAACTCGCATGCCTGTTTGCATTGATCCGTCACATGCGGTGGGTTGGCGGCGCTCCGGCCCGGAAGGTCTTCTCGACATCATGCATGCAACCGCGCAGGGAGTGATTGCGGGAGCGAACATGGTACTGGCGGATTTCCATCCGGCTCCGAATCGAGCGCTCGTGGATGGACCGCAAGCGCTGACCCTCGAAGAACTGCCTCAATTCCTGGAAGATATTCGGATAGTGCGGGAGGCTTACCTGAAGCGGCCGCATCCATTGACTTGATCTTTGCGTTCCTGGCGGCTTTGCGGGAATTGAACTGTTTCCCGCAAAGCCGCAAAGCTCCAAAGGAAACGACTGAAAACTTTCTTGTCCTAAGGATGAAGATAGAAAACCTTACTAATAATCTTCCACTCACCATCAACCGTAAACATGTCCGTGAACCGTTGACCGGTCCAGTTGTCGAGTTCCAGCCGCACCGTGGCCACCGTCTCGGCGATATCGACATTCGTAATCCGGCTTTGGAGCTCCGTCGCGGCGCCATTCTGATCATTCCAATCAAATAATCGTTGAATGGGATCTGCAATCAAGTCGGGACCAATATAGCCAAATATCGTGGCCCCCTCATGGAAAGCCTTCTTCATTTCGGCGCTGCTACCTGACTTACCGCCGTCGATGTAATGCTGGAGCGTCCTGGCTATCGCGTCGTACTCGCTCAAGTTGCTCATCAGTTTCTCCTGTTAGTTGTCTCGAGAGCTTTTGTTGATTCATCTGCCCCAGACCGAGTGATGGGAAGACAATCAACGCGATTGCGAGCGAGGCTGCGATACGTTTTTTCATCGGGGCAGTCGACGGCATTTGGAGTGCGGTAACCTGTTACCGCTTTGGTCAGGCGAAACGGAACAAAGCGACGACAGGTCGTCGCACTCCAAAATTATTCGGCGCGACGAATTGTAAGACTTATGACCTGGCGTACCCAGCGGGCCTGTCGCTTTTCATCGGATATGACTAATCGTCGCGGACCTTCATTCTCCGCCAGTGGTTTTCCATCCTTGGTGTCGGCGAGGAGGACGACCTTGTCCGTGTAATCGTGATCAAACTCCGGCAAAGCAAAGACAGCTCGATAGTGATCGGTAGCCTCGGCGACAAGGAACAAAGCGAGCGCTTTGCCTCGCAGGTCATCGCCGAACTTCACTCCGGCGAGTTTCAGAACTTCGATGAGCTCGATGCCGTCGTAACCAGCTTCGCGGCCAGCGTGATCTTTGGCGCGAATTGAACGCCGGGGCAACTTTGCCAGGTCGTCGTCGGTTAACTTAAGGGGCTTGGCTACTTCGCCTTGGATTGTTAGGACCACCGGCTTTGTGGTTGGCGCGCCTTGTGCGAATGCGCAAGCGCTCAACAGGAACAGAAGGAAGGTTGCTCGAATGATCATATGTGTGCTGCCTCAGACTTGGATTTGAAGACTTCGTTCGGATGTCCAGTTTCTTTTACTCGTCCTGACTCGAGCACCACCACGTCGCTTCCCAGGCGAATCGCCTCGGAGGTGTTGTGAGTGACGTAGATGAAAGGAATACCAAATCGCATTTGAGCGGCGGCAATTTCGTCCAACAAGCCAGACCTGGTCTCCACATCCACGGCTGAAAGTGGCTCGTCGAGCAGGACGACAGACGGATCGGATGCGAGCGCTCGCGCCAATGCTATTCGTTGCTGTTCGCCACCTGACATATTTTCCGGATAGCGATGGCGAACGTGTTGTACTTTGAAAAGATTCAGGATTTCCACCGTGCGTTCTCGCCGCAGTGATTCCGATTGTTCCTTGCTGCCGTAGTTCACGTTCTGCTCGCCAGTCAGGTGAGGGAACAGCGCGTAATCCTGGAAGACGTAACCTACACGGCGATGTTGTATGGAACGATTCACTCCTGACTGTGAATCGAAGTAGGTGACGGCGCCAACGGCGATTGAGCCTGCATCAGGAGTGATGATTCCAGCGATTGCGCGCAGTGTAGTCGTTTTTCCCGAACCGGATGCGCCGAATAGAATGGTGATTCCATCGCCGGCTGCAAAGTCAACGTCGAGATTGAAACTGCCGCTCTGGTCAGATTGGAGCTGCTTCCTGATATTGATTGTTAACTGAGTTCGACTAATAACGCAGCGCTCCTTTGGTCAACTTGCTGGTCAGATAAACAGCCAGCACGGATATCCCGGTCAAAATCAACGCGAGTATCTGAGTTCGTTTGTCGTCACCACTGATGACCGCCTCGTAAATCGCGAGCGGCATGGTTTGAGTCTTACCGGGAATGTTTCCAGCCAACATGAAAGTCGCACCGAATTCTCCCAGCGCGCGAGTGAAACTGAGCACGAGTCCAGCCAGAATTCCTCCGCGTGCCAGCGGCAACGTGATTAGGAAAAAAGTCGCCAACTGGCTTTTTCCGAGCGTGTAGGATGCGAGTTCGTACTGCGGGTTCACACTTTCGATTGCAGCTCGCGCGGACAAGACCATTAGCGGCAGCGCCAGAACAACTGCTGCGATTACCGCGGCCTGCCACGTAAACGCGATCGTAATGTTCGTCAGCCGATAAAGCGGATCGCCAATGAGACCATGGCGTCCAAAGAGAACGATCAAATAGAAACCGGTCACAGTAGGCGGCAGGACCAACGGCAAAGTAAAAAACGACGCCAAAAGCTCGCGTCCAGGAAAGCGACCCTTCGCTAGCAAGAGTCCCAGCGCGAGACCGAGCGTTCCAATGATTACCGTGGCGACGCTCACAATCAGTAATGAGAGTTTCAGCGAATCCCAGATCATTGTTTCGCTTTCATGAAGTCGTGCTTCACTAGAATAGCCTGACCCTCAGGGCTGACAACGAGGTCAATGAATTTCTGCGCGGCTTCCTGTTGACGGCTCCCTTTGATAATTGCAATAGGGTAGAGAATGGGATCATGTGAATCATCAGCAGCGCGCGCGACCTGTCTAAAGTTTAAGTGGGTGCTCGAAACGTCAGACGCATAAACAACTCCGGCGTCGACTTCGTCTCGAACCACATAGTCGAGCACCTGACGCACATCCTCGGCGTAAATCAACTTTGGTTGAAGTGCCGGCAGCAACTTGAGTTTGACGAGCGCCTGTTCAGTGTACTGACCGGCCGGGACGGTTTTCGGATTGCCCACTGCAATCTTCCTGATCTCGGATCTTGTTAACTCGTCAAAAGACGTGATATCCAAACCCTGGTACGGAACTACGAGAACGAGCTCGTTGCGCGCGAAATCTTTTCTCGTTGAAGGGATGATCAAGTCTTTGTTAGCGAGTTCGTCCATCTGCCGGGCGCCGGCGCTCGCAAATATGTCCACCGGAGCGCCCGACTCGATCTGTTTTTGCAGTGCCCCCGAAGCCCCAAAGTTAAATCGCACTTTTACGCCCGACCGTTGCTGGTGTAACGCGGCAATTTCATTAAAAGCCTCCTTGAGACTCACTGCGGCAGAGACTACGAGTTCTGAATTCTGATTACCGGAGTTACAACCGGGTGAAAGGGTGAGTAGAACAAAGACAAGAGTTGATACAACTAAATCCTTAATCCGCAGATTACACAGAAATGAGGAAGGTCTTAGACCTTTGGTTGTCGGTCTTAGATTCTTCGTTCTCATTGTCTGTTCACCGTTAGCGAATAACTCAAAGCTGGTCATAAAGTCCCAACGGTCTAATCCCAAAATCCAACCTTGCTTTATGTCTGTGTAATCGGCGTAATCTGTGGATGTTGTTTTCTTAGCCGCGAATTACCATGACTTCGGTTGCCTTGATGAGAGCGTAAACCGGGACCCCAACTTTAAGACCGAGCGAGCGAGCTGCGTCGCTCGTGATGATTGACGTAATCTCCTGGCCCCCAACGTCGATGCTTATCTGAACGAGCAATCCTTCGTAACGCACTTCAGTAATCGTGCCGAGCAACTTGTTGCGACCGCTGATTGCATCTAGCCCCACTGGCTTGCCGCGGGTTACGCGTTTTCGACTCGTTCCGGTGACGCGTTCAATTTCGCGTCGCGCAATGCGATGATGCCCGCCCAACGTCCTGGTGGTTTGAATCTTTCCCTTGTAGATCCACTGTTTCAGCGTCGGGTAACTCACGCCAGCCAGCCGCGCCGCGTCCATAGGCTTGAGTAGTTCACTCATAGCATTCACCTCGTGTTAAGTGGTTTCGGCCACGATATTAGCACAATCTATACGGATTAATACGACTTCTGAGGATTGCTCTTTACTGGATAACTTTCTTGAAAACCATTCAAGTGGAGCTGATCAATCAATGAGCTGATCAATCAATGAGCTGATCAATCAAGAGCTGATCAACCATGAGCTGATCAACCATGAGCTGATCAATCAATGAGCTGATCAATCAATGAGCTGATCAATCATGAGCTACTCAACCATGAACTGCTCAGGTTTAGTGATCAAAGTTTGAGCGTGGGTGTCCAAGAGAGGACTAAATTGGCAAGTGAGAAAAGCTAAGAACAGCGTTTGAAGGGCTGAGCCAACGTGTGGCCGAGCTTGGGAGGTCCGGAATTGATAACGGCTCTGTCATTATGCTCCTTCTTAGTTAGCAGGACTGGCTCGATTCGCTTTGGCAATGAAAAATGATAAATGGCAAATGATAAATGGCAAATCGGGTCGACATTCTTTAAGTCCTGGCTCGACTCCGTTTCTTGAACTTAGTCAGACCGTTCGGCGACTTCGCGGGCGGCGCGATTTCCGGATTGCAGAGCACCGTTCATCCAACCGGGCCACGGTGATGTTTGACAGCCGGCAAAATGGACGCGACCTTCGGGACGCAAAATCTGCGGTAGCCATGATTGCATCTCGCCGGGCTTGAACCACGCGTAGGCACCGCGCGTCCACTGCTCCTCGTCCCAACACACCGAAGTGCCACCTTCGTAGTACTGCGATAAGCCAGGCAAAACTTTTTCCATTTCCCTGACCGCAAGATCCTGCCGGGCGTCAGCCGTCATCGCGGCGAGATTGCGCGCCCGCTGCCCGGCCACGTAAGCCTCTAAGATACCGCGAGGACCGGGAAGATAATGATCCTTGTCGTAAACCGAGACAATGGGGAGGTCCGTGCTTGCTCCACCCGACAGTCCTTCATCCAGCCAAAACCGTTTTCGGGTCTGCATAAACACGCGGACGACAGATGTGTGTCCAAGTTTGGAGATCATCTCCTGTTTTTTAGGCGTGAACCCCGGAGTCACAATAACGTTGCGCAGGATCGAGAAGGGAATTGCGCAGATCAAATAATCAGCGGCGATACTCGTCTGCGTTTCTCGAGGCGCACAGATTACTCGGACACCATACTCATCGTGTTCAATCGCGCGCACCGGAGTGCCGTAATGAATCTTGTCAGCGAGCCGGGCTGCGAACGCCCTTGGGAAAGTGTCAGAGCCTCCGCGGATGAAGGAGACATCTTTTACTGTGGCGCGCGGCGCCGCCTCGCGGAGCCAGTTCAACGCCGAAACTGTCTGCGCTCCCTCGCCCAAAGTGTCAGTTAACCCCAGACTCAAGATCGTGATTGCATTTTGCGAGGCGCCGCGGAACTTCAGAAACTCCGCGAAAGACATGTTGTCGTACTTTCGCAGCGAAGCGGTGGGCCAGTTCGCATCCTCAGGATCGCCGAGCTCCTTTGTCACCGGTACAACGTATCTCTCCCATAGCTCTCGCCGCGATTTGCCTTTTTCATCGGCGCGCAATTCGAGCGGCCAATCGACCGGAACATCAGGCTTGATGACAATGCGCTTGCCGCGCATGTAGTAAATCGACGCGCCGCTGGTTGACGGTTCCGGATCGAGAGTGAGGTTCAGCAGACGAATGTACTTCATCGTCCACGCGTGGTTATCAAAGACGTTGGTGGCGCCGGCTTCGGCGTAGAGGCCGTCGGCGAATTGGCCTCGCATGGTAAATACGCGGCCGCCTGGTCGCGCCCGCGCTTCGAGCACGGTCACCTCATGACCAGCTTGAGTCAGTTCGTATGCGGCTGACAGTCCAGCCAGACCGGCGCCGATGACGATGACTTTCTTGACGTTGGTCGAGCGAGGAATTGGTTCGGCGGAGAGACACTCCGAACCAAGGATCGATATCGCAGTCGCCGTTGTGAGGCTCTGCTTAATGAACTCTCGCCGGCCGAAACGTGGAGTAGTTTTGTAGGGGCTTTTCAATGGTCAACCAAACAGCGATCGAGAGTTAATTGCTGCGAGCTTCAGGTCATTCTATTCGGAATGCTGAAGGCGCGCTAGAAAAACAACTAGCCACAGATAAACGCGGATAACACTGATCTGAAATCACAATCAGTTCAGATCCCTGTAATCCGCGTGAATCTGTGGCTAAGCTGCTTCCGCCGGACTCTACTAGCTGCCGCTGTTTGGAGTTAAGACTTTTCGGGCAAGCTGGTCTAAGAGTCTAAGACAAATACGATGGAAGGTCTGTCGATCTGGACTTTGAGTCGGGGACTCGTTTGCAGGAGTGTGAATCTTCTAGAAAAGGTGAGGAATCCGTACCACCCACTATCGCAGACGGTACGGACGAGACGAATCCCAAGGTTCAAATGCCGGTGGTTAGGCCTGTGCAGCGGACAAGATCTGTCCTCTTGAAACTTGGAATTCTAATAACCCTTGATGCCCGCGTCATAGCCATTTTCATAAGCCTCGCGGTAGTAACGTCGGTATAGCTCGCGGTCGCCGAGTCGAGCACTGTAGTCTTCCGTCGCCTTCTCGTACGCTTTCTGGCCCTGGTAACCCTTAGCGTTGCGTTTATTGCGGTCCTTGTGGCCTTGTTTGATGCCCTCGTTGTAGCCAGCGTTCAAGGCCGTTTGACGAAGCTGAAAAGAGCCGCCGTACTTTCCGTACCCGTCCCAGTTGCGGCCGCGCCGGTTTTGATTACCGTTGTCGTTGCGGTCACGGTTTCCATCGCGATCATCGCGCCGGGAATAACCTTCAGCGTTGTAGGCGCTCTCAAATGCTTCGCGGAAATATCGGCGATAGAGCTCACGATCGCCGAGACGTCGACTATAGTCTTTCGATGCATTCTGATAGATGCTGTCGTTGTGATAGTCGGAACGGTTGGACTTATCGCGGTCGCTCCGGCCCAGTTTAACGCCTTCGTTGTAACCGGCGTTCAGGGCCGTTTGGCGAAGTTGAGACGAGCCACCGTAGTTTCCGTATAGATCCCAGTCTCGACCGCGGTCACTGTTATAGTAGCGTTCACGGTCTTTTGCAGCGCCGTCGTTTGGGTACTGCGCCTGAGTCGTCGCACTCAAAGCGATCCCTATTACCGCCAGCAACGAAAACACCTGAATGGCGAATCCGATCTTACTTGGCGACTGATTTCTTTTCATAACTAACTCCCCTGTTGAATGATGTTCATATGACTTTTAAGCCGTTTACAGTGGTTCTTGCCCTCGCTGAAACCAACTGTTTCTTCCTTCATGGCAGATTGCCAGGAGGGATGACCATTAAGACTGATTTGAATCTGTTCGTCTGTCTCCTAACACACATATGAGAGGGATCGGCTTCCGAAGTTGAGGACAATCGCGTCGATCATTTTTCTGCGTTCAGCCTGCAGGGCGAATGTTGCGAGTGCCTTTGTGTGCTAGCGCACAGACAATTACTTCCTCAAGACGTATACAGGCTCTTTAGTCTTCCTTCTTTCAACGAATACTCCTCGGCACTGCGATCTGGCCAACAACCTTCTCCCTGTGTCGTCTGTTATTTATTGAAAGAGTTCAATGTCATTCCTTCAAGCGTTAAGTGGACAACGTTGGTGAGCCGAAAACTGACAAACCACCTTTCGGCTTCCCGTGCTGATTGCGGGTTCATTTATTTCGCCCTTTTTTGTCTGGCAATGTTCAGCCTGGTGGGCGCGCTCCCCCGTGTTTTGGCTCACCCTTTGACGGGACACATCAAAGGTACGGTCAAAGTCACCACTGCGGTTGCAGAAAGGCCTGCGGTTTCGCTAGCCGGGGCGCGACTTACTCTCGTTAATCGAGACCTGAGCGAACAACTCCTCAAAGTAGTCACTGACGAAGTTGGAGACTTCATCTTCACAGATCTGGCGCCGGCGACATATGTGCTGACAGCTGAGTCTGATGGCCTGGCAACGGTGAAGCGTGAGCTCAGTTTGCTGCCGGGCGCGGCCTTGACCGTTGAAATCGTGATGACAGCCACGATTTCGGAATCAATCACCATTCGCGAGGAACAGAGCCAGCTCGGTAAGTCCGAGACAACGACGAGTAACACCGTTCGCGCGCAAACACTGAAAGACGTGCCGCTGCGAGCAGAGAACTTTCAGAGTGCGCCCTTGTTGACTCCCGGTGTTCTGCGGGGATTGGACGGCGCAGATCACCAGAAAGGCGCCCGAGCCGGACAGAGCGCCTACACGGTCAACGGTGTGGATGTAACCGATCCGGTTACGGGGAACCTCGCCTTCGACCTCCCGTTAGAAGCTGCAGCAAACGTAAGAACCGAAGAGAACCCGTACTCGGCGATGCTTGGCCGGCTGACGGGCGGCGCCACCGATCTCGAAACCAAAGGCGGCAGTAACAAGTTCAAGATCACTGCCGCTCGCTTCTTTCCGACTTATCGCAACATTCTCAGCGGTCCGATTGATTCATTTCGCCCCCGTGTCACTTTTAGCGGTCCCATTCTGCGTAACAAAATTTTCTTTCTGCAGTCTCTTGAATACCGCTTCACGCGCAGTCGCGTGTCGAGTCTCGCAGCCCCGTCGGACGATTCAACGTCCGAGAACTTCAGCTCCTTCACGCAGTTCGATCTCAACCTCAACAAAACTAACAGTGTCAAAGTTGTCGCCGCTGTCTTCCCCCAGAAAGTGCGCTTTGCCGGACTCAACACCTTCAATCCGCAGCCAACCACTCCGAATACGAAACAGCGAGGCGCACTCATCTCCGTCTCCGAGCAGTCAATCTTCAAAGATGCCTCGTTTCTGTCTTCAACCTTCAGCTACAAGACTTTTGAACTGGATGTGTTTGGTCAAGGGACTCGACCGCTGGAATTGCTACCTGAGGGAAACGCAGGTAACTACTTCGCAGACAACCGCCGGCGCTCTAAACGTTTTCAGTGGCGAGAGAGCTACTACGCGCACGCGTTTGATTTTCACGGTCAGCATTCTCTTAAGCTCGGCGGCGAAATCGCCTACGCTCAAGTGACGGGTCTGTTTCGAGAAAACTCGATTCTGATCAGGCGAAATAACGAAACGCTTGCCCAACGTATCGAGTTCGGGGCTCCAGTAAGCGTTTCGCGTAGTCTGAGAGAGTCTACGCTCTTCTTGCAGGATCGTTGGGTAGTCAACAAGAAACTCACCATCGATGCCGGGGTGCGCTTTGACCGCGATGGGCTGGCGCGGCAGAACGCCATTGCGCCGCGCCTTTCGTTTATGTATCTGCCGCTCAAAAATTACGCCGCGATCGTGCGCGGTGGGATCGGCCTCTTCTACGATCGCGTTCCGATGAGCGTCGGTTACTTCAGCGCGCTTCCCGAGCGCACTGTAACGACGTTTGGTGGAGACGGCAGTTCGATAACCGACGGCCCGCGTCGGTTTGTCAACACAACAGCGCCACGGTTGCGTAACCCACGCAGCGTGCGCGCGAGCCTGCAAGTTGATCTTCCGATAGCGAAAAACCTGACGGGACGCGTCGGCTATCTACAGCGCTCAACGACAGGCGATTTCATCGTCAACAGCACTGCGGGAGCGGGCCAGAGCGCACTTGTGCTCAGTAACGATGGCCGTGCGCGTTACCGCGAGTTGCAACTAGTCGCAGCCTACGACAACTCTCGCATCGGGACGTGGAACGCTTCTTACGTGTGGTCCAAGGCTAGCGGCGATCTCAATTCTATTGATAACTTCCTGGGCGATTTCCCGACGTTCGTCGCGCGTGCAAACGAGTATGGGCCGCAGCCCTTTGACGCGCGGCACCGATTCCTGGCGTATGGCCAGTTGCGAATGCCCTACGACATCAACGTCTCGCCAGTGGTAGAGATTCGATCAGGCTTCCCATTTTCCTTCGTCAATGAAGATTTGGATTTTGTGGGCGCACGCAACCGGGCAGGGCGCTTCCCAACGTTTCTGTCGCTTGCCTTGCAGGTTACCAAAGGCTTCACCATCCCTGAGTCGGTCCCGAGGATTGGCGGGCGACGCGCGCGAGTTGGTCTGGCCGTTCTCAATACTACCAACCACTTCAACCCCATCGATGTTCAAAACAACATTGGCAGCTCGCGGCTCGGCCAGTTTTTTAACAGCCTCGGCCCGTCCGTGCGGGGAAAGTTCGAGTTCGACTTCTAGACATTCTCACGCGACTTTCAACGGCGCTAACATACTTGACCCAGCAAAAGATCAGACCGCCAGCAGGTTAGCTCATTCTCGACCACAGATGAACACGGAGTAACACAGATCTAAAATTCGGATCTAATTCAGATCCTTTATATCCGTGTTCATCTGTGGCCTGAAATCTAAATCACTGACCCGTCCGTGCGGGGAAAGTTCGAGTTCGACTTCTAACCAAAATTGACGGAAAAGTCTCAATCCCACCTGCGGCAGCTGGTGGATAGTTCAAGTTCGACCTACAAAGAGAGGTTAGGAATTGGTCCTTTGAATCCCCTCAGCGGCAGCTGAGGGACGTTTCAAATGCAGCCTCGCTCGCAAGTTTTCAACAAAATAGGCAGGACTTGAACCATCCGCCTGCTCCCGCAGGTGGGATTCAGTAAACAGCGACATCAAACATTGGTAGGCTGGACCTGAAGTAACCACCAGCTCCCGCAGGTGGGATTTAGGATGGGGCTTGCGGCGTATCGGTTCTGAAGGTGTGAACGGTCCGCTCGTTTGAGGTTGTCGTCGGCATCACCGGCAATAGGTAATCCAGCAACTCCTGCCGATACTTCACGCTGGCTTGTCAGTAGCAACAGTACCGAGCCAGCCACCGACGAAACCTGCGCGACGAAGGCCGGTAACGATGTAGGGGCAGCGGCGCATTAGCTGCCAAAGAAATCCCGACCTGTAGTTCTCAATCATCAAAACTATCGGACCTTGATCAAGACCGTAATAGCCTTTTGAGATCCATTCCTTGCTTGTCGCGGTTGAAAACGTGGGGTTGAAACTGCACTTGAATCCGTATTTGCTGGTCATCTCGGGAAACGTCTGATCGAAATATTCGATCGACGGCAGCACGATCTCGGGCGCGAATGGAAGTGAAGCAACTACGGCCCACGGAGCCAGGGTACCGTCATCTGGTCCGTAGGGAACGCCGCGCGCGCTATAGTCGTTGAACTTGCGCAACCGGCCTTCGACCTTTTTCGTTGCCGGTCCGGGACCATCACTCGCGGTGAGCCCCCAAATGTATTCACCATACCCTTTAAAGCCGCGCGAATTTCGAATCGCGTACTGCTGCTGAATGTAGGCGGCACGGCGGCTGTTCTCGAAATAGTCGATTGCCTTGCGCCGCATGTAATCGTCCTTAATGCCGCGAAAATCAATCCACATATGTGAGAGTTGATGAATGAAGAGCGGACCGGCGTAGAGAAACTCATGGCCGTAAAGCGTCTTCCACTTATAAGTCCTGGTCCACGCCCGGTAGCTATTTGCTGACAACGGGTGCGTCGGCGAGGCGAGACCAAGGATGTAAAGAATTAAGGCTTCGCTGTAGCCCAGCCAACGATACTTGATGAAACCGCTTTCTGGTTTCCATCCGTGCGTGACACTGGTTCCCCTATTCTGGGCCCAGCGCCAGTCGGCCCGGGCATACATGGCATTCGCAAGCGCGCGAATTTCCCGCTCATCATCATTGTCACCATTGAAATATTCCGCTGCGGTGAGGCCGCCAGCGATCAAGAACGTCGAGTCGATGGTCGACAATTCACAATTCCACGCGCGGCGCCCGGTCTGCATGTCAAGAAAGTGATAGTAGAAACCCTTGTATCCGGTGGCGTCTGGTTCCGGACCGTGCGGACTATTCCAAAAGAAGCGGAGCGTTGTTAAGGTTCGTTCAATGGCGTCATTGCGCGTAATAAATCCGCGCTCGACGCCAATCGGATAAGCAGCGAGCGCGAATCCTGTGGCAGTGATGCTGCATGGCGATCCCGAACGCGTGCTGTCAGGCACCAGCCCATTCTGCGGATTCGTTTCTTTCAGGAAATAATCAAAGGTAAGACGCTGCAGCGTCTCGAGGTTCTCGTCAGAAAAGTCGCGTGGCCTCGGCTTTGGGGTTGTCATGACTTTGTTGTAGCAGAGTTGTCTGTTCGCTCGCCCTTTAAAGGTTGTGATTGGGCCAACTGCGCACGTTCAGCGAATAAGTACTCGACGCACTGTGCTCCGAACGACTTCTGCAGTCAAGATGTGAAGGGAGAACTAGTGCGCCAAGAAAAAGTAGGTAGTCGCCTAAAACTGAGGCCACGGCCTTGCGCCGTGGTGACTCACGTTCGTCGCTAACAGAGGCGGGCCGAGATTTTTGTGATGCCACGGGCTCGTCCCGTGGAGTGTTCACGCTTCATGCTGGTTGCAGCGGCAACGTGAAACACCACGGGGCCAGCCCGTGGCATCTTGCGAACCAATGGATCAGTCTGTTTTTGTAGCCGTGAACATGAAAACACCACAGGGCAAGCCTGTGGTATCGGCTAAGGCTTCAGTTCACCATTTATGCTTTACCTACTTTTTCTTGGCGCACTGAGGTAGAAGGCAAGCAGGCGTCATATGTCTGTTAGCGCACAGATGGTCCTTCTGCGCTGTGTTAGGCTTCAGCTCTTTAACAGTGAGTCTGCAGTCTATTCACCGCCCCGCGTCTCGCCTTTCGGGAAGCATCGGAACAGGGCGCCTCAATAGATAGAATTTTGATTCAAGGAGCGAATGATGAACGAAGATTTAAACACAAGCGAACTCAATCACGGAGAAGGAGCACGACTCCACGCCGGCGAAGACTCTATGAACGGGCAAACCAGCAATGAGTTGGGCCAGAAAATTGATGAGGATGGGGAGAAAAAACCGTCGATGCCGTCCATAAATGAACAGCGTTCAAGTGAACCCTCGACTCCGCTTTTCTTAAGTGAAAGTTCAGAAGGCAAAAAGGGAAACGCCCAGGATGAGAAGGATGAATCGGCAGAGTAGTTAAGTGGCACGGGCGTCCCGCCCGTGAACGTGGTTCTCAACTCAACTTGAGTTCCCGGCATGCAGCTACGTGGCACGGGCGTCCCGCCCGTGAACGTGATTCCCAACTCAACTTGAGTTCCCACCACGCAGCTCACGGGCGGGACGCCCGTGCCACTTAGTTCCCAACTCAACTTGAGTTCCCGGCACGCAGTTCACGGGCGGGACGCCCGTGCCACGTAGTTCCCAATTCAACTTGAGTTCCCGGCACGCAGTTCACGGGCGGGACGCCCGTGCCACTTTGCAGCAGTTACATTCCCATTCCGCCGCCCATGCTACCTGACATTGCTCCGGGAGACTCATCGGAAGGGTACTCAGAAATGAGCGCTTCGGTTGTGAGCATCAAGCCGGAAATCGACGCAGCATTTTGTAATGCACAACGCGTGACTTTCGCAGGATCGATAACGCCTGCTGCGACAAGATCCTCAAACTTTCCATTCATGGCGTTGTAGCCGATGTTTGGATTCTTCTCAGAGCGAACCTTCTCGACTACCACCGCTCCTTCTTTGCCACAGTTCGCGACGATCTGGCGCAATGGTTCTTCCAGGGCTCGCTTAACTATATTGACGCCAATCTGCTCGTCTTCGTCACCGATCACGTTTCCGTCATCGTCCGTTTCGAACAGCTTGAACTTCTCTAATGCCTTCGCGGCGCGAATTAGAACCACGCCCCCACCGGGCACGATGCCTTCTTCAACTGCGGCTCTGGTTGCATGCATGGCGTCTTCAACGCGTGCTTTCTTTTCTTTGAGCTCAGTTTCGGTGGCTGCTCCGACGCGAATTATGGCGACGCCTCCCACCAGCTTGGCCAGGCGCTCTTGCAGTTTCTCGCGATCATAATCCGACGATGAGTCTTCGATCTGCGCTTTGAGCGTTTTCACTCGGCCCTGCAGGTCTTTGACGTCACCGGCGCCATCGATGATGGTGGTGTTCTCTTTGTCGACGGTCACGCGTCTGGCTTTGCCCAGGTCTTCCACTTTGACATTCTCGAGCTTGATTCCGAGTTCTTCGCTGATGACCTTGCCGCCGGTAAGAACTGCGATGTCGGCGAGCATTGCTTTGCGACGATCGCCGAATCCCGGCGCTTTTACTGCCGCTACGTTGATCGTGCCGCGCAACTTATTGACGACGAGCGTTGCCAATGCCTCGCCTTCGACATCCTCGGCAATAATCAAAATCGGTTTACCTAACTTCGCCACCTGTTCAAGGATGGGCAGCAGGTCTCTCATCGAACCAATTTTTTTCTCGCTGAGGAGAATGACTGGATTCTCGAGCACGGCTTCCATGCTCTCCGCGTTAGTAACGAAGTAGGGCGAAAGATAGCCGCGATCAAACTGCATCCCTTCCACGACTTCCAGAGCCGTTTCCATGGTCTTTGATTCTTCGACGGTGATGACTCCGTCCTTGCCGACCTTGGTCATGGCTTCCGCAATTAGTTCCCCAATCGTATGGTCGCCATTGGCTGAGATCGCGCCGACCTGGGCAATCATTGCTCCGCTGACCGGCTTCGCCATCTTGTTGATTTCTCGAATTGCTCGCTCAACGGCTTTGTCGATTCCGCGCTTGAGCGCCATCGGGTTTGCACCTGCCGCGACGGTCTTTACGCCTTCACGAAAGATGGCTTGCGCGAGGACGGTAGCCGTAGTCGTGCCATCGCCGGCGACGTCGCTGGTCTTCGATGCCACTTCACGCACCATTTGCGCGCCCATGTTCTCCATCGGATCTTTGAGGTCGATCTCCTTCGCCACCGTCACACCGTCTTTGGTGATAGTGGGACTGCCAAATTTCTTATCGAGAACGACGTTTCGCCCTCGTGGACCAAGCGTGATTTTTACTGCGTCGGCGAGCTGATTGACGCCGCGCAAAATCGCCGCTCGTGATTCTTCGCCATGTATTATTTGTTTTGCCATAAGCTTTGTGTGTGTGCTCCCAATCAAAGTTGAAACGCAACCCCGAAGGGTCGGGGTTTGCGGATCCTGGAATACAAGCCGGTGGTCTTAACTACCAGTCTGGGTTGTTCTCGCAGACTAACAGTCTGCGTTACACCAGGACCTCTCCGGTTCGTTATTTCCTGCCCTTGTGCCCGCCGCTCGAACCAGCAGCCGCACCGGCGCGTTGAATGATCCCCAGAATCTCGTCTTCCCGCATAATCAACAGCTCTTCACCATCAACTTTGATTTCTGAGCTGCTATATTTGCCAAACAAGATGCGGTCGCCGGCCTTGACATCCAATGCCTGGCGCGAGCCGTCTTCCTTGTATTTCCCAAGTCCCACAGCAATAACTTCACCCTCCTGCGGTTTCTCTTTGGCCGAGTCGGGAATGATGATGCCGCCGCGAACTTGCTCGCCTTCCTCAATGCGCTTTACGATTACGCGGTCGTGTAGTGGTTGGATATTAGTCGTCATAATCTCTTCAATCTCCTTCTTTGTCTTCTGCAAAACCCTTAGGGTTGAGAACGGAAAAATGCCGAGCGATTCTTATTCTTGTCAGAGACCCAAACGATCAGCTGATTACAGTTTCAGCCTATCAGTGGTCTCTAATCGCTGTGGTTCTTGAGCTGTGGATTTCAGAAGATCTGGAGGAGTCCAGAAGAGCTGAGAATGGAGTTAGCTGGTCTCGGTTCTGTTCCACCATACGCTTTAAACGTAGGCCTGTCAAAGAATCAAGAAATTGGTAGGGCCTTAATTTGGAGTGCGATGACCTGTCATCGCTTTCGCCCGCGGCGGCTCGACGCCGCGGGGTTGATAAGAACCTGTTTCGACAACTTGCTGCGACGAGTCGCAGCGACGAAAGCGCCGACAGGTCGGCGCACTCCAAATTAGGGCACTGCCAACTATTTAGCTTTTCATGCTCCGTGCTATGCTTTGACAACCTATTTACACTTCGCCGGAAACATTAAAAAGGTTCGAATCCGACCCGGCGAGCCCTCGGATCCTTTTGGCCGAAAACGAAAAATGTCTGTAATCAGGCAGCTAAATGATCAAGTCGCAAATCGGTTGCTGGCCGCGCTTCCGCTGGAGGAATATGAGCGTCTGGCTCCTGAACTCGAGCAGGTATGGTTTCCGCTTGGAGAAGTTGTTTATGAATTCGGCGGCCGCCTGGAGCACGTCTACTTTCCCACCACAGCGATCGTCTCTTTGCTTTACACGATGGAGAACGGATCGAGTGCCGAAATGGGTTTGACGGGTAATGATGGCGTGGTGGGAATAGCCCTTTTCATGGGTGGCGGCACCATGCCTAATCGCGCGGTTGTACAGAGTGCCGGTGGCGCAATCCGGATGAAAGCCACAGTGCTTCAAGACGAGTTCGCCCAAGGTGGCAAGTTCCAACAGGTACTCCTGAGATACACGCAAGCCTTAATTACTCAAATCTCGCAGACCGCCGTTTGCAATAGGCTGCACTCAGTTGAACAGCAACTTTGCCGGTGGCTCTTGTTGAGTCACGACCGTCTGCAGGTCGACGAACTAATCATGACGCAGGAATTGATCGCCGATATGTTGGGAGTGCGCCGCGAGGGTGTCACCGTTGCCGCCGGCCGGCTGCAGGATGCCGGAGGCATTAGTTATGTGCGCGGCCATATCCAAATACTCGACCGTCAGAAGCTTGAAGCGACCGTTTGTGAATGTTACCGGGTGGTCAAAGACGAGTTCTTTCGGTTGTTGGGCTAATGTGTCGTGGTTCCGCGACTAGATTTTGAAACACTCTTACCCTCTCTGATTCTTCATCCCTTCGCCAGATTGGCGCCCGCCCGTGGTTCTTTGTGCGCCAACGCACGGACGCTGTCTCCTTCGAGTGCTATAACACTTAGCTCCACCCACGGATTTGCATCGGAATCTGTATCGCCCTTTCCTTGAGCCGTATGTAACTATCTCGAGTTTGGCCAAACAAAAGACTCACCTCCGGGCCAATGTTCTCAATGTTACAGGTTACTTGCGCACTGAAAGCCCGCGACGTGAGTGTGGAAACTGGTAGGAGTCTTTGAAGCTGAAAGAAAAAATGAAGAATTCAAAACGCGTCATTTTCATGTTTATCCTTTTCGTGTTTTTGGTCATCTGCGCCAACGCCCAGCCGCAGCGAACGCGCAACCGTAAGGCCGATCGACACATCACCGGCATACTGCAACGACTGCAACGGAACTCCGAAGTGTTTCGCAGTAATCTCAACCTGGCGCTGGTTAATCGACACATCAATCAGACGCGCCCCCAAAACGACATCAACTCTTTCGAAGCATCTCTGATGAATGCCATCAATCTGTTCAGGGATAATTTCAGTCGTGGTCTGGCGGTACCTGCAGAGGTTCAGCAAATACTTGAAGGGGCCGAGCTCGTTAATGGTTTTATGGCTCGCAATCGCTTAAACAAACGGGTGCAAAACGATTGGGCAACTGTGCGAAGCGACCTGAACGCGCTTGCCAGTGCCAACGACATAAGTTGGCAGTGGAATCGGCGAGCTCTGCCTGCGATTAACCTGAGTGGTTTGTCACTAATGTCCGACGCCGATTTGAACGAGTTAATTCGGCTGATCGAGGCAGGTGGAGATACCTTCCGTTTAAGTCTCACAGATGCTTTTGACTGGACGCCCATTGCGCAGGCGACCAGCGATGGCGACATGAATGTTGCCGTGCTTTATTTCAAGAACGCAACCGATCAATTACGCAACCAGTTCGACGCCAAACAGCCGGTTAAAGACTACGTGGAACGCCTGATAACGCGGGCCATACCTGTTGGCGCCTACATGCGCAATAACGCGTTGACGAACCGCGCGCAGAGTGACTGGTCCGCGTTGCGCCAAGACCTGAACAGGTTAGCGCATGCTTACGACCTTCGGCTCATCTGAAATGACAAACCTTTGTTTCTTCAATGTGCGTTACCCCACGGACAGCTTGCTTACTCATGGATTAAGCTACGAGCCAATCAGTTCATGTTTGTGTGAGTACGAAGCCAAATGACACCCAATCCCCGATTGCGAGTCCTTTGCGTCGATGACGATGAGGACGCTCGAGAGATGTTAGTTGCCTTGTTAAGTATGGCAAATATCGAAGCCATAACGGTGAAGGCAGCCGTCCCTGCCCTAGCGCTAATCGAAGCCGAATCATTCGATCTATATGTGCTCGATGCCTGGCTGCCCGAAATCGATGGCTTCGAATTATGCCGCCGGATGCGAGCTTTCGACCCGAAGACTCCTGTTCTCTTCTTTTCCGGCGCGGCCTACGACGCTGACAGGAAGAGAGCCATTGATGCGGGCGCCGTGGCCTATGTGATTAAACCCAACGTTGAAGGCCTGTTAAGAAGCATAACGCAGCTTGTTTCTAAAGAGGCTAACAGCGAAGCCGGTCTAATGAATGTCGCAATGACGCGTGGAGACGCAGTTACACAAAACCTCAGCGTTACTGGGCCATCAGAAAGTTCGTCTTACACTCCGCGACTAGTGAAACCGCGTGTCTCGCCTCCGCGTTTACGTGAAGCTCTGACAATGACTCTGAGTTAGAAATAACAATCATTGACCACTATGAAGACAAAGACGCAGCTCAAGATAGTCAAAAAACACCAGCGCGAGACTTCGAGGCGTAGTGCTCCGGTCAGGATAGCGAGCGATCGAAAGAAGTGGTCAACTGCAGTTCGCTCCTGGGTAGTTGAGTTTCAAGACCGGGACCAGAATGAGTGCCTCCCGGCATTCGATAGCGTGTTTGGACGCCTGGATCCACAGACGGAAAGCGGAGAGTGAGCCCGTCCCGTTCTTTTCTCTCGCATGAGGAAACATGGAAGTCAAACCTTTAAGTTTGGTCAACGATTCCCTGGCAAGTAATGCACTCGTGATTGCGGTGATTGAGGGGTCATCGTCGATTGAAACGAGACGATCGATCCCGGAACCGGCGCTTCCGATTCGCAAAGTGCTGCGTCTTGACGTCGATGAAGTATTGAGACGCTCGCTACCGAAACTAGGGACTGGTTCTACGGGCGACCTGCGATGACGTCAACTGATTTCTCGATGCTTCGGCAAAGGCACGGACTAGTGATTCGGTTGGGTTCGAACAATTGAGGCGATTCCGGTTGATCAGTGACCTACTGGCAGGCGTTGGAACTGAGTCTTGCCCGCGGCATTTTCCCAGGAAATATCAAGCACGTAGGGACAAAGTTTGCCGGGGACAAGCGTGAGGCGTGCTATCTGATCTTGCTCAGGTTCAGCTGGCCTTCCATTTATCCAGGTGCGATGGGATACGACCGCTGTCTCTTCGGGCGCCATACTTTTTATCGGGTCAAATCTAATGTGAGCTTGCGAGGGCCCACCCCCTGGAGTTTCGTCGTCTTTCAGAAAGATCGTCAGAATCTCGACGGACTTGAGCATTCTGTCGGTCAAGTTCGTCAATTCTAAAAGGACTCTTGGTTTCGTTTCCATGAATCTAAAGCTAAACGATTTTTGAGTGTTATTGTTGGTGCTCATTGATCTAGGTTACAAATGTTTCTGTCTAACTGACGATTGAAACCCTGTCCAAAAGGCGGACGAGAAGGTTTCTCAGCTGATTGAAATTATCAGGACGCGTCAAATGAACATTACGGCCGATCGCCACTTCGTCACCTTCAGCGATGTCCGCAATGCAAAAAACCACTATGGGCACGTCCTCTCCTATCCCGGCGCCGGCGCGGATTTGTTGCGAGGTAGCCAGAACATCACTCGGTAGGCCTGCCAGGCTCACCAGTATCAGATCGGGTTGCCTCAGCATAGCACGTTCTATCGCGTCTCGTTCGTCTCTTGCCAGCGCTAAGCGATAGCCATCTGCGATCAGTAACTTTTCGATTCCGTCGCGGGTCTCATGGATGTCCTCGACGATCAGGATGAGGGGACGAGGGTTGTCTTCTATAATCATTGAACGACTCTCATGCTCACTTGCCACTTTCGCGCTGCCACACTGGTCTGCTCTCGCTTGAACGTGTTTACACCGCAGCTCTGGTTGCGGAATCAGCCTACAACATGGAATTCAGCGAGTCCGTGCGCCATCACACATAACCGGA
This sequence comes from Pyrinomonadaceae bacterium, assembly GCA_035572035.1. Lineage (GTDB taxonomy): Bacteria > Acidobacteriota > Blastocatellia > Pyrinomonadales > Pyrinomonadaceae > JAOAPY01. Next base: position 27,306 of record DATNBH010000097.1, on the reverse strand, counting down.
GTAAGCCGTCTTAAGATCGCACGAACGCGAACCATAAGCGACCTAACGCACAGACAACTTAGCTTGTTTAGCCTAACGTTCTGTGCGGGAGAACGAATATCGCCCCTGTTCGCAGCTAAAGAAGTTGAATGATGCGGAAATCGGCTTGGGAATGACCGGCTTTGGCTTTGTTCCAGGGATCTGAAAATTAAGGCGGTTTTTTATGAGCAAAACTTATGCGATGAGACGAGCCAATGGAGACTGGTTCGCATTTGACGTCGGCGGACGCCTGCGGGTGCCCCTGTTTCAGGGCAGGGAAGCTGCCGTGCTTTCCCGTTTGCGTAACTCTGAAATGCTGCTGTTCAAACCTGTAGAGCTTGATCCTCAGTTACTCAAGGAGATGTTTCCGGTTGGCGACGCGAGTCAAATCGACTTCTGCGTGATTAGAGATCCCTCCCGAAGTCTCAAGAAAGGCATTGTGATTGAACATGCAAAAGTTGCTGAACAAGTGACCAGGTCGTTCGCGGCCGGGATTGTGCCCAACATAGAAGCCGTTCCATTAGCGGTTAGCACGTCTTTGCCGAAACCGGCGATGACCTGAAAGTGAGCGAATGAGTCATTTATCAAGATTTGTAGTGGCCCTGATGGTTCTTTTTACACTGACAATGGTTGGCAGCCGTGAGCTGTTCATGTTCGCTGCGTTCAGGGACTCTGCAGGCTTACCAGGAGACAGATATCATCTTTGGCTCGCGGTGAGCGCGGCCATCGGGGCCTGTCTCGCCGCTGCCCTGATGTTTCACTTCTTCTTTCGTTATGAAAAAAGTCGGTCCTCCAGAGCCTCGAGTGGACCGCTGTTCAAAGATTTCGGTCCCATCCCATCTCCGATCCCGACCGCGCCGCTTTCGTTTGATTCGATAGGCTGGGCGCTGGCGAATCCCTGGCTGGGAAATAGTGGTCAAGCTGATGACAGAGAGCCGGTGAATGGTTCGGTCGCGCAAACGGGAAGACCGGCATCAGCGCAACGGGCGTTCGCTCGAAGGTCGCATCAGTTGATGTTCAAGAAATGGTCGCAAGGCCGACACGATTAATACAAATGAGGGTGATACTCGGGAGCCCAAATTTGGAGTGCCCTATCTGTGAAAGCGCCTGGAAATGAAAAATGCATTGTAACCACTGTGGAATGGCTTTGCGCCTACGGGAAATTCACTGCCCCTATTGTCATCGATCATCGATTCGTTGGCGCCAGATCCTAATCATGTCTTTCCTTGTACTAGCTGCCGGCCTGATTGTCTTCAAGACCATTTAGTTCAACTGCTGCCTCTTTCTCAAAAGCTCAGCTTCAGGCCGAACTGGAATTGTCTGGGATCGAAAGCCTGGGTAGGTTGAGCAAACGTCGCCAGGGGCGTAGCGCCCGATCCGAACGTGTTGTTCGGTACTCCCAAATTCGATCGATTGAAAATATTGAAGCCTTCGGCCAATACGTCGAGCGCGACCCGTTCATTGATGCGGAAGCGCCGACCCAGTCGCAAGTCAAAAGAAATAAAGTCGAAGCCTCGGCCGGTATTGCGACCTACGCCGAGAGGGCGGTCGTTGTTGTTGGTGTCGAGGTTGCGATCGCTCCCGAGTAGAACATTAAATGGCAACCGAGACGCGTACGTGAAGATATAGCTCAATTGAAAGCCTCGCATTGCCTTAGCCACACCACTCTTCTCATTGTCACGGGCCTGGAACGAACCACTTACCACGAGTCGATGACGCTGATCGTTATCTGACAGCCCCATATCATCTCGCAAGTTGAAGTTATTCTGAGGAGTCGAGAAAAAGAAGTTGCCGGCATCGTCCGTGGTCCTGGAAAGAGTGTAAGACACGCGCACGTTGGCCCAACGAGCCGCGCGTTTGTTGAAGGAGACTAACATCCCGTTATAGAACGAGACACCTGCGCCTTCGAAGCGGCTAATGTTGCCCCAGTTTGGATCGGGTCGTCCCAGGTTAGGAATGCCGGAGGAAGCTGGTAACGTCGGCACGTTCACGTTACGTGACGCGATGATGTGGAGACCGCGCAGATGAAGATAACCAACCGAGAGAACCGCATTAGCAGATAGTTCGCGTTCGACTTGAAAACTGATTTGCTGGCTGTAGCTGGTCTCAATATTCGGATCGATTCGAGTGATGTTTGGTTTTGTTAACAGCGTGGTGGGCTGCGCACTCAAGACATTTGGAAATATTGGTGCTCCTGTTTGAGTCGGCGAAAACTGCACCACGACATATTTGGCGCCATCTCGTTGCAGCGCATTCGAAGTTGCTCGTAACGGAATTCGATCATAGTAGAGGCCAAAGCTGCCGCGGATTACTGTCTTTCGTTCGCCCGGCGCATAAGCAAAGCCCACGCGCGGCGCGAGGTTGTTGGCATCTGTGTGAATGGGACTCGGCAAAAACTGCAAGTCGTATCGCAGTCCAGCGTTGATGGTGAATCTTGATGTAACTCGCCATTCGTCCTGGGCAAAGAGCCCGATATTCGGATTTGATTGAATCTGACCCGGGGTTCCGAACGCTTGTTGAAAAGTGCTGTAGTTACCGTTGACGAAGTTTGTTAGCGACGTGAAGTTGTAGGCGCCCTGAATTGCTCCGGGAAACAGGATGTTGACTCGATTATAGAGAAACTCAACGCCAGCTTTCGGTGAATGACTGCCTCGTTCAGTTGAAAGACTGTCAACCGCTTCGAACATGTTGATGTTGCGCGACAACGGCGACGAAGTTGCTGTGCCGAAATTAGCCACGCCCGAGATACCGACGGCCGGGCCGATCGAATCGTTTAATGGCGCACCCAGTTGACTGTTGGTGTACTGGAATCGAGCTTCGTTAAGCGTGCGATTGCTGAGTGTCGTTATGTTGCTGACTTGAACCGTTTGGTCAGTATCGTCCAGACCAGAGCCTCGACTGACGGCGTTCAAACCACCGACAGTCCGCGAGTTGTCTGCTGTTATGTGATAGAGGCTATACCTCGCGCTGAGTTGATTGCGGTCATTCAGCTTATGATCGACTCTTGCAAAGATGTTGGTTGTGTCAAAGCTCGCTGGTACCACGCCGGTGTTAAGCCGAGGTCCCCGGTAACCTACCGCAGCAAGGCGGTTGTTGATTGTTGCTATAGCCGGCGGCGCGATAGTGATGACAGCAGAGTAATTGCGCCGGGTCTGCTCAAAATTGGTGAAGAAGAAAGTATGGTCCTGCCGGATCGGACCGCTTATCGTTCCGCCGTATTGAGCTTGCGTGAGAAGATCCTTGATAGGCGCCAGTGGGTTGCGAGCATCGAAGCGTTGATTTCGAGCAAAGCCGTAAATGCTGCCATGCAAGTCGTTCGCTCCTGATTTCGTAATGATGTTAATGATGCCGCCCGATGCTCTGCCAAACTCCGCAATCCCTCCCGAAGTGATTACCTGGAACTGGTTGATTACCTCTTCGCTGTAATAAGTACCGGTTAGATCTGCAGCGTCGTCATTGGCAGACACTCCATCGACAACGAAAGTGTTGTAGAGATTGCGTTGTCCGGCGATTGAAATTCCTTGCCCCGGCACTGCCGAAGTTTCGGCGAACCGCTGGTTGCTGCCAGTGTTAGTTGAGGAGACACCTGGTACCAACAACGCGAGGTCGAGATAATTTCGACCGTTCAGTGGTAGTTCATTAATCTCTTCCGGCCGTATCGTTTCACTGACCTGGGTGCGAACGGTCTCGACTAAGGGCACAGTATTCGAGACGTCAACCTGCGCTGTTATTCCTGCAACTTCCAGCTTGACCGGCAGCTCTACAGCTTGACCTACGGTGAAAGTTAACTGCCTGGTTACGGTAATGAAACCCTGGGCTTCTATCGTTAGCGTGTAGGTTCCGACTTGAAGGTAAGGGAAGCGATAGCGTCCCGCCAGATCAGAGGTTGCGGTATGTCTTTGATTGGTTTCAGGGTTTGTAGCAGTCAAGCTGGCGCCGCTAATTGAAGCGCCGCTGGTGTCCTCAACACGACCACTGAGGGTAGCCGAAGTAACTGTTCGTTGCGCCTGTACGGTCAGGGTAAAAGCGAAGCATAGCGAAACGATTAGAGTGACTACGCTACGGACGACAAACAGTGATCCCTGCTTGCTCTTTTGTTTCATCGCGACAACTTGGCCTTTGATCGATGTTCGATGTTCGATGTTGGATGGATTCTGGCATTGAGCACAAAAACGCGCAAGCGACAGCCTCCCGTTCTTCACGCCTTGGCGGGGCAAACCACATCTCCCGCCAAGCGCGAAGAACGCAAAGTGACATCTCCAGTTTCGTGCTTGCATTTCTGAAGTAACACTCGTTACACTCAGCGCAACGTTACGCTGTGAAGGCTTATGAAGAAACAAACATCGCGGCAGGACTGGGTCTTATTGATTCATCAGCTGCCGCCCAAGCCCACCAATCTGCGGGTTCGCATCTGGCGCAAGTTACAGAAGCTCGGCGCTGTCGCGATCAAGAATTCAGTCTATGTCCTACCTGCGTCTGAAAAGACGCACGAAGATTTTCAATGGCTGAAGCAGGAGATCGAATCGTCCGGTGGTGAGGCTGCGGTCTTCAGAGCTGATTCCGTCGAGGGCGCCACGGATAACGAAATCATAGCTGCCTTTCGTAAAACTCGGGATGAGGAGTTCGCTTCCATCGCCACGGAGTTCGATGGTTTGACTGGCGCGATTCGCGAGCAGTCGCGAGGCAAACATCTTTCTGCCGGTCGCCTCGCAGCTCATGAAACTGAGATCGACAAGTTGCACGCTGAACTTGAACGCGTCTCCGGCAATGATTTCTTTGGTGCCACCGGCCGAGCTGCCGCCTTTAATGCTTATGAACGTTGTCAAAAAACCATCCGAGCCGCGCAGGGACCTTCCGGACAAATCACTCCGGCTATCGAAGGTGGAGTTCTGGATGTGGCGCGATATCAAGGAAAGCGTTGGGTTACGCGCCGCAACCTCCACATTGACCGATTAGCTTCCGCGTGGCTCATCAAGCAGTTCATCGACAAACGGCCACGGTTCTACTTTGTAGCTGAAGGGCAGACCGTCGAAGGAGCGATTCCTTTCGACATGTTTGGCGCTGAGTTCACCCATCATGGTGAGGACTGTAGTTTCGAAACCATGTTGAAGAGGTTTGGGCTCGTCGAAAACAAAGGGCTGTGCGAGATTGCGGAAATTGTTCACGACGTCGATTTGAAAGACGACAAGTTCAACCGCCTGGAGGCTGCGGGACTGGCGGCAATCATCGACGGCCTCAGCAAGGTGTTCAGAGACGACCGTAAGCTGCTGAAGCAGATCAGTATTGTTTTTGACGGACTCCATACCTTGCTGGGCAAAGAGTCCGAGAAACCACGGCAACCGAAAAGACGAAACGGCAAACGGCCGAGGGCAAATTGATTCGTGAGGGACCGGTGCTTTGCTAGTTCATGCTCTGCGTTCTGGCGCCTTTACGGGATATGTATCGGTTTTCCCCAAAAGGCGCGAAGATAAAAGAGAGATTCAAATATTGCTGAGCCGCCTAGGATCTTTGTTCTGAACTAGCGCTGTTAGTTTCGAGATGGTGCGCAAAGCGAAAGGACTTTAGGACCAGTGATGAGCGACATAGTCTTGGCAGATCGATCTCAAAGCTGGCGCGCACGGATAGCAGACTATCTTTCTCTCGAGCACAACGTCACGATTGCATCTGCCGCCGTCTTTCTGCTTGGATTCGGCGAAGAGTTATGGAAAAAGTTCTTGCCAAAATATCTCGAAGCAATGGGCGCAACGGCGCCAATTATCGGGCTCTTCGGCACCGCGGAAGATTTCTTCGATGCCTGTTATCAGTATCCCGGCGGCTTTATTGCTGACCGCTTTGGACGACGCCGAGCTTTTCTCTTCTTTATCACGCTCGCTTCAATTGGTTACGTGGTTTATCTCTTGAGCCCGTCGTGGCCGTACTTCTTCGTCGGCCTTGGCTTGGTAATGGCCTGGCAAAGCATGGCGTCTCCCGCAATCTTTGCGGTCATCGGTGATTCGTTGCCGCGTGAGCGACGCGCGATGGGCTTCACCCTGCAATCGATTCTGAAACGTGTCCCGATTGTAATCGCGCCGATAATTGGCGGAGCGTTGCTTGCCTCAATGGGGTTGCGCAAGGGTGTTCATGCAGGCCTGATAATCACGCTGGTTTTGGCAGCAGTTACCTTCGCCCTGGTTCTCAGGATCAAGGCTTATCAGAGCGAGGCTCACGCAATCAGCATCCGTGGCGTTTGGCGCTCATTTCATAGCGCACTCAAGCGGCTTCTAATTTCCGACATCATCATCAGAACGTGCGAAGGGATGACGGGTGTTTTGGCTATTCTCTACGTGACCAACATCCAGGGATTCAGTGTTGCTGCCTACGGCGCCCTCATAGCAATTCAGATGATCACGTCAATCCTCGTCTACATTCCCGCGGGAAAGATTGCTGACCGCGTGGGCCGAAAGCCATTTGTCATCGCAACCTTTCTGAGCTTTGCTTTGTTTCCAGTTGCGATCATCTTCGCCTCAAGCTTCGCGTTGCTCGTCGTTGCCTTTGTGATTGGCGGTTTGCGGGAGATTGGCGAGCCATCCCGCAAGGCAATGATTGTCGACTTTGTTCAGGACAACATTCGCGCAAGGTCAGTCGGGCTCTATTACCTCGTACGCAGCCTGTCGATCACTCCCGCAGCCGCGCTGGGCGGAGTGCTTTGGAAGATTGCTCCGCAAGCCCCGTTTGTTACCGCGGGAATTATCGGACTTGTTGGAACCATAGTTTTTGCCCTGACGGTTGATGAACGTTATGCGAGCTGAGCAAACAAAAGCGTGTACAGCTCAAAACGAAATGCTGTAGCTCGCTCCGGGATTGCGACCGCGCTCCAGGATCATGCCGAATTGATGTCGCCTGAACGTGTAATTCAAGAGCGGATGAATCCGGACTCCATCAAAGAGAATCGTGGAGCTCCATCGGTCACCCACGGTTATGTTCAAGCCGCCTATGACCCGAGCCCGATCGTCATAGGTTCCGTATGCGACTCCGATATAAGGCGCAACGGGCAAACCGGTTGCGTGTTTTAGGCTCTTGCTGAGCGTCGCATAAAAGGACTGTCCGGAAGGTGTGCCAATCCGATCCGAACTCGTTCCCAATATCAAGGCAGGGCGTTGATGCGTTTCAGTGATCGCAACCACGTTGGCGATTGGACTCACCTTTTTTGCTAGCGGGTTATATTCAAGGCCCGCTGTCACTCGCGGATGAAATCTATACGTGAGCGTGTTACGCCATTTGGCGCGATCGATCTGATTCGCGATCACGCGCACGCCATAGGTCCACTTGTAATTGTCGTTTGCTGCCCCGCTCACGGCGCGGCCCTCGCCGGGTCAAAGCGGTCAACTCGGAACTGAAGACACTTCAGCCGAACGCTTCGCCGCGGCTACTTGCTTATTATCCTGCGGGGCATTTGAGAAACTTGAAGTCGAAGCGAGCAGCATTTCAATCTGCTTTTTCAGATCGGCCTGATTCACCACTCCTGAAATCAGCTTGGCGATCTTGCCATCTTTGCCGACGACTACCGTGCCCGGCAGCGCCGAGCCCAACCCGAATCGCAGCAGGTCACTTGTGCCGGCGCCAATCCAGATGGGGAAATTGATTTTAGTTTCCTTTACGAACTGTAAGATCTTTTGACGATCGCCAACCTCATCAGTCGAAGCGCCGATGACTTGCACGCCAAGGGCGGCGTATTCATTTTGGATCGCTGCCAGATCCGGCATTTCGCTTTTACAGGGAATGCAGTAGGTTGCCCAGAAGTTCAGAATCACAACACGCCCTTTTAGCGAATCAAGACTCTGTTGAGATCCCGAAAGGTCAGCCAGCGTTAATTCAACTTCTTGGCCGACGACCTTCGCGGCTTCTCGTTCCGCCAGGCTTGGGGCCAGCACGTTCAAAGCATCAACGCGGACGATCGTTGTTTCTTTTCTGCTCTGTATGGCGCCAGTTATCTCAACCCGCTTGCCAACCAAGTCGAGCCAGTTTTTTCCAGGCAGACGAAATCTTCCGAGAGCCAATTGATAGAGCTTAAATTTCTCACCGTCGCGAACTGCCAGTAGAGTCGGGTCGCGTTCGACACACGACTTCGCCTTCAAAAGATTCTCTGCGGTGCCGTATTCCACTTTGGTCCGGTCAGCTTCGGCCCAGCATTCAGCGCAACACACCACTTGTCCCTCGAGCTTTACTGCTTGTGCTGCTATTGGGCCGGCAATAGCTAGAAGGAAGAGAGCTGCTAAGAACATCCGTTTCATTTAGAAATCTCCAGAGCTGGAAATAAGAAACATCCGTGACTGTCGAGCCAGGATCAGGTTCGTGGTTGGAGAAGACTAAATGCGATAGACGCAAAGACGCTCTAATGGCGGGTGTGCGGTGGAGAGTGGCAGATCAACTATTGCCAGGGCCCGCTGGATTCGTGAATCTGCCCACAACATGGGCGGCATTATACCGTCTTAATCGGAGAACCGGCCAAAAGCATAGCAAACAATTATTGTTGTCCTGAATTCTAGTGATACGCTTTGCGTACTTGGCGACTTACGGGAGGTATCTTGTCTGGAATCGTTTAGAACACCTGGAGACTACTTCAAATCAGCTACCCAAATATTTCCGGTTGTCTCGGAGTAGTCGTACGCTAACGCCAAGCCTGGGAAGCGGGCGTGAGCCCCAGGTTGCCACCTATATCGTCGAAAAAGGGAAGCCGCTCATAACGCTGGTAGAATGAGTGCCGGGGGGAACCATCATGAATGATCAGGACGGAACGAACCGCTCGGTAACTGCGAGTGCGACACAAACGGAGGTAGCGGTGCTGGCCGGGGGCTGTTTCTGGGGTGTTGAGGAAATTCTCCGTGATGTCCCGGGCGTGATCGAAACCGAGGTCGGTTACACCGGCGGCTGGCTCGAGAACCCAACGTACGACGATACACATCACAGCAAATCGGGGCATGCCGAAGCGATACGCGTCACGTTCGATCCGGCAGTGCTCAGCTACGAAGAATTACTGGAGAACTGGTTCTTCAAGTTGCACGACCCGACCACGCTCAACCGCCAGGGCTATGACGTTGGCACACAATATCGATCGGCGATTTTTCCTCAGACGCCCGAGCAAAAGATCACGGCTGAGCGAGTGAGGGACCGCGTTGAAGCGTCAGGCAAGTGGAAGCGTCCAATCACGACCACCATTGAGCCCGCCTCTACCTGGTACAGCGCCGAGGAGTACCATCAGGACTACTTGCGCAAGCACCCCGGCGGGTACAGCTGTCACTACATGCGTGATTAGACGACGAGCCTCCCTGAAATAAATGGTGACGGGCGGGAGTCGCACCCGCCCGTCGATCCAAGCTTCTCCTCACGCCTTTGCTGAGTGCGTTGAAGATCTCAATCCCGCCTTGGTCAGACCCAGTTGGTCGTCGAATGAGCCCGGCACTGTCCGGAAACTGATATTCAGACGATTCCACATGTTGATTAATCCTATGGCATAAGTCAGTTCAGTAATTTGCTTCTCGCTCAACTGTGCGCGAACGCGATCGTATATCTCATCGGGAATGCCATGCTCGGAGAGCCTGGTGACCGCTTCCGTCCACTCGAGCACTGCCCGTTCAGTCTCTGAGAACAAGGTTGATTCTCGCCAGACCGGAAGGTGGTAGATGCGCAGCTCATTCTCGCCATGAATCTTGGCCTCCTTACAATGCATATCAAGACAGAACGCACACCCGTTAAGTTGAGAAGCTCTTATGTTTACGAGATCGATTATGGTGTTTCCCAGCGAGCTCTTCTTCACCGCGCCAGAAAAGTCAAAAAGTTTGTTTGTCAGCTCGGGAGATTGCTCAAAGAAATTCAAACGTTGACTCATTTGTCTCCTTTCAATCGGCTTTGGATCGTTGACTGACTTCTTCCTGCGCAGGTGTCGTCATATCAACCTGTCAAATAGGCACAAACTGTCGGGAAGGATGAACAGATCATAGCACTCCATACACTCAGCCCGTGAGCCCTCAAAAATTTCGTAATGCCCTAATTTGGAGTGCGATGACCTGTCATCGCTTTCGCCTGCGGCGGCTCGACGCCGCGGGTTTGATAATAGCTGTTTTCAACAACTTGCTGCGACAGGTCGCAGCGACGAAAGCGCCGACAAGTCGGCGCACTCCAAATAGGCGACTAAGCTCTCGGAATTCTGTTGCTGTCCACTATTTCACTTTGTGAACGCTCCAGCAGATTTCACGAACGCCTGAGTATTCACATGTTCCGTTCGTCGGGCGTAAGCTTCTCCAGATTGCAGTAATTGGAAAAGGAGGCGTTATGTCAGGAATCAAAAGCAAAGTGATAGCCATTACGGGAGCAAGCAGCGGAATAGGCGAGGCGACGGCACTCCTTCTCGCCGAGCGCGGTGCGAAGGTCGTACTCGGGGCGCGCGGATCGGATCGTCTTAAGGTTCTCGCGGAACGCATTGTGGCAGCGGGCGGCGAAGCAGCCTATGCACCAACAGACGTAAAACGGCGTGAGGACTTATCCACGCTCGTAGGGTTGGCAATTGAGCGCTACGGCAAGCTTGACGTACTCGTCAACAATGCCGGAGTCGCGCCAATTTCTCTTCTCGACGAGCTCCGTGTCGAGGATTGGGAGGAGATGATCGACGTCAACTTCAAAGGCGTTCTGTACGGCATTGCGGCAGCGCTGCCGGTTTTCCGCAAGCAGGGGTTCGGACATTTCGTCAACGTCATTTCCACAGCCGGAATTCAAATCACGCCGACCATGGCCGTCTATGCCGCTACGAAGAACGCCGTGCGCACCGTCACCGAAGGCTTGCGCCTGGAAGCCGGGGATAAGCTTCGAGTGACTGGGATTTCTCCGGGATTCGTCAACACGAACCTCGCAGATTCGATGACAAATTCTGAGGTTAAATCCCAAATCAACGATCAGATGAACAAGATGGCAATTCCGCCGTCGGCGATCGCCCGCGCGATTGCGTTCGCCATCGACCAACCAGCCGACGTTGATGTGAACGAGATAGTTGTTCGTCCCACTGCGCAGGTTTAGATCCGAAGCGGTTTCCGGAGGGGAAATAGGTTCTTATGAACCATCTTATTTGCGAATTTACTAAATCAATAGTCGCTCCGCCGCTTGACACATCTCTCCAGACTAAGTATCTTGACATCAAGATACAGGAGGAAGGCGCACAAAAGAGGAGAACAGCAAAATGGCCAAGCTTGAGTCATTGTCGGGCGGAAGCGGCGTTCACTTGTTCCTCGTGTTGTGGAAGGCGGCGCGGGCGGTTGAGTCCTATGCGGAAAAGAGCATCACTGATTTGGAGATGTGCGGTAGTGACTTCGCGGTACTCGAAGCCTTGCTCCACAAAGGGCCGCTGCCGGTTAACGAAATCGGGAAAAAGATCCTGTTGACGAGCGGCTCGATTACAGTCGCCGTTGACCGCTTAGAAACGAAGGGCTTGGTGGAGCGGCGCGCTCACGGCACAGATCGGCGGGCGCGGATCGTTCACTTAACCATAGAAGGCCGGAAGCTAATCACGCGCATTTATGGAAAGCACGCCGGCGACATGGAAAAGCTTGCGGCTGCTTCCCTGACAAAGGCAGAGCGCAAGACCCTTATCGGCCTGTTGAAGAAGATCGGTTACAAGGCGGCAGCGCAGATTGATGAGGACGCTGCGTGATTCGAAACAAAATACAAGTTTTAGAGAGGTGAGATTTTATGTCGATGGTGAAAGAAGCATTGAGAACTGAAGCGACCAAAACAAATGAAGGACGGACGGTCGCGGGAATCGTCAACAGTATTGAGACTCTGGAAGGTGGGGGATTCCTGGTGCGCCGGCCGTTTCCCAAGGCATCCTTTTCAGACTTTGATCCGTTTCTGTTGCTTGATGAGATGGGGCCGATGAATGTGGCTCCTGGTGAAGCGAAAGGCGCGCCCGATCATCCGCATCGCGGATTCGAGACGGTGACCTATATGTTGTCGGGTGACATGGAACACAAGGATTCCAGTGGGCGTGCCGGACGGCTTAAATCAGGGGACGTGCAGTGGATGACCGCTGGTGCGGGCGTGGTCCATGCCGAGATGCCTTCCGCTGAATTTATGCGCACGGGTGGGGTGATGCACGGGTTCCAGCTCTGGGTGAACCTGCCGCGGCAGGACAAGCTGATCAAACCGCGCTATCAGGAAATTCCCAGCGCCCGGATCCCCAAGGCAACCTCAGCCGACGGCTTGGTTTCCGCCACTGTGATTGCCGGCGAAGCGATGGGCGAGAAAGCCGTCATCGAGACACGCACGCCGATAATCTACGTGCATTACCGGCTGGAGCCGGGAGGCGTGGTGACGCAACCAGTGCCGCATGACTATAACGCCTTCGCTTACATCGTTGACGGAGCAGGATTGTTCGGAGCAGAGGGTGAGCGTGGCGCTGACGGACAGATGGTGATGTTCGCTCCGGATGGCGACGAAGTAAGAATCGAAAATCCAGCAGACGCAAACGTAACGTTGGAAGTATTGGTCATCGCCGGCGTACCGCTGAATGAACCAATCGCGCGGTACGGACCGTTCGTGATGAACACAGAAGAGGAAATCCATCAGGCTTTTGAGGACTATCGTCGGGGCCGGATGGGCGCGATTAACTCTTGAATGAAGAATTAACGCCTCGGAAGCAGAAAAAAAGAAATTAATCCCAGGAGGTAGCTAGAGATGAAAATCTTTCTAATGATCGCGCGCCTTTTACTTGGGTTGATCTTCGTGGTGTTTGGCCTCAACGGCTTTTTGAATTTCTTGAGCATGGGGCCTATGCCGACGGGACTGGCCGGGCAGTTTATCTTCGCGCTGGTCCTTTCTCACTATTTTTGGGTTGTGGCGGCGCTCCAAATTGTGGGTGGTGGGTTATTGCTGGCGAACCGGTTCGTACCGCTCGCGCTGGTACTGCTTGGGCCGGTAATCGTGAACATCATTTGCTATCATGTGTTCCTGAATCCGAGCGGAACAGTACCGTCGGTGGTGGTAACAGTCCTATGGCTGATTGTTTTCTACGGTAAACGCCAGTACTTCTCTGGGTTATTTGTCCCACGTACATGAGGTTTCTAAGGAGAACGAAAGATGGCCAAATGAACTTTCGAGCCGGGCCACTATCCCGAGATCAGGTAGAGATAAAAGGCGAGCATGACTATGCCGCGTCAGCCATGTTTCTCCTCTATTCGGCGAGCACTTGGTGGACAAAAGACACGGCAATTGAACCTTCGCCGACGGCGGATGCTACTCGTTTCACGTTCCCGCCCCGAATATCTCCGACAGCGAACACACCAGGCAAAGTCGTTTCCAGAAGATATGGCGGGCGAGAAAGAGGCCACTTTGCCTTTGCTAAGTCTTCCGTCGTGAGATCCAGCCCGGTCTTAATAAACCCGGCCTGATCGCAGGCTACACAACCGCGGAGCCATACAGAATTCGGCACCGCGCCGGTCATCGAAAAGAGGTGAGCAATGTTGTGAGACTCAGTCTGTCCAGTTTGATTATTTCGCCAGGTTACTCGCTCAAGGTGATCTTTGCCTTCCAGAGCAATCACTTGGGTGTTGGTACGGAGTTCTATATTCGGCGTCTCTTCGATGCGCCGGATCAGGTAGCGTGACATTGTTTTAGCTAGTCCATCAGATCGAACCAACATATAGACTCGTCTGGTTGTTTGCGCCAGAAAGACTGCCGCCTGACCGGCCGAGTTCCCGCCACCCACGAGAATTACTTCTTCACCGCCACACAACTGCGCTTCCAGATGGGTGGCTCCATAATAGACACCAGCACCCTCAAATTTCGCGAGATTCTCCAACTGGAGTCTGCGGTACTGGGCACCCGAAGCGATGACCACTGTGCGCGCAGGAACACTCTGACCGTCGCCAATCAACACTGCGTAAGGCCGCCGATCACAAGCCAGCCCTCTCGCGTCCTTGGCAATCAACATCTCCGCGCCGAACTTTTGCGCCTGCGCGTAGGCGCGGCCGGCGAGCTCATGTCCTGATATGCCGGTAGGGAAGCCGAGATAGTTTTCGATTTTCGAGCTGGCTCCCGCCTGGCCGCCGGGCCCACTTGATTCAAGCACCAGGACGTCAAGTCCCTCAGATGCTGCATAGACCGCCGCCGCCAGTCCTGCCGGCCCGGCGCCAACAATGATCAAGTCGCGCACATGCGCCTGATCGATTCCTTCATTGAACCCGAGACAGTCGGTAATTTCCTCATTGGTTGGACTGCGCAGCACAGCGGTGCCGCGACAGATCAGAACGGGCAGGTCATCAATCGACAGAGAAAAGCTATCGAGCATTTCCTGGACCACAGAATCACGCTCGAGATCGATGTAGGAATACGGTTGGTAATTGCGGGTCAGAAACTCCTTGATGCGAAGGGTGTCAAGCGAATGACTGGAGCCGATCAAAACGATGTCACCAACTTCGCGCGCAATTAATTCCAGACGCCGCAGGATGAAAGCTCGCAGAAAGATATCGCTGAGTTCGCTGTCGGCCTCGACCAGGGCCTGCAATGCCTGGCGTTCGATTTCGATGAGTTCCGATTCTTGCGCGGCGCGTATGCGCACAAGTCCACGACGGCCCGAGAGCACATTTAGTTCGCCAGTGAACATACCCGGATTGCAAACGGCGACGAGGTGCTCCTGATTGTTCGAGACCTGCAGGATATGCAGTTGCCCGCTGACGACAACGAAGACTTTGGTTATATGCGCATTAAGCTCGACAACGATCTCACCGTGTTCCACAGTGCGACGTTGGCCGTGCGCGAGGACGCGAGCTTGTTGAGTCGACGTCAGAACGGGAAACATCTCGCTGGGAGTACTTCCCGGCGGTGGCGATAAAGCATCGTCGGCGTTCGGCATTTCCGTCATATGGTCCCGTCGCTTAGACCTTTGATCGAAGCAACTTCATCAAAGCTGAATGCGCCATGACGACTTCCGGCTCTTGCTGGAGCGCTGCCTGATACTTCTGCTGGAATTCTTGATCCCCGGACTCCGTCAAAAGTTGGCGGACTGCGGAGATCAAGTTAAGCATGTCCGCGGAGCTGGCCGGTTCATCAGCATCGAGCAGCTCGTCGATTTGCACCACCAAAGCAGAAATGATCCGCAGCCAGGCGAACTGCGCGTGATTTAAGACAAGTTGCAGGAACTCTCCGGCATTTACGCGGCCGTGCGTCCTCTCAAAACTCTTTCGTTCCATGTCCAGGAGCGTCTGATGAAGGCGCAGCATTTCCAAACGTACTTCGCGCAAACGAGCGCTGTCTGATGTGGCCGTGTTCATGTGATCGAGCCTATTGCGATTTGTTGATGAAAGCTACGAGCCGCGGAATGACTTGCTCCGGCGCTTCCTCCATCAGCCAATGCCCTTTGCCTTTGATGACCACTCCGTCGACGTTTGTATCGACCAGACGCGCCTGCTCAATCAGGAATTCTCCTGAGGCTTTCTCGCCAGTCAGCACCAGCATTGGCATTGTCAGTTTCGTTTCGGCAAATTGCGCGAGGTCTTTTGCGTCCTGTTCGAAATTACGAAAGACTTCGAAGCCGGCTCTCATCGCGCCGGGTTGAGCGTATGATCTCGCGTAAAAGCGCCGGTCAACCTCCGGCACTGAATGCTTCGGATCAGCCGCGAAGTCATTCCAAAAATGTTCGAAATAAATTCTCTCGCGGCCTGCCACCAGCTTGAGTGGAGTTTCGCCGTAAAAGTGAAAGTGCCAAAGATCTCTTAACAGCCACACCGTCTTCCAATCACCAACACCGGGAAGAAAAGCGTCAATTAAGGCAATCCGATCGACTTCCTTCGGGTATTGAGCGGCATACGCGTAAGCGACCATTAATCCGATGTCATGACCGACGACGACCTCACGTTGATAGCCGAGCGCCTGCGCCAAAGCATGAATATCCTGAGCCATCGTCTTCTTGTCGTACCCAGTCACTGGCTTGGACGACTGGCCAAATCCGCGCAGGTCCGGCGCAATTGCTGTATGACTCTTTGCCAACTCAATCATCAACGGCCGCCACATGTGACTATTTTCGGCATAGCCGTGCAGCAGAATTACCGGCTCGCCCTTTCCAGCGATCAGATAATGAAGTCGAACTCGGTTGACGTTAGCGAACCGATCTTCGATACGCTCCTGCCCATGAACCGGAAGCCAAGTTGTCAGGGCGATAATCGCGGCACTGATGTATAGAGGACGCATGAACATTCTCATCGAAGTCTACTTACCTTTCGAAGTGGGACATTGGAGCTCACTGGGCCACGAGTTCGGCGGATGGGCGGTCTCTGCTTCACACTCCAGGCTTAGATCGTCGGAATTGTGCCGCCGTCAATGACGTATTCGCTTCCGGTGATCGACGAAGCACGATCCGATGCCAGAAACGCCACCAGCTCTGCGACTTCGTCAGGTCGATTCGGCCGGCCGAGCGGGATGCCGCCGAGTGAATCCATAATGCGTTGCCTCGCAGCATCCTGGCTGATGCCTGTTCGCTCCGCGATCTCGTTGACCATTCCCACAGCCGCGTCGGTCTCAGTGTATCCGGGCGCAACTGAGTTTACGCGAATACCCTTCGGACTCACCTCTTTTGAAAGGCCTTTGCTGTAGTTAGTCAATGCGGCCTTGGCGGCTGCGTAAGCAAGCGTCGCGTCGAAAAGCGGAAGTGTTCGTTGAATTGAAGAGATGTGGATGATGACGCCTGAGCCCTGTCCCAACATCGATGGCAGAAAAGCGCGATCCAGTCGTACGGCGGCAAACAGGTTCGTTTCAAACGCATGTTGCCAATCATCATCAGACAGCGCTAATGCGCCACCGCCGCGGGCCGCGGAACCACCTACGTTGTGAATCAGGATATCCAGAACCTTGAAACGATCTGTCACGGCTTTTGCAACTGACTCTATTCCTGCTCGAGTACTGACATCCGCCTGAACAAACCGATCAGCGGATGTTTCCGGCGAAACAGATCGGGCGGTAGCGATTACGTCGCCGCCACCGCGAACTAAGCGGTTAACGATGGCCTCGCCAATGCCTCTGGTGCCACCTGTAACCAGAATTCGCCTGCCCTTGAATTCAGTTGATTCGCTTGTTTCGTTGTTCTGCATCTGCCAATTCCTGTTAAGTTTTGAGTGCGAAATCTTGCTCAGCCCGTGCTCATGATGGTTGCTACTCCAACTGATCTTCTCGGTTATTCCGGGTTTCTCGTCGTGTGCCAGGGATTTTTCGCAGGTGCGAGGCCGAGTCTCACTGCCGTCTTTACCAGGTCAGCGAGCGATTCAGCCTTCATCTTCTGCATCATTTTTCCTCGGTGGGCCTTTACAGTGATTTCACTGATCCCGAGCTTCAAACCAATCTGCTTATTTAGCATTCCAGCCACCACTAATCGCAGCACCTCCTGCTCACGAGGGGTAAGTGAGTCGTAACCGCTACGCAGCGCCGTTATCTCAACCTGGTCGTTCAGCACGGCCAAGCTGCGTTTGATCGCGTGTCGGATAGCACTCAACAGCACTTCATCGTCGAATGGCTTGGTTAAGAACTCAACGGCCCCGGCTTTCATCGCCTGGACGGTCATCGGGACATCGCCGTGCCCGGTAATAAAGATGATGGGCATGTCCGTTCGATCTGACGCGATCAGTTTCTGCAATTCCAGCCCGTTAAGATCCGGAAGCGAGACATCGAGCACCAGACAACTTGGCGTCGCGCTGCGTGGATGGGCCAGAAACTCCACGGCAGATGCAAACGTCTCAGGCTGCCAACCGGCAAATTTGATCAGCAGCTCCAGCGATTCGCGCACCGAGATGTCGTCGTCCACGACAAAGACGATCGGATTCTGCTGCGACTTTGCTGCTGCGGACATGGTGGCCGGCCAAAAAGTTGAAATGGTCAGTTCGCTCGAAGCGCGGTGTTAAGTGCCTGCAAGAGATCCGCCGCCTCAAACGGTTTGAAGAGGCAGTCCACGGCGCCCTGGGCGATCAAACGTGGACGAACGCCGTCATCTCGCTGTGCCGTGATGAAGACGATCGGGATTGATTGATCGCGACGGGTTAGCTCTCGTTGCAGATCGGGTCCGCTCATGCCGGGCATGGCGACATCGAGAACCAGACAGCTGGTCTCCGCAATTGATTCAGAAGCCAGGAAGTCCTCAGCGGACGAAAACGTCTGCGCCTCGAAACCAAATTCCTTCAGCAAATCAGGCAAAGACTCGCGCACGGATTCGTCGTCATCAATCACCGTTATGAGGGGAAGTGTAATCATTAGCTATAACTCGCAAACTCGCAACTCGTTTTCTCATCCATCGAACGTAGTTATCGAGAATGCGCCTATAAAAACTGGCTGTCTATCGTACTTTGGTATCGGTCGCTGCCGCGAACAATTCAAGGTATCGATCGATACTTTGGTGTAATAGATTTGCGATTTTACTTGTGATTTACTCCCTCCTGCTCAAATGAACCCGAACTTGAACCCGAACTGAACCCGAACTGAATCGGATGACTGTAGTGAGGGTTTAGACCACTGCATATTTAGAGAGGCGACACTATGAAAAAGTTCACTCTATTGCTCGTTGGAGTTGCAGCACTGGCCGGCGTCGTCGTATTCGCGGCAACCACATCTCGTGACGTCGCTGCTCAAGAGGCCGCCCCGATCTTCGTAAAGAAAATCCCACCTGGATATCGTGACTGGAGGGTGGTCTCAGTGGCCCACGAAGCAGGCGAGCTCAACGATATTCGCGCGGTTCTGGGGAATGACATAGCCATTAAGGCGTACCGGGAAAGCAAGCTTCCGTTTCCGGAAGGCGCAATCGTTGGCCGCATAGCCTGGAGCTACGTAGCGTCTGAGGAAAACAACAAGAGCTTTGGCCGTGATCAGTCTTTCGTGGCCGGCTCACCCACGGATGCTTACCTTCAATTCATGGTCAAGGACTCGAAGAAATACGCGGCGACTGGCGGCTGGGGATACTCGTCATTTGATAAGGAGGGCAAACCCACGGACGAGGTGGCGATGAAGACATGCTTCCCTTGCCACCAGGCTGTCAAAGAGCGCGACTTTGTGTTCACCCGTTACGCGCCTTGATAACGACAATCGCGGGATGACCGCAGTCCAACAAATAAGAAACTACTGAACGCGAGGACAAGATGAAAAGAAAAGGATGATCGATCATGTGGAACTCTTCGCGCGTGGAGACGTTTTGAACCTACCGCAAGAGGCAAACAACCTTTCGTATTAGACGAAGAGTTCCGCAGGAGGTGCTGCCTTGAGCCAATCAAAAATAGTTATGCTTCCCAAACCGCGCGATTGTCAGTTCCATGCTTGGGGGGCAGATGATGGTAAGTGACGATGGAGTCTCGGTATTTGAAAGTGTTAGGCCTCGCTTGTTTGGTATCGCATATCGAATGCTCGGAAGCGCGGCTGAGGCCGAGGATATCGTCCAGGATGCATGGTTGCGTTGGCAGGGCACAGATCGAAGCGCAGTCGTAGATCCGCCGGCATTTCTTGCGACTGCGACGACGCGATTAGCAATCACCTTCGCCCAGTCGGCGCGATCTCGACGCGAAACCTATATCGGGCCATGGCTGCCTGAGCCGGTAGACACGTCGGGCGATCCGCGCCTCGGCGCCGAACGGGCAGAAGCTTTAGAGTTTGCCGTTCTGTTGTTACTCGAGAAACTATCTGCGACAGAACGCGCTGCATACGTTCTGCGAGAAGCGTTCGACTATTCGTACGATCAGATTGCCCACACCATTCGATCGACCGAAGCGAATGCTCGACAACTTGTTACCCGCGCGCGCAAACACATTACTGATGGACGTCGCAAGTCTGTTAGCTCGAGCGAACAACGACGCCTTCTCAACGCCTTTGTGGTGGCTTCGCAGAGAGGCGATCTTCCTGCTCTGGAAAAACTCTTTGCGTCTGACGTGGTCTCCTACGCCGATGGCGGCGGGGCCGTACACGTAGCACGGCTTCCCGTTTTCGGACGTGAGCGCGTGGTTAACTACTTTGCTGCGGTGGGCCCGTTCATGGGTAGCGGTGTATCGATTGAGTGGATAGAAACAAACGGCCAGGCCAGCGCGCTCGTGTTGCGGAACGGGGCAGTCACTGCTCTGGCGACTATCGAAGCGTCGAACGAAGGAATCTTCAGAGTCTTGTTAGTGATGAGACCCAGCAAGCTCGCCGCGATCTCTCGATCGGCAACCATCAGGGCTGAGTAGGTTTTGGCTCCAGCGGAGCGAGATGTTTATAGCTTCCGGCTCCCATTTAGTAGGCGCTCTGTAGGAGCGCAAGGCGTGCTTGGCTGCGCGGGTTCAATAATTCCCATTTCGCTCCAAAAGGAGCTGAAGTTATTCTGGGGTCGTCCTCTAGCTATAAACATCTCGCTCCTCTGGAGCAAAAACAGTTTCGGGTCGCACGTCGAGTTGACTCCCCCTTTTGACTTTTGAGGCAAAGCCTTCCGTCGGCATAAGCGGCGGGTCGAGAGCGACTGCTCAAGGCTGTTCATTGTGAGCCTCTCTCCACAGACTATTTTTGTCTTGCGAGCGAAGACTGCGCAGCCGGCCAAGTTGTGACAGGTTAATTTCAGACCCGACTCATTTTCAATTCAAGAACTGTCAGTGTGAAAAAATCATGTCACAAAGGAAAAGGCTGTCCAGTCTTAGCGGGTACCGAAACAATAACTGGTGGTTGCGAAGGCTTCGGCCGCGAAAAAAGAAGGAGGAAACAAGATGAAAATCGTGGTTATTGGTGGCACCGGTCTTATAGGATCAAAGCTTGTCACAAAACTCAACGCCGCCGGACATGAGGCAGTAGCGGCATCACCCAACTCGGGTGTCAATACACTTACCGGCGAGGGACTGGCCGAAGTTCTTGTTGGCGCTTCGGTCGTCGTAGACGTGTCGAACTCGCCCTCCTTCGAGGATGCGGCAGTGATGGAGTTCTTCAAGACGTCAACGGGCAACCAGCTCAAGTATGAAGCAGCTGCTGGCGTGGGCCATCACGTAGCGCTCTCGATCGTTGGGAGTGAAGGCTTGCCTCAGAGTGGTTACCTGCGAGCAAAGGTCGCGCAGGAAAAGTTAATTAAGGAAGGCTCGATCCCATACTCGATCGTCCATTCAACTCAATTCTTCGAGTTCGTCAAGCGCATCGCCGACGAGGCCACCGTGGGAAATAGCGTTCACCTGCCGCCAGTGCTGTTCCAGCCAATTGCCTCAGACGATGTAGTGAGTGCGTTGTTTGAAGTGGCGACGAGTTCACCACTGAATGGCGCAATCGAAATCGCTGGGCCAGGGGTGTTTCGTTTTGACGAACTTATCCGGCAACGACTCAGGGCGCTCAACGATTCGCGTGAGGTCGTTGCTGATCCAAGCGCGCGCTACTTCGGCGCCGAGTTGAGCGAGCGCAGCATCGTGCCGGGCGACACGGCGCAACTTGGCAAGACGCGCTTCGAAGACTGGCTCAGCCGGTCGGCAGCGGTCGCAAAGACAACTTCGCAGGGCGCGTGAAAGCAGCAAGGGGTCGCAGCGCAAGGTCGCAAGTTCTGGTTTTTCTGACCGGGCCTGTGAGAAGTCGCCGCAGTCCCGGAGGGACCGAATGTTTATAGAATCCCGTAAGTCTAAAATTTGTTGACTTCGCACTACATTGCGCTCCGCTCTACCTGAATTTTAACGTCACTACAACACGAAAGGAGTCTCGCATGAGTACTATTACCACGAAAGATGGAACGCAGATTTTTTACAAGGATTGGGGCGCCGGACAGCCAGTCGTCTTCAGTCACGGATGGCCGCTGACGGCGGATGCCTTTGAGGACCAGATGTCCTTCCTGGCTTCGAATGGTTACCGTTGCATTGCCCATGATCGGCGTGGTCACGGCCGCTCGAGCCAAACCTGGAACGGCAATGACATGGACACCTATGCCGACGATCTCGCGGCGCTGGTTGAGGCGCTTGATCTAAAGGAAGCAATTCACGTCGGCCACTCAACCGGTGGCGGTGAAGTCGCTCGCTATATCGGGCGTCATGGCACCAAGCGTGTAGCCAAAGCGGTGCTCGTCAGTGCAGTGCCGCCGCTACTGTTAAAGACCGACGCGAATCCCAATGGCTTGCCCATTGAGGTGATTGATCAAATACGCGCTGGCGTGAAAACCGATCGCAACCAATTTATGACGGACTTCCGCGTCCCTTTCTTTGGTTTCAATAGGCCAGGCGCAAAAGTTTCTCAAGGCTTGCTCGATAGCTTTCTGTTCCAATCGATGCTGGCCAGTCTTCCCGCCACCTACGATTGCATCAAGGCGTTTGCGCAGACGGACTTCACTGAAGATCTCAAGCGGTTCGATGTACCGACGCTCATCATGCATGGCGATGACGATCAGGTCGTGCCGATCGCTATCACTGGGCTGGTGTCGTCCAAGCTTGTGAAGGGCGCCACTCTGAAGGTTTACCCGGGGCTGCCGCACGGCATGTGCTCGACTCATAAAGATCTGATCAATGCGGACTTGCTCAGCTTCATCAAGGGAGAGAAGTACAATGTCGCCAACACCTAAGCCGGCCGTTATCGGCGGTAAGACACGAGTCTTGGGCGGCATCACGGTGGTCGACTCGCCGTTGATCGGGCGTGCCATGGAGCTTGCGCGAACTCATTCCGAACCGTTTCTCTTCAACCATGCTGTCCGATCCTGGCTCTTCGCGGTCCGGCTCGGACAGCTTCAGGACATAGCTCACGACGCGGAAGTCGTAGCAGTCGGCACGCTGCTTCACGACCTCGGACTTACGAACAGCTTCACCGGTCAAAAACGTTTCGAGATCGAAGGAGCCGACGCCGCGCGGGCGTTCGCGCGCGAGCAAGGTCTCGACGACGCCCGGGTGCAGTTGATCTGGGACAGCGTCGCTCTGAATTCCACACCATCGATCGGCCTTTACAAGGAGGCGGAAGTCGCGCTCTGCACGGCTGGGATCGGCGTCGAATTCGGATTTCAGTACGACCGGATCCCGCCAGACGAGATGAAGAGCATCCTCGCTGAATTTCCCCGCCTCGAAATGAAGAGGCGTTTCGCGGATTCAGTCTGCCGCATTGTCGAGATCAAGCCGGAGACCACCTACGACAATTTCGCAGGCGACTTCGGCGAACGTTTTGTTCCAGGCTACAAGCGGCCGTCAACGGTGGATTTTTTGATGGATGCTCCGTTCGATGAGTAGGTGATGTCTGACTACCTGATTAAGGATGAATGGAGGTGCACATGAGCGAAGAAGAACTGGAGGTGCTGATAACCATGGACGACCCAGGAGAGGATACGCTGGAAGAGGACACTTTTCATCAGGCTGACAATATCGGCGCGCCTCGATCCTCTCAACCGGCCGGCGACGCGCCCGGCAAGGAGAAGTAATTGCACGGCGAGGATGATTCAAGTCGTGTCCGAATCGGTGTCCCTGTGCGTGGGTTGTTTGATGTCAACAAGAGATTTCGAATTTCCATAATGGCCAGCTACTTAGGTTGGCGACCGAAATGAAAGGTTAATTATGAAGAACAAGTCATTAATGCTGGTCCTACTGTTTCTGATGCCGGGGACGCTGATGGCCCAACATCCTGCTGGTCAGGCCCCACAGGCCTCGGTGACATCGCTCACTTCGAAAGATCTGCCCGAGTTTCCCGGCAAAGAAGTCTTGATGATCACCGTGGACTATCCACCGGGCAGCGTGGATCCCATCCACCGGCACAATGCACATGCGTTCGTCTATGTATTGGAGGGCTCGATCATCATGCAGGTGAAAGGTGGAAAGGAAGTGACGCTCACACCGGGCCAGACTTTTTATGAAGGCCCGAACGATGTTCACGTCGTGGGGAGGAACGCCAGCAGCACCAAACCGGCAAAGTTCGTCGTGTTCTTCATTAAGGACAAGGGCGCTCCGGTGTTAGTGCCGGCGCCGGAATGAAATCAACCGAACCGCAAACAACTCCGAGTCTGTGTCGGAGATCACCAGTTTGGAAGGAGATTGAAGAAATGAAGGAATCAACTTTCGCAGGAGTCGGCGGACTGAAAATTTTCACGCGTTCGTGGCAGCCCGAAGGGAAAACACGCGGCGTGGTTGTTATCGTCCCCGGGTTTAATTCGCATAGCGGGCAATACCTGTGGGTCGGCGAGCAATTCGCGGCGAAAGATTTGGCGGCTTATGCGATCGATTTGCGCGGGCGCGGGCGTTCCGAAGGCGAGCGTTACTACGTTGAAAAGATGGAAGACTATACCGACGACGTGGCGACGCTTATCCGAACCGCGAAATCGGAAAATCCCGATTTGCCGTTGTTCCTTCTCGGTCACAGCGCGGGCGGTGTCGTTTCGTGCATTTATGCGCTCGATCATCAATCAGAGATCGACGGATTAATCTGCGAGAGCTTCGCATACGATCTGCCGGTGCCCGATATCGTTCTTTCGTTTATCAAGGGATTGAGTTACATCACGAAGCATACCCATGTCTTCCCGCTGAAGAACGAAGTTTTCTCCAGAGATCCGCAGGTTGTCGAGGCAATGAACAATGACCCACTGATTCAGGGCGAGTCTCAGCCGGTGCAGACTTCCAAGGTGATGATAGATGCCGCTAGCCGGCTGAATGAAGAATTTCCCCTCATCAAACTTCCCGTACTCATTCTGCACGGCACGGAGGACAAGGCGACGAACCCGAGCGGCAGCCAGTTCTTTTACGATACCGCCGGCTCAACCGACAAAACTCTGAAACTTTATGAGGGGCACTATCACGATTTGCTGAATGATGTTGATAAGGAGGTCGTGATTGCGGAAATTAACAACTGGATTGACGCGCGTGTTCCCGCGATCCGAACCAAATCCGTGTCACGCTGACGAGTTTGGCTTTCACTGACATCAGGAGGATTTCAATAATGAACTGCTGTTCGCATTTGTTTGAAATTGACAATGTTACTCCGAGAACCCCGAACGGCTGTGAAGAGTGTTTGAAAATGGGTGACCGCTGGCTCCATTTGCGACTTTGCGTAACCTGCGGTCACGTCGGCTGCTGCGACGATTCAAAGAACAAGCACGCGGCAAAGCATTTTCATTCAACCAATCATCCGTTAATGAAATCTTTTGAACCGGATGAAGAGTGGGGCTGGTGTTACGTCGATGAATTGCTTCTCGAGTCAGTTCCTGGATCGTTGACGGAAGAATGGTGCGGTGTGCTCGGAGCAAGGCCCTGAGAAAACAACCTTGAATGCCTGTACGACCGATATCCCGTCCGGCCATCGGTCGTCATTCATCCTGGCCGCAGAGCGGCCAAGTGTTTATAGCTAATCCAATGAAAGCAGTGCCGGCGCTCCGTACGAGCGCAATGTATTGTCCAAACAAAAGGAAGATCATGGCTACGCCGGAGCGATGTCGTTCTTTGGGGTCTTGTTCTATAAACATTGGTAAGAAATTAATGCTCCAACGTCGACGGAATTGAAAACGAAAACGTCACACCCGGGCCATCGTTGGGTGTCGCCCAGAGCCGGCCGTGATGGCTCTCGATAATCGAGCGACTGACCGCTAATCCGATTCCCATGCCGTCGTCCTTCGTTGTGTAGAAAGTTTCGAAGAGTCTTTTCAGTGCTTGAGGATCGAAACCGACTCCCGCATCCTGCACGCTCAGGCGCACCTGATCGCCTTCGTCTGATTCAGTCTTAATTAGCAAGAGCCTCGACCGATCATCAACGGTACTCATCGCGTCTGAGGCGTTACGGACCAGGTTAAGAATGACCTGCTGAAGTTGCACGCGATCACCCGCGACTAGCGGAAGGTCATTGGCTAGCTGAGGCCGCAAAATCACCCGATTTCTCTGAAGGTCACTTAACGAAAGCGCAATCACCTCGCGCGCCGCCTCATTTAGATCGACGGCCTCAAATGTGATGTCCTTCTTGCCAAAGAGGGCGCGCAGTCGTGTGATTACATCAGCCGCTCGACGGCCGTCGCGAATCGTGCGTTTTGCGGTTTCGCGCGCGCCATCAACGTTGGGCAGATCACCATCCAACATTCGCAGACAAGTGCTGGCGTTAGTGATGATCCCCGACAATGGTTGATTGACCTCGTGGGCGATCGACGCCGTCAACGCCCCCAGCGTCATGACTCGGGTTACGTGTGCGAGTTCCGACCGCGCTTTGTCCAGAGCTTCGTCCGAAACCCGGCGAGCGGTAACATCCCGAACTGCCGCGATGTACTCGAGTTGGCCACTCGGGTCCCGGATCGCTTGAGCCACTGCATGCATGTACTTGATCGATTGGTCAGGCATCTGTAAGCGGTATTGCCATTCAAAATCCTCGCACCCGTTTCGTGCTTGTTCGACCATTTTCTCGTACAAGGTCAGATCGTCCGGGTGCACGCGCGTACGGATGACTTCGAGTGTGACTTTGATTCCCGGATCGAATTCATAAATACGATAGAGCTCCTCGGACCAGGTAATTTCGTCGGTCGCGACGAGCCAGGAAAAACTGCCGATTGAGGTGAGCCGCTGGGCTTCAGCGAGGAACGCCTCGCTACGACGCACGCCTTCCTGCGCCCTTTTTCGGTCCTCAATGTCGAACGCGGCCACATACCACCGAACGATATGTCCCCGCTCATCGAGCAAGGGCTTGTAGCGCACCAGGAACCAGCGATATTGCCCATCGTTGCCCAGGACGCGCTGCTCAGTGCTGAATGGTGCGCCCCGCCTCAGCGATGCCGCGCGTCCTGGGCGGACTCTCTGAAAATCCTCGGGGTGGATGACACGATCACGATAGTCCTCTTGTTTTACATCCTCCAGACTGAGGCCGGTGTAATCCATCACAGCCTGATTGACATACTGGACGGATCCTTCGGTGTTCAAGACGTAAATGTGTGTAGGGATCGTGTTGATGATTTGGTCAAGATTGCGTTCGGCAGACCGTAATGCCTCTTCAGCTCGCTTCCGATCATCAATATCAATTTGCAGGATAAACCAGCGGAGGATGTGTCCTTGTGTATCCCGCAAGGGCAAGCCAAGCACATTGAACCAGCGGTAGGTGCCATCAGCACGGCGGTGGCGGCTCTCAACGTTATAGGCACTGCCCGTTTGGAGCGCCTCGATCTGCGTGGCCACCGTGCGTTGAAGGTCGTCTGGATGAACTACGTCGGAGCTCTTCCAACCTTTCAATTCCTCGAAGGTTCTGCCGAAATATTCGAGGGTTGGTTGATTGAGTGCCTCGATCTCGCCGGTCGGTGAGATGATCGCAACCGGGACCGGAATACTCTCAACGATCAAGCTAAAAAGCTCTCCTTCGCGAAGTACCTCTTTCGCCAGCTGA
>DATNBH010000096.1:0-13697 GCA_035572035.1 Pyrinomonadaceae bacterium | reverse complement strand
TGAAAAATGGTAAATGAGATATGGAAAATGGTCCTATCCTGATCCTGGTTGCGGCATCACCAAAAATCTCGGTCCGCCTCTGTTAGCGACCAACGTGAGTGACCACGGCGCCAGGCCGTGGCCTCAGTTTAGCGACTACCTACTTTTTCTTGCCGCACTGAAGCGCGTTCTTAAGATTTTCCATATATCATTTTCCAGTTACCATTTTTCATTTCCGCCGGGTTGCTGGTCCTGACAAAATCGATGATCACCGCCGTCCCTGTTCTGACGATGACAAATGAAAAATGGAAACTGAGATATGGAAAATGGTCCTAATCCTGTTACCTTTCTCACACCGCACCTGCAGGCTAGCAGCCTGCAGTACGTGTCTTGGCCTCAGCCTTGAAACAAGCCGGGCACCAGGGCTTTCGAAGCACCACATGCTTGACACTCTCGAGAGTAATCAAATCGAGCACGATGATCTTTCCAGTCGCCGAAGGCGTCAGACTTTGCGAAAGCGCTTTTAGTGCCTCGAGGCTGAGCAAGTTCGCTGCTATCCCCACGCCGAAGACGAGATTTTCTCGACGACCCGTATCATCTTGTTTGCGGCGATCGAGAAACGTCTCGTAATTAAATTCCTCTTCGGGATTTCCGGCCGTAGCCACCGTGCGCATCTTGTAACAAAGGAAACAAGGCGTCTCGAACGGCACGACCGTCGGTCCGATAATGACCTCGTTCCCAGCTGGAAGACATGAGCTCCAACGAATATTGGCTTTCAAACAGGCACGATTAAGTTTGTAGATGAGCGAAGACTGGCCTTCGTCCAGACAGCAAAGAACGAGGTCCGAACCAGCGATCAATGCCAGCACCTCATCATCATTTTCCGGCACTTGAGTACTGGTTGAGAAGTTGACGTCAGGTGACGATTCACGAATCCTGCGCGTCACCACCTCGGTTCTCAAGTCTGCGATATCGGCTTGAGTAAAGAGCGGCGACAGGTACGTGTCAGCGGGACCAACAGCTTCTGAATCGAAGCAGCGCAACTTACCTACACCGGCAGCGGCGAGCGCTTGTGCGACGCCGGCTCCCGCGCCACCCAAACCAAAAATCGTGACGGTGGCGTTATCAAGTCGATCCTGCATTTGTTCTTCGTTCATTTCCATCTCGTGAAAAAAGTTCGATTGTGGCGCGAGACGGCTGGCCGCATCTGCAGAAAGCTTCTCGCCGTCTGCTTCCTGTAAAAGGTTATGTTCGGCGAGCAATTCCAGGCCAACTTCAAGATCTTCCGGAGCAAAGACGTCAGCGACTTCCGTTTCGATCTCTGACAATGTATGCCGGCCATCCAACAGAGGTATGACCATTTGCTGGAACTCACGAAAGGAATGGCCCTTTAGTTTGATCCGGCGCCGGCGTGAAGCAAATCGCAGAACTTCATCGCCTTTGTGATCGGGAGGTTCAAACCAAATGTAATAGTGGCTTGGAAGTCTGGGCCGTTTGAATTTGGATGTAGGCATTTTGTGCTTCGACTTTTTCCGGTTTTCGACGATTGCGGATCACGGCCAGGCTCAGGTATTGACCCTCCATCTCGATCGTTAGCTTGTTCTCCAAAAACTCCTTCAGGATGTTTTGGATTTCGGCTTCGCTCGCTTCAGCTCCGAAATGCCGCTGCAGGTTCTTCAAACTCTGGGACGAGTCGCACTGCAAATAGATTTGAGCTGGAAGCCCGGTGAGCGTGTGACTCGCTTTCGTCGCAACCGCGCGTGTGTCTCGGAGAACGACTTCATCATCGCCAAGTTGAGCATCAAGCCGTGGATACTGTTCCGGATCCTTCCTGGCGTCCCACCATCCCTGGATGGCCGTCTGCAACACTCCGAGATACTCAAAAACATTTCGACCATCGTCGTAATCAAAATCAAAGAAATAGGCGAGCCGGGACAGCTCCTTTCTGCCGAGCGGGTAGGAATAGTAATAGCCAGGCTTCGGTCGCAGTCGCTTAAGTCCCAATTCCTCCGACTTCATAAAGAACGGACTGAAACGATCGAGTCGTATCGGGGAACAGGAAACTGGTGACTGCAAGTGCGTGAGCAATGGAACCAGCTCTGCCTGACGTTGGTATTCGTCGGGCGACTCGCCCGCAAATCCTGCGAGGACATTCCAGGCGACCTCGATGCCGAGCTCGTCACACCAGCGCAGCAGTTGAATATTCTGCAGGCCCGTGCAGCCTTTCTTCATGAGCCGCAGCACTTCATTGCTAAGACTTTCAATACCGGGCTGAATTGCGCGCAAGCCACCGGCGCGCAGCGTGGCCAGCTGGTCGTAACGCAGATTCGCCTTCACCTCATAAAAGAGCTCGACGTCCACATCGCTCTCGCTCAGTCTTGGAAAGAGAGTGGTGATATAGCGCGTGTCGAGAATGTTATCCACGCAGTCGACTCGCTTCAGGCCATGCTTGCTCGACAGGTAAGCGAGCTCATCGAAGGCTCGCTCGGGACTCTTGCTGCGGAACGCCATCGTGTTGCCGTTGAGGCCGCAAAAAGTGCAGTGCTGTTTGGCTCCCCACCAGCATCCTCGGGATGTCTCTATCAACAGCACGGGATTGATCAATTCTTTTAGTGGAGAAGTCTCAATGCGGGCGTAGAACTCTGAGAAGTCGGGGATCGGCAAATCGTCGAGCGCAAAAATTGGTTCGGGTGAGGTGAGCTCGGTCGTGACGCCGCGCTTTAGAATTCCCGGCAATGGATCCCCGTTTCCTTCGCGCAGCAAACGCTCGAGAAACAATGGAAAGGAAACGTCACCTTCACCGGTGCTGACATAGTCGAGCCATGGAAACGAGCGGATCATTTGCAGACCCATCTCACCTTCACAATTCGCTCCACCTATGATCGTGACCGGAGGGTTTGGCCTTTCTTTGAGCGCGCGCGCCAGCGCGAGACAAGCGCAAGTCTGATTAAAAGTGGTGGTCAAGCCGACCACCTTGGGATTGTGCGCCGCAATCTTGTCCGCGCACTGTTTGATGTATTCACGTCGCTGTTTTCGAGCGGCGAGCACGTTCTCGCGAAAATTCTGTTGCGGAATGTAGTTCGACAACATCCGGGCAACATAGTCGCTCTCATGCGGAATCGAGTCACCGAAAGCAAGGTCGGCAAAAAACCATTCGCCCACCATCGACTCGATTGCGAGTGTGTTGGCCATGAATTCGTACAAGTCATAGCCAATCATTTCGGCAAGGTCGACGTTGAAGTACTCGATCGCGGATTCAAAACCGCGTTTTTCGATCCCGGCTTTCAGCAAGCTGACACCTATAGCTGGCCGGTTTACGTCAGCGAAAGGCATGACGGCAAAGACAACATCCATAACGCCTCTTTGATACCCGATTAGTGGGATTACACTGCGGCCTGACCTGCCGCGTGAGGACGGCAGGCGACCACTTCAGATAATTTGGTTGAAGAATGTGTACGCGTCTAAATCCGGCCGAATTCGGTTTAACCTCCGCCGAGTCCACCGAATCCACCGCCACCAAATCCGCCGCCCGGAGCGCATTGCGGTATGCAGTCCGCCCAGTAAATCGGATTTCTAATGATCGGTCTAATGCAGTCCCGAATAATGCAGTGAATGCACTGCGAGATTATCGGTTGCGGAATACACTGAAGGCACTGAACTGCCGCTGGTGAAGCGCCCGCTGTCGCACCGCCGGCTCCGAGCTTGGCCGCTACTTTGTTGTAGGTAGCCATCTCTTCTTCGGAGATGTGGACTTTCGCGAGCTTATCTTCAAGTTCAGCGACACGCATTTCCAAGGTTCTTTTTTCGTCTGCCATTGCGAAGACTCCTCTTCTGAGGGTTGTGAGCCCTACGAAAATAGTTAGTTGACAGGATGTAAAAAATCTCGCTAGCGGTTCCGAAGGCAAAAGAAGCGGAGCTACGCTTCTCGGATGAGTAAGGGGGAATCGCGTGGTCCAGTTTCGGGTATCTAACCTATCGGAGGCTGCATACTAAGCCCGCTGGCCCAAGGCTGTCAAGAAAATCGAAAACAGGTACTTACGGAGTTTGATAGTTCAGCAGCGATAGAGATCCGAAGGACCGATAGTCAGTAGCCCCGTCCGTTCGGGCCTGCGCAAAGTGACCACAGCACGGCCCAAGCCAAAGGCGAAGGGTCACTGCTTAAGGCCGCAGACTTATGTTGTAGGTTTTGATTTTTGAGTTGAGAGTGGTGGCGTTCATGCCCAGCAGTCGCGCGGCTCGAGATTGATGACCGCCTGTTTGTTCGAGCGCTCGCCGGATTAGATCGATTTCAAACCGCCGCACTTCGTCGTAGAAATTAATGCCACGTCCGATGTCCTGAACGGCGGAGCTACTACCATCGCTGCGAGAGTCGAGCACCGACTGTGGATCGCTGATCTCAGGGCGCAGGCATTCACGAGTGACATCATTGCTGGGGGCAATCACAACGGCGCGCTCGATTGCATTTTCCAATTCGCGTACGTTACCGGGCCACGTGTAGGCTTCTAATAAGGCGAGCACCTCCGGCATCAGGCTCTCAGCGACCTGGCGCGCATTCTCTTCGTTGTACTTGCGAATAAAGTGTTGCGCCAACGGAAGAATGTCTTCGCGACGATCGCGCAGCGGCGGCAGTTCGATTGGAACTACGGAGAGTCGATAGTAAAGGTCTTCTCGGAAGGCGCCGTGTTTGACAGCCTCCTTGAGATCAATGTTTGTTGCCGCCACGATGCGGACGTCAACCCGGCGCGGAACCGTGTCGCCAAGAGGAGTGAACTCGCGCTCCTGAATTACACGCAGCAGCCGCACCTGAGTCTCAGGAGGAATGTCACCAATCTCATCGAGAAAGATCGAGCCTCCATCCGCAACTTCAAATAGTCCTTTCTTCGCGGCTATGGCGCCGGTAAAGGCGCCACGCGTGTGACCAAAGAGTTCGGACTCGAGCAGCTCAGTCGGAATATTCGAGCTGTTAACAGTCACGAAGGGCCGACCGACGCGTGGGCTGGCCTCGTGAATGGCTTTCGCGATCAATTCCTTTCCGGTTCCGCTCTCACCGGTGATTAGAACGGTTGAGCGCGCCGGGGCGACCTGGTCGATAAGCCGAAACACATCCTGCATCACCTCGGAGCGGCCGACGATTTCACCTCGATCGACGGCGCGACTCATCGCTCGACGGAGAGTCTTGCGCTCTTCATCCTTGCGACGACGCTTGATGCCGGCAGCTACAGTGGCAGTGATTTGTTCGTTCTGAAACGGTTTGCGAATGCAACCGAAGGCGCCTTTTTCCCATGCCGCGATCGCAGTATCAAAGGTGGCGTACGCAGTAATCATGACGATCACAGCTTCCGCGTCCATCTTTAAAAACTCTTCGAGAGCGCGCAGGCCACCGATGCCCGGCATGGAGACGTCGAGCAACACCGCATCGTAAGCGCGCCGGCCGTAAGCTTCGAGGCCCTCTTCGCCGGTCTTGGCCAAATCAACGCGATAGCCGCCCGCGAGCAGCAGCGTCTCCAGGACCTCGCGCATTATCTCTTCGTCATCGACGACGAGAACCGAACCTTTTTTGGCCATTCGTCTTTCTATCTTCAACTCTCTAAACGTTGGACGACTCACCTTGTCCGTGGAAGCTTGCCTTCTACGATGACGGAATTGCGGCAATTCACTGTCCGGATCAGGGAGAATTAGTTTAGGCGAGATTTAGGAGATAAACAAAAGGCAACGCCAAGAGTTCGGTCCCCCGCCTGACTGAACATCTATGCGCTGGTCCATGAAGTGGAGCAGTTGGTAATTGGGGTTGTAGGAGCTCGCTAAAGAAGGCGGTTGGAATCGCAGTCCGCTAACGCGGACTAGTCACAACGACCTTAGCTGTAGTTGTGGTAGGGCCGGATCGGCCGGATCTTATTGTTTTGAACTCGGCGGATTATGAACATTGCTGAGATAGTAGTCCTGGATACTGCCTTCGTAATCGTAGGAGACGGCCAGGAACCAGCCGCGTTGACCGGCGTTCACTCCGATTGGGTTGGCTGGCGCAAAAGAGATTTCGCTGGTCTGATCGTGGTCCCTTCGTTTTGGTAAGTTCAAAGCCAGCTGACTACCGAATATGGTGTCGAGCGTAGATACCGGCGTCAAAGTTCTAATGTAGCCTTCATCAATCGCGCGGATACAGACGTCCCTTCGACCTGATTCTGTGTTTGCAGCCGCGTAAGCCTGCTTGAGCTCATCCAGTGAGGATGGTTTGATTCCCGGTTCGCCGTGCGATCTTCCTTTGCTGATGTTCGAAAGAAAGTAGTTCTGAAGAATATTACGCTCGTCGTATTCCACGACGAGAAACCATCCGACATACGCTCGAGCCTCTGTTTTTGAACCCAACGTCGCTGGTGGTTGAGGGTAGTCAGGGAAAAAATGAATGACTCCCGTGTGCATAAGCTTCGTTTCGGTAGGCCTGCTATCAGGGGCAAAGTGAGTACCAAAGATTTGATCGACAGATTCGAGAGGAATCCCCGGACGTAACTTACCCTCGTCAATCGCGCGCAGGCAGATCGATCGCCGCGTGAATTGATCCAGAGCGTCCTCGTACAAGCGTGACAGCTCCAGCAACGACGAGTCTCCAACTTTGGCATTCAAATCAATCGCTGGAATTTTCGGCGCCTCAGAGTGTCCACACGACGTGAAGATAGCGAGGACAAGCAGAGTCAGGAAAGGCAACTGAAATACTGATCTTCTCATGACCAATCGTAGCCTGTTTTGGAGTGCGGTGACCTGTCACCGCTTTAGTAGCTGCGACTTGTCGCAGCCGCACCTTCAAAAAATAAGCTACATTCCAAAGCGGCGTGGCGTCGAGTCGCCACGGACCAAAGCGGTGACAGGTCACCGCACTCCAAAAAAGGTAGTCGGACTTCGAGCTCGAGAAACTGTTTGGCGCCGAAATTGGTTAGTCGCCGGCGGCCTGAAGCCGGGTGCGCGCGTGGGCGGTGGGCAGAGCTATGCGGAAGGTCGTGCCGCGACCGGGAGCACTCTCAACGCTGATGTGACCGGAGTGTTCCTGCACGATGCCGTAAGAGACAGCAAGCCCGAGACCGGTGCCGCGTCCTACGCCTTTGGTCGTGTAGAACGGGTCATAGATCTTGGCTACATTTTCCGGGGCGATCCCGATGCCGTTATCGGAAACCTCAACCATGAGGGAATCGTCGCGACTCGCTGCAGTCTTCAGGGTGATGCGGCCGCCATCAGGAATCGCATCGCGCGCGTTCAACAACAAGTTCGTAAAGACCTGTTGCAACTTGCCGGCATTACCGACAATGCGAGGTGCGTTGAGTTCGTAACTTCTCGAGATCTCGATCTGATTGCGCCGCAGCTGCGGTTCAATCAATTGGATCGTGTCATCCAGCACCCGGTTCAAATCGAGCTCGGTGAATTCGGTCGCGCCTCCGGTTCGAGAGAAGTTGAGCAGGTTGTTGACGATGTTGGTAGCTCGATCGGCTTGCCTGCCGATCTTTTGCAGTAAGGCGTGCTTGGGATCGTTTTCAGACAACATTCCCATCAGCATTTGTGTGTATGACGAAACACCGGTAAGTGGCGTATTAACTTCATGAGCCACGCCAGCCGCCAACAAGCCAATGGAAGAAAGCTTTTCGCGCTGCTGCAATTGTTCCTCGAGCCTGATGCGGCTAGTCACGTCTTCGAGAACAACCAGCGCGCCGGTGCGTTCGGGCGAGTCACCTTGAAGCGGCGCGAGCGAGATATTCAAGACTAACGACCGGCCATTGCGAGTAGCCGTGTGCAGCTTGTAGATATTTCGCAATTGATGAAGATGCCAGCCTTCATTCCCGAGCACCTGTCGCAGCGTATCTGCAAAATCTTCCGCGAAAAGATCCTCGACTTGCTTGCCCAGCGCTTCTTTACCGCCTATTTCGAGAATCTCTTCAAGCGCCGAGTTTGAGTGAGTGACGCGTCCGTCCAGGTCAACCGAAATCAAGCCCACATTAATCGAGTCGACGATCGACTCGTTGAATTCTTTCAAAAGCTTCAGTTCTGAGGCGCGCTGCTCTTGTTCCTGATAGAGCAGACTGTTTTCAATAGCTACGGCGACATAACCCGAAACAGTCCGGAGAATCTCCACGTCTTCCGAAGAAAGCAAAGCGCCGTCCGCCGAGCGGCCGAGTCCGATTACCGCGACCATGCGGCCACGAACGATGCACGGAACGTAATAGTGAAGCGAGCGTCGCACAAACCCGGTAGTCTCCGGGACCAGATCCAGATCATCTGTGCGGACTACGCCGGTTTCGGCTGAGCGCACCCGAATCATCTCGCGAAAATCCTGTGGCACGATCATCTGGGTCGAAAGACCTGCCGCGCGCGCCACGCGGTAGCCGGAAGACGTTGTCGAATCTTCGATGAAGATCGCGACTCGTTCGACGTTCATTACTTGCTGCAGACGACTGACCAGGGCATCAAGCAAGGGCTCGAGCGCGGTGGTGGCGGAAAGCGTGCGGCCAAAATCGAGCAGGCCGTTGCGCATGTCGTAACGCTCGCCATAAAACAAGCGGTCAGTGCGCTCCTGCAGAAAGTTTTTCACTGGGGCCGCAATCACAACAATGATCGCCATCGCTGCGATCGCAATCGCGGCACGTAAAGTAACGCCGGTTCCTGAATCCGAACCCAACGCGTAGATCCCACCCAGATAAACGACAGTGCCTATCGAGATCGCTATCGCCAGCGTCGTCAATGCATAAACAAAGACACGGCGAACAACCAACTCGACGTCCATCAGCCGGTAGCGAATTACTGAATAGCCAAACGATAACGGAATCAGAATCAGCGGCAGAACAGCTGCGTCGGTTAGCCACGGGTCGTTCTGAGCGCCAACAATGTAGCCGACGCCATACAGTAACGTGAACGGAGCGATCGCCAGCGCCGATCCCCAAACCACCCACTTCAATTGTTGACGAACAATCGGAGCGTCAGTCGTCAGTAACCGGTAGATAAGAATTCCGGCGCTTGCCAGCAGCGCGACTGAAAAGTGTATGAAACCAAGTTTGTAGAAAGTGCCAATGAAGGATTCCGAAAAGCTTGGAATGCTTCCCAGGAACGCGAATGGCTCAATCAGCGATCTGCCGATGTGAATTTGAACGCTGATGATCACAGTTCGCAGAAACACCCACGAAGACAGAACTGTCAGCAGCAACGCGGGAATGTACAAAACGATCGCTCGCCAGCGCTTCTCAGCAAACAGCTGATGCCGAGTTGGATAGAGCAAACAGAAGTGCAAAAACAGAGGCGCAAAAAGTATGAAGGCAACGTTGTCGAGATAAGCGATGCCCAAATCCAAATCCCGGTAGGTAGCCGCGGGCGTAAAGACGAGGAAAACAAATCCGGTTAGACAAAGCGTGGCGAAATGCAGAACGTAGGGCGAGCGGCCGCCTTGCTTAAACAGCACGAAGAATCCAACGATCAAAAACACCAGACCGATCAGGTTGATATAAACCTCACGCACGGTCCATTTCTGGATGGCATCCAGATGATCGAGGTCGGACCAGTAAAAGCGGCTTTCGACTGGATATGAAGGGCGTTCAATTAAGTAATGAATCTCGCCGCCAACGCGTGCTTGTTCGAGATAAATCTGAACATCGCGCGCGTGGATTACTTCTTCGTCGCGATTGTGAAGGCGGATGCCCAGCAAGTGGTCACCGGGCATGATGTAGGCGCGCGCGGCGGCTGAATTTGGTTCAACTGCTTTGGCGATGATGCCGTTACCGGTATCGACCCAGGTGACGCCATCTTTGGGTGGAGTTTGATGCTTGGCTCGCTGAACAAGATTCAGGACGCCTGCCGCGACGAGCAAGCCCGCCGCGATCATAACGACCCAAGTTCGAGTTGTAAGTACTGAGCCCTTCATTGTCGAATCAACTACTCACCAGACAAAAAGTTCTAAACTAGCAACCAACGTTCCCTGTACTGTAGAAATAAACTTAATTTGCTCTAAGCCCCAGACTTGGTCTCGCCTGGCTGTTAACTTCAAACTCCTAAGCTCTGCGTTCCCCTTTCCTAATAGCGTCGAGCAGAACTTCGGCAGCATCGGGCATCCAATTTTTCGGACTTTTCCGAGATTTTGGAGGAACGCTTTGGGGCCAGGAGTTAACTCACGGAGCGAAATCCAGCCGGCGCTCCGCCAATTTCGTCAGAACCTCACCGAAATGCCCCCGCGAACTGAGCGGCGCGTGGTGCTGACCAGGGTTAGAACTTCTCCATTCTCCGAACTGGATTGCACGTCCAGCAGATTACGAGCGTCGATTATCGCTTCGGCGTGCAGGGGTAAACCAAAAGTTGGCAGGTCGCGCGTAACTTGAATACTCAAAGACGGGTCGTACACGCCGAGACGGCCCGCGAATGGATCGATCGCAAAGACTGTGGCTTCACGAGAAAAGCGAAACACGGTCCTGACCCGAGTGCCGCGACCGAGACCCGCTCCCAATTGCAATGCAGCTGTTTGGAAAAAGCCGTTCTGGAAGATGTCTGCTGGATTAACTAAGCCTTGCGACGAGAGGCGCTGTCCTCTCCCAAATGAATAACCGGCGGATGCAGTCCAGACACTATTAAGGCGGCGCGTGTAGACCACGCGAACGCCGCGAGCTGAACCTTCCTGATTAGCCACGGTCGAAAGCTTTTCGCCAACAGCGCCGGAGAACCCCGACATCGGCATGCTGAGCAAGCCCACACCACGTCCTGAGGTGGTGTCGAAAAATGCTGTGGCTTCGACACTCGATTCATTATCGAGAATTCGCTCAACGCCTATTTCAAAACGACGGCTACGAGCCATCACTGCCTCGCCGTCTACAAACGCGACTGGTTGTGAGTTGCTGCTTTGAAAAGCCACCTGGACTCCTTCAAAGCCAACCACGTCTTGAATTGTTATTTCATCTCCGCCGGGAGCATACGCGGCCTTCAAGCGCGTACGTGCGTTGGCATCGAACTGAACACCAAAACGCGGTGTCATCGATTGAGCGCTGCTCGCACCGATGAAGCGCGAATAATCAAGCCCAAGCACGATTACCACTCCGTCTCGAACAACCCATTCGTCGATGGCTCGGACAGAAAACTGACCGAGATCTTCAACGGGAAGCTTTTTCCGGCTCATGGCGAGCGAGCTGTTCAGATTAGCTGCGCCGACGCCCACGTTAAGTCGGTGATGATCGCCGGCTCGAATAAGACTCTTGACTTCAAAGCGTTGCGGAGCCCCAGCGTTGTTGGCTCCGAGGGACGTACCAGTCTGACCGGCAAATATCAATTCAACATGATCGCTGGCGGGAACTGCGAAGGCGAAATTCAATCCGGTGAAGCCACCGTCGGCTCCACTACCGAAATAACTTTCGATGACACCTTGAGGGCGAGTGCCTTTGTTCGATTCGGAGTCTTCGGTATCTCTTATTGCGACTTCAGAGTCGGCTTGCGGTTGGGGGCTGTTGGCAGACTCGGCTGCGATGATGGCGTTAATCGTTTCGTCATCGGCTTCCTGAATCTGGAAGATTGATCGTTGCGCCTGGGCTGCACGCAAGCGCCATTTTACGTCGTCGCGGTCTCTGCGAGTTTCCGGCAACGTGTTTCCCGATCCAGCGGGTTCGAGGTTGAACTTGTAAATTAATTCTTGAGAGGCGCGCACTTCGACAGCGTCGAACACGACTTCATTAAAGCCTTGAGCAATCGCGCGTATGCCGTATCGTCCGGGCGAAATCTTCGCGGCAAAGCTTCCGTCAGGTCCGGTTTTCGTCGTTTTGCTGATCCGGGTAGCGCCTTCCTTAATTAAAGACACGACGGCGCCAGCAAGCGGATTGCCTTTATGGTCTCGGACAGATCCCGTTACCGTCGCCAGCGAACCCTTACCGCCATAGGCGATGTCCGCCGGCCCAATAAAGGCGAAGACGAAAAACAACGCGGCGCTAATACTCGAAAATTTCTTCATCGCGGTCATACCTCCTGCTGCTCCGCCACGGGGCCGTGAGCCACGGTTAAAGCGATGACTTGTTGTGGGTCTGCGCAATGCGGGAAAGACTTTTGTACAAACTTATGATCATGCTCCAAACGCACACGCCTATCCTGTTTGTTGAAGCGCGCGGTTCTGTCGAGGAGACTTGACCGGAACCAATTGAAAGCAGGCTATTTTCTGCGATCTCAATGAAAAGTGTCAAGCTAATGGCTGTGCCGGTCTGTGCCGGTAGTGGGGTAAATCTGTGTTGACGCCCAAAAGAGGAATTTTTGGGTAAGTTCCGCTCAGCACTGCCCGATGTGGCCTTGACTGAGTTCCGAGGATTCCTTGCTGCCGTACCACCCAATTAGATCACCAAGCCCGGCAATCGGTTTTAACGAGTTTCTTATTGCTTTGGATCTAGTCCAAAGTCAAAAAAGTAATTCCCAATGATTATGCTGTACTCTCCTGGCATTAGAGGACTCGTTACTTTGATCTTTACGTGCCGATATTTCTTACCTTGATGCATGCAAGTTTGTTCGGGAACTTCTTCAAAAGCGATCGGCATCCTTCGATTCTTGGGTATTCCCTCCCCAGAACTAAAAGTAATCGCGGAAATACTGGCAACCTCTATCTCTCTTCGATCGGATTTTATGTCCAGCTTCGCTAGTATCGCTGCCCCATCGGGACGCATACCGATAGGTAGATACAATTCTTCGAATGTAGGGGACGAATTAGTAACACGAGTCTCAGCCCGACTTCCTTTTAGAGTTACAAAGCCCTTGCCTCTTCCGACCAACGCGCCGACACCCAGTGCAGTCCGGCTCTCAGTATTGCTATATTTCAATTCCACACGTTTTGTTCCATCAATCAAAAACATACTGTCCCCACCACAATCCAGATCGGGATTCTGGTAAGCGCCTGGTTTTCCCCCATTTTTGGCCCGAAGAATCATCGCCTGAACGATCGCATCGGGAACTCCTTCCTGCTTCAGCTTTATCAATGCATCTGTTGAAACGTCGAAAGCCTGATCGCTGGAGTTAATGGTTTGCTCGATTATCTGCGGACTTAGACCAGCCTTAACCATCTTTATGACATCTTCGTTGGTGAGCTTCTGCTGATCTTGTTCAATGGTATTGTTTGTGGCTCCGCCTGGATTACCGAGTACCGAGGGACTGTTTGGAAGTTCAATCAGGCCTAGCTCGGTTATAGGGACAGCCGGTAAAGCCATAGCAGCAGAGCAGATTGCCAGTGACAAGAGGGGCAACAAAAATTTACTTTTCATTTTGTAATCTCCCAAGTGTAAGGTTCTGCGAGGAGCAGCGGGCCACTATATCACCGATCAGAATGTGAAAGGATAGCGAGCCGGGCAACAAAGCTCGCCCCGACAATCACTGTGCAGCCGAAGGCCACCAGCAACACAGAACTACCCCACTATCGCTGTGCCTTTAGGCGGTTGAGCAGAAAAGAGTTGGCTGAATAGAGATTCGTCAGTAACCGGTGCTGAGAGCACCGACTTCAGTCGGGCTGTTAAGAACCAAAAAACCCGACTGAAGTCGATACTCTGAACGCCTCCTTTCAAGAAGTTAGCCGGTCAGTGCGCCAGGAAAAAGTAGGTAAAGCCTAAATGGTGAACTGAGTAGCCGATACCACGCTATATATGAAAGGGCGCCCCATTGGTTGTAACTTGGAGTTGATCTAAGACCTCAAGCAGACAACCGGAAGGAGAGCCCTAATGAGAAGCTATTATGTAGGGGTGGATGTG
>DATNBH010000095.1:0-99753 GCA_035572035.1 Pyrinomonadaceae bacterium | reverse complement strand
GTAACGGTCTGATGCCAAAAATCAGCATTGAGCCCGCGCATGATGGAGAGCCACTTCGCGTCGTCGTTGATGACGTGGCGAATCGTGTGCAGCATGTTCCCGCCCTTGGGATACATGTCGCCTGAACCTTCTCGATTGGCCCCGTAAGTGCCAATGATCGGACGGTCGTTCCTTATGCTGCGGCGAGTGCCGATCACGTAGTCCTCGGCATCTTTTTTCCCGAAGTGGTATTCGACAAAAAGGTTCTCTGCGTAATTGGCAAAACCCTCATGAACCCACATATCCGCAGCGTCTTTCATTGAAATGTTATTACCGAACCATTCATGCGCAGATTCGTGAACAATGATGAAGTCGAATTTGAAACCGACGCCGCAGGCACAAGGGTCCCGCTGCATATACCCATTCCTAAACCAATTGCCGTAGGTAACCGAGCTTTGATGTTCCATTCCCGGATATGAAACCGTAACCAGCTTGTAACCATCCTCATAAAAAGGATATTTCCCAAACCAGTGCTCAAAGGCCGCGAGCATCCGTGAAACTTCTTTGAATTGTCTGAGCGCTGCTTCTTTCTGATGAGGCAGGACCCAATACTCAATATCCAGCACTCCGCCTTTCCCCTTGTACTTTTCAGTGAGATTTATGTAGTTGCCGATATTAACGTTGACTCCGTAGTTATTGATCGGGTTCACGACTTCCCAATGGAAAGTTTTCTTCTTACCAGCCTCGTCATGATAGGTTTTTATTAAACGCCCGTTTGAAACAGCAACCAGATTCTCCGGCACCGTTACGCTAATTTGCATGCCGCGATTGGGTTCATCAGAGCCATGATCTTTGTTGGGCCACCAGATGCTCGCTCCGATTCCCTGACAAGTGGTAACGATAAAAGGCTCTCCGAGGTCATCGCGTCCCCAGGTTATCCCGCCAACCCAAGGCGGATTCCTGCTTACAACCGGAACGCCTTCGTAAAATATTTCGATCTTGTCCTCTGCTCCTTTGAGAAGGTCCTTTTCAAACATTACCCAGTAGACATTTCCTTCTCGTTCAAATTTAAGTTGCGAGTCGCCGTGGGTGATCTTTGTAATTGCCAACGGCGGCTGCAAGTCAATTTGCATTTTGTTTCCCGGTTTGAGCGTCTTGAAAGTAATCGTGTTCGACCCTTTCAGCCTCCTCGTTTCCAGTAAGAACTCCACCTGCAAGCGGTAATGCAGCACGTCCCACCATTCGCGTTCCGGCGTTACCGACCCACGCAGTGTTTCCTGGCGAGTGATAGCCTCGGCCTGAGAGGCTTGAGAGTTTTGGGCAAAAAGATAACCGGCGCCCGTATGCACCTGTAGAAGTACCGCAATCGCGATTAACGTCAATTTACATTTACGTATCGTCATAAAAACTCCGCTACTGGCAAGTAGCCCTCGCTTAAGCAAGGGCGTGTTTGTTTGATTGCAGTTGGTTCAGAGTTGCGGCGGACCAGAACGTAACTCGAGTCGTTCCAGCGTACCGGCGAAGACGAACGGCGCGTCGTAAGGCCCAACAGGCGAGGCAGTATCTTCGCCAACATCGAAGGTTTCTTCAAACGCGTACGCGCGCGGCACCGTATGGACCAGGCGGGCTTCGTCAATCACTTTGCCATTCACCAGCAAGGTGACCTTTGCGCCTTTACCTACACCGCCACCGTCATACTCAAAGCGAAGCTCAATCACTGACTTGCCTGCAGGCAAAGGTTCCTTTGCGGCAATGGTCGTAACTTCTCGACGAAAGTAATTGTACG
This sequence comes from Pyrinomonadaceae bacterium, assembly GCA_035572035.1. Taxonomy (GTDB): domain Bacteria; phylum Acidobacteriota; class Blastocatellia; order Pyrinomonadales; family Pyrinomonadaceae; genus JAOAPY01. Next base: position 97,988 of record DATNBH010000095.1, on the reverse strand, counting down.
TATACGCGGGACGGCTATTCTTGATATAGAGCGAGTAGCCCGAAGAAGCTCCGCCTTCGGCAACGATTACACCATCAGAGTTGCCCGCCGGAATGTCCACGTACGCTGTGAACGTATGCGTGCGATTCCGCGTGCCTGGCGCTAGCGCGTCGTAGAGAAGTTTTGCCCCGGGATAAAAAGTGTAGAAGGCCCGACCTCCGGGCGGCGGCGGATTAGGGTGTTGACGTCCGTTCACGCGTGGGTCAATTGGAAAGACTTTGTTTCGCTCACCCTCCAACTGAAAAAGTTTCTTAAGCTCCGCGAGTCGATCGGGATAGGCGAGCGCCAGGTCCCTGGCTTGCGCATAGTCGTTACTCAAGTTGTATAACTCCCAGGCGGGCGACGGACTGTCGGCATTCAACGTGTAGCCCCAGGGCAAGAGCGCGGTTCGTTGCGCCGCGATCCAACCGTTGTGGTAGATCGAAACGTTCCCATGCATTTCAAAGTACTGTGTGGTGCGGTACTCCGGGGCGGCACCACTCGCCAGAGTCGAGAAGAAACTCTTACCATCCATCGTTTGTTGGGCCACACCGTTTACAGTCGCTGGTTGCGCGACACCAGCGGCCTCCAGAACAGTCGGCAGCACGTCGATCACGTGCAAGTACTGCGAGCGGATCTCACCCGTGTTTCTAATATGGGCGGGCCATGAAACAACCAACGGGTCGCGAGTGCCTCCCAGATGCGAACCCAAACGCTTGCCCCACTGAAAAGGAGTATTTCCGGCCCAGGCCCATCCCGCGGGATACTGCGCATTCGACGTTGGCCCGCCAATCGAATCGAGCCGCGCGATGATCTGAGCTGCAGTAGATGTAATTCCGTTGACCTGCTCCATCATGTTGTCGGTCCCGTTGAGATTTCCTTCCATGCTGGCGCCGTTATCGCCGGGGATGTAGAAGATCAAGGTATCGTCGAGCTGGCCTGTTTGACGAAACGCGTCGATCACGCGGCCGATTTCATGATCGGTCTGAGCCATAAAACCGGCAAAGACTTCCATTAGCCGCGCCGCAACCTTCTTCTGATCGCGGCTTAAAGAGTCCCAGGCGGGCAACTCCGGCGGACGTGGCGTCAGTACAGTGTCTGGCGGAATGACCCTTAATTTCTTCTGACGCTCAAATACGAGTTTGCGATACTCGTCCCAACCCATATCAAACTTGCCTCTGAACTTATCAATCCACGAACGAGGCGCCTGCATAGGTGAGTGGGTGGCGCCAGGCGCGTAGTACATGAACAGCGGACGATCCGGCGCCAAAGCCTTCTGTTGCATAACCCACGCTCGCGCATGGTTCGCGAGATCTTCATTCAGCGTGAAATCACGTTCGCGGCCGCGTGGTGCGACCATACGAACCGGAGCTGTCCCCTCGGTGAGTTCAGGATGCCATTGGTCCGTTTGAGCGCCGGTAAAGCCGTAGAAGTAGTCAAATCCCTGACGGGTGGGCCAATGATCAAAAGGCCCGGCGAGTGTCGTTTCCGCATCAGGAATCAGATGCCACTTGCCGATGCTTGCAGTCGAGTAACCGTTTTGACGAAGAATCTCCGAGACAAACGCGGCGGACTTGGGAATCGATCCAGTGTAACCGGGATTGTCGTTGGACCAATTTACGATTGTGCCCATGCCCACCGCGTGATGATTCCGGCCCGTCAACAACGAAGCGCGCGTGGGCGAACACAATGCTGCGACGTGAAAGCGCGTGTAGCGCAACCCGTTCGCCGCGAGTCCATCGAGAGTCGGCGTCGGTATCAGTGCGCCAAAGGTTGACGTCTGCCCGTAACCTGCATCGTCGAGCAGAATAATCAGCACGTTGGGTCGTTTCGTGTTCTGAGCTGTGGGCGAAAATTTCTGAGCTGTAGGCTGTTTGTTCTTCTGAGCCGCGTACGAAGATTTTCGAGCTGTAGACAAAAATTTCTGAGCTGTGGACCGTTCTGTGTTCTGAGCCGTTGGTCGTTTCATGTTCTGAGCTGTGGACGAAGATTCCTGATTTGTCGACGAAGACTTCTGAGCTGTGTACGAAGACCGTTGACAGAAAATGATCCCGCCAACGAGAAATACTGACACCAGGACAGTGGTTCTTGTTGACAACCATGAGGCGTTTCGCTTCGAGACTGTTCGCATGTAATTTGAAGGCATGGTGTTTGAGCCGGGCAATCCAAACAACATCATCTCGGATTCAGATCTGAAACTGACAGAGCTGTAATCGTAACACCCTCAGCCAACACTTTCATCTCTCGTGGTAACACATCGAGCGCGGGGCAACACACTGAGGAAGTGGTAACACTTCGAGGACGTGGTAACACATCGAAGGTGTGGCCAACACAACGAGGTCGTGGCAACTAGCGGTAAGACATCGAAGGCGTGGGTGACAGATCATTTTGAACTATGCGGCTCTGCCGCCGCACAGTGCGGAAAGGCTCTGCCTTTCCGGCGAGTTGTTTACGGAATTTATTCGAGGCTACGCCTCGAACGGCGGCGCAGCCGCAAATCGAGAGAGCGGGAGGTGCCGGTAAGCCGGCGGGCTACCGAGGGTGTGCTGCGGCAAAGCCGCATCTAGAATCCATAGAGTCGTAGAAGCGGGTTCGGCCTTGTCCTCTGCTCCTTTCGGAATGTCCTTTTCAAACATTACTCAGTAGACATTTCCTTCTCGCTCAAATTTGAGTTCGGAATTTTGGTTGCTGCTCGGCAACGTACGGTCACCGCCCAAGGTTCCATTCGCGCTTACGTGGGTGATCTTTCTACTTGCCAATGGTGGCTGCAAATCAATTTGCATTTTTTCCCGGTTTAGCGTCTTGAAAGTTATCGTGTTCGACCTTCCAACCTTCTCGTTCCAGTAAGAACTCCGCCTGCAAGTGGTACTGCAACGCGTCCCACCACTCGCGTTCCAGCGTCATCGACCCACGCAGTGTTTCCTGTCGGACAATAGCTTCGGCCTGAGGAACTTGAGGGTGTTAAGGAATAAGATAACCGGCTACAACATGCACCAGTAGAAGTACCGCCATCGTGAGTGTTGCCAATTTAGATTTACGCATCGTCATCAAAACTCCGCTGTTGTAGTAGTAGCTTCCCCATCCGGGGGCAGACGTTGTTTGGCCCGCGCATTTTCGACGCCGCGCACGCGATCTGTCAACGAGCGTTATCTTCCTCATTGATTCAAATGAATCGGCGCACAAACGCTGGTCTGACCTTATCCGTTGGATCCATTGGCCAGGTGATGCACGTCTCTCTTCGCCCGTCTGCCTCCTTCTGAATTTCTGCGGGAGAAACCAACGTCGCGGCGACTGCACGCCGCTATTACAACGATGCTACTACGTGACGGGCATCAGTCAGCTTTGCAAGCCCACATCCTTAGCAAAGCCACATCCGCGATGAAACGTTTGGCATGAATAGCGCGCGTTCAACGCAGAGTTGCTCGTCGCGGCGCCACATGCGGTCGCAACGAAGCTCGATCTACTCGGGGAGAGTGGTCATTAAGTTGAGGGCGGCGAAGTAAACTATCAGATTAGCGAGCAATTACTTCAAAAGTTCAGCGGTTTCGTGGATAAGAATCGCAGAATCGAAGGTCTGATCACAGATTCTTCAAAGATTCTTCATGAGGCGGGTTGGTGCGTCAGCGGATCGTAACATCATTTCAAGTTAGCACGTGACTTTCGTATTGCTGTGTGGCGAAGCGGTCTGCTAAGGATGCAATCGTCAGAAATCCACTTTACCATAGTTTAGTCTGCAGAATCGTCTATGCGTAGCAGCAGCCCATAAATATTCATAGGATTTTCGGGCTCCAAATAAATTTACCTATCACGGATTTAGGATATGTCACCCAGAACATATTCACCTCCTTCTATAAGAATCTTCCACAGACGCCTAATGTGTTGCCACTCCTCCCCTCTTCGTTTTTCCAACGCTTGAGCCGCTCGACGCTTAAATTCAGGAAATCGGTCTTGCCATACTGCCTTAATTTCTGAACGCGCCAACAGGGTCCCGAGCGTAAACTCCCATTCTCTCATTTGATGACTGTCTAATACGCGCTCCAAAACGGCGCTAGTTAGAAATAGGTTTCGTGACCACATCCGATCGAGTATTCGCCATCTCTCACCGTTAGCAGCGTTTGCCTTCCACGCGACCTCAAATGCTTCGAGGACCCATTTATCGTCTATAGAATTGCGCTTGGCAGCCAGCGCAAAGAAAGAATCCCACGCAACTTGGGGACTTGATGAATTCAATGAGCGTCTAATCACAGTTGCATCATGCTCAGAGAGTGGAACACCAATTCCAATCCCCGCCCTTATCTGCACCAAAGTTTCTCTCATATACTCATCAGACTTAGCATAAACGTCCATGATCCGGTCGAAAAGTTGAGGATACTCGCTCTTGCAGATGAATCTGACGAAGTCATGTACACGATACATAGAAACTGTCCCTGCCTTAAAGACCTCGCCGGTTAAATCGCCGACGTCGCCCCGTCCCTCATCGTATTCACGGACAATGTACTGGGCTATCAAGTACTCCATAAACCGTGAGTGACGAAAGCCAAGCTCCTCTAAGTTCCGGGGGTCATGTGACAAGAAGTCTTCTGACCGACAAGCTATGAGCACTTCATCGGCAACTGGGTAAAGGGTAGGGAATCGTTCTCGAATGATCTTTACGGCTTGCTGTCTCGAAAGTACTCGCCGTTTCCCTCGCAGTGCGTGCATCGCGAACTCTGACAAAAGTTTGATCAAGGCCTCGCCGGTAAGACCGGGAATTCGGCGCTTGATTATGTTGTCTCGCTTACGATCAAAATAGAGTTGCAGTACCTTTTCATCGAAAACGTCAGTAAATGAGACGGTTTCGAAATACTCATTCGCCTGGGAGAACACTTGAAGATTAAACGGAAGAGCTAATGTGGTCGCGGCCTCAGAGCCGGGGTCGCTTTCTATTACGAAGTGATAAGCCTTCGCGTATTTACCTAGTGCGGTAGAGAGTTCTTCTGGCCCAAATCGCGAGAATTGCTTTCGAAATACCTGCGCGTGCTGACCTTCAAAGATCGTTTCCCACTGCCTCCAATAATCTTCACGAATCGTGAAGACAAGCAGAATTGGAAACGCAATGAGCTGCGCGTTCCGAGCGGTAGCATTTAGATGGTCCAGAGATCGAAACAACCCAAGAATCTGCGAATGTTTACCTGGCAGGTTTAGGGCTTCATCCAAAGAATCGACCGCCAAGACAACGGGCCGATTCAGAGTTAAGAATGCTGAGAGGCCAAAATTGGGGCCGAGCTTCTCTAACAGTAAGAGGGTTTCATCAATATTATCCTCGGAAGCAGCTCGCCCGCAGCCATAAAACGCGTCGGTGGTTAGAGCAATCTCTAATGATAGAGTTGTCTTCCCCGCGCCCGAGGCGTCCCGGATCAAGCAAATTTGGGCGGGAAGTTGACGCAACGCAGTATACTCAAGCAGTTTATCTTGATTCTGAACCTGCTTAAGTCTTGCTTTACGGTCCTGAGCTAACACGGACGGGCGAAGCAGATTTGTCATCTGCTCAATTCGGTTGTCAATCTCTCGCTTAACATATATTTGCGAATGATTTACTAATATGTTGCGTCGAAGAAACGAGCCGGAGATCGATCGGCAAAGCGACTGGACCTCCTTTTCAACCCTGCCTCGGTCGTAACACCAATCTTGGACTTTGCTTAATTGTGGCGGGCAAGGCGCGTGTGTGGCCTTTACATGGAGAACCATGTATCGCATCAAATCAGTCATCGAAACCTGACTGATCGCGAGTTCCTCCCAGACCTCACCACCGAGAACGATCGTAGGCAATCCGGTAGTATTAAGGTCGCGGGCTGCATCAATCACGCTCGCAGATATTGGAAACAAGCTGCAATAAAGGCCAATGCAGGAGCCTCTCCGCTTTCTGACTTTTAGCTCGAAATCCTCCCAATCATGAGAACCCCGCGTAATCGCTTTCTGTTTCGCTTTTGCCTCTACCAAGAAGTGCCAGCTATTCCATTCATAAAACGCGTCCAGTTGTTCGCCTCTTGCCCGCATCGCTAAGGGAGGGCGAAAGTCCCACGGCACGACCTCACGAATTCCCTGCTCGAAGAGGTAGCCTCGCTCAACGTCGTCCGTAACCGATCGCAGATCTAATATGTCGTGAATTAAGGTTCCCATGCTCTTGAGCGCGTCAAATTCGTGCCCAAACCAACTCGTTTTGGGCAAAAATTCAGATTAGGTTGAAGGCTGGCACTTGAGACTGGAGAATCAGAGAACTTGAGGACCAGCCCAATGAATTGAGAAAGTGGACGATATTACATTCTAGGTTTTCCGTCAACGGAACCTGCGGTAGCGGTAGTGCCTCAGTTTGACCGGTGGGGTCAGGCTTCCGATTTTTCAATCCAAGATTACCCAATCGAATCGTATCGTGCGCGACAAATCAAAGCCGGTGTGACGCGCGCTGTAAGAGATGTACAAAAAGATGGCTCAGGACCAAGAATTCAGGACTAAGAATTCAAGACTCAGTCATAAATAGGGCGTCGACGCGCCTTCTGGCTGGCTTTTACGACGCGCAAAGTGCGACTGTTTTTGAAGTTTGATGTGTGGGGCCGAAATCGTTACTGTTTCGACCCTTTCCACCGAACGGCTCACCGCCGAAGCTATGGGCCTTCCGTTGAAAGAGCGCGTTTCCTGGCCCAGGCGCTTTGGGAGAGTATTGACGCGGGACTGCCTGACACCCATGAAACCGGCGCCATTGCCGAAGCCATCCGGCGGGTCGAGGAGTTGTCGTCCGGCACCGCAACTCCGCGCACCCATGAGCAAGTCATGGAGGCAGCCCGCCGCGCCCTCGAATGAGAGTTGTCTACCATCCTCACGCTGAAGCCGAACTAATCGAAGGAGCGAAATATTGCGGAGTGCGCGAAGCGCACGAAAGCATAAAGCCCGGGGCGGGAGCCGCGGGAAACGGTTTCAATAAGAAGAGGAGCCCGCGGAGCGGGCGTCAGCATACAGCCTGGGGTGGAGCACAGCGGAACCCCAGGAACCTATCAACAAAAATGACCAAGCCCGCGGAGCGGGCGACAGCGCTATGTCGTTGTGGCTATCACCCGCTCCGCGGGCTCTGCTGTTATTGGTCGATCTGATCCTGGGGCTTGCGCCCCAGGCTTTATGCTGTCGCCTGCTCCGCAGGCTTAAATGAATCGCTCGTCGTACTCGATTCCATTCTCTTGTAGGAATTGAATGAACTCGTCCCGGAACGAAACCTTCTGATGATGCTCTTTCTGTCGAGCAATGTACTGACGGACCGCATCAACATGCGACTGACTGACGGTGAATGCACCGTAACCACGCTGCCATGAAAAGTTCTTCAGCGAAGGAAAGACCTCATGCATCCAGCCGGTCGCGTTTGCTTTGAGATCCCGCAAGACATCCGAAAGCGCACAATCGGGTCGGAGTTTCGCCAACAAGTGAACGTGATCCTCAGTGCCATTTAGTTCAAGGGAAATGCCACCGAGCTTGCGGATGGTTCCACCCATGTAATCGTAAAGGCGTACCTCATAGTCGGGCGTAATTAGTGGACGTCGATCCTTGGTGGAAAAGACGATGTGATATAGAAGATTGGTGTAAGAATCGGGCATCGTCTCAGGCTATCACGCGTGTCTATGCAATTTTCTTAGCAAGGGCTGTCGCCCGCTTCGCGGGCTCCAATATTGGTGGGCCTGATCCTGGGGCTTACGCCCCAGGCTTTATGCTGTCGCCTGCTCCGCAGGCTCTATGCTGACGTCCGCTCGGCGGGATGCTCAGAATTGATCCAAGGGTGGCTGAAGGTAACCACCTGTGGCGTCGACGCGCCTTCTGACTGGGTTATTACGTGGGAAGCGCGTCTATCTTCATACGAGATACCGATCGATATCCAGCGCGCCGTGAAAGACGCCAAGAACGTCGATGTTTCCATCCGGTTTGATTAGATAAGTAATCCGGTAGTGCTCGTAGAGCAGGATGCAAATTTCGCGAGACTGTTCAGTTTCGTATCGATGACCGAGGCGTGGATGTTGTCTCAGTAGCTGTGCTGTTTTGAAGATAGAGAGAATCGTACGCGCGGCGGCCTCTGGATTGTCCACTGCGATGTAGTCGTAAATATCCTTGAGCCAGATTTCGGACTCGCGAGTCCAGTTTATTTCTGCCAAATCTTTATCCGCCGTTCCATCTCTTCGTTTGAGATTGTCCGACGCTCGTCAGAATCCTTGAGTCCTCGCTGTACCATGAGATCGAAAGCGAGTTCCCGAATGATCTCATCGTAGGTGCTATTGTCAGGCTGACGCTTGATGATTTCGGCGATGTGGTCTTTTGCGGTCGCCATCCTTGTGTCTCCAGTTAAGTAATATAGCTAAAGGGCCGTTCGCCGCCAACGACACAACTACCGCTTAGATCTCCGAGTGAGCCGGTCGCCTACTTCTATCGCAGGCTTTGCTGTGGAAGGGTTCTCTCGATGACGCCGCAAAACGCTCCTCAGCCAATTGCAGGTGACTCTCAGGAACAGGAACCTCGGCGGGATGCTCGGAAATTTTATCCCAGAGTGCCTGGAGGTAACGCACTTGTTCAGCCTTCGGTAGCTCGTTGAAACCCGCCAGCGTTTCTATGGAAGTTCCGGGCATGGCAAAATACTAGCCGACAATCGAACCCGCGTACAATAGATCACTGACGGCCTGAGATTCTAAAATGGGTAGTGGTACGTTTGGAGTTAGTCCATCTCATTCTCGCCCGGTTTCAACCGGGTGACCAACGATCCTTTGATGTCCCCGTTGCCTCACATAAAAATCTACTCCAAATCGATGTCTTGAACCGTTTTAACGGCATTAATATACTTGACCAATCAACGTCAGTAGTCGAACGCCAAAGGCGTTGGCAAATTCCAGCCTGGGGGCAGCGCCCCAGGAAAAAGGAACCAAGCTGCTAGGGAACGCTGTAAGTGTTCGCGAGTTGAGCTTTGGGAAGATTCGTGACGCAGCACTGCACTACTCGCCGACGCTTTCAGCGTTAGCGAAGCAAACACTTGCGTTATTCCTGGGGCGTTGCCCCAGGCTGGAATTCGCGAACGCCTTCGGCGTTCATTGGGTTGGTTCGTCAAGTATATTATTGCCGTTTCAACGGTTTATCTTTTGTTCGGCTAACCTGAAACCGTTGAAACGGTTTACGCTACTCATGGCGGTCTCTTACCACCGGGCTGAAGCCACGGTGTGAATGAGAGTAAAGACCGAAAACTTGCCTGGCAAATACGATATGGATTCGAACGACGAGACGATAATCGAAATGAGCAAAAAGAAGATCGTGTTGCTTCTGCTCGGAGTATGCGTCTTCGTGGCAATAGGAATCCGGATGTTTACTCTCGACGACGCGAGCATTCAGTCTGGGCGCGGTATGAACAACCCAATGCTTGTCCACGGCCTGGGACTGGCGGCTATCGTATTTTTTGGAATCTTTGGGCTAGTAGGTCTCAAGAAACTATTCGATAAGAAGCCGGCTCTGATACTTAACAACTCTGGAATTGTCGATAATGCAAGCAGTGTCTCGGCGGGATTCATCCCCTGGTCGGAAGTTGTAGGGGCGAGGATCGTCGAAGTGCAAAAGCAAAAAATGCTCGTGATTAATGTCCGGGACCCTGAGGAATATATTGCTCGCGGAAACTTATTACAGCAGACCCTCAATAAGGCGAGTTACAAAATGGTAGGAAGCCCTATTTCCATTTCCTCGAACATGCTCGCGATTAACTTCTCTGAGTTGATCTCGCTCTTTGATCAATATCAGAGAAAATACGCCGGCGCTAACCGACTTCACTCAAACCTGGAACCTGATGGTAGTTCACCGGAATCAGTTAGTGTGCAGGACGGACAAGTTGAGGGCTTGATCAACCTCGCTGAAGCGCCTGAGACGCAGTTGCTGAATTGGCCGGCTAGTGCGGTTAGAGGTACGGTAGGCGCTGGCGGTCTGGGAATTCTCGTGCTGGGTCTGTCATCGATGGATTTGCTCTTTCACATACGTTTACCGTTTTGGATAGCGTTTACTGCTTCCCTTTTACCTATGTTCATTTTCTTCGTTGCGGTACCTGATTTCCTGCCGCGCAGGTTTGTACGCCCCGCGCAATGGTTCGCGGCGGTTTGGTATTTAGTCTTTGCGGTATTATCGATATCTCTGGCGGCATTTCGAGGACTCGAAGGAATTGAGTTCCTCCTTATTGGGTTCGTGCTGCTCGGTGCCTGGCCGTGCGTTGCTGCGGTTCGCAAGCTACGAGTAGTGACTGGCGCCTAAAGGTTAGGAGGCGGGAGGCCCGGGCAGTGAGCCCAGGGTAACGTTAAGAAATGAATCGAGCCCGCGGAACGGGCGACAACGGTTACGAAACCGCTATCGCCCGCTCCGCGGGCTCAATTGTGTTTGTGGCTTGGATCCTGGGGCTTACGCCCCAGGCTTTATGCTGGCGCCTGCTCCGCAGGCTGGGCTCTATGCTGACGTCCGCTTCGCTGACTAGAGACCCGATGTTCGGCCACCGTCGCCTTGAGGATCAATAACCGATCGCCAGTCCATCTTTGCGTGGATCGGATGCGCCCATGAGAGTCCCGTTCACTGGATCAATCATGATCGCCTGGCCCCCACCCATCGATGATCTCAGGACGCCGGGAGGTGAAGCCCGCACGTGGCCCAGGGCGATTAGCCGGTCAATCACTGTTGCCGGAATTTCATCCTCGAGCAAGACGGCCCGACCGCTCATATAACGGTAGCGCGGCGCATCAATCGCCTGCTGCAACCCCATCCCCAGATCGATGATATTGACCAACACCTGAACATGTCCCTGGGGCTGAATGCCGCCACCCATAACCCCGAACGACATAAACAGCTTGTTGTCTCTAAAGACCATCGCCGGAATGATCGTGTGAAAAGGGCGCTTGCCCGGCTCGAGATGATTGGGGTGGGCTCGATCCAGTGAAAACGAACTACCGCGATTCTGAAGTACGATCCCCGTATCGCCGGCGACAATCCCTGATCCAAAAGCGTCGAAAAGACTGTTAATGAACGACACTGCGTTGCCGTCCTTGTCGACGACCGTAAAGTAGGTAGTGTCGCTGCCCACGTTTATTTCTCCCGGGGGTGGTGAATCCAGGGCTTTGTTCGGATTGATAAGGGCGCGTCGTTTGGCAGCGTAGTCCTTCGACAGCAACTCAGCTACAGGCACTTTGGAGAAAGCCGGATCAGCTATGTAGCGGTTGCGATCGGCGAAGGCAAGTTTGGTTGCTTCAATCAGCGTGTGATAGTAGCGATCGGGTTGTGCACTCAACGCTGCAAGATCGAAACCCTCCAGAATGTTAAGCGTGAGTAACGCAGTCAACCCCTGTCCGTTCGGTGGAATTTCATAGACCGTGTAACCGCGATAATTGGTCGAGATCGGTTCTACCCAATCTGATTTCTGCGCTGCCAGGTCTGCCAGTGAAATGAAACCACCGTTCTTCTCGCAATAGTCAGCGATTGCCCTAGCTATTTCACCTTTGTAGAAAGCATCGCGGCCGCCGCGGGCCAGCGCGCGGAAGGTGCGAGCCAGGTTCGGTTGACGGAAGATCTCGCCTGGCCGCGGCGCTCTCCCCTCAATCAGGTAGTTAGTTGCAGCGGCGGGATTCTTCTTCAACTTTGCCACTTCGGCGTTCCAGTCTTCAGCAGTCTTCTCCATGACTGGAAACCCGTTCTCCGCACAATCAATAGCCGGGCCCAGAAGATCCGAAAGCTTCATGGTGCCGTACTTTTCCAATAACGTTACCCAGCCGTCAAAAGCACCGGGCACGGTGATACTTTCCATGCCGAACTCCGGCATCCGCGCAGTCTTCCGCTTGGCAAAGTAATCAAGACTCAAAGCATGTGGAGCTCGGCCACTGGCATTGAGGCCCTTCAGCTCCTTCGTTTTCGACCAGTAAACGAGCATGAAGGCATCGCCGCCTACGCCGGTCATCATGGGTTCCGTTACATTGAGCATGGCTGCCATCGCTATCGCCGCATCGACGGCATTGCCACCGCGTTTGAGAACCTCAAGACCGACCTGCGAGGCGAGCGGTTGGCTGGTAGCAACCATTGCATGTTGGCTCCGCACAATCGATCGACCCGGCTTGACTAGGGACGGCCAGTTTTTGTCTTGTGCCAGGGAGTGGATGTTTGTGATTAACATCAGCGCCATTATCGCAGTTGCAATGTAGATTCGAGCCGCTCGCGGCAATGAAATGATTGTCGTTCGGGTCGTTTGGGACATGGCGAACCTCTGCAACCAGCTTCACGCCAGGTTGGTCGACTACTGAAGGTTTTCAATGCTTAGAAGTCAGCATCAACGCGCCAATTGTAACAAACCAGTCACTACGTCTGCGCAGGTATTGTCAGGCAAATCCGCTGAGAACAGGCGTTTAGAGTTCAATCTTCAGATTGGTAGTGTCAGTAACACCAAACTGAAGTTTGTACTCTAAACACCTGTCAATCACGTTGAGCTGGCTACGTACGGACGATCAAGCAGCAAGCGCCTTCGGCGCAGCACCAGCCGAAGGCCCAGTCAAACGCTGAAGCGCTGATGTCGTACTTCGATTCTGAATCTCAATCGCATAGGAACATAGCCTAGACGTTCGCCGTACTCTTCCCTAAAATCAGCTATAGTCGTACTCGTCGAGGTGTCTATGTATTGTCCCAGATGTGGTCAGCAACAAGTCTCCGATGAAATGAAATTCTGTTCGCGCTGTGGTTTGCCGATCAGTGGGTTGGCCGAGTGGGTCGCTGGCGGTGGAGTTCCGGCTACGAACGCAGCAGTAAAAGAGATTTCCGCACGCTCGCCGCGACGAAAGGGAATTCGCCGGGGAGCAAAAGTGATGTTCTTAAGCGGCGTACTACTTCCTGTTTTCTTGGCGATAAGTCTCGCTGTCGACGAAGGGGGTCCGATGATTCTCCCGGTCCTCGTCTTTTTTGTGGGGCTTACGATAATGCTTTACTCCCGCCTCTTCGGTGAAAACATTCCGTCCTTCGAAAGTGATCCGGCCCAGACATCCCGACTAGCGGCCGTGCCAGAAGCCAGCGCATTGCCGCCGGCAGCTAACATTCAGATCCATAGCGCAGGGGATTTCGCGCGGCCGCGGGTGAGAACAAACGAGTTGGCCCAGCGACCGAGTGTTACTGAACACACGACAAAGCTGTTGGACCAGGAGTAGCCGGCTGTTTAGACCAGCAACCCATTAATGCATTGGGCGCCGAAGGTCCGAAACATTCGTTAGCGAAAGAGTAGTGCCGGCCCTTCGAGCCTCAGGCGAATTGGCTACCGGCTGCCCACGCCCTCACGGGACATGGCGACTCAATGCCGGCCCTTCGGGCCTGAGAAAGCGCTTGAGAAAACTGATTCGTTCGCATCAAGTCTCGTCCACCAAGAGGTCCGCCTGAGGCCCCCGAGGGCCGCCACTGGTTCAGGGAATAATTTGTTCCGCACACCTGCGGCGCTCAGCCTGTCGATCACGCGTAACCCCGCGCTGACGCACGGGGCTACTAAATGTGGACGCTTCGCGGCTGGTTTGGGGTCCTAGCCGTTCTTCTTGATCGTTGCGGTGACGCCCTCGCCGGTATTCACTTTTACGATGCCGGCATCGAGCAAGACTCCAATGTTATTGTCGCCGTAGCGGAGCGTCATTTTTGTTTCCGCAGTCGCCTCGACGCGTCCGAGCTTGCCGAGGCTAACGACCGCGCTTGACTTCGCTGCTGTCTCAACCACGCTGCCGGAAGCAACGATGTCGCCCGTAGCCGCGGGCTTACCGTTGACCTTGACCATGCCGGTTACGGTCAACATGCCCATCGGGTCCTCCGCCTGGGACTTGGGCAAGACAACTTGCGTAGCTCCCGCCAGGAAAGCCAGCGTCAGGCACAAGGTCAAAGATCGGACGGTAAAAAGTTTGCTAATCATGAGTATCTCCTCCGTGAATGTGGGTGATGTGGCAATTGCATTTCAAAGAATAGGCACAGGTACGCGACGGCTGTCAGGGTGCGGGAGATTGCCATCCGTTTCTCCCGATTGCAACGTGCGCCGTGTTGTTCACTTACTAAGGCGCAGAACTGTGGTGGAAACTATCACCACCGGAAACCCCTGCCGGGCGCGGCCCTTACTCTTCGTTATTCCTTGGGCAGGAAAACATAATGCGAGCAACGCGGTAGTGCCTAACGCAACGCTGAGAACAGGCGTTCAGAGTTCAATCTTCAGATTGGTAGTTGGTGGTTTCGGTAACACCAAACTGAAGTTTGTACTCTAAACGCCTGTGAATCGCGTTGAGACTCTATCTGACAACGTCCATCACGGCTTGAAACAAAGCACCGTTGGTGGCGATGGCGTTGCCGCCGTGGATGGTGGCAGTTCCCTTCCAATCAGTGAAAGTACCACCGGCCTCTTCGAGTATCGGTAGCAGCGCCGCGCAATCCCACACATTCATCACTGCGTCCAACATGATGTCAGCACGACCGGTCGCCACCAGCACGTGACCATAGGCATCTCCCCAGGTGCGACGCGAATGCACAGCTCGCTGTAACGACGCCGCGCCAGGACCAAGACCATATTTTTCGCAGACACCAAAGTCGGTGCAGAGCAACAGAGCCTGGTCCAACGAAGCAGTTGTGGAAACGCGCGCAGGCTGCTCATTCCAAAAACACCCGAGGCCTCGCGCGGCGTAGACTATTTCTTCGAGCGCAGGAAGGTTAACGACTCCCACTGAAGGAACATCATCGATCTCGAGTCCAATTAACACTCCATAAAACGGCACGCCGTGAACGAAAGAGTACGTGCCGTCAATCGGATCGAGAATCCAACGGCGGTTTGTCCGACCAGCCTTCTCCCCTTCTTCTTCGCCGAGAATCGCGTCATCAGGAAACTCTGCGGCGATGCGTGATCGCAGATAACGTTCGGCCTCGCGATCAGCCACAGTCACAAATGAGTTGTCAGCCTTACGTTCGGCTTCGAAGGCGCCTTTGAAATACTGGCTGGTGATCGCTCCGGCGCCACGAGCGATATCGACCGCAAAATCCAGCAAAGTTTTCAGCTCGATCTCATTTACAATTTGCATTGATCCTATCAACTCCGATCCATCGCATAAGCCAACGGGATCCGCATCTTTGGTTTCGCGAGTAGTGCCCTACTTTGGAGTGCGGTGACCTGTCACCGCTTTCGTCCGTTGGCGGCTTGACGCCGCGCCGCTTTGGTAATGGGCCAACCTGCTGCAGCGACCAAAGCGCCGACAGGTCGGCGCACTCCAAATTCATTCTTCAAAGAGTTGTCCGGAGAAAAGTTTTGCACCGCCCAGGGAAACATAAAATGCGTATGCTGCCAGCGCGAGACATATGACCACTGCAATTAGGAAATCGGTGGCGTACCAAGCGGTGAGTTCGGTAGTAATCGGATAATAAATAACCAGATGGGCGAAGAAAAACGTCGCGACTGCAGCCAACAATCCGTAGCGGTAAAGTACGTAAACAGGAAGAAAGGCGCCCAGCGCAGTCAGTAATATCAGTTTCAACGGTGTGTCTTCGAGCAGAGTCCCCACCACAATTAGCAATAGCCAAAGGATTCCGAATGCCAGTCGCTCGCGACGCAAAACCACAAAGAACAGGAGCAACAAAAAGAGAGACATAAAACCTAAGAAGACACCCGAGCTGATTTGGCTTGTGAACTTCTCAAGAAACAAATTAGTGCCGATTTGCGCGGCGCCGGGTTTGAGTGAGAGTTCCGGCGGCTGGCCGATCCATCTCGTCACAATTGAAGTTATGGGCTCAAGGAGAATTATCCCCGCGGCAAAAGCTGCTCCGATCAATATGTCGCGACCAACCAACGGATCTCGAAAACCGCCGGCGAGAAGGCGACTCCACGAGATGATTCGTTTAGGCCAGCGCTTGCGAACGAACGGTTCAAGCGCTACGTACAGCAGCCACAAGAAAACCGCATTGTAGACAGACTGCGCCAGCGTGAGAATGAACATACCGAATTCACGCACCGGCAACCCGTTGTGATGCTCGATAAAGAGCCATTTAAGGATGCCGATGATCAAAAACAGGAACGCCAGGCGGGTAGCTCCACGACGGTCGCCGCGGCCCAGCTTCAAATTCTTGCGAGCCAGCAGCGCGCTACAAACCAACACAACCATGTAGAGACTAATGAGTATGAATGTAAGCGCGCGCCCCTTACCGCTCTGTGGAGTTTCCTCTTCCCTCGCCGGCCGGTCCCATGGATAAATAGTCTCGAAGTAAACAAGGCGGCCGCGAAAGGAAGCTGCTTCGACATGGGTACTCACGCCCGAACCTGACTGCCCTGCTGCCGCCAGATCAACTCCGTCCCAGGCGATCCGCTTGTCATATGCATGCAACGGCACTGACGTTGACGCAACCTGACGGAAGTTTGCCAAATCCAATCCCGCCTCGCGAAAAGGGATGGACCAATCAGGCTCAGCACTTTCAACACCCGCAGGCTCGCGTTGTGGCGGCACGCCGACGAACCAATGAAGGCGACCCGCCATATCGAGATAGACACTAGACATGCCGGAAACGTTCAGTGGTGGGTTTTCATCAACCTCGACATTTCCGATCGAATCGAAATAGCGCGGACTTTGGCGATACCAAAAGCGGTAGGCGCCCGGCCCCTCCGTACGCAACTTGTTCCATCGTGTTGGCGAGTGATCGTTCGCAGCGATGTAACGCAAGTAATCTTCCTTGAGAATGATTCCGTCTGCACTATCGAGCGCTTGCTGTGAATAACCCATTTTCTTGACCACATCACGCGCGCGCGCTCGCAAACCTTCCGGCGGCATTTCAAGTGGCGTGAGCAGGTAAACAGCCGCGTTTGTATACTTCGTCAACCAACAAGCCACGGCCAGCCCGATGACGAAGGTAAGCAGCAGGATCGCTGCAACCGCGGGCTTGAGCACACCTTCGGTCGGCGCAGCTGCGACCATTTCCGGCGAAGGTGTTTCGCCGGCAGCGAGTGCGGCGGCAATCGGATCGCCGCCGGGAAGAGCGGCAGCCACTTGTAACGCAGACGACGGACGCTCACTTGGATCTTTTTGAATACAACGCTCGATGACCTTTTCCACGAGAGGATCCAGGTCCTTGACGATCTGGGAGGGCAGCGTTGGCGTTGAGTCGCTGCGACGCAGTTTGATTAGTTCGCCGACCGTGGCGGCATCAAAAGCTTTCTGCCCCGTGAACAGCTCATAGAGCACCAATCCCAAAGAATAGATGTCAGTTCTTACCGTTTGTTCTTTGCCTTCCAGCTGCTCCGGGGCCATATAAGCTGGAGTACCTGCCGCCAGCTCATCTTCATGAAACTCTTCCGCCAGTCCCGCCAGACCAAAGTCGGTGATGCGCGCATTACCATCGCCGTCGATCATTACGTTCGCCGGTTTTAGATCGCGGTGCAGCACCCCAACGTCGTGGGCGGCGCTGAGTCCGGCGCAGATCTGACGAGCGAGTTGCAACGCCTTGTCATGCGGCAGCCGTCCGATGCGTCGCATAAAGGATGAGAGCTCCTCACCCTTGATGAACTCCATTGACAGGAAGTGGCGGCCGTCAACTTCCCCGATGTCGTGGACGCGACAGACGTTTTTGTGACTTACTTGTCGGGCAACGCGAACTTCGCGATGAAACCGAGCCAACGCGGCGCCGTCACTCAACAAATGGTCGGGAAGAAACTTCAGTGCGACGGGCTGGCCCAGCTTGATATCGTCGGCGCGATACACTTCACCCATCCCGCCTCTCCCCAGCAAGCCTACAATTCGATACCGATCTGCGACGATGGCGCCGGAAACAAAGCGCGCGTTGTCGAGAGAGTCGAACGACGAGGTTTTGAACGGCGTGGACCGGTGTGGTTTGCTAACTTCGAGACGGCGAGTGGCGTCATCATCCAAAGACATACCGCAACTCGGGCAGATATTTGAGTCGCTGATTACTTCTTTGGAGCAGGAGGAGCAATAGATCCTGAGAGCCATTGGGAGAGCATTCTAACAGAGTAGGAGTCAGCGTGCAGACAGTAGCCAGTTGAGTTGCTCCTCACGCCCACGCTATCCGCAGATTACGCAGATTCCAAATGGAAAACGATCTTCGGCCTTTGATCTATGGTCTTTGTGCTTGAGCGCCATTCACCTTGACGCGTTCCTAAGAACACCTTTCGTGATCACCACCAAGAATGAATAGATTCAAGTACAAAGATCTAAGACCAAAGTCCAAAAAACGCTTTTTTAGATCTGTGAAATCTGCGTAATCTGCGGATAGTTCTTTCGACCCGGCTAGCTATCTAAAAACTCGAGGCGTTCGGCGCGCTGGTGCAGACCAAACTCGTCGTGAAGCGATTGGACAGCATCCTGCATCGAGCTGCTTTCGACTACAAATGAAACGTTGAATTCGGACGAGCCCTGGGCAATCGCGATAATATTTATTCCACGCCGACCCAACGCACTGAAAACTTTGCCGGCAATGCCAGGCACTCCTCGCATTCTGTCGCCAACGGCCGCGACGATTGCGATATCCGTATTCACATTGATGTGCTCCACTTCCTTGTGCGCGAGATGAAAAGCGAACGCGCGGCGCAGCTCAGTCACCGTTCGCGCTGAATCCGCGGAATTTATCACGAAGCAAATATCATTTTCCGAAGATGACTGCGATATAAGCAGCACGTTTGCTCGAGCATTAGCGACCGCGGTAAAAGTTTTGGCGGCAATACCGGGCAGGCCAACAATTCCTCGTCCGCCAACAGTAATCAGGGTCACATCACCGATCGCGGTGATGGCTTTGACTCCTCGAGCGGTCGGATGACCCGTCGTCGTAATCTGAGTGCCCGCGCGCTCAGGCGCGAAGCTGTTCCTTATCCAGACCGAAATGCCTGCTTCAGAAACAGGCCGCAATGTCTTCGGGTGCAGCACCTTCGCCCCGAAGTAGGCGAGCTCCGCTGCTTCGTTATATGAAATCTCCTGAAGCGTGCGGGCATCCGGAACTAGTCTCGGATCGGCGCTGAGCACGCCATCAACATCGGTCCAGATGATCACTTCGGCCGCTCCGAGAGCAGCGCCCAGAATCGTTGCGGAATAATCCGAGCCTCCCCGTCCGAGCGTAGTTAGCCTGCCGTCGACGGTTGCTCCCACGAATCCAGTAACCACCGGCACCGAGTGTTCGGCCAGCAATGGCGACAATCTTTTCGCAGCTCGATCTCTTGTTTCTTCCATGAGTGGCTCGGCGCGTCCAAACACATCATCCGTAACGATGAGTTCGGTCGCTTCTACTGCGCTCGCGTTCACGCCGAGCTCGACCAGTGAATGAGCCAACAGACGCGCCGACAAGCGCTCGCCGCTGCTGGAAATTGAATCGAGCGCTCTGGGAGTTAACTCATGCAGCAAGGCAGTGCCGTGACATAGTCCGGCGACTTCTTCGATGATCTTCTCAAGCTCCGCCGCGAGCGCATCACGTTTCTCACTGCTTTCTGCCAGCACGTTGATCGCTGCCTGATGCTGCTGTCGCAAAGCTTCTGCTAAGGCGGCGGCAACTTTTGTGTCTCCACACGCTGATTCGTGCGCTGCGGCGATCAAACGATTCGTCACTCTGCTCATGGCTGAGACAACTACCACCAAAGGTCCTGCAGCCGCTGCGGCCGCCACAATCTCAGCAGCACGCTGGATGCAGGCGCCATCACCAACAGACGTACCACCGAACTTCATGATGCGAAGATTTTGGTTCATCTACTCGCTGAAAATGACCAGTTCGTATTTCGAGGACACGCCAGATTAACATGCGAGCGTCGGGAGTGGTGCAGTTTGACAAAGGCTCAGCTTTCTCATTCACACCCGGTTCTATGCTTGACCACGCGAGTGAAGAGAGACCACCTCACTCGCAGGGTCAAGTGTGTTAGTGCGGTTTCAACCGGGTGTGACTGAAAATTGAATCGGCATCAGTACCGGCGCCGGCGTGGGCCAGTCTTAAATATTTTGGAACTCAGAACTTCGTTCGGAGTTACAATCACCGCGCGACCCTCTCCTGGATTACGTCGTGACATCCGTCATCAAACACCCGAGGAGCATCTTAATCATGAACATCCGACGTTCACTTTTACTGTCAGGAATAGTGTTGCTTTGGATTTTCAGCGACAGCTCGTTCGCGCAAAGACGCCGCTTCGAGAATCGTCTGGGCAGCCGTTGCTATGTGGAAGCACCGATCACGGCGCTGGAAGCTTTTGAGTCTCGAATGCAAACGATAGTCGTCAGAGGGTCAACCCACGTCGGCACAGTGACGGCGTGCAACGGCAGCGCCCGAGTTGATTCCGTCGAGTTTCGCGACGAGTCGGTGAACGGCAAAGCCAGTGGCGCGGTAATCACTTTGCGGGAGGCCGCTCAAGAAGCCAACCAACCTGTGGATGAAACCCGATCCTACATCGACTACGAGGAAATAGATCGCGTGGTCAAGGCTTGGGACCAGGTAGCTCGTACCGACGACACGATTACAAAGCTGAATAACTTTGAATCGCGCTATCGCACCAGAGACGATTTTGAAATTGCCGTCTTTCGTCAAACGCCCGGAGGGACGGTTGCGGCATCAGTATCCGGTGGCGTGTGCGAGCGAAACATTATCTTTATGTCGCTGGACGAGCTGATCAAGCTACGCCACATGGTGGCTCAGGCCAAAGAAAAGTTGGACGAGATGAAGTAGCGTTGCACGAAGAGTCTTAAATTCCACCTGCGGCAGCTGGAGGATCGTTCAAGTTCGACCTACACAGGCAGGTTGGAAGAGGTTCTTTGAATCCCCTCAGCGGCAGCTGAGGGATGTTTTCAAGTGCAGCCTCGCTCGCAAAGTTTTCAACGGAAATAGGCAGGACTTGAACAATCCACCTGCTGCCGCAGGAGGGATTCAGAAACAAGCACTTCAAACCTTGATAGGCTGAACCTGAAGTGACCACCAGCTGCCAAAGGTGGGATTTAAGACTTTTCGGGCAAAGCTAGCTGAAGTAGGAATCTCAAAGCAGCGATCTTATCCAGCCACCATCAACCTGAATCGAGGTTCCAGTGATGTAGCTGGCGCGCTCTGAAACCAGGAAGGCGGCGAGGGCAGCAAATTCTCGAGGCTCACCGAGACGCTTCATGGGAATCTCTTTCTCCCACCGCGCGGTGAAATCTGACGGCGAAATTCCTTCCTTATCAGCCATCATGTTGGCCAACTCTTCCACACGTTCGGTACGAGTGTAGCCGGGCAGAATGTTGTTAACAGTGATGCCGTCGGCAGCCACTTCATTAGCCAGCGTGCGAGCAAAGCCGGTTACCGCTGCGCGCAGACTGTTCGAGAGCACGAGATTCTCAACCGGCTGCTTCACCGAGATGGAGGTGATGTTGAGAATGCGACCCCAGCCGCGCGCTTTCATTCCCGGCAACACCTGCCGCGTCAATTCGATGGCGCTGAATAGCGTCAAGCGAGTTGCAGCTTCCCAGTGATCGCGATTGAGGCTCTCGATTCTGCCGGCGGGCGGGCCGCCTGCGTTGGTTACGAGAATGTCGATGGTTCCGAATTGCGCTTGACCTGCGGCTACGATTCGCCCGATGTCGCTGGCGAGCGTCACGTCGGCGACAACAGCTAAGACTGGCGCGCCCGTACTGATGGCGATTTGGTCTCGGGTTTCGTTGAGCGCTTCGGCGTGGCGAGCGCACAAGATTAATGACGCTCCTTCAGCAGCGAGCTCTTCAGCCACAGCTCGGCCCAACCCACGACTCGCCGCAGCTACCAGCGCAACCTTTCCTTTTAAGCCTAGATCCATAAAGAGCCGAGAACCGTGAACCGGAAACCGTAAACCGAAAAAACCCTGCAGTCTGGAAAATGTGGTAAACGAACTGTGAACTGAAAAACCTTGCAAGCGAAAATCTGTCACGCGGAACCGCAATAGATTCGTGACGCGAATGCTCGGTTTCCGGTTTACGGTTCCCGGTTTACGTCTTTTCGCAGGTAGTCGTCCGTCTGGTCGAGCCAATCCTGGCGGGGCGGACTAAAGATATCGACGTCGACGGTATCTTCGAGCGCCTCCGCCTTGTGCAGCACCATCGAGGGGATGTGAAGTACTTCGCCGGGAAGCACATCGATTACCTGAGATTCGTCCTTGCCGATCCAGAAACGCAGACCGCCCTCGAGTATGTAAGTTATCTGCTCATTCTCGTGACAGTGCTGCGGAACGATGGCGCCTTTCTTCAAGTACACGTGCGCAAGCATCATGCGATCGCCCGTGATTAGCCTGCGATCAAGTGTGTCAGACACCTGCTCTTTCGGCATGTCGTCCCAACGAAAGAAAGTTACGCTTCGTTCACTCATTATTACTCCTGTATCCTGCTCATGATTAACGTTGAATGCTATGCAAGCATCACGGGCGGGACGCCCGTGCCACAATCATTTCTGAAGTGGCATGAGCGTCCCGCTCATGATTGCCGTTGAATGCTATGCAAGCATCACGGGCGGGACGCCCGTGCCACAATCATTTCTGAAGTGGCATGCGTCCCGCTCATGATTGACGTTGAATGCTATGCAAGCATCACGGGCGGGACGCCCGTGCCACAATCATTTCTGAAGTGGCATGAGCGTCCCGTTCATGATTGCCGTTGAATGCTATGCAAGCATCACGGGCGGGACGCCCGTGCCACGCCGAGCCACGCCCACGATCACTTCTGGTCGGGCGGGACGGCGGCGGCGTTGCCGCTCAAGTATTTGTCGAACCAGTAAAGTTGCCAGTTCAAGCTTTCCACCAAATGCTTCGGCTCACCGGTGCGCGTCAGATTATGGTTCTCGCGCGGGAACATCACGATTTCAGTAGTCACGCCAAAGTGCTTGAGCGCGCGAAACCACTGCTCGCCTTGTTCCAGCGGCACCCGGAAATCATTATCCGAATGCAGAATCAAGGTCGGCGTCTTCACATTCTTTGCATACTTCAAAGGTGAGCGATCCCAAAAGAAATCGAACCGCTCGAACAAGTCGCCGCCGAAGTCCGGCGAATGTCCGTAAGCTCCGTCGCGAGTCCCCTCGTCCGAAATGAAGTTCACCACGCTGCGCAACGTCACCGCAGCCTTGAAACGATTGGTGTGACCAACAATCCAGTTGGTCATGAACCCGCCATAACTTCCACCGGTCACGCCCATGCGGTCAGCATCAAGCCATGGATATTTTTTCAGAGCCGCATCAACTCCGTTCATCACATCCACGTAATCTTTGCCGCCCCACTCGCCAACAATCCCGCGCTCGAATTTCTGACCGTAGCCAGTCGAGCCGCGCGGATTCGTGAAAATCACCGCATAACCTTTGGCCGCGTAGACCTGGAACTCGTGATACCAATCCACACCGTACTGCCCCGCCGGGCCGCCATGCACGCTCAGGATGACGGGATACTTCTTGCCCTCTTGCCAGCCAATCGGCTTCACGAGAAATCCATCGACGTCCCAATCATCGGCGCTCTTGTAACTGAACCTTTCGACGTCCGCAAACTGCAACTGCTTCCAAAGCCCTTCGTTGAGATTTGTCAGCTTGCGTTCGTTGCCGCCATCAAGATCCGCGACATATAGATCGTCGAGATGTTTGAAGTCGTTCGCGGTAAACACCATTCTGCGCGCGGCCCAATTGAAGTCCACGTTCCGAATTGCACGAGCCCCTTTGGTCACCGGCTCGATCGTTTGTTTTTGCAGGTCGCCGCGCAGGAGGTGAGTCTCGCCTTTCACGCCCGTCTCAAAGTAGATCGACTTTCCGTCGGCGCTCCATTCGAGATTCGAGGGAATTAGATCGAGATCTTTCAGAACCATCGACGAGGGTTTTCCGCCCGCCGCCGGCGCCAGGAAAATCTTCGGATGATCGCGGTCATGCAGTTCACCGGTGAAGGCTATGGTCTTGCCATCAGTCGACCACGCCGGATTGCCGTCAGACTCGTCATGGTCCGAAATCTTTACCGGAGCGCCGCCTTCCGCCGGTATCACCCACACGTCGGAATTCCGGTTCTCTTCGTATTCTTTTCCAGTGCGGTTCGAAACGAAGGCAATGCTTTTCCCATCGGGCGACCATTGCGGATTGGAATCATTCCAGTCGTTGCCTTCCGTGATCTGTTTCACGTTGCCCGAGCCGACGTCAACTATCCAGAAGTGCGCGCGTCGATCATCAGCCCAACCACTATCATTGAATTTGTAAGAGGTGTTCTTGTAGTGACGCACATCGCTTCGATCTTTGGCATCGACGCGGGACTCGCGACCATCGCTGGGACCCACGCGACTAACCACCACGAGGCGCGTCCCGTCAGGCGACCAGCGAAATGTGCTAACCCCGTTTTTCAAATTCGTGAGACGTTTCGCTTCGCCGCCATTCATCGAAAGCAGATACACCTGATTGCGGGCTGGCTCGGCTGCTGTTGAGCCGCCAGCTGCTGGTGTTGGTGCTGATTCCGCCGCAGGCCTGGAGGAGAGAAAGGCCAACCACTTTCCGTCAGGACTCCACCGCGGCGAGTTAGCTGACTGAGGACTCGTGGTGAATTGCCACGGCGCCCGCGAGCCGTCCGTCGCAACCATCCAGATAGAGCTGTTGCGGCGGTTCTGATTGCGATCGACTTTGGTCACCACGTACGCGACCAATTTTCCGTCAGGCGCAAGGTTCGGGTCAGCGATGAACTCGAACGCGAAATAATCTTCAGGAGTGACGCCGCGGAGCTGTTGAGCGAAAAGGCTCGAAGCACACAAGCAGAGCGCGAGCGCACACAGAGTGACGGCGCGGATTATTTTGATCATGGGTTTAGATTAGGAAGACCGATCGATTCATTATCACTGGAGTGACTTCACCGGCTGAAACCGCACTAGATACTTTGACCCAGCAAAGATCACACCGCCCGTACGTAGTTCATTCTCGGCCACAGATGAAACACGGAGTAACACAGATCTAAAATTCCGATATATTCAGGCCGTTGATATCCGTGTTCATCTGTGGCCTAAAATTTTAATCGCTCAGCGCTCAGTCAACGTCTGCCTGAGTCAAGTATTTCATTGCCTTGAAACCGAGTGTGAATGAGATGAACGATTAGCCAGGTTACGGCGTGAGTCCGGCGCGGGCGAGCAGGTCGGGGAATCGTTTGTCGGATCGGATTTTGGCGAAAACCGGATCGACCTTCAGATTCATCAACCAGACATCTCGCTCGTCGTAGGCTTTCTCAAGCCACTTGAACGCCTGATCTTTGTCGCCCAGACCGGCATAGATCGCGCCGACTGTGTATGAGGAAACATAGCGGCGATTCTGCAAGTCAGCCAGCTCGTTGAGCACTCGCTGAGCTTCCGACTTTTGTCCCGAGGCTGCATAAGCGTGTCCGAGCAAAGCCAGCATTAACGGGCTGCCCGACACCTTCACGCCTTTTTGAAATTCGTCGATAGCTTCGCGGTACATGCCCTTTTGCTCATAAGCCAGACCGCGATACCGGCGTGCTGGAAAAGAATTCGGATCGAGCGCGAGAATCTTGGTGCATTGCTCAATCGCCCGATCGCTTTGGCCGGCAAGATAGTAAATCCAGCCGAGATGCGAGCTCGCTGTGAAGGCCAGCGGCTCCAGCTCTTCGGTTCGCTTCGCTTCGGCAATAGCCTCGTCCACTCGTTCCAACGAAATCAGAAATGAGCTATACCATTGGTGCGCGGGCGCATAGTTTGGTTTCAACTTGATCGCTTGCAGAAATTCGCGTTCGGCTTCAACCCGGTCACGATCCCAGCGGAATTTAATGAAGGCGAGGGAGGAATGTGCTTCGGCCAGATTCTCGTCGATCTCGAGCGCTTTGATGGCTGCCTCTTTCGCTTTAGGAAAACCGTCGCGCGGCTGGCTGGCGCCATAAACCACCAGCATGTTGTAGCAATCCGCCAGGCCGGCATACGCCGGAGCATAATTCGGATCGGTATTGATTGACTGCTGGAAGAAATCGACGCCCTGCTTCAAGCTATCGGCGGTGCGTTTGTTCCAGGCGTTGCGGCCTTTCAAGTAAAAGCGGTACGCGTCGAGATGTTTCTGCTCTTCCACATTGAGTTTCAGACGCAGATTCTCAAAAATATCTCGCGAGATGTCTTCCTGCACGAGCAACATGTCGGCTAGCTTGCGGTCATAAAGCTGACCCCAAATCTGCGCGACGTTGTCCACGTCAATCAAATCTGCCTGGATACTAATCGTGTCGCCGTAGCGGTGTACTCGACCGGTTACGACCGCGCGTACATTCAATTCGCGACCGACCTGGCGTGGATCAATATCCTTGCCTCGGTAATTGTTAACAACACTGCGGGGAACCACGCGAAGTTTGGGGAGTTTTGAAAGGCTGTTGACGAGACTGTCCACGATTTTGTCGTTGAGGTACTGTGCATCGGATCCACCAGCCTCATCGACAAAAGGAAGCACCGCGATTGAGTCGATCGGAGCGGCCGAACCCGCCTTACCCAGTCCGGTGAAATAGACGACACCAACCACCGCAATTAGGGCGGCAGCGAGACCGAAAACCAAAATGCGATTTCGAATTCCAGGTTGCGCCGGCGCGGCAGCGACTAACTCCGCCGCCGTCGCAGCAGCGTGGCCGTTCTTTTTGGGAAGTTCGGTGACTAAAGGTTTGGGCGCGTCTTCGGAACCAGAATCAATTTTTGTGTAGCCGGGAAATTCGAGGGCGCCTTCTCCTGCCTTAACAGCTGCCACGAACCGGTAACCGCGCCTCGCCACGGTCTCAATGAACTGCGGGCTGCCCGGATTCTCTCCCAGCGCCTTTCTCAGCATCGACACATTCTGGGTCAGATTGCCCTCTTCGACGAATGTATCCGGCCAGACGCGCTTCATCAGGTCGTCCTTCTCGACAAGGTGGCCGCCGCGCTCGACCAATGCCAGCAGAATGTCAAAAACTTTGGGCGTCAATGGCACAAGTTCGCGGTCACGACGAAGCACACGCTCCCCCGCGTCAAGACGGAACCGGCCAAATTCGTAGAAATTACTTTCCTGCTCGCCCATAAAACGACTTTGAGAAAAATCTTTGAGGACCTTTTGAGCGCTTTCTGAGGACTTGCCCAGGCCCGATCTCTAAAATCGCGCACACTTTCAGTTGCAATTCTGTTGAAACTTGGACAAATCCGAAGCGCGCTCATTGTAATCCAACCGGCGAAGGGCGAGCAACGGACTTTGGGATGTGGCTGCGGAGCGCAAGCTTGCAGCTTCGCGCCGGATTTCACTCCAGGCATCGCCCCCAAATTTGGCTCGGTCGGCCGAAGGGACACTATGTCAAGAAAACTCCTTGCCTCGTTTCTCATGTTTGCCCTGGTAATCCTCGTCTTCCAGCCTCGGAATATTAGGGCGCAAAGTCAGCCTGATCGAGTCATGCCGGAAAATCTGCGGAACTCGCCAGCTGGAAAGAAGCCTGATTTGAAAGAGTACTTCGACTCTGAATTGCGGACGATGAAGACCCGTCAGCTTACGAGGGCGGACCTGGTGCGAATCGAGAAAGACAGCCAGACGCCGAAGCCGAAGTCGGATTTCTCAAAGAAAGACAAAATGTTCCTGGCGCTTTTCATAGTCCTGATGACGGGGTTAGTGATCGTCCTGATCAAGCATCCGTGCAAAGAGAAGAAGCCGGGCGATTGCGAGTTTGTGAATGACACTACGTATTGATTTTTTCGCCGCCATTGGTGGCGCACCAGGTTTAAGGGCGCGTTTCTTCCCAGTCCACTCGAGCGCAAGTTGGGTGAGACTTCTTCTTAGCGATTAGCTACCGAAGTTCGCGAGGTAAAAAGAAAATGTCCGACACAAAAAAAGTTCCTGAGGTAGTTGAGACTTCACTGGCTTATGCGCTCAGCGCTCTGGCTGCGGTGCTGGCCTTCCTGCTCGTCTGGCTGATCTGCAGTATCGCCGGATCCTATCGCGGCTGAACGTAGCAAGAAAGTCGCTGCGGCGAGTCGTTGTGATCTTCGTACTTTGAGTTTCACGTGATTGATCTCAGGTCACCTGAAATCACAAGACCACCATTGCTTCTCAAGAAATTCCCACTTGACAAGCAGTTCTCACTTTGAGAACATCCCGTTCGATGGGCCCTCACCGAGGGACACATCCGAATCTAAGCCCCAAAGCACCAACGAGGTACCAAAACCCTTTACCGGAGGTCGCCATGCGCATTCAAGTAACCGATTTTAGAGAAGGAGGTTACGTTTGTGAACGTAATCAGTTACAAGAAAATTCGAGAGTTCTCTTTGCGGTACAGGGATGCAGACAGCGCTTTAACCGCCTGGTACCGAACGGCAAAAAGATCTAATTGGCAGAATCTCACAGATGCGAAGCGCGTCTATCCCGCTGCTGATGTAGTTGGCCGATATACCGTCTTTAATATTCGTGGAAATAAATACAGATTAATTGGCAGATTAGTTTATCGAAGTCAGACGCTTTTTATCGTAGCGGTGCTGACACATCAAGAGTACGATTTAGGAAAATGGAAAGAATGACCAGAACAGTTCGGAGGATTGACCCGGCACGTTATAGAAGGCTTCTCTCTCGGGCCATGCCTGTCGTCATTGAAACTGAAGAAGAGAATGAGCGAATGTTAGCAATAGTTGAAAAATTAATGACGAAAGGTGAAGCGATCTCGCCGGAAGAAGAAAAACTTCTCAAATTGCTCGCCGCGCTCATCCAGGCCTTCGAAGAACTTTATTATCAGCCTAGAGAGGCCTCTCCACTCGAAGTACTACAACATCTTATGGAAGCACGCGAAATCAAACAAAGTGACCTTCGAGACGTTTTCGGATCGAAAGGCATAGCTTCCGAAGTTCTTAGTGGAAAGCGCGCGATAAGCAAGACTCACGCAAGAGCTTTGGCAGGCTACTTTAAGGTACCAGCCGATCTATTTATATAGATCTTCCCTCCCAACGCCTTATCTACTTCGGTAAATTGTGTTTGAACCAATCGTCGATGGACCAGGCTGGTAAGTCGCGGGGGACCCCACGCTCGATTTTCTCCTGACCTGATCGAATAGCTCGAGTAATCATTGGATGCGACAGAAAAGTCTCTTCATCCATCCCAAGCCGCTTACCAAGGTCTTGAACAGACTGAACCCCAAAATTAGTCAGTAACGGATCGTCCAACGACAGATGAAACGTCAGCTGTGCTTCGCAAGCTAACACGCTGGTAGCGGCTACCAGCTGTTCGTCACGTGAACGAAGCGGATAGTGTTCCGCCACGATGATGTTAATTAGATTCCCTGTCATCATCGACGGATGTTGAAGTTTGATTGCGCCCCAGTCATCAGTCGACGGAATCGGTGTGGAAAGAAATCTTGCCAGTCCGGACCAGGCTTTGCCGCTAACTCCGGAGCACAAGATTGATGAATCAATCCGGGCCAGTCTTTCAATCTCAACCGATCGGCTTCTTAGCGTTGCTTCAATCTCGGATAAGGTCGCCTCGAAGTGGGCGAGGAGCAGAACGTTCTGGCCTGCGGCGATGGCTGCCGAAACTTCTTCACAAATGCCGTTGAGTTTGCGACGACAGTCCCACCAAACTTTGTCGTCAATTAATGTGGTTGGCATTAGATGGTCGCTTGTTCAAGGCTCGTTTATCTCAGCAAGTGGCCTCATTGGATTTGCCATATATCATTTGCCAACTGTCATTTTTCATTGCTCTCAAACGAGCCGCGCAGAGACCTTATCGCAGATCTCTCAACGCTGGAAATGAAATGATCAATGAAAAATGGCAAATGATATATGGCAAATCGTTCGTGTCTTGGCTTAGGCCGGGAGCGTTATGAAAATAATCCTCCACGGGCTGCCGGGCCGGTCGTTGCGGCGAAGTATGGCCACGGCCTTGTTGATTTGTCCCTTCGCTGGATCTTTCTCGATGATATCCCGGGGCAATCGATAGCCATACGACACTGAGGCTAGATTGGAGCCGATCAGCTCGACTACAAAACCAACCGGCCTGACTCCATAGAACTCGCTGCGATGTTTTTCCCGCGCCGGCGCCGGAGTCTTCATAAACTCCTGGTCAAACTCGGTCGGATTGTTCATTACTAAAGACCTGGTCCGGCCCGAAGGCGAGACTTCGACAATCGTGATCGGCCAATCCATCGTTTGCTTGAGCTTCTCGGCATCGAGTTCGCCGAGCCCCTGCCAAAATTGATTAATAACAGCGATGATTTCTGGTGACGACTGTCGATCAGCTTTTTTGCTCGCATGCTGGAATTGCTGCGAGGCGGCATCCTTCGGCAGCGGAACTTCGTCGGTCGGGCGCTGCGGTTTACCTCGCGGCTCGACAATCACCTGACTGCCGGCGACGTGAACACAAAGCGCCTCGGGAATAGTGCGGGCATCAAATTGATCCTGAGTTCGGAAAGTGAAGGCGATGCCTCGCTTCATGGCATCGTAGTAATAACCAACGTAACCACTACCCTCGCCGTCGTCGTAACCAAACGCTTTAACAATCGGACGCTTGTAGGCTGCTCGAAACTGAGCGAGCGTGTTATCAACTGAAATGCCCTCGCCCGTTTTGTACTTTGGCTCGTTGAATTCGATTTGAACGACGCGACGGGCGCGATAGATCACGTTTAGGAATATTTGAGTCTCTTCTGAATTGGGATGCTCCGGACCAAGCCACGAGTCTTTGAGCAAGCCGCGAGGCCAACGCATTACCTTCGTTGGCTTGCCGAGTGATAACCAGACAGCGTCGCGAGGCATGCCAAGGCTGATTTCACCGACATGTTTCCCGGGTGCTACGGAATAATCTTGCGCTGCGATGGAAAAGGAACAGGCGACCAGGAATAGAGAGATAGCTAGAGTTTTGATCATGAGTTATTTCATTACAACAGTTGCAACCGGGCGACTCAAGCTCGACAACAGGCGTTCAGAGTTCAAAACTTCAGTTTGTAACTTCGCGAGCACACAATCTAAAGATTGAACTCTAAACACCTGTTTTCCGGCTTATTTAGGTTCGTAGTTTGGCTGTTCCTTGTCGCGGTAGATCAATTTCGGCTTGCTGGTCTCTTCACCTTTTGCGGCTCCGAGAGCGAGCTCAAAGGAATAGATGTTTCCACTCTGATCTTTTCGATAATCGATCGCCTTCTTTCGCGCCTCTTCCGTTTCTTCTCGCGTTGCGTAGTTTGCGAAAGATGACTCGCCGTTAAGTCGGACATCGTTATCGTAGTAATCAATGATGAAGCCTTTCGCTTCGGCTGGATCCGTCACAGTCTTAGTGAAGTACGGAATAATCGTTTTCTTGACGAGCGAGTAGGTCGGCACATCTTCAGGCTGAATCGCCGCATTTGAAATATACCAACGTCGCTCTGCCGGTTCGTCGCGTTCCGTATCGCTCTTACGATGGACTGTGGTTTCGACCTCGACGAAGAACCAGGCCGTGAAGTTCTTCTCGCGCGTGACCGCGCTCGTGTGGCGGGCGCTTGGAATTATGACGAGACAAAGAATTAGGCTGAGAAAGAGAAATGTTCGCTTCATTGGTCTATCCATTTATCTCGTGGATCTTTATTCTCATTCACATTCGGCTCTAAGCAGCCTGCGGAGCAGGTGACCCCAACTCGCTTTTTATTGTGCGTAATTTGCGTTAGAACGGTTCATCAATTGACCTGCTCTGCTCGGTGAAAAACTTTGGACCGTTTTCGGTGATGTACAAGCAGTCCTCGAGCCGGATGCCAAACTCACCATAGATCACGACGGTTGGCTCGTCGCTAAAACACATGCCCGGTTGAATCGGCGTCTTATTCCCGCGAACGAAGTTCGTCCATTCGTGACCATCCATTCCAATCCCGTGACCAGTTCGATGGGGGAGACCGGGCACTTTGTAATCAGGCCCGAAGCCAGCGTCAACAATTACTTTTCGGGCTGCCGCGTCTACAACTTCGCAGGCCGCACCGACTTTGGCAGCAGCAAACCCGGCGTCCTGCGATCTCTTCTCGAGGTCCCAGATTTCGCGTTGACGTGACGAGGCCTTACCAAATACAAACGTCCGCGTGATATCGGACTGATAGCCATCGACACTGCAGCCGCCATCCATCAAAACTACGTCGCCTTCCTTCAACTTCTGTGGAGTGCTACTGCCATGCGGAAACGCAGTGTACTTTCCAAAGCTGACAAAGATCCCGCCTTGGACACCCAACGCGCGAAACGCTGCTGAGCAGTTGCCCGAAAATTCGTCCTGAGTCATCCCCTCGCGCATGGTGTCGTGCGTTGCTTTGTAAGCAATGATGGTGAGGTCGTTAGCCTTCTGCATCAGAGCGAGCTCCGCTGGAGATTTATGCATTCGACAACCTGCCGTGATCGGATCGGCGCTGACAAAACGAACGCCCGGGGCTTCTTTGCGAATGCCGTCAAAGAGAAAAAACCGCGCTCGTTCCTCGATGCCAACGGTGCGATAACGAAGCCCGCGATCTCGCAGGATCTGCACCACGCGCTTGTAGGGACTCTCGTCTTCCTCCCAGGTACGCACGTCTTTACCCATCTTTATGAGCTCGAGCGCGCGTTCTTCTTCAAACTTTGGACAGACCCACGCGAGTTCGCCTCTCGCCGGAATGACTACAGCAAACATGCGCTCACTCGTGCCCCAGCGCATGCCGGTGAAATACGACATGCTGGTGCCGGGCTCGATGTAGATAGCGTCGATCTTGTTTTGCTCCATCAACCGCTGCGCTTTAGCAATACGCTCGCGGCGCTGCTCGATTGTTATCGGCGCAATGCCATCGGTCATTCTTTTGAGCTTGCGAATCGCTTCAGGAGTTTCGCGTTGTTGGGCTGCGGCGTTGGGCGCGAAGGCGTCTGAGGCCAGGAGGCTCGCGCCGGCCAGACCGGCCGCTGACATGCGAAGGAAGTCTCGTCTATCGGTACACATAATTGGTTCTCAACCTGGCCCTTCGGCATGCAAGGGTCTTCGCTGAATTTCTCGGATTGTTGATTTGGATTAAGGCAAAGCAACCACAGCCAAACTGGGTTCCTTCGCGCGCAATGCTACATGAGGAAGGGACAGAGTCACAAGACGGCGCACACGTGGCACGGGCGTCTCGCCCGTGAGTCGCGATTCAAGGTCAAGCCGCCTGTGAACCAAGTCACATCGACATAACGCCGATACCACAATTTATTCGCGCTTTTGTAATTAATTAGCCTTCGGAGGTCCAAGCTGCGCCGCCTTCCGCTCATCCGCCTGAGCCGAACTGTATTTTCCCAGTAGCATGTACGCCTTCGCGCGCTGCTTGTAACTCCAGTAATAGGTCGGATCGAGTTTGATGGAGGTCGTCAGATCAGCTATCGCTTTAGCTGCCTGCTTAAACTCCAAATAAGTATTGCCTCGCATGTAGTAGCTGGTACCGTCAGGTCTCAGCTCGATGATCCTGGTGTAGTCCGCAATCGCCAGCGGCCATTTGTTATCGAGCATGTAGATGACTGCCCGACCCATGTAGGCCTCAATGTACTTTGGATTCAGCTCAATTGCCTGGTTGTAATCGCGCAGAGCTTCCTTCGACTTGCTGGCAAGATCAAATTCCAAACCGCGCTGATAAAATGCCTCGGCGTAGTTGGGCTTTAGCTCGATTGCTTTGGAGAAGTCGGAGATGGCTTTGGGGCGATCAAGCTGGACCGTACCGCGATAGTAATACGCTTCGGGAAGATTAGGATCGGCTTTGACGGCGGCTTCGAAGCTGGCTGCAGCGTCAAGATATTGTTTCTTCTCCAGTTGTTCTTTGCCGCGCCGGATGTATTCCTCAGCCGTTTGCTGCGCAAAGGCAGAAACAACCAAGAGAGCAAAAGCTACCATTAGCGTAAAAGACATCCGCAGATTACGCAGATTCCACAGATGTAAGAGTCTTTGGTTCGCAATCCAGCTCATAATCGGTGAAATCTGCGCAATCTGTGGATAGTCTTTACTCTGCCCCGACGCCTGCTGACACAACTCATTTAATCACAAAGGCGGAGAGCTCGCGGGCGCTCTTCAAATTGAAGACGCGTCCAAAGGCTTCATCAACTTCATAATCAGGCTCTTTGTCCTTGAAAAGAATCTGACGATCAC
Source organism: Pyrinomonadaceae bacterium (assembly GCA_035572035.1). Lineage (GTDB taxonomy): Bacteria > Acidobacteriota > Blastocatellia > Pyrinomonadales > Pyrinomonadaceae > JAOAPY01. The sequence goes on along the minus strand of DATNBH010000095.1, from coordinate 63,929 downwards.
CCTGGCCGGTGTTCATATTGACGCCGATCAATCCCGCGCCTTTCTCTTTTTCGATCTTCAAGTCGGTCAGCACGTAGACATAATTCCCTTCCGACTTCGTAGCGCTGTAGCGTTTGGACATGAATTGTTCATAGCTCGACATCAGGTTGATGAAGTTTCTGTTTTCATGGTTTGCCGACGAGCTGAAACCTTGCGCCGCATAAGACGCTTCAGCAGCATTCGATGTAAAAGCCGCTGCGATTGTAATCGCGGTCATCGCAATCTTCTGCCAACCAGGAACTCCTGGAGCGGCATACTTGGTTGACCAAATAATCTGTCTGGTCTGCGGATCAAATGCAATCAGGTGTTGCTTGCCTCGCACGATCGCCGGGCCACTTTCCCGCTTAATGATGGCGATGGGCTCATCAGTCGTATCTCCGCCTTTCGAGCCCAACGCGCTCAGTCCGCCAAAGGCAAACTTGCCCACCTTCGCAACCGTCGCCGCGGCGCCCAAGTTGAACTTGAACTCGAGCTTTACTTTGAAAGCTTCTTTCACTTTACCGGTGCTGGTGGTGTCGAGACCGATCAAGTTCTTGCTGTCGGCTATCAACAATGTGTTCAGATCGGGAAACAGCGCCATGTTGGTGATACTGTCGTCTGCTTTGTCATAGGACCAGATCGGCGCTCCCGTGGCCTTGTCCAACGCAACCACTCCCAACGGTTTCTTCAAGCTGTATTCTCGCTTGCCAAAATCATAGAAAGTCCCGCCCAAGCGTCCATAGAGCACATTGTCGCGTCGCTGCATCTCAGCGATGGCGCCGCCGAAGTCCTTTGAAGTCCACTTGATATTTCCGCTCGCCTTATCGATTGCGCGCACCTGGCCCTTAGCCGAAGTGAAGATTGTGTCACCGTCGATGACTGCCTGCGCATTACCTTTCTTGATCTTGCCTTCGGTAACATCGTAAGAGACTTTCCACATCAGCTTGCCGGTAGTGAGATCGAATCGATGTAGCCCGGCGTAGGTGAAGTAGATCGAGTCGGCTTCGTAGATTGGCGGTTGTGCGCCACTGAGATCGTATTTGGGAAAGTACTTGCTGCCTCGTTCAATTCCATAAAGATCGACGTTGTCGGTGAACTCTGACTCCCAAAGCATGGAACCATCGGACAAACGCAAGGCGATGATGTCGGGCTTGTCCTTAGACCTCGAGTTGTCCTGAACGGTCAGGAGCACGACCATGTCCTTCTCATAAACTGGCGTGACCTGGACAGTGACTCCCTTGAGCTTTTCTGTTTCCCAAACGGTTTTGCCCGTCAATATGTCGAGCGCATAGAGCTTGGTTCCCTTTTGAAACGAACCGGAATTCTGGGGAGCGAGCAACAACGGCGTCCCGGGAATCTCCTGCACTTGATATTCAGCGATGCCGCGCAAATCGTCGCGCTTCCAGGCGATCTGGCCGGTTTCGGGCTCAAGCGCGTAAAGACTGCTGTCGGTGCCAACCAGCAAAGTGCCCGACTCATTAAGCCGGTACCACTTGATGTCTTCAGCGGGCTTGTGCGTCCAAAGCGTTTCGCCATGACAGACGGTGTAAAGCGCGCCAAATAGCAACGCAAAGATCAAAAATGAATATTCAACGAGCTTGTTGAAAGTTTTCGTTCGGGAACTCATGTCTCAAGAATCTCCTTCTTCGAGGTCGGGCAGAGTACGTCTTCTATGAGTAATCGCAGGAAAGAAGGCTCAAATCCATCACCCCCTCCTGGGAGCGCAGGCATCCCTGCCTGCTAAAGTCGAGTAAGAGCTGCCGTTAAGTTGGACGAGGCTCTATTGATTCGAAGCCGCTTTACCCGCAGCTAAGGCAGGCAAGGATGCCTGCGCTCCCAGGCTGGCAGCCTGCGGTACAGACCGAGTAGAATTCGCGACCATGCTGGAAGATGCGCAGTCAAGTGTTACGCAAATGCTTGTCGACGTGAGTAATGGCAAGCGAGACTCGCTCGATCAACTGCTGCCGGCGGTCTACGACGAGTTGCGCCGTCTCGCTGATGCCTTTATGAGGAAAGAGCGCGGCAGTCATACATTGCAGCCGACGGCGCTTGTGCACGAAGCCTATCTTCGCCTAATCGATCAGCGCGAAGTGGATTGGCAAAACCGAGCGCACTTTTTCAGCATTGCCGCTGAGACCATGCGCAGGATCCTTGTCAATCACGCTCACAGTCACAATGCTGAGAAGCGTGGCGGCGCCGCAACCAGGCTTTCAATCGATGAAGTCGTCAGTATGCCCGGCACTCAGGAAGTTGACGTTGTTCTCCTTGACGATGCTCTGAAAAGACTTGCCGAATTCGACCCGGAGCAGGCGAAGATCGTAGAGTTGCGTTTCTTTGGCGGTTTGACGGTGAAGGAAGTAGCCGAGGTGACGGCAAGTTCTACGGCGACGGTCGAGCGTGAATGGCGAACCGCAAAGGCGTGGCTGCAAAATCAAATCGTATGACAGGCTGCCAGCCTGTCAGTGGGTTCCCTGCCAGTCTCTCTCAAGGTTTGTGTGAATCAAGATCTGCAGGCTGGCAGCCTGCAGTACAACTTATGTCTGAAGCATTTTCTCCCGAGCGCTGGCGTCAGGTTAAGGCAATCTTCCAGTCGGCGGTCGATAAAGACTCGAAATTACGCGCCGCCTTTCTCGAAAGTGAGTGCGATGGCGACGAAGCCCTGCGGTCTGAGGTCGAGCGACTGCTGGCGGCTGATGCCTACGATCCGCATTTCCTCGAGTCTTCGCCAGTCCATCTCGCAAGCCTGCAATCGCTGGAAACCTCGGAGTCCTCATTTATCGGAATAAGGCTAGGTCCATATCGCGTCATCGAGGAGATTGGTCGCGGCGGTATGGGCGCCGTTTATCTGGCCGAGCGCACTGACGGATTTGCAAAGCGTGTCGCGATCAAAGTCATCAAGCGCGGCATGGATACCGATGACACCTTGCGGCGTTTTCGAAACGAACGTCAGATTCTTGCCCACCTCGAACATCAAAACATCGCACATCTGCTGGACGGCGGGACTACAGATGACGGACTCCCGTACTTCGTGATGGAGTACGTCGAGGGATCGACAATTGATGAGTACTGCGATGATAGAAATTTAGACATCAACGAGCGGGTAAAACTTTTCCGCGAAGTCTGTGCCGCTGTCAGCTATGCTCACCGTCATCTGGCGATTCATCGCGATATCAAGCCTTCGAATATTCTGGTTACGACTGAGGGAACGCCCAAGCTCCTGGACTTTGGCATCGCCAAGCTGCTTTCGCCCGACGCGGAAGAAATGGCGAGAACAGCCACGGCAATGCAGTTGATGACGCCGGAGTATGCGAGCCCCGAACAAATTCGCGGTGACACGAGCATCACTACCGCTACCGACGTCTACAGTCTTGGAGTGGTTCTCTACGAATTACTAACCGGCCGCCATCCCTACGACTTCCCCAACCGGCGGCCCGATGAAGTCGCTCGGATTATCTGCGAGACCGAACCGCCCCGGCCAAGCCGGGCGATTGCTGAATGCGGAATGCTGAATGCGGATTTGAAAAAAGGCGGAGGCGTCAAGGATAAGTCCAATCAGCAATCAGCAATCAGCATTCAGCAATCGAAACCGCATTCAGCAATCAGCAATCCCAAATCCCTCCGGGGTGATCTTGACAACATCGTGTTGATGGCACTGCGTAAAGATCCTTCTCGCCGCTATGGTTCAGTCGATCAGTTTTCAGAAGACCTGCGACGATATATCGCAGGCCTGCCAGTCAGCGCTCGTTCCGACACGCTGCGTTACCGGACGAGCAAGTTCGTGCAGCGCAACAAAGCCGCGACGGTGGCGGCGGCGCTTTTGTTATTGACTGTGCTTGCAGGAATCGGAGCGACGCTTTATCAAGCCCGGCGTGCCGAGCAACAGCGCGCGTTGGCTGAAAAGCGTTTCAACGAAGTTCGCGAGTTAGCGCGCTCAGTTGTATTTAAGTACCACGACGCGATCGAGAAACTTCCCGGCTCAACGCAGGTCCGCGAGATGCTTGTCAAGGATGCGCTCGCGTATCTTGATCGCCTTTCCCAGGATGCCGCCGGTGATCGCTCCTTACAAAAAGAACTTGCGCTTGCCTATCTCAAAGTAGCGGATGTTCAAGGCAAAGCCTACGCCGCTAATGTCGGTGATACCGCCGGCGCAATTATTAGTTATCGAAAAGCGATCGTGCTCTTTGAAGCACTGGCTGCGTCCGCTGCGCCATCCGACGAGCAACCGAGAATCGATCTGCGAGATGCTTATCAGGCGTTGGTGCTCACCATGGGAGTGGGCGGTGACAAGCAGACTGCGGAATTCATTGGGAAAGCTCGATCCATTAGCGAGGATCTTGTCAAAGCTAACCCTGACAACCGCGATCACAAATTGAAGCTGGCCCGCAGTTACATGCTGCAGTCCGACATGACCAGCGGACTCAGCTCAGATCAGCACATGGCACTGTTTCAGCAAGCTCAATCGATCCTGGAAGACCTCGTCCGAGCCGAACCGGCTCGAGTGGATTTTCTCACCATGCTGGGAACCGTTTATCAACGCCTCGGGGATCGCTACCGCCGGGCTGCCAAAGTCGCCGCTGATTCAGACGACCCGGCGAATGCTAATCAACTTTTTCTTCAGTCAGCCAGACATCACCAACTATCAAAAGAGACGGTGCAGAAATTAGTTGTCATTGACCCTGACAACGATCGTTATCGAAGGCTCACAGCAATCGCGCAAAACAATTATGGCGAAGCGCTGGTCTCAGCAGGCGATCCGAAAGCCGCAGCGAGCGAGATTACGGCCGCACTTCACTATTTTGAGCGCACCGCCATCGCTGACGAAAAGAACCCGAATGCGCGTTACGAACTTGGCCTGGCTCGCCAGACACTTGCCAGCACGCTCCTGCAAGCCGCCGACAAAAAGCGCGCGTTTCTTGAGTACGCGAGCGCGATGAAGATTTTCGAAACGTTGTCGCGTGAGGATCCCGCTAACCACGAGTACAGAAACCTCTCATTCAACGCTGCCGCAGAGTTTGGAGACACGCTGCTGGCCGTTCGAGACTTCGATAGTGCGTTGAGACAGTATCAATCGCTCTATCAGCAACTGGAAGGCGGCGTGAACACAGACCCGTCGAAAGAAGGCAGTCACCTCAGCTTAATCCACGAGAGGCTTGGTGATGTGCACGCGGCCAGGGCTGAAGAGGGCAAAAGAGATTCACATTCACAATGGCTGAGCGCGCAAACTGAGTATCAGAAGGCTGGTGAGGGTCGTCCCGCAGCTCGAGTTGAACAGCTCAAAAAGAAGATATCTCGGTGTGAAAGATTTCTGCGGGATAAGTAGTCGCAGAGGCGGACCTGTGTGTCCGTCCTTTCGTTTTGTGGCATTCAAGGTAGGGCGGACACACAGGTCCGCCCCTACACACTATGCAACCAACTCGAGCTTTTCAGCCTCCAGCGATGGGCCATGCGCCATGTTCTCTTCCGGACGGCGGCTGCGGTCGCTTTCGATGAAGCCGGCCGCGGCTTCTGCGTTAAGAGGCCGCGAGAAGTGATAGCCCTGAGCGTATTCGCAATTCAGCGACCTCAGACAAGCGAGCTGTTCAGAAGACTCGACGCCCTCAGCCACAACTTCCATCCCCAGATTGCGTGCCAGCGTGGCGATGGTTCGCACGATTTCAACGTTCTCGTCCTTCTCCTCAATCCTGTTAACGAAGGAGCGATCGATCTTCAAAGTGTCGACCGGGAATCTGTGCAGGTAGCTAAGCGACGAATACCCGGTGCCAAAATCGTCGATGCACAAATGAACGTTGAGATCGGAAAGCTGTCTTAGCATGTTCGTCGCTAATTCAGCGTTTTCCATGACTACGCTTTCGGTAATCTCAAGCTTCAAGCTGCGCGCCGGCAAGCCCGTCTTTTTCAGAATCGTTTTCACTTCCTGGACCAGCCCTGATTGAATCAGCTGTTTCGAAGACAAGTTTACATTCATCGTCAGCGCGCGATTGGCCGGATGCAGTTGATGCCACGCGTGCATTTGACGGCAGGACTCTTCGAGAATCCAGGAGCCCAGTGATCCAATCAAGCCGGTCTCTTCGGCTACCGGAATAAACTCTGACGGCGCCACCAGCCCACGTTCAGGATGTTCCCAGCGAACCAGCGCTTCGAAACCGGAAAGCCTGCCGGTGGCGACGCTGATAATCGGTTGATAGAAGACGCAAAACTCGTTTCGCTCGACGGCGCGGCGCAGGTCATTCTCAAGCCGCATGCGAATCACAGCTCGCGAGTGCATCTCGAGATCGAAAAGCTCGTAGCGCGCCTTACCGGCATCCTTGGCGCGGTACATCGCCGTGTCAGCATCGCGAAGAATAAAATCGGGCTGATCGTAACCGCCTGAGCTAAGGGCGATGCCAATACTCGCCGAGGTAAAAGCTTCGTGACCGCCCAGCTCGAAGGGCCTCAACAGCTCTTCCTGAATCTTCTCGGCAACTCGAATCGCGTCGCTTGGATCTCTAATTCCATCGAGCAGAATCGCAAACTCGTCACCGCCAAAACGCGAAACCGTATCAACCTGTCGCAAACACCCCTGAAGTCTGCGCGCGAGATCGACAATCAGCTGATCGCCGCAACTATGACCGAGACTGTCGTTGATGTATTTGAAACGGTCGAGGTCGAGAAAGAGCACCGCAAACAGGTAATCGTTTTGCCGCTTGCTACGCTCAATCGCGAGCTTCAAATAGTCTGAGAACAAACTCCGATTCGGCAGGTCAGTGAGCGAATCGTGAAAGGCTGCGTGACGAAAGTGGTCCTTGCTCTCCTGCAAGGCTCGGCTGGTGCGCTCGAGTTCGGAAATATAGTGATTCAGCTCTTCGACGTGACGCTCGGCCTGCTCAGCGCGCTGACGTTCCGCATCTGCTCGAGCTCGTTCAGCCTCAACTCGATCGCGCTCGGCTTCTTCAGCTTTGGCTGCGTTGCTGCGGATGTCTTCCAGGTACTTCTGATAAGTGAAGTACAGAATGAAAACCATCGGGAACGCAACAAAGACGACGTACAAACCGGCGGTCTCAATCCGAGTCGCGATGAAGCCGGCGACGATGCCGCCAACAAAGTAGGTCAGTGAAGACCAGATGCAGTTTCGAGACCAAATCTGCCAAAACGACTGCCCGTGTTTGAGAGACATGCCCAAGGCAACGAGACTCGTGCTGGCGACGTACTGCACGAGTGCCATGGCGCAAATCCCACCGGCAAGACCGGCGAAGGGCTGCTGCACCAACTGCATTGGCGGTCCGAAAAGGTAGGTCAACGTCTGGATCGAAAGGAACGTCGAGCAGATCATCACCGCGGCACTAAAGAGTATCGTGCGGACCTTTTTCCCGGCGCGCGCGCCGGTGATCAATCCATCCGCGGCTGCCAGCAACAACGCCAGCTCCCCACCGTAGACCAGCATCGCGATGAAAACAAAGGTGTCAGACACTGTGACGCTGACGTTGAAGCGAGGGATCTTCACCGCCACGCGAGCGCTGACAATAAGGGTTAAGATCGTGATTAGCAGAAAGCGAAAGTCGATCCGTCCAATCGGAAGATGTTGACTTTCAAACACAAAAAGCAACCCCGCCAGGCCGATCGTCAGCCATTGGAAGGTCGTTGCACTTTTCTGCAGTTCACCTAGTTTCGCGGTGGCTTCCACTATGGGAGGTCCTTAGACTGCCGAGAAATAAGCGGTGGAGTAGGCCGAGCGGATCTTGTAGCCGAGCTTTTCGTAAAACGCACGCGCGCGCGCGTTTTCGTCGTTCACGACCAGGCAAACGGATCCGAAGCGGCTTAGAGTGTTGCGTGCAAGCTGGGTCATGCAACGCAACCCATAACCCTGACGCCGTACATCCGGTTGAACGTAGACGCCTTCGATGAATATGGTTTCAGGAGTTTCCGAGATGATGTCCGCTTTGAACATCAATCGGTCCTTTTCAACCAGAATCCAAACCCTCCCCTGATCGATCCGGCGCGCTGTGCGCGCCCACATACCCTGGCCATCTTGCAGCAAGGGGTTCAATCCACTCTCTTCAAAGGCCAACGCGGCATTTATCGAGATTACCGACTCCAAATCATCCGAGTGTGCGAGTCTGAGTCGCGGTTCACCAACCGCGCTCGCAGCGACTTCTGTCTGCTCGAGCAGAAGCTCGTTGCTTAACTGTCTCGGCGATCGGCCTGACTCCGCATACCTTGTCAGGATGTAATCGATTTGGCCCTGCTCGCCTCTTACCAAATGAGAAGTGAGGTTATTCGGGATCAGTCCAGCGAATACTTCCATCGCTGCGTCATCGCGAGCCTCAATTACTGTTTTGGGGCCAATTAGAGCGACCGCGGTAAGACGGTTTTCATCGTCACGGCAACCGTAGAAGGTTCCGCGGTTGGCAAAACTAACCAAACCATTATCGCGAATCAAACCAGCCATAAACACCGTGTGAATCGGTCGTTGCGCCAGGAAGGCAAGCACCTCGTCCTGATGACCTTGAGAGAACGCGTGCACTCGTAAGGGCCGAGCGACTGGTCTCTTCGGCACAGATGTCGGTGTACTTGAATCCGTTTCAGTGAGAGCAAATGCAGTTGACATCGTTTTGTTCGTGAGAGCGGCGAGCGGTTGATATCACAGTGGGTAAAGGGGCAGAGGGAGCCCAAGGCTCCCTCTTTAGTCGGGGCTGCGCGATCAATGCATAAAGGGAGTATTGTCACCGCCGATGAGTGCGCGACTCGACATGGCTTGCACGTAGGCATCACCCATGACGATGCCGTCGCTAACCATGATGCCGTCACCCAGGACAATCCCATCACCCAGGACGATGCCGTCACTAACCATGATGCCATCGCCCATCAACTGGCTGACAGGAAGGAATGGCAAACCATCGCCCATAACGATACCGTCACTGACCATGATGCCATCGCCCATGACGATGCCGTCGCCAACCAGGATGCCGTCACTGACCATGATGCCATCGCCGGAAACATCACCATCTCCGAGCACGATGCCCGTTCCGTAGATTGGCTGGTATTTCAAGATCAGGTTAACGCCCGTCACATAGCTGTACTTCATGATTAAACCCTGCGACCACGTAAAGGTGTTGCCACTGATGGTGGTTTGCGGAGTTGGCGGAGTGTTTGTGGTCAAGAACGGCGAACCAGTCGTCGTGGAATTCGACAGGTTAGTCCGGACCAGCTTGGCGACGCGATAGGCGCCTTCTACGTTCACCTGACCGGCGCCCTGTTCGAGCATGTTGAAGCCTCGCAGCGGTTGAGCGGTCCACATCAAGATAGCCTTGACCATGTTTGGCGTGAGTTTGGGATTGGTCTGGAGCAAGAGAGCGGCAGTTCCTGCAACGATGGGCGCAGCCATCGAGGTTCCACTGAGGTACATCATCTTTTTGTTGTCATCGTCATTGATACCTGAATCCAGTTCCGGATGAAGCCTAACCAATAGATTGTCGCTGTTGCCCGAATCCGACTCGGCGTAGATGAGCTTGTTGCCGGGAGCAACGATCTCAGGCTTGACTATGTTGTCGTAGTCTTTCACTCCGTCGGCATCGGTCACATAGCTGCGCGTCGGACCGCGAGAACTGTACGTGGCCACGCCATCATCACTGCGCGAGTTGGTACCGAAAGTGTTGGTAGCGCCAACTGTGATTACTGATGGCTCGTTACCAGGCGAGTGAATCTGACCGTAAACTTTGTTGCCGTTGATGTCTTTGCCGTTATTTCCTGCGGCTGCTACGACCACGATGCCTGCATCGACAAGCGCGCGTGCTGCTCGGCAAAGCGGATCATTCCGATATGAATTAATGGCGGGTGCGCCCAAACTCATATTGACAACGCGGATGCCGTATTTGTCTTTGTTCAAAGGGTTAGAAGAGCTAACCGCCCTGGTCGGATCCGCAGCTGTCAAGAGCCAGTTCAGGGCATTCAAAAGAGCCGCACTGCTGCCGCTACCCTGAGAGTTAAGTACTCGCAAGTTGATGATGCTGGCGCCTGGCGCTACGCCGTCGTAACTATTGCCATTGCTCGTGCTCGTGCCGCCGGCGGTAGCAGCTACGTGGGTACCGTGACCGAAGGGATCGGAAGTCGAAAGATTCTCCGTGGTGAAATCTTTGCTGTATTTAACTCCGTTCTTAAATTGCCGGTGAGCTGTATCCGTACCCGAGTCGATGACAGCGATACCCACTCCTGAACCATCAACCGTGCTCAGACAGATCAACCCGAGCAGGCAGCCGCCGCTTTGATTTCGAATTGCTTCGGCGCCCGTCGTGGTCGTGATATGACCAAGCGTCTTGAGCTCGATGTTGGGAGACATGAAATCAGCCATACCGCTATGGGCAAGCTTCTCGATTGATTTGACTGGGATTTGAACTTTCATGGCGCCGACTCCGGCCATGAGCTCGTTCACGATCCCGCCGTGACGCTTAACAAAGGCACTCAGTTGCTCATCGCGAACATCCGCGGTCTGCAAAATGACATCGAGACGATCGCTCGGAGACTTGGCCGCTTGCATAGCCTCGCGCAAATCGCTGGAGATGACTTCGCCAACGAAGCCGCGCTCTTCTCGTGAAAGCTTTTTTGAACTCGCCGTTGCCGCAGAGTTGTCGCCGGGGGCGCCAATCTGCACTGTTTGAAAGAACTTCGTGACTGACTTGTCGGCTGCGATGTAGCTGGCATAGGTCTCAGCTGTCGCGGCGCCGACGATTTGAATGTTGTCGTTGGCAAGCGCTTCGCGTATCGCCGCCGTAGCTTGTTGACGCGCGTAGCTGCCAACAAATTGATGTAGCTGGTCGATGAACAGAATGACCTGACCGTTAGTGCTGGCCGTTTCGGCTAAGACAGCCTGAAGACGAGCAACAAATTCGTCACTATCCTTGGCATTAGCAGCAAGCTTGTTCAAGTTCAGACTGAAGACTTGCTTGTTCTGTAAAGAAGCCGGCACATCGCCGCTCGAAATCTTTTGCGCCAGGCCGAGAGCTATCTCAGCTACGTCCGCGCTGTTACCTTCGCCAGCCTGTCCAATTAGCACCGGATTGCGATCTTTGTTTTCGGCAAGAATGCCCACGACGCGATTGAGCTCGGCTTCGTGCTGCGATCTAACTGCCAACGAGTTCTGGGCGACTCGAGTCAGATTCACCGCATAGCGAGCTAACGCTGGATGCTTGGCTTGGGAAGAGCCAGCGTCGGAGCGAGCTGCCGATTTCATGTTTGCCGATTGCGCAATGCTGCGCAGAGGGCTCGCAAACATAGCGGCCACGATGGCCAGGCTAGTCAGCCACATGATGGTTGGGGTTGATTTGGGGGTTCTCATCGTTGATGTCCTTGGAGATTGGGGGCCGCTGGGACCCGGTCGCTTGCTGCGACCTCTTTCGGTTTCTCGTAACCTTTCTTCAATTTCCCGGGTATGCACCCAGCCTGACTCGCGCTCCTCTTGGCAGTGCGCGTGCCACAAGCCTGAAAAGCACTTAAGTCGTGACTTGTCAGTCTTTTAGCTTTTGGGTGCGAGTTGGAGTCGGTCAGAGTCCGGAGCGGATCGGTCAGGCTGCGTGACCGACTTCTCAAATTGATTGATATCGACTTGCCGCGGTCAACCAAGCAGCAATTTCGGTGGTACCCTAATTTGAAGTGCGCCGACCTGTCGGCGCTTTGGTCGCTGCGACCTTTCGCCACAAGTTGTCGAAAAGGGCACATTACCAAGCAGCGCGGCGTCAAGCCGCCGCGGGCGAAAGCGATGACAGGTCATCGCACTCCAAATTAGGGCACTACTGTAATTTCGTTTGGTTTTGGTCCAGAGATGGACGAATGGAAACATGCCAATCGAGCAGACGAGTTCGAATAGAACGGAGCACTTTCCTTAGGAATTTAACTCTCAACGAGATTCTTAGAAAAGGATCGCCTATTGCTTAGACTCTGGTGGGAGGTAATGTTCAATGAAGTACTTTGTTAAGCATTTATCTGTCGGACTCCTAATCGTGGCGCTGACGGGCGTCGCAGTGTTCGGCAAAGGAAAAACCAAGTCTGCGATGGTAACGTTCTCAGATGATGTCACGGTGGCGGGAACAACCGTCAAAGCCGGCGACTACAGGCTGAAATTCAACGAGGAAACTGGGGAGTTAACTATCATGAAGGGCGGCAAGGTCGTAGTTAAAACAACCGGGTCGCTTCAAGCACGAGCTGACAAGGCTCGGGCAACAACAATGAATTTCCGCTCGAACGAGCTGGTGAGCGTCGCTTTTGGCGGTGAGCGTCAGGACGTCGTGATTGGCTCAGGCGGATCGTCCACGGGGAATGATCAGTAATTATTGATTGATCGCTTTCCCATAATCGCCTCGGGCTGCTAACCAGCTCGAGGCGTTTTGCTGGGGGTACCGAATGCCTCTCATTCACACCGCGGCTTTAGCCCGGTGACAGGGTAAGTCACTAAAGATTAATTACCGTTTCAACGGTTTGGCCGGCCAACAAATAAGGGAAACCGTTGAAACGGTTAACAAAATCATTTGCTCGTTCCCCCCGGTTGAAACCGGGGGTGAATGAGAACTTGCAGCCTAGCCACTATATAAGGACGGACTATTGCACTAATGCCTTTACATCTGCGTAATCGGCGTAATCTGTGGATAGTCTTTTTGTTTTGCGGTACTCTCCAAACAAAACTTCTCGAGCGAGGCGCAAATGAACTTTCGCAGCTTTGGTAGAACCAAATGGCAAGTGAGTGAAATCGGTTATGGAATGTGGGGCATGGGCAGCTGGTCCAATTCCGAAGACGCTGAATCGTTAAAGTCTCTGCAGGCGTCGATAGACCTTGGCTGTAATTTTTTCGACACTGCATACGCATACGGCGAGGGCCACAGCGAAGGCTTGCTCGGGCAAATGGTTCGAGCCAATGAAAACGCGCGCCTTTACACGGCTACAAAAGTTCCGCCCAAAAACCAAAAGTGGCCAGCTCAACCTGAATTCAAACTCGACGACTGCTATCCGCCCGAGCACATTGCCGAATACGTTCATCGTAGTCTCGAGAATGCCGGACTCGAGTCCTTTGATCTCGTTCAATTTCACACCTGGGAGGATTCGTGGATTGAAGATGATCGCTGGGCGATGCAAATGGCTGAACTTTGTCAGCAGGGATTAGTTAATGCGGTCGGCATCAGTATTAATCGATGGGAACCGTGGAACGGTGTCATGGCCGTTAGAAGCGGGCTGGTCGATTCGGTTCAAGTCATTTACAACATCTTCGATCAAAATCCCGAGGATGAACTGTTTCCTGCTTGTCGCGAGATGGATGTCGCAGTTATTGCTCGCGTGCCGTTCGATGAAGGTACCTTGACAGGGACGCTTACAAAAGAAAGCTCGTGGCCGGAGGGAGACTGGCGCAACATTTATTTCGTCCCGGAAAACTTGATTCCAAGTGTCGAACGAGCAGAAGCCTTGAAAGCGTTGTTACACGAATGGAATGAAGCGCACCAATATGAACCAGAGATCTCGATGCCTGAGCTCGCCTTACGTTTCATTCTCAGCAATCAGGACGTCACCACAGTCATTCCCGGTATGCGAAAGCTCACGCACGTGCAGGGAAACATCGCTGCGAGCGATCGCGGCCCCTTGCCGGCTGAGCTAATCGAAGAGCTGCGCAAACATCGCTGGGTGAGAAAGCCAGCTCCGTGGTCGCATTAAGTCGACCTGGATTTTGATTTTCTTTGAAAGAAAAAATGCGCGATCAAGATGCATAAGCCGGCGATCGCCAGTGCGTAAATGCGCAGCAGAACCAGGCGCTTCAATCCGGGAGCAAATAAATCCGCTGGAGTCCAAAGCTCGTAGAGCACGACGTTATAGCTCCAATGCTTGTAGCCCTGGCCAAATAAATAAAAAAGTCCGATAGCCACAGCGAAGCTCACCGCATAAGCCACATACTTCTCACGCAGCACGACATTCAACATCAGCGCCGCTGCCACCATGACAGCCACTGTCGGAGCAAGAATCAGCAGAAAAACTTCCGGATAGACGAGCACGTCGAGCGGACTGCGACCTCTTGAGATTTGCACGATTATTGCCGCAATGCTCAAGAGAACGCTAAAACCCATCGACACCAGAAACGTAGCCGCGAACTTCGAGAGCAGAAAGATCCAGTTGGGCGCTGGGACGCTCCATAGCAACGGCTCGATTCTGAGCTCGCGGTCGCGATGCATTGCCTCTCCAATGAACATGATTGCTATGGCAACGAGGAATAGCAGCGACATCTCGGCAGTTCGATGGGCGTAATGAGCCGTTTGCAGCGGACCGTCGGGCGGTGGAAAGGTGATCAGAGCAACCACACAAAGCAACAGCGCCATCGGCAAAATAATTAGCAGGCCTCGCTCTATTTTGAGGAGGCGCAGTTCGATTGCTAAAGCTGCACGCCACCGTTCCAGGTTTGATCTAATTCCGTCAGTTAACAAACCCACTTTGGGAAGGTCGATTGGGTTTAGCGGCCTTACGGCTATCGCGTTTGTTTCCCCAATCGCATCAGCTTGAGCAGGAACCAACCATTCGCTGTCAGAATCGAGACCAATGGTTGTGAGGGCGAATTTGTCTGCGCCCGACCCGCCCCGCTCGATCATCGAGAACCGAAAATAAACAATCGCCAGGATTAGTAGTGAGGCTAGTACGACAAATACTCGATTGGTTATCGCCAGGGAGTCAGGACTAAACACCATTTGATTAATAAGATCAGCGCCGATGTACCCGGTAACGGAATCCACCGATTTGACGCGATCGCCTGCCGCGTTCATCGCTAATGGGTCGAGAACGTGGCGCCAATAGTCCGGCAACTTCTTCAGGAACTGGAGCTGATAAATGATATAGAACGGGTACAGCATGACAATAAACCCGTAAACGATCTTCGGGTTACGCGTCAGCGTTCCAACAGTGAAGCTAATAGAAGCTATCAAGAGATGTGAGATCACGGCATAGAAGAAGAAGTACTTAAAGAATGGCCACACCCGAAACGGTTGAACCAGCATTTTTTCACTGGGAAAAGCCTGGAGCACGATCATGGTTAGGATGAACGCTGACATACACGCAACTAACACTGCAAAGTTGCCGCAGAACTTGGCGGTGAGATAAGTGCTTCGTCGTACTGGCTTGGAGAAGATTAGCGGGTAGATGCCGGTGCGAAAGTCTCGGCCAATCGGATCAGCCATGATCAGCGCAGTGAAAAGTGGCAGCGTCAGGAACTGGAAACCCGCAAGATTGCGAACGATGAAGTAATCGCAGTTGATTGCCCAGTCGTAGTGGACCGCAGCGCCCTTCGCTGTCCACAGCCACGCGTTACCTGCGAAGAGCGCCAGCATCACGTAGGGTGCGACGCGGCGTGTGTTCAGCAGGATTTCCGCGTGAAAAATGGCGCCGAAAGTTGTGCGAAAAGGATTGAGCATTCTTCGCTAAATAGACGCTACAACTCGCGTGATACTGTGAAGTAATAATCTTCAAGCGTGGGCGTGGCTAATTCGAAAAGCTCGTTAGGACGTTCCAGTGCATAAACTCGCAGTCGCACGCGACCTTCATGCATGTGCGACGAAATTACTTGCAGCTTTGCTTTCAAGGCGTTGACTTCCTCTCGCAACACACTCGTCTCCCATATCTTGCCTTTGAGTTTGTTCGTTGCTTCGTAGGGCGAGCACGACGCCAGGATTTCGCCCTTACGAATGATCGCCATTTGGCCGCACAGATTCGAAACGTCTGCCACAATGTGCGTGGAAAGGATCACCACGGCCTCGTCGCCTGCAATCTCTGAAAGGAGATTGTGAAAACGCACGCGCTCTTCCGGATCCAATCCCGCGGTTGGCTCATCGACAATTATCAATTTCGGCTGGCCAATCAAGGTCTGCGCAATGCCAAATCGCTGCCGCATGCCTCCGGAGTACGTCCCTAGTTTTTGCTTGCGGGCATCGGCAAGGTTGACTCGATCGAGCAATACTTCGACGAGTTTCTTTCGCTCACGCTTGTCGACAACGCCTTTTAGCCGCGCGAGATAATCCAGTGTTTGCTCGGCCGTTAACGAGGGATAGACGCCGAACTCCTGCGGCAAGTATCCGAGCAGACGCCGTCCTGCGTGCTTGTCGCGAATCAGATCGATGCCGTCGATTTCAGCCGTGCCAGAGTCGGGCTCGAGCAGAGTGGCTGCGATCTTCATGAGGGTTGTCTTGCCGGCGCCATTCGCGCCAAGTAGGCCAAACATCCCTGCTTGAATATCGAGCGAGACGTCACGCAAAGCTTGCACTCCGCTCGGATACGTCTTTGTTAGTCCACTGATTCTCAACATGAGTTTTGCTTCTGACGAAAGTCCTCGAGATTTCATTCAGCGCCGCAGGGCGCGATAGAACGTCCATTTCATTTTGGCTTAGCGCGTGCAAGCACACTTCCAGCTACATCTGCAAAGCAGACCGATCCGCTTCTACGATCGATCTGGATTTACTCGGAAATGACGCGCTCGGTCGGGGTGCGCTTTTGCTCGTCAAAAGCAGGCACGGGCATCTGCGAACGATCCATTAATCGCAGCGGCCCTGGTTTGTTACTGGAAAGAAAGTTCGCCGGACTCAGGCCACGCACGTAAAGAAACAAGTGTCCGGAAATGGCAACCATCATCATGACGTCGCCGAGATGTGTCATTTGCAGTTCGTGTCTGAAGACTCGCACGAGGACACCCGAAAAAAACAGTAGCGTAAACAGCACCTTCAGAATACGCATAGCAGGCCGACTCCTTCTACTTATCGCCAAACACTGACTTCTGGCCCGGCCAACATCTCCAAAGCGTTTAAGACATGATTCGAGTGCTTCCTCGGAAGACAAGCCCTGCTTTTCGTAGTGATCGCACAGGAGGTCGAGATGAAACTTGAACTCTTCATCAACTTCGAGCTCAAGCTCTCTTTTTTCAAGCCACGCAGCTATGCGATTCACAACGTTCTTCCTTTCGAAGTTACTCACGCCGTCTGTAACACCCTGCTAATTGCCTGAGAGACACGACTCCAATTCTCGGATTGCGCTTCCAATTGCTTCCGGCCAGTCCGTGACAAGGTGTAGAACTTCGCGCGCCGGTTATTCTCGGACAGACCCCATTCTGATGTTATCCAGCCTCGTTCTTCCATGCGGTAAAGCGCTGGATAAAGCGAGCCATCCTCAACCTTCAGCACATCTTCGACGGTCTCATGAATGCGCTGGACAATGCCATAGCCATGCATGGACTCGCGCGAAAGAGTTTTCAGAATAAGCAACTCGAGCGTGCCCTGCATCAAGTCGGTTCGGCTCTGCGACATTTTGGCTCTCCCTAGAAAATCTAGGGGAGACAATAACGCGCCCTCCCTAGACTGTCAAGGGGAAGTTTTGGAGCAGTGCGGCAAGAAAAACTTGGTAGTCGCTAAAACTGAGGCCACGGCCTGGCGCCGTGGTCACTCACGTTGGTCGCTAACAGAGGCGGGCCGAGATTTTTGGTGATGCCACGGGCTTGTCCTGTGGGGCTTCAGTTCACCATTTATGCTTTACCTACTTTTTCTTGGCGCACCGGTTTTGGAGTGCGGTGACCTGTCACCGCTTTCGCATCGCGCCAACCTGTTGGCGCTTTGATTGGAAGAATTCAGACCAAAGCGGTGACAGGTCACCGCACTCCAAATCAAAACGTCAACCCGTATCCGAACTTGAAGAGTGGATCGTAATTCTCATCGCCGACATTAATTGGAATCTGCTCGACCGAGCGCGGCCAGGTCATTGAGAGTTTTCCAGTTGGCTTGAAATCTCCAAAGAGTACGTCAGTCACACCGCGACCTTCGGTGCCAGGTAGCCAGGCTGCAATGAAAGCGTCCGCTTGGGCCAGGATGCTGTTGATTGTCATGGGCCTGCCTGAGATGAGGATCACCACCAGCCGCGTGACTGACTGTCTCATCCTTGCCACGGTCGCCACATCCTCCGCAGTTAGATCGAGGTCTTTTCTGTCGCCATTCGTTTCCGCGTACGGTATTTCACCGATAACAACGACACCGATGTCAGCGCCTTCAGATCCTGAGCCGTCTCGCGAAAACGCGATTTGAGTATTCGGCGAAACGCTCTCCTGAATCGCTTTGAGAATCGTTGTGCCCGTCGTCACGTTGCCGCGTTTGCCCTGCCAATCTATCGTCCAACCTCCGCACTGGTTGCCGAGGTCATCCGCGCTCTTTCCCGCCACGTGAATTCGTTTCGACTTTTTCGACAGCGGCAACGTGTGCCGCTCATTCTTGAGCAAAACCAGCGACTGCCGCGCGCACTCTCGCGCCACCTGACGATGTGCGGCAGATCCGAAACTTCGATGTAGCTTCCGATCCGCAAGTGGCGAGCGATTCTTATCCATCAACCCGAGCGCGAACTTCACGCGCAGAATGCGTTTCACGGCGTCGTCTATTCGTGATCCGGGAACCCGCCTTTCTTTGACCAGCTCGATCAGTAACGAATACATCTCTCGATACTTCTCAGTCACCATGAACATGTCCATGCCGGCGTTGACCGAGGTTTCGATTTGAGTCTTGTAGTTGCCGGCCATCTCATCGATGGCGTTGTAGTCCGAGATAAGAAATCCCTCGAATTTCATTTCTTCTTTGAGAATCTCGGTCAGCAGCCTCCGACTTCCAGAGCACTTCACGCCATTCCAACTGCTGTACGAGGGCATGATAGTTCCCACGCCGGCCGCGAGAGCACTGGCGTAGCCTTGCATATGGATCCTTCGGAGCTCTTGCTCAGTAAGTCGGGTATCTCCCCGGTCGAGAATGCGGCTGGTATTCATGAAGGGCTTGCCGGTCCCATAAGTGGTGCCGCCATCACCAACAAAATGTTTAGCGCATGCCAGGACGCTGAGCGGATTACTGAGATCTGCGCCCTGAAAGCCACGCACCGCAGCGGCGCCAAGTTCTCGGACGAGTTCGGGTGATTCGCTAAATCCTTCGTAAGTTCTTCCCCAACGTTCGTCACGCGGCACAGTCACACAGGGAGCGAAAGTCCAGTTGATGCCGGTAGCCCTGATTTCTTCGGCCGTAACGCGAGCAGCTCGCTCAACCAACGTGGGGTTTCTGGTGCAGCCCAAACCGATGTTGTGCGGAAATATCACAGCATCGATTACGTTGCTGTGTCCGTGGACGCCGTCAATGCCAAACAAGATTGGAATGCCAAGGCGTGTTTTCAGCGCTCGGGATTGAAGACTGTCATACAAGTCAGTCCAGTCACCGAGATGGTTACCCGACTTCGGATCGGAGCTGCCACCACTTAATACTGAGCCAAGCGAATACTTCTCGATGTCCCCGGGATCTTTGAGCACGTTCTGCTCGGCTTGAATCATTTGCCCAATCTTTTCTTCCAGAGTCATCCGCGAAAGTAGAGCCTCAACTTTGTCATCGTTGAGCTTCAGGCTCCTGGCGCGAAGTTGTTTGCCGTTTTTTGCGCCCTTCGTTTGACTTGCCGCGCGATCAATCAGGCTGCCGGCCACAGTGATAGCGGAAGCTGCAATAAACTTTCTTCGATCTAGTTTCATGTTAGCGATTTGATATTAGGTGTTTGATTCGGACTGGACGGCGGAAACTGAAAGGCAGAAATCTTCACCATGAAGCCAGCAAGTATCGTCTGCGTCGTGTTTATCTCGACGAAGTGATTGCACCGTTCCCCACGTTCCTTTCATCAGCGCCTCACGTAACCGTTGATTTGACTCGTCGCTTCGCGCGCCCAGGCACGGAAAGATCATGACTGACGAAAGAAAGCGTGCCGAGTAGCCGTTCGCCTGACGCTTAATTTTCACCATGAATCCCATGGAGTGAAAGTTGTTATCCTGCGTAATCGTCAAGGGAAAGACCAGGCGGCCGCCGGGACGCAAACAATCAAGCCACGCAGCGCGCGGGAATGTAGCTCCCGCATTCACGAATAGCGCATCAAGCGGTGCCGGGTCATACTTACCACCGTCCGCATAGACCGCCTCTGCATTGCCCAGATAAGACAGATTCTCGTTCGCGCGTTTGGCTAAGTGGGCTTCAACTTCGACTCCGACAACATGACCTGAAGGTCCCACTGTCTCAGCCATGATGGCGGTGTAATAGCCAACGCCGCAACCGATGTGGACGGCCTCGTCTCCCTCCTGCAGCTCGAGCGCGTCGAGCCACGTCGCTAAACTGCCCGGCTGCCCATTGTTCAACTGTTTTTCCGGATCGATCGCCACGACGATGTTGTGATACAAGCGACGCGGATCATCATCGATGGTGTTTCTGTAGTTAACGCTTTTCGCATGACCTGCCGGCGTTTGCAAAGCATCTGGGTTTGCGATCTTCCAGGGGCCAGGCCCGAGGAAATGTTCACGTGGGACGCGCGCAAAGGCTGCGACGAGTCGCTCGGTTTGGATATTGGCAACCTCGGCGATCTCTTCGGCGAAGAATTGACGAATCTCTTCCAAATTCACAATGGCCTCGCAAATCATTTGGGGTGACTGGCACGATGCCACATTAAGCGGCTGATGTGCCAGCCGCCGGCGCGATTGCGGCGAAGAATCACCAAGCATCTTTCTTTGCGTTCTTTGCGTCTCTGCAGGAAAAAACCGCAGGTGTCCCGCCCAAAGACGCAAAGCTGCAAAGAGGCAGCTCAAAAGTCATGGTTTCGATCTAAACCGCAGGCGCCGTCGACAGCTCATCCTTGTAGAGCGCAGCTCCGACCACGGTAACGATGATCGAAGTAACCAACTGGAACGCTCCAGCTTTCCACCAAAGCGCGTTGGAATAAAATCCGAGAGGAATAAACTGAGCCGGCGTGGTGACACAGATTGCCAGCCAGCTGACCAATCCGGCTAACACGGCGGTTTTTGGACCAGGGCCAAATGACCTTCGCATCATCACGTATAGAAACATCGAGACAAAGCCGCGCCCTAAATCGAAAACTGCAAAGTAAAAAAGCGCTACAGGACTGTGTTCTCCGGGCGTGGCGGAGATTCTTGAGTAAACTGCAGCCCAGTCCGCCTTGACCAATTGTTCGTGAAGGAACCCATCGGAAAGGAAGGCAAGTATGGAAGCTACCAGGCCTCCGATGAAGAATCGGGTCGAGTTAATTTTCGGCATTCTCTCCTCCTATTCATTCAGTTGTACGACAGGCTGCCAGCCTATTGTTGACGTTGTTTGTCAGAGCTTTTTGAAGAAACCGCGTTTCGCTGCAGGCAAGTCAAGGCCGACAACTGCAGGCTGGCAGCCTCCAGTACATTACTTCAGACGTTCGCCGAGACAGTAGCAAAGGCCGTCCGGCGCGATCACAAAGAAAACTTTGTACGACTTGTCACCGTAACGATCTACTCTGAAGTCTGGATCTTCTTTCTCAAATCCGTTTGATCTCAACTCGCCAAAAGCTGCTTCCACATTGTCGACTTGAAAGAAACACCCTTCCTGAGTCGGATCGCCGCCGTTTTCCGCCAGTCCAATTCGAATCTCGTCACGAGCTAACACCGCAGCCTTATGAGGCTCTTCATTTCGAGATACCAATTGGAAGCCCATCACGGTTTCATAAAATGGAATTGCCGCGTCTACATTCGCGACCGGCAAATTCATCGCATCGTCGGCATACGGCCGTGCCGTTTGAAAGACAGCCTTCATTTCCCCTCCTGAGCCTGAGTGTGGGAATGCTTAATATCACAAATGAGGATAGCCGAGTAGGCCTAAAGCGTTGGGCGTGCTCAAAAATAATAAGGGCGGACACTCATGGTCCGCCTTTTAGATTCTGGGTTTTCGAAAGACTTAGCCGCAGATTTCGCAGATTACAATGATTCTGTTTGAGTCTTACTGACGTTTTGAGTCTTCGCCATATCAAACTTAATCGCCAATGCTCGCCAGCGGAATTAACAATCCGTGAAATCTGCGTAATCTGCGGCTACAGGTATTATGCCCTAATTATTTTCCGGTCCTGTTTGCGCCCTCAGAATTCGTCTGAGCTTCATGCGCGCTTTATGGAGCTGCGACTTTGAAGTTCCGACCGCGACGCCTAACATTCTGGCTATCTCTTCGTGCTCGTGGCCTTCGACGTCGTGCAACAAAAACACTGAGCGGTAACCCGGCGGCAGTTGCTTGAGCGCGTTATCCAAAGCGATTCGGTCGATCACCGGCATCGAATTCGGATTCTCAGTGCCGCGCACAATCTGCACGGGTGTTTCACCTTCGTCAGTCGTTCGCTCGAGCTTTACGCTTCTCTTGCGGAAATGCATCAGCACCTGATTGACGGTAAGCCGGTGCAGCCAGGTTGTGAATGCCGACTCACCACGGAAGCTCCCGATCTTTCGGAACAGCTGGATGAAAGCTTCCTGCGCCAGGTCTTCTGCTTCAGCGCCGTTTTGCGTCATGCGTAAGCACAACGAATAAACGCGGCGATGATGACGCTCATAAAGCGTTTCAAAGGCCTTGAGATCACCCTTGCCGGCGGCAATCGCCAACGCATGATCTGAAAGCGGAGCCAGCTCAGTTTGCGAATCGGCTACTGGCTTTGCTGGCCAAATTGGGAAGACATCGGTGTTTGTGCTCATGCGTTAAGACAGAGCAATCCTGAGGCCACACAGGCAACCCGAAAACAAACTGGTTTTTAGACGATTTTGAAGGTGTTTAAGGCTGTTTCGTACGAAAGGGGGTCACCAGCGACCAAACCGTGTAGTGCAGAACTTGAGAGTTTAGAAAAGTGGAAGCTGTCCGCGATTGACTTTGAATTTCTCGCCTTTCTGATCATCCAGAACTGAGCGTCCGCCCAGTGATTCGGAAAGCGAGTTTTCGTGACCGAGAGCTGCGTCAAAATCAGCCCGCGGATCAAGTCGTGATTCCACCGAGCGCACAAAACGATCCAGCCGCCGAAACCCTTCAAGCTTCTCTTTGCCATCACCGCCTGCCCGGCTGCCAAGCCGAGCCCGGTCCAGAGCACTGCGTAAGAAATCAATCGACTCATCATAAGTCTTCAAAGGCACCTTGAAAGGATGGCCATCTTTACCGCCGTGCGCGAAGGAAAATCGAGCTGGGTCTGAAAAGCGACTTGGCGTTCCGTGAACGACTTCGGCCAACAGGGCGAGCGACTGCAATGTTCGCGGACCCAACTTTTCAAGCAGCAAGAGCTCGGCGAAATCATGCAGGTCGCGTTCATACGCAACCGCAAGCACAGCCCCCAGTCGTTTAAGGTCGATATTCGCGGACCGTACTTCATGATGCGAAGGCATGCGGAGATGGCGAGCCGAGCCGAGAATCTTTTCCGGAGGCTCGCGAGTAATTTCGAGGAGTGCCTTCTGCGCAGGTTTAGCCTGACTATCAACCAAGTTCATTATCGTACCCTGGTTTTCGCCAACAATGCCGGTATGCGGTTCGGCTACAAAGTCCTGAACCGATGACGAGTGCCAGTG
Organism: Pyrinomonadaceae bacterium; assembly: GCA_035572035.1. GTDB lineage: Bacteria > Acidobacteriota > Blastocatellia > Pyrinomonadales > Pyrinomonadaceae > JAOAPY01. The sequence goes on along the minus strand of DATNBH010000095.1, from coordinate 40,534 downwards.
ATAACGCCTCGCCATGCCATTCTTATCATTGAGACCCTGCTGCACTACGGCCCACTCACCGCTTGAGCTCAAAATAAAGCTGTGTAGATAAATCTGAAATCCATCGGCGATCGCATTGTTGTCCACCCGCGCCGTCAAACGACTGGTCCGTACGAGGCTATCTCCGTCAAAGCCCCGCCGGTCTGAAATCAACCTCAACTCCTGAGGCGTGTTTCGCGAAAACCGGCCTCGACCGCCGCAAATGTAAATCCCAAGTTCATCTGCTCGCGGGCCGAGTCCACGTTTCAAGGCGCCCATCACAGAAGTAGTTATGCCGGAGGAATGCCAGTCCATTCCCATCACTGCACCGAGCGCTTGAAACCAAAATGGATCGCTTAGTCGAGAGAGAAATGCAGAGGTTCCGTAGTCGTGGATGATGATCTCGGTGATGGCCGTACCGAGTGTCGTCATACGCTCGGCGAGCCATGGAGGAACTCGGCCACCATGAAGAGGAAGATCTGCAACCCCGGAGCGCTTCATGGATTCATTAGCTCATGAAGAGTGGCACGGGCGTCCCGCCCGTGGTTTGCGTGGCACGGGCACCCCGCCCGTGGTTCTGCGTGGCACGGGCGTCCCGCCCGTGGTTCTGTGATGTCACAGCTATCTTGCCCCCGGGTTACGTCAACATCGGCAAGATGCCGATGCCACTGCGTTACTGAACAGTGATAGCTTTCGTGAGCAGATTAATCTCGACTTCGACGTTGTCCCCGACGAAGTTCTTAACTGTCTGATGCTCCCAATTGATTCCAAAGTCACGGCGATTAATAGCAAACCGCGCCGAGTACCCCAGGTTCATCTTCTTTCCAGTTGGGTCTTTGCTTGTCCCGATAACATTGAACGGCACACTCATTTGTTTACTCACGCCATGCATTGAGAAAACCCCAACGAGAGTCAGCTGTTTTCCTTTCTTCTCGATGCGATCGCTTTTGAAGACGATCTCCGGATACTTCTCGACGTCGAAAAAGTCGGCGCTGCGAAGATGTTTGTCACGGGCCTCGATGCCAGTGCTAATGCTCGTGGCTTTGATGACCACGGTGATAGACGATTTAGTAATGTCTTTCTCGTCGTTGTTGAGAGTCACAGTGAAATCTGTGAACTTGCCACTGACTCTCGACAACCCATTCATGATTGAAACATTGAATCCCACCGTCGAGTGATTGGCGTCAATCGGATACTGTCGAGTCGTGTCTGTTTGGCCAACCGCAAAACAAAACAGCAAGAGTGCGAGCACGGTAGCGTTGAACATCTGTTTCTTCCCTCCTCCGGACCTGGGAGCGCAGGCATCCTTGCCTGCCTTGTACCTGGGAGCGCAGGCATCCTTGCCTGCCTCGTCGGATAAGAAACTATTCTATTTCAGGAGGCTTCCAGCAAAGCAAGGCAGGCAAGGATGCCTGCGCTCCCAGGTTTAAGATGCCGGCGTAGCGCCGCCGAAACGTTGCGCGCTTCGCTCACGAGCCTTGAGCGCTTCAACTTTGCGATCTCGTGGAGGCGCATTGGTGACAAGTGAATCAAGCAGTTCATGGGCCGCTTGAGCCACTTGCTCAACAGCTTGATTGAAGGCGGCTTCGTTAGCCTTTGAAGGTTTGGAAAATCCGCTCAGTTTGCGCACAAATTGAATTGAGGAGGCACGAATCTCTTCCTCAGTAGCTGGTGGTTGAAAGTTGTGCAGGGTCTTAATATTTCGACACATAATTCAAATCTCTTTACTACTCAAAATCACCGTCCAAAAAAGCCGGGATCCATTAAATACCAGTTCACCAGCCCTGCTGCCAAGCCAACCACAAAGACGAGCATCACGATAAGCTTGTCTTTCGTGGTCTCGGGCTTGCCGATCTTGCTCGGAAACAAAATCATAAATAGTCCGCCGATGACCCCCAGAGGACCGAATGCCGCCATTTTCAATGAGTAGGTGCCTTCCGTCTTAAGCTGATGCCAGTTGTAGTACATCATCCCGCCGAAGAGCAGAATTAAAACGATCGCGAACAGCCGTGGCTTAATATTGGTCATTCGAGTATTGGCCTCAACGTAAAGACAGGCGTTTAGAGTTCAATATTCATATTGCGTGGTGACGATAGCACACAAGCTGAAGCTTGAACTCTAAACACCTGCCAGCTAACGTTGAATACAAACAATCGTCAGGATCGCTAAAACGTCGTCTCGTCAAGTAGGTCTATCACATGACGTTCGTTGTCGCCATTGATAATGCTTAACTTCGTTGCAAAGTTCGGATTGGCAGCAAATAAAGCAGCCAGACTATGCTCCTCATCAGACCAATCCTCTCGCGGGTCTTTCCCCTTCTTACCTTTTTGCTTAGCCATTTCCTGGCGCTTCTTCTCGGCGGCCACGTGCTTGTTCCACTCGGCTTTGCGTGCCGCGTCGATGACCGCGATTGGATAGGTAAGGTGCACAACGTAATCTTCATCGCCGCGGGCATCCCACAACCACTGCAGAGAATCGCGCTCCGGGTTTCCGTGTTCCCCGTTTCCCGAAAACACGTAGTCGTGAGCTATGACCCTGTCGAAAAAGTCCTTTTCGAGATTGTTCGAGCTTCCATGATGAGGGACTTTCAGCACATCGACCTCAATCTTTCCCTCGTTGAGAAGCCCAACCAGCTTTAGTCCTTCAATGATCTTGTCTCCACGGGCGTCTCCAGTGAGTAGCATTTTCTTACCGTCAACCTCGGCAAGAACGACCAGACTCGAAAGATTAGGCACAGACTTGTCCACGTAATTTGAAAGCACATCTTCAGCCGTCTTCCCCTCCGCGGCCAGATCTTCCAACCACTTTTGCTGGGCCTCCCAAAGCTCTTCCAGCTCCGGCAACATTGGTCCCACCACTGTGAAGCTGAGACCGTTTTCCAAATCGAGCGCTGCTGAATTCTCTCGCGCCACAATCAGCTTGCCGTCAAAGAAAATATTAGGTTCAGCATCGAGCACGTGCTTTACATCTCGACGCAACTGCTGGCCTTGCTTAACACTGGACAGCACTTTCAAACTCGACTCGATCGTTTCGTTGCTTTCATCAAGATCCAGAGTGAAGTCAGGCAGTTCGCCATCGACTGAGGCGGTAACCGATTTAGACTCAAAGGCCTCTTTGAGTTGGTCCGGCACCTTCCCAATCACATCTTCGAAGCTGTTGTGCCACACACTGGCAATGTTGATGAACCTGGAGACGTTGTTTTCGTTAGCGTCCCGTAGCTCTGACATTAGATCCAGGATACCGCGGATGTGATCGTCATCCACGTGGCTAACCATCAACGCCTCCACTTCCAAAGCGCCGGTAAGATTTCGCGCGTTGATGATCTCATCGAGGCGCGGTCTCAAATGCTTTGCGTAAACTCCCGCCGGTCCGCCATCAATCATGATTAGCTTTGGGTCATCCTCAGTTCCGTAGTGCAACATGAGGCAGTCGCCTTTTTTTGCGCGCATGACATCCAAACTGAAAAGCATAAGTTTTCTCCTCAAATCGATTGAAACGATCGCAAAACGTCCAGCATTCCTCGTCCCTGAAAGCTTCGCTCTCGCCCCAGATCGGTGGCGCTGTCGCAAAGAATCTTCTTTACTCGCATGGGCTGGCCCACGAGTTCCGAATAGCGCGCGAGCAACATCGCCGCCGCGCCGCTCACATGCGGAGCCGCCATGCTGGTGCCATCGAGATCGCCCCAGTTGTTATTAGGAAACGTGGATTTTATGCGCTCGCCGGGCGCCACTAGATCCGGTTTGAGCCTGCCATCTCCGGTCGGCCCACGGCTGGAAAAGAAACTTACGCCATATGTGTGCGGCCAAAAGCGATGGGTTGCACCGACAGTGAGAACGTTTTCAGCATTCCCGGGATCGGTAATGCTGAACGCGGCATAGCCCTCATAAGACCCCTCCGCGGTTTGAAAACTCTTGTAGCCGTGATTTCCAGCAGCCGCCACCACGACCACGCCGCTGGCGACCAGACGCTCGCACTCATCGCAGATCGGCGTCCGCCCGCAAGCGAAGTTACGCACGTCATGTGGGATCGACAGGCTAAGATTGGCGCCGTGTATCGTCAGCAAACTATCGAGATCGTTCAGATAACGAATAAACTGCAACGCTGCAATGATCGCGAATTCAGTTTCCGAGATGTCTCGAGCCAGGACTCGGAAATCAAAAAGCAAAATGTCCGGACACATGCCATCGGCGACGTTGCTGGGTGGTTTCTCGTTTTTCGCTTCGGCAATCTTAATGATTTCAGCCTTGCTGGCGCCGAGTATTCCCGCGACGTGTGTCCCGTGACTTGTTTGCGGCTTGGTGCCAGGCTCGATTTCGACTAAGCGTTCAACGAGCTCCCAATGAACAGGGCCTTTATTACGAGCGTATTCAGCAAGTTTTTTGAGCGCGTCATCCGCATACTTGATGATCTTCGCCTGTTCTTCCTGGTGCGCAGGACTGCGGGCCTTTTCTTTGAGACGGGCAACCAGTGCCGCTGCGGCTGCTTCCTCTTCGACTGCCTTTGTTTTGTTGGCCGTCGCCAGCGTCAATGCTTCTTCGGCAGGATCGCCCGGAACGAGGATCGCGTCCCAAGCTTGTTTCGCCTGTGCCTCAGCAATTTCAGCTTGCTCTCTAATTCCCTCAGCTTTTTTGGCCGCGTCTTCTGCTGTTGATATCTCCCTTTCCAAGCTCCACATTGGCTTGGTTAATAACAAGCCTTCCTGCTTCAGCAAGAGCATAAGATTCTGCGCGCGGATAACGTTCTTCGTGTTACTGAGGCTGACAACGCGACGAAAGTTTCGAAATTCAAAGCTGCGCTTAACGCGGCTTTTTCCATCCTTCATAAACGCTGGATGATTTCCGTCGATACCCGAATCTAGAATCGCCCAGCCAATGTTGCTGCAATCAACACTGAACAAGGTTTTGGCTGCATCTGCCTTCACTGCCGGAACCGACTTCGAAAGCGCCGGCAAGGCGCGACGATTAAGCGACACCTGCCACACCAGCGGCTCTCGAGTTGGATCCGCTATCATCTTTTCGGTCAAACCAAATAGAAGCTCAGCGATTCTGGTAACGATGGCCTTGGCCCTGGCCTCATCAAGGATGTAGTCGATCTGCAGGTCTGGTTTGGTGGGGTAAGGGTTCTCCTTCGTCGGTTGATGCTCCGCAGCCCACAAAATAAAACCCATCAGAACCAGGAATCGCTCAACCGCGCGAAAATGTTCCAGATCTTTAGGCGTCTCATCCTTGTGCCAAGCCACCGCCTGCTCCCGCATGCGATCGGTCATACGACGGAACCCTTCAATCCCGAATTGCTGCACATCATGCACCGCCTCATCGATTGAGCTCTCAGTGATTGATTCGGTTACCGGCTTAATCTTCATCTCCTCTGACGTATGCCACTTGCTGAGCCACCAGCCGGTCTTGGGTATCACGATAGTTAGAACTTCCTCAAATTTCATACGCGCAACTACCAGGCCCTGCAGATAAGCGACCTTGGGATTGTCCTCGGTTTCGGCAGGCCCATCTGAATCGTTGATTTCATCCCAGCTTGGCAGCTTCCCGTTCAAGGTATCTTCGTTTTCGACACCGCTCTTATTTTCGTCGCCGCTCGTATTTCCCACGACGGTCGTCGAGATTTGATTAGCGGCAGGTTTGTCGCTCGCAGGGGAAATGGCATCGTCAATTTTGCCCGCCACCACTCCTGGATGTTCGGCGCGATATGGAACGATGAGAAGATCCAAACGCGCGGCCGGTTTCTTGCCATACTCGACCCATACATCGCCGAGAATCGGCGAGTCTTGGATCTGCCGCCGATCATCGAGTGGGCCCAGCAGAATGAATTCAACCAATTTACTTGGAATGGGAATCGCCATCGTTTACCTCCGGTCGGGGGGCAATTTTTCTTTTCGCCAGGGAAGCCAATTCACGAGACACGAGACCTTTGTCTAAGATCGGGCTTGTCTCGCTGTTGTTACTGATTTTGCTTTGACGCCCAAGCTCTGTTCGGAGTGAATGCTGCCTGATGCTCATTGAGAAATAGATTGCTTTGAGAACGCGGATTATCTCTCAGAACCATATTTTAGGCTAGAGTTTTGAGTTGAGTATTATCGGAGCGCTTTCAGTTTTTGTTCGAGGCCTGCTTTCACCTCTGGCCACTCGGACTCGATGATGCTGAAGGAAACGGAATCACGGTAGCGACCACCGGGCATGATCATATGATTCCGAAGAATTCCTTCCTCCTTAGCGCCAATGCGAGCGAGGGCCGCGCGTGAACGCTCGTTAAGAACGTCGGTGACAAACTCCACTCGAACACAATTCAAGTTTTCGAAAGCATGCGTGAGTAACAGATACTTCGCTTCCGTATTAATGTTGGTTCGCTGCGCAGAGCGAGCTAACCAGGTGTAGCCGATCTCGCGCTTTCGATAAGTGAGATCAATGCTCGCGTATCGAGTCGAGCCGACAATTTTGTCAGCCTCGCGATCGACGATGACGAACGGGTGTTCAAGACCAACCGATTGTGATTGAAGAGCTTTTTCGATGTAGCCGTGCATCGAGGTTGGTGAGGGCACGATGGTGTAATTCAGATTCCAGAGCTCGCCATCGCTCGCAGCTCGAATCAAAGCCTCTTCGTGCTCGAACGTCAACGGCGCTAGCCGCACTCGACTGCCTTCCAAAGTTAACGGCTCAAGAGTCATGAAGACTGAGCAGATCTCTCATTCACACCCGGTTTCAACCGGGTGGAAAGAATTGGCGAAGTAGCACTAACCGTATCAACGGTTTTCTCCGTTTCCAAAGTAAACCGTTAAAACGGTTACGAGGTCTCTTTGGTTTGCCTCGGCACCCGGTTGAAACCGGGTGTGAATGAGAGGCGTTCGCCCTTCTTACATCTGGTAATGTGCGGATAAAAGTTCTGGCCAGCGTCAGCTCGACATGCCAAGCGTCCGCACGAGGAAACCCCATTTGTCAGCGAGCTCTTCGATAATCTTCGTGGTTGGCTTACCGGCGCCGTGGCCGGCCTTTGTCTCAATGCGAATCAAAACCGGAGCGGGCCCAGCTTGAGCTGCTTGTAGCATTGCCGCGAACTTGAAACTGTGGCCAGGCCACACGCGATCATCATGATCGGCTGTGGTCACCATCGTCGATGGATATGACTTTCCTTCCTTCACGTTGTGCAAAGGTGAATACGCATACTGAATCTTGAAATCTTCGGCGTTTTCGGATGAACCGTAGTCAGAAACCCAGGCCCAGCCAATGGTGAACTTCTGAAATCTCAGCATGTCCATCACCCCGACGCCGGGCAGAGCCGCGCCAAATAGATCAGGTCGCTGAGTAAGCATTGCTCCGATCAGCAGCCCTCCATTACTGTCACCCCCGATTGCGAGCTTGGGTGTCGAAGTGTATTTGTTGGCGATCAAATACTCGGCCGCAGCGATGAAATCGTCGAAAACATTTTGTTTCTTCGCTTTCATTCCAGCAATGTGCCACTCTTCACCGTACTCGCCGCCGCCGCGCAGGTTCGGCTGCGCGTAGATGCCTCCCATTTCCATCCAAACCAAATCTCCCACGGAAAACACCGGGGTGAGTGAGACGTCAAAACCGCCGTAGCCGTACAAGTAAGTCGGATTGTTCCCGTCAAGCTTCAGGCCTTTCTTGTACGTTATGAACATCGGGACTCGAGTTCCGTCTTTACTCTTATAAAAAACTTGTTTCGTTTCGTAGTCAGCCGGATTGAAGTCGACCTTCGGCTGGCGAAAGACGCTGCTCTTGCCCGTCACCATGTCGTAGCGATAGACGGTAGTCGGCGTCGTGAAACTGGTGTAGGAGTAAAACGTTTCCTTGTCGTTCGCTCTGCCGCCGAATCCGCCAGCGGCGCCCAAGCCAGGAAACTCAACCTCGCGCACGAATTTGCCGTCCTTGTCGTAGATTTTTACTTGAGTGTGCGCATCCTTCAGATAGTTAGCGACGAACATGTTGTTAACGAAGCCCACGCCCTGCAGCGTTTCCGCTGCTTCGGGAACTATGACTTTCCAGTTCGCGCGCTCAGGCTTGCGCGTGTCGATGGCGATTACTTTGCCTCGCGGCGCGTTCAGGTCCGTCTGAATCCAGAAGATCGGACCATCGTTATCAATCAAGTTGTAGGCAGCATCGAAGTCGTCGAGCAACTTGATCACGGGCGCGTCTTTCACAGCCAGGTCTTTGTAATAAAGTCGCGTCTTAACATCGGTGCCTTCATTCACGGTAATGATTAGATAACTACCGTCGACCGTGGCGGCCCCACTCAACAGCCATTCTTTCTGATCTGGACGCTCGTAAATTAAGGTGTCTTCGGATTGAGGCGCGCCCAGGCGATGGTAGTAAACCTTTTGAAAGTAATTGGTGCCCTTCAGAGCATCGTCTTTAGGTTCGTCATAGCGGCTGTAATAAAAGCCTTTGTTATCCGCCGACCACGAGGCGCCCGAAAACTTCACCCACTTCAAATCATCGCTTAGATCCTTGCCCGTTTCCACATCACGAACTTTCCATTCCTGCCAATCAGAACCCGAGGCCGAAAGACTGTAAGCCATCAATTTGCCGTCATAGCTTGGCGAGAGGCCCGAAAGCGCGACGGTGCCGTCTGCAGACAAAGTGTTCGGATCAAGCAGCAGCTTTGGTTCTTCAGTCAAAGAGTTGACGCTGTAGAAAACGCTCTGATTCTGCAGACCACTATTGCGCGAAAAGAAGTAGCGCCCGCCTTCCTTGAAAGGAGTGCCGTAGCGCTCGTAGTTCCACAGTTTCGTAAGGCGTTCGCGAATCTTCGCGCGCTGGGGAATTTCATTGAGATAGTCGAACGTAAGTTTGTTCTCGGCTTCGACCCAGGCTTTCGTTTCGGCCGAATCGAGATCCTCGAGCCAGCGATACGGGTCGGCCACTTTGGTACCGTGATAATCATCGACCTGGTTACTTTTGCGAGCTGGAGGGTACGTCATTGGCTTAATCGTTTTGTCTGCTGAACGAAGATTCTGCGCGCTCCCAGCCGGCAATAATTGCAAACTAAGCAAGCTCAAGAGAGCGATGGCAATCAAGGACCCACTAAATCGAGAAGCGCGGACAAAGTTCGAGACGGACATGAAATACTCCCTTTCAAATTATTGTTCGAGGAGACGCTGACGCCGGTTTGAGCAACCACAGGACCTGAGTATAAAGGCAATGTACTGCAGGCTGCCAGCCTGCAGTGTGATATACGAGGCAAATTCGACAGGCTGGCAGGCGGTCGTACATGAACACTGTTGCGAAACGTAAGCAGCGAAGCTATTATTCATCCCGAATTTCCGGGCTATAACAAATTTCGCAACTCCCCGAAGGTGGCTGGAGCCCGATTCTGTTCAGCCGCAAAGTTTTCAAGCACTCGTTTGTCTAAATCAACAGCCCAGTGAGGACTATATGAAACGTATCGGAATCGCGCTTCTGGTAATCGCCGCTTTTGTTTTCAGTCTGGCCTGCGAACGCAAAGGCGGTGCGGGAAATGGAACTGAGACTGGCCCAATCATTGTGGGTTACTACGGCGACCTTACTGGCCGCACTTCTAATTTCGGGCAGTCCACGAAGAATGGCACCGAAATGGCAGCAGACGAGATTAACAAGGCCGGCGGAATTAACGGCCGCATGATCAAGATCCTTTCTGAGGATGACGAGGGACGACCCGAGAAAGCTGCCACAGTCGTAACCAAGCTCATCGACCAGGACAAAGTTATCGCCGTCATCGGCGAGGTAGCCTCAGGCAACACCCTCGCGGCCGCCCCTAAAGCTCAGAAGGCAAACGTCCCGATGATTTCGCCGTCCTCGACAAATCCTGCGGTTACGCAAGTGGGCGATTACATTTTCCGGGTGTGCTTCATCGACCCGTTCCAGGGAGAAGTCATGGCGAAGTTCGCGGCTAACACTCTCAAAGCCAAGAACGCCGCCATCATGCTCGACTTTAATTCTCCCTACAGCCGCGGCCTGACTGAATTCTTCGAGAAGGCCTTTACGAAACTCGGCGGCAAAGTCGTTTCCAAGCAGTCCTACACTCAGGGCGACCGCGATTATAAAGGCCAGCTGACTTCGATTCGCTCGCTGAATCCCGATGTGATTTATGTTCCGGGTTACTACGGCGAAGTCGGCGTCATTGCCAAGCAAGCCAAACAACTCGACATCAAAGCCCCAATGCTCGGTGGCGATGGCTGGGATGCGCCCCAACTTTGGGAACTCGGTGGTGAGGCTTTGAATGGAGCCTACATGTCCAACCACTATTCAGTGGAAGATCCGTCACCGGCGATCCAAAAGTTCGTGAATGACTACAAAACGCGTTACAACATCGTTCCGGATGCGCTCGCAGCCCTGGGCTACGACGCGATGAAAGTCTTGGGAGACGCTCTCAAGCGCTCCGGCTCTACCAACGGTCCCAAACTGCGAGACGCTATTGCGGGGACGAAGGACTTTCCCGGCGTGACCGGTGTGATCACCATTAACGCCGAGCGCAACGCAATCAAGCCCGCGGTCGTGCTGAAACTGCAGGACAACAAGTACGTGTATCAGGAAACCATCAAGCCCGATACCGAGGCCGCACCAGCCGGAGGAAAATAGCGCCACCAATCCAACATGGATACTTTCGTTCAGCAACTCATTAATGGGTTAACCATCGGCGCGATCTATGCGCTCATCGCACTTGGATACACGATGGTTTACGGCATCCTGCGCTTGATCAACTTCGCGCACGGTGACATTTACATGGTCGGCGCCTTCGTCGGCTACTTCCTGGCGTTTCAACTGGGTTTCGCAACTGGCCCTTCCCTATTGGGATTGGGAATCGTGCTGATCGGTTCGATGGTCATCGCCGGCCTCGTTGGCATGGCGGTCGAACGATTTGCCTACCGGCCGGTGCGAAAGTATTCGCGCATGACGACGCTGATTACTGCTATCGGCGTCTCTTTGCTGATTGAGAATCTGTTTGTCGCTCGCCTCGGTGCAGCGCCACGCGCTTTTCCCCAGCTGTTGCGTGAACAAAGCTATACCTTGTTCGGCAACGCCGCGATTTCGAAGTCACAGATCTTGATTTTCACAGTGTCGATCCTTTTGATGTTGCTCCTGCAGTGGATCATCTTCAAAACCAGGGTGGGCACGGCGATGCGAGCCGTGTCGTTCAATCTCAATTCAGCGAAGCTGATGGGAATCAACACCGACGCAATCATCTCAATCACGTTCGCTTTGGGCTCGGCCCTGGCAGCAGCGGGTGGCGTGTTGACAGCGCAGTACAACCCGCAGATTGACCCACTGATGGGAATCCTCACCGGCTTGAAAGCATTCGTTGCCGCTGTTCTCGGCGGTATTGGAAATGTGCCTGGCGCGGTGTTGGGTGGATTGATGATCGGACTGGCGGAAACGTTTGTAGTCGGCTACGGGCAGAACATCGGTTTGCCAACCACGTTTCGCGATGCTGTGGCTTTTGCAATTCTGATCCTGGTCCTGTTATTCAGGCCGACCGGTTTGTTAGGCACGACAGTCCAGGAAAAAGTTTAGTTCGCGATTTGAAGCGCCCGACGAGCGGCGCCTATTTGATCAATAAACGCAGGGGAGCCGAGTCAGTATCCCGACTCGTCGGGATACTGACCTCATCGCGGTCCACGTTCACCGACAAATCTGAATGCCAAGCCTGGTCAAACGACTCTTAGCCGCAGCCCTGATCGTTGTCGTGCTCATCGCTCTAAACGCTTACATGAGCGACGAGGGCTTGTTCGGCTTCGGAGTCCCGCCGTATTTCGCCCGCGTAATCATGTTGGCGGGCATTAACGTTATTCTTGCCGTCTCTCTAAATCTAATAACAGGTTTCACCGGTCAGTTCTCAATCGGCCACGCGGGGTTCATGGCCGTCGGCGCCTATTCCTCCGCGTACATGACCGTTTTTTTCGCGCAGGCCTGGGAGCGTTCACTAGGAGGAATTATCGGTGGGACGCTCGCGCACATCGTGATATTCCTGTTAGCTATAGCGGTGGGCGCTTTGGTGGCAGCTCTGGCAGGATTACTCGTAGGTATTCCTTCGTTGCGGCTGCGAGGCGATTACCTGGCAATTGTCACGCTTGGATTCGCAGAGATCATTCGCATCGTCATCTTGAATATCGATAAGGTGGGCGGTGCTACGGGATTTACAGTTCCTGGCTACACCAACTTCTTGTGGGTAGGCGCGTTCGCCATAATCACGATCATCATTGTCTACAACATCGTCCATTCGGACATGGGCCGCGCTTTGATCTCGATCCGCGAGGACGAGTTAGCCGCCGAGGCAATGGGAATCAACACGACTCGCTACAAAGTGCTCTCCTTTGTAATCAGCTCCGCCCTCGCGGGAATGGCCGGTGTGCTTTTCGGACATTACACGCAGTTCTTGAGCACGAACGACTTTCAATTCATTCGCTCGTTCGAGATCATCATCATGATTGTGCTGGGCGGCATGGGCTCGTTAACAGGTGCGGTGTTCGGAGCAATTGTCATCACGCTACTGCCTGAACTGCTGCGCCAACTGCCCGGTGATGCGTCAAAATATCGCCTTGTCGTTTATTCGGCATTGTTGATTCTCATTATGTTGACGAGGCCTCAGGGCCTTCTCGGCACCAGAGAATTTGGATTGTCGTGGCTAAAGCGAGCTCGAAAACGACCGGAAGGATCTCAAGCGGTGGGAGCGTCGGCGGGTGTGCCGGTAGCAGAACAAGCCAAGCCTTCCGCGCTTGATCGTGAGAAGGAGACGGGAAATCTATGAGCGGCCCTGCAACCAACGGCAAAACTCCGCTCCGAACGGTGAATTGCACCATTAAGTTCGGCGGGTTGGTTGCTGTTAACTCGCTCGAAATGACTGTTAAGAAGGGCGAGATTTACGGCTTGATTGGGCCGAATGGGGCCGGCAAGACCACGATTTTCAATCTGCTCACCGGTGTGTACAAACCGACTGAGGGCGAAATCTATTTCAATGAGCAACGCATCGACGGTCTCAAATCTTATGAGATTTCGCGTCGAGGCGTGTCGCGGACATTCCAAAACATTCGCCTCTTTCCCAGTATGTCGGTGATCGAAAACGTGATGACTGCCTGCCACCGGCACGCACGTCAGAATCTACTCGACTGTGTGCTGCGCTTGCCGAGATTTCATCGCGACGAACGCGAGCATCGCGAGTTCGCTCTTGAGCTTCTGGAGATTTTTGATCTCGCTCGCTTTCAAAATGAAGGCGGAACAAGTTTGCCGTATGGCAATCAGCGACGGCTGGAAATTGTTCGCGCCCTCGCGACGCGACCGGAGTTGCTGCTGCTGGACGAGCCCGCTGCGGGAATGAATCCCTCCGAGCAGGAAGACCTGATGCGCTTGATTCAGCAGATCAGAGACAAGTTTGGGCTCACGATTCTGCTGGTGGAGCACAATATGAAAGTGGTGATGGGTGTTTGTGAGCGTATTCAGGTGGTCGATTATGGTAAGTCGATCGCGCTCGGTCTGCCGGACGAGATTAAGAATGATCCCAAGGTGATCGAAGCGTATCTTGGGGACTGAGTTCTCAGATCTGAGATTTGGGATCTGAGATCAGCTTTTGTTTTTAAGTGCTTTTGTCCTTTAGTTTTGGTGGTTTTTGCTTAGTTAGGCCGATACCCTGATCTCAGATCTCAGATCTCAGATTTCAGATTTCAGATCTCAGATCTCAGATCTCAGAAATTAAGAAATGCTTAAGTTACAAAACGTCTCCGTCAATTACGGCGCCATTGAGGCCCTTTGCGACATTTCCATGCACGTGGAACAGGGCGAAGTCGTAACGCTCATCGGAGCAAACGGAGCCGGCAAAACCACAACGCTACGCACCATCACGGGACTCCTCGAGCCCCGCCAAGGTCGGGTCGTTTTCGAAGACGAAGACATCGGCGGTAAGCCCACCCACAAGCTGGTCGCTCGCGGCATCTCGATGTCTCCCGAAGGCCGCGGCGTCTTTGCGAATCTATCCGTGCGCGAGAATCTGCAGATGGGTGCTTACCTTAAACGGAATAAGCGCGAGATTGCGGAAGAGATGGAGCATGCTTTCCGCATGTTTCCCCGGCTCAAAGAACGTGAGTCGCAAAAGGCCGGAACGCTTTCCGGCGGTGAGCAGCAAATGCTCGCCATGGGACGAGCCCTGATGTCTAAACCGCGGCTGTTGCTTCTCGACGAGCCTTCGCTCGGTCTGGCTCCCCTGGTGGTGCACACAATATTTGAAGCTATCGAAGAGATTCGCAGTAAGGGCACGACGATTCTTCTGGTTGAGCAAAATGCCCACGCAGCGCTGAAGCATTCCGATCGAGCCTACGTTCTTGAGACCGGCAGAATTGTGATGGAAGGTCCATCCAAACAACTTGCCGACGACCCTAGAATTAAAGAAGCCTATCTTGGCGAATAGCCATTTTCTTTCTGTTTGGTCCGTGTCATACCGGAGACTTACAGACCTGATTCGCCGCCCCACGGCGCTAACCTGGCTTGCCGGCCTAATCACATTATCCCTACTCGTCCTCGGCTCCGGCTGTGGGCAAAACAACAGTGGCGGCGCCGATCACACCCTCATAAAAATCGGATATTACGGCGATCTCTCCGGCCCGACTTTCAATTTTGGAGAGTCCGCAAAGAACGGCGTCCTCATGGCCGTGGAAGAGCTCAACCAGGGTGGAGGCATCAACGGCCATCGTATCGACCTCGTGATTGAGGACGATCAGGGCAACCCTGAGCGCGCCGCCGCTCGGGCCGGTAAGCTCATCGATCAGGACAAGGTGATCGCGGTGATTGCAGGTGGGACTTCGGGAAACAGCCGGGCAGGAGCTCCCAAGGCACAAGTTGCCAGGATTCCACTAATCTCGCCGTCGGCGACTGATCCAGCGGTTACTCAAATCGGCGATTACATCTTTCGCGCCTGCTTTATCGACACCTTCCAGGGCGAAGTGATGGCGAAATTTGCTTTCAATACTCTCAAAGCTCGCAAGGCCGCCATCCTGATGGATTTCAATTCACCGTACAGTCGCGGTCTGAGTGACTTTTTTGAGCTTAGCTTCACTCGACTGGGTGGCCAGATCATCAACAAGCAGCTGTACACGATCACTGACGGCGATTTCCGCGGGCAGCTGAGCTCGATTCAACTTTCCGCGCCTGACGTGATTTATGTGCCCGGTTATTACGGCAACATTGCTTTCATAGCCAAGCAGGCAAAGCAGATGAGTATCGTGCAGCCGTTGCTGGGAGGCGATGGCTGGGACGCTCCCGAACTTTGGGATTTGGGCGGAGATGCCTTGAACGGATCGTATATTTCGAATCATTACTCGGCGGAAGATCCGTCGCCAGCCATTCAACAATTCGTTCGCGATTACAAGTTGCGCTACGGAAATCTCACGCCAGATGCGCATGCCGCTCTGGCTTATGACGCGATGAGAGTGTTGGCGGATTCTATTCAGCGCGCCGGCTCGACAGAAGGCGCCAAGCTGCGCACAGCTCTGGCGCAGACAAAGAATTTCAAGGGCGTCACGGGACTCATCACGATTAATGAAGAGCGCAACGCAATCAAGCCGGCAGTGATTTTGAAACTTCAGGATCGGAAGTACATCTACCAGGAAACGATTCAGCCCGAAAGTGCGGCCGTCTCCGCGCCCTCGCCCTCAGCAAAGCCCACCCGAAAAAAGTAAGCAACGAAACAGGCGTTTAGAGTTCAATCTTCAGATTGTCTGGCTGAGAAATCACAAACTGAAGTTTGAACTCTAAACGCCTGTTTCGTTGCTTATCTCAATTACTTCACAGCTTCATGCAGCGAGCGCCACGAGCCTTTCAATAGTTCATTAATCCTGGCCCAGTCTTCCTCACTGACGCCGCCGGCCTCTTCCTTCGTATCGCGAATGGTCATGGCGTCGGCACGCAGCTTTCCATGCTCCATGAATTTCTCGACCGGCAAGTGGTAAATCTCAGCCTGCAATTCCGCCAGCGAACGCGCGAGATCTCCTTCGGCATGTTGAGCTCGTTGCCTGTGAATGATCCACCACTCCAGTTCCGCGCGCGCGACCCGATCAACGTCAAAAGGAATATCACTTACTTTCCTTATTGACTGATAGAACTTGATCAAATCAGGCAAGGCTTGCTCGTAGTCCGACCGCTGTTTTCCGCGCTTGAAAACGAAAGCGGCTTTGGCAGCTCGAAACGCAACTACATTCGACCGGATAAAGGGCATCTTGTACTGCTTCCGAAGCAGCTCGGCCAGTTCAAAGAAGAGCTTTACGCGCTGCTTGTCATAGTACGAACGCCACATGTCCGTCTCGAGGCGCGCTACTTCGTCAGGATCAAACTCTTTCAGGTGTGAAGTGCGCGGGACAAACAGATCGATTCCTGTCCAAATCGCCAGCAGCAGCACAATAATGCCAGTGACTTTCAAGAATCGACGGCGCCGCGGTTTTCGCTGTGACTCAGAGGGAAGAGTTGCAGAATTTGTCGACACGGGAGGCCTCCGGGCGACAGAGATTATCACGGCTGTGGCATGGGCGTCTCGCGGATTGTGGCATGGGCGTCCCCGCCCATGTGCTGCGTCCCAGGTCCCAATTTGACGTGTTATGAGCAGCCTTATTGAAATCCCACTGGAGCTCCGGTCAAGTTCACGGGCGGGACGCCCGTGCCACACCTTCACTGCGGTTGCGTAGCCATTTTCTATTCCGTATAATTCACGGCTTGCTCGAAGCACGGGTTTTGTCCGGTGGGTTCGCGCCCACTTTTTATTTTGGGCGCCACAATATTTAGAGAGCCTACCACGCCTGCACTCGTGCCCACTTGGTAGCGATTACTAAAGACGATGGGTTCCAGGTCGATTCAGGAGCGAGTTGAGGCAATAGCTGAGCGAGTCGCAATCGACCACGGATTGGAGTTGGTTCATTGCGAGGTCGCAGGCCCCGATAACAAACCCATTGTTCGCCTCTTTATTGACAAGCCAAACGGTGTAACCCACGACGACTGCTCAGAAGTGAGCCAGTACCTGGGGACAATTCTCGATGTCGAGGATTTTATCCACGCAGCTTACACCCTGGAGGTTTCCTCCCCCGGACTCGAGCGTGGGCTTTACAAGAAAGCCGACTACGAACGGTTCGCCGGAAGCCTGGCAAAGTTGAAGACCCGCAGCGCGGTGAACGGCCAGCGTAACTTTCGCGGCCGCCTGTTGGGAGTAGAGGCGAGTAACGTGCTATTTGACGATAAGACCAATGGTCGGGTCAGCATTCCGATCGACTCCATCGCGAAAGCAAATCTGGAGTACGACTTCGACGCCGAATTGCGGCGTAAGTAGGACAAACTTTGAAGTTTGTTCTCGAGGTTAACCCGGACACAAGTCCGGCACAAACACGCAGGCCTAAGAACTTGCGTCACAACAACTGAATAGGCTCAGACGACGCGCAGACTTGTAGCGTCGAGCCAGACGAACGGAAATTTTTACATGAGTTCATCCATTGCACAGAACATTGAGGCTCTTTGCCAGGAACAAGGCATCGAGCGCGACCTCGTCATTGAAGCGATGAAAGAGGCCGTGCGTGCCGCCGCTAAGAAGCAGTTCAAATCCGGCGAGGACATCCAGGTTGACTGGAACCCCGACACCGGCATTGAGCTTTCCTCGTCCAAAGTTGTCGTGGATGAGGTCACCAACGGGGCCACCGAGCTTTCGATCGAAGAGGCCCGTGAGCTCGCCGGCGACGAAGTTGAAATTGGCGACGCCTTGTTGCTGCCTTTGCCAATGGAAGAACTGGGACGAATTGCCGCGCAGACCGCGAAACAGATCTTGTTTCAGAAGGTGCGTGATGCCGTCCGGAATAATGTCTACGAGCAGTACATCGATAAGACGGGCGACCTTGTCAACGGATATGTAAAGCGCTTCGAACGTGGAAACATAATCGTCGATCTCGGCAACCTCGAAGCGATTCTGCCGCGCTCCCAACAATCACGCGGTGAACAGTGGAATCAGGGTGAGCGCATCCGCGTCGTCATTCATAACGTCTCGAAAGAATCAAAAGGACCGCAGATCGAAGTTTCGCGTACTTCTCCCGAATTGCTGCTGCGCTTATTCGAGATGGAAGTCCCCGAGATCTACGATGGCACCGTCGTCATCAAATCCTGTGTCCGCGAGCCCGGTGAACGCGCCAAAATCGCCGTCACCTCAAACGAGCGCGACGTTGATCCGGTTGGCGCCTGCGTCGGTATGAAAGGCTCGCGCGTTCAAGCCATCATTCGCGAACTGCGCGGCGAGAAGATTGACATCATTGAGTGGTCTGACGAGCCTTCGGTGTTTGCTGCCAACGCGCTCTCGCCAGCCAAGGTTAATCAGGTTCGCATCACCGATATTGAGAATCGGCAGATGGAAGTTATCGTCAATGAGGACCAGCTCAGCCTGGCAATTGGCAAACGCGGACAGAACGTCCGACTCGCCACCAAATTGGTCGGCTGGAACATTGATATCCGTAGCGAAGAAGAGATCAAGCGCGAAGTCACTGAACAAATGGGTGCGCTGATCGCATCCGGCGAAGCTGTACCGCTTTCAGCGATCGAAGGCGTGACCGCCCAACAGGCTGAAGCCCTCGCCACTCATGACATCAATGACATCGACACCCTTGCCGCCACCTCCGTAGATGATTTGGTCGAGATCCTCGACCTCAGCTTGGACGAGGCCGAAGTAATTCTCGAGCAGGCGAAGGCCGTCATTGCTATTCGCGAACGCACTCAGCAGGCTGAAGCAGCCGGTGAGACCGCGGACGAGGACGGCGAAGGAACTGAGTCCACTGAAACTGATGACGAGCACATTCATGCCGTATCGGTTGAGCCTGCGGAGACCGAGAGTGTCGCTGAAGAGTCAGGTGAAGATCCTACTGCCGCCGGCTACGACGAAGCTGTCGAGCAAGGCGTGCCTTATGCGAACGAACATGAAGTTCTCGCACAGCACGCCGCTGAACCGGTAGCGCTGACAGAGATCGAGCCTTTGGCGGAAGACGAGCTGATCCTCGAGGAGGCAGGCAGAGATCTTCGGCCAGACACAATCACTCCATCGCCGGATCTAACGTCAGCTGGCGCAGCCGCCAGCGAACACATTGACGAGATGAGTGAGGAAATGGGCGTCGAAGGTTTTGCCGACGCCGTAGAAAATGCGGCCGAGTCGGTTGACTCCGCCGCCAAAACAAATCCCGATGCTGTTGAAGACGCCGCGCAGGACGGGATCAGTGACGAAGACGAGAAGCAAGATGCTTCCCCAGACGCGGCAAATTAGTTTCAGCGAGCGTGCTGTGATGAACAGCACGTATCGCTGCTCGCCCTCCAATCCCCTTTTCGGGCTGCGCTTCTGACTGCGTACTCGAAGAAGTGGTTGAGAGCGAGAGTTCTTAACCACTTTCGAGAGAACCCGGGACGCGTGAAATTTTGCGTTCCTGAAGGAGTGCATGAACGCTTCAAAAGTCCGAATTTACGACCTCGCTAAGGAACTCAAGCTCGACACTAAACGGCTGATCGAAGAGATCCGTCGCGAAGGCGTGGATGTCAGCGTCCCTTCGAACTCAGTTTCGAAGGAATTGGCCGAAAAGATCCGCCTCAAGTACTTTCCCAAAAAGGAAGCCGTAGTTAAGCGCGCCGTCAAGGTTGTCAAACGAGCAGCTCGGCCCGCGGCCGAAGAAGAAGCGGCTCCGGAAGCAGTCGAGCTACCTGTGGCCGAACCAGAGGTGGAGGCGCCGGAGGTCGAAGCTGCTCCTGAGGAAGAACCAACTCCCGCACCAATCCCCAAACCAGCTACAACTGCTCGACTGGTTAAGAAGCTGACACCTGCATCGCGAGCTGAGCAGCCCGCAGCCGCACCCGTTGCCGAACCCGAGCAATTCGAGGATGCGGATGTTGAGCTCCCGATCGTTGGCACCCCGGAGGTAGCTCATAGCGAACCTGCGGCAACAGCAACTGCTAGACAAACCGTAGCGCCAACGGTGACAGCGGCTCCACCATCAAGACAGATAAGAGTCCTGCGTCCCACTGCGGCAGCCTTGGATGCGGGAATTCGGCCGGGCGAGCGCGCACCGGCTCCAACTCCACCTCCGGCTCCGCCAACACCGCGAGAGCGTGATGAACGGCGCCGTGAGCGCGCCCCCGCCGGTCGCACCGAATATCGTGGGACTCCGGGTGAAACCGCTACACCGCAAACCACTTACATTCCGCCCCCGGATAGCGGTCGACGGCGATCTCGTCGCGCCAGCCCACGAGGCGGCCGCAAGGCGGGTGAAAAAGGTGGGCGTTTCGACAGGGGAGATTTCATTCCACCACCGAAGGCGTTATCTCTTGAAGACCGAATCGCCGGTCGCATGGAAACTCCCACGCCTGGCGAGCTCAAGTCCGTGCGTGTCATCGAAGGATCGACCGTCAAAGAATTCGCTGAAAAGCTGGGCATCAAACCCAAGGACGTCGTGACGCTGCTGTTACAGCGAGGCGTCTTTGCCACCATCAATCAGCCCTTGAATGATGACGTCGCGATCGATTTGGCCAAACGCTTCGGCTATGAAGTCACTTTCGTTCCTTTCGAAGAAATGGTCGCGGAAGAAGAGTTCGAAGAACTGGTGGCCTCGGATGCCGATGATGTTGAGTTGCCGCGAGCCCCTGTCGTCACAGTCATGGGCCACGTTGACCACGGTAAAACTTCATTGCTTGACGCGATTCGGGCAACCGACGTCGCTGGCGGCGAAGCCGGCGGAATCACTCAACATATCGGAGCCTACAGCGTGCAGGTTCCGAGTCCGGATAATCCAGGCGAAACTCGGCGGGTTGTTTTCCTCGACACTCCGGGTCACGAAGCGTTCACGCTCATGCGTGCTCGCGGTGCGCGCGCCACGGACGTAGTTGTTCTGGTAGTCGCAGCCGACGATGGCGTGATGCCGCAAACGATCGAGGCTATCGAGCATTCACGCGCGGCTAACGTTCCGATTGTGGTCGCCATCAACAAGATCGACAAACCCGATGCAAATCCTGAACGAGTCAAGCAGGAACTCGCTCGCCAGGGATTGAACCCGGTTGACTGGGGCGGCGAAACCGAGATGGTACAAGTCTCGGCAAAGAAGCGGGAGAATCTCGAAACTCTGCTCGAGACTATCTTGCTGACGTCTGACATTCTGAACTTGCGGGCCAGCCCAACCCGACTTGCTTCCGGCGTGGTGCTTGAAGCCAAACTCGATCGAGGTCGAGGTCCAGTGGCAACCGCCCTCGTTCAACAGGGAACGTTGCGCATCGGCGATCCATTTATCGTTGGACAGATCTTCGGCAAAGTCCGCGCCATGTTCGATGACCGTGGCGGTTCGGTAACTGAAGCGATGCCGGCAACACCGGTTGAAGTACTCGGGCTGCAGGGCGTGCCTTTAGCAGGCGACACTTTTCAGGTAGTTGCCGATATCATCCGCGCTCAGCAGATCTCGCATCACCGTCAAGTCGTGAATCGACAAACTACGCTGCTGCAAAGCACGAAGCGCGGTATCGAAGCCCTCGGCCAAAGCGAAGTGAAGGAACTGCTGGTCGTCATCAAGGCAGACGTGCAGGGTTCAGTCGAAGTTTTGAAATCGACGTTACAGAAACTCTCCACCGACGCAGTCAAGGTCAAGGTCATTCGCTCCGGAGTGGGCGCGATCACTGAGTCGGATGTTCTGCTCGCCTCGGCAACGCAGGCCGGCACAGCTTCAACGGCAGTGGTGATTATCGGCTTCAACGTCAGGCCGGAATCACGCACCGGCGATCTCGCCAAACAGGAGGGCGTGGATATTCGACTTCACTCGATCATCTACAAGGTCGAGGAAGAGATTCGGGCCGCCATGATTGGTATGCTCGAGAAGATCGAAAAGGAAAAGATTCTTGGCAAAGCGGATGTTCGCGAAGTGTTTCGCGTGCCTCGAGTGGGCGCGGTTGCCGGATGCATGGTGGTCACCGGACTCATCAAACGCACCGCGCGCGCGCGCTTGATCCGCGATAGCGTTGTTGCCTGGGAGGGTGGCATCGGATCTTTGCGCAGGTTTAAGGAAGACGTCAGCGAAGTTCGCGACGGTTATGAATGCGGTATCGGCCTGGAGAATTTCAACGACATAAAGGTTGGCGATCAGATCGAAGCCTACGTCGTTGAGAAGGTCGCCGCGACAGAGCTCTGATGAATTGTAGGGGCTGACCTATGTGTCTGCCCTGGTGTTGAATTGGTGCAGCAGGGCGGACACACAGGTCAGCCCCTACAACGGATCTAAGGACATGCATCGCACGGAAAGAGTTGCCGACTTACTGCGTGAGGAAATCATTCAGATTGTCGGATACGAACTGGAAGATCCGCGTTTGACGCCGGTTACCGTTACCGATGTGCGATTGTCTGACAACTTGAAGGCCCTACGCGTGTACGTAACCGTAGCCGGCGATGAGAAGGAACATAAGGCAGCACTATCCGCGCTACGACACGCCACTCCCTACGTGCGTAAGCAACTTGGCCTTTCTTTGAATCTGAGTCACGTACCGGAAATTCATTTTGTGCGCGATAAGGTTGAAGAAGAGGGCGAGCGGGTGGACAAACTGCTCGCAGAGATCGAGCAGCAATGGGAAGAAAGAAAGGATGGATGAAGGCTGAAGGATAAAAGGATTGAGGGCCATCGTCCTTTCATCCTTCAGCCTTCAGCTCTCATCCTTGTTTTTGATGCTTAGTCAAGTCGTTGAACTTATTGAATCGAAGCGCAGCTTTGCCATAACCTCACACATTCGCCCGGATGGAGATAGTTTGGGTTCCAGCTTGGGTCTCTATTGGTTGCTGCAAGCGCTGGAAAAAGATGCGGAAGTTATCATGCGCGACGCGGTCCCGCACTCCTACCGGCATTTACCAGCCTGGCAAAACGTACGTGTCACACCAAGCGTCGATCGAAGTTACGATGCTGTGTTCGTGATCGAGTGCTCGGACATCGGCCGCCCTGGTCTCGTAAATCTCGAAAAGCAACACGTCGTCAACATTGACCATCACTCGACCACGGCTCTCTTCGGCACCATTAATTGGATCGATTCGACAGCCTCAGCAGTCGGCGAGATGATCTACAACCTCTGCAAGGCTACCGGCGTTCGCGTGACGAAAGAAATTGCCGAGTGTGTTTACACCGCGTTAATTACTGACACGGGGTCTTTCCACTACTCGAATACGACCGAACGCACTTTTAAGGTGGCTTCGGAACTCGTGCGGACTGGCGTTAAGCCGGCTAAGACTGCCGAGTCAGTGTTTGCGAGTTATCCCTGGGCGCGTATTCAGCTATTGGGTGATGTTCTTTCCACTGCTAGACGCGATGCCTCTGGCCGCGTCGCGTGCATGCGCCAGACGCTCGACATGCAAAAACGATCGGCAGCGGCTGAAGAAGATACCGACGGGTTCGTGAACTACCCGCTAACCGTCGCTGAAGTTGAAGCGGTTGCCTTGCTGAAAGAGTGCGCACCTGAAGTCTATCGCACGAGTTTGCGCTCCAAAGGCGACGTGAATGTAGCTCGAGTTGCCGAGTTGTTTGGCGGCGGCGGTCACCGCAATGCAGCTGGTTGCACCCTCACCGGATCCTGGGACGACGCTGAGACACGTATCATCGGCCTGCTCCAGGATGCCGTCGATCGCGCCAACGGTGGCGCCGACAT
Organism: Pyrinomonadaceae bacterium; assembly: GCA_035572035.1. Classification (GTDB taxonomy): domain Bacteria; phylum Acidobacteriota; class Blastocatellia; order Pyrinomonadales; family Pyrinomonadaceae; genus JAOAPY01. The sequence goes on along the minus strand of DATNBH010000095.1, from coordinate 16,865 downwards.
CACGGAAGATACGCTGAAATAGTTCTTGGTGCTTTGTTCTTTGTGCTTTTTTGCTTTATCGATTGAACAGTTCAAGTCGACGAAGATTCAAGTACAAAGAACAAAAACCGATTCTTCCAATTTCCAAACTCACCGTTGATGCCGAAGGAAAAAAAATACAAATGGCGGCGGGCTGACTACCAGGAGCAAACTCAGGGTCTGCTCATCGTCAATACCGGGCATGGCAAAGGCAAAACGACCTGCGCCCTGGGGCTGATGATGCGCGCCGCCGGACAGGGCCTGCACTGTTGCATGATTCAGTTCATGAAGTCGCGGAATGATCGCTACGGTGAACACGTTGCGGCCGAGAAGCTCGGCATTGAAGTTCACACCATGGGAGACGGCTTCACCTGGGACACGAAGAATCCGGAGCAGGATCGGCAAACAGCCCGTGAGACCTGGAACCTGTGCGTCGAGAAACTTCGCAGCGGCGATTACGATATGCTCGTATTTGACGAACTGGTTTATGTCCTCAGCTACGACATGTTGCCGGTTGATGAAATTGTCTCTGAGCTTAAAGCCGCGCGCGCTTCTCAACCTGCGCTTCATATTGTCGTGACGGGCCGCGACGCCCCGACGGAATTGATCGAAGCCGCTGATCTGGTAACGGAAATGACCGAAGTCAAACACCCGTTCCAGGCCGGCGTCCGCGCCCAACGCGGCATTGAATTTTGAGATGTTTCGACGTCCTTTCTCTAATAGCATAGTCCGCGGTCAATTCGAATCAAGGTGGTCCGTTATGTCGTACTACATTGAAGCCACTCCTGAAATTCGTGGTGGCAAACCACGAATTGCGGAACTCGAATCACCGTTGCTGATTCGGTAAAGCAAAAAATGGTGAACTGAAGCCTAAGCCGATACCACAGGCTGGCCCTGTGGTGTTTCATGTTCACAGCTACAAAAACAGGCTCATCCATCGGTTCGCAAGAGGCCACGGGCTAGCCCCGTGGAGTTTCACGTTGCCGCCCGCCACCAGCCTGAAGCGTGAACACTCCACGGGACGAGCCCGTGGCATCACCAAAAATCTCGGCCCGCCTCTGTTAGCAACCAACGTGAGTGACCACGGCGCCAGGCCGTGGCCTCAGTTTTAGCGACTACCTACTTTTTCTTGCCGCACTGCAACAAGACTGCTTCCTTTTCATCCTTCGCGCCTTCTGTGATAAGGTTGAAACCCTTCGACGAGCTCAAATTGAGCAAATAACACATGGCTTGGTTTAGCAAGAAAAGTAAGCGCATCGAGGCCGTTCCGCCCGACCAGCGCGTTGTTAAGACCGAAAACGTCTTCGTAAAGTGCGACGATTGCGAGCAGCACCTGTTTCAACGAGAGCTCGAAGACAATCTCCAGGTCTGCTTCCATTGCGGGCATCACTTTCGTATCGGCGCTCGTGACCGGCTCGCAATGCTTTTCGACGAAGGCAAGTTTGAAGAACTCGACTCCGACGTCATCTCGATGGATCCTTTGGAATTCGTCGACACGAAACCCTATCCCTACCGTCTCAAGCAAGCAACGCTAACGTCAGGACTGCCCGAGGCCATCGTCAACGCTCGCGGCAAAGTCGGTGAGCATCTCGTGTTTGCCGGCGCCATGGACATGCTTTTTATCGGCGGTTCAATGGGATCGGCGGTGGGCGAAAAAGTTACGAGGTTAATTGAACACGCGCTCAAGGACTTCGGCGCGGTCGTAACCTTTGCGGCGTCGGGAGGCGCGCGCATGCAGGAAGGCACTTTGTCGCTGATGCAGATGGCAAAGATAGCCGCGGCGCTGGCTCAGCTCGAAGAAAAGCGTCTGCCTTTCATCTCAGTTTTGACCGACCCAACCACCGGCGGAGTCACCGCGAGCTTCGCGATGCTCGGCGATGTCATCATTGCCGAACCCAAAGCTCTGATCGGTTTTGCCGGGCCCCGAGTGATCGAACAAACCATCAGGCAGAAGTTACCAAAAGACTTTCAGCGTTCCGAGTTTTTGCTTGAGCACGGGATGCTTGATGCTATTGTCGATCGTCGTGAGCTTCGCGAGTTTATCAAGAAGACCCTCGATTTCATGCTCAATCCCGAAATTCGCTCTGAATTGGAACTCGATCGCGAACGCCGAGCAGCGTCATAGGAAGGTCTTAGTACTTTGTTCTTGGTTCTTTGTAGTTGCGATACACGAAAGGCAGTAATGGAACCGTAAACCGGGAACCGGGAACCGAGCCAAGGGTCAACCACAAAGAACAAAGCACTAAGAACCAAGAACTAATTATTAATGAATTTCGATGACGCGGTTCGCTATCTATACAGCCTTGGTCACGAAACCCTCGCGTTAAAGCTCGGCCTCAAAACCACGGAAGTACTTCTCGCCGCGCTCGGTGATCCTCAAAAAAGCTATCCCGCGGTTCAGATCGCAGGCACCAACGGCAAAGGCTCGACCGCAGTCGTGCTCGACTCAATTTGTCGTGCGGCGAGAATAAACACCGGCGTATTTACCTCGCCGCACCTCGTCAGCATTACCGAAAGAATTCGTGTCAATGGAGCTTTCATTTCGCGAGATCTATTCGCTGAGCTAGCCACGCGGGTGAAAGAACAAGTTGACCATTTGCTCAGTTCAAATGCGCTCACGGCCGCTCCCACTTTTTTTGAGCAAGTCACTGCCATCGCCTTGCTCGCGTTCAAGCACGCCAACGTAGACCTGGCAATTTTGGAAACCGGACTGGGTGGCCGGCTAGACTCGACTACCGTGGCTCAAGCTGAGACAGTCGGAATTACTCCTATAGCGGTAGATCACCAGGAATATTTAGGTGAGACTCTCGAAGAGATTGCCGCCGAGAAAGCAGCAATCATTCGCCCCAGTGTCACCGCGATCATCGCCCCGCAAACAAAGGCTCCGCTCAACGTGATCACGGAACGATGCGCGAGCGTCGGAGTCACACCGCGATTCAGCACCGATGCGATCGAAGACGAAAATGTCAGGAGTGATGGTCGAATTCAGGCGACTCTAAAGACCTCTCGCGATAGCTATCCACAAATTGTTTTCGGCCTCCGCGGACGACATCAAATCACGAACACCGGGCTTGCTATCGAGCTGGCGGAATCTCTACGTGAGAAGAACCTGCAAATTCCGAAGAGTGCCATTATCGATGGAGTCCAGCAAGCGCATCATCCAGGACGCCTCGAGCTTATCGATGGCAGACCTCAAGTCCTGTTGGATGGAGCGCACAACCCCGCCGGAGCTGAAGCATTGCGGGCGTATCTTGACGAGTTCACCAACCAACGCCTCACCATGCTTTTTGCCGCAATGCGTGACAAGAATCTCAGCGATATGGCAGCGACGCTTTTTCCTCGTGCCGAATTGCTCGTGCTAACCAAAGTCGATAACCCCCGCTCAGCAAGCCTCGAAGATTTGGAGGAAGTTGCGAATCAAGTTTCGGGCGTGCGACAGATCAGACTTGTGCCGGACGCATTGAGCGCGATCCAGTATGCGATTACCGAGACTCCGAGCGAGGGATTAATTTGTGTTACCGGCTCGCTCTACCTGATTGGCGAGATACGGAATCTACTCGTCAATCGAGTTTGCTAAACTCAGCACTGCACACTAAGCTCGCCAACATGTCAGCTACAGAAAAACCCGCGCCGCAGGTGCTGGACAGCAAGAAAGTTTTTGAGGGGCGCGTCTTCGACGTGACCATCGATTCGATTCGCGAAGATGAGATCACTTACGTTCGCGAAGTTGTCCGCCATCCGGGTAGCGCAGTCATCGTTCCGGTCTTTGCCGATGGCACCGTTGCTCTGGTTCGCCAGTACAGACATCCCGCCGTTCGCTATCTGCTCGAGATACCGGCAGGCTCATTGGATGAAGGTGAAAAGCCGGAGGAAGGCGCTGCGCGGGAGCTCGAGGAAGAACTCGGAGTGGTTGCTGGTAGCCTGGTCAAACTCACTGAGTTTTTTGTTTCTCCCGGATTTTGTGAAGAAAAGATGTGGATTTATTTGGCGACTTCGCTCACGGAAACCGCGCAACGCTTAGAAGAAGATGAAATCGTGGAAGTTGTGAGAATGCCCTTCTCACAAGCGCTCGAAATGATCAGCGACGGTGAGATCGAAGATGCGAAAACTATCATCGGGCTGATGCTGGCAGCGCCGCGCGTCGGGCCGGCAATGCTGGAGGCATCGTATCCGGCGGTTTAGATTTCAAAACCTATCCGCAGATTACACCGATTCCACAGATGTCGGCTGAATCCGGTTATGTTGAGGCGTCTCGCCTTTGCTAAATCGGTGAAATCTGCACAATCTGCGGATAAAGTTTTTGGAGTCGACCAACACACCGAAATGAAACACTACGCGCAGCCAATGGATGTTGACCGCCTCATCACCGCTCACCTACACTGAATCATCGTGCAAACACCCGAAGACTTCGGCTCGCAAATCGCGCCTAACCAAACTTTCCTACCCGAACAAGCCAAGCCGAGAATCATTGATCCCGATGACCCGCCCTGGGGATTTCTGATTGCATTCGTCGCCTGGGTGGCAACTTTGTTCCTGCTGATCATCGCGCCACTGATCTTCCTGCTGCCTTACGCAATAAAGCGTGGGCTGCAACCATCATCACCGACCTTCGCTCAAGCATTTACTGAACTGGCGTTGAAAGATCCCATCGCGATCTTTCTGCAGGTACTGTCGACGTTGCCCACTCATCTCGTTACTTTTCTGATCGTGTGGGCAATTGTTACGAGATTCGGGAAGTATCCTTTTTGGGAGACCATTGGCTGGAGCTGGGGCAAACATCTGGGACTCTGGTCGAGCATAGGCCTCGGCGTGCTTTTGTTCGCTGCCAGTAGTTTAGTGGCAGAGCTCCTTGGAGGTGACAAACCGACGCAGCTCGATCTCATTCTAAACAGCTCGCCCGCCACGAAGTATGTGATTGCCTTTCTGGCTACATTTACCGCTCCCTTCGCGGAAGAATTTGTTTACCGCGGCTTACTGTATTCCTCGTTGCAGCGAATAATCGGCAAAGTGATGGCGGTAGTGTTCGTGCTTGGCTTGTTCACGATTGTTCATGTTCCGCAATACTGGCCGAACTTTGGCGTGATCGCCGCGGTAGGATTGTTGAGCGTGGCGTTAACCGTGGTGAGGGCGCTTTCTGGACGACTGCTCCCGTGCATCATTATCCACCTGCTCTTTAATGGCGTGCAGTCCATTCTCATCGTCGCCGGAATAGCTGGTCCAAAGCCCAGTCTGAAGCCGGAGCAGGTAACTTCGCTTATTCAGCCACTTTTCCAGACTTTCTTTTTGCTCAATTGAAATGTCGTACGAGGTCGTCGTCGTTGGTGGCGGAATCGGTGGACTAACGACGGCTGCCCTGCTAGCCGCGCGAGGAGTAAACGTCTGTCTCGTGGAGCGCCAATCGAGTGTCGGTGGTTGCGTGGCTGCCGTCGAGAAGTTCGGATATTCGTTTGAAAACGGATTTGGTCTTTATGCCTTGTGGGATGAGGGCGAAATTCACGATCGGATCTTTGCTGAGCTTCCAGTGAAACCGCCGGAAGTAAAAAAGCTCGCTCCCATCCTCAATGTTAGGCTTCCGGATCAGCCTGAGATAGTTGTCACCTCAGACTCTCAGTCATTTTTCGAAAACTTAAGAACGGCTTTTCCCGAATGCGCCGCTGAGGCTGTTTCTTTTTTCAGCCAGGCGGAAGCGATAGGCAACGATGTCCTGAAAGCGCCAGACCGTCTTCTAAATCCTCCGCCAGCTACCTTCGCCGCAAAGCTGCGCGGCTTCTTTCCAAAGCAACTAACAGCGGAAAAACTTCGCCGGCTGGCCAACGAATTAACCAGCCAGCACTTAGATAAAGTCTCGTTTCGATTTCAACGTTTTCTCGATGCGCAGCTGCAGATGTTCGCGCAAGCTTCAGCTTCGGAATGCTCGTACCTCTACTTCTGCATTCTCGCTGCGATTCGCGCTCGTGGATTATTTGGCATTCGCGGCGGAGCGTCAGCAATCGCGGAAACTTTGGCGTCTTCTATCAAGAAGAGCGGCGGCGCCATTCGGTTAAATGCCCACGCTCTGCGACTTGCCTACGATTCGTCAGGGAAAGTTGTCGGTGTGCACTTGCTGACCGGGGAAACGATCTCCGCTTCAAGAGCCGTGGTCAGTAATCTCACCGTCTGGGATACGTATGGCAAGCTGGTGGGTTTGGACCGCACGCCGAGCGCTGTACGACTGCGCTTGAAAGAGCTGAACAGTTGGGGAGTGTATCAACTGTTCCTTGGCATTGATGAAGCAGTCGCGGAGAAAATTCCTTCAGATCACATTATCGGCTTGACTGATTTGCAGGAGAACCAGGTCTTCGATCCAACCACGGCGCTGGTGGGCTTTTCGATGGCGCCCGCGTGGGATCGACGCGCGCCGGACGGCAAGCGTGCGGCAATGGTTCAAGTCCCCGTTGACGTCACTGATTGGTTTACCTATCACGTCGATGAAAGCGAGCATGAAGAGCAGGACCAAAGAAGTTTAGAGACTTTGTGGGCGAGGCTGCTGTCAATAATTCCGGAATTGTCTGGTTCACCCGAGTTGATTGAAACTGCAACCCCTCGAACCTGGTATGAGGACACGCGCCGCAAGCTCGGCATGCTAGGCGGATTACCAGTTACGCCGTCGATATTTGGCGCCAACACCATCACCCATGACACAGATTTCGAGAATTTCTTTATGGTCGGCGACACCGTGTACCCCGGCGCCGGTCTCGCCTCCGTAAGCCACGGCGCCCTCACTCTGGCTGACCAGCTCACCGGAAAACAGCACAGGTAAAGAATCTCTTTCAATCATTCACCGGGAAATGTATAGTGTCTGCGGTCAATAGACAATTTTTGGAGGCGTTAATGTACATCACGCTTGATGAGACTGACCGCCGGCCCTTCTACCGGCAAGTAGTGGACGAAATTAAAGCCTTGATTGCCCGAGGAGAACTGGTAGAAGGGTCAACATTGCCCCCGGTTCGCCAAGTGGCCTCGGACCTTGGCCTCAACCTAAATACCGTGGCCGTGGCTTACCGGAAGCTACAACAGGAGGGCCTGGTGCGGATAAAGCATGGGTCTGGCGCGATCGTCACTTCTCGCGTCCTTGAAGACAAATCAAACGATCACTTGCGGACGCAATTGCGGACAGCCCTCACACACCTAATGCTGGCAGGCTTAAAGCCAAGCGAAATCAAAGCGCTCGTGGATGGTGAACTGCGAGAATTGGGGAGAGGATAAGTGATCCTCTAGTTGTCTTTTGGCATTGGGCGGCCGCGACTCCCACCGTCGGGATTCGTATCGGGCTTGCCAATGCTTCGTCCTGGCCAATCGGGACTCGATCCCGGATTAGACGGTCGGCTTGAAGAACCACCCGGATTACTTGTTGGACCTGGAGTGTAACCTGGATTTGTACCCGGCCTGACACCTACCTGGCCAAAAATCTCGCGCGGATAGCCCGAATAAGCTGGACCATAGAGTCCACACGAACTACAACCAAAACCAAACACGCGGGAATAACTCGAGCCATAAGGCGAGCCCCAGCCGAAGCCAAACGGCATAAAGGTGTAGCAACGGTAGGCAGGATTAAACAACCAGAATCCGCTCCGAGAAAACGTGCTTGCCCATCCGTAGTCGTCAAACCCGGCCATCAGTTTATCGAGGTCTTTCGCGCGCAGCTTGCTATTCGCCTGCGCTACAGTATGAGCACGGTCTTTGCTCCAGGAATCAAGGTCATCAATAGCGATCTTTGGTTTTTCGAGCTTGGCGACTGAATATGCCGCGCTGCTGAAGACTACCTTGTTCCCTTCCTTAACCTTGGTGTGGGTATCCGCAAGCATCACCCGGCCTTTGCGAACAAATAACTCAGTGTTGTCGCCGGGAACGACATTGACTCGATAAAGTCCTCGCTTCACAATGACCATCCGGGCGTGAGGAGTGGTGATATTGATGGCCAGCTCGGTTTCGTCAGCTCCAGTGGCTTCAATGATAGCTGTGCCGCGAAGCACGCGTACCTCAAGTTTATCGAGTGAGCTGTCTGTTAATTCGAACTCCGAGTTTTCGCCCACTCGCAAATACGACCCGGGATTCAGGAGCATCTCCACGCGGCCGTCCATACCGGTCTTGACCACCTCGCCGGACTTCAAATCGTCGGTGACGGTCAACAAAGACCAATCATCCGCGCGCGAGGCTTTGCGCTCGGCTCGTCCCGAGACGGCATTGACCCCTCCCGCGGTGGCGGAAATCACAAATTTTTCTCGATTCTGCGCTTTGGTGATGAAACCCAGGGAAAGTAAAAGGGTTCCGCAAGCAATGCCCAGGATGATTGAAGAGAAAGCTCGCTTCATCGGGACCTCTCTTTCGCTAGCTCGATACCGGCCGCTTGGGGTTACGGCCATTATAGACCTGTCGAGCGGATTTACAAGCTTTCTAAAAAGGCTCAGGAGAATCGGCAGGTTTTGGGCTAGCCGAAGCCAGCGAGGCCGCAAAATATCCGCTTCGCGTGCGCGCCGCAAGATCGGGACGATCGACGAGATTCACCGTAACTTGGTGCCACTTTCCGTCGCGGGATATGTTTGCTGGACGATAACCGATGCTATACACCGTGCCGAGGTCAGTAATGATTTGTTTGTAGATCGTTTCGAGGTCTTCCAACTTGCTCGCCTTGCGCACGCTGGTGCCGCTGATTTCAGCCAGTTGAGCCAACTGAGCCCTGGCGGCAACGTACGCTTCCGTCGTTGCGTGATGCTTTTTCACTTCCTCCAACTCAGTATCAAGGAATATCGGAAATGCCAGTGCCTCTGATCGTTGCGACAAGCTCACCAAATCTTCAAAGGTCGTCTGCGATCCCGGTCCCGGCACTTCAGGCAAAGCATTATCAACACCGTCGGTCATGATCACTATGGCGGTACGTCTGGCGGAGGGGTTTATTACGTTCTCATGAACAAACCGAAGCGCATCCCAGAAGTTTGTACCGCTACTTAACCTCTCCATGTCGTCAATGTCCTGCTTCAGTTCCTTACGATCGGTCGTCAAGGGCGAGACGACCTCCAGGTCTTCCGAAAACGTCACCACTGCGATACGGTCTGTTGGCCGGCAAGCATCGACGAAACGCTTTGCGGACTTACGAATGAGCTTCAACTTTTTGGAAGTGGAGTTGGAGAGATCGAGAAGCAGCACCAGATCGAACGGCGCCTCAGCAGTCGCGAAAAAAGTTATCTCCTGTGGAGTGCCGTCGTCGATGACTGCAAAATCTCGCGGTTGCAGGAACGTTGGCGGTTTCAAAGGATTCTGACCGAGAACGCTTACTTGAAGATTAACAAGATCTGAATCGATGCGAATTGTATCGGGCGGATCGCTTACCTGAGCGGCGGCCGGAATTGCCAGAGCAAACAGACACAAACCAATCAGGCTGCAGAAGCGAGCAAACTTCCGCGGGAATGAAAAGCTGTTGAGCTCAATTTGCATAGTACCCATGCTTACCGCGCGCGACGGCATTACTGCGACTGACATTAACTTTGATAGCCCGCCATTTTCCATCACGCCCCTTGTCGGAGGGCCGGTAGGCGAGGCTGTACACCGTGCCTAGATCTGACACGACGCGTTCGTAGGCGCCCGCGAGATCTTCCAGGCCCTCGACTTCATAAAACATTCCACCACCCGCATCGGCCAGTTCTTTCATCCGATCGTGGCCCATGTCAAAAGCTTCTGGCTGAGTGTCCTGTTCGTTCAGCGCTTCATAGTAAGTATTCAACCAGAGCGTGTATAAAACCCCGTCGAATTCCCTCACATTATTCAGGAATTCGCGATATTCGAGCTTGGAGCCATCGCCTTGCACTCCGGGGATGCTGCCATCCAAACCATCGCTCATGAGAACAACAGCGGCACGTCGGGAGTTCTTTGTTTGTCTCGCTACTTCCTCCATGGCAAACGTGCCGGCGTCGTAAAGTTTCGTATCGCCTGACACGGTGTCGATAGTGTCGACGCGCTTGCGCAACACCTCGCGATCTAGAGTCAATGACGATACGACTGTGGGCCGACCAGCAAAAGTGATGATGGCAATTCGATCAGAAGGCCGTGCTGCATCCACGAATCGTCGCGCAGCGGCGCGAATTAGCTTCACTACATCGCGGGTGGAGCCTGATAGATCGATTAAGAGCACTAAATCGAAAGGTGCGGACGAGGATTCAAAATTCAAGACTCGCTGCTCGACTCCATTTTCAAACAGTTTGAAGTCGGACTGATTGAGGCCGGCGACACCTTTACTGGTGCCGCGATCGACGACACTGAGATTTAGCGCTACGAGCTGAGCATCAACTCTGATTATGTCGCCTTCGTCGACCTCTTCACTGTTTGATTGAGCCGCGGGAGTACCCGCTGCTTGAGTGCCGGTTGAAGATCCACGCAGCACCGGCGCTCCAACTCCGGTACCAATTCCGGCGCCGACGGGATTGATCATGATCTCGCCATTTTGACTGTTGGCGCGCAGCAGTTTCTGCCCTGGTCCAAAACGAAATCGATAATTATGTCCGTCGCCGTTTTCTGCAGCGATGGAAGACTGAACGACTCCGTTGGTAGCCTTTGCCGCCACGTCGGTGTTGAGCGGATCCAATTCGGTGAGAATGTTTCCGTTGACTGTGTTCAATGACAATGAGGCGGGCATTCCACGCGTGATTATCTTACCGTCGCCGGTAACGATTTCGGCCCGAGTCTTTTCGGGAATTCGGACATCAAGGTTAACGCGCTGTGGCCCGGACTGAGCGTTACCAGCAACGCTGATTATGAGGAGATTTTGATTTGTCTCAACCACCACCGGAGAGGTGCGACTAGTCGAGCCTACTACTTCCGCCGTTACCAGGACGTCACGTTCAGAACTTACAGTAATATTGATGTCACCAAACTGGTTTTCGACTCTGAGCTGACTATTTGCCGGCAGTTCAACACGTATTCCCGATGGATTCTGGGAATCGACAATTGGCAGGCAAATAAAAGCGGCTAAGAGCAGCGCGGCCAGACACACCCCGGCTCGTCGCAAGGGACTCGAGATCAGGGCGATGCTCGTGTTCCGCAAGTTACGGTTGGACTTCGACAAACAGATGGCTAATTGTCGAGAATCTGTCGGGAGAGCAGAATCTGCGCGGCCGAATAACTGCATAGTGCGCAGCCGGATTTGCCTAACGTTCGATCAAATCCAGCATCGAGCCTTCTTCCTTCGGTTTTGGCTCCGGTCGAATAGGCCCTTTTCCCCCCAAGTCTGCCAGTCTTAAGAGTAGATTATTTTGATTTGTTGCATATGGCAAAGCCATATCGAGGGTTACGTCACCGTTGCGAATGTAATTTTCGATTACGCTGTCGAACGTTTGCATTCCTTCCTGGTCACCCTGCTCCATGGCATCTATCAGCGATTTGCCTTCTGACTCGCCTTTTTCGATGTAGTCCTTGGTACGCATGGTGGACTTCAGAATCTCGATTGCAGCCAGCCTTCCCTTCCCGACTGCCCGTGGAATCAAGCGCTGCGAGATGATGTAACGGAATGACTGTGACAACCTCATACGAATCACACGCTCTTCGTTCTTTGGAAATACGCCGATGATACGGTCAACGGTTTTCGCGGCATCGATTGTATGCAAAGTTGAAAGCACGAGGTGCCCGGTTTCAGCCGCCTCCATCGCGACTTCGATGGTTTCTCGATCACGCATCTCGCCTACGAGAATTACCTTGGGTGCTTGACGCAGAGCGGCTCGCAAAGCAACCGCGAAGTTGGGCGTATCCGAGTGCAGTTCGCGCTGATGAATGGTTGAATTCTTGTGCTGATGAAGGAATTCAATCGGGTCTTCGATCGTGACGATGTGGTAGTACTTCGTTTCGTTGATAAGGTCGATGATGGCAGCTAGCGTGGTGCTTTTGCCGCTGCCGGTTGGTCCAGTCACCAGCACGATACCAGTCTTGAGATCGGCAATTGTTTCTAATTGTTTCGGTAAATCGAAGTCTTTGAACTGCGGAGGTCGCTGAGGAATGACGCGCATCACAATGGCAAAGGTGCCTCGCTGCTTAAAAATGTTGACACGGAAACGAGACTCACCCGGAACGCTGAAGGAGAGGTCTGCTGACCCAGTCTTCTCAAGACTTTCGATTGCTGTCTGGTGATTTCCGAGAATTAGCTTGGCGATCGCGCCCGTGTGGGCCGGTAAGAGTTTCTCGAGACCGGGCACGCTAACCGGTCGCAATTGGCCTGAGAGTTCAACTTGCGGAGGCCGTCCCGGCGAGAAGAGCAAGTCACTGACGTTGTCCGCCACTCGCAGCATCTGCCGCAGCACCATCTGAAAATTCAGCGGCGGCGGAGTCGCTACGGAGCTTGTTGGTGAAGTTATCTGAGGCTGCTCTGTGCTCATAAATGTTCCGGGAACTTTTTGTTTCCTGAAAACGTCAAATGGTTTGAAGTAAGCGTCGTGACCAAAAATAAATGTTTCGAGCTAACAAACGCAACATGGCACGCGTACATCAAATTGGCTGTTCGTGGGAAGCAGCACGAAAATGGGCTTCCCAACTCGTGGGAAGGAGGCGCTGAAAACCATGGCAACCTACAGAGATCCTGTTCGCTGCTTTGCTCCGATCGAAGTTGTTGAGCGCCTGCTGGAAATTCGCTCCGAGGCAGGCTACGAGCCCGCTATTTACCTTATTTCACCCGACGACATGGCCGCTTATCTGGATGCTTACGGTTTTGATGTCTACGCTTTTTCGGAGTCGGAAGCCGTATTTCATTTCGGAGACTACCGAGCGCCTTTGGCTCCTGGCGGCGACCATGCTCACAGTTCCCTGACAGCGCATTAATCGTTCTGAAATTTCAGGAGCTCAAGACCGGGAGGAGAGGCTTTTACAGCTCTTCTCCCGTTTCTGTTGCCAAAGCTTTGATCACGAACATGGTCACGTCATCATTAGCGCCCCGACCATCTGTCCAGTCCGTGATGTCTTTCTGAATCGCTGAAATCATCTCCCTGGCGGAAAGATTGCGCGCCGCCTTGACCGAGCGCAGCAGACGCTCGCGACCGAATTCCACCTCGTGAGGATTAATCGCCTCCGTCACGCCGTCGGTATAAAGCACCAGAACATCCCCGGGCTCGATTGCCAGGTAATACTCGTGATACCTCGTCTCGCGAAACATACCTAAGGGTACCGCGCCTTGAGTTAAGAACTTCGATTGTCCGTCTGCCTTGAGCAGCAGCGGTGGATTGTGGCCGGCATTCGAATACGCGAGCGTTCTATTCGTGGCATCGAGAATCCCGTAGAACGCGGTGACGAATTGATTACGTTCGATGGATTCCCAGAGCAGATAATTCACCTTAGCCATGGAAATCTGCGGGGCGTAACCAATGTGGGTGGCGGCTCGCAGGCTGGCGCGCAGAAACGCCATCAGTAACGCGGCAGGAACGCCTTTCCCAGCCACATCGGCGATCACGATCCCAATTTGATCGTCATGGATCTGCACCCAATCGTAGTAGTCGCCTGAAACTTCTTCGGTGGGATAGTTGTAAGCGCTGATGTCATAACCGGCAAGATGAGGATCGCTGGCGGGCAGCAGTTCAAGCTGAACCTGACGAGCCACCTCGAGCTGACCCTGGAGACGCTTCTTTTCAATCAGCTGCTCATGAAGCATCACCTTCTCAATGATGATGGCAACCTGTGAAGAGAGCAGCATCAGAACTTCGAGGTCGTCTTCGGAATATGCGTTGAGTTCGTCACTCTCCAGATCAAAGACGCCGATCACTTCGTCGTTCGAGATAATCGGCGCGACCATCTCTGAGCGCGTACGCTCGCGAGCGTTGATATACAAGGGCTCGTTACGAACGTCAGGAGAAATAAATGGCTGCCGGGTCAGCGCCACATGCCCGATTAGTCCTTCGCCCAGCTTCAAATGCAGCTCGGTCAGCTCGCTGATGTCGTAACCGCGCACCGCCTCGGCTTGAAAAACACAGGGCTCGTCCGCGTCGGAGCCGAAAACTCGGTCACCACAGTCGACTACAAATATTCCGGCGGCATCGTAAGGAATCAGGGAATCAAGCGTATCCATCACTTGATTCAAGATCTCCTGAAGATCCAGCGAGCGGCTGATTCGCTTGGTGATGTCGAGTAGCATACGCAGCTTGTCGATGGTTGACAGGCCGATTGCTGGCGGTGCTGCAGTGGGGATTTGATCGTTCATACCGAAATCCAAGCGGTTATTATAGGCGGTCGAGGGAGTGAGGCATAGTGTTAGAGGGCTCGGCAGTGCGGCAAGAAAAAGTAGGTAGTCGCTAAAACTGAGGCCACGGCCTGGCGCCGTGGTCACTCACGTTGGTCGCTAACAGAGGCGGACCGAGATTTTTGGTGATGCCACGGGCTCGTCCCGTGGAGTGTTCACGCTTCATGCTGCAGGCAGGCGGCAACGTGAAACACCACAGGGCCAGCCTGTGGTATCGGCTAAGGCTTCAGTTCACCATTTATGCCTTACCTACTTTTTCTTGGCGCACTGGCTAGCTGCTCGGTGCTGTCCCTAATTGGCCATACAGCCTCGACAATAAGACGCCGAAGGCGTTCACTAATTCCAGCCTGGGGCAACGCCCCAGGTAAGGAATGAGGGTGAAAACCTAAAACGCTGAAAGCGTTGGCGAAAAGAAGTGGTTCGTAGCGAATCTGCAAAACGCCTTCAGCGTTCGGAAACATTTTCCTGTCGCTAACCCTGGGGCGCTGCCCCAGGCTGGAATTGGCAAACGCCTTCGGCGTAATACGTGCTGAATTAACGTTGTGAGCTTTTTGCCTCAGCCGGATGTGCTGACTTGTAAAGATTCCACAGCCTCGTAACTTTCAGTCGATATCCCACGAGCTCACGACTAACTCCAAAATGTCTCGCGATCTCGCGGGCAGTCTTCCCTCGCAGAACAAGTTTCCGCAGCGCCTTGAACGGAACCAACGCCGCCGCGCCAGTCGCATACGCAGCCTCTTCATCAAGCTTTTGATAGTCACGCGCAATCGCTTTATTCCCCGGGGAGCCTACGACTGCAAGGCGATTAGGCGTGTGCCCAAGAAAGACGTGACAGATCTCCTCCATCAGCGTTGCGTGCTTTCGCTGCCATCCGTGCGTGGGATTGAGAATAATGATCTTTCGTCCGTCCGGCAGCGCTCTCGAACACGCACCTCCCGACCACTCGTTTGCAGCCGGCCCCAAAAGATGTTCGCGCGCTTCTGCCGATAGTCCCTGGACTTGTTTGAAGTCCACCACCAACAGATTTGCGAAACGAGCCAGCGCGAAAGGATTCAGGGCGCCGTCTTCGGTCACACCAGCAAAGTCGCGGAGGCCCAGGCCCTGCATTTCGAAACGTTGCCATTTTTCGCCCGGCGGTAAGGTGAATTGATCCACAGCGGAATTATAGCGAAGTAAGTTCGTGGCGCGACTACCAGCCACTGACTTTTGGTTTCTGAGAATTTTTGAGAATGTGAGAATAGGCCGCGGTTTACGATTCCGAAACAACGACGTACGATACTCGCATGAAAGCAATTCAAGTGTCTCGAGTTGGTGGGCCAGATGTGCTCACGCTGGTTGACCTTCCGGAACCTGAGCCCAAGCCCAACGAAGCAATCGTTTCGATCAAGTCGGCAGGCGTCAATTTCATCGATGTCTACTTTCGTGAAGGTCGTTACCCGGCGCCGCTACCATTCGTGAACGGACAGGAAGGAGCCGGAATTGTTTCAGCGGTCGGTTCTGAAGCAACAGGTGTGAACGTGGGCGACCGCGTCGCTTACACCGGCGTGTTGGGAAGTTATGCAGAGTTCGCGGCAGTGCGTGCCGATAGTCTGATAAGAATCCCCGACGAGATGGATTTCGATCATGCAGCCGCTGCAATGCTGCAAGGCATGACCGCACATTATCTTTCCCACAGCTCTTATCCGTTGAAAGCCGGCGACACAGCGTTGGTTCATGCCGCAGCGGGAGGCGTTGGCCAATTGCTGGTCCAAATGGCGAAGAAGTTGGGCGCGCGCGTGATTGCGACTGCGGGATCTCACGACAAGGCCCAATTAGCTCGCGACGCAGGGGCTGATGAATGTATCGTGTACACTGAAACTGATTTTGAAGCTGAAACAAAGCGCCTTACCGGAGGACGCGGAGTCGACGTGGTCTACGACGGCGTCGGCGCGGCAACCTTCGACAAGGGATTGAATGTACTGCGACCGCGCGGCTACATGGTTTTGTTCGGAGGCGCCAGTGGACCAGTTCCGCCTTTTGACTTGATCAAGCTGTCGCAAAAAGGCTCGTTGTTCGTTACCCGGCCAACGCTAGCTAATCACATTAGTTCAAGAGAAGAGCTGGAGGAGAGATCGAGCGACGTATTGAGTATGATTACCAGCGGCGACTTGAAAATCCAAATACACCAAACGTATCCCCTGGCCGATGCGGCGCAAGCCCATCGCGACCTTGAAGGCAGAAAAACGACAGGAAAGTTGCTGTTGATCCCGTGAGTACTGCAGGCTGCCAGCCTGCAGCTTGCAGTCGAAACCACTCTCGCGACAGTATAGTTACTCATCAAGCTTAATCGTGAGTAACGCAACTACAGGCTGCCAGCCTGCAGCTTGCAGTCGGAACCACTCTCGCGACAGTATAGTTACTCATCAAGCTTAATCGTGAGTAACGCAACTACAGCTGCCAGCCTGCAGCTTGCAGTCGGAACCACTCTCGCGACAGTATAGTTACTCATCAAGCTTAATCGTGAGTAACGCAACTACAGGCTGCCAGCCTGCAGCTTGCAGTCGAAACCACTCTCGCGACAGTATAGTTACTCATCAAGCTTAATCGTGAGTAACGCAACTACAGG
>DATNBH010000094.1:0-42905 GCA_035572035.1 Pyrinomonadaceae bacterium | reverse complement strand
CCCAGCATCGCGCACCATGTAGCGCAAGCGCTCCGCCGGATAATGTGGATCCAGCGGCACGTACGCGCCCCCGGCCTTTAGCACTCCCAGCAATGCCACCACCATTGCCGCCGAGCGCTCCAGCATCAGCCCCACCAGCACCTCCGGCCCCACTCCCAGGCGCCGCAGATAATGCGCCATCTGATTGGCCCGCCCGTTCAATTCCTCATAACTCAGCTCTTCCTGCTCTGACACCACCGCGATCTCTTCTGGCGTCCGCGCTGCCTGCGCTTCGAACAACTCCTGGACGCTCTGCTCACCTTCATATACCCGCTCCGTCCGGTTCCACTCCTCCACCACCTGCGCCCGCTCCGCCGCCGGCAACAACTCCAGTTGCGATATGGGCCGTTCCGGATGCTGCACAAGATCACTTAACAGCGTCCGGAAATGCGTGGCCAGCCGCTCGATCGTGCCGGCCTCAAACAGATCGCTGCTGTATTCCAACCACCCCTTCAATCCTTCCGGTCCTTCTGCCAAATCCAACGTCAGATCGAACTTCGCCGTCCCACTGTCAAAAGCCAACGGCCGCAGCTTCAACCCGCCAAACTCCAGGCTTGGCATCGGCGTGTTTTGCAGAATGAACATCACCTGAAACAGCGGATTCTGATCACCCTGCCGCTCTGGTTGCAGCGCCTCCACCAACTTCTCGAAAGGCAGGTCCTGATGCATGTACGCATTCAGCGAAACTTCTCGCACGCGATGCAGCACCTCTGTGAAGGTCGGGTCGCCAGTCAGATCTGTGCGCATCACCAACGTGTTGACGAAGAATCCGATCAACTGTTCGGCTTCACTGTTGTTGCGGCCCGCAATGGGCGAGCCGACGCTGACCTCAAACTGGCCCGTGTAGCGCGCAACTAAAACCTGCCAGGCGCCTAACAGCGTCATGAATAACGTAGTGCCTGCCGCGCGGCTCAGATTCTTGACCTCTTCCAGCAGGTTGTTGGGAATAGTGAAAGTGATGTTTTGGCCACGGTGCGTTTGGGTTGGGGGCCGGGAACGATCAGTCGGCAAAGACAACACCGCGGGCGCTCCTGCTAATTGCTGCCGCCAATAGTCAAGCTGCTTCTGCATTCTCTCGCCCTGCAACCAGTCCTTCTCCCACAGCGCATAATCGGCATACTGAATGGTCAGGTCGTCGAGCGGTGAAGGCTGGCCACTCGCGAAGCCCTGGTAAAGCGCGGCCACCTCCTTTAACAGGATTCCGAGCGACCACGCATCGCAGACCATGTGGTGCAGCGTCAACAGCAGCACCTGCCGGCGTTCGTCGAGGGCAACCAGAATTGCGCGCAACAATGGACCATTCTCTAGGTCAAAAGGCTTGGCTGATTCCTCGCGGGCAAACTGTGCCACGAGTGGTTGCTGTTTCTCTTCGGCCAATGTGGTCAGGTTTCGCACCGACAGCGACGCAGCGCGACCCGGTGGCGAGATCCGTTGTTCGGGTTCGCCATTTACGACTGTGAAGGTGGTCCGCAACACTTCATGGCGCCTAATGACCTCATTCAAACTCCGTTTGAGGATCTCGACATCCAATGGCCCACTGAGCTCAACCATTGTGAGCAAGTTGTAAAAACCGCTGTCGGGGTTCAGTTGGTTGAGATACCAGAGGCGTTGTTGCGCGTAGGAAAGCGGCAGGTGTTCATTCAGCGCGCGCTTTTGAATCGGCAAGTCCTTCTGTGAGTGTCCGGCTCGGAGTTCTGATTCAATACTTTCCGCCAAGCCGCTAATCGTCGGTGACTCGAATAACCGGCGCAAAGGTAACTCAACCTGGAAAGTCTGTCGCACGCGCGTAACGACCTGGGTCGCCAAAAGTGAATGCCCCCCGAGATCGAAAAAATCGTCGTTCACTCCCACGCGGTCGACGCCGAGAATGTCGGCCCACATCTGGACCAGCACCTCTTCGACCATCGTGCCGGGCGCAGCGAAGCTAGCCTCAACTTCCGGTCGTGATTCACTCGGGACCGGTAGCCGAGCGCGGTCCACTTTTCCATTCGACGACAAGGGCAGCTTATCCAACGTCACGAAGGCGACAGGCAACATGTATTCAGGTAATTTTTTCTTCAGGAAAGCGCGCAACTCGCCCAGCCTGCGCAACTGGTCCTGGTCACCAACCAAATACGCGACGAGACGTTTTTCGCCGGTTATGTCCGGCTGTGGCACAACCACGGCTTCGCGCACGTATGGGTTCTCGACAAGTGCAGCTTCAACTTCCCCCAACTCGATTCGATAACCCCTGATCTTGACCTGATCATCGACCCGTCCAAGAAACTCAATATTGCCGTCCGCCAGGTAACGCACCAGATCTCCGGTGCGGTAAAGCCGCGCGCCGGGCGTTTGACCAAACGGATTGGAGCAAAAGCTCTCCGCAGTCAGATCGGGACGATTGAGATAACCGCGCGCCAACAGTGGACCGCCAATGCATAGCTCTCCGGGAACGCCAACAGGCACAATCTCCAGACAGCGATCAAGAACGAACATCGATCTGTTTGGCAGAGCTCGGCCGATGGGAATCCTGCCCCCATTTGGTCCATCACAAAAGCCTGGTGGAATGACAAAGAGACTGGCGGTGATTGTTGTCTCAGTTGGACCGTACGCGTTCACGAGCGTGGCAGCCTGCGTTGCGCAACTCTGCCACAACTTGACTCGCTCTGGTAATAGCAGATCTCCACCGACGATCATCAGCCGGAGAGGTGTTGAAGAAAACGACTCTTCGCATCCGGCTATTTCTTGCGCCAGCTGATGCCAGTAAGCTGTAGGCGGATTGACCACACTCAGTTTCAGCTTCTGGATCTGCTGCCGGAACTCGGCGGCGGTCCAAAGGTCGGCGCCTCTCAAAACGAGGGTTGCTCCGCTGAAAAGCGTTGGCAGGATCTGCTCCAGCGAAACGTCGAAACCAAACGAGGCGAACTGAAGGACCCGATCGGCCGCTGTAAGACCAAACTCCTGTTGCATCGTTATGCAGTGATCGACCGCTGCTCGATGCGAGATACAGACTCCCTTTGGTTTACCGGTCGAACCAGAGGTGTAGATCACATAGGCCAGGTTCTCCGGCTGCGCTGTGCTCGCGACATTAGCGTCACTTTCCTGCGCAATGCGGTCCCAGTCAGAATCGATGCACACGAGATCCGAAGCTGCCGCATAAGCCGGAAGCTCCGAGATCAGCCACGACTGTGTGAGTAGGACCGGCGCTCGCGCATCCTGCATCATGAACGCAAGCCGTTCTTCGGGATTTTGCGGATCGAGAGGTACGTAAACGCCGCCTGCTTTAAGCGTTGCCAGCAGTCCAAGAATGACGTCCAGTGAACGCTCCATGCAGAGCCCCACCAACTTTTCCGGACCGACATTCAACGACTGGAGATAGTGAGCCAGTTGATTCGCCCGCTGATTAAGTTGCCGATACGTAAGCCGGTCACTTCCCAGCTCAATGGCCACAGCTTCAGGGGTGCGCTCAACCTGCGCCTCGAAGAGATGGTGCAGGCACAGATCCGTTGGCCGCGCGACGCTCGTCGAGCTGCATTCGGCGATCAAACACTCGCGTTCAGGACGGGTTAGTAGTGGAAGTGAGGCAATGCTGCGGTCAGGATCCTCAACAATTCCTTCGAGCAGCAATTGAAACTGTCGAGAGATGCGAACGACAGTTTCAGGATCAAATAGGTCCGTATTGTAGATCCATGCTCCTCGTAAGCCGGCCGGTGTTTCGACTATGGAGAGGCTCAGATCAAACTTCGCCGTTCCGGTATCCACCTCAATGAATTCGAACTCAAGCCCACGCAGGTTTAGCTTCGGCGCCGGCGTGTTGTGCAGGACAAACCACACCTGGAGCAACGGCGTGTGACTCAGGTCCCGGGCCGGGTCGATGGCGTCCACTAATTGTTCAAACGGCAACTTCTGATGTGCGAAGGCTTCCATCGACATCTCGCGAACCGCCCCGAGCAGTTGCCGCACGCTCATTTGACCCGTAACGGTCGCGCGCAACGCGAGCGTGTTGACGAAGTAGCCGATCAGCGTTTCGGTCTCGACCGGATAGCGTCCGGCTACGGGCGTCCCCACCACGATGTCTTCCTGACCGCTGTAACGATGAAGCAATGCCTGCAATGCTGCTACCAGCAGCATGAACATAGTCACTTGCTCCTGCTGACAAAAGCTCTTGAGCACAAACGAGAGACTGGTAGACAAGACAAAGGGGTGTTTGGCGCCGTTGGAGGACTGGGCCGGCGGCCGAGGACGGTCGGTTGGAAGTTGCAACATCGGAACGGTTCCGCTGAGCTGCTGTTTCCAGTAAGCGAGCTCGGTCTCCAGCACTTCACCCTGAAGCCACTCACGCTGCCAGATGGCAAAGTCCGGGTATTGAATCGGCAGTGGGGGCAACGATGGGGCGCGTTCCTCGACAAAGGCTTCGTAGCAGGCGGCCAGCTCACGAATGAATACTCCGATGGACCAGCCATCGGAGATGATGTGATGCATCGTCAGCAGCGCGATGTGCTTGTCCTCCGCGAGACGCAATAAACTCAGACGCGCGAGTGGGCCACGAGCCAAATCAAAACTTGCGCGGGCATCAGCTTCAAACAGACGCTGCACTTCCGCATCCTGCTGACCAGCCGCCAGCCCGCTCAACTCTCTTAACGGCAGCTCCGCGTACTGAACTGGATCGATAGATTGCACCAGCAGGCCATTCTTCATTGAAAAGACGGTGCGAAGCGATTCGTGCCTGGCGATAATTTCGTTGAAGCTTTGCTCGAGCGCCGCGCGTTGCAGTGGGCCAGTCAAGCGAACCGCGGCGGCGAGATTGTAAAGTGGACTGCCGGAATCATACTGGGCCGCAAACCAGAGCCGCTCCTGATGGAAAGAGAGCGGCGCCTGCGCAATCGACGAGTCACGCGGCGTAACGACTGGCTCGCTTAGTTTCGACTTTCTTTTCTCTCTGAGTTGCCGGCCGAGCAGTTCCCGCTTTTCAGGAGATAACTCGGCTATTAAGCTCGACACGTTGGACATCTCGACTCCAATTCGATCTTCTTCAGTTATTCGGTTGCGCCTTTTTGCGGACGTTAGGGAAGACAGGTCTCAAACTTGCAGAAAGGGCGTGAGGCTTCTGCGAAGCCGCGCGCGCGAGCCTGGGTGAGCAAACTGATCGCCTCCCTGATCTGAGGGGAATCCTCTGAAAGCCCCAGTCCCATACTGTATTGAAGCCACGGCTCTTTTCCCATCGCGTAGACATAAACACAATCGCTCTCGAGGGCTTCCAACAGGTTCAGCGCCGCGGCCGCGTTGCAGCCCTTGGTCCTTCTCGACTGATCGTGACTGCGTTGCGGCTTACTCGGTAGAAACGTTCCATACATCCACGACAGCGGAGCGCCTACACACTCCATTCCGAGGAACACTGTCTTGATTGGACCAAGCACTCGTCTGAGATGCCGGTAGAGATTCGCATCGAGGCAATTTGAATCTGCCGCAAAGAGGATCTGCTTTTTGCCTGCACGCACGACGTACCCAATTTTTCCGTGCGCCAGATCCGCGTGCTCACCGAGAAAAGGTACGGCAATGATCTCCCCGTCAGGGAACGGGATCGAGTCAAGGGCCTCGACATCAACGACTGACTTGAAGCCCAGCTTCCTGGCCAGCAATTTCAGTGAGACGTCTGCGTAAAACATGCTGGAGGTGTGGGGGACCACCAAACACTCAATGCGACGACGCAACCTCAACAAAGTCTCCAGAACAAAGTGGTCGTGATGACCATGCGTGATCAGGGCAAAGTCGATCTTCTCGGGAAGATCGGAGTAGGAGAAATGTTCGGCTCCGGCGGTGGCTGACTGCGCGCCTATCCAGGGATCAGTCAAGATGCTGATTCCGTTGCACTCAATCAAGACGCAGGCATGTCCGAAGTAGCGCAGGCGTATTGCCGGCTCGGTCCATCTCGCCGTTGGGTTGACGGGCGCGGTGGTTAAGAATTGGCGGAGCTGCGAATCTTCGGGAGCGTGAGAGTTAAGCAACTCGCTGATCTGGCCCAGCGGCTGTGGGTGAAGATCCAGGTCGAAGAGATGATCGACCGCCGAGTCCGCGAAAGAAACATTCCAGTCCACGTGCCGATCATCGGCAAGACGCGGAGTATTCAAAAAGAACGGGCGTGAGTTGTCGCGCTCCTGTTGGAAGATACTCAGGCATTGCTGATCCTTTTTGTAGTAAGGGCTTTCGTAGAGCAGGCTTTCAATTGGCCGCAGTATTGGATTGTTGAAATAGTCGTAGACCAGTTCCACGTAGCCGCGGAGCGCATCCGGCAGCTGCGCGTAGAATGGCTCGAGACTTTGGCCCTCGGCTTCGCGATCCAGGTGGTTTGCGAAGTCGATCACGGCGACGGCGAGTTTGATGCTCTCACGTTGGCTGTCCTTCATCCCTTCCAGCAATTCCGTGACTTCCGCGGCCCTCGCTGCCGGCACGTCTACAAAGCGGCCACCGTAGAACTTTGGATTCTGACTGGCCTTGACGTGAACGTCGGGATCCGCGAGATAGGACTCCAGGAGCTTCAGTTGATAGTTCACGAGGTGAAGGCTGGCGGGGACCGGAGAGATCAAGTCTGACCAAACCGCCCATCTACTAACAAGGGGCTCAACCACAGTAGTGTCAGCCAATCTAAAAATATCTTGCGTCATTCTCAGTTCGTCACCGCGGAAAGTATCTTTCGATAAGCCTGGCGGGATGCCGGCTTGATCGTCTGCCCTGGCACGGTCACGCTTTTCGACGCGAGGCTCTCAATGTGCGCTGCGAGGCTGGCGATAGCCGGATGCAAAAATACTTCGGCGATCGTGAGCTCAACCTGAAAGACGTCCCGTATCCTCGAAATCAATCGGACGGCGAGCAAAGAATGTCCCCCCAGCTCGAAGAAGTTATCGCTCGTGCTAGCGCGCTCCACGCCGAGTAGCTGGATCCAGATGGCGGCAAGCGTTCGCTCGATTTCATTGGCCGGGGCCACAAACTCACGCCTACCGTCGATCCCAACAGTGGGCTCCGGCAGCGCTTGGTGGTCCACCTTGTC
Source organism: Pyrinomonadaceae bacterium (assembly GCA_035572035.1). Taxonomy (GTDB): domain Bacteria; phylum Acidobacteriota; class Blastocatellia; order Pyrinomonadales; family Pyrinomonadaceae; genus JAOAPY01. The sequence goes on along the minus strand of DATNBH010000094.1, from coordinate 35,842 downwards.
GTTGGGAGTCAGCGGCAGTGACTCCATCAATACTATGGCCGGCGGCACCATGTAGCTGGGGAGACGCTGCTTGAGATAATTGCGGATATCACTTGGCGCCAGTATTTCTTGCGGCTTTGGTACCACGTAAGCTACGAGTCGCCTGTCGCCCGCCGTTTCCCTGATCGTCACGACAGCACGATCGATTGCCTGGTGCTGGCAAAGCACCGTTTCAATCTCGTCTAATTCAATACGATACCCGCGGAGCTTGACCTGCCGGTCATCGCGCCCGAGATACACGATCGAGCCATCAGGCAAATATCGAGCTTGATCGCCTGTGCGGTAGAGACGCTCCCCGGCGAGGGGAGCAAACGGGTGCGGAACAAAGCGGACGGCCGTTAAATCGGCGCGTTGTAAATAGCCGCGCGCCAAGCCGGCTCCGCCGAGATAAATCTCGCCGGTCACGCCGATCGGGACCGGTTGCATTCGTTCGTCCAGCAAATACGTTTGGGTATTTGCTATCGGCCTGCCGATGGCCACTGCACCGCTTGTTTCCCGGCTCTGTAGTGCAAAGGTTGAGTAGGTCGTGTCTTCAGTCGGCCCATACAAGTTAACGACCCTGGCGACGTTCTGAAACTGGTAAAGGCGTTGGACCAGCGAATCGTGCAGTTGTTCACCGGCGAGATTCACTACCCGGACGGAAGGCGGCACGCCGGTCAGATTCAGCAGCTCGGTCATGGCCGAGGGCACGGTATTGATGAGCGTTACTTTTGCGGCCGCAGGCAACGCCGGAAGTTGAATGATGTCGTCCGCAAGAATGACCGTGCCGCCGCAACTGAGTGGAACGAAGATCTCGAAGACCGAAAGATCAAAACAGACAGACGTCGATGCTAAGGTCCCAGCGAGATCCGGTTGGTCGAAGAAATCCGTTGACCAATGACAAAACGCAACTGTGCTCCGGTGTTCGATGCCGACTCCCTTTGGCTGGCCCGTGGATCCCGATGTGTAGATCACGTAAGCCAGATTGTCTGAAGTCGCCAGCGGGACAGGATCTTCTACACTCTCGCGCTCAATGGAAGTTTGCTCGGCATCAAGACGAACAACATTGACTTCCGAGGCAAGATTTAGCGGCGCGCCCTGAAGCGTGATGAGTGCCTCAGCCCGGCTGTCGGCCAGCATGAAGGCGAGCCGCTCGGGCGGGTATGCAGGATCGAGCGAAACGTATGCGCCACCAGCCTTCAACACTGCGAATAGAGCAACGATCATTTCGATTGAGCGCGGCAGCAGAATGCCGACCCTGATCTCGGGCCCTACGCCAAGCTTTCGCAAATGATGTGCGAGCCGGTTGGCTCTCGCATTCAGGTCTTCATAACTCAGTTCTTCGCGTGCGAAGATCAGGGCCGTTGCGTCCGGAGTCAACTGCGCCTGCCGTTCAAAAAGTTGATGAATACATTGATCGACAGGGCTGGCCAACTCCGTATCATTCCATTCCACCAACATCTGCCGCTGCTCTTCTGGTGTCAGCAATGGCAACTCACTAACGCGAAGCTCTGGATCACTGACGATGGCGCCAAGCAGTGTCTTAAAGTGGCCCACAAGGCGGGAGATCGTTTTCTCGGTGAACAGGTCTGTGTTGTATTCGATGCGGGCGCCCAGGCCACTTTCTGTTTCGGCCATCATCAAGGTGAGATCAAACTGGGCGATACCCTGGTCCAGGCCGAGACATTCAAACGACAAATGATTGAGTTTCGCCTGAGCGCCGGTCTGTTGCAGGGCAAAGGCGGCCAAATTGTCTTGTGATTCGGCTAGTCCCATGTTTTGAAATACGAACATCACCTGAAAGAGCGGAGACCGGCTGAGATCCCTCGTCAAACGCAGGCGCTCGACCAGCAGGTTAAAGGGATAATCCTGGTGCTCCAACGCCGCCAGGACTGTCCGGCGCGTCATCTGAAGCAGACTTGCAAATGTGTGGTCGTCAGCGAACGTTGCACGCAATGCAACCGGATTGATGAAGTAACCGATCAGTCCAGCCAGGGCCGCGCGGTTTCTCCCCGCCATTGGCGAGCCAATAACAATGTCCTTCTGTCCCGTGTAGCGGTAAAGCAGTGTTTGAAAAGCGGCGAGCAGCGTGGTGTAAAGTGTCGCCCCGGCATGCACGGCTATGCCTTTTAAGCCGTGCAAGAGCTCAGTATCCAACTCGAAGTTCTGAGAGGCTCCGGCAAATCTTTGCATCGCGAGACGAGGCCGGTCAGTCGGGAGGGCCAGCATCGCCGGCGCAGTTGCGAGTTGCTTTTCCCAATATTCCCAGAGCCGTCGACCTTCGTCTCCGGCCAGCATCTCATCCTGCCACTTGATGTAGTCTGCATAGCTTATTGGGGGCTCAGGAAGCGACACTGGAGAGTTGTTAATCTCCGCATCATAAAAAGCGGTGGCCTCGTTCATTAGTACTGCCAACGACCAGAAGTCAGTCACGATGTGATGCATAACCACCAGCAGAGTGTTTTCGGAGGCCCTGCGTGTATAAAGCGTGATCCGGCACAACGGACCCTCTGACAAGTTGAACGTCTGCTGCGCAGCTTCTTCGAGTTTTTCTTTCAGATAGTGATCGTCCCATGTCGACGCCTCGATTACGCTGAAATTCACTTCCGCGTAGGCTCGAACACATTGAACTGGTTCTCCCTCTACAACCTTGAAAGTCGTGCGTAGGGCCGGATGTCGATCGAGCACCGCTTGAAATGAATGTCGCAGTGCCTCGACGTTCAACTCCGATCGTATGCGGACTGCGGAAGCGATGTTGTAGGCGGTTCTTTCAGGTGCGAGCGCCTGCATGAACCAGATGGCTTTCTGGCCCTGAGACAGTTGCTGGTCCAGCAGCGCATTTTCCGCGCCAGTCGAGCTGGCGATCGGGCAGTGCCTGGCGCTTTTAGCTTCGGTGGCGGCTTCAATGGCAAGTTCCGCGAGGCTTAATTCCTTCAAAAAGTTGGCGGGAGATAAACAAACTCCCAGCGTAGTCTCAATCGCATGGGCCAGTTCGATCGCCGCTAGTGAATCCAGGCCATACTCTGAAAGCGGTCGATCAAGTGTAATCTCGGAAGCTTGCGCGTCGAGGCGGGTGGCGAGTTGGTGGCGCAACCAGGATTGGACCATATCGAGATCATCGAGTGAAGGCGCCGCCGCAGCTGTCTTAGACTCTGGAGTGGCCGCGGTTGCTCTACGCCATTCAGCGATCACCTGTAATCCTTCATTCAAAAAAGCTGCTCGACAGACGTGCCGCTGGGTCTTGCCGCTGGTCGTCTTGGCAATGCTGCCTAACTGGATTAAGACAACCGCATGCACGTCAATCTCATGTTCTTCTGCTATTGCTCGACGAATGTCCTCAAGTAACGCCTCCAGGTTCGCGTTCTTTCGCTGGTCAACCTCCTGCACTATGATCAGACGCTCTTCTCCTTCAATATCGACGGAAAACGCAGCTCCGCAACCCGGCCGCAACGCCTCATCACATCGCTCGACCGTGAGCTCCAGGTCCTGTGGATAGTGGTTGCGCCCGCGAATGATGATGAGGTCTTTGAGCCGGCCCGTGATAAACAGTTCGGCATCCTGGATGAAACCGAGATCTCCCGTGCGCAAAAATGGTCGCTCTGACAGTTTTGGCAAGCGCAAGCCAAAAACCTCTGCCGTTTCCACGGGACGATTGAAGTAACCTCTGGCGACGCTTGACCCGCTGACGCAGATCTCGCCGACCTCGCCCACTGCGCATTGGTCCAGCGTATCCGGGTTCACCACAGCCAGGATCTGGTCGAGTCTCGTACGGCCGCAGCTTACCAGTATTCGTTGATCTTCATCAGGCTCGCCATGGTCCACAATCCGATTCTGTTCCAATGCCCTGGCGCTGATCCTCCTGGTGATCGGGACCGCCGCCTTCTGGTCACCTGAAACCATCAGAGTGGCTTCGGCGAGTCCATAGCACGGGTAGAACGACTCGGTCCTGAAACCGCATGAGGCAAAAGTCGAGCTGAAGCGTTGCAGCGTATCCCAGCGGATCGGCTCCGCGCCGTTGAACGCCACAGTCCAGCTACTGAGATCGAGTTGGTCGCGCTCTTCCTGCCGTATCTTTCGCACGCACAAATCGTAAGCAAAGTTTGGCCCACCACTCGTGGTCGCCCGGTAGCGGGAGATAGCTTGAAGCCAGAGGAACGGACGCTGCAAAAAGGAGGCCGGTGACATTAACGTCACGGGAAACCCACCGTAGATGGGTTGCAGGATGCCTGCCATGAAACCCATGTCATGAAACGTGGGCAACCAGGAGACGTATCTTTCGCTCGTCGTATGTTTGCATGCTTCATGGACCAATGCCGCGTTATGCAAAAGATTCTTATGCGTGAGCATGACGCCTTTGGGCGCGCCGGTGGAACCGGAGGTGTATTGCAGAAAAGCTAGATCATCCTCGCTGATATCGGGCTGTTTCCAGTCCAGCTCAACCGTCCAGTCAAACGTATCTGTCGCTCCCCAGTGCATGCTGCCAAGCAGATGGCTCCGCGGGAACGATGTGAGCACTCTGGCGAGAATGGGTTGGGTCGTCAGAGCTACTGAAGGCGTCGCATCGGCAATGATTGATTCGAGTCTGGCCGGGGCTCGATGCCGGCTGGGCGGATAAGCCGGCACGGCAATCGCCCCTGAATAAAGGCAACCAAAAAATGCGCACAAATACTCAAGCCCAGGGGGATAGATTAACAATACACGCTCTCCTGGTTTTACCCGCGGCTCCAACCAGGCGGCAACGACTCTCGCCCGTTGGTCCAGTTCCTTGTAGCTCAGCGCGATCTCCTGGTTTTCTCCGTCGGACAAGAAAACGAAATCTGCTCCGGCGGGCTCTTCAAGCGCTCGGTGGCGAAGCAACTCGATCAGAGTGCCTGGCGACACCGCCGTTCGGGCAGCCGCAGGTTGCAAAGCTCTGCTTAGGCTATCGTCTGCAATCATCATTTTGGCGCGGATCGCTTGAGGCAGATGGTCAGGGCAGTTAAAAGGAGAACGACTTGCTCACCAGCGTGGAATCACTGTAGGGACTGTAGGGAAATGGCGTCGCCATCATGTAATCCGGACGTGCTCTTGCTGGTCCAACCAATCCGTTAGGGAGCGCGTAGGTTTGGTCCACGACTCGCAACTTAAGCGGGACGCCTGGAGCAATCTGCAGGAGTAATTCGATGCCGTTAATCGGAACACCAAAATAGCGAAGGCCCCAACGCTCCCTGGCATTATTGGCAGCAGTCTTGTTGTCCGAACTGATTTGCTTTCCGTTTACCGCAGCTCCGAGGATCTTAGTCGCTGAATCGAGTTGTATCGACATGTACGGCGCCTGCCGCTCCGATCGAAGCCGCAGCAGCAAACTGCGAACGCCACTTTCCGAGCGGTCGTCAAGAACGCTTACGTCTGGCGGCAACACTTCTATGGACGGAGCAGCGCTCTTGGTGTACGACCTCGAGCTGAGCGGAAAGAAATCCGCCAGTTTGCCTGTCTCTTTGGGCGAGGTTAGGAATTGCGCTGTCCACTCGTTCGCGCGCTCGTCGGAACTGACCCATAACGACTTTCCGGTCTCTGCATTCAAAGCATAGAAAAGGTTGGTAGGTTTTCGTCGCTGGCTATCGAAGCTGGTCGTGACGAGCGCAACCAACATCAAAACGAGAGTCAGCAGGAAGGCGACCGCCGGAAGCAATCGTCCGCGCCAAGCCGCAAGACCGATTACCGGCAACAGTAGTGCGAGCAACAAAACCACCAGCACCATCACAGGTCCGGCCGCGCCAACTGGCAGGGCCGACAGAGTTGTATGCACCGCCGGAACAGTTATGAGCACTCCGGGAATCGCACCCAAAGAGAGCAACGGCAGGTTCCATGCAGGGATAACGTCTGTCTGCCTGGAGGTCATCATCACCGCTAAGACAGCGAGCATAAACAGCAAAGGCCACGTTAGCAGATAACTAATACCCGGCAGAGCCGGAGCTACCAGCAGCAGCAGCAGCACCCACCATAGAAGACTACCCACGAGCAGATTCTCTATGGTCGCCTTTTTACGAAACAGAGCATAAAGCGCCGAAGTAATTGCTATGGTCAGGAGGACGAACGCAATCAGGTAGACACCGGTGTCATAGGTATGACCCTGCAGCATTGCTCTGTAGTCAGGGTGGATTATGCTGATGACTATCCAGGCAACTCCGACGGCAATGGGCGCGGTCAGCATCGCTAGCAGCAAGAAAAGGAAGCCGAGAGCAATGCCGGTCAACGTTAACCTGCCTTTGAGAAGGCCGATGATCGTTACGCCTGCATACAACAGGCCCGTCAAAACAATCAACGGGATTACCCAGGCGACCGAATAATGCAGCAACCAGATTCCCAGCAGATCGAAGTAGACGGCATTTCTGTCCGACCGTTTTGAAAGATCCGCGTTGCCGAATTGTTGGGCCAGCGCTAACGCATAATTACCCTGATGTTGCAGGCTGCGCTGGTCAACGTTGTCGAGACTGTCGAGTTGCGTGTGATAGTGAGTCAGACCTCTAAAAAATGCGAAATTCAGGCCCGGCATTCCCGCGGCCTTGAAAACGCTCAGATCCGTGTTGTTCGGCAGAAGTTTGTAGAGTTCGCCGAACAGTGAACTCGCAGCCGGGTGACTCGCGGCTTTGGCAAACTCGCTGATGAGCCATTGGTTTCCCTCGCTTGTTTCAAACAGCGCGACCGGTCCATTCACCCCGCGGGCTTCAAAATTAAGCACTAGTCTGACGTCTTTTGCCCTCGGGTGTTCAGTCGCGAACACTTTGGCGCCGAGCAAACCAATTTCCTCGCCATCGGTGAAGAGAAAGATCACATCGTTCTTTAGCTGTGGACCAACACTCAGCGCCCGCGCCGTTTCCAGCAGTGAGGCCACGGCGACACCGTCATCGCTTGCGCCTGGAGCGCCTGGCACGGAATCGTAATGCGCCACCAGCATCAGGGCCGTTCGGCTTGCATCTGTTCCCCTCTTTGCGGCGACGATGTTGCGCACGGTGCCGGCAGAAAAGGGTGCGCCGCCATTTTCATCAACGGCGCTGGCCTCCTGGATTTCAGGAGTAAGGCCAATAGCAGACAAATCTTGGACTATATAGTCTTTCACGGCGGCGTGCTCAAAGGTGCCGACCGGGTGTGGGTGTCTGGCAACGTTTTCAACATGGACCATGGCGCGAGCAGAGGAGAACTCCGTAGCCAATGTATTGAGTGGCGCCGCATCAGGAGGTTTGGGTCGATCAATCGCGACCACAGCTGCGACAATAATCAGAACCAGCGCCAGATACTTCCATAGCGCTGGAGCAATTGAGACGCTGTGTGAAGACCGCGCGGGGACACTCTCGGGATATGCTTCAACCATGAACCGCACTCCTTGCAGTTGCTTGTACTTTTTGCTGCGCCGTCAGCTTAGGAATACGAGATAAGCTTGGGTGATTTTGTTAGTGGTGCGAAGAACCAACGTGAAAGGGACATGGGCAAAGCTACCGCAGGTCGAACCGGGGCGACTATGATCGATCGGACTTTGGAGTTGTGGACCGGGAGACTACTGCCACAATCTCGGGGACAGCATTTTCTAGGGCGCTGCGAGCGCCACTACTAACGAAAACGCATTAGACCCCAATGGCTCGAGAGATAGCTTAGAACAGACGGGCAATTACGTTCTTGCTAGAGAAACGTAAATGTGCCTTTTGGGAAGACTCTACTGCTCTGGGCTTTTGAATTTGAATCCCACCAACAGCTTAGGCCGAAAAGTCTATTGGAAGGATATCCTTACTTCAAGAGAAATTCAGCGGACGAACTGGCTATTTAGCATATGATCCGGCTGCGGCATTGCATTGTTGCGTCTGGTTGCACGCCGTGGTATGTCGATGTTGAGTGGGAGTCGTTCCAAAAGTCTCTCTGAAACTTCGCGCAAAATGATTTCGATCGAAAATCCCGATCACGATCATTATCTCCTTAACACTAAGAAAACTATCTTCAAGCAGTTCCTTGGCTTTCTGCATCCGCAATTGCTTCTGATATTGCTTGAGCGATACGCCTGTGTCTGCCTTGAATATATGCCGGAGCCGCGAGGGAGAAAGATTCACTAGTGGGGCTATTTCGTCCAGCGTCACTTGTCGCCGAAGATCTCCTTCCATGTGCGCAATAATTACCTCCACTCTTTTCTCCATAACAGACACTCCCGTTAATCTGATCTGCCAAATCTGCCGGCAAATCAGCAAAACACCAGTTAAAAGGTTCAAGACTGGTCTGGCTGTCTATGCCGTCGACCATTCTTATTGTCTTAGCTGGGGCTTCCATACCTGTCCATAGTCATTGGACAGACAAATCTTGCTGCGCATGGTTGGGGAGACAGGAAATCCGGGGCGTTAGGGACCCACGCGTAAAGGAGGCAGGTTTGTGGAAGGATTCTACTCTTCGCCGCTGTCACGGACAAGAGATTTTTGTGGGAACAGAAGTTTCGTCGGAATGATTGAACACTAATGCAATTTTCATTCGTCTCGCTATCAAAACACTACAGCTGAAACTCCGTGCGCGTGGGAATGATGTTCGTGCTATGCACGTCCATCTTCGCCAGCACCAACGAGGTTAGTGCTGAATCGCGATCATACCGACGAGCAATTATCTGGCGGGATCGCCCAATCAGCTCTATCAGCCGCCGGATGGTAACCTTCAAGCACTTTCTACAGCTGCATCGAATAGCCCGGCGCCGAATAGCTTTACGCTGAACGTACTGCAAATCATGCTGATGCTGTTATAGCCAGTTCCGTCATCTTGTCCTAAGTTTCGGATTTCGGCGGTCAAGCCCTATCGCTGACATGAACTTGCCCGGTTATCGCTTGCACCGGTTGAAAGGTGATCGCGCCGGCGCCTGGAGTGTTTCGGTGAGTGGCAACTGGCGTGTTACGTTTACATTTGAAAGCGAAGATGCCCTCGACGTTGACCTTGAAAGCTTTGCCCGAAAAGTCTTAAATCCCACCTGCGGCAGCTGGTGGATAGTTCAAGTGCGACCTACATAGAGAGGTTAGGATTGGTCCTTTGAATCCCCTCAGCGGCAGCTGAGGGATGTTTCAAGTGCAGCCTCGCTCGCAAGTTTTCAACGGAAATAGGCAGGACTTGAACCATCCACCTGCTCCCCGCAGGTGGGATTCAGTAACACGACATCAAACATTGGTAGGCTGGACCTGAAGTAACCACCAGCTGCCGCAGGTGGGATTTAAGACTTTTCGGGCAAAGCCCCTTGAAGATTATCACTAAGGATTCGAACGATGGCGAATAACAGTCACCGGAGATGTGGCTTGGTCTACAACAGGACGTTGATCTTTGGGATACACATCGCGCTCGACGCAAAGAGTACGAAGGCATCAAACGTGTCGCGACGCCGAAGGCCGCTTAGCGCGAAAAAAATCGGTTATTGAGCCGTACTCACCTTGTAGCGAGCCCTGTCTGTTTAGCTGACGCGAATAGTCATTTACCCGGTCGCTCCCGGTTCTGACCCAAACGCAGTTCCCAATTCAGAATCTTTCATAATATTTCAGTGCTCCCCTAACGACTTGCTCTTTGCTGATGAGTAAAGATGCAACGTCTCGTCGCAAGTACCGCAAACACCAATTCGAGACGATCCGAAATCCGGCATCAATGTATTTGTCAATCTGGGAAGCGTGAGTGCGAAACCTGCGTCTGGTCTGAATGTCGTCCGCTCAAAACAGGACAGAAGAGAACAGAATGAAACTCATCATAGGGCTTTTGCTTATCGTCTTAATCCTGTGCGGTTCTATCTCCTGTGTACGAAGGGGAACAAACGGTGTCGATGGCTCTGGTCCGATTCTGGTTGGATTTTACGGTGATCTCACCGGCCGTACTTCGAACTTCGGTCAGTCTTCGAAGAATGGTGTGCTTATGGCGGTCGACGAGATCAACCACGGCGGCGGAATCAATGGACGCGTGGTGCAATTGCTCTCTGAAGACGATGAAGGACGCCCTGAGAAGGCTGCGACCGTCGTGACTAAACTGATCGATCAGGACCGGGTAATCGCCCTGGTCGGGGAGATCACCTCGGGGAATACTCTAGCGGCGGCTCCTAAGGCCCAAACTTCGAAAGTCCCCATGATTTCCCCGGCAGCGACGACACCCGCAGTAACTGGGGTTGGCGATTACATTTTTCGTGTTTGCTTCATTGACCCGTTCCAGGGTGAAGTGATGGCCAGATTTGCGGCGAACACACTTAAAGCTAAGTCTGCGGCAATTATGCTTGATTTCAACTCTCCCTACAGTCGTGGGCTGACTCAATTCTTTGAGAAGAGCTTCAACGAGTTGGGAGGCCAGGTCATCAACAAGCAGTCGTACACTCAAGGTGACCGTGATTACAAAGGTCAGCTAACGGCCATACGCGCAAACAATCCGGATGTCATCTATGTTCCTGGATACTATGGCGAGGTCGGCGTCATTGCCAAACAAGCGCAACAGCTGGGCATCAAAGCACCTTTACTTGGAGGCGACGGTTGGGACGCCGCTCAACTTTGGGAGTTGGGAGGCAGCTCACTGAACGGCGACTTTATTTCGAATCATTATTCAGTAGATGATCCATCCCCAGCCATTCAAAAGTTCGTGTCGGAATACAAAGCTAGATTTGGCCTGGCGCCGGATGCTTTGGCGGCTCTCAGCTATGACGCCATGAAAGTCCTGGGAGAAGCCATCAAACGGGCAGGGACCACTTCCGGACCAGAGCTACGTGATGCGATTGCTCGAACCGAGAATTTCAAAGGAGTGACGGGTTCAATTACTCTTGACCAAAATCGCAACGCAGTGAAGCCGGCCGTCGTCCTCAAGCTTCAGGACGGCAAATATATATACCAAGAGACCATAGCTCCCAGCAGCGGGATAGCTTCCCCACAACTTAACCCTAAGTCAGATCCAACGACCGTAGCCGCGCCCTCCACCAGCAAAGCTTCTCCGCTTAAGAAACCAACTCGCTGAGGAGGACACGCTAGTAGCCAATCGCTTGTTTGCTCGCAAGCCGCTTGCAACGTTGCTCGACGAGATGGCCGCGCTTGCGGCGCGTCCTCAGCCCGGTTCAGGAATTCTCTACGCGAAAGACTCCCATGTAACGGCGCTTAGCATAACGTGAACCCAACTATCATTTGGTGGTGTCCTAATGTGGAGTGCGACGACCTGTCGTCGCTTTGGTCGCTGCGACCTGTCGCAGCCGGTTTTGCGAAAGTGCGCATGCTTAAGGCATCGCGGCGTCAAGCCGCCGCGGACAAAAGCGGTGACAGGTCACCGCACTCCAAATTAGGACACGACCGCAGAAAAAACTGGATTCTGGTGACGTAGCTTTGCTTCCCTGCTTCCTTAATCCCCCTCCCATGACCTTTTCATAAGGTTTCAGAATATTTTACCAGCCGTCTAAAGACGCTCCATTGTCCTCTGACTGATGATGCCAGAGATCAATTTAGGTGGAGGACTCTTTGCAAAACGACATCCTTGAACCGGAAATCATAGACGACGCACACGTGCCTGTCGCTGAGAGTCGAGCAAAGCACCAGCCATTCGTCGCTGCTCACATACTCCTGCCGGAGTTTACGCTTCGCGCTGTTCTCGTGGGATCGATTCTGGGACTGCTGTTTGGCGCGGCGAGCATGTATATCTCGTTGAAGACAGGATTGACAGTCTCGGCTTCCATTCCAATCGCCGTGATGTCGATCTCGATCTTTCGCGCACTGGGTCGCACCTCAATCCTCGAAAACAACATTTCTCAAACAACCGGTTCAGCCGGCGAATCGGTGGCCGCAGGCATCTCCTTCACAATCCCAGGCCTTTTGGTGCTCGGTTACGATCTCCAAATTGCGCCAACCACTCTGATCGCTTTACTGGGAGGTTGGCTTGGGGTGTTGTTGATGATTCCGTTGCGGCGCGCCCTGATCGTCCGCGAGCACGGTAAGCTTCTCTATCCAGAGGGCACCGCTTGTGCGGAGGTCCTTGTCGTCGGCGAGAAGGGTGGCAGCGATGCCAAGACCGTTTTCACCGGACTTGGGTTGGCATTTCTTTATCGCATCCTAATGAGCGGCGCCAGACTATGGAATGAGGCTCCGTCCTTTGTGCTCAAGACCTACCAGCGCGCTACTTTGGCCGCGAGCATCACACCGGAATTGCTCGGGGTTGGATTCATTATCGGTCCACGTATTGCCTCGATGATGTTTGGCGGTGGCTTACTTTCTGCTCTCGTGCTCATTCCGATCATCAAGTTCTTTGGCTCAGGTTCGACTGAGACGCTGTTCCCGGTCGCTCGTGGAGGCGCCCTCATTTCGGCGATGTCCGCCGCGGAGGTTCAGGACTTGTATATCCGGTATATCGCCGCAGGAGCGGTCGCTGCTGGTGGGATTATCAGCTTGACCCGGGCATTACCAACGATAATTAGAGCTTTTCTTTCTTCATTAGGAGACTTTGGAAAGAAAGACGTCGAGGCTGGCCCAGTGCCTCGAACCGAACAAGACATGCCCGGCCGATTTGTTACGGCTGGCATAGCCACCTTGGGCCTGGCAATTTTTGTTTGGCTTAGCTTTTATGGAGCGCCGACAAACGGCATTTTCATGAATCTCCTGTCGGTGATTTTAGTAATTATTTTCGGCTTTTTCTTTGCTACCGTCTCTTCACGAATAACTGGCGAACTAGGCTCTTCAGCGAACCCGATATCGGGCATGACGATCGCAACTATTCTCCTAACCTCGCTGGTCTTTCTTCTTCTGGGAAACGGCGGCGTGGCCTCGCGCGTAGTGGTGCTTTCAATTGGAGCGATTGTGTGCGTGGCTGCTTCTAACGCGGGTACAACATCGCAGGATCTCAAGACGGGTTTTCTGGTTGGCGGCACGCCCTCGCGGATGCAGTGGGGATTAATGGTGGGCGTAACGACTTCGGCGCTTGTCATCGCCTGGACCATGACGTTTCTGAATGATTCGTACTCGAATCTCTTGCCCCGCTATTATCCCAGCTATCAGGTTCAAGTCACGGAGACTGACGAACAGTGGACCAGGGGCGACATGCGTGGCGCCAACCTGCAAGGCGGCCCCTACTATGTGCATCGCATTCCCTTAAATGTAGAAAGCACTTTCGGTTATACAGTCCCGAGCGGCAAGTATCTTGTCGACCAAAAGGGCGAGATACACTATCGCATCAATCCGGGAATCAACGGCGCTCGAATTGCACTTTCCTCAAACAACCTCCCCAGCACACCATTCGCCGTTTTCAAAGACGCTGAAAACAAGGGCCGCGCTCGCGGACTCGATGACAGACTCTACAACCTCATTACGGCGAAAGACGGTGGCATCACCCATACCTATTATCTTGATGACTCGGGTGTGGCCAGGTATGAAGAAATAACGACCAGTCCGGAATCAAAATTCGATGCGCCGAAGGCACAGTTGATGGCGATTCTTGTAGACGGTGTCTTAACTCGCAAATTGCCCTGGACTTTAATTCTGATCGGAGCTTTCCTGTCAATCTTACTTGAGATCATTGGCGTCTCAGCACTTCCTTTTGCCGTGGGCATGTATCTACCATTTTCAACTTCGGCAACCATATTTGCCGGCGGAGCTGTACGCGCGCTGGTTCAGAGACGAACAAAGTCAAAACGAACCGACGTACAGGAAGAAAGTGGCCCGGGCGTGCTCTACAGTTCAGGCTTGATTGCGGGAAGTGCTTTGGCGGGGCTGCTAATAGCTGTTCCGCAAGGGCTTGGCAAGGACCAACTTTTCAACTTCGGACAATATCTCTCTGTGTGGCTCCAGGATAACTCAGTCGTGGCCTTGATTATGTTTGGCTTGCTCGCAGCCACTCTCTACTACGTAGCGAGACATGACCTTCCGTTCCGGCGAAAGGAAAAGTCTTGACGCTGAAATCTTCTCTCTTCGGTCTCGCCACTGAGTTGGTGGTCTTGTTCTTTTGGTCTTCCGTTTTACCTTTTCAATTCGCTGGTTTCAAGTTTCAGGTTTCAAGTTTCAGGTTTCAGGTTTCGAGTTGGTTCCCAAGTTCAGGTTCTCCAAGCTTGAAACGTGAAACCTGGAACTTGAAACAAAAATCCAACCTACAAACTCACAGAAGGTCGCGGTTTCAAGTTTCAAGTTTCAGGTTTCAGGTTTCGAGTTGGTTCCCAAGTTCAGGTTCTCCAAGCTTGAAACGTGAAACCTGGAACTTGAAACAAAAAATCCAACATAACTCACAGAAGGTCGCGGAATCGAGGCTCAGACCGCAGACTGTCGAGCCGCGGATCCTGACGAAGCAATGTTTTTAGAATTGAACCTTTGTTCTCGATCTTGTTTAGCCAGCCAATTACCTGTTCCTTATCTCCCAGGCCTTGATATATCACCGCTATCTGGTAAGGCTCTTTGGTTTTTGCCGCGAGCAGCGTACGAAGGATGCTACGCGCCTTATCCGCCTGACCGGCAACAGCATAAGTATGACCAAGCGAGCTAAAGGCACTGCGACTAACAGCGGTTGTTCCATTTGCTTTTTGCAGTTCGGCAACCGCTTCGCTGAATAAGCCTTTTTGCTCCAGGGCCAACCCCAGCGTGAAATGAGCTGAACCGAAGGCCGGCGCAACTTCCAAAGTCTTCCTTAATTGGACGATCGCTTCATCGTACTGGCGCGCAAAGTAAAGACGCTCACCGAGCGTTGTATTAATCACCGGTGAGAGCGGATCCAACTCCTGCGCGATTTTGATTTCTCTCATTGCCTCAGCTTCGCGGCCGCTCATACCCAAGTAGTCGGAATACCAGTGATGTGCGGTAGCATAATTGGGGTTTAGTTCTATCGCGCGTTTGAACTCCGTTTCTGCCCCGCGGTCATCGAGTTCGTATTTGGTTTTGATTAAGGCAAGTGAGGCGTGGGCTTCAGCCAGGCTTTCATCAATTGCGATCGCCCTAATCGCGGATGCCTTTGCTTTCTCAATCGTCTCCGCCGCCGGGAAAGCCTGGACATGATAAAAGACTAACAACGTATAGGCATCGGCCATTCCCGCGTGGGCGGCTCCGTAGTTCGGATCCAAAACGATCGCTCTTTGAAAATGACCGAGGCTTTTGGTCAGTCCTTGTTCATCACGTTGGTTCCAGAAGAACCTTCCTCTCAAATACTCTTGATACGCTTCGATATTTTCAGTTTCACGTTTCCTCAGATGACGTTGCTGCTCACTGTTCAGCTCTACGAGCATCGCCCGGGCTACCTGTTCCGAGATAGTGTCCTGCAATCCGAAAATGTCGGTGATGTTCTCATCAAAATTCCTGGCCCACAGTGGATTTCGATCAGAGACATTAACTAACTGTACGGTGACTCGAACTCGTTCATTAATTCTTTGGACAGTTCCTTCTAAAACTGAATCAACCCCGAGCTCTCGGCCCACGGCTTGCGCCTCTCCAAGCTGTGTTCCGTACTTCATGATAGCGCTGGTCGGCCGAACTTTGATTTGGCGGATATTGCTCAGCTTAGTAATCAGAGCATCAGCCATACCTGTCCCAAGATATTCGTTGCTTCCATCGTTATTTAGAGATCGGAACGGCAAGACAGCGATGGACCTTATTTGGTTTACATTCCCAACATTCTGCTTAGGCGGGTAGAATTGCCAGAATCCTGTAATAATTGCCAAGGCAATCACGCCAGACCAGACAAGCTGCGCTGGTCCCAATCGCCACTGCTTCCGCGCGCTGGTACTCGAGGTCGTCAGGGAGGTCATTGTCTGTTCAGGCATCAACGGTTCTTTTCCTTCGTCACTCTCGAGGTCTACCGTAATGCGAGATCTGATGTGTTGTTCAACGATAAGATCCGTGCTGCCGCTATCTGCTTCGCATACGTTTGCCACAAAGCTATAACCGCGACCAGGAACCGTAACGATGTAGCGATGCTCTTTGGCTCGTTCACCCAAAGCCCTACGCAGCATGGCGATTTGTTGGGTAAGGTTGTTCTCTTCAACCACCGTGTCCGGCCAGACGGTCTTCATTAGATGGTCTTTGGTTACGACCTCTCCTCGATGCTCGATTAATGCCAATAGAGTGTCAAAACTCTTGGATGTGATGGGGATTATTTCGCCCTCGCGCAGCAGTACACGCTTAAGTGAATCAACGCGAAACGGGCCAAACTGATATAGGCATTTCGACTGTTCATTCATAATTGAACCCACCTTAGGAGAATAGGGCTGTAGTGAACTGGGTAGTGGCCTATTTTGTTGCAGACTCGCAGTTCCCTTTCATACGCGATGTTACTCACCATCGTTTCATGCGTTTCATAATCTTTTACAAAGTTTTTCTTCACGTTAACGACGGTTGGGATACATAAGCAGCATCATTAAGGCGTGATTGAGACTTGCATCATTCAAAGGTCCATTAGGTGAATAGGACACGGGTAACCATCACTGTTGAAACCGAAAGCCTGCTTCTAATCCGGCGACGCTCGTCTAGGATGCAAGTCTGGTGTGATAGGTGCGCCTGCGACAACGAGTTCGCCTCGATGGAGGACGCCACAGCGATTATGTCTCTCGATCTCGAACGGGTCTCGCAGCTCATCGTAGATGAAAAGTTACATGCGATCCGTGGGCTCAGAGGTGCGCTCGTCATCTGTCTGCCCTCGATCTTAAACCATATTGGCAGTAATGCGACTTGAAGCCACGGAGGGAAGTCTCGCTTTACCAACTCCCGCAGGGGATTCAGTAAACAATGACATCAAACATTGGTCGGCTGGGGTAGTCCCTAATTTGGAGTGCGATGACCTGTCATCGCTTTCGCCCGCGGGCGGCTCGACGCCGGCGGGTTTGATAATAGGCTGTTTTCGACAACTTGCTGCGACAGGTCGCAGCGACGAAAGCGCCGACAGGTCGGCGCACTCCAAATTAGAGCATTACCTAGGCTGGCTCTGAAGTAACCACCAGCTGCCGCAGGTGGGATTTAAGACTTTTCGGGCAAAGCTGGTCCAGGCTGACAGGAAAGAATTTCAAACCTTGAGCATAACGATCGACGATGCCTCTAATCGCGATGCCCGGCATCACTCTCTTCGAAACTCACTGTTCAAGGATGCGACTCCCGTGAAACGAGACACACTGCCACCGGCCTTGTCGCTTAACCCAAACTGTGGTGCGGCGATACTCGATGTTGGCTTCCTTGCCTCGAATCTTAACTTTTTCTACCGAGCGTCCGTTGACTATGGATACGCTGCCATACACCCGAACTTTCATGTCGGTTATGGTGTCGTCCAATATCATGAAGGCTGGCTCGGGCTCTCCTGGCTTTGGTGCGCTGGCATCTTCGAGTTCCTGAGCTTTATCTGTCATAACGCCGCGTCCGTCGATGCCTACAAATTCATCCGCCAGAATTTGCTCAATGGTTGCCGTGTCGTGTTTCAGATATGCGGCCGACCAGTCCTTTTCCAGCTGCATAAGTTTCTGTTCCACTTTGTTGTCAGCCGGCATGGTCCTGGTTCCGGCTGCGTGAGCATTTGCTGCTACACAAGTCGCAAGCAACAACACGATAAGCGCGGATATACTTTTCATAAGTCAATACTCCTTCTTGCCTTCTTCATCTGGCAATTCCTGGCGATCAATGCCGCTTAAGCAAACCAACTCTGGTCGCTTTGATGAATTCAAATTTCTTCTGAA
This sequence comes from Pyrinomonadaceae bacterium, assembly GCA_035572035.1. Classification (GTDB taxonomy): domain Bacteria; phylum Acidobacteriota; class Blastocatellia; order Pyrinomonadales; family Pyrinomonadaceae; genus JAOAPY01. The sequence continues at coordinate 18,201 of DATNBH010000094.1, read as the reverse complement.
GGTTGCGAGTCAACCAAGACTTCGTAATGAGTCACAGTTTCCTCCAACTCCAGAAGGTATTCTTTATCAGCTGCGTAATACCTGGCTTGGTCAATGTCGGGACCAGCAAAATCTGCGATGGCATCTTTCGATTCCCAAAAAGTCAATATTAGAAAGTGGGCTTTCTGATCCTCAGTTCTTCGCAGCACATACACACCTCGAATGCCAGGAGTTGCTTGATAATCCTTAACACCCGTTTTGGAAAGATAGTGGAGATATTCTTCGGACTTCGATGATTCAGTAACTCCGTGCCATAGCCTTGCGATCATGTCTCCTCCTTATTTCGAAGCTGGGAACAATTAAGAATGTTATTGACGTTTTGGTTTTGGATCCGGGGGATAGGTGGACCAAGTTACTGTCTCAGCTTGATCGGTCTCACGAGCAAGGAACAAAAGAGCGACGTACGGAAGTCGTTGCATTTGGTTTTTCATCATCGTCTTATTGAGATTATCCAATCTCCAACGATGGACGGGTAATACCGGTAGCCTGAGAAAATGCCGGCGATAAGAAAAGCAGCATCGTCGCTATCATCAAGACTAGTCGCACTTAATGGATTTCCTCCATGGATTGTTCTGAATATCCATATTCGTATGGCACTTCCGGAGGGCCTTAGCTCACCAGCTAGCCCGCCCAGCCTCGTTGACCAGAGGACAACGACTTCCTAATTGGCATGGAGGTGAAGCTGCTGAGCCAACCATTCGCGCCGATCGCTACGGGCCGCATCAACATTCAAGTCGTGAACGGCGTCGTACCATTTGATCTGCTTTGGCTCGCTGGCGGCCTCGAAGTATTCCAGAGCCGCGGCCCTGGGAATGAATTTGTCTTTGTTTGAAAACTGAAATAACAACCGGGCCGGAGCGGCCTTAGGCACGTAGCCAATGGGATCGACCTCTAACATAGTTTGCCGATAGAGTCCCTCGCCTTTATTCGCAGTGACGGGCCAATACTTGAGCGACCAATCACTGAAATTTCCCAGTCCCGCCATTAAGACATAAACCTTAAAACGTTTTTCTATACCAGCGACGATGCCCCCAAACATGGCTCCATAATCATGGCCGACGAAGGCGATTCGCTTTGCGTCAACTTGCGGTTGTTTAAGGAGCAAATCCAGCGCCCGCCGAACCTCGATTGTTTGATCGATGATTTGGCGCCGATCCGAAAGCGGTTCTGCCGGCGCTTCCAACCAGGGGAAATATCCCTGAATCAGAATCGAGACCGTTCCCTGTTTAGCCAAGGCTACTGCCTCATCCAGAAACTCTGTTCTGTCTGACTTCACATTGCCGAGCCAATGAAAAAAGACGACACCGGCAAAGCGGCCCTTGCCGCTGGGTCTCACCACGTAAGCTTCAATTCGTTTGTGCCGGGGATCGCACGCTGCGTAAGTGACGTCCCGGATGATGACGCCGTCACGTTCAGTAGTTGCGGTCTCCTTCAGATCAAAGGACGCAGATCGGTCGTAGCTAAACAGCTTTGTGAAAACCGGGTTTCTCTGCCGAGCTTGAGAAATATTCGGGTGTTGCAAATACAACATCAACAAGCTCACAAGTATGATTATTACAACGCGACGTCGACTGTTCGAGGGTCGACTGTTCGAGGGTCGACTGTTCGAGGGTTGACTGTTCGAGGGGCTCATAATTAGTGATCACGCTTATCCGATGCGTCACCTCCTGTTTGCTGATGGGAACGGACGAACTGGTATAACCTTGACGCTCTGCAAGCGAATCTAAGTCAACGACTGCTGTAAAGTCCTTAAGCTAGTCTGAAATTTACTGAAAGTTTATGAATCGTGTTCCTAATCAACCAGCATTCGGACAAACATTATTATTCAGTATTGCCACCTTCAGACGCAGGTGCGTTTAATCGATGGCGGCAGTCGTGGGATGGTTCAAACTAAGGAGCTAGCGAAGGGAGAGTCCCTTCGGCATTCGCTCTTAAATCGCTAGAGATGGGGACGCTCTCGCAGCAAATATCTAACTATCTAACTCATAGGCGACACTTCTGGAGCTTGCGAAAGACGATATTGTTTGCGGTTCGATTCCGATCGCCGCACGAATAAACACTTTTGTTGGGCCGAGAATTTAGACCCTTAGTGAGCCACGGAAACCCCTGGCCGCATAGTAAGATTCCGCGCCGTTGTGATACGTGAAGACTCGGCCGAAACGGCGGTCGCAAAAGATCGCGCCGCCCAGGGTTCTTACTTCCCCAGGTGTTTTCACCCAGCTCGACGTTTTCAGATCAAACTCACCAAGCTGCTGCAGCTCGCGATACTGTTCTTCCGTTAAGATCTCAATGCCCATAGCGGCTGCCATGTCGAGCGCCGTATCTTTCGGCTTATGTTCTTTCCTCGATTCCCACGCTTCGCGGTCGTAACAAAGACTTCTGCGGCTACTGGGACTCTCCGCTGCGCAATCATAAAAAATGTACTCGCCCGTCTTCTTATCAAACCCGACAACATCCGGCTCGCCGCCGGTTCTTTCCATTTCACTGAGCGACCACAATTTTTCAATATTAGCTGCCAACTTTGCTTGCACTTTAGCCCATGCAAGACCTTTGTGGCGGTTCATGTTTTCCTCAAAACGGGCTTTCAATTCGTCGAGCAGTTCTGCGTGGTGCTCGGGTGACAATTTCTTTTTCATGCTATTCCTCTATTGACTACCTGAAATGGTTTTCTATCCGCTGGTCTGAAATACCACGAGACCGCAGTCAGGGTTAGCAGCAGCAACGAGGGAAGTATTTGACTCACCGGATCACGCGTTACGATGTGTGAAATTGCGGCTCCAGTCATGGCAAAGAAAAAGCCTGCATAAGCCCATTCCTTCAGTAAGGGATATTTAGGAATAAGCACTGCCACAACACCCAAAAGTTTCCAAATACCGAGTATGGTCAGAAGATAAGCTGGATAGCCCAAATGTGTAATTTGATCCACGTCCGCTTTTGACTTGAGTAACTGGACTATTCCAGTTGAGAACATTCCTAATGCAAGCCAACCGGTAGAAATCCAATAGATAATTTTTTTGGTCTTTGTCATATCAGGTTATCTCAATTTGCTGACGATGTCTTGCAAACGGTTATGCGCCATGTTCAGGCCTTGAGCAAAAGGTAGCTGCAGCAGTTGGTCTCTAAGCGCGACTGATTCATAGACGACATGCATCTTGAGCTTGCTGGTGTCGTCAGTGAGTTTTTCAAATTCCAGAAACTCAAGCTGGACGCCAAAAGGCGAGTTCTCCATTTCAAATGTCCGCGTGATTTTTTGGTTCGGGCTAAACTCGTGGATTGCACCATTGGCCCGAAATAACACGTTCCCCTGAGCATCGGTGGTTTCGAATTGGTAACAGCCGTGCTTCTTACTTTCCAGTTTCAGCACTTTCGTTCCCATCCATTGCTCAACAATATCGGCCTCTACATAGGCTCTAAAAAGTAATTCCAACGGCAGCTCAAATTCCCTTGTAATCACTAATTCCTGTTTGCCGTCTTCGGCATTGATTTTTGTTTTGTGCTCCATACTATTTTTTTGATTTGTATTTTTTCATTACCGCTTCTAATTTATTGAACCTGTCATCCCACATCTTGCGGAATGGTTCAATAAAGTCAGCTATTTCTTTTATCTTTTGAGGATTTAAGTGATAGTAAATCTCTCTGCCGTTTTGTTCCTGTTCAAGCAATTCGCACTCGGTAAGTATTTGCAGGTGTTTAGAAACTGTCGGTCTTGCGGTGTCAAAGTTTGAAGCAATGGCTCCGGCAGTCATGGCTTGTGAAGCCACCAACAGAAGTATCGCCCTTCTGGTCGGGTCTGCGATGGCTTGGAACACATCTCGTCTTAAGTTCATTGCGTAGTTAAGTGACTACGAGTCTACCTGAAGTCATTTGCCTACGCAAGGTTTTTTTCTCTGCGCGTCTTGCAGAAACTTTGTTCATCAAGTTCGGCTCCAATCGCCGCCTAAGCGTCTGTTTCTGGCTCGGTCCAATGAGCATTACAGAGTCCCGGATCATTCGTTACGACACTAAGGGACGACACCCTTTAGGTTCCTTGCGGCCTTGTTCATTTCGGTGATATAAGCATATCGCCTGCTCAGGGCTGGCTTGCCCCAAGATCCTGATGAAAGCCTGGAGGATTTTAATAATCTGATGCTCACGCCGGAGTCCTATAAATCACTGTTAGAAGAGATCGCCTCCAGACACTTTCCAGAGGAAACGCTAGCTCTGGAACTTGAGGGTGAATCGATGGTGAAATCACTTTTTGCCGAGACGTGGGAAGGGCATCAGGATGGACACGGTGATAAGTACGGATTCGCCGACTTGAGCGCTGTAAAACCAATCCTGGAGATTGTGACTGTTGCGGTCAGCACATTCAAAGTTATATGTGAAATTCGTTTGCTAAAGAAACCCGACCCCATCGATACAGATCAGATGCAAAAGCAGTGGGCCAAGCGGCTGCGAATGGAAGGAATTAAGGACGCTAAGGCAAAGGCAATCGCCGCAGATTTTGCCAGGCAGTTGGTTGCGTTAGCAAAGCATTCCTAAGAGAATCAGACTCACCGTTTCCTTGAAGTAGACCTGCTCGTGAAGCCCTACCTGAGATACCGTTTTAAGCGCCAAGTTGAGAACATTCTGGTTTTCATAGCGTGGTGCCTTAGCTTTCTCTGGCTCATTCCTTATGCGGTTAGCGTCATACTCTTAGTGATCATGGTGCCAATAATGGCAGTCGTGATACTCACCACAGCTGCAGGTACTCAGGACAGGATCATTTATGGAATCATTCTTCTGGCGGGCCTTATCATTGTTGCGGCGTCAAACATTCCTACAGTTCATGTACTCGCTAGGCTGCGTAAACATCATCGTGCGGCGAAAGACCTTACTGGACTAGAAGACCTTCCAGAGCGCTTAGATTTCCTAATTCGCGGACGATTGGCTTACCTCGCCACTCGCATGGAGACGAGAGAAAAGAACCGCCTCGCAAGTTGTCGCTTTCAACTACTAATTGAACGAAAGAACCATAAGGCTCCGCCTTGCATGATTGTAAGAAAGCAAGTCGTCAATTTGATTTTCCCTCTCGGATTTTTCAAGGTTTTACAGGGAGATCAGGAAGCTGCTGATGCAATGCTCGCGCACGAGTTAGCACATTTCCTTCACGGCGATTCCGGCATGCTCTTGGGAGTGCGTAGCTACCTTAGAGCCAGCACCGTTATGTTCTACTATGTAGGAGCCATTTTCTTGCTTATCGCAGCCTTTTCAGTTGTCCAGTGGGGTGCTCTAACAACTGAGGAGCAAGCAATCGGCTCGCGAGCGAGCGACCGAGCTCAATACGTCACTCAATACTATGAACGCAATAGCGTTTACGCATGGCCCTATGATGCTGACTCTCGTAGGCGTGCACGTATCGAGTCTGAGAAAACCGCGATTGTTCTCCGCTTGGCAACTTATTTCCTGTCGTTCTTTTACTATTGGTTCCTGCTTCTTTATTTGCGAAGACGTGTGCGCCGGTCTGAAATGTTAGCTGATCTGTTTGCCGCCATTACGACCAATGCGGACGCCGTTAAGCGCTTCTTGTCAAGGTATGTAGCTGATGAGGAGCGACATTTTCTCTCACTCCATCCATCTGTAAATCGTAGGATCGACTTCATGACGAAATGCCGTACTTCTTGAAGATGAACTGTTAGGATTGAGGCCAACATTTCTCTTACTTGTACCAAACCTGCTTCTAGTCAGCTTGATTGTTAAATGAGCGGTGGCGACCGAACTTATCGTAAGGATTCCGTGGATTGAGACCCAGTCGCTTCCGCTCCCGGTTCTGACCTCATTACGATTTTCGCTCGTCACCGGCGATAGTTCTCACTTGTTACTCGTTTCCACAAACCCGTGCTGTTGCGAAGCATCCTGTCGTATTCGCCGACAACGGGACGGCTTTGATTCTCACAATGGGGTCTGGATAGGGGCAAAGAAGGCATCTGAGATTCGGAACTATGCTAACTTAGTCCGCGTCGTGATCTTTCTGGTTTGTGGATCGCCACTCGTGAGGCTTTATGAAGATCAATCCGTTAACTAACATCGCCCCAGAGATTTTCAGGAAACGACTTTTGGTCGAGGGATACTTCGCAGTCGAGGTGACGGAAGACAGCTTGAGGGAGTACTTCTCGCGCATCACTTCCGACTTTGGGCTCAGGACTTACGGTGAACCAACCATCCATCGGACCAGCGGCAAAGGCAAGGACATTAATGAAGGCTTTGATGGCTTTGTACCCTTGATTGATTCTGGTATTTACATCGGCGTGTGGGTAAAGCCCAAGTTCCTTTCAACGATTCTTTACACCTGCGCCGAATTCGATGCAGAAAAAGCTGAGGCGCTCGTGAAGGAAATTTTCCAGCTCTCCGATTTTCAGTCGGCAATATTCTAACGAGCCTTGCCCGAGAAGTTGTTTGAGTCCATCCCCGAGTCTCCTGAGAACACGCTACTCAAACCTTACTCGGAGCGTAATTCAAAATGAATTATCTTAACGCCGCGCTTATCGTGCTGCTTGCTTTCCTTCTTATCGGATGCTCTTCAATACGAAAGGCGGCAGCCGTTTCGGTGGTGGCTCAGGGAACTTCGATGCTTCCGGGAATTCAGGACGGAGAGCAGCTTTGGGTGAAACCAATAAGCGCCGAATCTCGACTCGAGTTGCATCGCGGCGATCTCATCGTTGCTCATGATCCTGAGTACGGTACGAGGAGCTACGTTCGGCGATTGATTGGCTTGCCGGGCGACACGATCGAGGTTCGCGTCGGAGACGTTTGGATAAACGGTAATAAACTGAGCGAGCCTTACATAGATCAGCAACGTTTCAACGTCTCGAAGAGGTCAATGGCGGCGGTGAAAATCGCTACGGGAACTTACTTCGTCATGGCTGACAATCGCGATAACGCCGGGGACTCCCGGATCTGGGGCGCGATAAAGGCAAGCTCAGTTACCGGAGTCGTGATGGAGCGACCGTGATTTCCGAAGAGTGGTAATAAGCCTTAGCCGTTGGTTATTGAGGAACTTCGTAACTGTCTCAGCGAACTGCAGTGGAATCTTATCCATCGCATTGTGTTCCTGCCCTTTGCTGATTGCTGATTGCTGACAGCTGTCTCTCACTGCACAAGCTCACAGCCTTGAGAGACGATTAGTCACACCGGGCTTCAGCCCGGTGACGAGAGCGTTCTCAAGTCAGTAGAACCGTTTCAACGGTTTCTGATGTTTAGAACCGCGTAAACCGTTGAAACGGTTAAGAAAAACTTAAACCAAGTCTATCACCGGGTTGAAACCCGGTGTGAATGAGAGTTTGAGTGAATTGTCACCACGCTGAGTGCGCTTCGCCACGTAACGCATTTCCTGAATGCCTCCATCCTGATCTATAACAACGTAATGAAACTGAAACTTACACTGCTGTTATTTCTGTTCGCGGTTCCGGTCCATGCGCAACAAACTATCGAAGGACGTTGGCAGGGCGCGTTACTGCGTGAAGGGGCGGTCCAGGTGATCATCGTTGATTTCACTAAATCCCCAAGCGGCGGATTGATGGCAGCGATCGAAACGCCCGATCTCGTTACCTCTGAACCGCGATCGGTCGCAGCCACTTATCAAGACGGCATGGTCCGATTCGACGCGCCGTTTGGGAAAGCGACTCTCGCCGTGGACCCACCAATGGGTGAGATGATCGGGACGATTGAAGCAACTCCGTCCATCCAAATTCATCTGAAGCGCGCCTTCAAACCTGCAGCTATCCCTTTCAATACAGCGGATGTGCAATTTCGAAATGGAAACGTGACTCTGGCGGGCACACTCGTTACACCGGCGACCGCTGGCCCACATCCGGCGATCGTTTGGATACACGGTCGTGGCAAATCCGGACGTAATGACTTTCGTGGGTTCGCTCGCATAATGGCGCAACGCGGAATTGCGAGTCTAATCTACGACAAGCGCGGCGTAGGCCAGTCGACTGGCGATCACGATAAGTCAGGGATGTACGATTTCGCAGGAGACGCTCTTGCAGCCGTGGAGTTTTTGGCTACCCGATCGGAAATTGATCGGCAACAGATAGGCATCCACGGTAACAGCGCTGGCGGGTGGGTAGCGGCGATCGTCGCAAATCGCACCAGGATTCCATTGGCTTTCATCATCACCACTGTCGGTCCTGCCGACAGCGTTAGGGACCAACAGATTCACGTGGCTGAATACTCGATGCGCCAGTCAGGTATTGATTTCAGCGTCGCGGAGTATGCTGCGGCTCGCGAACACATGGGCCTGGTCCAGAGTTTTGCGTACACCGCCAAAGGTTGGGAGGCCTTGCGTGCATCTGTCGAAAAAGCGAAGCCGACTCGATGGGCTCGCTTCGTCGATCTACCTGAGGCCGAAAGTTACGAGGACATCGTATGGGTTCGCTTGAACCAGTACGATCCCGCCGAGGATTTGAGGAAGATTAAGACGCCGTTTCTCGCTCTGTATGGTGGCAGCGATTACGTGGTCCCGCCCGAAGAGAACGTGAAGAAGCTCGAGAAGTATTTAACCGAAGCTGGGAACAGCGACTTCAAGATTGCAGTATTCCCCGGCGCCGATCATGGGCTAACAATCCCGAATCAATTACGCCGCTTCGCCCCCGCCGGTTCTAACACAGGGCAGCCTAACAACGGCGGCGCTGACAAATCTTATTGGCTCTTCCGCAAACGCGCCCCGGGAGCGGTTGATCTAACAGTCGACTGGCTACTTCAGCGCGTCAAGCTCAAGACAAAGTGATTTACCTTCAGAATTATTCACATCGCAGCGCGATCAAAGGATCGACGCGGGTGGCGCGACGCGAAGGGATGTAGCCGACGATGATCGCAATCCCGAGCATCAATAGCGCGGCGAAGAATAGTGAAACAGGATCCGTCGGTGTCAAACCGAATAGCAACGTCGCCGCCAATCGTGTCACTGCCACAATCAACGGCAAGCCCACAGCTACACCAGCGATGACCAGCACCAACGCTTCCCGCACAATTAACCAACGCACATCGCGAGCTTGAGCCCCGAGCGCCATACGAATCCCAATCTCATTGATCCGGCTCGCAACACCATACGAAAGAATGCCGTAAAGGCCGATACAAGCGAGCAGCAATGCCAACACGCCAAAGAAGCCGGAGAGCGTTGCCATCAAGCGCTCGCGCAGAATCGTCGCTTCAACAATCGGCTTGAAGCCTTCGAAACTTATGTTGATGCCTGGATTGAGCTCGTTGAGAACGCGCTTGATCGCGGCCGCGGTCGCGCCCTGGTCCATTCGCGATCGGATCATTAGCCGAGTCCCCGGTCCGGCGTCACTCTCTTGCCCGGACGCATAGTAAGCAATCGGTCCAAACTCTTCGCGCAGATCTCCATACTTTGTATCTCGAGCCAAACCGACGATCTCGTACACAGTTTCCGGATCACCCGGCGTTGCGTTGACCCAAAAACGATGGCCGACTGGATTTGCTCCGTTCAAAAAGGCGTGAGCAAAGGCTTGGTTCACAATCGCAACCTCCGGCGCTCCGACCCGGTCGCGCGCATCGAAATCGCGCCCTGCCAACAACGGAATTTGCAGTGTCTTGAAGTATTCGGGACCGATGCGACTGAGGCTAATGTCCTGTCCTTGCTCAGCACTGGCGCCGTCCATCCAGACTTTGGCGCCACCCCAGTCGCGCAGCGGGATCAGATGCGCAATAGCAGCGGAATCAACGCCTGGAATCGCTCGAATGCGACCGATCAAATCATCTTTTAACGCTGTGTTTCGATCAGGCGGCAGATTCAATCGTTGATAAGTCACGGTCGCAGTCAGAACACCTTCCTGATTGAAGCCCGTGTCCACAGTCAGCAATTTTCCCAGACTGCGAGAGAACAAAATCGCGCCTGCCACTAACACGATTGAAAGTGCGACCTGCATCACTACCAGTGCGCGGCGTAAACTAAAGCGCTCGCGGTTCGCTGTCAGTCCGCGTCCACCAGCCTTCATGGCAACACCCGGTTGCATTCGAGTGAGACGGATCGCAGGCGCCAGACCGAATAGCAGACAGGTGAGAATTGCCAGACCGGCGGCAAAACCAAGCACTCGCCAATCAACCGCGAGATCCAGAAAAACCGGATCCGAACTAGTGCTGAGGTAAGCGACCAGGAGCCGGCTCATCACTTGCGCTAGTCCCCCGCCGAGCGCCGCACCTACCAATGACAGCAACAGACTCTCGACCAACAACTGCCGGACCAGCCGTCCGCGCGAAGCCCCGAGAGCCTGACGCACGGCCAGCTCACGCTCACGCGCGCTGGCCCTCGCCAGCAACAGATTCGCGAGATTGGCACACGCGATCAACAACACTGCTCCGGCAATTGCGAGCAGCAACCAGAGCGGGCGCTCGTAGTTTTCACGCAGCTGAGAAATACCTGCTCCAGCAGGAACAGCCAACAGTCTGGAGCCGAGATAGTCTTTCACGCTGGCGGTTGGATAATTCGCAGGCAGCGCCGCTTCAAAGAGGCCTGGTGAGATTGCTTGCGATTGAGCATTGGCCTGTTCAATTGACAATCGCGGCTTCAATCGACCAGTGACAGTCAACCACCACATCGTGCCGGAAAGAAAGCGATCATTCCCGCGAATCAAAGCAACGCTGCAGAGCGGTAGCGCCAAATCGAATGACCGCCCCACCTCCATCCCAAAAAAGCTGGCGGGCGTGACTCCAATAATTTCGAGCGGGTGATCCGCAAGCGTCACTTTGCGTCCCATGATGCTCGCATCGCCGCCGTATTCGCGCTGCCAGAACTCATGGCTGATGACTACGCCGGGCGCGCCGCAACCACGCTGGTCGTCTGCTGATGTAAAGACGCGGCCAAGCGCTGGCTGGACACCCATCGTCTGAAAGAAATCACCACTAACATAAAGCGCGCGCGCTGGTCGCACCTCGCCACCCGGAGCGAGGTTGATAAGGTCCGTCCCCCAGGCAGAAATGCTCGAGAACACTTGTTGTCGCTGCTTGATCTGTTCCCAAATTGGATTGTTAACCGATGGCTCGCGGCTGAATCCTCCACGCGCCCCTTTCATGTCCGCCATGCGAAGTTCGGCTAATTCCTGTGGGGCTTTGACTGGCAATGTGCGCAGTCGTACCGCATCGATCAATTGAAAGATCGCCGTGTTGGCGCCTATGCCGAGCGCCAGCGAAAGAATTGCCACTAACGTGAAGCTTTTGCTCTTGAGTAACATTCGTACGCCGAAGCGCAGGTCTTGAAACATCTCATCCTCCCATCGGCGCGGTTGCAACCACAGCGCATCCATCAACGCGCCCGCGCTGTGCCACATCAAGTCGAATTTGCTGTGTCTATCAAGCTTGTCCCACTGCGCCAGCTGCGCTTCACGGTAAAGCAGCTCGGCTTCCCACTCGTGCTGCCAATCAACACGCAAGCGGCGCGGCACAATCAAGCCGACGAACGTGATCAGCCAAAGCCACGGACCTTTTGTTTTTCTGATTTCAGGTTCCAAATCCAAGTCTCAGGTTTCAAGTTCCAGGTTCCAGGTTCCAGGTTTCAGGTTTTTACGGTTCCCGGTTTACGGTTCCCGGTTTACGGTTTACGGTTTCCGGTTCCCGGTTCACGGTTCACGGTTCCCGGTTTACGGTTCCCGGTTTACGGTTTACGGTTCACGGTTCACGGTTCACGGTTCACGGTTCACGGTTCACGGTTCACGGTTCACGGTTCACGGTTTCCGGTTCCCGGTTTCCCGTCTTTCAGCCCTTCTGCTCTGCCGGCTTGTCGGTCACAAGCTGAGCGAGTAGACGAAACCGTGAGCGAGCCTCTGCCAATACAGTGCGGCCAGTCTTACTCACTTCGTAATACTTGCGCGCTGGGCGCTGTTCCTGCTGCGCGATGCTCGATCGTTCCCACTTGGAAACTACAAAGCCTGCATCTTCGAGACGGCGCAGCGCCGGATATACGGTTCCGCTCGCGAGTCCCGTGACAGCCATAATGTCGAAGCCGTAACGGTAACCGTTTTCGGTCGCCTGCAAGATCATCGCCATCGTGTATGAAAGATAACTTTTGCCCACCTCTCGCTCCTCTTATTATTCTTCTTCCGTGCTAGATACCTATACATACAGTTATCTACATAGCCCTGTCAACAGGAATTATCGAGAACCGGAGTTTTTCTTGGCGTGCTTGGCGCCTTTGCGGGAACATGTTCAGTCTCCCGCAAAGGCGCAACGCCGCAAAGGAATTCAGCAAACGATTTTGTGAAAAGCGGTCAAGCGCAGGAAACTAATCTGCGTTAGCTGCTCCGGGCCTCGCGGACGATTGAGAGGTATTCGCGAGCGCGTTCGGTGAGTAGGTCGTCACGATTCTCACGGAGAGCTTTCAGATCAACGAGGTCGGCGCCGACGCCGAGAGCCATGGCGCCTGCTTTAATGAAGTCAGCGGCCGTCTTGAGAGAAACTCCGCCGGTGGGAACTAACTCAATTTGCGGAAGCGGAGCTTTTAATGATTTGAGATAACTGGCGCCGCCGACTGAACCTGCAGGAAAAACTTTTACCGCATCAGCTCCTGCGGTCCAGGCGCGCACAACCTCAGTCGGAGTCAACGCGCCGGGAAGAACTGCTATGTCACGACTGCGACACAACGCTATGGTGTCTTCGTTCAGGGCAGGGCTCACGACAAACTTCGCGCCGGCATCAATGCATGCCGAAGCTGTTTGTGGATCGAGGACCGTGCCCGCTCCAATCAAGACTTCAGCGGCATAAGTCTGCGAAAGCTCCTGTATTAGTTGGACGGCGTTTGGGACTGTCATCGTCACTTCAAAGACATCAATCCCGCCGGCCTTCACGGCGTCGATCGCTCGCTTTGCTTGCTCCGGCGACTCCGCCCGAACCACAGGAATCACGCCGGTCTTTTTGATCCAATTAAGGACGTCTTGTTTGTGCATAAAAGACTTTGGCCACAGATTACGAAGAAGAAAGGTCTTGGGTCTTTGGTCTTTGATTGTGTTCTTGGTTCTTAGTGCTTCGTTCTTTGTGCTTGAGTCTGCGGTAAGTTGCAATATGTCCATTAAAGGAAAGAGACAATACTGCTAACATCAAAGCTCAAAGCTCAAAGCTCAAAGAACAAAGAACCAAGACCCTCCTAATCGGTTGATGCTTTTACATCAGTGCAATCTGCGTAATCTGTGGCCGTTCTTACCGGTTGACGCGGGCGGTGCCGCCTTTCATGACTTTCTCAACTTCAGCGAGCGTGGCCATCGTGGTATCGCCGGGTGTCGTCATTGCCAAAGCCCCGTGCGCAGCGCCGCAGTCAACTGCCCACTGCGTTCCTCGGTCCATGAGGAAACCATAAATCAATCCGGAAGCAAATGAATCTCCGCCGCCCACGCGGTCATAAATCTCGAGCCCTTCACGATTCGGCGCCTGGTAAAACTCATTGTCGCAATAGCAAACCGCTCCCCAATCATTGAGCGTAGCCGTGCGCGCATTTCGCAGCGTCGTGGCCACAACTTCAAAGTTGGGAAATTCTGTCACCGCAAGCTCGATCATTCTGCGGAAGTTGTTGACGTCGAGTTTCGAGTGTTGTTCGTCAACGCCCTCGACTTCAAATCCAAGCGCAGCCGTAAAGTCTTCTTCATTACCGAGCATCACATCGATAAGTGGCGCCAGCTCGCGATTAACTTGGCGCGCTCGCTGGACGCCGCCAATACCCTGCCAAAGCGAAGGCCGATAATTCAGATCGTACGAAACAATTGTTCCGTGCTTCTTCGCCGCAGCAATCGCTTCGCGTGCCACCGCCGGCGTCGTTTCGGACAAGGCGCAAAAAATTCCTCCGGTATGAAACCAACGCGCGCCCTCAGCGCCAAAGATCTGTTCCCAATCGATATCGCCGGGTTTCAATTGCGAGATCGCAGTGTGGCCTCGGTCGGAACATCCGAGAGCGGCACGCACTCCAAAACCACGCTCCGTAAAATTCAAGCCGTTCCGCGCGGCACGACCGACGCCATCGTACTTGACCCAGCGGACATGTGATTGATCGACGCCGCCCTGGTAAATCAAGTCCTGCACCAGACGTCCTACCGGGTTGTCGGCGAGCGCAGTCACCACAGTCGTTTCGAGTCCGAAGCATCTCTTCAAGCCGCGCGCGACGTTGTACTCGCCTCCGCCTTCCCATACCTGAAAATTGCGTGTCGTATGAAGACGCGAGTCTCCCGGGTCAAGCCTGAGCATTACCTCACCAAGACTCACCAGGTCCCAACGGCATTCATTCTTTGATTTGATTCGTAGTGGCATCGCAGTTTACGCCGAAGGCGTTCGCCAATTTCAGCCTGGGGCAACGCCCCAGGAAAACAAATGTACAAGCCTTTCCAAAACGCTGAAAGCGTTAGCGAGCGTTGAATTCTGTTCTTAGGAACGCTTTCAGCGTGTCCAACATCTTGATCACGTCATTCCTGGGGGCGTTGCCCCAGGCTGAAATTGGCGAACAGCTTCGGCGTATTTTATCCAGAGCCTTCATCATTTATCGAACCTTTAACTCAAAAAATCTTCGCGTACCGGCGAGAAGATATCCACCAGCACAACTTCCTCATCCAGCATCGTCGCTCCATGCCAGGTGCCCGGCGGAAAGTGAAGGACATCTCCCGTATTTGCGATGCGTTCTTCCTTCCCGATGGTGAAGCGAACCGGTCCACGTTCCACCAAAGTCATCTGTTCGTGTGGATGTTCATGGCAAGGAGTGACAACGTGTGGAGCGATGCGCAGCCGGCAGATCATCAGCTTTTCGCCGATAACCATTTGGCGTTCAATTCCCTCTTCCAATTGCTCGACCGGCACTTTGGCCCAATCGGTGTGCTTCGGAAATCCGTTTGAGTGTCCGTTCTCTTCCATAGCAGTTTCCTGATTTGGCTCTGGTTCAGTTGAATTAGCGATTCAAGTCGGAGACTTTCATCGCGATACGAAAATGCCTCGGCTGCTTTGCAGCCAGTTGCAGTTGTAGAGCTTCAAAAACCAGGTGATGCAGGATTGGCTGGCGAGCACCGCGACCCAACACATCGTTCGCCGGAGCGAGTGAAGAGATGGTCACCGGCCATTCAGAGTCGAATTCAACCAACATCTCCTGATCCTTTGTTGCAAGTCGATCCATTCGTCGTCCTTTTACAAACTCCGTCGTTAACTTGCTTGCTGTGCTGGGCAAAGCAAGCCACCATCTTTTCAACGCCACGTTCTGTTTAGCGGTTAGAGTCTCATCACGAATTAAGTTATTGCCGTTGATTCGCCAGCTAACCTCGCTCGTAATGCCGGGGTCAACAAACTCTCCGGATTTTCCTCCGACCAGAGCCCAACGTTTCCAAACAGCCTTTAGAGATGTGCCGTCTCTGCCCGGAATGATCTCGTCCGCGCCGTCGGTTGCTACGAGCGTGCGGCCATCTTCAAGCTCAATGAACGGAACCAGCGCTGCATTGATTTGCTCGACAGGATTAGCGAAGCCAGGCAAGCCATGAGGCGCAGGTAAATAGTCAGCGACTCCCGGTTTTGTGCCTGTTGTTATCGGAAGAGTGAAATACAAAGGGCCGCGCCTGACCAGCCACACACCAGCCGGTCTGTCTCCCTTGCGGAAGAAAACAAAACGCGCGACATCCGGTCGGGTTATGTCATCGCCAAAGCTGGCTACTTTTTCACGAGCGAGCGCTTCGGTTAAGCGCGAGTGCGCCAGCGCGCCTTTTCCAAAAAAGTTAATCGTCTGTTGCCATTCACGTTCGCGCGTAATGTAGGCGTAGTTTCCGCGACCAAAGGCAAAAATCGAAAGCGCATGAGTTTTGTCGTTGTAATCGGTACGCAGCCAGCGCCAGGATTTGTAGTAGGCACTGGCAAGCTGATCGAGAGGAGCCGGACGAAACTCCGGATTGGCCGCGAGGAATCCTACAATCTCAAGGGTATCAAGATAACTTACGACACCGAGGCTGCGGCCCCACGCGTACCCGTAACCGTCCGGCAAAATCAAATCCCACCACAAGCGCATCTGCTCTTTCAATGAAGGCCGAAGCGCGTTGAGGATGTCGGTCCTGCCAACCGTTTCCGCGGCGTCCCAAACGAACCGCGCATACTCGTTTGAATAGCGATCGAAACGACCGGTCGGTGGCGCATCATCAGAATAGAGGCCGCCATCCATAAATGGTTGGGCCGCGCGCGTGATAACACCATCAACAAGGGCTCGATCATTCGTCAGCCCCAGCTGATAACTAACGGCCGCGATGCGCGCTGCCACGCCCAGATAGTTTTCTGGAAGGTTGATTACTCGCTGAGTCTTCGGATCATAGAAGGCGGAGATGTCGAGAAACTTTCGCCACTGGTTCTTTTGCTCGTCCGTGAGACTTTGCCACACCGCATTCTTATTAAGATCGGCGCCGAAGTTTCTCAGCGCCAAGACTCCGTACAACTGCGAGAAGCGAGTGCTCTTTAGTCGGTACTCCAATAGACCAATCTGGCCCACCTCGCGAGCGAGATCGTGGCTCCCCAGATTCTGCTGGCCCGTCAATCCAACGTAAGCGCCTACTGCGTTCATGAAGGAACCCCAGGTGTATTCGCCGGTGGTTCCAGCTCCAAAGACTTTCTCAGGCGCGGGATCGTAGGACTTGATGAAATCGAGATGAGCAGCGAGCTCGTGACCGACAAAACTACGAACCTCCGCATCAAGGTCGGAAGTAAGAACAGCATTTGCAGTAGCGGTTCTCTTAGCCGACCACGCAGGCGGCGCCATCAGCATCAATAGGCAAATTACGACTGCTAACTTTTTCATGACCTCAGTTTGATAACCAAGTCGACCACTTCGTCGAACGCCGAAGGCGTTAGCCAATTCCAGCCTGGGCCAACGCCCCAGGGAAAAGCACCACCAACCTTCTGCTAACGCTGAAGGCGTTCGCGAAGAACGTGGCTGCAAAACTCGCCAACGCTTTCAGCGTTTTTACTTATCGCGGTCTTATCCTGGGGCGTTGCCCCAGGCTGTAATTCGTCAACGCCTTCGGCGTGATCAGTTCTTTCTCGGCTGGCCGAGAACTATCGACCCATCCAGCCGCCGTCGACGACCAACACGTGACCGTGCAGGTAATCACTCGCGCTTGAAGAAAGAAATACGGCGGCGCCAGTCAGGTCCTCAGGCTCGCCCCAGCGGTTTGCGGGAATGCGCTCGAGGATCTGACGATTGCGCGTCTCATCCTTTTGCAGCGCTGCGGTGTTGTCCGTCCGCATGTAGCCCGGGGCAATCGCGTTCACGTTGATTCCTTTCCCGGCCCACTCGTTTGCCAGTGCTTTCGTCAATTGCGCTACACCACCCTTCGAAGCTGCGTAAGCCGGCACGGTGATGCCACCTTGAAAAGAAAGCAGCGAAGCAATATTTACAATCTTGCCGCTGCCACGCTCCAACATATGACGGCCGGCCAGTTTTGAAAGAGCGAACACACTCGTTAGATTGACTTGAATCACAGCGTCCCAGTCAGCGTCGGTGAACTCGACAGCCGGGGCGCGTCGAATCGTTCCGGCGTTATTAATCAGAATATCCAGCCGACCAAAGTGTGCGATGGTTTCATCAATCAACCGTTGCGGCGCTTGTCGATCGCTTAGATCACCCGTGACGGCAAACGCCTTGCGACCAAGGCTCGTGATGGCGTTGCAAGTTGTATCGGCCGCGCGCGTGTTCCCGTGACAAGCGACATCAGCTCCCGCCTCAGCGAGCGCAATGGCAATCGCCTGGCCCAAACCTGCGGAAGCGCCGGTCACCAGCGCCGCCATATTGTCGAGTCTGAACTTGTCTAAGATCATGTTGTTTGCCGATTAGCTGTTATCCGCAGATTCCAAAAGGAAAACGGTCTTTGGCCTTTGGTCTTAGATCTTTGTAGTTGAATCTATCAATTCTTTGTGGCGATCACGAAAGGTATCCTTCAGGAACGCGTCAAGGTCAATGCCGCTCACGCACAAAGACCAAAGATCAAAGGCCAAAGATCGTTCTTCTATTTGCAATCTGCGGATTTGCTTTACGCCTTCGCGCGATAGGCATTCGTAATCACGATGCCAATCACGACACCCAGCACGGCGCCTAGCCCGGCCCCACTCGCCATGTACTCCAGCAACTGTGGCCCCGCCACTTTCGACAGCAGCCCCAGGCACCAGCCGCCAAACGACCCGAAGATCATCCCC
>DATNBH010000093.1:0-15793 GCA_035572035.1 Pyrinomonadaceae bacterium | reverse complement strand
GCGAGCGAGGCTGCACTTGAAACATCCCTCAGCTGCCGCTGAGGGGATTCAAAGGACCAATCCCAACCTCTTTGTAGGTCGAACTTGAACTATCCACCAGCTCCCGCAGGTGGGATTTAAGACTTTTCGGGCAAAGCTGGTCTAAGGTAAACCGTTGAAACGGTTCAAGACATCAGGGGATCGTTGGTCACCCGGTTGAAACCGGGTGAGAATGAGATGGACTAACTCAAAACGTACCACTACCCGAGGTCGTAGTCGATCTTTGGTTCCTCAGGCGCTTGTCTACACCCTTCACCCTAAATCCCACACCCAAATTCCTAGCCGAAGTACTTGAAGCCGACGCGGAGGTTGTAGAAAAGATCCTGAGATAATGTGAGGGCGAGAGTTATTGAGACAAGAGCGTGCGACAGGGCGAGCGCAAACAAATTAGGCTGCCGCTGATAAACTGCCGCCCATACCAGCCCACCCGCAAAAGTAATCAAGCTCAAGAACGGGTTTGGCAAATGAACCAGACTAAAAGCCGCAGCCACGAGGAAGACACTCTTGACTCCTTTTCCGGCTGCCAGTTGGGCGCGACGATTGATAAAGCCCTGGACGGCGTATTGCTGAAATAGCGCCCAAAAGTAAACTCCCACAAATCTCAATCGGAACGGGGCGAGCCCAAACTCGCCTTTCCTTAGCAGCCAATTTCCCAGCACGATCAGGATCAAGGCCACCAGAGTCGGGAGCACTAGCAATCTAACCGCTGGGATAAAATTGTCTAAACGAAATCCAATTTCCGAGAGGCTCTCTCCGCGTTGGCGATGCGAAAAGATCATGAAGGCCAGCGCAAGAGCGACTGGAATGAGCGCCACCATCCGGCTTGGCCAGGCAAAAGCCAGTAGGAACCACTCAATTATCAAACATGAGGAGATGACAGATGCAATCTCCCAAAGGGCCAGGCCTCTATCCGAAGTGGTCGATTCGTTCATGGGAGTCTGAGCGGTCACTCGGAGAGTGGTTTGATTAGGCTTCCGTGTTCATCGACTGCGAACGACACTGGATTACCTACGAGTTGGAGTGTCTGACGCTTTCCGTCCGCAGTGTGCAGAGCGTAGACGCGGGCCACATGAGGTCCACGAGATAACAAAGGCAAGGAAAACTTGTACCCATGCCATTCGTCTCGGGCCCAGCCGGCTGAGACTATGTCCTTCCTGGACTGGTTCGCAGTGGATGTAGCGATGAACTTGTCGTCGATGAAGAGTTGGACTTCCAACCGCTCGTATTGACTGCCCGCGTTGACAGCCCATCCA
The DNA here is from genome assembly GCA_035572035.1 of Pyrinomonadaceae bacterium. GTDB lineage: Bacteria > Acidobacteriota > Blastocatellia > Pyrinomonadales > Pyrinomonadaceae > JAOAPY01. Next base: position 14,501 of record DATNBH010000093.1, on the reverse strand, counting down.
GCGATGCCGTCCGGCAACACTTCTCCCCAGCCATGATAAGTCGGCGGAAAAGCGTAAACGTAAAATCCAACTGCCAGGCCTGCGACGAGCAGAGTCTCAGCAATCGATTTCGCAATCAATGCGTGGGCCAACCTCATGCGCGAGGATTATAGCAGCGTACCGGGACCTGGCTGCCAACCTGTGGATTTGCGATCGACATTATTATCATCTGCGGCGGCTCCACTGTTTCCCTTCATCGCCTTTCATTCTCACCCGGTCTCAACCGGGTGACAAGAAGGTCTGATGAGTTCGTAACCGTTTCAACGGTTTCTCTTTCATGTGATACGAGGGAAACCGTTGAAACGGTTAATTGAGCCGATGCCGCAGCTATCACCCGGTTGAAACCGGGTGTGAATGAGAAAAGGAAGAAGTCCGGGTCTTACTAAGAACTTATGGTGAGTGCTGGAAACGGCCTTGAGTGTCTTTGTAAAAGACGGAATGTTTGAATGGCATAGTGGTTGGGTTCGAACCTCCCGCCCACACGCGAATCGAGATTTGAAGGGCTTTCGTCTCACCGGCTTCGACAGCAGGAATCCGGAACGTCAACACTTGTCTTTGACCAATCATCTCCTGCCGAATTGGAAGCAGGTCCGAGCCCACATAACTAACAAGCGGATTGATCTCTATGCGCACGGTAAGGTCGCTGGCACGGCCATCTCCGTCGTTCACCATCAGCAAACGGTAAGGGCCACCCGAGCTAGTCTCAAATCGACTGCGAAGCCTTGGAGCTCCACTGTTTGCGATCTCAGCTTTTACGACGGGTTCCTGCTTCGGACTTGGGACCGGGACCGCAAGCGGGCGACTTGGGCTAACAGTTTTGGGTTCTTCGACTCGCTTTGGCAGGCTCACCACAACCTGATTAGTCTTCGTGGTTTCTACTTTCGTTGCCGTCAATGCCGGCTCTTTCGCGGGAAAGGATTCCGGGAGCTTCACGAGAGGCGTCGGACGTTTTGCAGTCGGCGCTTCAAGCTTTGGCGCGATCGGCTGAACCGCGATTGGCTTCTCGGTAGCCTTTGTCATCGGGGTTAGCGCCAGCAACTCGGACTCTCTTGGTTTAGGCTGCTCGACTGCCTTGGCGGATTGATGGCGACCAACCTCGCGCTTACTGGAATGTTTTGGCGCCGCTGCCTTAGCGTAACTTTGGCGCCCGACGCGCAAATCCTCTTCATACAAAGTGGCGAGCGGTGTGTCAGGAATATCTTTTAGCCGCAAGCCAATCTTCTCAGCGCTGGCGATGTCGCCTTGCGCGAGGTAGCTGCGCCCAAGCCACAGGAGGCTGAGATCTTTGATTGTGCTGCTCGGAAATTGAGCGAGGAACTCGTTAAGAGTAATGATCGCCTCGCCGTAGAGACCCTGATTGTAAAGCGTCTGACCACGGGTAAATGCAGCTTGCTCAGCTTCCGTTATGCCCGAGTCCGAGTTTACTTGCCCGAAGGTCAGTTGGCTGAAGATAGCGAAGATGATCGCCAGCCATAAGGCCAAGCCGCGCGTCTTCAAATGACTAGAGCGGTTCGGTTTCATCTGAGCACTCATGCTGGTGGCTTATCGTCCTTCGCCTACGGAAATGCGGTCGCCTTCTTGTAAGACTGGATCGGCAACCTTACCTTCTTCAATTTGTCGCAAGTTGTATTCAGTAACAGCCAGCCGGCCATCAGAACCTTGTCGCGAGACTTTTACCCTGGTTCCGGCTGTCCGCGTCACACCACCGCTAGCCATGATCGCCTGCGTCAGAGTCAAACCAGCGTGATACGCTTTTTGACCCGGAGCATTCAACCCACCACCAGTGAAGAAATACGCAACCGGCTCTCGAGGCGGCATTAGCACTGTAACGACGTCGCCCGCCATGATGTGGGTATTTAGATCTTTCTGATCTCGAAGGTTGATATTGATAACCGGCACACCACTGCGAGTGATGGTTGCTTTCACAGCCTCGGGACGTGGCTGAGCTTCTGTCAGCAGCACATAAAGCGGAGTAACTTCGCGCCGAAGGAATCGCGCCCCTGGATCAAGAACAGAGCCAGTAACGATCACACTGTGGCTTGAGTAATCACGTACCTTGACTGAAACTCTTGGATTATCAAGCACCTTGATTCGAGACTGAAGTTGGGCAGCCACTTCGTCGGCGGTTAAGCCTGCCACCGGAACTGGAGCGTTAGTGAGCGGATAATCAAGCACACCGCCTTCAAGGACGGTGAACAGGGTCGATTTTGCGCTGGGCAATTCACTCAACCGCACGTCGAGTACATCACCGATCCCAATACGATAAATCTGATTTGGTGAAACTGGAGTGGGTACTGCGTTAGTTGTCGCTGCTCCGGTTCTTGGCCGGGACGTTTTGCCAGACGAAGCGTCCGGATTCAATGACTTATCCGCCGCGTGATTCAGGGAGGGAGACGAAGAGGCAGGCTTGGCTTCCGGAGTCAGAACCCGCGTTCGAGTTGAGTTGGCGGCGCTGGCAGCCACTAACTCGTTTGCTCCAGCCGATCCAGTCTTCGCTTGGCCAAAAGCCGCCCCTGAAATAGCAAAAATCATTACAACCAGAGCCAATATCCCTCTATTCATTCCTGTTTTCCCTTTCGTTCGTCGCTTGGGCTACGCGCCCGTGTTTCACTGGGAGTAGAGATCTCCCTGCTTAGATAAATAACGAAAGGACCTGATTTCGAAGAGATTGGAGGTCGGGTTCAGTGAAAAATGCCACTGATATTCGATTAACGAGACAGGTTGGTAGAAGGAAGCGTCTTGGCGGTGAAGAGATTTGGCCAGCGGGTCATAAACTCTTCGCGGACAAGCTTTTCAACCTCATCCGCGCTTGCGCAACGGAGACACTCCGTCGCGATCGCCTGGGCATCAGCCGCGTCGATACCTGCCATGACCTTGGTCACTCGAGGAATTGAGGAAGGCGTCATACTCAAATCTGTGGCACCGAGACCGACGAGTATGACCGCGTAAACTGGCGTCGAGGCCATTTCGCCGCAGACGATCGCGGGGATGCCTGCGTCTCGAGCTGCCTTCAGAGTGCGGCCCAAACTGTCGAGGACCGCAGGATGAAGGGTGCGGAACCAATCGGCCACTTTGTCGTTACCTCGGTCGACTGCGAGAACATACTGAACCAGGTCGTTGGTTCCCAACTCAAAGAAGTCGACGACCCGCGCAATCTTCTCCGCAGTCATTACGGCAGAGGGCACTTCGATCATTGCTCCAATTCGAACCGGACCGCATTCAATTCCAGATGCTTCGAGTTTTGAGCGCTCTTCCGCAATGATGGCTTGAGCGCGATTAACGTCCGCTACATCCGCTACCATCGGCAGCACGATATCCAAACGACCCTTGCTCGCAGCCCGCATGATTGCTCTGACCTGGGTTCGGAGGACGATCTCGTTGCGTAAACAAAACCGAATCGCTCTCAAACCCAAGGCCGGGTTACGCTCAGAATCAATCACCGACTCGCCGCTCTTGTCGCCACCGAGATCAAACAAGCGCACGACCGCGCCATCTGCTCCGGCTAACTGGGCAACTTCCGCGTAAGTTTCGTATTGCTTCTCTTCCGACAAAAGCACACCGGGCTGAGCAAGCAGGAACTCCGATCGATATAGTCCGATTCCCATCGCACCATACTTTCGAACTCCTTTGAACTCAGCCGGTAACTCAACATTAGCTCTCAGCCGGATTTGAACACCGTCGCGAGTCTGCACGATTCCCGTGCCGGAAGGAGCTGCAACCGCAGTTGTTCCTTTGCGCCCTGCAATCTCCGTATGACAACTTTCGAGAGTTGCCGCTGAAGGATGAAGAATGACTTCACCTTTGTAAGCATCGACGATTATTTGATCCCCAGTGCGAGCGTGCTGGCAGAGATCTTCCAGACCAACCATCGCCGGGATGGCGAGGCCTCGAGCGATGATCGCCGTATGAGAAGTCCAGCCCCCGGCATCCGTCACTAAGGCGCGCGCGTGTTCGAGATTAAGTTCAGCAACAGCTGAAGGCAAAAGGTCTTCAGAAACAATCACCGCGTCCTGGACTGAGTCGAGATAGGAAGGGCGCTCCCCACTCAAGGCCTCGAGAACGCGGTGAATAACATCCTCGATGTCGGAACCGCGTTCACGCAGATAGTCATCTTTTATTTCAGCGTAAACGGACAGCAGGCGATCACCGATGACCTTCACGGCCCACTCGGCATTGGCTCGTCGCTTGGTAATGTAGCTTTCGATTTCTTCGCTGAGTTGCCGGTCCTCGAGCATCAACAGGTGAGCGTCGAAAATGTAGGAGTGGGCCTCGCCGAGCAGCTTGGCGGCGTGCTCCTTGATGCCGAGCAACTGTTCTTTTGCTTGTTCAATAGCTTCGCGGAAACGATTTATTTCGCTCTCGACATCGCCGACTTCGATACGGGCCGGGTAAGCGTGCCTGGTGCCTTTATGGATTCGAAGTACACGGCCGATGACCAGCCCCTCGGAGACGCTTAATCCCTGCCAGCGACGCTCTTCGGGTTTTGGACTAGCTTCCATGATCACGGTTGCAGCTCTCCAAAGCCGTCTTCAAACATTCCGGACAAGGCTGCCAGGGCTTCTGCTTCATCATGCCCTTCCGCGATGGCCCGTAGCTCCGTGCCTCCGGTTGCACCCAGCATCAGCACATTCAGGATCGACTTTGCATCGGCTGAGACAGTGCCATCGAGTCGTTCCAACCGCAGCGAACTTTGATATCTGTTCGCTGTTCGCACGAGGCGCGCCGCGGCACGCGCGTGTAGTCCGAGTTGGTTTTTTACGGCGACCCTGGCCTCAATCATTTATGCTTTTCCGCTCTTTCCCGGAGGCGTCAGTAGGTCGCTCGCTAAATAAATGCCTTGCCGCCCAACTTCGCATAGCTGCCGCGCAAGGTCAGTCAGCGATGATCGCTCAGTTTGAGATGCGAGCTTGATAACCATTGGCAGGTTAATGCCGGTTACTACTTCCACGGTCCCAGTTTCGAGAAACATCGACGCGATATTAGTAGGAGTGCCGCCAAACATGTCCGTCATGAGCAATGTTCCCACGCCCTGGGAGACGCCTTTAATTGCACGATCAACTTCGCTGCGAGCATTGTCAACGTCATCATGCCAACCAATTGACACTGCAGCGATGAAAGAGATCGGACCGACAATCATTTCCGCTGCGGCCAGCAATTCGCCCGCAAGATGTCCATGCGTCACGATCACACCGGCAACTTTTCGGGCGCTTGATGTTTCAGGCGTGGTGCTCATGTTTTTCTCCAGGGTTCGACGAATTTCAGTTCGGTGAGTGGTCAGGTGGCATCTTGCCTGTGAACAACGTTGGGTCATCGGCAGGATGCCGATGCCACGTCCTTGCCTGTGAATAACGTTGGGTCATCGGCAGGATGCCGATGCTACGTCCTTGCCTGTGAATAACGTTGGGTCATCGGCAGGATGCCGATGCCACGTCCTACCTCTTTCTGTCCTTTCTAACGTCGCGGTGAACGGCCTGCGCATCAAAACCCGTCTTTCGAAGTCTTCGTGCCAGCGCATTAGCGACCATCACGGAACGATGCCTGCCTCCCGTGCATCCTATGCCAACTGTCACATACGCTTTGCCTTCACGTTTGTACAGCGGCAGGAGGTAATCGAGCAGATCGCTAAACCGGCCCACCGTTTCGGCAACCTCCGGCTGCTCCTTGAGAAAGTTGACCACGCGCGAATCATGACCTGATAAAGGCTTTAGCTCAGGCACAAAATGCGGGTTGGGCAGGTGCCGCACATCGAACAGCAATTCAAGATTGGCCGGGCTGCCATACTTGTGCCCAAAGCTTAAAACCTGCACACGCATGGGCGCGCCTTGCTTATCCAAACTAAAGCGTTCAACCAGGGCGCTTCGAAGGGTGTGAACAGTGTGATCCGAAGTATCTATGATTTGATCGGCAAGAGCACGAATCTGATTCATCGCTGCTCGTTCAGCCTGGATGGCTTTTGCAAGCCGATGTCCTTTGTCGGCAGGATGCGGGCGGCGAGTCTCACTAAAACGATGCTGTAAAACCTCGTTCGAAGCCTCGAGGAAAAGTACGAAGACATCCAGGCCCTCCGCCCGCAACGCTTCAAGTTGGGTTGAGAAATCAGCCAGAAAACTTCCTTCGCGAATATCAATCACGAGCGCGGCTCGCGAAATACCGTTCTTGTCCTGGCTTGCTTCAATCAGCCTCGCAAACGTCGGCAGAATCGTGATTGGTAAGTTATCAACACAGAAGTAGCCAAGATCCTGAAACGCATTCATCGCCGACGACATACCCGAACCGCTGAGCCCGGTAATGATGACAATGTCGGGGACGGCTTCGAGATTTGCAGGTTGCTGCTTTTTCTTACGCGCCATTGTTCGTAACACAGACTTCAATCTGTGATTCGACATTCAAAGTTTTAGCTAATGTATTGAGTGATCGCTTAGTAGCGTCAAGTCCAAGGAATCTCCAATTGGTAAGTCAGACACCGACTGAAGTCTGTGCTACAAAAGACGATGTCCGACAAGCTTTGGTCTGTCGATCGCATTCGGCAATTCATCGGCCGGCGATGACAAACTCAAGTTTGTCGGACATTTGGTTTCGACTTGGAACAAGTTCCTAGGGCTCTATCAAGCCGTAGTTACCATCAGTTCGTTTGTAAAGTACCCCGAGACGTTCAGTGTCTGCGTCGCGAAATACGAGAAACTGGTCTCTTTCCTCAGAAAGTCGCAAAGCAGCCTCTTCAGCCGTCATCGGCTTAACGGCGTAACGCCTCGCTGCAATGATGCGCGCCGGACGCGGAGTCGCTTCGATTCCATTATCCGGCTGACGAGCAATTGCGGCCGTTCGCTTCCCTCCCTGTTTTCGATCAATGATTTTCTTCTTCAGTTTTAGCGCCTGCTTTTCGACTTTAGTCATGGCCCTCGTGAGTGCCATGTACATGTCGATATTTGTATCCTTGGCAGCCAGCGTATGATCTCGCCAATTGACGACGACTTCACCGATGTGGCGGTTCTTCTCGACTTCGATGATTACATGCGTAGTTATAGCCGAGTTATTAAAGATGTGATCTAATTTCTTGAAATGATCTTCGACATGCTTACGAATGGCTGGTGAAACTTCAACGTGACGACCCGTGTATTCAAACTTCATGAGCCAGTACCCTCCTCGATCATTGTACGGGTAGTCGGCGTTGACCACCCGGCTGGCACACACAACGTGCCTGCACTAACTATTTCACACAACTGCGCGACGCTCACGCGAGCCGGGGATTTGCATCTGATCCCGGTACTTGGCAACTGTCCGCCGAGACAGCTTGATGCCATCACGCAACAAGATCTTAACCACTTGATCGTCGGTAATAGGATTGTGTGAATCCTCGTCTTCAATCAACTTCTTAATCTTTAATTTGATGATGCGGGTCGAGATCTCTTCGCCGTCTTCATTCATCATTCCTTCGGTGAAAAACCGGCGCAACTCAATTACACCCTGAGGCGTGTGCGCGTACTTGCGATTCACCACGCGCGAGACCGTCGACAAATGCATCCCAATATCTTCGGCGATGTCTTTGAGCATCATCGGCTTGATGTGCTGGACACCATGATCCAGAAAATCCCTTTGCCGGTGCACGATTGACTCGACTACTTTGTAAATCGTCTGCCTGCGGTGCTCGATGTTGCGCAACAAATCAACGGCCGAGCGCATTTTCTCTCGAATAAAACTCTTTGTCTCGTTGTTCACGCCTTGCTGCGCCAACATCGTCTGATACTGGGGGCTCAGTCGCAGGCGCGGACTGCCATCGTCGCCAAAGTAAATGACGTACTCTTCATCATCAGCCTCGAGCTTCTCTATGTAGATCTCGGGAGCAATCAAAACAGGCTCTTCTGATGAATACCGCCGGCCAGGATACGGATCGAGCGTGCGTATGAACTGCAGCTCGTTCATCAACGTGTCGACATCGACGCCAATCTGTTTCGAAAGGTGCGGCAGCTTGTGTTGCTGTAATTCTGAGAGATGATCACTAATCAATCGAGTTGCGAGTCGTTCCGTCTCGCCCGCAACTTCGAGTTGAACCAGCAAACATTCACGTACGTCCCGAGCGCCGCACCCGAGCGGGTCAAGTCTCATAACCACTTGACGTGCTCGCTCCACAAAGTCTTCCGGCCACGGTCCCATTGCTGCTATCTCTTCGTTCGTGGCAGTCAGGCGCCCGTCGGCATCGAGATTGCCAATCACACAAATAGCCGCATCCTGCACTTCTTCCGCAATCGGATCCATGTGCAGTTGCCATTCCAGGTGTTCTGAAAGAGATTGCGCTTTGGTAAGGAATTGCTCGAAGGTGGGGGCGTCCTCTTTGTATTCGTACTCTTGAGTTTTGTATCCAGGATCAAGATAGTCCTGAAACTCTCGTCCGAAATCTATCTCCTCAAAAGCGTCGCGTGAGCCGTCTTCATCGGAAACCGGTTCACTGGTCTCGCCGGTCGCTGAAACTTCATTGCGACCTTCAAACTCCTGCTCAGCGTAGGCAGCCAGCGACGGATCCAGTTCGCCCGTTCCGTTTGAAGATGCAGCGGCGACATCGGCTTCGATAGATTCGCCGGCCGGTTTGTCAAAGCTGCTACCGTCATCGCCACTCGAGAGATGATCGAGAATCTTTTCAGCAAGCTCGCGCGCTTCTTCCTGTGTCGCTACTTCTTCAAGAACCGGATTTTCCAACAGCTGCTGCTGAATTAAATCGCTCAGTTCAAGAGTCGTCATCTGCAACATCTCGATGCGCTGACGCAACTGGGGCGTCAAAACTAGACGTTGAGATAGGCTGGTAGTTAGCTTAAGTGACATTCCCTCGTAATTTACGCTTTCGGGATTCGCGCCTCAGGCGCGGGTTGATTATAACCTATCCTAAAGAGTTTTCACGCGGGACTTTCACATTCGGAATTTCTCACCGAGGTAGAGGCGGCGCACTTCGGCGTCATCGGTCAAGTCTTGAGGAGCGCCGGAGCGGAAAATGCGGCCATCAGCCATGATGTAGGCCCTATCAGTAACACCTAAAGTCTCGCGTACATTGTGATCGGTGATGAGGATACCAATGCCACGATTACGCAAGTAAATTATTACATTTTGGATATCATCAACTGCCTTCGGATCGATGCCTGCAAAAGGCTCGTCAAGCAGAATGTACTGCGGTTCGGTTGCTAATGCTCTCGCGATCTCGGTGCGACGTCGTTCGCCGCCTGACAATGCATCGCCACGCGTGTTTCTGACGTGGGCCACTCCAAATTCTTCCAGCAATTGCTCGAGTCGCGAAAGGCGTTCTCGACGTCTCAGGCCCATAGTTTCAAGCACAGCAAGAATATTCTGCGCCGCGGTCATCTTGCGGAAGATTGATGGTTCCTGCGGAAGATAGCCCAGTCCCAGACGAGCACGTAGATACATTGGAAGTTTCGTAAGCTCCCGATTTCCCAGCCGGACTACTCCGGAGTCAGGTCGCTCCAGCCCAACGATCATGTAGAACGTGGTTGTTTTGCCGGCGCCATTCGCGCCCAGCAAGCCTACGACTTCGCCTCGTTCGACGTGCAGACTGACATCGTCGACGACGCGACGTTTTCCATAAGACTTAAAGAGTTTGGAAGCTGCCAACGAGTCTGCAGACGATTTGGACTTGATGTTTGGTAACTTCTCGTTGCTGGGAGTGAGATGGTCTGGAACTGATGCTGTAGTAGTTGGCATTAAGTGTCGAGTCCCAAACTTTGCGCGTTCAGCCACCCGCTACCGCAGGTGGATACTCACAAAACTAAGTTTACTACTCAGGGGTTCTGTCCTGGCTGCCCGTCCTTAGGCTTGCTGATCTTGTGCGTCGAGCGCACGCGCCCGCCTGACTGTGGACCTCGAGTGTCATCGGCAACGACTCTACCTTCTCGCATATTGACGGTCAATCGTCCACCTTCAAGAGTTCCCTGTTCGACATCTTCAACGCGAGCGGGATTGCCTTTCAGGACTGCCACCTCGTCAACCGCGGTGTATTGCATCCAGTCGCCAGTACCCTTTCGGCCCGGCTGCGTCATTACTACATTTCGTTCGGTAATCGTCTTGTCAACCTCATTGGTATCTTTAGTGAGATAGACGTCAGCCACGCCGCCGGTCACTCGATCTGGTCCCTGCCGAATATCAACGTTCGTCTCATAATGCAGAAGACGATCAGCATCCGAATAGCGCATTGACTCAGCGGTCGCAAACACCGGCACCGTCGTGCTGACACCTTTCTCGCGCCGCTTAGCGTTGTATAGCGCGCTTTGCACATGCCCGTTGCCCGTCATCCGTTTTTCGTTGACGTAAATCGTGAGCTTGTCCGAGCGCACAAAATTGTCGTCCTGCCACGCGCGCGCATCGCCGGAGTAAGTAGCGACACCCTCATTGTGATGAAACTCTCCACGATCGCTCACGACGTAAACGGGACTTTTGACTTTGGTGAAAGGCGTAGCGCCGTTGGTCTGTTCCTGACTGTAGTACGTGGTTGACGTTTTGCCTCGGCTGTAAGAAATGCCGTTCTTAAGATCCGAGTCGAGTTCAATAGCTTTGCTGCGGGCCCTCGAGTCCCAAACGGTGGGTTCGCCTCCGCGCATACGCACAGTCTCATCTGCAGAGGTGTAGATTACGGTTCCAGCCGTGCCGTTTCGATCGAGTTCATTAAACTTCGCGTTGCCCTGAGCTTCAATGCGTTCGGGATCCTGAGTTTCGCGAACGAAGGTCGTTGACATCTTGTCCGAAGTAATAGTACGTATTCCGCGCTTTTCATTCTTTTGTAAAGGATCGATCACCGCCTTCGCGGGACCGCTGACAACACAGTTGCGCGCCAGGTTGTCGGCTTCAAAAAAGTCGCAATCAAAACGTGAGCCAGTGACGGTTTGGCGTTCAGCCTTGTCGTTCGGCACCGCCGGCTCAACATACAGCTCAGCATTCCCGACTGCCTCGGCCTTCTGCAGATCTTTTCCGCTGGCGCGCCAATCCAGCTTAATGCCGTCGGCCGTAATGCGCTTGTTTTTTGCGCGCGGATCGTTGGCGCGCGATTTCGGAGCCGAAAGATTCACAATCGATCGCCCCTGACTGCGCACTGACTGCAATAAGCTTTCCTGGCCCTGGGCCTGGAAAATGGCTTCAACCAGATCTTTTCCGGTGAGCTGCATTTCAGAATCCGCATCGAGGCTGCGTCCACGGGGGTCAGTTCGGGCGAGTGCCGATTTCAAACGCTGATCAGCATCGAGAAAGAAGTCCATATCTACGGAATGCAGCTCAGCTGCTCGCCCCGGATTCATGGTGCGCAAATAAGAATTCCCGCGCACCTCGACTTTCTCGAGCCGCTTTTGCTGATTCAGGATTGCATTCATCGTATCGCCGCTCATGATGTCGCGTTCCTGTTCAGCAGTAACGCCTCCCGAAAAGGAGAGCCTCATGTCGTTCTGCTCGAAGACAGCATGCGCGGCGCGGATTGTTACGGGACGCGAACGAGTGGCGGAGAGTTTAGTCGGTTGCTCGGTAGGATTCTTAGGAGCTTCAGGGGCGACGGTGATCTCCACGTCTTTCTTTAGCTCCAGCTTCTTACTCTTTGATTCGACGATTGCCCCCACTGAATGACCGGACACGTTCTCGCGACTGAACGAGACGGCCACATCGCTCTGCGCAACTTCGGTGTCCTGGTTGTAGAGAATCGCTTCAGTGTCGACCTTCAGTGCGTCTTTCGTTTCAACCTTGACGTTACCGAGAAAAGAGATGAGCTTGTTCTTCTGATCGTAAATGGCGCGGTTGGCGGTTATCTGATCAGGCTTCTCTTTGGGCCCTGAGGAATAAATCGTGAGGTTGATGTTCTCGAGCTCGTGATGTCCATCGGCGAAAGTAATCTCGCGAGCGGCGCGAACCCACAAATACAGATCGCCTCCCGATTTTGTGATCCGTTGTTCGTAGCCTTCGATGCGCCCGGTTACTTCTTTGGAGAGCTCGGCCGCACCGGGCCACATCACAAAGCGCGTCTTATTTCTGAGCTTGTAGTAGGAAACAGCTACGAAGACAACACCAGCAACGAGAACGAAGAGGGCGAGAATACGAGTTACCAAGGGGAGTTTTGCTCGTAACCCGATTGCTACTGCTCTTCTGCGCCTGATTTCCTGCATGCTGGTCAAGAATACAGGTCTTGGATCGCCACGTACAACAGGCTGCCAGCCTATTGCTGCGTTGAACGGCATTCAATTTAGAAAGATAAGGCCGGGTTTCCCGTCGCGTGAGTGGATTTGAAAGGAATCTGCAAGGCTGGCAGCCCGCGGTACAAAATGCTATTCAGCAAACCAACCATCAGTGTCGAGCAACTTGACGCCAATGCGGCGGCGGCCGTCTATTTCATCAGTCCACGCGCCGTTAACTTCAGCGTCAAGTTCATGTCCGAATGGAGGGGTTAAGCGGACAATCGAGCCAGGTTTGACGTCGGCATCGATGATGATGGTCGCACCACCGCGGCTAATTTTGATGGCCTGGGCGCTTAGTTGAAAGGTTTTACCGGAAGTGTCAGTTCCCCTGACTTCGAGTGCGAATTCAACCGGGACGCGGGGATTGCGCGGACGCTGGGAGCGCAGCAACGCCACAGGCGTGCTTTCTTCATTCATTACGGCTTTACCACCTTTATGAGAAATCTACCCGGCTGGCCCGAGGTCGGAGAGGAGGATAAGGGCGGCTACAGTGTAACCGAATTGAAGGATTATGGTAAGTAGTTTCTTGAGGTTCAGTGCGCCAAGAAAAGTAGGTAAAGCATAAAGGTGAACTGAGTAGCCGATACCACAGGCTGGCCCTGTGGTGTTTCATGCTCACAGCTACAAAAACAGGCTGATCCATCGGTTCGCAAGAGGCCACGGGCTGGCCCCGTGGTGTTTCACGTTGCCGCCTGCCAGCAGCATGAAGCGTGAGCACTCACGGGACGAGCCCATGGCATCACCAAAAATCTCGGCCCCGCCTCTGTTAGCGACCAACGTGAGTGACCACGGCGCCAGGCCGTGGCCTCAGTTTTAGCGACTACCTACTTTTTCTTGCCGCACTGCTTGAGCTTATGGTGCCGCTATTTGGGAGTGCGGTGACCTGTCACCGCTTTGTTCCGTGGCGGCTTGACGCCACGCTGCTCCGTATTGATAGCCATTAGCTCAGCCGCGACAGGTCGCAGCGGTCAAAGCGACGACAGGTCGTCGCACTCCAAATCAAGTTCACCGCGCTGAAATATAGCCGCCGTAAAGCCCTGCGAGGATTAATGTCCCGATTATCAACCTGTAGGCGACGAAGACTCCCGTGGAGTGCGTGCGCAGGAAGCGCAGCAGAAACCAAATTGACGCATATCCCACGATGAATGAAACGACTGTGCCTACTAATACCGGCATGAAGCTGCCGGCAGGAAGTTTATGAATCGCCTCTTTTAGCTCCAGCAGTCCACTGGCTGCAATCGCGGGAATTGAAAGTAGGAAGGAAAACCTGGCAGCTGTCTCGCGAACTTCACCAGCAAAAAGACCTGCCATGATGGTGGAGCCTGAGCGCGAGGAGCCGGGAATTAACGCCAGGCACTGAGCTCCGCCCACAACAATCGCGTCGAAAATTCCCAGTTGGGCAATTGAGCGCTCCTGCCTTCCAACGACCTCTGCAATCGCGAGCAGGATCCCGATCACAATCATCATCGTCGCAATGACCCAAAGGTTCTTGGTGAACGTGCCTTCAATCTGTTTCTTGAGCAGCAATCCGACAACCGCAATCGGGATCGAGCCAATTATGATTAACCAACCCAACCAGGCGTCGCGCGAAAGTTTGCCAAAGACTTTTTCATTGGCGGTGTTTTCATTCGCTGCTTTGCCGGTTAACAGCGCCAGATGATCGCGGAGGAAGGCGACGCTGATTTTCCAAATGTCGCCGGCAAAATAAACAATAACAGCCAGCAATGTTCCCAGTTGGAGTACAGCAATGGTGGCGGTCGTCTGCTCCGCTTTTAGCGCGGCATTCACTCCCTGATAAAGACCAACCGCGCGACCGGCAAAGATCAAATGAGCCGTTGAGCTAATCGGAATGAATTCTGTCAATCCCTGGACGATGCCCAGAATGATGGCTTGAATTATGGTCATGGAATGGTTTCTTCTTAAGTTATCGGTTGTTGGTCTTTGATCTTAGGTCTTTGGTCTTTGTTCATATAGTGACGCAGAACCTTGGCCGGGAAGGAGAACCTCTGGGTTAAGCTAGCTTTGCCCGAAAACTCTTAAATCCCACCTGCGGCAGCTGGTGGTTACTTCAGGTCCAGCCTACCATGTTTGATGTCGTTGTTAATGAATCCCACTTGCGGCAGCTGGTGGATGGTTCAAGTCCTGCCTATTTCCGTTGAAAACTTGCGAGCGAGGCTGCACTTGAAACATCCCTCAGCTGCCGCTGAGGGGATTCAAAGGACCAATCCCAACCTCTTTGTAGGTCGAACTTGAACT
>DATNBH010000092.1:0-55740 GCA_035572035.1 Pyrinomonadaceae bacterium | reverse complement strand
ACTTTGCTACAGATTTTCAGTCTCACTCTTTTCGAGAAAACCCCCATTTTAGGCTTGCTTCAGCAATCCCAATACAATTTGGCAATGCTTGATGATCCTAAACAGTTACAACTATTGGACATCTAACCGGACAGTACTGATTTTTCATTTGTCATTGATGGGAACGCGATTCGACTTAGAGGGCGCAGCGGATTTCAGAGCGCAGAGGATTTCTTTTCGCAATCGGGAATTCAGATGTGATGCATTTGCGCAATCAGCGATCAGCGATTCAGCAATCAACTATCAGTAATCAGTCATCAGTAATCAGTCATCAGTAATCAGTAATCAGCTGTCAGTAATCAGCTGTCAGTAATCAGCTAGCATCGAACAGCAACAGGCCCGGGCACGGGAGACGACATGGAAGAGAAACGGATCGTCGGACCTGACGATATTCAACTTCGAATTACTTGTTTTGCTGACTACTGACTATTGATTTGCTGATTGCTGATTGCTGATTGCTGATTACTGATTACTGATTGCTGATCGCGAAATGCATCACATTTGAATTCCCGACTGCGAAAAGAAATCCGCTGCGCTCTGAAATCCGCTGCGCCCCATAAAATCCGCTGCGCCCTCTAAGTCGAATCGCGTTCCCATCAATGACAAATGAAAAATGTCAAATTATATATGGCAAATTGTTTTGCTCGCTTCCTCGCTTATTTTTCAAACCCCTCAACTACTACACCCTACACCCCAAATCCCACCCCCTAGCTTTTAGGTCGATCGAACTGGGCGTCATCGACGGGCACGTTCTGCTTAATCTCAGTAATCTTTCTTCCCCAGGTTCTGCCGGGCATGGACCAGTGAATTAAGAAAGGCTGCTTGACTCCGTCAACCTCTCGATAGTCCTCATAATCAGTCTGCAATGGGAACTTTCCAAAAACGGTGTCTGATTCGGTGTAGCGTCTCACCAACAATCCAGTCTTCACATCGAAGAAGAGTTTTTCAGCAGGACCGTCGGCGGGTGTCGCCGAAATTACGTATGCCTCGCTATCACCAACCGGAGCTTTGCCCACAAGGCTGAGCTTCGCATACAGCTCTTTCGTTTTCATTTCCTTGTAAAACTCTGAATCCCTTTTCACTTGCGCCAGCAGTGTGCTCGGTAAATCTCTTAACCCGTCAGTGCTACTCTTCCCCCAGCCTTCAGACCCATTGAAGCCGTTGCTGAAGACGACATTGGGATAGCTCGTGATCGTTAGGATTTTATTTGGAGCCTTTTGATAAACCTCTTCAGGCACCAGGACATTGTCAGCGCCAATGCGAGATCCTTTGGCGACACGACTCGTTATCTTTTGCAACGCGGCAGCACCGCCCATCGCCTGCACATATTTCTCGAGCACCTCATCGACCGTCGGCAGTGGAGCTTCCTTTGGCCCAGCCGGCGAAGGCGCCCATAAGTTTTGACCAACCGCCGGTACGCCAACTGGAATGGGCTTACCCCGATGACAAGTGAAACAAGTGACCGCATTCTCGCCGCCGAAGCTTCCTTTGTTCAGATCGAAGACCATCCGGATCATTCGCCGGGCCGTTTGCTTGGTAAGTTTGTCATCCTTCTCCCAGGGATTCGTGTGGCAATGATTACACTTCACTCCTAGCGAGCCGGAGATAAAAGCCATTGTCTGATCGAGCTCGGACGCGGGGAGCGTCTTGAAAACCTGGATGTTCTTGTAGACTTGATTCGCCAGCTTCACCGGTTGATCCGGTTGTTGAGCGTGGGCGGTCCTGAGGGCGTGCGCTTGCGGCCCAACTGTCAGCGCCAGACACACTAGGCAGAGACAAACGCTGACGTACAGAATTCGTCCGAGATTAATCAGTGGTGGTTTCATGTTGTAATCCTTTTCGCGTTCAAGATGCTTGCCTTCCTATTCTTGTAAGCCAGCAATTCGAAGCGCAGATTGTTTACCTTGCCATCATCGTCCGGATAGAAAGTCGCTTCCCCGTAAAAGCACTTCACAAAGAATTGCGTTTGCGTGGTGGGAAACAGCTCGACTTTTTGACCGATGGTTTCGCAAGTCAGCCTGCCGCCTTCATTTCGAATGGTGAGCTCCAAGTCGGGCCGCTCGTCATCGAGATAGACACCGGCGTACTCGTCATAAATGTTGGAGTCAACCGCTACCACTTCTTTGAGACATTTCTCGAGCGTGACGTAGCTGAACAACGTGCGAAACCCAAGCTTCTCATTCAAAGCCAACATCTCAGCATTAACCGGACGATTGAACGACTGAATGATTCGATAACCTCGTTCGCGCGCGTAATGAATCGCGCGCAGCTTCAGGGCAGTCGCAATTCCCTGCCGCCTGTATTCGCGCAACACCCCCGTGAAACCCTGAGTAACTCCACCAGGAACCGGGTCCAACAAGTTCACATCAGTTTGGCCAATGTAGCGGTCGCCGTCTTTCGCGATGAAGTACCCGGCGGGCAACACGTACGGTCGTTCCAGCCAAAGCAAGGCTTCGCGTCGAAAGTAGGCCGGCGGCGCCAACGGTCCACGTCCCGCATCGTCCAAATACAGCGCGGTACTGAGGTCGTGCAGCTTTTCCAGCCAGAGCGGATCGTTAACTCGTTCTTCCGCCAGCGTGCTGATAGTGATGCCAGAATCTTTTGGACCGTCGCTTGAAGGCAATGTTTCCGCCAGGTCCAATCGCAGGTCCAGCAGTCTTCCCGTTTCGACAAAACCATTCGCTTTCAAAAACTCCAACAACTCTGACTGTGACGAGTACTCGCGACAAGAGACGGTCACGGCGCCGGCTTCGATCAGATCTGCGGTAAGACGCTCAAGCAACAAGTCTCCCACGCCGGTTTTTAGCCAACGCGGATCCGATACCATAAATATTCGATACTTTGGGAGATAAACACTCTGCTCGACCGCGCCGTAGCCAAGTATCTGGCTCGAGTTCCGATCTTCAATCACATATTGCCGGCGCTCGTATTGAGCCTCATCAAAGCTCTGTCGGTTACGCTGCCACACGTCATTCCCGAGGCCGTCATCCCGCTCGCGTGACGACGCCATACTCTGCACCGGCCGCCAGTCGCGAGTTGTGAATGGCCGCAGCTTTGCATTGACTCGCTCGGCAAAAGTACGGTCGCGTGAAGGACGCTTGCGCTTGAGATTCTCTTTGAACACTTCGACTTCAACCACGCTCTCTCTGAGCTTTTGTCGCGCCACATAAAGACGCTTGTTGACGGTCGTAACCGGTAGCTCAAGAAACTCGCCGATGTCGACCTGGGTGTAACCGTCGATATAAAAAAGTGTCGTGACCAACCGCTCGCCGGCAGGCAAAGCTTTGATAGCAGTCATCACTTTCGTCAAAAGTTCTTTTTCCTCGGCTGCGGCATCAGGTCTAATAGCGTCTGATGTTTTGACTTCGCATTGTTCGAAAGGCACGAGCTGCAGACGCTTGCCGCGCGTCAATCGATTGCATTGCGTCAGCACAATTCGCTTGAGCCAGCCTGGGAAAGCGTCCGGCTCGCGAAGCTGATTTAGCTTTTGCCATGCAGTAACGAACGCTTCCTGCGCGACATCTTCAGCCAGGTATGCGTCACTCAAAACGGCATAGGCGCACGCGAAGGCCATGTCCTGAAAGCGGAGTACCAACTCACCGAAAGCTGCGTGCCTTTCAGCGAGAACTGCGTTCGAGGCAGTCGCACTCGAGATCAATCCCCGAATTTCTCGCAAAGTTAAGAGTCCTCGATTTCGTCTCTCACCAACAAGAGCCAGAATTCAGCGAAAGCCTTACCAGAAATTATTAAGAAGTCACAGACGCCGAAGGCGTACCTAATCAAAG
This sequence comes from Pyrinomonadaceae bacterium, assembly GCA_035572035.1. Taxonomy (GTDB): domain Bacteria; phylum Acidobacteriota; class Blastocatellia; order Pyrinomonadales; family Pyrinomonadaceae; genus JAOAPY01. The sequence continues at coordinate 51,916 of DATNBH010000092.1, read as the reverse complement.
GTCGATAGTGCTCGGTTAGTGGCGGCGGCACAATCAGAACGAACTTTAGCCGCAGATTACTCTGATTGAGTAAGACACATGGGCGTCAACGTAACTTGATTCAACTAAACTCTGTGGGTGGCATCTGCGTAATCTGTGGCTGGGTTTTGAAACAGGACAGCAACGCACTACTGAGCACTTCACAAAGGTCCGATAGTCTTGTTTCCTCGCTACTTGATTGTATAAGCTGTCGCCATCGCACAACGAGCTAACTCGACATTGGAACTTCTTGCGAGTAGGTATATCCATGAAACCTAAAGAACTCACCTTACGTGCCCTAATTCTAGGCGCGCTGATCACGACGATATTCACGGCGGCCAACGTCTACCTGGGCCTCAAGGTCGGTTTGACCTTCGCGTCGTCGATTCCGGCTGCGGTGATCTCGATGGCCATACTGAGCCTGGTGAAGGATTCATCGATCCTTGAAAACAACATCGTCCAGACCGTTGCCTCCGCGGCAGGCACGCTTTCAGCGATCATATTCGTTCTACCAGGACTAATGATCGTCGGCTGGTGGACCGGATTTCCCTTCTGGGAATCATTTCTCATTTGTCTGAGCGGGGGCGTGCTCGGTGTGTTGTTCACGATCCCACTCCGGCGCGCGCTGGTAACGAACTCCGATCTACCCTACCCGGAAGGCGTCGCGGCAGCCGAAGTTTTGAAAGTAGGATCCGGCGCGCGCGGCGAAACAAAAGACGAAACTGGCGAAGCGAGAGAAGGTCTCGTCGCCGTGATCCTCGGCTCGGTTGCATCGGCTGGACTCGCCATCCTGACGGCGACGCGTATCCTGTCCGCTCAAGTTACAGGGTTCTTTCGTCTCGGCACATTAGCATCAAGCGGGTACGACGTCGCCTTCTCTCTCGCGCTCGTCGGCGCAGGCCATCTGGTTGGCTTGTCGGTTGGCATCGCGATGCTAACGGGTCTCGTGATCGCGTGGGTGTTTGCCGTCCCGATCTTGACGTCAATGCAGCCTGCCGCGGATGGGGTGGCGCTCGGTGCGCACACGATCGCGATTTGGCGAACGCAGGTCCGGTTCATCGGCGCCGGAACGATTGCGATCGCGGCGATCTTCACACTCGCTAAGCTGGCAAAGCCGGTTGTCGGCGGACTCGTTAGTACACTCGCCAGTTCTCGCGCCACGGGCGTACGCGACGATCGTGACCGCGACCTGTCGCCACAATGGATTCTCATACTCACGGCCGCATGCCTTCTCATTACCGCATGGCTGGCCTTCACGTTCGTGCGGGCGACGGTACTCGCGCCAAGCGCCCTGAAGCTCACTCTTATCGCCGTGCCGTTTGTGCTGCTCGGCGGTTTTCTCATTGCGGGAATCTGCGGTTACATGGCGGGACTGATCGGCGCTTCGAATAGTCCCATCTCGGGCGTTGGCATTCTGTCGATAGTCTTATGCGCATCAGTTCTCATCTTCGCGGTGTCGCCGACAACAGAGACGCGGCCCGCGCTCGTAGCCTTCGCTCTCTTCGTGACAGCGATCGTCTTCGCCTGCGCCACGATCTCGAACGATAACTTGCAAGACCTGAAAACCGGCCAACTCGTTGGCGCCTCCCCGATGCGTCAGCAGATCGCGCTAATTGTCGGTGTGGCCGCCGGCGCTTCCGTGATCCCGTTTGTACTCAATCTACTAGCAAAAGCCTATGGATTTGCTGGAGCTGCCAATGTCGGTGTGGTCGCGTTGAACCCGTTGCCGGCGCCTCAGGCCACGCTGATTTCTGCGCTCGCCCAAGGCGTGATCGGCGGTACGCTCCAATGGAAAATGATCGGCATCGGCGCCTTAATAGGCCTCGGCCTGATTCTGTTGGACATCACGCTCGGCGCGTTGAAGAAAATGCGCATTCCGCCGCTTGCAGTCGGCATCGGCATTTATCTTCCAATGTCCGCCACCTTCGCTGTTGTGGTCGGCGCGGTAATTTCGCATTGGTACAATCGGCGCGCGAAGGCGGCTGCAAATCCTGAACGCGCAGAGCGGTTAGGCACCCTCGTAGCGTCGGGCTTGATCGTAGGCGAAAGTATGTGGGGCGTGCTCAACGCCGGCCTCATCGTCGGCCTCTCGAATGACGCCCCAATCGGGCTGGTGTCAGACACTTTCGCCCCAGGCCCATGGCTTGGATTGCTGGGGTTTGTGGGTGTAATCGTTTGGTTGTACCGCTGGATGTTGCAGCGCTCGGCGGCGGCGCGGTAGCTTGAAGAACACTGTCCCTCCAGTGAATCTTCACTACCAGGAGCTTCAGCTTCAAGTTTTAGCGTTAGCTGCTACCCGCCGTTCATGTGGACAGTTCTTTTTGTCCAATGATCCACTCAAGCAAAACTTCGCGGGCCTTTTCACGCGGGCTCCTCGTCTGAGGGGCCTTCGCTTTCCCTTCCCAACGCGTCGTTTTCCAATACTCCGCTTTTTCGCAGTGCCTCAGGGAACGCATTGCGGTGAGCTTTTATCTTTGACTTTCCGGGTTAGTCGGTAATCGCCGTTCATATGGACAGTGGCGGCAGCCTCGGTCACAGCAGTAGCCGCGCTTGAGGAGAAAGTGCGCGGTGAAAACCATGAAGGCCCCTTCCCAATAATAGTCTTCGCCTTCGACGAGTGGGGATGAAGGTACATTTGGCGGGACTTCTCGAGATCCGTCATCTGATTCCTCTCCGGACGATAAGCGTGGTTTGATTAACGGGGAATTGGGCATCGTGTTAGCCAACGTTAGCGGGTGCCTGGAAGCGGGGCAGTACTCCGACGCTTGGGGATAGCCGGTGGCTCGTCAAGGCAACAGCTCAAGATTGGTTAGCTCAGGATTGATCTGTTCAAGATTGAGGTTGATCAGCTTAAGATTGGTCAGCTCAAGATTGATCAGCTCAAGATTGATCAGCTCAGGGTCGGGAAGGGTTGCTTGCGCCCGCCTGCGTTGCCCCAGCTCTCAAGTAAGCTCAAATCAACAACTCACTTGAATTCAAAATTGAATGCTCATGAAACTTGGGCGGGGGTAAACCACCCTTCCTTACCTTGAGCTAATCAATCTTGAGTTCATACCTTACCTTGAGCTGATCAATCTTGAGCTCATACCTTACTGAGCTGATCAATCTTGAGCTCATATCTTCTGAGCTAATCAATCTTGGGCTCATACCTTCCAAGGAACCGGTCTCCGAGGCGTCAGGATAGTAACCCGTGCTGGACATCTGCCTGATCATTCAAGCGATCACTGTCAGCGCAAAATTGAAAACGCGTCGCTTGGCCCAGCCCACTCAAAGACCTCCGGATGAAACAAATGCGCGAGCAATTCTGTGCCTTCCACAACCCGCGGACCGGGCCGAGCAAAATATGAATTCGCATCGACGGCGAAAACTCGACCTGAGCGAACCGCTGGAAGTTCTGACCATCCCGGCCGGTCAAGTAGCGGTTGGACTTGCTCCAACACTTGTTCGAGGTTGAATCCACACGGCGCAATGACGAGCACCTCAGGCGCCCATTGCAAAACGTCGTCCCAACTTACTCGGGTCGAGTCCCCACCTTTGCAGCCAAGCCTATCCACGCCGCCCGCAATCTCAATCATTTCCGGCACCCAATGACCGGCGCAATAAATCGGATCAAGCCATTCAAGAAACGAGATGCGGGGCCGATGGCTGATCGTTTTCGTAATCTCCGAAACACCATCCAATCGCGCGCGGCCTGCTGCAATTAGTTGCTCAGCTTGTTCAGCCCGTCCAGTGGCTACACCGAGGTCACGAATGTTGTCTTCTATCTCCTTGAGGTTACGCGGTGTCATCCAAAGGACCTGCGGTTTCTTCTCAAGAGAATTCAAAACCTGCGAGACTTCATTGCCCGACGGAGCACACACCTGACATAGATCCTGAGTCAGGATCAGATCCGGACTGAGCCGCTGTAGTACCTCTTCGTCGATCTGGTAGAGACTCTGGCCGGAAGCTATTCGTTCAGCGACTGCGCGATCAATCTCGCCCTGGTTCATCGTTTCGATCGGCAGTACATTGCGAACAACAACGGTGCGCGTGCGTGCTTCCGGCGGATAATCACATTCATGGGTAACTCCGACGAGGTTTTCACCAAGCCCGAGGGTAAACGCGATCTCAGTTGCCGAGGGCAGGAAGGAAACAATCCGAAGAGTATCTGGCATTCGTATAAGTTGGTGCGGTTAGGCTATGAACAACGGCTGCGCAATGAAATCTATTCAGGGAATCTATTCAGAGCGACGACATTTGAAATTATTGCAGCAGAAAGTAGTATACATACTCGTATTGAACTGGAGTAACGATGCACCGTCAAAAACTCTTTTTTCTGATATTGCTGAGTGTTGTGATCGCCACGTTAGTCACGGTCAGCCACGCGAAGGGCTGGAGCACCGCTGGCGTCCTGAGATTCCTTTCCACAGGCGCCAGACCGCCAGCCAATAAACACGTGGACAATAACGCCAACGCTCCCCTCGCTCCCGAGCTGGTTCCGGGGAGTTGGATTAATTCAAAGGCACTCACGTTGAAGGAGCTCCGAGGTCAGGTAGTGCTCGTAGATTTCTGGACTTTCGGTTGTTACAACTGCCGTAATACTTTGCCCTCAATCAAGAGTTGGGATGCTCGCTATCGCGACAAAGGATTGACCGTCATCGGCGTTCACACTCCCGAATTTGATGAGGAGAGGGAGACTGAGAATCTGAAACGACAAGTGGCAGAGTTGGGTCTGACGTACCCCGTGGTGACCGACAACGATTACGCGACCTGGAAAGCCTATGGCGTAGAAGCCTGGCCGACAGTGTTTGTATTAGACAAGTCGGGCCGTATTCGCTTCCAACATGTCGGCGAAGGCGCCTACTCTGAAATTGAAGCCGTGATTCAGAAGTTGCTGGCTGAGGAGATAACTAAGGAGTAGTAACTGTAGCTATTAGGATTGAGTAGCGATCTTTGTTTCGAACTTCTAAGTCACACCCGGTTTCAACCGGGTGAACCAGCAAGCATCAAAGGCAGTTTAACCGTTTCAACGGTTTGCCTTTGTTCACAAAGATCACGGAAACCGTTAAAACGGTTATTCTCTCTCTTGCAACGTCGTCCACACCCGGTTGAAACCGGGTGTGAATGAGAAATCCAAACTGCGACACTAGCAGAGAGTTGCCCAAGTTGACTTAACGAATAAGGAATCTCAATTAAGACAATGACAGATAAGATAACGAAGAGCGATGAACAGTGGCGCATCGAGTTGACACCCGAGCGATATCACGTGATGCGCGAGGGAGGAACTGAGCGCGCTTTTACGGGAGTGTTCTGGGATAACCACGAAGCCGGCAAGTACTCTTGTGCAGCTTGTGGCCTGGAACTTTTTGACTCTGATACGAAATTTGAATCCGGCTCAGGCTGGCCGAGTTTCTTCGCGCCGATTTCGAGCGAAAACGTTGACCAGGAAACTGATGAGACCCACGGTATGATTCGAACTGAAGTTCGATGTGGGCGCTGCGGTTCGCATCTCGGGCACGTGTTTGATGATGGTCCACGACCGACGGGACTGCGCTACTGCATGAACTCCGTCGCGCTTGATTTTGAAAAGAAGGATTGAGAGTTCGGGCGTGATTTGCGGCTTTGCCGCCGCACAGTGCGGAAAGGCTTTGCCTTTCCGCCCGGTTGGCATCTTGAGTTTGGAGGCTATGCCTCCAATTCTCGAGGCGTAGCCTCGAAACGAACGATAGGCAGATGTCGGAAAGGCAAAGCCTTTCCGTACTGTGCTGCGGCAGAGCCGCTAGGGCTAACCTGACAACTTTCCGGGCAGGAACGAGGTGAGGAAGTAGTTCTATCGACCGCGGGGTCGGAAGGAGCGAACGTGGGGCTTGTTCACTTGTCGCGAAACGACACCCCTGCCTTGCGATGTGCCCATGAGGACTCCACCAAACGCAGGTAATATTATTCTCTGCAGCGCCTGACGCGTAAGACGTTCAATTCCGGAAACAGAACTTTCCTCCGCTGGTGTAACCAACGTTATCGAGCGACCACTCTTTCCGGCTCGACCACTGCGACCAATCCGGTGCACGTAATCTTCCGCGGCGTGAGGCACGTCGTAATTAATGACGTGCGAAACATTATCCACGTCAATGCCACGAGCGGCTATATCCGTAGCCACCATCACTCGAATCTTTCCACTCTTAAAATCGCGTAGCGCAGCTTCGCGCTGTGATTGAGTTCGATTCGCATGAATTCTGCCGACGCTGTGATCGCGTGCTCTCAGAATGTGCGACAGTCGTTCAGCTCCATTTCGGGTGCGCGTAAATACAAGCACTCTCTCGAAAGGCTCTTTTTGCTTCTCGAGCAGGTTCAGCAACAAAGCAGTCTTGGACTCTACCGCAACCGGATAAGCGAACTGCTCAACGGTTCGTGGCGCTACACCGCGCTTGCCGGCTTCAACCAACTTCGGATCGCGCATGATTGAGCGAGCCATCTTTTCCATGGCAGGCGACATCGTTGCCGAGAAGAGCAGCGTTTGTTTTGATACCGGCAGTTTTGCCAGCACTCGCTTGATCGCAGGCCAGAAGCCCATGTCAAGCATGCGGTCGGCTTCGTCAAGCACGAGCACTTCGACACGAGAAATGTCGAGCCCTCGCTCAATATGATCGAGCAGCCTTCCTGGCGTCGCGATCACGACTCCAGCGCCACGACGCAAAGCTTCTCTTTGTCGCTGCATACTGGCGCCACCGATGACGACCACGCACTTGGGGCTGTCTTTCAGCGCTAGCTGTCGATACATGCCCTCGATTTGCAGCGCCAGCTCGCGAGTTGGCGCGACGACCAGCGCGCGGATGCCTTGCAGCGACGCTTTCGTTCTGAGTCGTTGGATTATGGGCAAAAGAAACGCAGCGGTCTTTCCGCTGCCAGTCTCAGCAGTTCCGATTAGATCGGATCCGCCCAGCACAGGAGGAATTGCCTGTTGCTGTATTGGTGTGGGTTTGAGATAACCGAGCGATTCACACTTGTGAACCAATTCCGGTATCAATTCGAAATCTTTGAAATTCATCTGTTGTTTTCTCTATTCTTCATCGATCAATCGTGAGTTCACATTCGCGAACGCTATCCAGACTTCTGACCTGAGTCAGCTGCCGGACTGCGAGTAACCAAAGGCGCCTCGGAGCAAAACTTGTTTGCTCCGAGACGCGTCCAGTCGCTATCGCTCTATTCGCAGACAGTGGATTTCACTATTGCAATCGAGTGAGAGACTTAGAATATGCGGCTTCCATTTCCGCGGTTGCCTGAGTAGCCACCACGATTGCCGCCACCGCCGCCGCCGTTTCGATTTTCACGGGGCTTCGCTTCATTTACTTTTAGCTGCCGACCATCCAGGTCGCGGCCGTTGAACTGCTCGATAGCAGCACTACCTTCGGTCTCGCTGGACATTTCGACGAAACCAAAGCCGCGCGAGCGACCGGTATCACGATCTTCGACGACACTTGCCGATTCAACAGTTCCTGCCTGAGCAAAAAGATCCTGCAGTTGTTGACTATTGGTCTGGAAAGAGAGATTTCCTACGTACAGTTTCATTGACATTTAGAGATATACCTTTCCCCTGATGGGGTAGAAAAAGAAGCTGCGAAATAGGAATTGCTTCGGCGAAACGGTAGGCGTTCGAAGGACCTGGTTCGGATGCTCTTAAAGTGAGCGCTTCTGAAGTTCAAATCAGCCCTGCTCTCGAAGTATCCAAAACGCCGGCGCTCATATTTTATGTGCGGGGCGCACCGTCGATGCGCGAGAGAAGGATTAGCTGGCACTTACGATGCACGATATCCCGCAAAATAGCAAACCCAAACTGACGAATCCACAAAGCTTACATAACTGTTACAGAGCATTTCGTCATTGAGAACTACAATCGAACCGTCGAATAAAGGCATTTGAAAGGTGGTCAAATCGATGAACGTTTTAATGATTAATCCCGAATTTCCTGATACTTATTGGAGTTTTCGGCACGCATTGCCCTTTGAGCGCAAGCGCTGCGCTTTCCCACCTCTAGGCCTATTGACGGTCTCAGCGCTGATTCCAGACAGTTGGCAGCGAAAATTAGTAGATTTGAATATCGAGCGCCTGAAAGACTCCCAGATCGCGTGGGCTGACATGATTTTCATTACCGGCATGCTGGTGCAGAAAGAGTCACTGCACGAGGTTGTAGCACGCTGCAAGCCTTTCAACAAACGCGTCGTTATTGGTGGGCCGTACGTAACCACCACCATCGAAGGCCTTCCCGATGTAGACCATATATTCATCGGTGAGGCTGAAACGACGCTTCCGCAATTCGTTGACGACCTCGAGCAAGGTATTGCGAAACGTACCTATGAAGCGGCCGAACGACCTCCACTCTCGGCCACGCCAATAGCCCATTATCATCTCGCGGACATGAGGCGCTACAGCGCCATGGCGGTCCAATATTCTCGAGGTTGTCCCTTTCAGTGTGAGTTCTGCGACATCATTGAAATCTACGGTCGCGTGCCTCGTACCAAGAGTTCCTCGCAAATGCTGCTGGAGCTGGATGCCCTAATGGACCTCGGATGGAAAGGCACTGTGTTCATCGTTGATGATAATTTCATCGGCAATAAGAAAAACGTGCGAACGTTTCTTCCCGAGCTTACCGCCTGGCAAGAGCGAAACGGCCATCCCTTTTCTTTTCTGACGGAGGCGAGCATAAATCTCGCCGAAGACGATGCGCTGCTTGCTGATATGCAGCGCGCGGGCTTCCGCAGAGTCTTCCTCGGAATTGAGACGCCAGACGAACTTAGTCTCAAGGAAGCTCAGAAGGGACAAAACCGCGGCAACATGGTTGATTCGGTCAAGAAGATTCAAGGCTATGGTATGGAAGTCATGGCCGGCTTCATTGTTGGATTTGATAATGATGGCAGCGACATCTTCGAGCGCCAGATAAACTTCATCCGCGAGAGTGCGATTCCACTCGCGATGGTGGGATTGTTGAATGCACTGCCCGGCACCCAGCTTTGGAAGCGACTTGAAAAGGAAGGCCGGCTGCTTGGCGAAGCCTCTGGTAACAATACTCAGTGCACTTTCAATTTCACAACGAAGATGGATCCGAAAAGATTGATCGAAGGCTATCAATCCATCATGCGAACGATCTACAAGCCAGCGGAGTACTATCAGCGCGCGCTCGACTCGATGAACCGGACTGGACACCACAGCCCTGAGCCTTCGCGCTTGAATATACTCGGAGGGATTGCAGCGTTCGCGCGGCTGGTGCTGAGGCTGGGGCTGATAGATTCGAATCGTAAGACATTCTGGCGGTATTTCTACACTGCTCTTCGTGATCATCGAGAGCAGTTCACTGAGTCCATGCGGCTCGCGGCGATGGGTTATCACTTCCGCAAACTGAATGATGCGTACAGTGAGTGAATAGGTTTTTGGTCCTTTGTATTTGGTGCTTGAGTGTTGGGCGGCTGCGCGGTTGCCACTCAAGCACAAAGAGCTAAGCGCAAAGAACCAGGCACTTCGGCAGCAGTGTGCTATACTCAGTTCGGATTTTAGTTCTTTAGAAAACCCACTCTCGACATCGGGACTTTGCGCTGAGCGCCTCCTCCTTGTGCCGTCTGTTTGTTTTTCAAACCTGACTGACACGGAGTCCTGATGTCTGCACTTTTCCAAATCAAAAACGACATCTCGAACCCGTTCTGAAGTCCACTGGTTCTCCATGGAAGAGGCGGCTTTCCATTTGTAGCCGCACTAAGCAGAATGAGGTATCGGATGAGTTACGCAAGAAAGAATCTTAAGAACGTAGTCGGCTCGTTGGTTCTTATGAGTACCATAGCCGCGATTTCCATGTGGCAGTTCTATAAGTACGCCAGCTTTACGAATGGCGCGGGAGCATCCGAAGGCGGGACTTCACACCTGGTTTGGTCCATCGTCTTTGCTGCCGCTGCTTGTGGCATTGGTTTTCTGGTGTTTTCAGTGTTTCTGCAGCATGACCGCGACGATGAGTTACACATCACTTCGCCCCCGCGCAGACGCAAGATTGCGTAACCGAATATCCGAGCTCAGCTTGAGATTGGATCAGCGAAGTTTCACTCCCCAACGAATCTCAGGACCGCCGATCAATATCTCCGAGCAGCTACGTTTTGATAACGATTTGGGGTCGGTGTCAGTATTGAAAGATCAGCGAGTTTTACCACATCCCCTCGAGTTTTCGTTGCCGCCAGATTTAGCAAGTGGAGAAATACAAAATGGAATCGAAAGAACTGAACAAAGAAATTAGTGAGCACGACACTACGTCAAATTTTCGCCTGGTAATCGTCGCGTCGTTGCGGGCAAAACAACTTTTGCGCGGCGCCAAGCCTCGCATCGATAAAGATCCTGGTCGGCGAAAACATACCAGCATCGCCCTGGAAGAAGTGAGAAGAAAACTTGTAGGGTTCGTTGATGTGCACCCGATTGCCCCAATCATGTCGGTACCCAATCAAGCACGGTTGGCCGAGCTTGAAAGACAACAAGTTTCAGTCCCAACTTAAAGGCGGGCCCGGATGAATGGAATTCGGATGTACGTGACATCAAGCACTGCGCTGCTGCCAAATAATGTTTTCTACTCTCAACGCAGCCGCGGACCTATCTATTGCTGGCGCTATGAAAGCACGGGCAATTTTTGGGTGGGAGCACGACTGAATCCTTGCGATTATTGCCGCGAAAACATGTGCCTAACCCGCTGGAAACACCTGCCTCTGGAGCTGCAAGCAAAACTAAAAGAGCACTACGTGGATTAGGCTACTCGAACCGTAGTGCCTATTTGGAGTGCGCCGACCTGTCGGCGCTTTGGTCGCTGCGACTTGTCGCGGCAGCGGTGACAGGTCACCCGCAGTCCAATTTTGGGCACGAAGCACTCCGCCATCCACTCGCGCGACCACCGCAGGTGCGGTATAAGATGGATGCATGCAGCTGCCAGTGAACCCGCCTCTGCTTCCGATGCTCGCGAAGCGTGTTAGCCACCTGCCAACTGAAGGAGACTGGATCTTCGAACCCAAGTGGGATGGCTTTCGCGCCCTCATATTTCGCGACGGGGATGAGATCCTGATTCAAAGTCGCGATGAGAAACCGCTCGACCGTTACTTTCCCGAATTGCTCGAACCGCTTCGCTCGCAATTACCCGCGCGCTGCGTGCTTGACGGCGAAATCGTCATAGCCCGAAATGGAACACTTAGTTTTAACGACCTACAAATGCGGCTTCACCCTGCGGCGTCTCGAGTGAAGATGCTCTCTGAAAAGATTCCGGCATCGATGGTTTTCTTCGATCTGCTCTCCAAAGGTGACAAGGATCTCCGCAGCCAGCCATTCAACGAGCGCCGGCGTCAGTTGGAATCGATGTTGTCCTCTTCAGCTCCGCCTATTCATCTGACTCCGGCAACGGATGACTTGAAAGTCGCGCGCGACTGGTTCAGCAGATTTGAAGGCGCCGGACTCGACGGTGTTATTGCCAAGCCGGTGTCCGGAACCTACGAACCAAACAAACGGGTGATGCTGAAGGTAAAGCACGAGCGTGATTGCGATTGTGTGGTGGCTGGATTTCGCTGGCACAAAAAGGGTCCGGGCACAGCGATCGGCTCGCTATTGTTAGGTCTGTTTGATGACGAGGGCATGCTCCAGCACGTTGGAGTGTGTTCCAGCTTTACGGCTCAGAAACGTCACGAGCTGGTGGAGTTCCTTGAGCCGTATCGCAAGAACGCGCTCGAAAAACATCCGTGGAAAGAATGGGCTTCGTTTGAACAAGCAAGTGGCCGGACTCCGGGCGCACAAAGTCGTTGGAGTTCCGGTAAAGATCTTTCATGGGAGCCGATTAGGCCAGAGCTTGTAGCTGAAGTGGCTTACGATCACATGCAGGGAGATCGTTTTCGCCACATTGCTCAATTTCGTCGCTGGCGCCAGGACAAGACGCCTAAGGACTGCACCTACGCTCAGCTCGAAGTCGTCCCGCCTCAGGAGATCGAGGAGATCTTTGGAGCTTGATGTACTGCAGGCTGCCAGCCTGCAGCCTTCAGACCCAGCCACAGATGAACGCAGATAACACGGATCTGAAAAAAAGAGCAGCAACGGAGAGTCGGCAGTGGGAATGACTCAAGGGTTCATCGGAGTAATCGCGTTGTAACTTAAGGCACTCCCAGCGCCGGGCGTGCATCCGCCTTTCTTTCAGATCCGTGCCATCCGCGTTCATCTGTGGCTAATCTTTCTCAGGTGTGCCCTACCCGGATTTCTTCGCGCCAGCGCGCCATTCGCGCCACTCGCGTGTTGGATCGTCATCAGGATCCGGAGTCTCCTGTTTAGGACGCAGCTCTTCCGGCACGTTCCGCAAGTTCACTCGTATTCGCGTCCACGTAGACGATCGTCCTCGCATCGTATCGACGAGCACATCATCGATCGCGAGCAGCTTAGCCACCTTGCGATGTTTCTTCTTCCATCGTTCCAGGCCCGCCAGCGCTAAATCCTTCTTCGGTGAATTTGCGATAACCAGCAACGGCATCTTGATTCGCGGCGTCTTCGGTGCGGACTTCGCACGCGAAGGAGCGACCCGAGTTCCCTCACCTGACATTTTGCGGAAGTGCGGCGGCCACGGCGCATCACCGAGACCCTCGGCCTCATCTCTCGCGGCAAGCTCGAGTAACATTTCAAGTGATCCCGGTGCATCGTCTATTTTCAAATGCGGATCACCTGACTCGGCAAATCGGCTCGGAACCGTGAGCACGGTGAAGTCGGCCGGATTACAGTCGGCAACTTCGTCCCAACGTAGTGGCGTTGAGACTCGCGCATCAGGAAGGGGGCGCACCGAATAGGCCGAGCACGTGGTGCGGTCTTTCGCGTTCTGGTTGTAATCGAGAAATACTCCGTGTCGCTCTTCCTTCCACCATTTAGAGCTGGCAAGGACCGGCGCTCGTCTTTCAATCTCACGCGACAGGGCCACAGCCGCGCGGCGAACTTCCGTGAAACTCCAGCGCTGCTGAATGCGAACATTCACGTGCATGCCTCGCGAACCACTGGTTTTTGGCCAGCCTTGCAGACCCATTTCTTCAAGCAAGGCTTTGACTTCGAGCGAAACACGTCGCACGTTATCCCACTCAACACCGGGACCCGGATCGAGATCGACTCTCAATTCATCAGGGTGATCGAGATCATTGGCCCGAATGGCGTGGGGATGAAGCTCGATGCAGCCGAGGTTGGCTATCCAGGCAAGGCCCGCCGCATCGTCAACCACAACTTCCTCAGCGTTCCGTCCTGACGGGAACGAAAGTGTCACGGTGCGTAGCCATTCAGGCCGCGACGTGGGCGCGCGTTTCTGATAAAAGGCCTCGCCTTCGGCGCCATCGACAAAGCGCTTGAGGACAAGCGGACGATCGCGAATGCCCTTCAACGCTCCAGGCGCCACCGCAAGGTAATAACGCACGATGTCGAGTTTTGAGAGTTTTGTTTGACGGGTAAAGTACGGTTTGTCCGGATGAGTCACCCGCACTTCCGTTCCGTCAACGCTGAGCACTTCTACTGCTTCATCCTTCGCCACAGCAAAAGGCTAACATTGCCGAGCCAGCATCCCAACAAGTATTTGTGGGTCACGGTTACATAAGCCTTCTAGCCTCCTTTGATAATCCTGACCATCAATCAGCTCGAGGTGAGGAAGGGTAGCTTGCTCCCGCCGATTCATAACCTCACAACTTTGATCTATAGGTGAGCTGAGAGGCTGGGAAAGAGCGGGAGCAAGCTACCCTTCCTCACCTCGAGCTGATCGCCCTTGAGCTTTTCAGATAAACTTCAGCACCACAAGCGACTCAAAAATTTGCCACATTTGCATCCAGCGTGGTGTCATTTTCTTGAAGCCCGCTCGAAAATCGCAGCTAACAGGCACAAAACGGAGGATTCTGAATATGACATCGCTGCTTCAGGACGTGCGCTACGGCGTGCGCATGCTGCTCAAACACAAGGGTTTTACGGCGGTGGCAACGTTAACGTTGGCGCTTGGCATCGGCGCGAATACGGCGATGTTCAGCGTCCTTAATACCTTTCTATTCAGCTCGCTTCCTTATCCACAATCCGACCAGTTGGTGCGGGTACTCCGCACTTCTCCGCATTCGCAGAGCTGGCCGCACTCAAACGCCAATTTCTTCGATCAGCGTGAAAAGAACACCGTCCTCGAAAAGATGGCCGCTTATAACTATGTGAGCCGCAATCTCGTCGAGCAGGGACAAATGGCTGAGCGGCTTCAGGGCATCGCAGCGACTGCTGATTTCTTTCCCTTACTGGGCGTAGCACCTGCCCTGGGGCGAACTTTCAATGCCGAAGAGTTTGAGCCGGGCGCCGACAACGTCATCGTGTTAAGCGACCGTTTCTGGAATCGACGTTTTGGAGCTGATCCAGGAGTTGTTGGCCGTACTGTCCAGCTCGACGGAAAGACGGTCAACGTCGTGGGCGTAATGCCTCCAGGATTTGATCATCCGATCCTTTGGGGAACGATAGATATCTGGCAGCCCCTCGCATTCAACGCTGAGCAGAGAAAGAATCGCGGCACCAACTACTTATCTTCGTTTGGCAAGCTTAAGCCTGGCGTGTCGATTCAACAGGCTGAGCAGAGCATGGTTGCGCTCGCGGCTAACATTGGCACGGCTAATTCTTCTAATGTGGGCGAAAGCCTGAGGCTCGAGCCCTTACAGCGTTCGATGTCGGACGACATTGGCAGAAAGGTAATGTGGTTTACGTTTGGTCTTTCCGGCTTCGTGTTGTTGATTGCCTGCGCGAATCTTGCCAACCTGCAGCTCGTTCGCACCACGTCTCGTTCCAAGGAACTCGCGGTTCGAGCGGCACTGGGAGCGGGCCGGCTGCGTTTGCTAAGACAGTCCTTGACCGAAAGTATCGTAGTCGCGTTGACCGGCGGAGTACTGAGCCTGGTATTAGCGTTATGGGCTGTTCGCTTTATCAGCAATTATCTGTTTGTCGGCTTACCTGGAGCCAAGGTAGGACTTGACTTCAAAGTCTTCGGCTTCGCTTTTCTGTGTTCGCTGTTCACCGGATTAGTGTTTGGGACTATGCCGGCCTGGCTTGCTTCGCGAGCCGACGTCAACCAGGCACTGCGCGATAGCGCGCGAGGCTCAACGGCAGGACGCTCGCAACACCGTCTGCGTCACACGCTGATTGTCGGCGAGGTCGCATTCGCCATGGTGTTGTTGGCAGCGGCAGGTCTCTTCCTGCGCGGACTGCAAAGATTCATCAATACCGATCCCGGTTGGCAAGTCGATGGTTTAGTAACTGCGCAGCTGGGCTTGCGCGGTGAGAAGTACGCGAAAGATGAGCAGCGAGTTGTTTTCTTTTCCGAACTTGAAAATCGATTGCGTGCTTTGCCGGGCGTGCAGCAGGTTGCGCTCAGCAGCTCACAGACAGCTTTTGGTTTCAATAGCAGCAGCTCGTTCATCGTCGAGGGTCAACCTGAACCTCCACCGGGTCAGTATTGGGAAATGTTCTTCGAACCGGTTAACAATGCTTATTTCGCGACACTGGGCGCGCACTTGCGCCAGGGCCGCGCATTTACCGATGCAGACGGGCCCGGCAAAACAAAAGTACTAATCGTTAACGAGGCTACGGCCCGACGCTTTTTTCCAAACGAGTCGGCGGTGGGTAAACGAATAGGCAGCGGCGGTAAGACGAAAGATTGGTACGAGATCGTTGGCATCGTGGATGACATTGGCTTTCCGGGCGATCTCGGCGAACCGTACACAAGATTCCAGGGGTTTTTGCCTATCGCACAGGTTATTCCCAACTATCTCACGATATCGATCCGCACGCCGCAAGCGGCTGAAGCAATGGAGAATAGCCTGCGCAGCGCCGTAGCTGGGCTCGATCCCAGTCTACCGGTTTATCGAATTCGGAGCGCTCGCAGTGCGGTGGACTCGGGGCTTGGCAACATCTCCCTGGTGGGCAGGTTGTTGGGTGCGTTCGCGGCGCTTGGACTCGTATTGGCAGCCATCGGAATTTATGGAGTCATCTCGTACACCGTGGTGCAGCGGACTGGCGAGTTCGGGATCAGGGTGGCGCTCGGGGCTCAGGCTCGTGACGTGCTGTTGCTGGTGTTGAGGAAAGGTGCGGTGCTGATTTTAATGGGCGCCGTGTTGGGCGCAGCTGGGTCGTATGCAATCGCCAAGTATTTGATTTCGGCGATTCCTTCGCTGCCGACTCGCGATCCGCTGACGCTCGCTGTAACCAGCGGGGTGCTGATCGTAGTTGCCTTGCTGGCTTGTTACTTACCGGCCCGGCGCGCTACGAAAGTTGATCCAATGGTGGCTCTGCGATCAGAGTAGATGCTCAAAGTAGATCAGCTCAAGGTAGATCAGCTCAAGGTAGATCAGCTCAAGGTAGATCAGCTCAAGGTAGATCACTCAAGGTAGATCAGCTCAGGGTAGATCACTCAAGGTAGATCAGCTCAGGGTCAGGAAGGGCAGTTTACTCCCGCTCAAGCTTTTTCAGCCTTCAATCTTAATTTTCAGTAGCTCCTATTTGGGGAATTGAGAGGTAACCTAACTTGGGCGGGAGTAAACTGCCCTTTCTGACCTTGAGCTGATCAAGCCTGAGTGATTCAGTTGAACGACTGTTTCATGCTGACCCTGCCCTGGATGGTGCTCGAGTCGACCTCACAGACTCTGTGCTTTTCGAAAATACTCGGAAGCCTTTGGGCGAAACAACAGAAGCCCAATCACGATCGTCAGCACCAGGTGGAATACAAACGCGAAAGCTGAGTGCCAAATGCTGACGACTACATGAAAAGCCATCCACAGAACACAAAGCCAGCGAGCCCAGTTGCAGGCATAAAGAATGAAGACTCCACTTATGATGGCTATGACACGTAAAGGCAGGATGACCGCAGCATCAATCAGTTCATGCCGGTCCAAGCCATTAGCAGCGTCCCGGATGACGTCCAACGAGTGATAGATCAGCCCGACGGATCCCGCCAAGATGAATAACCAACCCACGATCAAGATTGTGACTGGACGTTTGTTCATATGATCTGGCTCCGTAGCAGCCACCGTTTATAGCTAACAAATTGGAAAAATAAAAGCTCCATAGAAGCGGAAGGTCCTTCCGCTCCTACGGAGCTCCCTGGTTGTTGGGAAACGCGGAGGCTATAAACATTCCCTGCCTACGGCACTGAAACCGGAGGAGCCACTAACCGCCGTCTGCCTCCTGCCGTCTGCCTCCCGCCTCCTGTTCCTACTACTGCACTGACACATCATCCACGCGGAATGACGTCGGCAGAGTTATGTCTGTAGTTATGCGGAATTGAATCCGCACGGTTTGACCAGCGAAAGCTGAGAGATTGTAGGGACCTCTCAGGACATAATTCCCCGGCGTACCGAAGTTTTGATTGCTAAACGTCGCGAGCGTAGCCAGTAGCGTACCCGAGGTGCTACGCACTTCAACGAAGAGTCGATCAAATACGGCTGCGTTCGGAGCTTCGCTAGTGGTTATGTTCAGCCAGAAGTTCAAGTTTGCAGTCGGGCTTGCTGGTATCGTGATTGTTTGATACTCACTGCCCGTCCCACTGTTGGTTGTTCCCAGTAAGGAATACGCCGTTCCAGTATGCGGGAATGCGCCAGTACTGCGCGCAGCCTGGCCGCTGAAGACCCACGGCGTTGTTCCGGTTTCGAACCCGCCATTAGTGATCAGCTCGGTCCCACCGCCACCGGTTCCAGCTTGTGTGACAGTGAACGTCTGACCGGCAATGGTCATGGTGCCGTTACGGCTGCCTGTTCCTGTATTCGCGGCAACCGAGTAATTCACAGTGCCGTTACCAGTCCCACTCGAACCGGAGGTGATAGTAATGAAGGTCGCGTTGCTAACCGCGGTCCAATTGCAGCCTGCTGTTGCGGTGACGCTGACACTTCCAGTTCCGCCGCCTGCTGGTTGGCTCGAACTGGTTGGATTGATCGAGAACGTGCAAGTACCTCCACAATCTGACGGCAAGTTGGTCGCGGCATTGTGTTGCGTGCCATCATTACCAGTAGCTGAGAAACCCATGCCATGACGCGCAAATACTGTCCAGATGGCGCAGCGATTTACGCCTGCATTCAAGTTCTGATCAGCCTGGAGAATACCGTCGCGGGCATTCAGGAATGACGGATGAGTCGGAGTGAACTTCATGCCGTTCAACACAATCCGATCCGTGATCGTTTTTCCAAGCTGTGTGCGCAAATCCCACAACGCGGCAGCCCAGACTTCGCCATCGTTGTGAACTTCAAAGCCGCCAGCGCCGACGTCCGCATACGAGTCGTGAACTGTAGCCGCGGGCACGGTGTAAGCTGCGCGACGAATGCCTCGCGTGGTGTTTAGCGTGACGTATTCCCCCATGACGCCGTCGTTATTGATGGTGCAAGCCCAGTAGTCTGACCAGCCTTCACCCATCGCGCCTGACTGTGTTCCGCCTAACCCACTGCCATTACCGATCAGGCGATTCGAGATGCCATGTCCGTACTCGTGGCACACCACATCGCTGTCAACCGAGCTGTCTCGATCCGGAGTTGGCGCTGTAAACAAGTACTGCTGCATTCGAGGCCGAGATCCCTCAGGCGGCGTAGCGAAGTTTGCATTATTGGTTCCCGAACCATCCTGCGCTTCCGCGCGAACCGAGTCGTTGCCGGTACCGCCGCGGCCGTAGTTATTGGTTTGGAAATTCCCGGCCGTCTCAGTAAAGCCCAAGCCGTACGAGAAGTCGTGCATGAAGTTATTGAAGTAAAAAAGGTTCGTCACGACCGCAGCTTGTTGCGTGCGTGGATCAACTGCAGTTGAGAACGGAAAGGTAAAGTCCTGAGTAGCCGATGACGCGTGGCCGTTGGAAAGTCCGGAGCCATTGTTCGCGTCGGGCGCATTGTCAGCATTCGTGTCGAGGTAAGCCTCAACATTATTGCCGGTGGTAACAGTTGAAGTCCCCATCCAGCCTGCGGCAGTGTTGATGGTGGTGTCGCCAACGAATGAAACGAGTTGGCGCGGCGCCGCATCAGGATCTTCCGTGTACACAGTTCCCTGAGCAGCCTCGATGTAAAGATTGTGACGGAACAGCAGCTCGCCGTCCTTGGCGTCAACCAAAAGTTCATACCACTCGTTAGCGCCGACCTCAGCATAGACATGCCAGGCCAATCTCGCGCTGTCGCCAACCCGCATTACGTTCAGCTCAGAAAGAACTTTTTCGTAATCAGGATTGAGTGGATTTGCATAAGCCGCCCTGTCACCGGCACTCGCCCGCAACGATGACGTCGCGACTCCTTTGATACTTCGACCGGCGTGCTCGAAAGCTTTGACCAAAGCCTGGCCTTCGGTAATTCCTGATTTGAGTTTGCCTGTCGGCCCCAGGACCAGGAATCCTTCGCGCACCGATTGAACTTCGCCATTCTTGGTGATGGCTACCTGAACATCGCCGTCGAAAACTTTCACGCCGCCTACGGTCTGCGCGTACGAAAGGAACGTGATGCCTTCATCGACATCCTCCTTCGTTAACTTGAGCGCCGCTACATCAGCTCCGCTCAGTCGAAACATTGATGCATTATCATTTAAGAAATCGCGAGCGATGGCGTCGGGCGCCGCAGCTCTCGGCAGAGAAAGTGTTCCGCCATCGATGAAAAGGTTCTTCATCGCGCCGGCCTCATTAATTTCAGCTCGCAAATTGTTTCCAGCCTTCGCAGCCGCTCGAAACTGTTCCACGGCCGCAGCAGCCACGCTGGTAGCAACGCCTTGCGCTGCCATTGTCTTGCCTGCCGCAGAATTCAAGTCAACATCCTGGAACTCGCCTTTCCCAGCGAGGCGAATGTCAAAGTCAGGAAGCGGATTAGCTTTGGCTGCGCGGCCAGCGCTGGTGCGATCCTGAGAAACGAGCTTGGCTTTAGATCGGGTGAACGGAAATAGTGAGGCTGTTGCTACGGCAACACCCAATAACCCTATGAGCAATCCTTTTCGCATTGTTCTTTAAGCCTCCCATCTTGTTGAGGACGGAGTCACCCCGGACTCGAGAACGCTAGCTCAGCTTCATAATGCAAAGCTTTTCGATATCCGGAAGAGCACCCACCGATTGTTTGTGGTTACCGGCACCATCCCGACATGTCGAGGCTGTCGGAGTGGCGAGGCGCATCGTTCGACACTTACTCCCACTTACGAAAAATTGAGATTTCTCCACAATTTCGGAAATTGAGATCAAAGGCCTTACTTTGCTTTGCGAGTTTTGGGATTACGCACAAAGCTCAGCCAAGGCTGCTTTACTGCTCTTACTTTAATCGGGGCTGCCAGTTAATTCTTGGGAGGGAAGGCAAAAGTAGCAGATGGACCAGAGTCTGTAAACATTTTTCGTCAACGATGAGCGATAGTTTTTCAAGAATGCGCCAGTGGCACGGGCGTCCCGCCCGTGTGCTTGGAATGGAGGCCTCTCGCCTGATGGATTGGCAGTGGCACGGGCGTCCCGCCCGTGTGCTTAGCATGGAGGCCTCTCATCTGATGGATTGGCAGTGGCACGGGCGGGACGCCCGTGTGCTTAGCATGGAGGCCTCTCATCTGATGGATTGGCAGTGGCACGGGCGTCCCGCCCGTGTGCTTGGAATAGAGGCTTCTCATCTGCTGGATTGGCAGTGGCAAGGCGAGTTCACGGGCGGGACGCCCGTGCCACGCGCGTCCCGCCCGTGTGCTTGGAATAGAGGCTTCTCATCTGCTGGATTGGTAGTGGCAAGGCGAGTTCACGGGCGGGACGCCCGTGCCACGCGCGTCCCGCCCGTGTGCTTAGAATAGAGGCCTCTCATCTGAGGGATTGGCAGTGGCAAGGCGAGTTCACGGGCGGGACGCCCGTGCCACGCGCGGGGAATATCGCGCACCCGTGAAAGGCGGGGCTGGAAATATCGCGCACGCTTGAGACTGCATCGGTACATTCTTCTCAAGTAAATCGATGTTTTGAATAACAGTCCAAACGGCCTTGAACTTGCAAGCTCGAAATTCAAATGGGTGAGCACAAAGTCATACAACAAGTCGATGGGACGAAAATGCATGTCTTCATGAAGGCTTTGCTGGAAGATTTGCGCGCGCTCGCCTTCATGCTCGAAGAAGGCCGAGTGGAGAGTGGGGTAACCCGAATCGGCGCCGAACAGGAAATGTTCCTGGTGCGGAGCGACTTGCGACCCGCGCCAGTCTCGTTAGAAGTTCTTAAAGAGGCGAATGAGCCTCGTCTCACGACTGAGATTGCGAGGTTCAATCTCGAAGCCAACCTCACTCCGCGGAAGCTGACCGGCGCGTGCTTTACCGAACTCAAACAGGAGCTTGATGAGTTAATTGCTCTGACTCGCAAGAGCGCCCAGACTTATGAAGCGGACGTGCTGCTCTCCGGAATTCTGCCGACACTGAAACAGTCGGACCTGACCCTGGAAAATCTCACCCCGGTCGCTCGTTATCACGAGTTGGATCGAGGTGTTATTGGCTTGCGGGGAGGGCCTTTTTCAATCCACATAAAGGGATTGGACGAGCTGAGCCTGACGCACGACAACATCATGATGGAATCGTGCAACACGAGCTTTCAGATTCACTTTCAGTCAAACGCAGCCGAATTCGTCAACCATTACAACATCGCCCAGGCGATCACAGCGCCGGTTCTGGCGGCCGCAGTCAACTCCCCGATTTTGTTTGGTCATCGTTTGTGGCAGGAAACGCGTGTGGCTCTGTTTCAGCACTCGACTGACGAGCGCTCGCGCACCAAGCTTGCTCGCAGCCACCCCACTCGAGTCAGTTTTGGCGAGCAATGGCTTCGAAATTCAGTTGTCGAACTGTTTCACGATCAGATCTCTCGTTTCCGGCCAATCATGATTACCGAGCCTGACGAGAATCCATTTCAGGTGCTGGCGCGAGGCGAAACTCCATTACTCTCCGCGCTACGAATGCACAATGGAACTGTCTGGCGCTGGAACCGCGCGTGTTATGGAGTGGCTGACGGCGTCCCGCACCTGCGTATTGAGAATCGAGCTCTGCCTTCGGGGCCCACAACTGCAGACGAAATCGCCAACACCGCCTTTTTCATAGGCTTGATGGTGGCGTTATCAAATGAATACGGGGACATCACCCAGAAAATGAGTTTTGACGACGCCAAGATGAATTTCTTTCGGGCAGCGCGTAACGGGCTCGACGCCCACTTGCATTGGATTGACGGGCATAGCCACAGCGCCGCGCGCCTGATTCTTGACCAGCTGCTGCCCATGGCCCGTGAAGGATTGAAGAGTGCTCAGGTTGATGCAGCTGACATCACAGGTTTTCTGGACATAATCGAGGAGCGAGCCCGCAGCCGGCAAACGGGATCTCGATGGATACTTAAGTCTCTGCAAGCGATGCCCGACACGTTGCCTCGGGACGTTCGGAGTCAAAAGCTCGCCGAGGATATGCTTCACTGTCAGAAGCTGGGCGAACCGGTTAGCCGCTGGCCGGTGGTTGAGATAGCTGATTCTGATGGCTGGGAACATGGCTATCGAACCGTCAGTCAGTTTATGTCCACTGACTTATTCACGGTGCAGCCCGACGACTTGATCGACCTGGCTGCCAGCGTGATGGATTGGAGACACATCAGGCATGTGCCGGTCGAAGACAAGGAAGGCCGGCTCGTTGGCTTGATAACACACCGGGGCCTGCTTCGACTGATGAGCAACGGTAGATCTGCAGAGGGCCGCAAAGAAACTATTGTGCAGGAAATAATGGTAACGAACCCGGTAACAGTTTCACCTTCGACTTCTTCCCTGCAAGCGATCGAGATCATGAGGACGAACCGGGTTGGTTGTCTTCCGGTTGTCGAGAATGATCAGCTAATGGGTATCGTCACCTCGTATGACTTCCTCGAAGCTTCCGCTCGCCTCTTCCGCCAACACCTTAAAGAACCAGTCGCGTAAACTCAAAATTCAGTTTGAAAGCATCAACGGCGCTAACTGGAATAGCCTGCGGAGCAGGCGACAGCGTAAAGCCTGGGGTTGGAGCGAAGCGGAACCCCAGGAACAATTGCCGACAAATAATTCAGCCCGCGGAGCGGGCGATAGTGGATGCTAATTCTATCGCCCGCTCCGCGGGCTACTGATGCGACGTGGTCTGTACCTGGGGTTTCGCTTCGCTCCACCCCAGGCTTTACGCTGTCGCCTGCTCCGCAGGCTGCTCGAACAACTTGAAACGCAACTGACCACTACTTACTGTCGTTCTCCATCTCAACGGCGCGTGGGAAGAGGATGTTGTTCTCAAGATGAATGTGCTGGTGAAGGTCTTTTTCGAACGCATCGAGAGCTTGATACAAAGTTTGATAACTTATGCATGCGTCAGCTGGAGTCACATAGTTCGAGGTCAATCGGCGCATCTCACGTAAGAGATCCCCAGCCTTATCATGTTCAAACATCAGCATTCGGACCGGGTTTATGACGGAAGCGAAGGGCGGCCTCGTCACCGGAAGGTTGTTCTTTACAGCCTCTTCCATTCCCGTCACGTACGGAAACAGGACCCGCTCCTCCTTCATCATGTGCTGCAACAACTCCTGGCTCAACCGATGAAGTACCGAGCTTAACTGCTCGAGCTCGCGATGGTTCTTTCCATGCGCGTTAAGAACCTTCTCCATCAGCGCTCGCAAGCGATCAATTTCGTCTCGGGTAAACACATGGTGTTTGCCAACGATGTGATTGATCAGCTCTGTCAGCGTCATCGCGAGAAAGTCATGGTCTGGTACCTCGCCGGATGAAATTGCTGTCTCAAGCGACGTCATGATCTTCTCCACCGCGACGCCGGCCGTTTTGCAAGCATCTGCCAAAGAACGTTGCCCTCCACAGCAATAGTCGATTCCCGACTTCTCGAACACACTACTCGCTCCTGGGATCGCAAGCACAAAATCACGGACTGGTCTATTTGGTTCTAGTTCCATAAGTTTCCTTTGACGGCTCGTTTGAGCCCCATTAATTAGATAGTCGCCTTTGCCGCATTCTTAAATTGGTCCGGCTTGATAAAAACGAAGTAATTAACCGCCGCGCAAAATAGCGCGAAGATTGCGAGGAGGATGAATCCCCACGTGTAAGCCCCGGTCGCATCACGGAGCAGTCCCAACACCAGCGGTGGAAAGAATCCGCCGAAGCCTCCAAAAGCTCCTACTAAACCTGTTACGGTCGCTGTCTCTTTCGGAAAATATTCAGGCACCAGCTTGAAGATGGCCCCGTTGCCAATTCCTAACATTGCTGCCGTGCCCAAGGCGCCAACGGTAAAGCTTGGCATCCACGGACAACCCATGGTTGCGCCAAAAAAGGCGACGGAAATGAAGACCGGCACGAGCACTCGCGCTCCTCCGATTCGATCCGCGAGCATTCCTCCGACTGGCCGCATCAATGTCGCCAGCAGCACAAATCCTGCCGTGCGCGCGCCAGCGTCGGCGGGGCCCAGGTTAAAGGTGTCTTTCAACAGCGTCGGCAAGTAAATTGAAAAGGCTACGAACCCGCCAAAGGTCAGGAAGTAGAAAAGCGACAATATCCAGGCGAGAGGTTGATGTCGCAGCAAGGCGAGGTTTTCAGCCACCGTCTTAGGTTTCGTTTCCGAAACGGCGTCACGCGCGGTCAGGTAGAAGACAACGCCCCAAACAACCGCCAACAAAGCAAAGACAAAGAATACTGGCCGCCACGAACCGAGGTAGATAGCGAGCACCGGCGCGCCAAAGACGGCGATTGATTGTCCTATGTTGCCCATGCCGTAGACGCCTAAAGCAGTGCCCTGTTGGTCACGCCCGAACCACTTTGATGTAAAGCCCACACCGACGGGAAACGTGGATCCGGCAATTCCGAGGAAGAACCCGAGCCCAATCAGAACTACATAGCTTTGTGAGAAGCCGATTAGAACCGCGGGCACGGCGGATAGAACCAACAACGACGCGAAGACGCGACGTCCTCCGAACCGATCTGCCAGCAGACCCGCCGGAATTCTGCCCAACGCGCCCAGCAACACTGGCACGGCAATCATCAGACTCTTCGCTTTTGCAGATAGGCCGTAGGCTTGCGCAAAAGTCGGAGCCAACGCTCCAATTAATCCCCAGACTGCGAAGGAAACAGCGAACGCAGTCGTGGAAAGGAAAAGAGCGCGGGTAGCGCCTGGCTGAAAAGATTTCATAGTTGAGCTTCCTGCCATTTCAGTCGATGGTTCGCAAAGCTCTGCGAAGTTTTCATTAGAGCAATGACCGTACCGAAGAAAATAGTCCTGGATTTCGGGCTTCACATAGTTTGCTTTGCGTGAAATGACCTGACGCTGTGGAATTCAACGCAATCTGGAGATTCTTTTCCAATGGGTCAGTTTCAATTAATACCACCGGCTTGCCCGGTGGAGAGTCATGATGGCAGCTAAAGCAAACTGTGTCGCCACCTCGGGGATGCCACGGGCTTGACCGACGTTGGCAGCTATCTGAGCTCTTCCCGAGCAGCGAACGTGAGAAACCACGGGTCAAGCCCATGGCATCTTTTCTTGTTTTATCGCAGTGGGGTAGCTGCTAGCGTGAGGCACCACGGGGCGAGCCCGTGGCATCATTTTGTGTTTTATCGCAGAGTCGTAGTTGCCAGCGTGAGTGACCACGGGACAAGCCCGATGGCATAAAACTCAACCTGATCACTGCCGGCAAAGCCAACTCTATCGCTTCAAGTAACCGGAACTCGTGTACCGTCGCGAGGCGGGGCGCCACCAGAAGATGAGTGTGATCGTTACGACAAAACAAATTCCGGACGCGATGATTAGCGGCAACAGCGCCGCGTATCGCCGAGCAAGTGAAGCTTCAACCGTCGCCGCGAGGATCCAAAGCTGCGCAACATTGATCATGATGAGTAAGATCAGCCGAGCCTGGCCAACAGCCGTCCTGCCACGACTGGCGTGATGCTGTACGGGAGTTTTCGATCTTGTTTGTTGTTTCAAAACTGTCTCTCGGCGCTGCTCGCAATCCTTCCAACTGCCCAAACCTGACCATCGCTACGAATCTCAACATTTACAACATCGAGAGGCCGCGGTGGCGGTCCGTACAGGACGTCACCAGTGCGAGCATCGAAGGCTCCGTCATGGCACGGGCATTCAAGGCGTTGGTGGCCTCGATCAAAATAGACAGGACAAGAAAGGTGCGTGCACTTCTGGCCAAAAGCGTGGTAAGTCCCGTCAAGTGACCTTATCAGGATTGCGGTATCTCGCTCAGTCGGATAACGGAAGTTCAGCGAACTGCCGGGTGACATGGCCGCTGCTCCTTCAATCTTCGTGGGAAGAAAGGTCTGCGATTCGCCGGCATCGAGTGCGGCTTTTGCTGCAAAGCCGGTCGCGCCAACCAGCAAAGCTGCCGAGGTGAGTCCAAGAAAGTTGCAGAACTCACGGCGAGTGACTTGCGCTTCTTCGTCACGGTCGTAAGGAAAGTCTGCTTGATGAGCTGCAGTGGCGCTGCGTACTTCGGTCTCATCACGGCGATTGTCCAAAGACAAAGGATTGTTTTCAGCTGTGTCAGAATTCATTGCTCTTATCCGTCTCTTCAACTTGCAAGTCAATCCATGATTCACTCGCTGCTCGCGCGTCAGACGTCACGCGTCCCTCGAAGACTCCGCAACCATCAATCTCAACTTCTTCAGCGTCTGTCGGCAGCATTAAATAGACTTTTGTTTCGACCTTTTGATTGCCAAACACATGCGCGTTCACCGGCTTGGTGCGTCGCAGCGGCACGATGTCTTCGTACTTGCCGAAAGCAATAGCGCTCGTTGGACAAACACTGGCGCACATTGGCTTGAGACCTTCGCTGGAACGATCAAAACACATGTCGCACTTCATCTGAAGATGCATGGCAGTGTTGTATTTCGGCACTCCGAATGGGCAGGCGTTGACGCAGTTACGGCAATCGAGACATCGAGGCTTTAAGGCAGATAGCACCACGCCGTCTTCGGTAGTTTTGATCGCATCAGCGGGGCAAACCAATGCGCAGGTTGGTTCCGAGCAGTGCATGCAGACCGTTGGCATCGTCGCCGTTGATTCCGAGCGGTCAAGATAATCCACGTAGATCATCGAATAGCCTTTGTGAGTCCCACACTCACGACACGCTGCAACGCAGGCCCGGCAACCGATGCAGCGCTGCGGATCGATGAACATTGTCTCGTCCATGTGAAACCCCCGGTTTTGGTAATTGATTTTGTTCTTGGTTCTTTGTTCTTAGTTCTTTGTACTCGAGTCTCTGTCGAATTGTCTTATTCCCACCAGGAAAAAGACAATGCACCAAAGACGCAAGCACAAAGAACAAAGAACCAAGAACAAAAATCAAAGACCTAATTTTTATCTAACCTCGCTTCTGGACGCGCCCTTCCTTCTTTCACCCAGTATCGGAAGCTGCCTTGAATGAACTTTCTCAATCCGAGCGGCGCAGGCTTTGAACTCAGGAATCTTCGAAATCGGATCAAGTACGGGATTCGTTAATTGATTCACAGCCAATTCTTCACCCCAATGATACGGAATGAAGATCGTATCTTTCCGAATTGTTTTGACGACCAGTGCGGGAAAGATTCCGTCGCCGCGGCGCGAGACTACGCGAACACGCTCGCCGTCGTTGACCTTCAGTTTCATTGCAGTTTCCGGATGAATCTCGACGTATGGCTCCGGACATTGCTCTACCAAAAAACCAATGCGCCGCGTCTGATTTCCCGACAAGTACTGATAGACCACTCGGCCGCTCGTCAGAATCAGCGGATACTCATCGTCGGGAATCTCCTGTGGAGGTTCGTAAGTCACGGGATGAAATCGGGCCCGACCATCCGGATGATAAAAGCGCTCTTCAAATAGACGAGGCGTGCCCGGATGATCCTCTGAAGGGCAAGGCCAAAAGACGCCATTCTGCTTTTCTATTTTTTCCCAGGTGATGCCGTAATAATCGGCATTCCCGCCACGAGATGCGACTCTCAGCTCATCAAAGATTTCGCGCGAGCTTTCAAAATGAAAAAACTTTTCGCGACCCATCCGGCGAGCAATCTCCTGAATAATCCACCAATCCGCGCGAGCCTCACCCGGTGGATCTGCAGCCTTGTTGATTTTGACTACTCGGCCTTCGCTGTTCGCAGTGACGCCTTCATCCTCGCTCCAGGTGCTTCCGGGCAGTACTACATCCGCATAGCGTGAGCCTTCAGACATGAAAAAATCGATGCAAACATAGAAGTCCAGACCTTCGAGCGATCGTCGTACATCATTCGTGTCCGGCAGACTGACCATTACGTTGTTGCAGATGGAAAGCAGGCCGCGGATTTCGCCTTCGCGCATCTTCTGGAACATCTCGACGACTGAAACGCCGGCTTGCGGCAGCTCATCTTCCGGCAGACCCCAGACCTCGCAAACATGTTTTCGGTGTTCAGGATTTGAGATCGATCGTTGACCTGGAAGTTGATCGGCTTTCTGCCCGTGCTCACGTCCTCCTTGTCCATTTCCCTGCCCGGTAATCGTTCCGTAACCACGACCAGGCGCGCCAATATTCCCAGTAGCTAAAACCAGATTGATATAGGAGAGCACGTTATTAACACCGTGCGAGTGGTGCTCGATACCGCGAGCGTGCAGAAGCATCGTTCGCTTGGCGCGGCCGTAGATCTGAGCTGCACGAACAATTTTTTTTGAGGGGACGCCCGTTATTTCAGCCGCAACTTGAGGACTATATTCAGCAACCCGAGCTTTGGTTTCTTCCCAGCCATTCGTGCGAGCTTCAATGAACTCACGATCGATCAGATTCTCCTCGATTAAGACGTGAAGAATTCCGTTTGCCAGGGCTACGTCCGTGCCTGGCTTTAGCTGCAAATGTAAATCTCCCTGGCGAGCTGTGGCGGTCGCTCTCGGATCTACGATGATCCAAACGCCGCCGTTGTCGCGCTGCTGCCAGAGAAACTTGTTTAGAACTGGAAACGTCTCCGCGCAATTCGAACCGGCAATCAATATGACGTCGGCTAACGGAATGTCATCCCAGGGATTGGCGGCCCGATCTATTCCGAAGGCTTTGTTATTCGCAGCCGCAGCCGAGACCATGCACAAGCGCCCGTTGTAATCGATGTAACGTGTTCCGAGCCCAGCACGAGCGAACTTACCCATCAGATAAGTTTTCTCCGTTGTGAGCGAGGAGCCGGAGTAAACGCCGATCGAATCTTTCCCGTGCTTGCTTTGAAGTTCTGTGAGCTTTGAGACGACGAGATCGAGCGCTTCGTCCCAAGTCGTGCGCTCGAAGTTACCATTGCGTTTAATGAGTGGGTACAGCAAGCGATCGGGATGGTGTACTTGCAGATAAGCAGTTACACCCTTTGGACAAAGACGGCCTTCATTTACCGGGAAGTCGTATCGTGGCTCAATGCCTACTACGTGATTGTTCTCGACGAGAAGATTCATCCCGCACTGCACAGCGCAGTAAGGGCAATGCGTTGGCACGATCTTGTCGATAACTCGATCTGCGCGCCATCCGCCGTACGGCGCATCATGAAGGTGCGGACCGAAGTCCTCAATAATCTTTTCGAGATTACTAAACTTACTCATAAATAATCAGCCACGGATGACACCCTGATGTTCTTCAGCCCCCTACCGGCGCGATGTTCATAGCTACGGTCCGCTATAACACGGCGCTCCTGACGGAGCTTGAGGATAAGTTAGCTCCTTTTGCTATGAACATTTCGCTCCTATCTGAGCGACGATCTTGATCCCTTGAATACGGGTTCGTCACTACTCGACAAATTTGAATAAGCCAACCCCCGTATGACGCGTTTACAACGCGGACAGTAATCCTGCCAGACGTGCCCATTAGTAAGCTTGTAATCGAAGCCGAGTTTATCTACTACCGTCTTTAGATCTTCCAACCACATCTCGGCGACAAATTCCACGCCACACCGTGGGCAGACGGCTTGCGGCATTTCTCGAGCTCGCCGCTGATAAAGCTCGACTCCCATCGAAGCCGGCCGTTGTATGACGTGAAAGAGTTTCCCGAACGGCAAATAAAACAAAGTCATTATCACCACAGCCTGATGCGAGAGCGCGATGAATGAGTACATGTAACCGTGCAGCCAAAGACTCGAAACTGTCAGCATCAGCCCGGTAATGCAGATGGCAATAAGCAGAAGATGCGGCACAAAATCGAGGAGAAACTGTTGCAAAGCAATCGCCCCTCGATCATGTAAGCGACGATGAATCGCAATCGCGCAGCCTGCCAGGACCATAATCGCGGTGAAATCGAGCGCGTGAAATGTTATCCAGGCAAGCAGGCTGCGACCGTCAACTACATTCAACGGAATGCCGAAGACAAAGGCGCGATAACCTCGTTCACCTTCCAATTCGAAATGCACCCAACCGAACACCAGCGGGAAAGTAATTAGCGCCGAGATAATGCAACCCCACATGATTAGCTGATGCATGAGCCAGCGAGAAAATCCTCTGCGGAATATGAACTTCTGCGCTGCGAGCCCGCCAATTAAAGTCTTCGCGGCGCTGCTCGTGTTCAGTATCAAGTTCTTTCGATCTCGAAAAAGACTCCAGCCTCGCCGCCAATAGACTCGCGTTGCCGGACGTTGAAGCCATATCGCATAGCGAAACACGACCGCGCCCAAAGCGACCACACTCGCAACGGTGTAGCCGAAGAGCGCGGCATCGTAATGTTCAAGGTTTCGCGATCCCAGGATGATGAGAGCAGTCAGCCCGGCCGAAGCAGCGAGGCCCATCAAAATCGCCGATCGATGATTAGGTTGATTCGGCATTGCTCGTCAAACGATTTGAGTTTGCACTCTAGTGCAATCTGAAAGCCACGACAAGAAAAAAGCAAAGAACAAATTCTCAGTCAGCGAAACAACGACTATCGACATCCGCAATGCGGACAATCTCGCACTTGTTAATAGACGAAGTGTCTTTTTCCCCACTTTAGCCAGTCTTCAAAAGACCGATTTTGATTTTGCGGACGATTTTTCAACTGGCATATTCGTTGCCCAGCGTGAACCGCGGAGGGTGAGTCTCTGGAGTTAGAAAAGACGGTTTAGCCGCGTCTTTAATAATCGCGATAGGCTCACAGACTGATCATGTCGAGCGGGACAGACCTGCAAGAAAACGAAGACCAGGACGAGTTTGCTGAAGGCGCCTGCGATTCTCCCATCAGTCACTTACGTGGAATGGAGAATCTGCGAGTTAGTAAATACTATCCACGCGGTTCGGTCTTATTCATGGAAGGTCAACAACCGCGGGGAATTTATGTGGTCTGCGAAGGTCGAGTAAAAGTCTCGATCGCATCCGCCGATGGTCGGACGCTCATACTACGAATTGCCGACGCTGGAGATTTGTTAGGCATAAACTCCACCATGACTGGTCAACCGTACGGGGCCACTGTGGAAACGCTCGAGCGCTGCCGCATAGACTTTATCCCGCGAGATCAACTGCTACGACTGCTTGATCGTGACAAGAGTGGCTACCTGGGTCTGGTCCAATCTTTGAGTCGCAAAGTGAACGGTCTCATTGACCATACGAGGCTCCTGTTCGTCGCGCAATCGGCCTCGCAAAAGTTAGCGCTCCTTTTATTGAAGTGGTGTGACCAGCATGGCAAACGGAGCTCGCAAGGCATCCGATTAAGACTCGGACTCACTCATGAAGAGATCGCGCAATTGATCTGCTCGTCACGTGAAACAGTTACGCGCGCGTTTAGCGTGCTGAAGCGAAAGCATATCGTTCAAGCCGAGAATGGAGACCTTCTGATTCGAAATCGAAAAGCACTGATAGCATTCTCAAAAAACTCGTGACTTTATTTTGGAACGTTGTGACCTGCGTCACCGCCACTATTCATTGTTCCTTGTACCATTCACGACGAATCCCAAACCAGGGATTGCCGCTTTGCAATCAAGGTTTTCGCTTCAGATCCCACGGGGTTATGGCGGTGATGTGCAGGACTGTTCATATCTTATGTGCGTTACGTAACAGACGGGTGGTCCTTCAACAGTTAAGCTGCCCGGAAATCAGATGCTTTAGTCAGTAAATATAGAGGCCATACGGTCTATCTGAACCCGGAGTTCGAGTTCTCAACCTTAATCACTTCCTGGATGGAGGCTCACTACTGAAGTGAAGCCAGCGAGATCAATCAAAACGTTCAGCGTCTGCGCCACAGTCGTCGCGGCTAGTCTTTGGTTTGGCGGCTCACAGCACTCCAATGCCAGTGTTAATGGTGTTTTGAATGCGGTCCCCAGCGCTACACCTGCCCTCGACTCTGATTACGTCGGGAGTGAATCCTGCAAAGACTGTCATGAAGATCAGTTCAAGTCTTTCTCACACACATCTCACGCTGAGCTCGCAAAGATCGGTAGCAGGAAAAACAAAGTGACGGGCTGTGAAGCTTGTCATGGACCAGGCAAAGCTCATCTCGAAGAGGGCGACCCGACAAAGATCATCTCCTTCAAGAACAATTCATCCAAGGAGATCTCGGAGACGTGTTTGACTTGCCACGCCGGTAAAGAGGAGCGAAACAATTTCAAACGCGGCGAACACTGGCGCAACGATGTCGGCTGCACCGATTGCCACTCGCCTCACTTTGTCGAAACCAGCAAGAATATTCCGAAATCGATCACTTTTATCGGTCGGTCCAACGCTGAAAAGCCTGGCTTCTCTTCCCTCCACATGTTGAAGGCTGGAGATCCGCAGCTCTGTATAGGCTGCCACGGTGCAGTGAAGCCCGACTTTAACAAAGCCTTCCATCATAAAGTTCTCGAAGGGATGATGAAGTGCAGCGATTGTCACAATCCGCATGGCGGCTTTGAATTGAAGCAAACCAGATTAGCCACGGGTGCGGACGCTGGGTGCTTGAAGTGCCACGCCGACAAACAAGGGCCTTTTACTTTCGAGCACGCTCCGCTCAAGACCGAGGGATGTTCGGCTTGTCATACGCCACACGGCTCGTCGAATCCGAGGTTCTTGAGATTCGGAACCGTCAACCAACTCTGTCTGACGTGTCATAGCGTGGACCACGGCGTCGGCGCCGTTGAGCCGGCAGGGCCACAGCACAATCTGAATGCACAGTACGCCAATTGCACCGCGTGTCACGTGAAGATTCACGGCTCGCGTTCGAGCCCGGTTTTCTTCAGATGAAGTTGCGTTCGACTGCTGCTTTCAACGGCCTAAATCGATGAAGAGCAAAATCATATCGCTATCCGCGTCACTAGTTCTGATTCTGTTGGCACTAAGCATTCCCGTAAGATCACAACAACCGACTCCAAGCCCCTCGCCTGCAAAAGCGCCGCCCAGTGAGACAGTCGAAGCCGGTACAGATGCCGGCAACTACACGATTACATCAACAATCGAGGTAGGTTATCGCGGACTCCAGGTTGTCGGAGATCTGAACAAGTATCAAAGTGATCTGAACTACAAGGCCGGCCCGCGCATCTTTGACTCAACCTTACTCGTGCAGTCAAAGGACGGGAAAGGTAAGTTGTTTGACACGCTGCTGGTCACTTCGACTGGCTGGGGTGCGGATCCGAGCGGTAACCTGCGGTTCACTGTAGAAAAGCCCAAGTGGTATCGATTCGATGGTGTTTACAGGCGATTCAAATATTTTAGGTTCCTCAATAACCTGGCTAACCCGAACTGGGTTTTCTCACCGGCGAGTTTTAGTGTGGCTCCAAATCCAATTACGGGAGAACACGGCTACAACACCCGAACCGAGATTGGAGATTTCGATCTCACTATTCTTCCCAAAGACGAAAAAATTCGATTCAACGTAGGCTATTCTCCTGAG
This sequence comes from Pyrinomonadaceae bacterium, assembly GCA_035572035.1. Taxonomy (GTDB): domain Bacteria; phylum Acidobacteriota; class Blastocatellia; order Pyrinomonadales; family Pyrinomonadaceae; genus JAOAPY01. Next base: position 18,150 of record DATNBH010000092.1, on the reverse strand, counting down.
AGATATCACGGACCAGTGTTCACCAATTACCACGCGGGTGGTAACGAGTTCAATTTCCTTTCGAACGCGCGGTCTCAGGCGAACGACTTCCGCGTGGGAGCGGATGGTAAAGTCGGTCCAATCGCCTTCTCATTTCTGCAAGGCTTTCGAAGATTTAGGGACGATAGCTTTATTAATTTGGGTACCACGCCGGGAATTAATCTCAATCCGACGGCGCCAAGTCTGACCAGCTTTAATCGGAATGAACCAACTCGTGGTGACGTCAATTACACACGGCTAAGCATTCATTCCTCGGTGGCGGGAAGGCTGGATATCACCGGCCGGATCATTCACAGCAAAGCTGATTCAACTTTCACCTTCATCGAGAACTTCACCGGCAGGAATTGGAACCCACGCATCACTGGCTGGCCTCCGGGTCCGTTAGCTGCCACGCCGAACACTCTCAATCTGGGCCAGTACACGATTACCGGCAGGACTGAAAGGCCCAACACGCTTGCCGATATCGGGTTGACCTTTTTGGTGACAGACAAACTTCGAATTTCGAATATGCTGCGAGTCGAAGACTTTGAGATCAACGGCGCCGCGGTGTTTGCAGATTTCTTTTCGATCACGCGCGGTTCAGGGGCGACGTTACGGACCGACACCATCGGTTTCAGCAATCTGGATGCTCACCGCTCGACGAAATATCGGAAGTACCAGGCCACTGTCGAAGGAGATTACCAATTCAACTCACGCTACTCGGCACACTTTGGCTATCGATACGGAAGCCGCCGCATCGAAGAAGGCTTTGAGGGATTCAACCTGGGCTCCAACGGCTCGTTGACTCCGCCGGTCACGCGAACTTCAGATAGTGAAGAAGAGCGGAATCACACTCAGGCCCTGTTCGGCGGTTTCAAACTGCGGCCGGCGAGTAACTGGACCATGTATTTCAATGCCGAGCACGGGACCGCAGACAATGTTTTCACCCGCATCGGAAACTACGACTACACGAACATACGAGCGAGAAGCAGGTATGCGCCCAACAAGAGATGGTCCTTCAACGTATCGTTTATTTCGAAGGACAACGCCAACCCCTCGGAGATTGCGGGAGTCTCAATCCAGGATTTCGGCGTAGACATCAAATCGCGCATCTTTACTTCTTCGCTTGATTGGAACCCCAACTCGCGGGTGTCAGTAAGCGCAGGCTACAACTACAACTGGATGAACAGCGATGCTGTAGTTGATTACTTCTTCAACAGCGTTCGCCATCCTTTGGGCCACAGCCTGTATTTCTCCAGGAATAATTTCTTCTTCATTGAAACGACGGCCCAACTGGCTCCGCGTGTCACGCTCTACACCGCCTACCGAATCAACAAGGACGACGGTCAAGGCGACCGGGTTGCGAATCCGACCGGAACACCTGGTACGCTGATCGCCTCCTATCCGATGAGTTACCAGTCGCCGGAAGCGCGCCTCGCAATCAAGATAAATCGCCGGCTGGATTGGAACTTTGGATATCAATACTTCAATTACAACGAACGGGCGAGCGTAGGTCCACGGCCGCAGAACTATCATGCCCATCTACCTTATATGTCATTGCGCTTATATTTTGGTCGGAAGGAATAAGTTCGGCGCCCGAGGCATAACTGTTTCCTCGTTGTGGTCAGACTAATCATCGTTGCACTTCTTTTTACGTCGAGTTCTGTCTGGAGCACGCCCGTGCACAGCAACAGGTCTGCTCAGGGAACCCAGCCACAAAAACGGACGCAATCAACCAGAAAGCCTCGCGTCGACTATTCACACTTCCTTCATCGCACTCATGTGATCGAGAAAAAGCTTGCTTGCGATTCCTGCCATCAGTTTCCTACCAGGAACTGGAATCAGGTACGTCAAGGCGACACTGCTTTTCAAGACGTTGCTGAGTTTCCGCAACACGCTTCGTGTCTTGGCTGTCATCGCGAGCAGTTCTTTGCTCGAGAAAGGCCGGCGCCGGCGATCTGTTCAAACTGCCATGTCGCCGTCACGCCGCGAAACACACAACGCTATTTGTTTCCCAGCCTTGGCGACGTTACCGGTAAACAGAGGGAAGGTCTTGCAAGCGAATTTGTCCTAGGTTTTCCCCATGACAAGCACCTCGACGTAGTCAGTCTGAACAGACCCGGTAATCGAAGGCGCGATAGTTTCGTAGCAGTCTCGTGGCAGCAAAAAGGTGCGACAGAATCCAGCGAGCCAAAGAGCTGCCCTGTCTGCCATCAGAATTATCAGCCACAGGGCAATTCAGATGACGAGTACGTGACTAAACCTCCCAAGGATCTGGGCGATAACTTTTGGCTCAAGAAGGCCACGTTCAAGACGATTCCCAACAGCCACACCGTGTGCTTCACCTGTCATAACGTCGATGTTGGGATACCGCCGGCGCCTTCCGAGTGCGGCTCCTGCCATCGAATGCAACAGTCACAAACTCCTTTGAAAAACGATTTCGATGCGAAGCTTGTAGAGGCGATGGGCGTGACTGACGCAACGATAAAGGCAACATGGATTGGACGCATCTCGTCAGGGACTTTTCGACATGAGGGCGGCGACCATCCGAATATCGGGTGTCTCAAGTGTCACAACCCGGCCGTGATGAATACCGCGGATAAGAAATCTTTGAGCGTTCCCGTAAAGACGTGTGGCGGAGCTGAAGGCTGCCACATCACTGCGACCTCAGATGACGGAGGGATTCTTAACTACGAAATTGATCAGAAGAAGGCAAAGGCCGGCTTTGTTTGCACAAAGTGTCATGTGAGTCTTGGGAAGGAAGCAATGCCGTCGAGTCATCAGGCTGCGATTCGATAGGGTGTAGGGGGTGGGGTGTAGGGTGTAGGCAAACGTCGCCAGAAGTGTATTGAAGAAGCGCCAGAGTTTCGTGAAGGGGCCCGCAGCAATGCGTATTCAGCTCGGCCTACCGGCTCTCGAGCTCCAGGATTTCACTCTCGATTTCACTCTCGATAAGAAGAGTTGAAAGTTTGGCGCTACACAGTCGAACGGCTTTGCCTGCACAGTCTGGAAAGGCTTGGAGCCCTTCACAGTTCGGAACGGATTTTCGACGTCTCCCGAATAGGCTGGTAGCGGCTGGACCCACGCGACTCGAATTCATCTCCGTTAGCGGCGAAGGAAATCTGGCGACGGTTCGTCGATGCAGACGTAAGCGAGTGATGCAGAACAAAAGGAAACTCTTGGTTGGTTTCGCCTGGGCCGTTATCAGCCTGGTCGCTTGCCAACTTGTAGTTTCCGCCCAAACGAACACGCCATCGACGGGTGGTGACTTTTCACGATTCAAACATGACAACCCACAGCATACGCGTTTGCCGTGTTTGCTGTGTCACCGCCGCGACAGTAATGCAGCTCGACCGGTGATGCCGGGAGGCAACAATCACCTGCCCTGCATCGGCTGCCACGAGAAACAATTTGCCGATAAATCGAATGCGATCTGCACGGTCTGCCACCTGAACGCCCAAACTGGAACTGTCAAAGAGTTTCCCCGACTGATGAGCTTCGACATGAGGTTCAATCATTCCAGGCACTTGAGTGGCGGAGCAGCTTGTTCGACTTGCCATAAGCCCAGTCGAGGCGGCGTCGCCCTCAGTATTCCATCAGGATTCAGTGCTCATGGAACTTGCTTTCAATGTCACAAGCCGGGAGCAAAGGCTGGCGATCGCGATATCTCCTCGTGCGGTCTGTGCCATCAGCCCGGGCGCTACGCGCGAGCTCCGCAAGTCGCCGCTGCCTTCAGACTCGGTTTCAGTCACGAGCAGCACAATCGGGACGAGGGACTAGGTTGTAACGAGTGTCATCGACTTCGGTCGGGCTTGTTGAGGAAACAAGTCACGGCGCCGCAGGCGCTCAATCATCATGCGTCGCAGAATTCGATGAGCTGCAGGTCGTGTCATAACGGGAAAAAAGCTTTTGGCGGGGATGACTTTTCAGCTTGCAAGCGATGTCACAACCGCGACACCTGGCATTTTTGAGTTATTGGGGAAATTTTCGCGCCGCTGCGCCATAACACGCGAATAACCAGTTCGGCCAGAAACGCGCAGAGCGAAAACAACGCGAATTAGTCGGCTCTCCGATCGGCACGAGCATTGCCAATCAACAGATGCGAGCTACGTAGCTCGGGAGACGACTTTTAGAAAAGGTGAAGGAATCATGAAAATCATCCGTTGGAACTCGCTAACCGTCGCGCTGGCAATAATGAGTTTGATTACACTGGCTTTCCTGGTGGCCGGCTCTGCACAAACCGAGGTGAAGTATGTGGATGCCGCGTCGTATTACAAGGACGCCAAGTGTCTCGTATGCCATGGCCCGAAAGCTGAAAAGAAGTTTGATACCACCAAAACAGATGAAGAGATGCTCGAGATCGTCATGAAGGGCAAGAAGGCGGAGAAGCCCCCCAACATGCCCTCTTATGAAGCCAAAGGTTTAACTCCGGATCAAGCAAAGGCGATGATCGAATACATGAAGTCGTTGAAATAATAAACTCGCTTGGGAGCGCCCCTGGGAGCGTTCCTGGGAGCGCAGGCATCCTTGCCTGCCTTAGAAGCAAGAGACTAACTCAGCCGATAGGCAGGCAAGGATGCCTGCGCTCCCAGGGGCGCTCCCGGGTAGGATTTTTGAGGAATGAGCGAAGAAATCAAGCCGCTTCAAAAAACTCCAAGTCTTTTTCACAACTACATCAGTCTCGTAGGCGCGGCAATCGTAATGGCGTGCCTGGCGAGCATTCTCCTCCTCTTCCTAATCGAGGTTACCGGAACCCGAAGCACTCCTTACATCGGGATCTTCGCCTGGGTAATTATTCCTTCAATCCTGGTCGGCGGTCTGTTAATTATCGTTACCGGGATGCTACTCGAACGACGGCGGCGGCGAACTCGTTCGCGCGAAGAGCTCGCAGCGTATCCAACACTTGATCTCAATGACCCTCGCAGGCGGAAATTCTTTCTTATCTTTTTGTCGCTAACGTTTGTGTTTGTCTCAGTCAGCGCTTTTGGCAGTTATCGAGCTTACGAACATACCGAGTCGGTGGCTTTCTGCGGCCAAACTTGCCACACCGTAATGAAGCCCGAGTTCGTGGCCTTTCAGAACTCGCCGCACGCGAGGCTTCGCTGCGTCGATTGCCATGTCGGAGCTGGAGCTGAATGGTATGTCCGCTCGAAACTCAATGGCGTTCATCAACTCTATGCAGTAACCGTGGGAAGTTACGAGAAACCCATCAAGACGCCGGTCGAGAACATGCGGCCGGCGCGCGATACCTGTGCCCAGTGTCATTGGCCCAATAAGTTCTGGGGCACGCAACTGAAAACCTTCAACAACTATGCATACGACGAGAAAAACAGTCTGCGCCAGATTCGAATGCTGATTAATGTCGGTGGCGGAAGCACAGAGACTGGCGCTGTGAGCGGTATTCATTGGCACATGAATATCGCCAACGAGATCACCTTCATCGCGACGGATCCACAGAGACAGATTATTCCGTGGGTACAGGCCAAAGACCGCAGTGGAACTGTTACGGTATTCAACGCTGCTAATTCGCAGCTGACCCGTGCTCAAGTAGACAGTATGCCGAGCCGGCGAATGGATTGTATCGACTGTCACAATCGCCCGGCTCACATCTACAACCCACCAGACGTCGTGCTTGATAATGCTCTGGCGGCCAATAGACTCGACGTTTCGTTACCTTATCTTAAGCGCAAGGCAGTTGAAGTACTCTCGCAGCCCTACTCGACTAATGATGAGGCAGTGAAGTCGATCGCGTCCGGCCTCGACGGCTTTTATCGAACGAACTACTCGGAGCTTTACGGTCAGAAGCGGGCTGAAATTGGAGCGGCTATCGCCGAAGTCCAACGCTTGTACCAAATCAATTTCTTTCCTGAAATGAAGACCGACTGGCAAGCGCATCCGAACAATATTGGCCACCTGAGATCGTCAGGATGCTTTCGCTGTCACGATGGTGAGCACGTCAGCGATACGGGTAAAGTAATACGAAATGACTGCAACATCTGCCATACGGTGCTGTACGATTCCGCTCGACCAGCCCAACAGAATGCTCACGCCGGCAAAGTTCAACACCCGATCGACCTGGGAGAACTCGCGAACCGCAAGTGTGAGACGTGCCATAAACCTAATCAGCCATTTCAGCATCCGGTGAATCTGGGTGACATCTCAATGTTTCAGTGTGTTGAATGCCATCCTAAGAAGTCAATGTAGCCTCAGGGCACTTTTTGAAAGCCGAGTCCGACGTGCATGAAATGGTCGTCTTCCGTCAACACCAGCGCAACCTTGCGCTCTTACATGACGGCCATTGAAGTTAGGTCGGTAAAAGAGACTCGCGGCTTATCTTGAAATTTGAGTCGCAGCTCAATGGCTCTTTCGAATCGGTCGGCTGTGATCCGCTCAAGAATTAGATAGCCTTGTTTGATCGCTTCCTGAATACTCTCAACAGAGTCAACGGCGCTATTCAATGGAAGCCGACGAAAGAGTAGCGTGATGGTTTCATCCAGGACGTAATCCGTCGTACAAAAAACTCCTTGATGAGCGCGAAACTCCCGATAGTAATTGACTACTTCCTGATGGCGAGATTCACGTTGGTCAACCAACCCCACGTATCAATAAAGAGTTTCACGATTATCGACCGTACAGTTCACCATCAATCTCATGGGCCAATGATCCGTTAGAAACACCACCGATGAACCTGAGGATTGGGTCCTTCTCCGCCGCACTACTTTTCGCGCCATTTGACTGCTTCTCATTGCCGGCTAAGTTAGAGACGAAATCGAGAACGTCACCCAGCTTCTCGGGCGGCAGGTTACTTATTTCTTGAACGATCTTGTCCTTCAAAGCTTCGGTCTCTGTCATGATCGGCCTCCGGGCTTTCATTATATCCTGCGTTTCCACCAGCGCGAATGTTCTGGAAACGCCTCTTCCCTGGACATCTGCCCTTTGGAGCTGCGAGAAAGTTCGCGGAGGTGCGTGAAGTTACGCATCCCAACTCAATCTCATCAACTTCATTTCTCACTGATAATACACAATTTAGCAGGCACATTGATTGCTTAAGAAGTGCTGAAATCTTGGTTGCGAGTGAAAATCACGGAGATTGGTGCTACGCCTGAGGAGAGGAAGCAACCGACCTAAGTTTCGTGAGCTCGTCCTGGTCTCCTATAATCAAGCTTGCTGAACGACGACGTTAAGACAGCCGCCAGAAAGTGAAAGAAAAGACACTGCCGGACAACAAACAAAAAATCCTGGTTGTAGACGACGAGAAAATGATTCGCTGGTCGCTCGGTGAAGCACTGCGCGGCTGGGGCTATGAACCTATTCAGGCAGAGACGGCGACGGGCGGACTAGCTGCGTTTGACGCGGATATGCCGGCCGCAATCCTTCTCGATATTAACTTGCCTGACGGCTCCGGACTTGAAGTGCTGCGACAAATACGTCATCGGCAGCCCGACGCCGTTGTCATTATGATTACGGCAAATGTTCTCGTCGACGAGACTATCGCAGCACTGCGAGGCGGCGCCTACGACTTCATTGGCAAGCCAATCAATTTCGAAGAACTTCAAGTTGCCATCCGCAACGGAATCGAAGCCAGCCGCTTACGCAAAGCAGTGAACCTGTTCCGTCGTGAGCGTGCCCAACAATTCAACTTCAGTCAAATTATCGGGGAATCACCCGTGATGCGCGAGATGCTCGGGCTGGCCCGCAAGGTCGCGGAAAGTGAAGTTTCGTCCGTGCTTTTGCAGGGCGAATCCGGGACCGGCAAAGACCTCGTCGCCAAAGCAATTCATTATCACTCGGCTCGAGCAGACAATCCTTTCGTAGCCATCAACTGTGCAGCTTTGCCTGGCACCTTGATCGAAAGCGAATTGTTTGGTTATGAAAAAGGCGCCTTCACGGACGCGAAAGCTCGCAAGGAAGGATTGTTTGAGCAGGCTGAAGGTGGAACACTCTTTCTCGATGAGATTGGCGAGCTCGAGCTAAGTCTTCAGGCCAAGTTGCTGCGTGTTCTTGAAGAATGCTCATTTCGACGTGTAGGCGGGTTGAAAGACTTGCCTCTCAACGTCCGCGTGATTGCTGCTTCGAATCGCGACTTGAAGACTGAAAGCGAAGCTAACCGTTTTCGCGCGGATCTCTTCTACAGATTATCGGTGATTCAAATCGATATGCCTCCGCTGCGCGAGCGTGGCGATGACATTCGCGTACTCGCTCAGCATTACCTGGCCAGCTTCAAAAGCCGGCTGCGAAAGAACATCGATTCAATCGGAGCTGACGCTCTGACTGCTTTCCAAAGATACGAATGGCCAGGAAATGTTCGAGAGCTACGAAATGTCATTGAACGAGCAATGATCCTGGAAGACGGAAACGAGATCACCGCAAAGTACCTGCCGCGGGGTTTGGTTGGAGATTCGCGGCCCGGCATTGAGAGAAACGGTGAATTGGGAAACCTCGATCAAGTGCGCTTGCCTGCTGCCGGTATATCGCTCGATGAGGTGGAAATGTCTCTCGTGCGTCAGGCTTTGCTGCGAAGCGGCGGAAACCAAACCAAGGCTGCTGAGTTGCTCGACATTTCTCGCGATCAGCTTCGTTATCGCATGAAGAAGCTTGAAGAGTCCGCCGTCGTCACATCTGAGGAAGTCTAATCAAGCACGATGCCCGATAGTTCCCAACCCTACGGCGACGCACTGGAGCGTTCGCTGAAAGAGCTCGCGGACATCAAGTTCGCGCTCGACCAATCTACTATCGTCGCCATCACTGACCAACGCGGCATTATTAATTTTGTGAACGATGAGTTCTGTCGTATTTCGAAATACGCTCGCGAGGAATTGTTGGGCCAGGACCATCGCATCATCAATTCACGCTTTCATCCCAAAGAGTTCATTCGCAATCTCTGGACGACGATTGCCGGCGGGAAAGTCTGGAAAGGAGAGCTACGCAATCGGGCTAAGGATGGCAGCATTTATTGGGTCGATACGACGATAGTTCCTTACCTCGACTCAGAAGGAAAACCTTACCAGTACGTGGCGATACGGCACGACATCACTCAGCGAAAGCGCGCTGAAGCGCAAGTACTCCAGCAGGCCGCCGAGTTGCAGCGTGCCGCGCAGCTTTCCTTCGTCGGCGAACTCGCGGCGGGACTGGCACATGAAATCAAGAACCCCCTGGCTGGTATTCAAGGCGCCGTAGACATCCTGATCCGAAGGCGGGATAAGAACGATCCCGAGCGCGAAGCCCTCGAAGGCATGCGCCATGAGGTTGTGAGAATTGATAGTACCGTTCGAGCCCTGCTCGAGCGCGCTCGGCCCAGATTGGTCTCGGTACGGACAACTTCATTGGGTGAAATCGTAGGTCGAGCGGTCAATCTTGCTCGAGGCCAACTAGTTACTACCTCCAATCAGGGAGTGAGTGTCGAATTTGATTGCCCCGAGGATCCAATCACGATTCCGATCGACCCATTACAAATTGAGGATGCGGTCTTGAATTTGATCATTAACGCGATTGAATCATCAGGCACGGAAGGTCGCGTGCGAGTCAGCATCTACCGAGCCCAGGATTTTCGACTGGACGACATTGAAGACGAGGTAATAATCGAAGTCTCAGACACCGGACGCGGAATCTCACCTGAGGATCTTACTCGCATCTTCAATCCCTTTTTCACTACGCGCAGGGAGGGCACCGGTCTGGGCTTGCCAGCCGTCCGTCGCATTGCTCGCGCTCACGGCGGCAGAGTTGAAGTTACCTCCACTCCTGGAGAGGGTTCGACTTTTACAATCCATCTGCCGGCTGAATCTCCAACTTGAAACGCTCGATCAATCTTCAGAGCGTCTTGCAAAACTCCTCTCTCATTCACACCCGGTTTCAACCGGGTGCGTATGGGTGTCTTTGTCTCAAAAGTCAAAAAGATACCACGGGCTTGTCCCGTGGTACTTCATGTTTGCAGCTACATATCGATCAAAGAAAACACATGGATGCCACGGCCTTGCGCCGTGGAACTTCACGTTTCTGAGCTAAAACAGCCACAAACGTGAGCCTCCACGGCCCAAGGCCGTGGCATCTAGTGGTTATTGTCCGTCTTGCCTTTAGCTGCGAACGTGAATTAAACCACGGGACAAGCCCGTGGCATCTAGTGGTTCTTTTCCGTCTTTCCTTGCCTCAAGCTGACCTAACACCCAATCTCGATAAAGCACTCAACAAAAGTTCCGTCGGCTCTCTAATTTGGCTTTCACTGCGTAATTACGCTTAACGGCTCCGTGATTATTCGCACTCATACGCCGATACCCGCCCAAAACCTCCCGATTTGTTTGAGGAACAAAGGTTGCACAACAGAAGTCAGGAGGCAGGGCCAAGGCCCTTGTTAAGCTTATGAAACTTGAATCCATTCTTTGTCCTACAGACTTGTCAGCCGATTCCGATGAAGCGTTGCGCTACGCGATAGCTTTGGCCAAGGCGTACCACGCCGAATTGATCCTGCTCCATTGCGAAACCGCTGGCATTCCGAGCGGACCTAATACTCATGACTCAGCCGCTCAGGCAATCAGGGACGCGCTGGTTAGATATTCAGGATCGCAAGATTTGAATGACCTCGATTGGAAAAGCTTAATAGTGACTGGAGACGATCCCGGCGAAGTTATCGCGCGCGAGGCAGCGATTTATCGTGTCGATCTAATAGTGATGCGTTCACGACGCCGACCTCATCGCGCTGCTCTGCTTGGCTCCACTGCGGAATCTGTTTCGCGCCTTGCCCCCTGTCCAGTTTTGGTAATGCACAGCGACGAACGCGAATGGGTTACGAGCCACAAAGAGATCGATCTCAAACGCGTGCTGGTGGCGTACGACTTTTCAGACTACTCCGAGCTGGCGCTCAGCCACGCCCTGAAGATAGCGCAAGAGTACCAATCTGAATTGCACTTACTTCATGTGCTTCCCCCTTCAACCGTGAACGAGACCGAGATTTCCTGGTATCCGCTCGGACAGGAAAGTGCATATCACAAGGCAGCTCATCGCCTGAACAAGTCGGTGCCGCCTGAGGCGTACCTTTGGTGCGAGGTCAAACACGCCGTCAGTGAAGGCCAACCCTATCGCGAGATTCTCGCATATGCGGAAAAGCACGAGATCGATCTGATCTGTCTTGGAGCGCACGGCGCTGGCTTCGGCATGCGCACGTTGTTTGGATCGAATGTTGACCGCGTGCTGCGACAGGCTCCTTGCCCGGTGCTGGTTACGAGACCTTTGAAGCCGGCTCTCTCTATTATGAACCAGACGCAAGTGGGCGTAACGATGACAGCATCTGTCTAGTCCTCGAGCTTCTGGGAGCGCAGGCATCCTTGCCTGCCTTAGTCGCTGACGGAATGTTTGGCTCATAAGGCAGGCAAGGATGCCTGCGCTCCCAGGAACTTTTCCGACCACCAAAATATTTGTTGCAATACTTAGATAATTCGCAAAAATCGTAGACGCAATACAAATTAGTGCCGTACGATGCGTTCCACATCTTGTGAATTTTCAAATGCTCGTGGTCTTGCTTCGCGAACGGCGACGACAGGAGGTTAAGTGGCGAACTTCGAAGTAATCTCAGCGGTATCAGAAACGCTCAGGTCAACCCTTGAGACCGAGTTGGAAGGGCTGATAGTAGACTTCTTCGAGATCGGCCAGCCGCCCGCCGGCGCAAAGTTAACCATCTTTCTCATCGAAGTCAGCGAGGACCCCACGGCTCGGAACCGCGCGTCTGGCAAAAGCCCGAGCCGGAATCTTACGCCGCCTTCGATGCCGCTGTTGTTGCGGTATTTGATAACGCCATGGGGCGCAGACGAAAGAACCAGAGAAGAAATCCTCGGCCGGGCCATGCAGGCCTTTCATGCCAAGCCAGTTCTTAGCGGCTCAGACTTGCGAGGTACGTTAGCAGGAACAAATGAACAACTACGCATAACACTTTCACCGCAGTCTTTCGAGGAGCGCACTCGCGTTTGGCAAGCAATCCAAAGTCCCTACCACCTCTCCCTCGCCTACGACGTCCGCGGCGCCACCCTCGATCCAGGAGAGCTATAACACGTGAATGTACTTCAGCTTGTTTGTGTCAAGCTTATTTTAGAGACTCTTCCCGATCCCAATGCCGATGTTTAGCCATCTCATTGATGAGCGACTGGGACGTCTTACTGACTGGTCCTTCGTCATCAAGTATCAATCCCGCACCATCTCCCTGTTTATCAGCAAGTACATCCCGCAGAAATCCCGCGCCGTTCCCATTTGCTGCAATCGTCTTACAATGCGTGTGGGCTTCGTGTATGAAAGCGGCTGCATCAGGCTCTTTCTTCAGAGCTGCGATACTTGCTTCGCCGCCGGGAATATAGACAGCATCGAAAAGCACAGACGAACCAGTCAGCAAACTAAGATCAGCTTTGATTTGTTCCCCGTTGGAACCATTGAGCTGGCCAAGTCGAGGCGCAACCGTCATCACCGCCGCGCCTGCGGTCAATAGAGCTTGCTTCATCGCCGAGACGGCAGCGTTGTCAACGCCATCAGCCACCAGGAAAGCCACCTTGCGAGTCTTGATATTGTCTTTCGGGAAGTTCGGATTATCTATCATGCTCAAAGCTGGAGAAGTCTCAATTGCTTGCACAACACGTTTAGGTTGAAACTTTTTCGGATCGACATCAGCTGGAAAGCTCATATTCATCGGCTTGTCCAACTTCGCCGGCACTTCGGCCCCCAACCCTTCGGCGACTCTTTTGGCCAATGTTTTGTCGACTTGTGAAAGCAGAAACAACATGCGCTCGCGAATCGCCGGTGTCTCGACTTTGCCCAGTTCAAAGCGCAAGGCCCTGACGATGTGATTTTGTTCAGGTTGGGTCTGGCTATTAAAGAACAGCGTCGCCTGACTGAAGTGATCGAAGAAGCTGGCACTACGCTCGCGAATCTTCTTGGCATCAATACGTTCAGCATAGCTGGTAAAACCACTCATGTCGGAGCCTGCCTGAAACGGACAGCCTCCTCTGAGACTGTTCGGCTCGTAACTCGCCTGGCCGCGGTTGATAGTCTGGCGCATGTAGCCGTCGCGCTGATTGTTATGCAGTGGCGCGAGCGGACGATTGATCGGAATTTCGTGAAAGTTCGGCCCGCCCAACCGGATCAATTGGGTATCGAGATATGAGAAGAGCCGGCCCTGTAGCAGGGGGTCGTTCGTGAAATCGATGCCGGGGACGATGTTGCCGGTGTGAAAAGCGACTTGCTCAGTCTCAGCAAAGAAGTTGTCGGGATTGCGATTCAGAGTCAATTTGCCGATGCGTTGCACCGGAACTATCTCTTCCGGAATGAGCTTGGTTGGATCAAGTAAGTCGAAATCAAAGCTGTGTTCGTCTTTTTCTTCGACTATCTGAACGCCGAATTCCCATTCCGGATAGTCACCGTTTTCAATCGCTTCCCACAAATCACGCCGGTGAAAGTCAGGATCTTTGCCCGAGATCTTTTGCGCTTCGTCCCAAAGAACGGCGTGCACACCGAGCAGCGGTTTCCAGTGAAACTTCACGAACCGGGCTTTGCCTCTGGCATTGATGAAACGAAAAGTATGGACGCCGAAACCTTCCATCATCCGCAAGCTTCTCGGAATAGCTCGGTCCGACATGGCCCACATGATCATGTGCATCGATTCCGGCATTAAGGAAATAAAGTCCCAAAAGGTATCGTGCGCCGACGCTGCTTGAGGAATTTCGTTGTGCGGTTCGGGTTTGACTGCGTGAATCAGATCAGGAAACTTAATGGCGTCCTGAATGAAGAAGACGGGCATGTTGTTGCCGACCAAATCATAGTTCCCTTCTCGCGTGTAAAACTTGACGGCAAATCCTCGAACATCTCTCGCCAGATCAGTAGAGCCGCGCGAACCGGCGACAGTCGAGAAACGCACAAACACCGGTGTTCTGGCGGAGGGATCCTGCAGGAAGTCAGCCCGGGTGTATTCGGCCATTGACTCGTAGACCTGGAAGTATCCGTGTGCAGCTGAGCCACGCGCATGTACTACGCGTTCGGGAATGCGTTCGTGATCGAAGTGCGTAATCTTCTCGCGCAGAATGAAATCTTCGAGTAGGGTGGGTCCACGATCTCCGGCTTTCAGTGAGTTCTGGTTGTCGTTGACGCGGACGCCCTGATTGGTGGTTAGAAATTCGCCGCCGCTGTCTTCGCTATTCTTTGCAAGATCGTCGAGCTTTGGATCGGCTGCGCCGTATCCTTTGTTTGAGGGCAACTCCGCCACCTTACGTTTGTTATTGGCAGACTTGCCCGGATTCTTCCCCTTATTCATTTCGCTTCCTTCCTGATACTTAAGATGAGAAATTCTGTTGCTGTTGGTTCGTCTAAATCGAGTGTGACTACTTCCCGCCCGCCTTCTTAGCCTTGGCTTTTGGAGCTCGTGCCTTCCTGGCCTGGGCCGCTTCAATTGCCGTCTCAACCTTCTTTACTTCCTCAGGTGGAGGCAATACAGCCGGCATTCCTAATGCTTCAATCCAAAGTTCGCGGGTCCAACCTGAGGTGTGGTAGAGGTGTTCGTCCTCCTCATCTTCAACTTGCTCATAAGCTGGCTTCAAAAGTTTATTTTCGCTTGCATCTATGTTTTTGGTGAGCTCACCGATCAACTCCCAATTGAGATGGTCTTTGGTTTCGGCGAGAGTTACACATTCCGCTGCAACGATTTGGGCCGCTTGAGGATCAGCACAGCGAAGCGCCAATTCCATTGCTTTTACGAGAGAGGCGCCGACATATCGAACTACCTTTCGCCCCGGAGTTTCAGCGTTCGGATCGAGGCCCAGACCTTTCAAAATATCCGTGACGACTTGCACGTGGTTCTTCGTCTGTTCCAGATACTCGTTCCACTCTTCTTTCAAGTCCTTATTGATTGCGCAACGTAACGCGGTTGAATAGATTTGCACTCCGCCTTTTTCGGTTTCCAGGGCCTGATACAACAAGTCGGATGGAACATTTGCCAGCAAACTGGTGGTTGTCATCTTTTTCTCCAATCAAGTAAGTTCGTAAACAATTCAGTTAAGCTCCGCTTCATTCCCGTTGAAGCGCCGGTAACAACTGCGAATCCCCCGTGGTCACTCTTGTCTCCTAATCGATGTCCGCCTCTCCCAAAAATCGTCTGCCATCGTCGGCTTGAAATTGTGTTTGTGTGTCGAGTTTGATTGAAGTCGAACCCCGTAAGCCCACTGCTGCATTCATTCAGAACAGGTTGCTTGCAGTTCTTCACGATGAGTGCAAGCTGAGTGCCATGTACGGAAACGCTCATAACTACGGGGCCCCCGGATGAAGACGAAGGCCGGCCGAACACGAAGTGAGAACTTCGTTAGTTTTCTATCCACAGATTGCGCCGATTACACAGAACGGGCAGAGAGAAGACAAGAAATGTTAGTGGTTCAGTTTGAGAGTAGGCAGTCTCATTCACACCCGGTTTCAACCGGGTGGTGCGAAGTTCTTTTCAAGACCCCTAACCGTTTCAACGGTTTGATTGCCACTCCACGCGCACTTAATACACCCGGTTGAAACCGGGTGTGAATGAGAAGATCAAACTGACCCAGTACAACAAAATCTATGTAATCGGTGTAATCTGTGGATAGTCAATGCCGAGTCAGCAATCCAAAACTGATAATCAATCCTTTCCGGAGTGGCTGCCACCAATGGCGGCCACTCTTACCCAGGATCGCTTCAGCGGAGACGAGTGGATCTTCGAACAAAAGTTTGACGGCATCCGGCTTCTCGCCTACAAAAACGGCGCCGAGGTCAAACTGTTTTCACGCAACCGTCTTCCGAAAAACATTCCGGCGGTCGCCGACGCGGTCAAAAGCCTTCCCGCTACTCAGTTGATCCTCGATGGCGAGATTACCTGGGGTGGGGGACAGGTCAAGTATCACGTGTTCGATTGCATGTGGCTCGACGGACGCAATCTAACTTCGTTACCGTTGGAAGCGCGACTTGAAATCTTGAGTGAGTTGCCGCTGCAGCCGCCGCTCTATCGTGTCGAGCGCGTCCCAACGGTTTCAGATGAGTTGCCATGGCAGCGCGCGGCTCGCGAAGGCTGGGAAGGCGTGATTGCGAAGCGCCGGGGCTCGCTCTACGAACATCGTCGCTCGCCGCACTGGTTGAAAATGAAATGCGAGCTGAGCCAGGAATTCGTCGTCGGAGGATTCACAGATCCACAAGGCAAGCGCGTTGGCTTGGGAGCGCTGCTGGTGGGTTACTTCGAAGGCGACGACTTCGTCTTCGCAGGCAAGATCGGAACTGGCTTTGACACCAAACTGCTACTCGAACTCCGCGAGCGACTCGACAAGATCGAAATTCCCAAGCCCCCGTTTACGAAGAGTGTTGGACTGCCGCGAGTTCGTGCACATTGGGTCAAGCCTGAGCTCGTGGTCCAGGTCGGTTTTATCGAATGGACCGTGCATGGAAAGTTGCGCCACCCCCGCCTCCTCAGTGTCAGGCTGTAGGATTTGGGGTGTGGGATGCGAATTAGGGTGTGGGATTTAGGGTGTAGGATTTAGGGTGATACCACCGGCTTGTCCGGTGGAGCGTCATGCTGGGTAGCTAAAGCCAACGAACCCGGAATTTTCACGGATGCCACGGGCTTGTCCCGTGGTGATCACGCTGGATGCTACTTCGACTCTCCAGGTGGAGCGTCATGCTGGTAGCTAAAGCCAACGAACTCGGAATTTTTATGGATGCCACGGGCTTGTCCCGTGGTGATCACGCTGGATGCTACTTCGACTCTCCAGGTGGAGCGTCATGCTGGTAGCTAAAGCCCAACGAACTCGGAATTCTTAAGGATGCCACGGGCTTGTCCCGTGGTGATCACGCTGGATGCTACTTCGACTCTTTAGGAGCAGCGAACGTGAAAACCCCGTGGCATTCCCATGATTAAGATTCGACCTTTGATAGATTTACCATGAGGCGAGCCCATGTCATCTCACAAACTAGCCGACTACAGATGATTAGTCATCCAGAGAAAATCCTCTTCCCCGACGACGGCATCACCAAGGGAGAACTCGCGTCGTACTACGAAGCGATTGCGCCGGTGATGCTGCCTCACATACGCCGCCGCCCCGTGACGATGGAGCGTTTTCACCGCGGCATCGGCGCGCCCGGCTTCTTCCAGAAGGACGTCTCGAAAGGTTTTCCCGAATGGTTGAAACGCGTCGAGGTTCCAAAGAACGAGGGCACAGTCAATCATCCGATTGTGACCGACACCCAATCGTTGTTGTGGCTCGCGAATCAAAACAGCATCACAATTCACGTGTGGCCGTCGCGCACGCCGAACCTCTACAAGCCCGACATCTGCGTCTTTGATCTCGATCCGTCCAACGACGATCTGGATTCGTTGTGCAAAGCAGCGCTCGACCTGCGCGCGTTACTCTTGGAGCTGGGCCTTCCAAGTTGGATCAAAACCACCGGGTCAAAAGGATTTCACATCGCAGTGCCCTTGGACGCAAAGGCAGATTTCGCCACCGTCGCGCGCTTCGCTCATCGCGTTGGTAAGTTACTGGTGGCGCGTGATCCCGAAAATCTCACCCGCGAGTTTCACAAAGTGGATCGGCGCGGCCGCATTCTCGTCGACACCGGCCGCAACGATTACAGCGCCACCTTCGCCGCCGCCTACACCGTTCGCGCCCGACGAGGCGCCCCCGTCTCCGCACCCTGCACCTGGGCCGAAGTCGAACGCCGCGAGGTTTCGCCCACGAGTTTCACCATCCGCAACCTCCCCCAACGCATCGCAACTGTCGGCGACCTCTGGTCCGACCTACTCACCACCAAGCGCTCCCTCCGCTCGCCAATCGAGCGGCTAAGCAAGATATTGTGAGAGGTAATGTTCAGGTCTTCATTAACTACTCAGTAGGTGTTGGTGACACTGCTCAGCCAGTGAAGTTAGAGGTCAAAATAGCTTTGCCGAAAAGTCTTAAATCCCACCTGCGGCAGCTGGTGGATAGTTCAAGGTCGACCTACAAAGAGAGGTTGGGATTGGTCCTTTGGAGTGCGCCCCAAAAATGAGACCACGAGTTAAGCTACAGTTTTTAATAGGAGGGAGCAACTGTGGCGTTAACACGACGGAAGTTTACGCGCGAGTTCAAGCTGGCAGCGGTGAAGCTGCTGGATTCGGGTAAATCAGTG
>DATNBH010000091.1:0-54295 GCA_035572035.1 Pyrinomonadaceae bacterium | reverse complement strand
GGAATCTGTCCTTAGTACGAGAGGACCGGGATGGATCCACCTCTAGTGTACGAGTTATGGCGCCAGCCGTAGCGCTCGGTAGCTAAGTGGAGCATGGATAAACGCTGAATGCATCTAAGCGTGAAGCCAGACCCAAGATTAATCCTGCCAGTGAGACTCCTTGTAGACCACGAGGTAATAGGGTGGATATGTAAGTGCAGTAATGTGCTCAGTTGACCACTACTAATCAGTCCCATGGCTTGACCATAAAATTTACTCAAGCAACAAGCATCGCGCTTGCGCGATTCTGAGATCTGAAATCTCAAATCTCAAATGCCTTGTCGGTCACTATTCGATTTTCCAAGAACTTTTGAGATCTCAAATTTGAAATTTGAGATCGGGACTTTGAAAAGAACTAAACACGGATTTGAGATCGGAAATTTGAGATCTCAGAAAGTTTTCCGGTGATTTTGTCGGCAGGGTCACACCCGTTCCCATCCCGAACACGGAAGTTAAGCCTGCTGGAGCCGATGGTACTGCACGGGTAACTGTGTGGGAGAGTAGGAAGTCGCCGGGATTATTAGTAAGGCCCGTGGGAATGTAAATGTTCTCACGGGCTTTTGCCTTTTGTATTGCGCGGGTAATCCCGATGTATCGGGATAGGAAGTCGCCGGGATTATTAGTAAAGCCCGCTCGTTAACTCGAGCGGGCTTTTGCTTTCCAATCTGTGTGTAATTCCAAGCTACCGAGGACAGGCAGTCGCTGGATCTATTTAGGATTCCTTGCGGACTGGCAGATCGTTTGCAGCGGCCGCGCGGATAACTTCATTCACGGCCAGCTGCCTTCATGAACCACCGCTGCTGTTCGACAAGGCCGGACCACGGTTTGGGCGCGTAAGGAGGTTTCGTGTAATCCGCCGATCCGCAAAGACGACGAATACTTTCGTAAGTATCAAGCTCTCGAATTTCCCGCCGCCTGATCTTTTCCAGCTCAATGGCGGCGAGTTGCCATGTCCTTACCCATCGCTTACCCAGAGCAATCTGATCGGGTGTCCAATCAGCTAGTGCTGAAGCCTCGTTCATGCGCGCCATTTTAACATTTTGTCGGCAGGGTCACACCCGTTCCCTTCCCGAACGGGAAGTTACGCCTGCTGGAGCCGATGGTACTGCACGGGTAACACTGTGGGAGAGTAGGAAGTCGCCGGGATTATCTAAGAAAGCCCGCTTGATTCAATCAGGCGGGCTTTTCTGCTAGTTGGTAATGAGGGATTGCTTCGCGATGGTGAGGGATTTGACGTTATCATTTGGACGAGACATCAAGGTTGGTTTCTCCGACGAGTTTTTTTAGAGCCTCGTGAGCATACTGTCGAAGGAGTATATCTTCGGTGCTGTCCAAAATAATTCTCTTAAGGTGCGGAATAGATTTCTCGGCTTTCATCTCACCCAACATGTAGCATAGAACGAGACGGGTGTATCCGTACTTCTTCGACGGCAAGGCTTTCAGCCATTCAAGCAACCAGCAATCTTGGCTATTGGAGTAATACTCGTATCCATTTTTCGTAATAAAGAACAGTTCCGTGAATTTGCCAATGCCGATTGATTTTGCATAGTCGACAAGGGTCTCGACTGGCTCCCGGAAACCAAATATCCCTCCGATAGCAGCCAGGAATATTTGGTATTCGTTCAGGTCGGAGTCAAAATTGAGACTCTTGATTCTTTCCGAGATGAGACTGGCTGCCTGAGATCTGAGGGCCTCGTCTTCCACCTCAGAAACAATGTCGATAATATTGTTCTTCACTAGATCGTTGGTGGTGCTATCAATGATGCTGACAAGTTTGACAAATAATTCGTTGTCGAGCAGTCCGGCAACAAACTCTGAGACAAGATAGTGGATCACCCGATCTGATAAAAACGCCTCTCCTTGGTTTTCATCAATAGCCTGAAGGATTCGCTCGGCCGCGAAGTAGTCGCGGAAGGATTGGTGTTCGAATTGGAAATAACCACTTTGAGCTATGATTAGTCCTTGAGCCCTTAGCTTGCTTCGACAACTGTCTTTGTCTATTGCTAAGTGCTGAAGCAGTTCATGATTCATGCTGAAGTAGTAACGGTCATTTCTGAAAAGCCAGTAAGCAAGATCCCTGAGAAACCGCCCATCAGTTCTTGTTTTCTCAAAGCTCAATCGGTAAATGTTTGCTAAGGTGATGCCTGTTGAGACCATTCGCCTAAGAATATGTAAGTCTAGGGCGACAAATCGCTTCAAAATCACGGGCACCTGAAGCAGATCTCTTAGATTCGGGTCTTCACTCAATAGTTCCTTGGTCCGTGTCCATTTGTCCAGACCCTGCTCCTTGTCGGTCAGTAGGATAAACTTCTTAAGATGATTGTCCTGGACAAACCCTCTGAGGTGCAAAGTTGTGACGTCTCGATCCAACACAAATTGTTGGAACTCTGGGCTAACCTGATAAAACTCCTCCCTAACTACCAGGATGACGCTACTCCCTCCATTTGCTGAAAAATTGCTACATATGAAGTCAAAGATCGATTCCAAAATGCCCGTTCCGCCCATTAGGTAGGGTAGTTGGTCGAGGCCGTCGAGGAAAATAACCACCCGTCCCACCTTGATTAAATGTCCCAGTTCGCTAAGAGACAAACTTGTGCAGCCCCTGTTGTTCAACTGGGATATAAGCTCGGAGGGAATATTGTCAGAATGAATTTTTGAGGCATCAAAATAAATGGGAATCTTTGCCCTAGGATAATGTGATTCTTCGGCCAGTCGACCTGCCAGGTACTTGCATAGATAGGTTTTCCCTGTACCGTACCTCCCGGTAACAACTAGTATCTTTTGATCGGAACGAGTGAAGTCTTTGAACTTGGAATAGAGTGACGAGGATTCTAGGTATTCAATCTCTTCGCGATCAGTGTTCTTCCAATGACAACCGAAATCAGCAAAATCCGCGGGTCGATCAAGTTGAGTCGCTCTATTTAGCGGCCTTATGACCTTGAGGAACTTTATCGATTTGCTAACCGGTTGAAAGGTTGCTTCCAAAGTTGCTGCAACACCACTGCCTATAATGCCGCTGACGATATAGCTCAACAATTCGCCGATCATAAGTGGGGGCACCTCTTGAGGAGACTGTTTGTCTAGTAGGTCTGTAGGAGTTACGGAATGCCGAGCCGAACTGGGCGGATAGGTAACGCGCCAATGTCCAATCGGGACCGAAAGCATTATATCTGCATTAATTCCTGGAGTAACGGCTAGATGGCGACTGGAGCCGACGGTACTGCACGGGTAACTGTGTGGGAGAATAGGAAGTCGCCGGAAGTATTATCTGAGCCCGCGAGAGTGATACACTCTCGCGGGCTTTTTGTTTGGGCTTCCAATTCAGGAGATTGTCATGAAGCGAAAGAAGACTAGTCGAGCTCCGGCCCACCTGAAGATTAGGGCTGCGGTCGCAAAACAAGGCTCTTGGACTCTCTATTCATTTGTGTTGGACTCGAAGACATTAGATGAAATCGCGTTTGTGAGTCGGCGCGAAGATGACACTTTGGAGGGGTACCAGCGCAACCTTTCGCGGCAGCGGGCTGCGGACATCGCGCGATATCTTGATAAAGAGGGTGGCTGCATCCCGAACAGTGTTGTTCTAAACTTAGAACCAGGCGCCAAATATGATGCTAAGACATCAACGCTTACCGTTCCAAATCGAGGGCGTTCGGCTTGGGTCATTGATGGTCAACACAGAATGTTTGGACTTAAGCAATCAAACAAGGTTTACGATATTGCGGTGACCGCGTTTATAGGATTGGATATTGAGAATCAAGCGAAGCAGTTCAAGATCATAAACTCAAAACAAAAAGGTGTGCCAACATCTCTACTGTACGACCTCTTGGATCTGACGAAGGACGGCACTTTTGTTCAGCAGCGGGGACATGAGCTGGCCGCGCGCTTAAACAAGGAACCCGAGTCACCCTTCTATGGGCAAATTGATATGACTGGTGGCGGTAACGGGTTTATTACTCAGACCCGTGTCATAACGTCGTTGGAAGCGTTGATTTCAGATAGGGGCGCACTATATCAATACTCGGAGGAGGAGCAGTATGGAATTCTCAGGAATTACTTCACGGCTGTGAAATCTTCTATGCCGGTAGACTGGGGAAATAAGAAGAGCGTTCTAACGAAGGCCATTGGCTTTACGGCGTTCTTAATCATCCTTCCGCAAGTATTAACCCAAACCATTCAGCGTTATGGTGACTTCAGAACGGAATCGGCAAAAGCCATACTGTCACCAGTAGCCTCATACAACTTCTCAGCGGAAAACCACAAGGGATGGGCCGGTCATCCGGGAGAGAATCGATTAGCTGGCGCTCTCGCAGCTTGCCTTAGATCGGCACAGGCGGATGGGAACGACGCTGGGCAAAAGCTTCGTCTCCAATAAACTAGATGGTTTTCTCTGACCTCGAAGTAGTTGCTGGCATCGCAAGCAGAACCGTCGGCTACGTCCGTGACAACGTCTTTCGAGTATGGGCCACGGGAGCAGGGAAAACCCAGCATGGATACAGTCCGGAACTCGCAGGAGCGATGCATCGTGAAGCAGACGAATTCTTCGATCGCGCTTTGGCTTTGTATCTATTAAGGACTCACCTAAGGGTTCTACAAGCTTCAACTTGGGGGGACATCGGTAGTTATTATTCCAATTACTTCTCCGCCACAAGCTTCTTACGCTTACACCTAACTTCAGTCAGCCATCTTCCAGGGCAGATTTTTGAAATCGAACCAGATGTCCCGATTTCTGCTGTGTTCAAGGTTTCTCTAAGAGGACAACAGTTAAGACATACGGAGCTATGGAAACGCTACTACAAGCTAGTTAATGACATGGGGTGGCCTGACGCAGCTACCGTTGTTGTACTTTCGCCTACGATTATTCAACTCAAGTTTCGCGAGCAGTTGTTTAGAGAGAGAATAAACTATCGAGCGGGCGAGGGTTTTGACGAGATCTATCTAACGCCTGTGAGATATGCACGCAGCATTCGACCCAGCAACCGACCAACAGTTTCGGCGGGCACGGCGACTTCGGATGCGATTTACAATGACCACTTGGCGCGTGAACGATTGCGCCATGTCGGCTCGCTTCTGGTTCGTTTGCGTAACTTGAGGATTGACACTGCAATAGAAGAAACTGCGTGGGAGCGTCGGCGGTCATTGGTCGCTCGGTTTGCTTCAAATCCCGTTGACCGCAAATTCGCAAGGGAAATTTTGGGCCTCTGAACTGGAGACTGAACGCTGCGCCTTTCGTGGGAGAGTAGGAAGTCGCCGGGTTTAATTCAAAGGAGCCCGCGAGTTGGTTCTCGCGGGCTTCTTGTTGCGCGCCAGTACCAGAAGCAACGTCGGAGCGCTTAATTTGGTACCTTGATCATTCCTTCAAACGACACGTGCGCCGCCACCACCAGTCCATTGCATGGCGTCAGGTTGCTATAGATATCGAAATGCCCGTGGCCCGTCGCCCCGGCGTGCCCGCCCGTACCGCCGGCGACACGAAACTTCACGCCGCGGGCATTTGTAGCGGCGCAAATATCAAGGTTGGGCTCCAAAACGAACGGGTCCCCTTCGATAAAGACCTGATCACCGGTTTGCGCATAAGTATCTGTAGCTTTCAGATCGAAGACCAGATTGGTTATGGTGTTGGTACACGCAGAAAAGACAGCCGTGTTATAGCCGCCTTCGGTGTCAATTCCCGAGCCAGTGAAGCTCAACTCGACGTTTTGCGGAAAAGCTCCGCAGCGCTCTAAATTTGGTCCCGCGCCTACGAGATCGAAGCTGGAGCCGCCTCTGTAGTCGTTATTGACGTAATGGCCAGCCGGAGGTGCAGCCGCCGAACTTCCTAGGCGAAGTGAACCAGCGATGCTGACCAGCCCGGTGAGGACTAATAGCGTGAGTGCTAATCTAATCTTCATTTCCATCTCCTTTTGTCAAGTGAGTCGTTTATCGTGTTTCATTGTCTCTGCCATGGCTTCTTCGCGACTGAGGTCGATCCACTCGCAAGCCACTGCAGTTGTTTCAATGACTAAGGCGAAAAATTGGCTCGAAAACTATCATGAGGCTTTGGTTCGGTTGGCGAGTCGTTGAGTGTCTGGCAGCAGCTTCATTCAGAAAGGCGCAAGATTCGTCGAAAACTATCATCACTTTTTGGCGAAGAACTATTTTGAGAGCATGCGAGCTTGCCACTCGATACCAGGCAGCCTCAACCTGGAATATAATCTGCACTCCACATCAAGCGACTTCTCATAAAATCCGTAAACGGAACTGAGTACGCCTGGTGTGATTTCTTTCCAAACTGCAAGTTCACCCGGAGAAACCAGTTAATGAAACGTCATCTTCTAGCTTTTGGACTAATCGTCACTTTAATTGCACCGCTGAGCACTTTTGCTCAACATCTCCAGGCATCGACGAGCAATCAAACCAGTACGCAGACGGCATCAGCTCCAAACGATCCTATCGCTCTGATCCGTGAAAAAGGTTTGAAACGCTCGCGCGTAATGGAAACCTTGAGCTACCTTTCCGACGTGATCGGACCACGTCTCACGGGCTCGCCCAACTTGAAGCGCGCTAACGAGTGGACTCGCGACCAGCTAACCAAGTGGGGCCTGCAGAATGCACATCTTGAGGCTTGGGGCCCATTCGGCCGCGGCTGGGTATTGAAAGATTTCTCGGCGGCCGTGATGGCGCCACAGGCGATACCACTGATTGCTTATCCGAAGGCATGGTCACCCGGAGCCGACATTTCCAGCGCCGAGGTTGTCTACTTCGACGCGAAAGATGAGGCTGGCCTGGCTCGGTTCAAGGGTAATTTGCGCGGCAAGATCGTTTTAGCCGGGCTCATGCGTGACGTCGCGGCTCACTTCGAAGCCCGGCCACGCGTTTGTCAGAGAAAGAATTGCTCAGCCTTGCGGACGCCGGTGATCCGAACGCTCCCGGCATTTCCTCGGTAACGTCCAGTCCGCGCATTCAGGAGTTTATCAAGCGACGAATTTTTGCTGCGAAGGCGCTTCACTTCATCAGTACCGAGGGTGCGGTGATGGTGATCGAAGCGAGCCAGGGTGATGGCGGCACCATCTTCGTAGACGAAGCCGTCGTTCCTCACGAATTGGACATGTCGTCACCCTTCGCTACGATTCGCAGTCTTTTCATCAACGCTCCACAGCCGTGGGAGAAAGACACTCCTCGCATCATTCCCCAGCTCGTGCTTGCGGTCGAACAATACAATCGTTTGGCGCGCATGATTCAAGCCGGTGAGAAGTTGCAGATGAGAGTTTCCGTCTCCGCGCAATTCTCCGATTCTGATCTCAATGCCTACAACACTATCGCCGAAATTCCGGGCACAGATAAGGCAGATGAGATCGTGATGATCGGCGGACACCTGGATTCATGGCACTCGGGTACTGGGGCCACCGATAACGGCGCGGGAGTCGCTGCGGCTATGGAAGCTGTGCGCATTATTCAGGCACTCGGACTAAAACCGCGCCGCACGATTCGCGTCGGCTTATGGAGCGGAGAAGAGCAGGGACTGTTCGGTTCGCGAGCTTACGTCGCGCAACACTTTGGCGCTCCGGCGAATGACTCGAAGGACGCGAGCTTCATGCGCATGATTCAGGGCGGCGTGGCGTCGAAAATCACGCGCGGTCCCGAATATGATAAACTGTCGGCTTACTACAATCTGGATAACGGCACTGGGAGGATCCGAGGCATCTACTTGCAGGGCAACGAAGCGGTGCGCCCGATCTTTCGAGAATGGTTGGCGCCGTTTCGAGATCTGGGAGCGTCAACCATAACAGCCTCAGATACGGGCGGTACCGATCATCTGTCGTTCGAGGCGATCGGTTTGCCTGGCTTTCAATTCATCCAGGACGAGATTGAGTACGATACGCGCACTCATCACTCCAATCAGGACGTCTTCGATCGCATCCAGGCTGAAGACTTGAAACAAGCCTCCACCATCATGGCCGCCTTCCTGTATAACACAGCGATGAGGGACGAAAAGCTGCCAAGAAAGAAGGCGCCTGCACAATGAAAGGTAGGAATACCGTTGAGCTGAGCCGACCTATGTCTTCCTACCAAAGTATTCAGAAATCTTTGGTCTGCGCCTCGAAATCGCCGGCGCAACCTTAAGTCATCAAAGCTCAGGTCGGAAGGCAAAACCTTTCCGCACGGTGCGGCGGCAAGGCCCGAATCCACTCATTTGTTGGCAGACTTGCTTGAACAGTTTCGCGACAGCGTCTGGAGTCTATGAACGTCCAGTCCCTACGGACTATGGTGTTCCAACTTCTCAAAACCAGCTAGCATAGGTTGATGATCCTAGCACTCGTCAGCAGGCGTTTACCGCGTTTGTTAGTTGTACTGATTTGTATTGTAAGTTCCGTTATTACGGCCCCACAAACCCCGCAGAGTCCCAGCCCGATGGTGGACCACACCAGGCCCCATCCACGGATCGGGCAAAGCGAAGTTCCTGGACGTCGGGTTGAGTTAACGACTTTGCGTGGAGCGCGGTTGTTCGTTGGTCCGAGAGTTAAGCCGGAACGACCGGTGCCGCTACTCGTTCACTTTCACGGCGCGCCGTGGTTAGCTGAATATCACGTTGCGACCCACTTGCCACAAGCTGCTCTGATCACTGTGCAACTCGGAAGCGGATCGAGTGTTTACCGGCGTCCGTTCGAACAACCTGAGCTATTCAAAACACTGCTGGACGAGGCCGCTCAAGAACTCGGTCTTAAGCGAGGCTGGTCATCCATTACTCTTTCAGGTTTTTCCGCCGGGTACGGTGCGGTCCGTCAAATTCTGCGCAACCCCGATTACTTTGCCTTGGTGAACGGTGTGTTGCTTCTCGATGGCATGCACACCAGCTACTCGCCGGAAGGGAAGTTGTTGGCTGATGGCGGAGCATTGGACTCCACTGGTCTCGATGTTTTTGTTAGTTTCGCGCGCGAAGCTACGCTCAAAAGAAAGATTTTTGTTTTCACCCACTCCGAGATCTTTCCTGGTGCTTATGCGAGCACGACTGAATGTGGCGATTACCTGCTTACTCAACTCAAGTTGGTTCGTCGCCCACGATTAAGAGCTGGACCGATCGGAATGCAGCAGCTCAGCGCGGTTGATAGCAGTGGTTTTCACGTGCGCGGTTACGCTGGGAATTCGGCCCCGGATCACGTCGATCACTTTCAAGCCATGTCAGCCTGGTTCAAGTTGCTTCGTCTAAGGTAGCGAACTCGTTCCCGATTTGGCGGGAAGTTGGCGAAAGCGTGATGGTGGTCGATTATTAAACAGACGCTGGTCAGGGTAAACTGTTTGCGGGATGCGGGTTTTAACTTCAGATCTCAGATCTCAAAATCTTCAGATCTCAGTTTGATACCGAATCTCCAATCCGAATTCAGCAATCAGCAATCTAAAATCGGCCGTGTCATTCAACACTTACTTCCGAGCTTCTTCATACGCCATGCTGGCCGTGGCCACTCTATCCCTCGTGTGGGCTGGAGCGCTTCACTGGAGTCTCGGGTTAGCCTTCTGCGCCACTTTACTTGTCTCGTGGCGGTTTGAAGGGTCACGGTGGCAAATGACGGAGCGCACCGGGCTCGTCCTCGTACTGATTTCGATTCCGATCTTCTATCTCGATTGGACCTATCAATCCAGTCCCGGCTTTCGCTTGTTTGACGACTGGCAGACAAAAGCCCTGGTCGGATCAATCGCCCACTTGATCGTCGCGCTTTCGCTTATCAAGCTTTTTCAGGTCAAAGCCGATCGTGATTGGGTGTTTATCTATCTGATTTCGTTTTTCGAGATTCTCCTGGCGGCGGGATTGAGTTTCAGCCCGATCTTTCTCGCTTCACTCAGCGTCTACCTCGTGTGCAGCGTTTCCACTGTCGTCTCATTTGAAATTCACAAGGCGCGCCGCGTTTTGAAACCTGCCGACACGCGGCTGTTGATAGCCAGAGATTCGCTGTTATTGAGGAAACTGGCCCAATTAACTGCAGCACGGCGGAACACGGAGATAAGACGCTTGCCGGTATTGTCAGTCGTCTTCCTGATTCTGATTGCCGTGCTTGCTTTGCCGCTATTTTTGGTGGCGCCGCGGTCGGGAGCTGCAATCTTCACGCGCGGTGGCTCGGGATTAGGAAACTTCATCGGCTTTTCTGAAAGCGTACAACTCGGCGAGATCGGGACGCTCAAGGAAAACAACCAGGTAGTCATGCATGTGAGAATCGAGGAGGCCCCAATTGGCACAGCTCGCGAACTGAGGTGGCGCGGCGTGGCTTTGGACGAGTTCACCGGACGGGCCTGGAAAAAATCCAACGAGTCTCGACGTTCTGAAAAGAAAGTGGATGAGCGTTGCAACAATAGCGGGCCCGGTTGCGGCGTTTACCAGCTCGACACTGCCGAGTCGTTGCACCGGCTGACGACGCAAACGATTTTTCTCGAGCCGCTTGATGCGCCGGTTATTTTCGCAGCGCCGCGCGCCGTTGCTGTCCAGGGTCCCTTTCCTTTTGTCAGACAGGATGCTGAAGGTTCAATTCAATCTCGGCGTCACGAATTCGAGCGGCTGATTTACAAAGCGGTTTCCGACACTACCACTCCGGATCCAGACACTCTGCGACGGGATCGACGACCTTACCCGGCCTCGATCGAGCGATACCTGCAGCTGCCCGAAGGGCTGAATCCGCGCATAACGTCATTAGCTCGAACGACAGTCCTGAATTCGGGCGCGCATAACGTTTATGACGCCGCGCGCGCCATCGAGTCCGAACTCCGCACCGGTTACGCCTACTCGCTCGAAATGAAAGCGAGCGGCCCTGATCCACTTTCTGATTTTCTATTCAACGTGCGTCAGGGTCACTGCGAATACTTTTCAACAGCGATGGCTGTGATGCTGCGCACGCAAAACATTCCGGCGCGCGTCGTGAATGGATTTCTAAGCGGCGAATACAACGAAGCCGCCGATGCCTATAGCGTGCGCCAGAGCGATGCCCATTCGTGGGTCGAAGTCTATTTTCCGGAAACGAATTCCTGGATAACTTTCGATCCTACTCCCGCTGCGGGTCGAACTGTGCCGCAACGCTTCGGCCTGGCTGGCTTGTTGGGAAAATATGCTGACGCATTCGAATTGATGTGGTTTCAGTACATCATCGGTTACGACAAGCAGGAACAACGCTCGCTCGCCAGTTCGCTGAACAATCGGCTCTTTAAATACCGTCGCAATGTTGCCGATGAGTTGTTCGCAGTTGGCAAGATGCCGAAGATCGGCTGGCAGCGTATTCTGGGACTGGCTGGTTTAGTCATCGCCTTGCTCGGCGTTGTTTGGTTGGTTCGAAGGATATCGCGCATGGGGTGGCGTCGCGCGTTGCGGTTGGAAGAGCGTGGAGCACAATCCGGTCCTTCAGCGGTGGAATTCTACGAGCGTCTGACACGAGTGTTAGTTGAACGCGGTTTCAAGCGCGAGCCGCAGCAGACTCCACTGGAGTTTGCTACTGGGCTCGGCTGGAATGAAGTGGTTCGAATTACCGAAATCTATAACCGAGTTCGCTTCGGACAAGAAAAGCTATCGGGAGCTGATGCCAGGCAGATTGAACAGTGGCTGGAGCGATTGCAGAATGCGGATTGATGATTGCTGATTGCATCTCCGATCTTCGATCTCAGATTTCAAATGGGTTGCTTGATTCGAATCCTGTAAATTTGCGATCTGAGATCTTAGATCTGAGACAGAACAAAATAACAACGCCCAAAAACCCGCGGACCAAGTACCAAGCACAAAGAACCTGAAACCTGAAACCTTAGACCTGAAACCTTAAACTGAAACCTGAAACTTTTGATCTATGCATAAGATTGGTTTTATCAGCCTCGGCTGTCCCAAGAACCTCGTCGACAGCGAGGTCATGATGGGCCAACTGAAGCAAAACGGATTTACTATCACAGCAGACGCCGCCGAAGCAGACACTGTAGTCGTTAACACTTGCGGTTTTATCGAGTCGGCAAAGAAAGAGTCGATTGATGCCATTCTCGAAGCAGCCAAACTGAAAACTGAAGGCAAAGCCCAGCGCCTGGTTGTAGCAGGCTGCCTCGTCGAGCGTTATCGGGACGATTTGAAAGCGGGGATGCCGGAAGTTGATGCGTTCATCGGCACCAGTCAAATCTCGGACATTCTCGCCGTTTGCGATCCGAAGCGAAATCCACGCTCGCTTCCAGTCATTCCTCTTGGTAACCAGACTGCGACTTATCTGTACGACGAGTCCACGCCTCGCGTCCTGGCGACACCAAGTCACTACGCCTTCATCAAGATTGCTGAAGGCTGCGATCGACCGTGTGCCTTCTGTTTCATTCCGCAGATGCGAGGTCACTTTCGTAGCCGGCGTTTCGGCTCGATCGTAGCCGAGGCTCAACAGCTCGCCGAGGAAGGCGTGAAGGAGCTAATCCTGGTGGCGCAAGACTCCTCGCGCTATGGAGAAGATTTAGGAAAGCAGGATGCCTTAGCTCACTTGTTACGCGAGCTTTCTCATACGGATGGCATTGATTGGGTGCGGGTGATGTACACCTACCCGACGCATATCAGCGATGGTTTTCTCGACGTGCTCGCGGAAGAGCCAAAGGCGGTGAAGTATCTCGACATGCCTTTGCAGCACGCCTCTCAAAATGTTCTGAAGCTGATGAAGCGTGGCGGCAATCGCCAGAGTTTGGAGCGTCTCATTCAGCGAGTGCGGAAGCGCGTGCCCGGCATCGCCGTGCGAACCACCTTCATCACTGGATTTCCCGGTGAGACCGAAGAAGATTTTCAAGAACTGTTGGCCTTCGTCAAGAATGTCGAGTTCGATCGTGTGGGCGTGTTTACTTATTCCGACGAGGAAGGGACACCGGCATATGATCTTCCTGACAAAGTCGATCCGAAAACCGCCGAGCGACGCCGTGCCCGACTAATGAAGGAGCAGTCAAAGATCGCCAAACGCAAACACAAAGCGATGATTGGCAAGAGTATTCAGGTTATGTTTGAAGGCGAGTCAAATGAAAGCGATTTGCTTTGGCAGGGAAGGATGGAAACGCAGGCGCCGGACATCGACGGCTGCGTCCTCATCAACGACGCGCCTGAGAATTTTGAGCCAACGGCGGGGTCGATAGTAAGTGTTCTTATCACCGGGGCACAGGAGTATGACCTGGTAGGAACAATCGTGGCGTAAGCTGTCCAGCCTCAGCGTGGCTCACGTCGCTGCACTACTTTAGCCGCAGATTCCGGCGGATGTTTAAGACGAGGACTTCATTACGGCTTTTCGAACGGTGAGGGTTCTCGATTCCGAACCTTTGCTGGTTAGGCTTTCTTAATCAGTGTAATCCGCGAAATCTGCGGCTAAAGTAGTAACCTATAGTCTCCATCTCCAGGATTCCGAACTAGTTTCTGATGGCCATCAAAGAATCCACCGATGAATTAAGTCCGGGAGTAAGTGACGGTGCCGCAGTTGTTCCGCGAAGCGCTCGCTCAGCGACAGACTACCTGGCGCTAATCATCGCCACGTGTGGCGTGGGTTACTTTCCGATTGCGCCGGGGACGTGGGGCTCGATGGTTGGGGTCGGGCTGTTTCTGCTTTATCGCTGGTTGCTATTCAAACCCTTTCAGGCTTCGGGTGCCGTCGACGTTTTTCACCAAAGTCCCGCAGGAATTCTCGTAGCCGGAATGTTGGTGGTGATCACTTTTGTGACCTTGGCTGGTATTTGGGCCGGGTCACGGGTGGAAAAGCTTTCTTCGCGTAAAGATCCCGGAAAGGTGGTTATTGACGAGGTTGCAGGACAGCTAATCGCTTTGCTGCCCGCCGTGCCGATGATTAGTCCGCAATGGTGGCTTGTCGTTTCGTCTTTTCTTCTATTTAGATTTTTCGATATTGTGAAGCCTTACCCGGCCCGGAAATTTGAAAGACTGCCCGCGGGCTTGGGAATTATGTGTGATGATCTGGTAGCCGGCGCATATGCTGCGGTAGGCACGTTCGTTATTATTATGATCGTCCGGTAAAACTGTTGAGCTAGGGGGAGCAAGAATGGAGAATCCAAATTCAGGCGCCGACAAAAGTGTTTCCGATCAGCCTGCCGAGGCAACGAGTGCCAAGACATTAAGTGATCTCGAAGAAGAAGAGAAAGTCCCAAGCGCTTCAAAAGCTAACGATACTGCTCCGTCTCCGGATGGGCAATTCGACGAAAACGCTGAGAAGGAGAGGGCCGGCCCGATGTAAGAAAGAACCGTGAACCGTGAACCGAGAACCGGAAACCGAGAACCGGAAACCGTGAACCGGAAACCGTGAACCGGAGACCGTGAACCGTCAAAATCAACCGGTACTGCTTTCGGTTTTCTATATACGATCTTCGTCCCTGGCTTTTCTGTTCACGGTTTACGGTTTACGGTTCGCGGGTATTACGGTTCCCGGGTATTACGGTTTTCGGGTTTTCCGCCAATCCAGCCTCGCTTCCAGAAGAACGAGAGCATGCCTACTGCGACCACAATCATGATGCCCCACACCGCGTAGTAGCCGTAGCGCGAATGGAGCTCTGGCATGTTCTCGAAATTCATGCCGTAGACTCCGGCGATGAATGTCAGCGGCAACATCACTGCCGAGAAGATCGTCAAGACTTTCATAATTTCATTCAAACGATTCGAAACAACCGAGAGGTAGGCCTCGAGTGCGCCGCTGATCAGATCGCGATAGTTCTCAGCCAAATCTGTTACCCGCACGAGGTGATCGTGAACATCGCGGAAGAAGGGGAGCATTTGTTGGTCAACCAGAGTGTATTCACCTCGGCTCAGTCGATAAAGCACATCCATTTGTTTCGCGGAGATGCGGCGAAGTCGTAGCACGCCGCGCTTCAAGTCCATAATCTCCGCAAGAATTACATTGCTGGGGCTGCGCAGTGTGAAGATGTCATCTTCCAGCTGGTCGATCCGTTCATCAAAATCGTCGAGCACCGGCGAGTAGTAATCGACGATCTGATCGAGTATTTGATGCAGCAGGAACGCAGCCCCGCGTTTGCAGGCCACGGGACTTGTTTGCACAAGTTGCTTCACATTCGCGATGCTGCGGAAGAACTCGTGATGGTAAGTGATTACGTAATTGGATCCAAGAAAAGCATCCAATTCAATGGTATTGAAATGATCGGGGCTGGTGTCAGCTCGCACACCATGCAGGATGAGATAAAGGTAGCCAGGAAACTCTTCGATCTTCGGATAATGACGGTTCTCATGACAATCTTCGATGGTGAGCGGATGAAAGTGAAAAACGTCCAGCAATATCTTCTCGTCTTCCGCGGTGGGCTCTTCCATATCGACCCAAATAACGTCTTTCTCATTTTTTAGTAACTCCGGCAACTCGTCGACCGTGTGGCCCTTCTCGACGCGGTCTGCGCCGTTCCGATAAACGAAAATTTCCATTGATTCTCCTTGCGTCGGACAAACTTGAGAGCCACTATCAAAACTCTCATTCGCACCCGGTTTCAACCCGGTGGTAACGGTGTCCCGACGATGATGTTAACCGTTTCAACGGTTTTCCTCTCTTACTTGGCAGCGGAAACCATTAAACCGGTTAGGTTTTTTCCCGTACCTTATACACCCGGTTGAAACCGAGTGTGAATGAGAGTTTTGCAAGGCCTTCTGAAGTTTGTCGGACCTTGCTCGACGCGAATTTCGTGGGCTGTTACCATACCACCTTTTTTAGGGAAGGTTTAAAGGCAACACACTGCAAATATCACATAATGAGTACTAATTCTTTCCGCATTTTTGTAGCTGACGACGTCAGTGAAAGCGGCTTGCAACCGTTGCGAGCCGCCGGCTTCACCGTAGAGAAGAAAGTCGGGCTTTCACCTGATCAGCTGGTCTCGGCACTCGCGAATTTTGATGGCCTCGTCGTTCGCAGCGAAACCAAAGTCACTTCACAACTAATGGACGAATTGCCCTCGCTGCGAGTCGTTGGTCGCGCGGGTGTGGGCGTCGACAACATTGACGTGCCGGCCGCAACCGCTCGCGGCATTGTCGTAATGAATGCTCCGGATGGCAACACCATCACCACTGCCGAGCACACGATTGCCTTGCTGGTAGCGTTGGCGAGGAATGTCCCGCAGGCGAACAGTAGTCTGCGTGCCGGCAATTGGGAAAGAAAGCGTTTCATCGGCGTTGAGCTGCAGGGCAAGACGCTTGGCATCGTTGGTCTGGGCCGTATCGGACGAGGTGTGGCTCAGCGAGCCCGCGGACTCGGGATGACGATCGTCGCTTTCGACCCGTTTGTCTCTCCTGAACAAGCGCGCGATCTCGAAATCGAAGCTTTGCCTCTGCAAGAAGTGTTTGCTCGCGCGGACTTTTTGACGGTGCATACACCGCTGACCGCAGAGACACGAGGCATCGTCAACGCGGAAGCCTTCGCGCAGATGAAACCTGGAGTTCGCATTATCAACTGCGCACGTGGCGGTTTGGTTGATGAGCAAGCCTTACACCACGCCATCAAAGCCGGAGTTGTGGCGGGAGCGGCGCTTGATGTTTTCTCCCAGGAGCCGCCGCCTGCGGATCATCCATTGTTAGCTTTGTCTGAAGTCATCGTTACTCCGCACTTGGGCGCATCCACGACCGAGGCGCAGGAAGGCGTGGCCTTCACAGTAGCCGAACAAATGCGCGATTACCTTGTGAGTGGCGCGCTGCGAGGCGCTGTAAATGTGCCGGCACTTGGCGCCAAAGAACTGAATGCGCTGCAGCCATACATTACCCTTGCCGAAAGTATGGGGCGCTTTCAGGCGCAACTGGTCGACAGCGCTGTCCGCGAGGTGAGGCTCGAATTCGCCGGCGAGATAGTCGACTTTGATGCTGCCCCGGTAACGAGATCTTTTTTTGCCGGCCTTTTGCGTGACGTAAGTTCACGAGTCAACCTCGTCAACGCCTTCTTAATCGCGGAAGAACGTGGCATTACAGTTACGACAGCGTACGTTCGTGCTGGTTCTGATGCGGTGCCGGCGATCCAGTCCCGCGTAATCTCGAAGAGTGGCGAGCAAACCTTGGCTGGTACTGTCTTCGGCTATGGAGCCCGGGCGCGTGAAGGTCGTATCACTGAGATCAATGGCTTTCACATCGAAGCTACGCCGCACGGTCACATGCTGGTCATGCGCAACCATGACGTGCCCGGCGTGATCGGTCGCGTCGGCACGATTCTCGGCGAGCGTGGCGTCAACATCAGCCATTTTCATCTCGGTCGCCGCGAACGCGGCGGCGAAGCCATGGCCGTGATTGAGATGGATGGACCATTAGCACATGAGACACTAAACGAGTTACGAGAATTTGACCCGGTGATTTCGGCTCGGCAAGTTGAATTGTGACAACGACCTGCGACAACCGCCAAAGGAGAGACGAGGTGGCGCAATGGTAGAGGAGCCCAGTTCGGAATCGACCGAGTCAAATTCCGATGAAAGTACCGGTTCAGACTCGTGGGAAGAAATAAGCGAAGTTGTTTACGGGGTCATAGAGATCCTGCGGTCCGATGTCCAACATTACTGGACTCGGATTCGAGATAATGAGGAGGATCTTTTTTGGCGCAGAGGCTTCGTGCGCGCCACGTTTGCGTTTTTTGAAGGAATGATCTCAACGTTAAAGGGAGAGGCAATAACCCTTCACGTTTTGCTGCAGCGTAGGTTGCTCAATCAGCAATTAAGCGCGGCCGAGGCTTCATCGCTCCACGAACTCTACCACCACATGGACAAGATTCGCAGAGGTGCTGATTTTGAACCGTGGGAACTCTTGTTGATTCAGGAGACTTCGTACCAATTGACGGACGCGGGAGAGGTTAAGTGGAAAAAGGCAAAGCTTCGCCTCGATAGCAATCTAATTTTTTGCTTTCGGATGTTAGCAAAAGCCGCAAGGGTGGAGTTTGAGTTGAAACGTGACGGTGAGGGCTGGAAAGACTTCAAGACTGCGATAGGAATTCGGGATCGATTAACCCATCCTCGGCGTTTGGAAGACATTAACGTATCGATGTCAGAAGTCGAAACAGTTCTGAAAGCCTTCAATTGGATCCACAAGCAGCACCTAGCCCTACGCGAGATAATCAAGCAGTCGTACCACAATGGCGCCGAGAATTCGGAAAACGGCCCGGTAGCTGGCGCAGATTGATGTTTTGTCCCCCAGGAGTATCCAAATTCAATAAGAACTTGGCTATACCTTTATTGGCGTGCCAGTGAGAAGAGAGATGTCTGCGAACCTCAGTCCAATTAATCCTGAAGCCATTCCGCTGTCGGCGCCCGACTCATTGTCGCGTCCAAACGATCCAGCGCGCTCGCGTGTGGATTCGATCGACCTGCTGCGTG
Source organism: Pyrinomonadaceae bacterium (assembly GCA_035572035.1). GTDB lineage: Bacteria > Acidobacteriota > Blastocatellia > Pyrinomonadales > Pyrinomonadaceae > JAOAPY01. The sequence goes on along the minus strand of DATNBH010000091.1, from coordinate 35,971 downwards.
GGATCGTGATGGTGATCATGATGCTTGATCACACGCGGGACTTTGCGCACACGGGTGCTTTCATGTTTGATCCGACGGATCTCAGTCAGACTACGCCGGCGCTCTTCTTCACGCGCTGGATCACCCACTATTGTGCGCCGGTGTTTGTCTTTCTCGCCGGCACCGGAATCTATCTGCAGTTAATGCGCGGCAAATCAAAAAGCGAACTGTCGAAATTCCTGATTAAACGCGGACTGTGGCTGATTGTGCTCGAATTGACGGTCGTCAAGTTTGGAGTCTTTTTCAACCTTGATCCAAGGTTCCTGGGGTTTCTTCAAGTGATTTGGGTGATTGGCGTGTCGATGATCGTCCTCGCGGGTTTGATTCACCTTCCGCTCAAGGTCGTGGCTGGTTTTGGACTATTGATGATCTTTCTCCACAACCTTCTCGATCGCATTAAGGTCGAAGGCTGGGGAGGACCGGGAACGCCCGTGCCGGGAGTGTGGACCAAGCTGTGGATTCTGCTACACGAACCTTTTAGCTTCTTCCCCGTCTTCGGTTTTCCGAGCCCGATCGTTATGGTCATTTACAACCTGATTCCCTGGGTCGGAGTCATGGCCGCTGGTTACGCTTTTGGCGCCTTATACAGGAAAGAAGTGAAGGAACGACGAAGCTGGCTACTGGGGTTGGGGTTGATCAGCACATGTCTGTTCATTTTCCTGAGGGCATTGCACCTTTACGGCGAACACGCGGACTGGTCAAAACAAAAGAACGTCGTCTTCACTGCACTTTCGTTTTTGAATACAACTAAGTATCCACCGTCGCTGCAGTTTTTGTTGATGACCCTGGGGCCGGCGATGTTGGCGTTGTGGTGGTTTGAATCAGATTCTCTGAAAGCCGCACACCGATCGATACTGACGCGCTTGCGAAACGCGCTCGTTACCTTTGGACGCGTGCCCTTGTTTTTCTACCTCTTACAATGGTACACGGCTCACCTGATCGCGGTGGTTGCGGGACTTATCGTAGGTCAGCCGGTTCGTTATCACTTCCTCAGTCCGCTCGACAAGTTTAGCCAACCGCCGCCACAAGGCCTCGGATTTCAGCTTTGGATGGTCTACCTGTTTTGGATTGGCGGCGTGCTGCTACTTTACCCGTTGTGCAGGTGGTTCGCGGGGGTCAAGGCGAGGCGGAAGGATTGGTGGCTGTCGTATCTGTAGTGGCACGGGCGTCCCGCCCGTGAGATCGTTCTAGCCACAGATCAACACGGATTACACAGATCTAGCATAATTGTTTTCAGATCTGCGTAATCCGTGTTTATCTGTAGTGGCACGGGCGTCCCGCCCGTGAGATCGTTCTAGCCACAGATCAACACGGATTACACAGATCTAGCATCATTGTTTTCAGATCTGTGTAATCCGTGTTTATCTGTGGCTTATTGACTTTCACACCGTCGGCGGCATGCCAACGCACCGCACATCGGCGGGACGCCGATGCCACGGACGCCGATGCCACGACTAATCCGGGACATTGTCAACAGTTCCCATCGGGACGCTGTTTTGGCAGGAACGTAATCGTCGGAACGTCAGCGCTAAGCCGTGAATGATGCCGTGACGTTGCACGGCAGCAATTGAATAGTCTGAACAGGTAGGACGGAAGCGGCAGGCCACCCACCCTTTCAGCAGTGGCCTGCCAACCGCTTGATAAACGTGAACACAGCCGACGTAAGCTCGAGCCGTTAACTGGCGGTCAGGCTGTCGCGATACATCCCACGCGAAACCCGACGTGCCGAGTAAGAGCACGAGCAACAGAACAAGTTTTAGCTTCCGCTTACGCATTCCCACACTGCGGACACTGCTGCAGCCCTTCCATGCGATTCTGGCCACAGCTCGGGCACGGAGTGATGTTGCCCTGAGGTCGCTGTAACAAATAGATCAATAAGCCAATCAAGCCGAGTAGTCCCAGCCACTTTATGCTGTCAGCATTCGGCATGCCTCGAGCAATTGCGTCCTTGCGGATGAACTTGATAATGAAAACGACCAGGGCAATTACACCGCCAAAGACGATCGCCAAAAACAGCAGGTAAATAATTCCGCCCCCGACGCAACCCAACGCGCCGCAGGCAGCGCCCGCATCGTCTCCCTGCGCCAGAACATTGATCGCTCCGCCGCCTAGCAGTGACGAAAGCAGTAACCCTCGTTTAAGTAAGTTCATGGTGTTCTCCTTAACAGTCTCAGAATATGGTGATGTCGTTTCACTAAATTTCAGTGCTTTAATAGCGTGAACCGGGTCGCCTTTCGCCCAGGACGCGATAGTTTTTGCTGGATATTGCTTGCTGGACCCTGGCCCGATCCAAATAAAGGGAAGAGTGTTCATAGTTATGAACAGCCAGTCCAGCTTCGAAAATTATGCCGCTGACAATAACAATCAATGCAAAACTGCGCCACAGTTTTTTCTGCAAAAAATCGTTCCAGCAATAAAAGCCGTACAACATCGCTACTGGCAAAGTCACATAAAACGTGTGGGAAACCGGGGACTTCAGCGAGAAGAGAAAACTGGCGTACAGCAAGACCACAGTTCCGAGCATAAAGTATTTCATCGCGCGCCAATCCTTTTCTCCATTCTTCTTGCGGAGCCACAAGAAAAACATCGCGATGCACTGAAGAATTCCGACTAAGATCAGGAAGACAGTGAACGGAGCCAGCCAAAGGTGCTCTCTCAAAAATGCTAACCGACCGGCGGTGTTGCTACCGATGAAGCGCGGAACCTCGTAGCTCGCAAAAGAAAGGAAGCGCCCCAGCACTCCCTCGACGATGTTGGCTTGTTGCAGAATATTCTGCACCCCAAACGCGACAGTCTCATTTGTGCTTCCAAGTCCATCCGCAAGCCCATACTTAACGAAGGTGGGAAGAAGTAAACTTGCCGGTCCAACCGCCCCGAGTAAGAACCACGCCAGACCTCGCCAGCCCAGCTTCGCTTCACTCCTGAATTGAAAATAAAACGAAAGAACTGCGTAAGGCAGCAACACCACCCACGACAGATGGAATTGCATTACCCAGAAAAGTCCGAAGCCCATCATGAGATTGGACCACCGTCGCGCTATCAATTCTCGAGACAAAAACGGATAAGTCTCGATGGCGCCCACAAAGAAAAGGATCGCGCCGCAGAGTGCATATGACGGATTGAAAATGTTCGTGGAAAGATTGACGGTCCAGGGCGCGGTCAGGAGCCAGGCCCAGATCAGCCACCTCGGGATGGCTGCGAACCGTCGCGAGCAATACCACGCAAAGAAAGCCAGGCTCGCAAAAGAGAGCAGATTCAAAAAGATAAATGGCGCTTCCGGAATCGGTAATATCTCCAGTGGCAAACCGACAGCGAGACCCTGCAAAGCTCCGGGAACCTGAATCGCAGAAGTGACGTCGGGGCCGAAGTAAGGCCAGTTGCGAGTGGCATAAAACTTAAAGCCAATCAGATAGATCTGTTTCTCATCGTCCGTCGTCCAGAACGGCGAACACAATCCGACGACGAGTCGAAACAAAAACGCGAGCGCCAGGACCAGGGCGATGACAAATCGTCGGTTGCGCATTGAATGCAGACGTGTTGACAGCGAGGTTTATTCAGAAGCGCCGGAAGCAGCCAATCTTAATTCGCGAAACAATCGAGCCAGGTCCGGTCGCTGATAGTTGGCGTTCAAGCCGCTGGGATTCGGCAGCACCCAGATTGCCGTGTCGGTGATTTTTTCTTCCTGACGCCCGATGACGGCTTTCGGCTGATTGAAGGCTACACGATAGGCTCCGAGACCGAGAATCGCAAGTATCTCCGGCCTGTAGCGGCGCACCTTTGCGACTAATCGTTTTCCACCTGTCAGAATCTCTTCTTTCGTAAGTCGATCAGCGGTGGCGGTAGCGCGTGACGCTACGTTGGTGATGCCGTATCCATCCTTCAGCAGTTCGCGCTCTTCAAAAGCTGAAAGTAGACGGTCAGTAAAGCCGGCGTCGTGAAGCGCTGCCCAAAACCTGTTGCCTGGGCGAGCGAAATGATGACCGACTGCGGCAGTGTAAAGCCCCGGATTGATGCCAGCGAAAAGGATTTTTAGATTTGGCGCGATAACGTCGCGGATCGTTTTGCCTTCGGCCGCGAGTATTTGTTCTCGTGTTGGTTTCCAGATTTTCATATGTGTAGGGGGGGACCTGTGTCTCCGCCCACGAGGACTCAAACTAACACAGGGCGGACACACAGGTCCGCCCCTACCGCTATTTAATTTCGATTTTGACCCGTTGTGAGGCACTGGTCTTTGCTACTCGATCAACCACCGACACTTGCATGATGTAATGACCGGGAGCCACACCCGACAACGAAAGATCTCCACCATAAGGTAGCCGATCAAAATCTGCGCCGGCAGTTGAGATTTTCTTGGTGGGCGTAGTAATCACGGGTTCCTGATCGCGCAGAATTTGAACCTGGACGCCGACGTCGGGTTGGGCATCGGCAGCTGACCTTTGCGCATTGTAGATGTAGACGATGAATCGAAGCACCGAATCTCGGTGAAGCGTTCCATCAAGGCTCATATAAGCGCCGGGCGCTGCTTGATTCGCTGCCTCTCCCTCTCCAGTTTGCTTAGGTGATTGTCGTTCGCCCAACAGTATGCTGCTCATGGCCAGCTGTTTGGACTCGAGACTGGGGATCACGACCCAGTTGTACGAGGTTCCCATCTTGCCGCTGACCGGATCGCGCGCTCCAGCTCGAACTTGATAAAGACCTGCGGGCAGGAAAACTTGATAGCTGTAAAGTAGTTCCTTGCGTGCCTTTTGACGATCTTCGGCGGACGCCGAAGTGATCGTCAAACGGTCAGTGAAGGTTGCTCCTGCTTTGCCGTGATCGTTGTAGACAGTACCACGAATATCGATTAGGCCTTTTAGACCAGTGCCCTCGGGAACGAACTGAACTTCGCTCGTATCAACCTGCATGGCGAGGTTCAGCATCATTCCTTTTTCAGGCACGTCCAGGTATCCAACGTTGCTGATGACCGGAAGATCGCGACTGGGAAACTGTTCGCGAAAAGTGTCGCGAAGGACATTGGTAGAAACTTCGGGGTCAATCTTCGGCGCGACAGTCTCAGTCTTGGCCTTATCTTTACGTCGCAAGGGAGGTGCTTCACGATCGAAATACCCTTGCCGAACTCGAACCGTCCAACCGGGATGATTTACGAGGTTGACACTGATCTTTCGGAACTTATCGCCGTTAGTTTCAGGATCGGGGCGCCAGGCAAGCAAATAGTAAACAGACGTTTCTTTGATCGCATTATTTATGCCTACGTCGAGTGCATTTGTGTTGAAGATGGCTCTGCCCCCCGTGTCGCGGGCCAACGAATTCATTCCGTCTTGTGAAGCTATTAATTCGCCGCCGCCTCCCCGTGACAGACGACCCGTCGGATCAAATGGTGCTGGCGAACTTGGATCCTCCAGCGAGGCGACCAGACCGCGCACGTCCACGGAGTAAATAACTACGCCGCTCGCAGCCGCAGCGCTCGTAATCTTCCGCAAACGAACCATCGAGTCAGAATTCTGATCGTCGATAAAAAACCCGTCGGAAAAAAAGAAGATGAGTTTCCGGCCTGGTAGCTGTCCCGCCGAGCGTACCAAACCCTCGAGCGCCGCGAGACAGTTAGTTGTGTCCGTGGCGCCGAATCGCAAAATCTGCCGAGCGCGACTCTTCACCATTTCTTCGGCGGCGGCTCGAGGCACTTGAGTTTCTGCGATTACAGCATCGACAAAGTAATCGGATACGTCCTTCTCCTGACGGTCAACCAGCAGAGCCTGGTATTCACTCATTGGAGGACGCTGGATATCTGAAGCCCCACCAATGCGCGGCGACAAACGCTCAACGGCAGCTCGCAGGACAGTCTTGTTATCAGTGAGCTGTTGTAGGAAGCCTATGCTTCCAGTCGGCGAAGCAACCGCAGCGATGTCGTTCTGTCCTAAGTTTTCGACGATGTACTTCTGAAGTAATTTGCGCAGCCGAAGCATACTGGCAGCTTTCAGATGCAGGTCGTCGACGAAAAAGAAAATTGTGCGGCCGCGATCGAGAGGGACAACGCCGTTGCCGGCCACATTTTGTGACGAAGTGGCTGAGCCGCGAGCAGCGGACAATTGTGCGTCCTCGTTAGCTGTCCCGGCCGCAATTCGCTCGAAGAACTCGACTGGCCTGGCCTTGCCGTCAATCCGTAAATCAAAGTCTTCACGTTTCAAGCCGTTGACGAAACGTCCTTGCTTATCAAAGACCATGACATCGGTTTGCACGAGCTCGCTGTACACGCGAACGATGTCTTCAGGCTCAGGTGGTGTTGGTTTAGGAACTGCCTGGCCCAGTGCGACGCCATTGACGCAAAGCAAACCGGCAAACACGGCGAGCAAGTACTTAGTTCTGCGAAGACGAGTGCAGAGAAGTCCGGACCGATCGCACCAACACCCAATCGCGCTAGTCAACAAGCTCGCCGGCGAAAGACAGGCCCCGCGGGTCGAGGCTTTGGCTTTAATTAGGTTCAATGAGTCCATTGAGACGGAATCCGCGTGCTTCTCAGATTTCCGAACTGTGTAGTTGGTTGTATGAATGACCGGCTGTCGTGTTTACTTAGGCCATTAAGGGTGCGATGTAATATGTCTCAAACAAATCTGCGACGCAACTGAGATTCAAAACCTTTACTTCCAATAATTCGTATTAGCCCCCGCAATACTGAAGTAATCGAATCGCCATACTCAAGAGGCCCCATTGATGACAGCGCCTATAGTGTCGAGCACCGTGCTGGTGGACAACGTAACCAAAAGCTTTGGTGAGTTCACGGCCGTCAATCGTCTTAGTCTTGAAGTGCGAGCCGGCCGCATTTTTGGCTTGCTCGGACCGAACGGTGCCGGAAAGACGACCACCATCCGAATGATCGTCAACATAACCGCGCCTGACTCGGGTCAGATCAAAATCTTCGGGCAGACCATTACGCCTGAACTTCAAGATCGCATTGGCTATCTGCCTGAAGAACGCGGGCTCTACAAAAAGATGAAGGTCGGTGAACAACTAAAGTTCTTCGCTGAATTGAAAAACATAAAAGCCAAGGAGGCAGACCGACGAATCGATCAGTGGCTGGCCAAGCTCAATCTTTCAGAGTGGAAAATGAAGAAGAGCATGGAGCTCTCGAAAGGCATGCAGCAGAAGATTCAATTCATCACGTCAGTGCTGCATGAGCCGGACCTGGTGATTTTGGACGAGCCTTTTTCCGGCCTCGATCCCGTGAACGTCAAGCTGCTCAAGGGAATCGTGTTGGAACTGAAGGCTAGCGGCAAGACCATAATCTTCTCCACGCACCAGATGGAAGTTGCTGAAGAGATCTGCGATGACATCTGTCTGATTAACCGCTCTCAAAAGATTCTGCAGGGCAGCATTCGTGAAGTGAAGCGCAGCTTTGGACATAACTCAGTGGCGTTGAGATTCGAGGGTGATGAAAGCGTGCTGAATGACCCGACTCTGGTGGCGGACATCAAACGTAGTGCCGATGAAATCGAGGTGTTACTGGCGAAAGATGCTGATGCGCAATTGCTCTTGAAGCGCTTGATCGACTCAGGCGCCTTTGTCGGAAAGTTTGAAATGATCGAGCCCAGTCTTAACACCATTTTCATAGCAAAGGTAACTGAAGCCGTATGACGAAATTCCTCGCCATCGTAAAGCGCGAATACGTCCAACGTGTGCGCACGAAGTTATTTGTCATCATGACTATCCTTGGGCCCGTCTTATTGATGGTGTTTACGGTGGTGCCCACAATGTTGATGTCGGTGAAGACTGAAGACACTCGTCTCGCCGTGATTGATCAGACCGAAGGCGCGAAGTTATTTCCCGCAGTCCAGGGCACGTTGATGAAGACCGAACGGCCTCGCGACAAAAACGCTAAGGTTGAGATTGTGGATGCGGTTAATGACAACACCCAGCAGCGCATGGAAAAGGCTGGACAAAACTTCAACGGAGGTTTCGTTGTTACTTACGTGGAGGGGCGAAACCGCCCGCTGGAAGATCTAAAGCGAGAACTGAACGGCAGGATCGGAAAAGGGGAACTGGAAGGCTATCTCATCATCCCGCCGGACATTTTGCTGAACAGTAATGTCAAACCCATCTATTACTGTCGTAACCTCAGCGACCTTCCTTCTCAATCTCAGATTGAGAGAGCACTCAACGATGCAGTTCGAAAGCAACGGCTAACCGCGGCCGGAGTTAGCGAAGAGGCGCTCGAAAGACTTTCCCAACGGGTGGATCTCGAAGTGTATCCGGTAAATGAAAAGGGAGAAGAAGGAGCTCGCGGATCGGGCATAGCAGGGTTTGCACTTCCTTTCATACTCGCTTTTCTGATTTACATCACGGTCCTGCTTTACGGCCAGGTCGTATTGGGCGCGGTTGTTGAAGAAAAGGAAACTCGGATTGCGGAGATTCTTTTTTCATCAGTGAAATCGTTTACATTGATGCTCGGCAAGTTGATTGGAGTTTCACTGGTGGCTCTTACTCAGCTTGGAATTTGGGTGCTTGCGTTCGGAGCCCTGACGGTTGTTGGAGCAAATGCGTTGCGATCCAGCGGCTTCGACAGCGTTGGCTTTCAGATTCCGCCAACCTTCTTCATCTATCTTTTTGTTTTCTTTGCGCTGGGATACTTCATTTATGCGACGCTGTACGTGCTGGTCGGCTCGATGGTGACCACCACACAGGAAGGCGGCCAGGTGGCGATGCCGATCATCTTTCTGCTTATGGCCGGCTTGTACATGGCCTTTCCGGTTATGCGCAGTCCCAATTCTTCTTTCTCGATCTGGATTTCGATGGTGCCGTTCTTTTCGCCGATAGTCATGCTCGTACGCATCGTCACGCAAACACCGCCGTTGTGGCAGATCGCTTTGTCTATGCTGATTTGTATAGTCTCGATCTGCTTGCTTTTGTGGCTCGCGGCCCGCGTCTATCGCGTCGGAATGTTGATGTACGGCAAGAAGGCTACGATTCCTGAAGTGATGCGCTGGGTCAGGCAAGCGTAGCGGGAGGATCTAGTTCAGTGTGTGAAGGCCTGGCTGATTGCAAGCGTCGAGCAGTGCGGCAAGAAAAAGTAGGTAGAGCATAAATGGTGAACTGAAGCCTGAGCCGATACCACAGGCTTGCCCTGTGGTGTTTCATGTTCACAGCTACAAAAACAGACTGATCCATCGGTTCGCAAGAGGCCACGGGCTGGCCCCGTGGTGTTTCACGTTGCCACCAGCCTGAAGCGTGAACACTCCACGGGACAAGCCCGTGGCATCACCAAAAATCTCGGCCCCGCCTCTGTTAGCGACCAACGTGAGTGACCACGGCGCCAGGCCGTGGCCTCAGTTTTAGCGACTACCTACTTTTTCTTGCGCACTGTAGGATCTCTCGCAACTTCACTACAAAAGCAGATCCGTCTATCCTCTCCAATTCTGAAGTGAGTGGTGAAGGACTCTTGGGCGAAACGAGGTCTGCGGCCTCAAGGCCCAGTAACAGTTCAGCCAATTTATTTGATCGTTGATCGAGATCATGCGCTGGGCGCGAACTTGATGTACGACAGGCTGCCAGCCTGTCGCCGCGTGCCCGACAATTCTCTCAAGGTACGAGCTGCAGGCTGGCAGCCTGCAGTACACACTTCGCAGCAAATTCATTACGGTTCGCTGCTTACGCATGATAACGGAAGCTTGGTCGTGTTAGTCTCGCTCGTCCAGTCCTGCTCCGATGCACTCAACTCCTTCAAGCAAACCTGAAATTAATAACCTCGACGGCAGCAGGTCGCGCAACCGACTGAAGTGGATAATCATCATCGGGTTTTGGACCTTCTTCGGACTACTGACCGCTACCCAGCTTTATCTTGGCCTGCGTAGAGAAGGCCTCAATCTCCCGCTATGGCGAGTGATTGGCGCGAATCTATTTGGTTGGTGGCCCTGGATTCCGGGCACTGCGATCGTGCTGGCTCTGGGACGTCGATTTCCCGTTGAGCGTGGAAGGTTATGGCGCACGCTTCCCATTCACTTAGTGGCGGCGATTCTGATCACAATCGGGCAGTTCACTGCTTTTACATACTCGATGCTGATGTTTGCGCCTTTCGGTCCGGAAAGAACCGCGCGCTCTTTCTTCGAGCTCCTGTTGGGCAGGGCAATGAGCCAGTTTCACATTTCCTTGATCATTTACGCGGCGATTCTGGGGTTGGGTTATGCCGTACGTTATTACTTTCGCTTTCGTGAAGGAGAATACCGGGCCGCGCAGCTCGAGACTCGACTTGCGCAGGCCCAGTTACAAACCTTGAAGATGCAGTTGCAGCCGCACTTTCTCTTCAATACGCTTAATGGAATTGCCGGTCTCGTTCGCGATAGCAGGAACAAAGCGGCGGTGGATATGCTTGCGGGCCTGAGCGATCTGTTGCGTTATACGCTTGAGAACGCCGGCAAGCAGGAGGTTCCCCTTAAGGAGGAGCTGGAATTCCTCGAGCTATATCTCGACATCCAGCAAATGCGATTTTCTGATCGTCTGACGGTGGATATGAAAGTGATGCCGGAGACGCTCGATGCGATGGTGCCGAACCTGATTCTTCAGCCCTTGGTCGAGAACGCGATACGCCACGGAATTTCGAGACGCGCAGCTGCCGGAACTGTGGGCGTTAATGCGGAACGAGACGATGGACTCTTGCGCATAACCATTTATGACGATGGCCCGGGCTTGGAGGCTGGCGGAAGACCCGTCGAGGGAGTTGGACTTTCGAATACGCGCGCGCGCCTGGAGCAGCTATACGGCGATCGTCAGCGGTTCACAATTGCTAATCGCCAGGGCGGCGGCTGCGAAGTCTCGTTGGTCATGCCGTTCAGGCGTCTGACGTAGCACAGACTTCAGTCTGTGTTTACTTTCCGTTGACGCTACCATCGTTACCGTCAGCCGCGTTGAGGTCCCAAGTCGATAGACTCAACTGACAATGAACACAGGCTGAAGTCTGTGCTACCAGGGAAATGACCGCGTCAAGAAAGCCAATCACGACCATCATTGTTGACGACGAGCCACTCGCGCGTCGGAACATACGACTGTTGCTCGACAACGATCCGGAAATCGAAATCGCTGGTGAAGCCGGCAGCGGTCGTGAAGCTCTTTCACTAATCCGCAAGCATTCTCCCGACCTCGTCTTCCTCGACATTCAAATGCCCGAGATGGATGGCTTTGGCGTGTTGGAGAACATTGATGCCGAACAACTACCGGTGATTGTCTTCGTTACGGCGTTTGATCAATATGCGCTAAAGGCCTTCGAGTTTCACGCATTAGACTATTTGCTGAAACCATTTGACGACGCGCGCTTCACCAAAGCGCTTGCGAAAGCCAAGCTGCAAGTCCAGCAAAGGGAACTGAAGGATCTTAGCGAGCGGCTGGTGGCGCTGCTCGAGGGGCGCGAGCAACGCACGGTCGACGAGCCGCCGCGCAGCAAGTACGTCTCACGCTTGCTCATCAAATCAACCGGCCGCGTGTTCTTTTTGAAAGTCGATGAGATTGATTACATTCAGGCTGAAGATTATTACGTGAAGCTTCATGTCGGGCCCAAAGGCCATCTCCTGCGTGAAACTATGAACGAGATGGAGGCCAAGTTAGACCCCGCCAAGTTCCTCCGCATTCATCGATCCTCAATCGTTAATATCGAGAGAATTCGCGAGCTGCAGCAGCACTTCAACGGCGAATATATCGTACTGCTGCACGACGGCACCGAACTGAAACTCAGCCGCAGCCGGCGCGAACAACTCCAATCTCTCCTGAAATCGGGCTTCCTATAGCCGCTGAGCGAGTCACTTCCCTGCAAGCTGACCACACTTCGCTGCAAACATAGGTCGGGCCTTGGCGCTCGAGGCTAGACTGCACGCGTTCATGCCGACGTGTGTAGTGTTTGCAGTAAATGAGCTGGAGGAAATCATGATAACTTCTCGAATAACCAGACTGTCTTTGCTCTTGGCCTTGCTGATTTCTCTTTGCGTATCAGCGTCCGCACAAATGGGCGATTCTGCTCTCGTTCCTGCTATCCAGGGGCTTGATCCGATTCTCCTCATTCAGGGAAAAGAAGTGCAGGGCAATTTCAAAATCACGGTCAATCGCGGGCGCTTCCAATACATGTTCGCGAATGACGAGAACAAAGCCATCTTCGAGAAGGATCCGACTAAATACGAGATACAACTCAACGGCTCCTGCGCGAGGATGGGCGCCCCAGTGCACGGCGATCCGGATCTTTTCTCAGTTCATAAGGGCCACATCTACATCTTTGGAAGCTCAGGATGCAAACAGTTATTCGACGCGACGCCGGAGAAGTACTTGGAAAGTGAAAACACTACCAGGTCAGCGGTGGCAGCGAGCCCGGAAGCTTTGAAAAAGGGAACTGATCTGATCGAGAAGGCTGTTGCGGCGATGGGCGCGCCTGCCCTGATTGATGGTCTGAGTGATTATCAGGAAAGGAGTACCGCGCAGCAGACACGCAGGGGAACGGAAGTCGACGTTAAGAATGCTCTGACCATTCTCTTTCCGGATCGGGTTCGGACGGAACAGGTCGGTCCGGACTTTGTGAATCCAACCGTGATGAGAAAAACGGCGGTCGTCATCACGCCTGGCGATTCATTCGTCGTTGACCCGGATGGGTCGCAGGCGTTACCGCCTGACTACCGAGCGGTTCAACAACAGGAATTCAATCGACGACCTTTGTCGATTTTGCGCGCGAGAAAGGCGGCGAACTTCAAAGCAGTCGCTGCGGGGTCCGGCACTGTTGGGGAGACGGCAGTTGAAAAGGTTGCGGTCGAATTCGAGGGGGCGAGCTATACGCTCGGAATCGATGCTGCTAATGGCCGCATTGTTAGCTTGACGTATCGTCGCCGCGGGCCGCGCGGGGACTTTGGAGAGGTTGTAAAGACCTACTCAGACTTTCGCGCCGTGAATGGAGTGACCCTGCCGTTCAAGGTCGCCGCGACGTTCAATGGTGAGCCTTGGAAAGAGCAGTCAGCGACCATTGACTCCATCGCCATCAATAGCAAAGTCGACCCTGCACTCTTCGAAAAGCCAAAGAGCGAGTAGTTCGTTTGATTCGTTGATAAGAAATCATAACGGGGCTCGACTCATGCGGCAAAGCCGCGTATCACGCACTTCTTGGAAAGTTGAAGTCGTTTCAAAATGAAGTTCAGCGTTTTACTCATCCTCCTTCTTTCCGCAGTCACAGCATCCGCACAGAACTGGCCGTCCTTCCGAGGCTCGAATGCTACCGGCGTCGCCGATGGCAGCAATCCGCCGTCAGTTTGGGACGCGGAGAAATCAATCAACATTCTTTGGAAGACACCGATCCCCGGGCTTGGACACTCCAGTCCCATCATCTGGGGCGAACGGGTCTTCATCACTTCCGCGGTTAGCGCCGCGGCTAACTCACAGTTTGTGCATGGACTGACGGAGACAGGAGCATCCGCCGAAGATGATTCGAAACACACGTTTCGTGTTTTCTGCCTCGACAAGAACACCGGCAAAGTCATCTGGGAGAAAACGGTTTTCGAGGGACCACCGAAGGTCAAGCGCCACGTCAAAGCCAGTCACGCTAATTCGACGCCGGCAACCGACGGCAAACACCTCGTCGTGTCGTTCGGATCACATGGGCTTTATTGCTTTGATTTGAACGGAAAACTTCTATGGCAAAAAGACCTTGGTATTCTCGATGGTGGTTGGACACCTGATAAGGAGGCGCATTGGGGTTTTGGCAGCTCGCCCATCATCTACAAAAACCTCGCCATCATTCAGTGTGATACTCAGCAGCGATCGTTCATTGCTGCATTTGATCTCTCCAACGGCAAACAGGTTTGGGAAACCAGGCGCGAGGAAGATAGTTCGTGGAGTACGCCGGCAATCTACGAAGCGAGTGGACAGGCTCAGCTGATTACAAGCGGCACGAAATACTATCGCGGTTATGATCCGATGACGGGCAGGGAACTATGGCGCCTGGCAGACAACGTCGACGTTAAGATTCCAACGCCGATCATCGCCAATGGTTTGTACTTTCTAAGTGGCGGTTCGGCGAATGCGAGGCGAACGTTTTACGCGTTGCGCGCAGGTCTGAAAGGCGAGATTCAGCCGGCCGCAAGCGGTGACAGCAATGAATCAGTAGCCTGGCAAAGTCCCGTCATCAAGCCACACATCGTGACACCGATCGTTTACGGCGATTATCTTTATGTTTGCACCGACAACGGCGTGCTGACTCAGTTCAAGGCTTCGAGCGGAGAGCCGGGCTTTCGCGCGCGCCTGGGGAGCGGCGGCGCCTTCAGCGCCTCGCCTGTTGCCGCAGATGGTAAATTGTTTTTCGCTAATGAAGATGGCGATGTGTTTGTAGTGAAGGCTGGCGCCGGATACGAACTGATTTCCAGGAATTCAATGGGCGAAGTCGTAATCGCCAGTCCCGCGATCTCGAAAGGAATGATAATTATTCGAGGCCAGAATCATGTATTCGCAATTGCCGAAAAGAAATGAAGCGTTGGATAACAGGTGTTCAGAGTACAAAATTCAGTTTGGTGGTTCGTGGTTCTGGAGCTTCATGAAAAAGGTCATCGCACTTGTTTTGCTGCTGGCAGCGTTCGGTTGTACTGGCACCGCAGGTCACTCAGTGAGCGAAACGGACTCCGTCGATGCCGCGATCGAACTTAATCGGAAAGCGCTTGAGGCGAATGCCGATGACACTAACGCGTATTCAAAACTCAAAGAGATGCTCGAGCGCGCTCGACCGGAGCAGGTCAAAGCTATTCGAGATTTACTTCACCGGTACGCGCGAGTTGGGAAAGCCACGCTCGTAAGCAAGCAGGAACCCGGCGACAGATTAATCGTCAGTGGAAAAGTTAAAAGCAACGCCGGTCACGAAGTCTCAGGCGCCGTCATTTATGCTTTTCAGACTGACTCGACCGGTCACTATTCGCGCAATGACACGATGAATGAGGGCAATCCTCGCCTCTTCGCTTACGTCAAGACCGGCAACGATGGCAGTTTTGAATTTGAGACAATTCGTCCGGCTGGCTATCCCGCACCGACCGCTCGCGAGCAGGATTTGATACCACAGCATATTCATCTGCAAGTGACTGCGGCGGGATTTGAGTTTCGCAATCTTGAGTTCGTCTTTGCAGATGACCCACGCCTGACTCCCTACTGGAAAGACTGGGCGCAGAAACGTGGTCATCCCATTCTCACCGTCACCAAAGATTCAAACGGCACGCAACGAGGCGCCGCCGACGTGGTCCTTCAAGTGCGCTAACGGGCGTTCAGAGTTCAAACTTCAGTTTGGGTTTTTGCAAGCAGCAATCTGAAGATTGAACTCTAAACACCTGTTTTCGTGTATCCTCCTCCGGTGCCGATCGAGATTGAAAAGAAGTACCGCCTGACCAAATCACAACGCGACAAAGTAGTTCGTAGGCTCGGGGAGCTCGGCGCCAAATCTCTTGGCGAAGAGTTTGAAGAGAACACATTGTTTGCAGGCGAGGCTTTGGATCTGGGCCGCAGCGTGCTGCGACTGCGACGAGTGGGAAAGAAAGCGATTCTGACTTACAAAGAGCGCTTTCCCTCAACCGATTCAATCAAACGACAACGCGAAGATGAAACCACCGTGGGCGACGCCGATGCGATGGAAGACATTCTCGACGCGGTAGGACTTGTGCCTCGGCTGGTTTATGAGAAGCGCCGCGCAACCTGGAAATTAGGGAACGCTGAGATAGTCGTCGACGAACTGCCCTTCGGACTGTTTATGGAAATTGAAGGATCTGAAGCAGAGATCAGGAAAGTCGAAAAGCAGCTGGCAATCAAAGGTCTCCGCGCCGAGCTGCAAACCTATCCTCAACTCACCCACCGCCACGGCAAGCCGCACGGCTCAGTAATAGAAGCAAGATTCAATGAAGGGAAGTAAAAGAGGCGCCTCATTCGTCATTCCCGACTACGACGCGCCATTGTCATACGCACCGTCTTGGCCTCGTACTTTGTCGATTAATTTTCGAAGCTTCTCTTCCGTGAGAGCCTGTGCCGCAGCTAACTCCGCTAGCCTCGCTTCGAGGCGAGCCAGCCTTACTTCGAGTGGACTCGTTTTGCTCCCAGAACTTCTTCGAATCTCAGCTCTCTTAACTCGATCTCTGGATTTCCTGAGAAGCTGCCTCAGAAGCCGAACGGATTTCTCAAATTGTGCTTCGTCGTTCGACACGGCTGAAGATTACACCAAGATTCAGCGGAGCCCAAAGTTCCCGCCAGCTATCTACATGACTCCGAATTGTCTTAATGAAACGCAACAGGTGAGCAATGGATGAATGGTGAGACCTCGTTCGTCCGTTTCACGGACTTTGAGTGAGAACCTTTGGCGTTCCCAGCGATGAATCGCTGGGCTAGTGTCAGTCGTCCGCCAAGCGGACTAAGCTCAGTCGTGAAAGAAAACGGCCTCGCTCTTCGAAAAGAACGAGGCCGTTGTCATCTGGAACAGCCACCCGCTACCGCAGGTGGTACTGACAAGCATATTTGCTGATCAGCGCTCTGAACCTTACATTCCCATGCCGCTCATGCCGCCCATGCCACCGGGCATTGCGGGGCTGCTCTTGTCGTCATCGGGTAGTTCCGAAACCATAGCTTCGGTGGTCAGCATCAAGCCGGCGATTGACGCCGCATTCTGCAAAGCAGTGCGCGTGACTTTCGCAGGATCGATGACGCCAGCCTTCACCAGGTCCTCGAACTTCTCGGTCGCGGCATTGAAGCCAAAGCTGTCGTTCTTGTCGGCACGAACGCGCTCAACAACCACTGCGCCTTCCTTGCCGGCATTCTGAACAATCTGGCGTAGAGGCTCCTCCAGCGCGCGACGAACGATGTTGACGCCGATTTGCTCATCCGGGTCACCCTCGCCATCGGGACTGGTAAGGAATTTCTCGAGCACCTTCGCGGCCCGCACCAGCGCCACGCCGCCGCCGGGAACGATACCTTCCTCAACCGCAGCGCGGGTTGCGTGCATAGCATCCTCAACGCGAGCTTTCTTTTCTTTCATCTCGGTTTCGGTAGCAGCACCAACCTTGATAACGGCAACGCCGCCGACGAGCTTGGCGAGACGCTCCTGCAATTTCTCGCGATCGTAATCGGATGACGTCTCTTCAATCTGTGCGCGAAGCGTGCGAACACGGCCTTCCACATCAGAGGTCTTGCCGGCGCCCTCCACGATCGTGGTGTTGTCCTTGTCGATGGTGACCTTCTTGGCGCGACCGAGGTCTTCAATCTTGATGCTCTCAAGCTTGATGCCCAGATCTTCGCTGATGACTTTGCCGCCGGTTGAAATCGCGATGTCTTCGAGCATTGCTTTGCGTCGATCGCCGAAGCCTGGAGCTTTAACGGCCGCGATGTTGAGTGTGCCGCGCAGCTTGTTGACTACCAACGTTGCCAACGCTTCGCCTTCGACATCTTCAGCGATAATCAGCATGGGTTTC
Organism: Pyrinomonadaceae bacterium; assembly: GCA_035572035.1. Taxonomy (GTDB): domain Bacteria; phylum Acidobacteriota; class Blastocatellia; order Pyrinomonadales; family Pyrinomonadaceae; genus JAOAPY01. The sequence continues at coordinate 18,494 of DATNBH010000091.1, read as the reverse complement.
CCCATCTTTGCGACCTGCTCCAGGATAGGCAGCAAGTCTTTCATCGAGCTGATTTTCTTTTCGTGAATGAGAATCAACGCGTTGTCGAGCGCGGCTTCCATGCGCTCGGGGTCCGTTACGAAATACGGGCTGAGATAGCCACGGTCGAACTGCATACCGTCGACCACTTCAAGCGTTGTTTCCATCGTCTTGGACTCTTCAACGGTGATGATGCCGTCTTTGCCCACTTGGTCCATTGCCTTTGCAATAATGCCGCCGATGGTTTGGTCGCCGTTGGCTGAGATGGTGCCGACCTGAGCGATGGCATCACCCTTAACCGGCTTGGCCATGCGATGAATTTCCTTGATGGCTCGCTCGACAGCCTTGTCGATGCCACGCTTGATGGCCATTGGGTTACCGCCTGCGGCAACCGTCTTCACGCCTTCGCGGAAGATGGCCTGAGCCAAAACGGTCGCGGTCGTGGTTCCGTCGCCGGCCACGTCCGAAGTCTTCGAGGCGACCTCGCGAACCATTTGCGCGCCCATATTCTCCAGCGCATCTTTCAATTCAATTTCCTTGGCGACAGTCACACCGTCTTTGGTGATGGTCGGTGAACCGAATTTCTTGTCGATAACTACGTTGCGACCCTTGGGTCCGAGGGTGATCTTGACCGCTTCGGCGAGTTGATTGATGCCTCGCAAAATCGCGGCGCGCGAATCCTCGCCGTGAATCACTTGCTTTGCCATTTCTATGTCTCTCCTAATGAATGGTTGAAATCTTTAACAAAAAGGTGGCCAAGTCCGTGTGAGACTTACTTGCCACCCTTCTTGCCACTGGCTGCGCCGGCGCGTTCAATGACTCCGAGAATCTCGTCCTCGCGCATGATCAGCAGTTCTTCGCCGTCGATCTTGATTTCGGAACCGCTGTACTTTCCGAACAGGACGCGGTCGCCTGTTTTGACATCAAGCGACTGGCGCGTGCCGTCTTCCTTGTATTTGCCTTCTCCAGCGGCGACGACTTCGCCTTCCTGGGGCTTTTCCTTGGCTGAGTCGGGGATGATGATGCCCCCGCGAATCTGCTCACCCTCTTCAATTCGCCGCACAATGACGCGGTCGTGAAGTGGTCTGATGTTAGTAGCCATTCTGTCTAATGCTCCTTTCGAGTTATCCGTGGAAGTTAGTTAGTTATTAGAGCTTACGGTTGTGGTCAGCAGGTTAACTTGGCACTCACGATAAGCGAGTGCTAAGAATAAAATGTTGAGTGGAGGATTGTCAACTGCAGCGGTCTTGGATCTTTGGGTCGAGGTCTTTGGAGGTGCGGGCCCGGAAGGTAGGTCGCAACTGTTGGATCCGGCCTTCCAAAGACCAAAGGCCCAAGGCCAAAGACCTTTGACGGATGATCCGAGTGAAAACGCTCAACGTTCTTAACCGGAGGCGCGTTTGGCGCGGGCGAGGGGTCGGTCCTGCTTTTTGTAGTCGGCCACGCGTTTGGAAAGGGTGTTGCGGTGGATTCCGAGGACGGCCGCGGTGTTGGAAAGGTGCTGGGCGTGACGCTGAAGGGCCTTTTGAATGTAAACTTTTTCAAATTCGGCTACGGCTTCTTCCAAAAGAATCCGGCCATCGAGCATTTGTTCAACCAGGGCTTCAAGCTTCGCGCGCAATGTGTTTGAAATCCTTCCTGGGTTCTGTCCTGAACCTGGCGAAACAGCTTGACCCAGCAAGCCGTCACCAAGTCTCTTACAGATCTTGTCCCGTTAAGAGCTTGTATGCTTCCAAATAACGTGAGGTGGTGGCAGCTGCAACCTCTGCAGGAATCGCAGGCGCGGGTGGTTGCTTGTCCCAATCAAGTGTTTCCAAATAGTCCCTGACGTACTGTTTGTCGAAGGATGGTTGCGATTTCCCGGGGGCGTATTCGGCTTGCGGCCAGAAGCGAGATGAATCCGGGGTCAGCGCTTCGTCGATCAGAATGATCTGTCCCGCCGCGTCCCGGCCAAACTCAAACTTGGTATCGGCGATAATAATGCCGCGCGTGCGCGCGTACTCGCGAGCTTCGTTGTACAAACGCAATGAAGTTTCCCGCAAGTACGTGGTGTCTTCATCTCCGAGCAGCTCGCGCATGCGCGCCTCACTGATGTTCTCGTCGTGGCCTTCTTCGGCTTTCGTAGCCGGCGTGAAAATCGGAGCTGGCAATTCGTCGGACTCTCTCAAGTTTTCGGGAAGCCGATGTCCGCAGACTTCTCCAGTACGCAAATAATCTTTCCAGCCTGAACCAACCAGGTAGCCACGAACAACGCACTCGACTGGGAAGACTGAAGTGCGACGAACCAACATGGAACGGCCGGTGAGCTCGCTGGCATGGCTTCTCACTGCCTCTGGCATTTCTTCAATCCTGGCTGTAACGAGATGATTAGGGACGATGTGCGCAAGCTTCGCAAACCAAAACTCCGAAAGGCGAGTCAGTACTTCGCCCTTTCTTTCAATTGGAGTTGGCAACACGCAATCAAATGCCGAGATACGATCCGTGGCGACGATTAGCAACTGATCGTTATCGACCGCGTACACATCTCGAACTTTTCCTTGTTTACTAAGCTGCAGATCAGAGAAGGAGGTTTGCAGCACTGTGGCAGTACTCATCTAGATACCTTTAATTCAGATCATTTATTTGAGCCAGCGGATCTTGCTCGCCCTGCAAATCTTTGTCAAGCAACGATCAGTTTTATGATGCGAGTGCTATTTTTAGCGCGCGAATTTGCGCCGCGTGATTGTGTGCATGGTCGGCGTAGATCTTAAGCCAATCAGTAGCGCTGTAACTGCCGTGCTCGGTATGACTGCCTTTACGGCTCCAGTCTTCGAGAGACAAACCATCCATTATTTGAGCGGTTGCGACTCGCGCTGCGCGAAATGCATCAAGCGAAGGTTCCATTTCACGCTCGTTGTATTTCAGTCGGGTTGCATATTCATCCTGGTCATAACCTTGAATAACAGGATTGTCTTCTGACAATAGCCTGCGCAACCGAACGGCCGCGACCGTTTCGCTGTCACCCAGATGATGCACAATTTCCCGAGCGCTCCACTTTCCCGGTATCGGATGTGCTGCCAAAGACTCGGCCGGAAACTCATTGAGACCATCGATCACCTCGTCGTAACCCGCTTTGTATTTGGCAATCAAAGTTTGAATCTCTTCCTGTTTCATTGCTTCGTTCCTTTCGTAGGGGTTGATGTTCGTGTAACAATAGCGACTCGCGATTCGAAAGCTATTTCCAAATTGCTTTGTGCTGAATCTTATTCTCACCCGGTTTCAACCGGGTGACTAATGACGGAAAATTATCCGAACCGTTTCAACGGTAATAATATACTTCACGAATCCAGCTATCGGGTGTATCATTCCCGTGCTCGAAAAAGGGGGTGCTTAAGTGTGCCCTAAAATCCTCAAGCGCGCGAACGGGAGGCTCATGAACTACCGTAACCGGGAACTCAAACTCGACCAGTTAATAAACTATCTGAATGAAGGTAAGATCAACTTATCGCCAGCGTTTCAACGGGGCCAAGTGTGGCCTATTGGCATACGAAGGAAGCTCATGGCGAATATCGTCGAAGGGCGTCCGATTCCGGCGATCTTTCTCTATAAGGAACCCGATGAAGAGCGTTACTCCTACAACATCCTTGACGGTAAGCAGCGAATTGAAAGTTTGATCCTTTTTGTTGGTCCGGGAATAAAAAACTTAGGTATTGCAAATTGGGCGGACTACTTTTTTGCTCCGCACCTTCGCCGGAACGTGTCGTTTAGTGTTCCGCTTCCGAGCGGCAAGCACACATTTAAGCAGTTAGACCCGACCACTATTAGAGACTTCAGAGAGTACGCAATTCCAACCGTCGAAATTACCCTTGAAGAAGACGAGGACGGCGCAACAAACCTTGACGAGATCATTCAATTGTTCGTCGATATCAACCAGCAAGGCGTAGCCGTTAGTCGCTTCCAGATAGTGAAGGCGATGGGTTTGGCGAACGCCTTACTAAAATCCTCGTTCGACTTGATAGCCTTAAAGCAAGTGCGCGGTGAAGCTGTTTTTTATAAGTCAAAATCCAGTGTGTTTACCCGCGTTCTGAGGCGCTTGTCCCTCGTGGCGAACACGGTTGATAACAATGCGGCGGTTGATCGAATGTGGGAAAGGCTACTTGAGATCGCCCTGTTCTTAAGAACGAAACAGCATCAAAAACCTGTTGAGGTTTTGAAGCGATTCATAAACACCCGCAAGTCTGAAACAGCGCTGACAACAAAAGAAGTTGCCGCGCTTCGCAGTGTATTCAGTTTTCTAGCGAAGGCCTACAACCCTCGACTTGGGAAAACCCGCTTGGCAACTGACAACACCCATTTCTACACAATGATTACATCGTTAATTGCGGGTGACTTGATGGAAGATTATTCAGAGCCTGTACTAACCAAGAAACTGCTGGCGTTCGCGCGCATTATCGACGGCGGCACATTGCCGAAGCCGCCACGGCTCAAGAAGTTGCTTGAGGATTACATTGACGTATCTTCCAAGCAGACGACTGATGTTTCCAGGAGAGATTCACGGCAAGCTTTGTTTATTGAGGCGGTTAGAGAGTTATGAAAGCTGACAAGATTAGGGGTCTAACCCGATGAATAACTTCTTCGATCTCCTAACTTTTGAATGGTTTTTACCTAAGGCGTTCGCAGGCCTAGCGATCGGGTTCGCGTTGCGAGTGATAGAGCATCTTTCATACAAGACGCGAAAGAAAGAATCGACTCAGGGTATATTCCTTTGGTCACTGCAAATATTGACTCAAGCAATCTGCTTAGGAATACCCCTCGCATATATCGTGTTGGCGATATTGATTTATAAGTTCCCCAGCGAAACGTTTGCACGAGGCGCGGCTTTCATGTTGCCGATTCTAACGGGGTTCATAGCCCTCGATTTACGAGAACTGGTGCGACGCTATCACCAAAAGAATTAATTGCGAATTATGCCGCCTGATTGCTTGTCACTCTCTTGTATTCGATGTTTGAGGTAACCAACAATATGAAATCAAAACAATCAGATGAATTCAAAACCTTTGACAAAGTAATGGATGGTCTCTTAGCTGTTCCCTATTCCGAGTTACAGGCAAAGCTTGAAGAGGAAAAGCGAGACAAGGCCAAACACAAGAAGAAGCGATCTACTTCGACCGCTTCTTCCGCCTCCCCTTCTTCAACCGTCGATAAGAAGCGAGCGTCTTAGTGCGACGTATCCCCTTCGGCAAGTTCCTTACCTGTTAGTTCCTTATAGGTAAGACGCTTGCCGCTAACTTGCTCCATTGCTTGCTGAAATCGTTCACCGTCGTTGCCCTTGCGGGTATTGAAACGGAATGACTGCTCGTCAAGGTATCTGAAAAGATGGAATGGTTCGACCGAAACATAAGTGCCGCCGATAGTGCGCTTCAAGAGCGACCAAAAGTTTTCGATCCCGTTGGTATGGACTTCGCCGCGCACGTACTCTTCCGCGTGGTTAATCACGTTATGAATGTACTGCTCGGCAAGCTGGCTGTAAGAGCGAAGCGCGTCACTGTAAACGGTAGAGCCAGCTTCTACGTGCTGATTGACTGCGCCGTGAAGCGATTTGCGCTTAGTGTTCGGCACAACCATAGCGCGGACTTGACCGTGACGTTCCAACAGTCCCATAACAGCCACCTTGCCAGTGGTCTGATTTCTGCCAGTACCACCGGGAGCGGCAAATTCAGACACGCGCTTTGCCAGAACCGACTTGTGCATGTTCCGCGCTTTGCCGCCGATAAAAGTTTCGTCAACTTCAACGTGACCGCCAAGCTTCTTTTCAAACGATCCAGTTTGCATCGCCAAGCGGATGCGGTGCTCCATAAACCACGCAGTCTTTTGAGTAACACCGATAGCCCTGTGTACCTCGTAAGAGCTAACACCGTTCTTCGCGCTGGTAATCATCCAAACGGCAGTCAGCCACTTATCCAAGCCAAGCGGGGAATCCTCGAAAATGGTTCCAGTCTTAAGCGTGAAGGTTCTGCGCTCGTGATGGCTCGCACACTGCCAGCGGTTGTACTTTGGCTGAAACGTCACGCTCGTGCTATCGCATCGCGGACAGATAACGCCATTCGGCCAGCGACGCGCCATAAAGTAGTCGCGACAATTCTCAGGTTTAGCGAAATAGATAATCGCTTGCTGGAGTGTTTTGGGTGATTCGTTTGCCATAGTGAGGGGATGATACCTGAATTGAGTGGATTCGTCAAGTATATTATTACCGTTTCAACGGTTTTCAGCCTAAGCAAACTAAACCGTTGAAACGGTTATCCGCTCCCTTAAGTAATTGCTCTCCCCGGGCTGAAGCCACGGTGTGAATTAAAGGCGCAATCATAAGTCCTTCACGGCCAAAAAAGTCATATGAAATCCAACTCTTTTTCTTCTCGGAATCGCCAATTGCTCAGCATATTAGCGATTTTGTCGCTGTTATTATTACCAGGCGTTTCCGCGTTTGCCCAAGGGCAGGTTCAAGTTCAGCAGCGGCTGATTCGTCCTCTGCCACCGACGCGCTACATTCGTAGTCACGACTACGATACCAAACACGTTGCCCTTAACCTGCGTTTCGATTGGGAGAAAGAGCAGGCCATTGGATCAGCAACCATAGTTTTTTCGCCGCTGGTTAAAGATCTCGGCGCAATTGAGCTCGATGCTGCAAACATGACGTTTGCCGGAGTCAGATTGTTGCAAGGCTCGTCCTTGAAGTTTGACGCGCTTGCCGACAAACAGAAGTTACGCATTAATCTTGATCGAGAGTATCAGCCTTCTGAAACCATAACTGTAGTGATTGATTATCGCACCAACGGCCCTGTGCCTAAGTTAGTCGGGCTCGTTGGCGGCGGCATCAAATTCATTAAGCCGACCGCGGATGATCCGGCGCGGCCAAAGCAGATCTGGACCCAGGGTGAGAGTGAATACAATCATTACTGGTTTCCCTGTTATGACCATCCGAACGATTTCTTCACCACTGAGATAACTGCCACGGTTGAGAAACCGATGAGTGTGATTTCAAACGGCAAGCTCATCGAGACCAAAGAGGCCGGCAATAATGAGCGGGCATTCCATTGGAAAATCGACCAGCCCCACGCCAGCTACCTGACCTCGTTGATTGTCGGAGAGTTCACGCCTATCACGGAAGATTACGAAGGCATTCCGATCATCACGAACGTCTACAAGAATGAACTTGAAGAGGGCAAAGTAACGGCTGCTCGGTTGGCTGAGATGGTGAAATTCTTCTCAGAGAAGACGAAGCTGAAATATCCGTACCCGAAGTATGCACAAACGACTGTGCGTGATTTTGGCGGAGGCATGGAAAACATCAGCGCTACCACGCAAACCGACAACATGATTCACGATGCGCGCACCGAGCTTGACCAGACCAGCGATGGATTGCAGTCGCATGAGCTCGCGCACCAATGGTTTGGTGATTACGTGACCTGTCGTTCGTGGTCGGATATTTGGCTGAATGAAAGTTTTGCAACTTACTTTCAAGCCATGTGGGATGAGCATCATCTCGGGCGCGACACGTTTCTGTATTCGGATGTCAAAAGTAACCAGGACCAGTATTACGCCGCCTGGAGAGCTGGAAATCGTCGACCGATTGTGACGAAGAATTACGCGACGCCGGATTCAGTCTTCGATACTTATGCTTACCCTCGAGGCGCTGCCGTTCTGCACATGTTGCGCACCTGGCTGGGCGAGGATAACTGGTGGCGAGCGATTAATCATTATCTGACCAAGTACGCTCATCAACCGGTTGACACGGAACAGTTCCGCATCGCCATCGAAGAAGCCACCGGCCAGTCCATGGATTGGTTCTTCGATGAATGGCTGTATCGCATGGGTCATCCGGTCTTTCAAGTAACGAAGAGCTATGACTCGGCCGCCAAGAAACTAACGTTGACTGTAAAGCAGACTCAGAAGCCGGACCCGGAATGGCAATTCCCTCAAGTTGGGTTATTTGAAACGCCGGTCGATATTGAGCTTGTTGCCAACGGCAAAACCCGAATTGAACGGGTTAATGTCGAACCCCGAGAAGAACAGTCATTTACGTTCAGTGCCGATGCGGAGCCACAGCTGGTTAACTTCGATTATGGCAACACCATCATCAAGGAAGTTAATTTTCAGAAGCCGACAAACGAACTGCTCTTTCAAGCCTCGCGGGATCAGGATGTTGCGGGAAGAATCTGGGCGCTGGGTCAGCTGGCGGAGCTACTGAATCAGCCTGGGACCGATGTGGCTGATCGCGAAAAGATTACGGCCCAGCTGGCAGAAAGTCTGAGCACGGATAAGTTTTGGGGAATGCGCGTCGAGGCTGCCACCGCCTTGACGCCCGGTTCGGAAGTGGCAAAGCGGGCCCTGACCGCAGCCGTCAAAGATCCGAATGCCCGCGTGCGCGCGCGAGTAATTACCTCCCTGGCGGTTTCACAAAGCGCCGTTTTTGCGCCAGTCTATTTGGAAAGCCTGAACGACCAGAGTTACGCCGTGGTACGGGTAGCTGCACTGGCGCTGGGTCAGACCAAAAGGCCCGAGGCCTATCCGGCTTTGACGAAATTGCTTGAAGTCCCGTCGTGGCGAGACTCACTCAAGATTTCCGCCCTGAACGGTTTAGCTCCATTGGGAGACAGCCGTGCCACAGAGATTGGCTTAAAGTTCGCTGCCAAAGGGAACTCGCCGGCCGTGCGTGCTGCTGCTCTAAAGGTTATCGGAGCCGTTGCAAAAGAGGATGTAAGAGCTTTTGCGACGCTGTCCCAAGCCTTTTCGGAGGCTGCGGATAAGGGTGATTTCACGGTATCCAGCGCCGCAGCGGAAGGGCTGGCCAGCCTCGGTGACCCTCGCGCGGTGAGTCTTTTCGAGGAAATATCGAAAAAACCCGACACGTCGTCGCAGCTTCGGGTTCTCCTGAAACAACTTGAGGAGCGTTTGCGCCGGAGCGCGAGTGCTGCCCCCTCGCCCTCGCCGAAGAACCCCTGAATCAACGCTCGGACTTTCTGGAACTCGATGGCAAGGGTTCCAGAAATCCGGCGAGGACGTGACCTTCAGTCGCTTATTTACGTTCCAGAAACCAAGGCTCCGATGGCCCATTATTTTGCCCTGCAAAACTTTACGCTTGAGTTTCCGGCTGTTTTTACGTTAGTATTCTTTCGCCCGAAGAGCGCCCCATCCCAAGGCGCATCCCTCTTGAGCCTCCTGCTTGTCAGTTCTTGCAATTGGACCACTAATGCCAATGATCGCTGACAGACAGCCAAAACCGATAAACCATACTCTAGTCGATTCGGGTGACCGCAAAGTTTCATTACTCGTGGTCGAGGACGACGAAAACATTTCAAGCGCGATAAGTGAATACTTCTCTCGTGCAGGTTACAACGTAAAAACTGTGGAAGATGGATTAGCAGGCGTCAAAGCAGCCCTCGATGATCGACCCGATGCGGTTGTGCTTGATCTAATGCTGCCAAAGATGGATGGTTTGGCAGTTTGTAAAGAACTGCGAGAGAAGATCAGTTATTTGCCAATCCTGATGTTGACTGCCAAAGATGATGTGGTCGACAAAGTGCTCGGGTTGGAGATGGGCGCGGATGACTACATCACCAAGCCGTTCAGCCTGAGAGAACTTGAAGCTCGCATTAAGACGGTCCTGCGCCGAACTCATAATTCCGCGGGAGCCGATGGATTGAAAAACGAAGCACCGATAGTTCGCGGCAAGCTGCGTATCGACGCTGAGAAACGCGAAGTTTCAATCGGTGACAGACAAGTAGAGTTGACACCCAAAGAGTTCGACCTGCTAAAACTCTTTGCTTCGAACCCGGGGAGGGTTTTTCCGCGTAAGTACCTGCTTGAAAAAATTTGGGACTACTCGTACGAAGGTTATGACCGAACGATTGATTCACACATCAATCGTTTGCGAGCCAAGATCGAGGACAATCCTGAAAACCCCCAAATGGTCCTGACCGTTTGGGGCATTGGCTACAAATTCAGCGATGAACACTGAGGCTTCGTTGCTGACATCCCGCTAAGCTCCACCGCAGTAGCTTCGATTGACAGACCCCAGCTTCAGTTCCTGAGCGAAGGAATCTCAAGCGATTTTCAAATCGCCGCCATCGCCTTCGCGCACAACCCGACTAAAAAAGCTATGTGCCAGCCTGATTTCATCAAGACCATCGCCCGAGTAACAGCCACGTTGCTACTGCTCGTCATCGCAATCACTCCGCAACGTTCAGCCTCCCAGACTCAGGAGAAGATTGGACCGGTGACGATTTCGAACGTCTCCACCCACGCGTCGGCGAATGGCACGGTCGTGTCGATTGACGCGAACGGCCCATTGAACCGAGCGCAGACGTGGCAAGATCGCGAAGGCTATCACGTCGTGGTACCAGCGGCCGGAGCTCAAAACGCGATTAAGAGCGGGAACGGTATCAAGGTTCGTCAGCTCGATCGTTCACTCGAGATCGTGATTCAGACCAAGCCGGGCGCCAGCGTGACGGTGCAGCCGATGGCCAACCGCCTGAACCTCAACGTCGAGGGGAAACTGGATCCGCGAGTTGAGCCGGACTCACTAGTTGCGAAAGCCGAGAAAGCTCCAAAGGGTGACGACGAATCAGCTCCTTCAGCGGAGACAACCAGAGCCAGCAAATCCGGCAAGACCAACGATATCGCTTTGCTGAACAATGCCGCGGCGCCAGCCCCGCCTCAATCAGCAACCGCGAATGCAGCCGCCGCTTCTGCTCCGTCAGAGGACGCGAAAAGCCAAATTCAAACGGCGACGGGGGAATCAAGTGTTATGTCAGATCCTACAGTCTTAATCCTGCTCGGGGTCGCTTGTATCGGCGGTCTCTTAATCGTCCGTCACTGGCGGAACAAGCAATCCGCTCCGGTTTCATTCTCGGACAACGATGGCTTTGAAGAGTTTGGCGCCAACTTGAAAGAACTGACCTTCGATGAAAGTGATGTGCCAACCAAACCCGCGAGCCCCTCTCCCAACAATTCCCTGCAACGAAAATCGCCAGCTCGATTAACTGTCGCTATGCCGGCGTCTTTGTACGGCGCCTATCAGATCGATCTCGAAGTAGCCAAGCTCGTTCAGGGCCAGGCGCACAAAATGGATGTGGTTGCCTCGAGAGCGCCTGATGACCGGCGCGCCATCGAAGCTTCACTGCTCAAATCAATTAACTCTGCCACTGGCGATGAAGACATGCAGCGCCGGGCCCGAGCAGCTCTGGAAGAATACGGCTTCGTAGCACGCCAAAGCGCAGCCTTATTGTCTGCCGTTGATCCCTGTGAGCGAACTTCCGCAGCACGATTGCTGGGTGATGTTAAGTCGTCCTCGTCTTTGCCGTTCTTGCTGGAAGCACTTTACGACTCAGAATCGCAAGTCCGTAATCAGGCAGTTCTAAGCATTGGCGAACTTCGTTTGCCTTCGGCCATTGGCGCCTTGCTCGATATCGCGCGGAAACATCCCGATGTTCCCGGCTCGCTGTTAAGCAAAGCATTGAATGCCTGCTCACTGGAAGGGTTGGACTTTTTCGAGAATGGTCTCCCCGAACCAAGACACATGTCAGCAGTTGATGCGCGACTATTGGCGGAAGAAATCGCCATGCTCGAGCCCACGTCACCAACTGAAGATTTGCCTGAATCAGTCGACGACGAGTTCCTTACCGCCGCACAGGCTCAAGTTAAGAGCGAACTCAGCAGTCAAAGAGCGGAAGGCATCAAACTGTTGGCTCAATTCTCGGTCAAGGTATCGGTGAATACGTTGGCGTCGATTGCGCGGACGGATTCGGAATCAAGTTTGAGGGCCACTGCCATCACCAGTCTCGCTAACATCAATCACGAATCGGTCTTTCCGGCGATCCTGATTGCGATGGCCGACGAGTCGCGTGAAGTCCGGGCTGCAGCCGCAAGGTCACTATCTCGTTTAAGCTTTGATCGCGCGGACGCCTACGCCAGACTTTCCAAGTCTGAGGATCCGGAGCTCCTGCGCAACGTGGCTGAGGCTTGTGTTAAGGCAGGTATCGCAAATCAGGGTATTGACCGCATGGCGAATGGAGACCATCAGGCTTACGAAGCGATGTCAGTGGTAGGCCTTCTCGCCAAGGCTAAGAGTTATGACCAATTCGTCAGCGCTATTGCCAATCATCCAAACATGGACGTCCGTCTCGCGCTCGTTTACCTGCTCGAATTCTCTGAAGAGGCAAGCCTGGCTGAGAAACTCCGAGCCATATTGCCTGAGGCTCCGTCAGACGAATTGAGCGTGGCGTTAACCGATGCGATTGCCAAATTGGAAGCTGCCCAGGGTGATTCGCAACCAAACGGTGAATACGAAACAGCGATTCAGGCTAATTCAGAATTTGAAACACAGCCTGAAGCTGATGGCAGTTCTGAAACAGGGTACGAGTCCGCACCACCGATGGATTTTGAAAACGGGCACGCGGATACTCAATTTGAGTGTGCGCCAACAGGCGAACCTCAAGAAGCTGAGATGTCGGCAGGCTTTGCTTTTGAGTTTGCCCCGGCATCTAAGGACGAGTCTGAAGAGGAACTTGATACGGAACCCAACCCGCCGCAATTTGAAAGCTCTGGACTGCCGGCTCCCCCGATTGCATAATGCAGTCGGCGGTTTCTCTCCCCCTTTTTGCCCCAATGAACTCAGCCACTACTCATAATCCAGCACCGCGAAACCGTCACCGTACGTTAGCCTTTACGGTTTCATTAGCGCTGTTAATCTCCCTGAATCTCATATCCGCCGGCGCCCAGTCGCGAAACCAGAAGCGCATTACTTCGGTCTGGACTGGAACCAGCGCCGCGGGTTCAATCGTTCACGTCGTGTCCGATGCGGCAGTAAACGATTATGAGGCTTACTCACGAGGCGGCCGTTTTTACGTCAAGATTCCTGCCGCCGATCTTCCCTCGGCCCGTGGTAGCTTGCTCGGGCGAGGCTTTGATGATGTCCAGATACAGCGCTACGGCGATGGCATCATCATTTCGTTTCATCTATTGCCCGGCACCTCAGCTCGGGTGCAACAATCAAACAATCGATTGGAAATCGTTTTCACAACACCGGGTAGTTCAGCTGCTGCCAGGGCAAGCGAGATTGAGGAAAGCAATCGCGTTCGCTCGCGCCGCGTGTCTGACTATGCCGGGCCATCGCCTGAGAGCACGAGAGGATCAGCAAAGCCAACTGGTTCGTTGTCCTCGCGCGCGACGCCTCGCAACTCGAATTCTGCTAATGAAACCAGTCGCAGCAGCGCCAGCAACACGGGAAAGAGAAGTGGCGTGGACAGTGCCGTCGATCGTGAAACATCTCGCGGATCGACAACGGCAAAGCCTTCGCCGTCAAATGAAGTTGCCGTGGCCAGCCCAGCTCCGGCGGCGAGTCCATTGGCTTCTGCTTCACCGATCGTAGGAACGTCAGGCTCAAGCTCGCCGAACGCTGGCGTCTCATCGTCAGCGTCGCCGGTTTCGCAAGCTTCGCCGAATCGGGAACCTTCAGTCGCGGCGACTCCGGAAGTCCAGGCTGCGAGCGATGACAACACCTGGCGTGACAGACTCAGCTACTGGAAGATTTGGGCGCAGCTGAACTGGGTTCCAATCCTGATTGGTAGTTTGATTGCCCTGGCGCTACTGGCATTCCTGTTTTTCTGGCGTGGCGTTAAGCGGGGTGATGCTGCAGTGCGTAAATGGCCGCCGCTCACTCCGGCTTTGTCCAAGAATGTCGAGGAAAAGACCGCTTCAGTCCCAGAACCGGTTGTATCTCAAGCTAATGCTGCTGCAGCGGCTGCGGCAGGTAATACGGCTGCCCAAACACCGTCAGCGTCCACAGGGATGTCACCTGAACCCGAAACACCGAAGGAAGTAGATCCAGACCGGGAGGTTTTTGAACTATGAGTGTCGAGTTTCTTCTTCAACTTTGCGCGCAGCACGGCATCAAGCTGACGCTCGCCAGTGATGGCAGCGATCGGCTAATTGTCGACGCACCAAAAGGATCCTTGACCCCTTCGCTGCGCGAAGCACTTACCGCCAACAAGGCTGATCTTATTGGCGCCTTGAAAGCTCAGGCAGCCGAATCGGAAACCGTCACCGAAATCCATCCGAGCGCCCCTTCAAGAACGCCTTTCGCAGCGCCATTCGAATTTGACCGGTCCAAAACACCAGCGGTTAGCAGCCCCACTCCAACAGAGTCTCGCAATCCTTCATCAATGACATCGGATCGAGCCGCCATCGAAGTCAAGAACTTACTCGAAGGCCAGGCTTATGACTCGCAAGTTATCGAAGCTCCAGACGCTGCCACTCGCCAGGTTGTTTCAACCGAGCTGATGGCAGCGCTCGGTCGCAATAACAGCGAAAGCGAGCGTGCGCGTGAAGCTTTTATGGAACACGGATATTTTGACGAAGCCACTCGCGACTTGCGAACAGCAGATTCTCCCGGTGAACGCGCCGCCGCGGCTCGCAAGTTGGGTGCAATCAAAAGTCGTTTGGCTACCACACACGTCGCTGCTGCGTTACATGACAGCGCTCCCGAAGTGCGACGTTCTGCGGTTGAAGCACTTGGTGAAATCGGAGATCCATCGGCTGTTGCTCATCTCAATGATCTCGTAGCCCGGGAAACCAGTCGGCTGGTGCCAGCTAATCTGGTTCGACAGGCGATTGATGCAATCACTAATGTCACGGTCCCCGCTACTCCCGACGTTTCAGCCCCGGCAAGTTCAGTGATGAGTTCTTTCCCGCCGGTTACTCCTGTTCACGAGGCAACGCCGGTTCCGAACCTGCCGCACACCGCGCCGTTCGTTAGCGACGAATTGGCAAGTGAAGAAGCTCGATTACTCGAGGAAGAAGCCAAGCTGCAAAGAGCGATGGAAGAATTGGAGCGCCGTCGATCCGAAGCGGAAGCCGCCAGAAGAGCAGCTGAGAGCGAGGCTCAAGCAAAAGCCGAACTCGAAGCAAAAGCAAAGGCGGAAGCCGAAGCTCGTCGCTTTGCAGAAGAAGCCCGCCGTCGTGCCGAAGAAGAAGCACGTCGTCGCGCTGAGGAAGAAGCCGCCCAACGCCACGCAGCGCAGGAAGCCTTAGCGCAAGCGGAAGCAGCCGCAAAACAACGAGCCGAGGAAGAAGCACAGCTGCTTCTCGAAGCCGAGAATTTGAAGAAAGTAGCTGAGGAGCTAGCTCAAAAGAGAGCAGCGGCTGAAGCTGCACGTAGGCAGGCTGAAGAAGAGGCTCGCCTGCGAGCCGAGGACCTCGCTCGTAAACAGGCCGAAGAAGAAGCTCGCAGACTCGCCGTCGCGGACGCATTGCGTTGCGCCGAAGAGGAAGCTCGGCGTCGGGCTGAAGACGAAGCACGCCAACGCGCGGAGGAAGAGGCTCGCCAGCGCGCGGAAGAAGAAGCTCGTTTGCAAGCTGAAGCTCTACTACGACGACAACAGGAAGAAGAGTCCCGCCGTCGTGCTCAAGAAGAACTACGACGTCAGGTTGAAGAGCAGGCTCGGCTGATTGCAGAACAGGAAGCTTTGCGTCAGGCGAAAGAACGCCAGGCTCGCGAAGCCGAAGAGCAGCGCTTGCGTGAAGCGGCTTTCGAAGCAGCGAAACGGAAACGGCAGGAAGAAGAAGAGCGAATGCGCGCCGAGGCTGAAGCCTTAAGGCTGGCGGCCGAAAAAGTCGCGAAGCAGCGAGCCGAAATCGAAGCCGCTCGACGCAAAGCTGAGGAAGACGCCGAGCGCCTGCAACAGGAACAAGCTCGCATTCAAGCCGAAGAAGGGGCTCGCCAACAGGCCGAGCAGGAACGGTTACGTCTCGCAGCAGAAGTGCAGCAACGAGCCGATGCCGAACGAGAACGCCTGGAAGTAGCCCGTGCTCAAGCCGAAGCCGAACACCGACGGATTGAAGAAGAAGCCCGCCAGTATGCTCACGAGGAAGAGCAACGGTTGGCCGCGCTTGAAG
Organism: Pyrinomonadaceae bacterium; assembly: GCA_035572035.1. Lineage (GTDB taxonomy): Bacteria > Acidobacteriota > Blastocatellia > Pyrinomonadales > Pyrinomonadaceae > JAOAPY01. Next base: position 2,546 of record DATNBH010000091.1, on the reverse strand, counting down.
CAGTTAAGCGAAAAGCCGAAGAAGAGCTCATTCTGCGCGTCGAGAAGGAACAACGTATTCGGACCGAGATTGATGCACTTCGTCAGGCGGAAGAAGAGCAGCGTCGTCGTATCGAGGAAGCTGAGACTCGTAGACGTGAGGAATCCGAAGCGCGCCGGCGGACCGCAGAACAGGTGCGCTTGAAAGCTGAAGAAGAACAGCGTCTTCGTGCTGAGGAAGAAGAGCGACTAGCGGCCCAGGAAGAGGCTCGCCGGCAAGCTGAAGCCGAGCGACAACGTTTGGAACAAGCTCGTCGTCAAGCGCAGGTTGAAAGAGAGCGCGCTGAAGCCGAAGCTTATCAACGCCGAACTGAACAGGAACAGCACTTGGCCGCGTTAACGACGATTCGGCAAGAGGCTGAAGAGCAGGCTCGCGTTCGTTCGGAGCAAGCTCTGCAACTGCAGACCGAAATTGAATCGCTTCGTCAGGCAGAAGAGACTCGTCTGAAAGCCGAGGAGGAGACTCGAGTTCGAGCTGAGGAAGAACGACGGCAACTCGAGGCCGCTCGCCTTAAAGCCGAAGAAGAGCGAAAGCAAGTTGAAGCTGAAGCCGCAGTTCACGCAGAAGAGCAACAGAAACATCTTGCCGCACTTGAAGCGGTTCGAGGGAAGGCCGAAGAAGAAGCTCGCTCCCGCACCGAACGTGAGCGCCAGATTCGGGCTGAGATAGACGCTTTGTTGGAAGCAGAAGCTGAGCAGTCTCAGAAACTCGAGGAGGCCGAGAACCTCCGGCGAGAAAAGGCCGCCAAGCTGCAGCGTGAAGAGGAAGCGCTGCGACAAACGGCGCTTGCCCTGGAGCAACATCGAGCTGAATTGGAAGCTACCAGGCGCAGGGCTGAAGTGGAAGCCGAAGAGCTTGCTAAGGAACAAGAGCGCCTGCGTGTTGAAGAACAGGCCCGGCTCGACGCTGAAGAAGAGCGACGCCGGCTTGAAGTGGAAGCTCGTCATCGCTCTGAAGAAGAAGAACGAACCCGGTTGCAGCAATCTCGTCGTCGCGCCGAAGAAGAAGCGCGCCGCATTGAAGAAGAAGGGCGACGTCAGGCTCAGGAAGATGAATTGAAGCATGCGGAGCTGCAGAGTCTGCGACGCAAGATCGAGGAAGACGCACGGAATCGAGCTGAGCAGGAGCGACGCATCCGAGCCGAGATTGAGGAACTGAATCGGGCGGGCGAAGAACAACGACGACGTTTGGAATCACAAGCTGTGCTTCGCGCGGAAGCTGAAAACCGGCTCAGACATGAGCAGGAACGTCACGCCCTCGAAGAACAAGCTCGGTTGAAAGCTGAAGAGAATGCGCGGGCGCTCGCGACTGAGGCGGCCCGGCGTCATGCGGAAACAGAACGCGAACGTAAAGATTTGGAAACTCAGCTGCAAGCCAACGAAGACGCGCGTCGTTATGCAACGCTACAGGAGTCGCATGGTTTCGCGAGTTTTCTTGAGCCATCGGACCTGACTGCACAGGCCAAATTGGCTGCAGATGAAATGCCGGAGTTAGTTGCCGACGAACAGGAGCTCGGCGCTGATGAGATCCCGGAACTGGTTGCCGATGAGTTTCCAACTGTTGAGGAATCGTGGTTGGATGTAAGTCTCGATGTGCCGCGAAAGTTGACGGTCCGGCCACTCTCGAGCGCGCCGATGACTTTCAATGAAACGGAAGCGACATATAAGCCGAGCGAACCAGCACCCGCCGCTACGCCTCAACCTCACGAAATAGAAGTTGTGCGCGAAGAAAAAGGTTTGCTGGTCCTCGACGAAGATGCAGCCGGAGTACCGTCTGCGGTGCTGAAACGCTTGAAGAGCGAAGAGGTCTCCGAAAGGGCTGCTGCTTTGGCAGAGCTCGGGCAGATGGGCGGCGATGAGTCGTTCCACTTAATCAACAAATCTTTCGACGACCATTCTCATGAAGTGCGCAACGCCGCGGCTCGCGCTTTGTTCAACGTGCAGCCGGATCGGGCAGCTTCATTCACCCGAGCTTTGCGTGAAGGGTCTCCTGAACGACGCCGGAAGATCGGCGCTGCTTTGGCTGAATCCGGATTAGCAGGCCAGGCCATCAACAATCTGACCGGCGAGAGTCGCGAACGTACTTATGATGCGTTTTCGCTGTTGTTCCTGATGGCAAAGGCCGGCGAAGTACAACCGTTGATGCGCGCGATCGAAGATCATGCGAACATCGAAGTGCGCCTCGCCGTGGTAAAGCTGCTTGCGTTGAGCGGACAGTCCGAAATCGTGCCGGCATTCCGTCGCCTTGCCGTCCGCGGCTCCTTGCCATCAGAAGTACGTTCCGCCGTGATGGAAGCTATCTACCAGATCAGCAGCCAGTCCCGCGAAACCGCCGCGTAAGAGCCGGAAACCGTGAACCGTGAACCGTGAACCGTGAACCGTAAACTGGGAACCGGAAAGCGTGAAACCGTGAACCGTGAACCGTGAACCGTGAACCGTGAACCGTGAACCGTGAACCGTGAACCGTGAACCGTGAACCGTGAACCGTGAACCGTGAACCGTGAACCG
>DATNBH010000090.1:0-63733 GCA_035572035.1 Pyrinomonadaceae bacterium | reverse complement strand
GCGAGCGAGGCTGCACTTGAAACATCCCTCAGCTGCCGCTGAGGGGATTCAAAGGACCAATCCCAACCTCTTTGTAGGTCGAACTTGAACTATCCACCAGCTCCCGCAGGTGGGATTTAAGACTTTTCGGGCAAAGCTGGTTAAGCTCAAAAACAAAGACTAAAGATCAAAGACCCAAGACCTATTCCCTAAATGAATTTCGTCGAGAAATCTGATCGTAAAGAAAATTCGGCATGATCATTCCGAGTCGCACAATGCTGGCCAACTGCCAGGGAAAAGCATAGCTCTTCTTCTTTTTCTCGATTGCCCAGACAATCTTCTTCACAGCGTCATCGCGCTCCATCAGAAAAGGCATTTGGGCCTCTCGGCCTGCGGTGAGCGGAGTCTTGATGAAACCCGGATGAATGATGGTTACGTCGATGCCCTTTGGTTTAAGATCCAGCCGAAGACTCTCGAAAAGGATTGAGACGGCCGCTTTGCTGGCGCAGTACGCCGCAGACTTTGGTAACCCTCGGTAGGCAGCCAGACTAGAAATCGCTACGAGCTGGCCGCTGCCTCGCGCAATCATTTGAGGTACGACAGCTGCTACAGAATTAACCACGCCGAGCACATTCACGTCGATGACTCTCGCAAAATCGGCGGCACTTAATTGTTCCGCGCTATTGTTGCCTCCGATCCCGGCATTCGCGATCAGGACGTCGATCTCTCCAAATTCCCCTCGCAAACGATCGGCAGCATCGCGAACGGCATCCGCATCCTGAACATCCACCGGTAAAGCGACGGCTTTGCCACCAAGCAAGCTAACTTCACGAACGAGTTCATCCAGCTCTTCCTTGCGTCGGGCGGACAGACCAAGCCTTGCACCACGCTTTCCAAGATACAGCGCCAGGCCTCTGCCAATTCCTGACGAAGCGCCCGTAATCATCACAACTTTGTTGGACCAGCTCATCAGATTTTGCTCAGCGCTGATAACGGGCGTTTAGAGTTCAAACTTTAGTTTGTGGCTTCGAAAGCTCGCAATCTAAAGATTGAACTCTAAACGCCTGTAACCACTTAAGAATTTCCCTAACAAAGCTCGGCTACGTGCGGACCCAGCACCTTCAACGCTGTTCCCAAATCAGCCTGCTTGATTAGCAAATGATCGCGCGAAAACGAAGAAAGTACTCCGACAGAAATATTTGCCGCTGCAAGGATCTCCGTTATGCGGGCGAGATAACCTACCACGTTCCAGGGCAAGATTACATCGAGTGTCACCAGCCTGTATTCCGTTTCGGCGCGCGCATCGCGAGCGGCGTAACGTATTCGCTGCCAGTCATCACTCTCGATCACAAGTGTCACCTCGTGTTCGTCGCGGAAAACCATGAATGGCGCATCAGATTTTGGACTGAGCTCAGGATTCTCGAGCAATCGCGACCAGTCCTGATGTTGAAGGCTGACGATGACATAAGTCGCGGGAGCAACTGTGACCCGCGTCTTATTGAGGAGCTCAGCGACGGATTCCTGATTCGCGACTGATGACATGGGCGAACTGGTAGCGGAGTTCGATCCAATAGAGGTGTTATTACACGCGAACAATTACGGGTGTTATCACGGGACGGCCGCCCGTTCGTTTTTGGATAAATCTCTTCAGTTCAACTCGAAGGTGTTCCTTCAAGAGACTTTCGTCCGCGAGAGTATCGCGCGAGGCGCCGGTGATTGCTGACATCACGACCCGACGAGCGTCTTCTGAAAAACCGTTACTGGGATCGAGACCTCGTACGCCGCGCGCAACTATTTCCGGTTCGCCTTGTAGCTCTCCGGTATGTCCATCGATAGTGACTACCAGAGCGAGCATTCCTTCGTTAGCTAACTGGCGGCGCTCGCGAACCGTTTCGCGGCGAATTTCCTCGAAGCCACTCTCGTCAATGAATGTCCGGCCAATCTCTTTCTTGTTAACGATTGTGGCTCGCTCACCATCGAGCTCGAGCACATCGCCGTTCTCGATCAGGATAATGTTTTCCTCGGCGTAGCCCAGATGGTTCTTCACAAATTCTTTGTGGCGAAACAGCATTCGATACTCGCCGTGAATTGGCACCACGAACTTTGGACGGACCGCCTCGGTCATGATGCGAATGTCTTCCTGCGAAGCGTGACCGCTGACGTGCACCAGGCGTCTTTTCTCTTCGATGATGTTGGCGCCGCGTTTGTAAATGAAACCAATCATGCGCGAGATAACGCGCTCATTTCCGGGAATGATTCGGGCTGACAACACCACAGTGTCGCCTTCCTCGATAGTGATGCCCTTGTACATTTGCGTCGCCATCTGCGACAAAGCTGCTCGAGACTCACCCTGCGAGCCGGTCACGAGAAAAACAACCTCTTTATTACGCATCTGCTTGGTTTCGTTCAGCGACACCATTAATCCATCGGGAATGTCGAGATAGCCAAGACGATCGGCAATTTCGACGTTCTTCTGCATCGAGCGTCCGAGCACGCAGACTTTGCGATTGAATTGCTGAGCGACATCCAAAACGATTTGCAGGCGATGAATAGAAGAAGCAAAGGCAGCGACGATGATGCGACCGCCAGCCTCAGCAAAAATCTCTTCAAAGGCTGGAATAACGGCACGTTCTGACGGCGTACGGCCCGGCACCGTGGCGTTGGTCGAATCCGACAACAGCGCCAACACTCCTTCCTGGCCGTAACGGCGAAACGAGCGCAGATCGATCGGCTCACCGATCACCGGCGTCTCATCAACCTTGTAATCCCCGGTGTGGATGATCGTTCCCACCGGTGTTGTGATCGCGAGCGAAAAACAATCGACCAGCGAGTGCGATACGCGAATAAACTCGATTGAGAACTGGCCAAGATCAATCTGATCCCGAGGCTCAACGCGGTGAAGCAAGGTGTCCCCAAGCAAGTCATGCTCATCCAGCTTGCTTTCGGCGAGGCCAGCGGTGAAATGCGAGCAGTAAACCGGAACGTTGAACCTTTTCAGCAGGTACGGAAGCGCGCCGAGATGATCTTCATGTCCGTGGGTGAGGATGATTGCAGTGATGTTGTCGCGATACTCTTCGAGAAAGTCGAAGCAGGGTATCGAGACATCGACACCGAGACTAGACTCTTCCGGAAAGCCCATGCCCGCGTCGAGGATTATCATTTCATCCTCATAGCGCACGGCCATACAATTCATCCCAAACTCGCCGATACCGCCGAGCGGAATGATCTCTAAAACGTTAGACACTGTGCTGAAGTAACTCTACTCTCTACTATTAAACTGAAGCAGTGAAGTATAGCACGACGTAAGACGTGGCACGGGCGTCCCGCCCGTGTATAGGCCAGACGTGGCACGGGCGTCCTGCCCGTGTAGTAGGCTAGGCACTCAATTCACTTAGCGATTTCAAGGCGGCTGAATTACCTTAATGACCTCCGGCAAAGCAACGAACCGAGTCGCTCGATTTTTATCCTGCTGTGAATTATGTACTCAACAACCCCAAAGAGGCGGGACTAAGAAACTGGAAGTGGGTGTGGAGAGGGAATGGTCACTTTGAGTAAGTGCCCAGGCATCTTCACGGGCGGGACGCCCGTGCCACGAACGACCTCGTTTCATGTAGAATACGCCAGCCTTCGACAATTCAATTTATCCGCGTGAGGTATTGAGCATGCGATCTGCCCTATCGATTCTCCTTTTGATCCTAAGCTTGACCGCCGTTTCAGCCTTCGCTCAAAAACGCAGCATTACTGAGAAGGACTTGTTCAACTTTGTATGGGTAGCTGATCCCCAACTTTCGCCTGATGGCGCCAGCGTGGCGTTTGTAAAAGTTACCGTCAACGAGAAGAAAGACGGTTACAACACCTCTGTCTGGGTTGTCTCTACGGCCTCGGGTGAGAGCCGGCAGCTAACGAATGGTATCCGCGATTCATCGCCGCGGTGGTCGCCCGACGGCAAGTATCTGATGTTCGTCAGATCGGCTGAAAAAGACGGCCGGCCCGAACCGGCGCAGCTGTACATGCTGGCAATGTCGGGTGGCGAGTCTTTCCAATTCACCACGCTTCCGCGCGGGGCAGGAAATCCTCAATGGTCACCTGATGGAACGATGATCTCATTTCTAAACGGCGCCACCGCTGAGGAGCTCGCCAAGGCAAAGCCGCAAGCTACTCCCAGTCCGAGTCCATCGCCTTCTCCCAAAGCTGACGAGAAGCGCGAGAGTGACGTCCGCGTAATCACGCGAGCAGTTTATCGCTCGAATGGCAGCGGATACATTGATTCAAAGCACCCGCAACACATTTGGGTAGTCAAGGCGCCGCTGAACGGAGATGACAAGGTTACGCCGCGTCAGCTCACCAGCAGTCGTTACGATGACGGCTCGGTCACCTGGGGCCGCGACGGCGCGACGATATACTTCACTTCCGATCAGCGCGACGAAACTTTCGACATCCCAAAGACTGACATTTACTCAATAGCTGTTTCTGGCGGGCAGCCTGCAAAGCTAACCTCGTTTGATATGGGCGCGGGCAACTTTGCGATTAGCCCCAACGGGAAGCAGCTCGCCTTCATCGGCTCGGTCGATCAGTCAACGAGGTCATACTCTCAGCCCGATCTTTGGGTGATGGACCTTACTCCCGGAGCTCAGCCGAAGAATCTAACTCGAGATTTTGATTACGATGTTGGTTCCGGGGTCGGCGGTGATAACACGGCTCCGCGCGGTGGCGGCGGCAATCAAATGCTGTGGAGCCCTGATGGCAAATCGATCACTACCGTGGTAGGAAAAGAAGGAAAGGCAAACGTCACCTCGTTCGATTCCGCAACGGGCAAGCAAACCGAGATCACGACTGGCAATCAAGCCATTGTGGGATTCCGGGCGACATCCGACCGCTCGAAGTTTGTTTACCTGATCTCAACTCCTACAAAGATTGGCGATCTCTACTTTGTCGATAAGCCCGGAGGCGAGCCCAAGCAGATCACGCACTTCAATCAGGAGCTGTTCTCGAAGCTCAACCTAACGGAGCCTGACGAAATCTGGTATCAGAGTTTTGACGGCAAGCGCGTGCAGGCTTGGGTACAGAAGCCACCGGATTTTGATCCCAACAAGAAATATCCGTTGATTCTGAATATCCACGGTGGACCTCATTCAGCGTATGGCTTTGTCTTCGATCATGAGTTCCAGTGGATGGCCGCCAAGGGCTACGTGGTGCTTTATCCCAATCCGCGCGGCAGCACGACCTATGGTCAGGACTTCGGCAACATCATTCAGTATCACTATCCCGGCGACGACTACAAAGATTTGATGGCTGGTGTCGATGAAGTTATCAAGCGTGGCTACATTGACACGACAAAGCTCGGGGTAACCGGCGGCAGCGGCGGCGGGTTGCTTACTAACTGGACCATCGGCCAAACCGATCGGTTCGCAGCAGCAGTGTCCCAACGCGACATCGCCGATTGGGCAGATTGGTGGTACACAGCTGATTTCACACTCTTCCAAAAGAGTTGGTTCAGAGCTGCGCCGTTCGAAGATCCTGAGGATTTCAAAGCACGCTCGCCTTTGACATACATCAAGAACGTGAAGACTCCTTTGATGTTGATTCTCGGCGAAGCTGATTATCGAACTCCGCCCACATCAGGCGGCGAGGAAATGTTCCGCGCTTTGAAGTATCGCAAGATACCAACGGTGATGGTCCGTTTCCCAAACGAGTCTCATGAATTGTCTCGCTCAGGTCAGCCATGGCATCGCATCGAAAGGCTGCAGCACATTGTCGGCTGGTTCGATCGGTGGCTCATGGGCGTTGCCAAACCTGAATACGAGGTTGCAGGCCAATAGCCGGCTTCTCTCATTCACACCTGGTTTCAACCGCGTGTGAAGTGTACAGAAAACACCGTAACCGTTTTAACGGTTTCCGCCGCCAACAAAGAAAGCGGAAACCGTTGAGACGGTAATTACATACTTGACGAATCAACCCCATGAACGCCGAAGGCGTTAGCCAATTCCAGCCTGGGGCAACGCCCCAGGAAAAGGAACCAAGCTAATAGGGGAACGCTGTAAGCGTTCGCGAGTTGAGCTTTGGGAAGATTCGTGACGCCGCGCCGGACTACTCGCCAACGCTTTCAGCGTTAGCGAAGCAAACGCTTGCGTTATTTCCTGGGGCGCTGCCCCAGGCTGGAATTTGCCAACGCCTTCGGCGTTCGACTACTGACGTTGATTAGTCAAGTATGTTAATGCCGTTGAAACGGTTAAGAGCCTCCTCTTGGAACCTCTATCACCCGGTTGAAACCGTGTGTGAATGAGATGAGGCGAGGCTGAGCATCGTCATAAATTCACCTGTTTCAAAAGTTTTGTCGATAGGTCCACATATGACTAGAAATCTGTTTGCCATTCTGTTCGTAATTCTCTTCTGTTCTGTGATTCAGGCTGCGCCGAATACGCTGCGGCTGGATTACTACCACACCGGCAACGACAAGGAAGAGGTGTTCAGCGTCGACCGCATCGTGCTAGAGCCCTTGCCGTGGCCCGGTAACCTTAGCAAGTCGGTCGATAACTCGAATCTCGGGAAATACTTCTTTGAAGTCCGAGATCAAATGACCAAACAGGTCGTCTACTCGCGCGGCTTTGCTTCTATTTACGGCGAGTGGGAAACGACTGACGAAGCGAAATCGATCAAAAGAACTTTCAGCGAGTCGTTGCGCTTCCCTGCTCCGAGCTCGCCTGTAGAGATCACTCTCAAAAAGCGCGACAGCAAAAACAACTGGCTCGATATCTGGTCGATTGCAATTGATCCCAAGGACATCTTCATCGACCGATCAAAGCCCGCAGCGCCCGCGCCATTGATCGCCATACAAAAGATGGGAGACCCCGGCGCCAAGGTAGACTTTTTGATTTTGGGCGATGGTTACACCGCCAGGGAAGCCGGAAAGTTCGCAGCCGATGCTCGACGCCTGACCAATGTCTTATTCTCGACGTCGCCCTTCAAAGAACACCGCCGAGACTTCAATGTTTGGGCCTTGTGTCCACCCGCATCGCAGTCCGGCATCTCTCGGCCATCGACGGGTATCTATCGAGACTCACCGCTTGGCGCCACCTACGACGCCTTTGGTTCGGAGCGTTATGTTCTGACCTTCGACAATCGCGCGCTTCGTAAAGTAGCGCAGTTTGCTCCGTACGAATTCATTGAAGTGCTGGCAAACAATCGCACCTACGGAGGCGGCGGAATTTTCAACCTCTACAGCACCGTAGCCTCTGACAACGCGTTTGGAAACTATGTTTTTGTTCATGAGTTTGGCCACCATTTCGCAGGATTGGCGGATGAGTATTACACCTCCTCGGTAGCGTACGCGCCGTCTAGCGAACGCGTTGAACCATGGGAACCAAACGCCACCGCTCTCCTGGACCCGTCTGCATTGAAATGGAAAGACCTTGTTAGCGGCGATACGCCCATTCCGACGCCGTGGAATAAAGAAGAGTTCGAGACTTACTCTCGAGAGATTCAAAAGCGTCGTTCACAAATACGTAAAGATAAGCTTCCAGAGAGTGTGATGGAGGCGTTGTTTCGTGAAGAGCTCGCTCATGAGCAGGCGATGTTTGCGAAAGAAAAGTATTTTGGAAAGGTCGGGGCGTTTGAAGGATCGATCTATGAGGCAAAGGGCTACTACCGGCCGGAAGTTGATTGCATCATGTTCTCGCGCACCAATCACTTTTGCGCAGTTTGTCGCCGGGCGATTGAAAGGGTGATTGCACTGTATTCAACTTAGTACGACAGGCTGCCAGCCTGTCGCGGTGGATTACCGGGCAGGTTGATCTGCAGGCTGGCAGCCTGCAGTACAATCCGTAGTACGACAGGCTGCCAGCCTGTCGCGGTGGATTACCGGGCAGGTTGATCTACAGGCTGGCAGTCTGCAGTACAATCCGTTCCCAGGCTGTCGCTCGTAGATACAATCGGAATAACTGATATGCACAAATTCCTTTCATTCGTCATTCTCCTGCTAATGACTACATTCGCCTGCAACTCATTTCGCACTTCCGCGACAGTGGTTCCCGATCCCACTGAAGACTCTGCTCTTGCAAAACAAAAAAGCCGCGAGATCGCCGTATTAGCCGGTGGCTGTTTCTGGGGTGTCGAAGCCGTCTTCGAGCACGTCAAGGGCGTCATCAGCGTCGAATCCGGTTATTCCGGCGGAGCCTCGTCTACTGCTCAGTATGAAAAGGTCGGCTCCGGACGCACTGGTCACGCTGAATCCGTCCGCATCACCTTTGATCCTTCCCAGGTGTCATACGGTCAGTTGCTGAAGGTTTTCTTTTCGGTGGCGCACGATCCAACGGAATTGAACCGGCAAGGACCGGACGTTGGGACTCAATACCGTTCCGCGATCTTTTACGCGAATGAAGAGCAGAAGCGAGTGGCAGAGGCTTACATCGCGCAATTGAACAAGAGCAAAGCGTTTGACCGGCCGGTCGTTACTCAGCTCGCCGCGCTCGATGCTTTTTATGAAGCGGAAGCTTATCATCAGGATTACCTCGCCCATCATCCTGACGAACCCTACATCGTTATCAACGATATGCCTAAGGTCGAAAACCTGCGCAAACATCTGCCTGATCTTTATCGCGACCGGTAAGCGAAATCGCACACTGGAGTCGGGCACTAATTTGGAGTGCGACGACCTGTCGTCGCTTTGGTCGCTGCGACCTGTCGCAGCAGTATTACTGAAGTGCCCCATTTGATAAGCAGTGCGGCGTCAAGTCGCCGCGGACCAAAGCGGTGACAGGTCACCGCACTCCATACGGCAGTGATACAATCCTGGCCGCATGAACCCCAACACCATTTGGCAGTCCCTACCGATCATCGATGCTGTGCGAGTGCGCCTTCGCCCAATGACTGAAGACGATATCGACTCGTTATTCACTATCTTTTCAAATCCGGAAGTGATGCGGTACTGGAGCTTCACGCCGCTTGTTGATCGAGAAGCGGCGGCGGGGCTGCTGGCTCAAACTCGCGAACTATTTGAGCAGCGCACGATGATGAAGTGGGGCGTTGCGCTTCGTGAGAATGATGAACTGATTGGCACAGCCACCCTAATTCATCCGGACCTGACTCATCATCGAGTTGAAATCGGCTACGCTTTGGCTCGTGCACATTGGGGACATGGATACATCAGCGAAGCTTTGCGCGCGCTGCTGGAATACGCTTTCAAAGAATTAGCCATGCATCGAATCGAAGCTGACGTCGATCCACGTAATGCGGCATCGATCAAGACTCTGGAGCGGCTCGGATTCCAGCGCGAGGGTTATCTACGCGAACGCTGGCACGTCGGCGGTGAAATTCAGGATGCCTTGTTCTACGGGCTGCTCCGACCTGAATGGGAAGTTTCTGGGAGCGCAGGCATCCCTGCCTGCAAGTCGTGGTAGGGAAAGCCCCCGCACATATAAAAAAGCATTTAGACAACGAATGCAGGCAAGGATGCCTGCGCTCTTCCCTGCCTGCAAGTCCTGGTGAGGAAAGCCCCCGCACATATAAAAAACACTTAGACAACGAATGCAGGCAAGGATGCCTGCGCTCCTCCCTGCCTGCAAGTCGTGGTAGGGAAAGCCCCCGCACATATAAAAAGCACTTCGACAACGAATGCAGGCAAGGATGCCTGCGCTCCCACCCTGACTAAGATCGATCAGCCAAAACCAGCCACGTTGCGTCTAAAGTCTGGTCCAGGCAATGCGCATTCAAGCCTGATTGAAGTTAACCTAAACCTGAGAGATGAAAAATATGAGATTCAAATTACTTCTGACACTCTTCGCGATTTGCGGTTTATTGGCCATCAGTCAACCCAGCCTCGCGCAAGGGACCGCCCGAGGACAGTTCTACACGAAGGCCGACGTCGAGCGCATCATCAAACGAGTTGAAGATCGCAGCGATGCCTTTCGAAAAGTGGTCGATAAGTCGCTCGACAAAAGCGCTCTCGACGGAACGCGTCGAGAAGACAACATCAACGAGCAAATCAAGGAATTGGAAAACGCGATTGACAAGTTGAAGAAGGACTTCAGTCGCGCTAATACCTGGCAGGAAACCCGTGAGCAAGTTCAAACCGTCCTGAACGAAGCTGACGAGGTCAACGCGATTGTTAGACGTGGACGTTGGAAACGCGGCGGCCCGGTAAAGAGCGAGTGGGCGTTGGTACGCAACGATCTTAACCGGCTCGCTGGCGTTTACAACTTGCGCCAGTTGGTTCCTTAGAGACCTGTTCGTTAAGCTCGTGGGCGCGCCGAATTGAAACTATCCGTTCGGCGCGCCGAGCTTTTTCCTTTGAGTCTCAAGATGATTCTTTCACACTTCTCGATTGCGCTACTGCTGCTCGGCAGTCCTCATTCGTCTCTAGTCTGCGCGGCCAACCCGATCACCCAGGCAAAGCGCCAGGCTGATTCGAGCGATCCGATACCAGCAATTCGGCAGCGCTTCACTGCGATCAACCGTAACCTGAAACGATACAAGCTAATTAAGAAGTCCCTGTCGGGATTTTCGGCTGAGGGCGGCGAGCTCGTCGCCTATCGCGACGGTCAGGCCATCGTGAAGATCGTGGCGAATTACTACGGTGAAACCGGAAGGACTGTCGAGGAATACTACTATGCGGACGGAAAGTTGATCTTCGCTTTTCGCAAAGAATCGACCTATGACCGACCGCTTTCCGGAAAGATAGTCAGCACGAAGGAGAATCGCTTTTATTTTCAGGACTTGAAGCTCATCAAGTGGATCAACGAAGACGGCAAGGAGGTTCCATCGACCGATTCGGAATTCTCGAGCCAGCAAAAGGACTACCTCGATACCTCGCAATTGTTTCTCAAAGGCGCTCGCTCAAAAGCGTCAACCATCGAAGCGCCGTAAAACCTGTCAACTCAAATTGAGTCCTTCCGCCCGTGCAATCTGTGGTGACAACATACTTGGCCAATTTGTAGTTCATCCGCCCTGGTTGCGTGGCCACGAGCGAGGGCAGACACACCGGTCTGCCCCTAACAGCACCGCCGACCACTATAGACGCAAGTTTCTCGCAGCCCCGCGTTCAAGGACCAGAGTGATTTTGACGTAACCAAAGATTCTAAGAGGTGTGCGATGAAAATCTTCCTATTGCTGCTAATCACCGGTGCATTTGTGCTTGCAGGTCTCGTCGGGTGCGCTGCCGGCCCCTCTGAAGTTCCTCCAGTATTCGCGGGAGAATTACGAGCTCCGCAAAAAACCATGCGACCGTTTGGCTCTGACAAGGAGCTGACAGCTTATTTGAAAGAGCTTGCTGAGAAACAACAGAGAGTGGCGCGGAGAGGTTCCGGGATTGTCGGGAACGCAGCCGACTCTGCAGCCCAACCGGCGCCCACAACCAAAACAAAGTCAGGGGATGACAAAGAGGAATCCGTCACCAACGTCCAACACGCCGGCGTCGATGAAGGCGGCATCGTGAAGGTGCATGGCAATCAGCTCGTAGTTCTGAGACGCGGGAGGCTGTTCACGGTCGCAATCGGTGATGGCGCGTTGCGTCCAATTTCTTCGGTTGATGCCTTTGGGCCAGACATCAATCCGAACAATACCTGGTACGACGAGATGCTCGTATCGGAAGACACTATCGCGGTCATTGGCTACAGTTACGAACGCGGCGGCACTGAAATCGGCCTCTTCCAAATCGATGCCGACGGCCACATCGCCTACCGTTCGACCTATCATTTACGGTCGAATGACTATTACTCGTCGCGGAATTATGCGAGCCGTCTTATTGGCCACAAGCTAATCTTCTACACGCCTTCATACCTTTACCTTGGAACTGAAGACACATTCGGCCAGTTTCCGGCGGTGAGGAAATGGCACAAGGGCGCCACGGCGCGCGAGTTTGAGCGCGTCTTGTACTCGAATCGTGTCTATCGAGCTGAGCATGACTTGAGCGGCAGTTACGGCACCGCTCTCCACACCGTCACGAGTTGTGATCTATCCGGAGGCGGATTCAAATGTGAGGCGAACGCAGTGCTCGGACCTGCAGGACGAGTGTTCTACGTGTCTCCTGATGCAGTCTACGTTTGGGTCACGGATTCGTCGTACCAGGGTGAGGAGTATCGCTCGCAGTCGATGGTCTATCGAATGCCACTCGACGGTTCAGGCCCCAGCGCCCTTCAGGTTTCAGGCGCGCCCGTAGATCAATTCTCGTTCCTGCAAAGCGATGATCGTTACCTCAACGTGCTGGTTCGCGCGAACTCCAGGGGCGAGGCAATGTGGGGCTCTGAACGAGCAGCAGGCAGTGTGGCTCTCATGCGAGTCCCACTCAATTCCTTTTCTGACGGCAGCGAGGCTGTGCCGCGCTATCGTTATCGATCCCTGCCCGAAGTCGGCGGCTACACTTTCCAGAATCGATTCGTCGGCGACTTTCTTCTGTTCGGCAACGGAAGCGGCTGGGGATCTCCTGAGCAGAAAGATCAGGGTAACCTTCATGTCGTGCCATGGGCTGGCGGAGACGAATCCAACTTGAAGTTAGCTCACGGCGTCGATCGTATCGAGCAGATGGGAAACGACGCGGTTGTGGTTGGAACAGATGGAAACAACCTTCACTTCACTTCAGTGCAGCTCGCGGACGATCCGAGGATAGTAGATAGCTACGTTCGAAAAGGTGCTTCGCAAGGCGAGCTGCGCAGCCACGGATTCTTTTACAAGCCTGAGAATGATGACGCCGGTATGCTTGGCTTGCCAATCAGTGTACCGGGCCGTGCTGGTTACAAGCACTTAATCGAAGGCTCAGCTGCGATCATATTCTTGCGCAACGAGTCTCTTCACTTTCAGGAAATCGGGGAGTTGGGTGCAAGGCCAGAGAGAGCAACCAACGATGGCTGCCGGGCGTCCTGTGTAGATTGGTATGGGAACGCCCGGCCGCTATTTATTCGGGGCCGCATCCTCGCGTTGCTGGGTTATGAGATTGTTGAAGGGTCGTTCGACGGCGATCGCATGCGCGAGCTTCGCCGCGTCAATTACGCGCCGCAGCGATTGCGAGTGACAAGCTAACTTCAAAGCACGTTGGGTACAGGCGTTTAGAGTTCAATCTTTAGATTGTGAGCTTTCGAAGCCGCAAACTAAAGTTTGAACTCTAAACGCCTGTTAGTTCATCTGCTACAATCCATCCGAGTATCATCTCTCACTGCCGAAGGCTTTTATGCCAGACCTGCTTGTGAATTTGCTCGAGCTCGATCCGTTAGAGCCTGAGCTCGCGGAGTTAGCGCAGCAACAGATTATCATCCGCCGGGCCCAGCCTTTTGAGCTCACCAAAGTTTGTTCATTCATCGAAGACACCTTCTCACTTTCCTGGGCTGATGAGATTTCAGTCGGCTTAGGCCACCAGCCTGTCAGTGTGTATATCGCCACGATGGATCGAGAAGTTGTCGGCTTTGCCGGGTACGAATGTACGCGCCGAAGTTTTTTTGGTCCCATGGGCGTGTCGCCGGCCATGCAAGGCAAAGGTGTCGGAAGGGTTTTGGTGCTGGCCTGTATGTGGGGATTGCGAGAGATGGGTTATGTTTACGGAATAATCGGCCACGCCGGACCAGTTGAGTTTTATGAAAAGGCCGTCGGGGCGATGGTGATTCCCGACAGCGATCCAAGTATTTATGTGGATCTCTTGAAATGAAGTACGACTGGCACTATCCGCAGATTACGCAGATTGCACGGATTTTATAAGACAGATATGGATCAACATGACTTTATTTCAACCAACATCTGTGAAATCTGCGTAATCTGCGGATAGTCCTGGTCATCTTCTTTAACACGCAGGAAGTTTCAATTAACACCGCAAAGACTGCTCCAGTTCCGCCAGGACCTAAAGGTCACCCGATCCTCGGTGTGATGCCCGAGTTCAATCGAGATACCCTCGCATTCATCGACAATCTCAAGAAGTATGGGGACGTTGTCCGCGCTCGTTTCTTTTACGTGCACGCGTATTTTCTCTATGACCCGAAAGACATCGAGTACATCCTCTCGACCAACGCTAAGAACTTCATCAAGTCGATGTCTTTGCGTTCGAACTTCTTCTCGCGGTTGCTCGGCAGAGGCTTGCTAACAAGCGAAGGAGATTTTTGGCGGCGTCAGCGTCGGTTGGCCCAACCGGCTTTTCATCGTCAGCGAATAAGTGGCTACGGTGACGTCATGGTTGAGTTTACCGAGCGTATGTGCTCGACGTGGCGACCGGGAGAGACGAGAGACATTCATCGCGACATGATGCGCCTGACTCTCGAGATCGTGGCGCGAACATTATTCAATGCTGACGTTTCCGGGGACGCGGATCACGTTGGCAAAGTTCTCTCCGAGATTGTTAAGCCATTCGCTTCTCAGGCTACGTTGAAATGGATTCTGGATAATCGGCTCCCCACGCCCGCGCATTTTCGTTTTCACAGCCTGGCTCGACAAATAGATAAGATTGTTTATCGCATCATCGCGGAGCGAAGAGCGTCGGGCCGTGATGAAGGCGACTTGCTTTCAATGCTGCTGCAGGCCCAGGACGAAGATGGCTCGCGGATGACTGACACACAGTTACGCGACGAAGTTATGACTCTTTTCCTTGCCGGACACGAGACCACCGCTCTCACACTTTCGTGGGCGTGGTACTTACTTGGACGCGACGCGGAGGCTGAACGAAAGTTTCATGAAGAGCTCGATTCAGTTTTGGGTGGACGGACGCCAACCTTTTCCGATCTGCCTGAGTTGAAATTCACGGAGAAGATCGCGAAGGAATCGATGCGGCTATATCCGCCGGCGTTCGGTGTGGGACGACAAGCGATTGAAGATTGCGAGATTGGCGGTTTTCGAATACCGGCCAAAGCCCAGGTGTTTGCCTTTCAGTGGGTAACGCAGCGAGACGAGCGCTACTTTGATCAGCCTCATGAGTTCATCCCTGATCGATGGACAGACGAGCTGGTTAATAGCTTGCCAAAGTATGCCTACTTCCCATTTGGCGGCGGCCCGCGAGCTTGCATTGGTAACACCTTCGCGATGATGGAAATCGTGTTAGTGATGGCGGCGATTGGCCAAAAGTTTCGGCTGAACCTCGTGAAGGATCATGAAGTTGGGATCATGCCCGCCATGTCACTCCGTCCCAGGAATGACATAAAGGTCGTGGTAGAACCACGATAATCATATTGGTGGTTGCTGTCACTCAACTCAGATCAGCTCAGGGTAAGGAAGGGTAGCTTGCGCCCGTGCTTACTGTGATCAGCAAACAACATTGAGTGAAAATGAAACTTGAGCGGGGGTAAACCACCCTTCCTAACCTTGAGCTGATCAGAGATGAGTCTCACCCATACAGCAGTGGAGGCCTTTCAATCTTCAGAAACTTTCAATCTTCAGAAACATCTATCTTCAGAAACATCTATCCAGAAATATTTATGACTCACGCCATGGCGTTGGCAATCCTGGCCCACTCTTCGAGAGTTAGCGTCTCAGCGCGTCTTTGCACATCGACGCCGGCGACACACAGGACGATGCTGGCGCCGCCATGCTGCTTGACCTTTGTCTGCAGCGGTTCAGGCGCGTGACGCAGATTATTCAGTATCGTCTTGCGTCTTTGCGAAAATCCGGCGCTGACCACTTGCCAAAGCAATTCCTCATTCTCAACGCGCGCCCGGACCTTAGCATCCAGCTTCAGTCGGATGACACTGCTCCACACTTTCGGTACTGGCCGAAAAGCACCAGGCGCCACATCGAAAAGCCTTTCAGCTTCGCTATAAGCCTCCACCATCACCGAAAGGTAGCCTCGCTCAGTTGACCCAGCCCTCGCAGTGATTCGCTCAACCACTTCCTTTTGCAGCATCAATACTAGTTCGGTTAGGCAACGCCTTTGCTCGAACAGCCGCTGCATGATTGCCGTGGAGATATTGTAAGGAAGATTGGCAACGACTCTGGCGCTGGACGCTGGAGAAATCTCAGCACAGAAATCTGTCTGAAGAGCATCAGCCTGGACTAGCTTGAAGTTTTGGCGGTCTGCAAACTTTTCTGCGAGCATTGGGCCGAGCGTGCGATCAAACTCAACCGCGATAACACTACCAGCTTGCTCAAGAAGCCGTCCCGTCAAAGCTCCCTGACCAGGACCGATTTCGACAATCGTTTCATCCGGCTGAGGATTGAGAGCCCTGATGATCCGTTCGACAACGTTGGTATCACGGAGAAAGTTTTGTCCCAGTCGTTTCGAAGGACGAAAAGTCGAAGGGGGAGGAGAAGACGGACGGGGAGAAATGGAGACGGGAAGACGGGGGGATGTGTGTTCGGACGTTTCGCGAGAAAGTCCTGAATCTTGATTTGAAGCTGGGCTTGTTTCTACGCGCCGCCCCTCCACGTTGTCTCCGTTTCGGTGGATATTTTCTGCGCGGCCCCGTGTCTCCTGGTCTCCCCGTTGCCCTTTCACCTGGTCTCCATTTCGCCGGATCTCCTTACTCTTGTTAGCTGGGATAACCGGTCACCTCGATATCGACGCCTCTCTGCGTTATCGAGATGTCGGTAAGGCGCATGGCGTCAACCATTCTTTCAACTCCCAATCCAGCGACTGCGGTGGGCGCCTGCGCGCCGCCAATCACGACCGGCGCAATGAAGAACGTGACTTTATCAACGAGCCCGGCGTCCATGAAAGCTCCGGCAACTTTGCCACCACCTTCGACCAGTACACTTTGAATTGAACGTCTGCCCATTTCTTCTAGCACCGTGACAATCTCTCGGCCACCCGATTGATCGGCAATGATTTCAATGCCTGTTGATTCCAAAGCTTCAGCTTCGCCGTTGTTCTTGCCAGTGAACAAAAGCACTGGCGCGACTGAAGCTGTTCGAGCCAGCTGTGAATCAGGCGAAGTTCGCGCGTGCTCGTCGAGTACCACACGAACCAGTGGTCGTCGTCGCGGCATTCCCGATCTATCGGTTAGTAACGGGTCATCCTGAGCGACCGTCCCCGCCCCCACAAGGATCGCATCGCTTTCGTGACGAAACTCCTGGCCACGCGCGCGAGCTTCTTCGCCGGCAATCCAACGCGAGTCACCTGTTCGTGTCGCTATCTTTCCATCGAGCGAGACAGCAAGCTTAAGATGAACGAACGGCCTCCCCGTGCGCATGAAGTGCAGGTATCTCTCGTTTAGCTGCGCCGCTTCGTTTGCGAGTAAGCCGACCAACAACTCCAAGCCTACTGAACGCAGGTGAGCAAAACCCTTACCGGAAACAGCAGGATTTGGATCTTCAATCGGCGCTATGACACGGCTAATTCCGGCTTCAATCAAGGCGTTGGTGCAGGGTGGAGTTCTTCCGTGGTGCGCGTGAGGTTCTAACGAAACATAAGCAGTACCGCCGCGAGCTCGTGGTCCCGCTTGCTCCAGTGCGAGGGTCTCGGCATGGCGCACTCGGTCGAACAAATAAAAGCCTTCGCCGGCAATCTCTCCCGCGGCATCGGTAACAACGCAGCCAACGAGCGGCCCTGGACTCACCTGGCCGACTCCTTCAGCTGCGAGGGTAAGCGCACGCGTCATCATTCGACGATCATTTTCGGTAATCCCGCTGACCATGGTCTCAACAATGACTTCTGATGCTGACATAGAAAATACTTTGCGTTCTTCGCGTCTTTGCGGGCTATTCAAATGCGCAAATTAGGACAGTTTCCCGCCAAGGCGCAAAGCTCGCAAAAAAGCTTATCTTACGCAAACAACCCATTGACGTATTGCTCGGGATCGAAAACAACCAAGTCGTCCACCTGCTCTCCAATACCGACATATCGAATTGGCAGGTTTAGCTCCTTGGCAATCGCGACAGCGATTCCACCCTTCGCCGTACCATCAAGCTTCGTCAAAACAACGCCGGTAACGCCCGCGACTTTCAGAAACTGTCGCGCCTGCTCTAACCCATTTTGTCCGGTTACTGCATCGAGCACGAGCAAAGTCTCATGAGGTGCGCCCTGTACTTCTTTACCGGCGACGCGCTTCATCTTTTCCAGCTCGGACATCAAATTCGATTTCGTATGGAGGCGACCAGCAGTGTCGACAATCAAGACGTCTGATCCGCGAGCCTTGGCAGCCTTGAGCGAATCAAACAAAACCGCTGCAGGATCAGTTCCCTGCTTTTGCTGAATCAGCGGCACACCGGTTCGCTCGGCCCAGATGGCCAATTGATCCGAAGCCGCAGCTCGAAAGGTATCGGCAGCGCAGATCAAGACATCATTACTCTCAGCCTTTATGCGTTGGGCCAGCTTGCCGATCGTGGTGGTCTTGCCAACGCCGTTTACGCCCACAATCATCATCACGTACGGCGTCACATTTTCGGGCACGCTCGTCTCCGAGGCGATGCCCTGCGCTTCCGACGCCCGCAGGATCTTCAGGAGCTCGTCCTTGATTGCCTGCTTGAGAGCTTCAATGTCGTTGATCGAGTTTCGAGCGATTCCTCGCCTCACGTTATCGAGAATCTCAAGCGTTGTAGTAACGCCGATGTCCGTGGCGATCAGAGCCTCTTCCAGCTCATCAAGCAGCTCATCATCAATCTGTTTGCGACCCTGAAAGACGGTATCAAGCTTTTCCGAGAGTGAATCCCGCGTCGCAGCAACGGCGCGACGAAACCGGGCTGAGAATTCCTGTTCAAGAGCCGCTTCCTGGGCCTGCAGCTCTTCCATCGAAAGATTCAGTCCCAGTACAGAAGTCTGAAATGGCGAGCGAATCGGAGCTTGAGCCGGCTTCGGCGATTCCGGGACTATATTAACTCTGGGGGCAGATTCTGTCGGGGCAGCAACACTCGAAGGTCTTATGGATTCGTCCGGGGGTGGCGGCGTTGGCGTCGAAATAGCCGCAGGCTCCGGGTCGGCAGGTGTGTTTAAGCCAAGCGAAACAAACTGATCCTTACTTTTGCGTTTCCAAAAAAGTCCCATAGTTTGTAATTACTCTACACTGTCATGATTTCGGTGATGAATAGAAGCGTTGATTATAAACAGAACAACCGCGTCCTCACAAAAAGGCCGCGGTTGCAATAAAAGGTCTCTGTTTCGCCTTAGCGCTATCTCACTACGTCCTACGACACCTTCCTCGGCTGATCATCCGGTCATTGGCCGCACTCAGCGTTGCTGTGCGTGGCCACCCGCCCAAACTGCAACTGATATTCGGTGGACGTTATGAATGCGCAGACCATGCCTCGATAGTTGTCTGGTTGCGCGTTGAGAATATTCAACCAAAAGTTATAGCCCGCTTCATCCGGATCGCGACGCAGATAATCGAAGTACTGAATCAGCACGAACGAGGGATTGTATTCGCGTTGTTTGAACGCGGATAGCTCGGCGACGGCTACGATGATATCCGCGCGTGAGGCGCCCTGGTTCATAGCGTCAATGAATGACTGGCGTTCGGACACGAACGGAAACAAATTATCCCGGTTAAAAAGAGCGTTCACAAAGGTGGAATTGCTCATTGAAGCCGGAAACGCGTTCTGAAACTCGATTCGTTCCTTCAGCCCATTAGAGAAGTTACGTCGAGCTGTTTCAACGCCGAAAGCTGCACGCCACGAATCGTATGAAGACGAGCCCTGACCAAATTCCTGAAAAGTCGGACGACGATTAAACGCTGCCCGGTACATTCGATAGATAAACGAACCGTTGTCCTGGAACTCCTGCTCGACAAAGAACGCAGCCGAAACGTTAACACGCTGGGTATTAATGCAGGCTTGTTCACCATTGCAGCTGTCGATTCGCGAAGTCCAGTAGTTCAGGCCCCCTTGATCCGGATCACGCCGAAGAAAATCGAAGTAATGTTGCCGTACAAAGTAGTCGCTGGAGTCGAGAGGGTTCTGAGCAGTCAGAGATTGATTTTTCATGACGCTCACGTATCCACTGCTTCCCACCGCTAAATCGCTTCGGCCGTCACTATCGAAATCGGCACTGATAATAGATTGGGCATCAGTCTTTGGACTTGCTGAGCTTACGAAGGGCGACTGAAACGTGCCATCACCGTTGCCACGCAAGATGCTGACTCTGCCTCCACAAATGAAGCATTCTCGATTCGTCACAGCCAGATCGACAATTCCATCGCCATCAAAATCAGACGCAACCAGAGCCGCCGGTAGTTTGCCGGCTCGATAACTTTTAACAGCTTGAAAAGTGCCATCGCTGTTTCCCATCAGGACGCCGATCGTAGTGCCATCGCCGTGAGTCGCCGCGAGGTCGAGACTTCCATCAGCATTGAGGTCACGCGCCACAATTGAAACCGGCGCAATGCCAGCCGGATAATTCACTGCCGGCTGAAAGCTGCCATTTCCATTCCCGAAGAGCACGCTAATGTCGTTGCCCGTTCCCAGCATCGACGCGTAAATGTTTGTTGCTGCCACATCCAACTTGCCATCGTGGTTAAAGTCCGCGGCCACCAGACTGTTAGCGCCTCGATCGGGTAGGCCCGGATAACCATGTAACTGCGGATGGACGCTCTGCTCACTAAAAGTTCCGTCGCCGTTACCCAGGGCAATGTTGATTTGTTCCCCTGACCGCCCGATGAGGTCGATCTTTCCATCTGCGTTAAAATCACCGGTGATTACGTTTTGGCCCGAATCGACGTGACGATCAGCTGGTGTAACGAACCCAAACGTGCCATCGCCATTTCCCGGCACCACAAAAAACCAGGCGCCATTCGTCACTCCCAAATCCAATTTCGCGTCACCATTTAGATCGGCGACCAGGATCTCATCTGCGAATCCTCCGTCACTCGAAACCCAGTATCGAATTGGAGCTTTGAACGTGCCATCACCATTCCCGATGAACACGGACGCGTTAGAAGTGTGATTCGCTACTACGAGGTCCAGCTTTCCATCGCCATTTAAGTCCGCGGTCTTTACTGAATATGCAACGGGATTAGATATGTTGGTACTCCCCCGTAAGTTTCTGGAACGAAAGGCCAGAGTCTGGGAGTTGGCAGGGACAGCCGCCGCGATTGCCAGGAGTATCAATAACGTTACTCGCGCGATCGTGTTCTTCGTTGAGCGTTGGATTCTCATTGTTTCTCCCTCGACGGCCGTTATGAAACCGGCGCACGCGCAAATTGCGACGCTTCCGGTGTCAGGGGTAATTCAGGCACGCTGCCAGCAGGCGTGCGTTTCTTAAGCCGCACCGAACCAGGCCGAATCTGGCCCTCGTCGCAGGCGGCGACAAAAGCGGCGACGACCTGTTCGTCATATCTGGTACCAACCAAACTTTTGATTCGTTCCACTGCATCCGCAAAAGCCAAAGCCTTTTGATAGGGGCGATCCGTAGTCATCGCATCGAACGTGTCCGCCACAGAAACGATGCGGGCCATCAGCGGAATCTCGTCGCCCTTCAATCCTTGCGGATAGCCCTTCCCATTCATCATTTCGTGATGCATATACATTCCGGGAAGAAACTCTTTCATAGCCGGAATCTGCGACATAATCTTGAAGCCCTTCTGAGGATGCGTCTTCATGATCTCGAATTCTTCGTCCGTAAGGGCGGCAGGCTTCTTAAGTATTACATCATCGATGCCAATCTTACCGACGTCATGAAGCACGGCGCTGATTCGAATCTTCTCGACTTCGTCATCCGACAGGCCCAGACGTTCCGCGATCGCAATGGAGAACCGCGAGACTCGCTCGGAATGGCCGCGAGTGTATGGGTCTTTACCGTCGATCGCCGCCGCGAGACTCTTCACAGTGCCAAGAAATAGTTCCCTGTTCTCAGCTACCGAGGCTTGCAAATCTTTAATGTAGCGCTCGAGCTGATCAGTCATCGAGTTGAATGACTGACCCAGGTCTCCGAGCTCGGTGCGATCGCGCACTTCGATCCGCTGTGAGAAGTCTCCCGAAGAAATGCGGTGCGCGGCTGCTGCGAGCTGTTGCACGGGCTTCGTCAGTTTCTTGGCGAAGAAAAATCCGATCAGGATAGTTAACGCAGCCGCTACCAAGCTTATCCATAAAGTTTGTCGACGCATATCTGCTACTGATGCAAGCGCGGCTGACTCGTCTTGAATCGCGATAACTCCCAGCCTCGAGTTCTTGTCCAGCTCCGCGGTCGCATATGAGCCGAGCATTTCGACCCTCTTCCCATTTCGAGTCGCTTGGAATGGAGCCAGCGCTGACTGTACCTGCGCTCCGGTCTCCAGCCAGTCTTGAACAACCTTTAAGTCAGTCATCGGTCGTTCTGAGAAGGCGATGCTGGGGTCTGGATGAGCAACGGCGCGTCCATTTTGATCGACAACGAAGACTACCGGTAATCCGGCGTCAAGCATCTCGCGTTCACTTTTCGGGGTGCTCTGGTGAACCGCTTTGAAAACTTCCTGGAACGAAACGATTGCGACTACAGCAGCCGCAACATCGGTATCGCTGGAGCCGCTCATGATTGGAACCGCGACCGTCAGCGCCATTTCCTGTCCCGAACGAATGATCTGGGGACGGCTAACCACCAGTCCGCGGCCGCTCATCTTTGCGAGCACATCCGCAACCCGCTCGTCGACTTCTTCGCGCTTAATGATGTCTGGCTGAAACGCTCGCCGCATTTCCCCGTTGACTGGCCAAATAGCCAAAGCAATCAGGTTCGGGTCGTCTTGCAAGACACGTTGAAGCCGTTGGTTGTAACCATCTTCGTTGAGCGACTCGAGCCCACCGGCAATCTCGAACGCTCGCGCGAGACCTGAAACAACGTCACGATATCGCTGACCATAGAGCTCAATTTGCCGAGCTTTGTCTTGCACCAATTGGGCCTGGTAACGGCCTTCGATGGAGCGCAACTCGTCAGCGCTCCGGCTTGAAAGGAGTGTGCCGGCGAGGGCGAGGGGCAGGAGTCCAACCAAAAGAAGGACACCCAAAACAATGTAGATGAGGCGTACTCGCCTCAAGCGATCAAGCATTTGGTGTTATTTATATTGAAGCAACCAGCTTTGTTCCGAATAGTCTTAAATCCCACCTGCGGCAGCTGGTGGTTACTTAAGGTCCAGCCTACCAATGTTTGATGTCGTTGTTTACTGAATCCCACCTGCGGGAGCAGGTGGATGGTTCAAGTCCTGCCTATCCGTTTGAAAACTTGCGAGCGAGGCTGCATTTGAAACATCCCTCAGCTGCCGCTAAGGGGATTCAAAGGAACCAATCCTAACCTCTCTTTGTAGGTCGAACTTGAACTATCCACCAGCTGTCGCAGGTGGGATTTAGGACTTTTCGTGCAAAGCTGAAACAACCAGCTAGACGAAACTCGTTGCGTGCAGAACTGTGGCAAGAGTGGCACGGGCGTCCCGCCCGTGGATTGAGTGGCACGGGCGTCCCGCCCGTGGGTCGAGTGGCACGAGCGTCCCGCCGTGGTCGAAAGATTGTCACGGGCGTCCCGCCCGTGGGTTGAGTGGCACGAGCGTCCCGCCCGTGGTCGAAAGATTGTCACGAGCATCCCGCCCGCGGTTAAGGCTTGTTTAAGCCAAACCCATATTAATCGGCCCAAATCTAGAGTGTCAACGTGTTTTATCACAGTACAACGCTCCAAATGTAGAAGCTCGGAGCTGAACGCAGCCATGCTCACCGAGCTCTTTCAAAACTGAATCGCAAATTAATCGTTTGATTTACAATGATTTCGCAGACTTATCGGCTGCTCTTTGCGTCTAAAAATGTGAGCGCCCACGTTTTCCGGCGGGCGTGTTTTGAGATTAGGCAGCTTGCTTGGCAGGCGCTGTTTACCAGATGGGGACTGCTACGAGCGACGAGCAAATCGTAGAACGGGCTTTAACGGGAGACGCGGACGCTTTTGGCGAGATTGTTCGTCGCTGGGAGCGGCGCATCTTCGCGCTCGCCTTTGGGATCCTTGGGCGAGAGGAAGATGCGCGTGACGCGACGCAGGAAACCTTTCTCGCGGCGTTTCGCAACTTGCGAGGATTTCGCGGCGAGGCAAAGGTTTCGTCCTGGCTACACCGCATCGCTGTAAACCAATGCATTTCCAGACAGCGGCGAGCCAAGGTCAGAAATGAAGCCGCCCTTGACGATGAAGAGGAAAAGAATGCAAGCAGTTTTGCGGCGCCAATCGACATTTTACCGTCGCGAGTGGTCGAGGGCCGCGAGCGCACCGTGGCGGTACGACGAGCGGTGAACAGTTTGCCGATGGAGTTACGGCAGGTCATCGTGATGAAAGAATTTGAAGATCTAACTTTTCGAGAAATTGCTGACGCGCTTGAACTGCCATTGAGCACAGTTAAGAGCCGCTTGTACACGGGCCTCCGGCAACTACAGATGCGACTGCAGAAGTTTGGCAGCGAGCCAGCTTAGAGTTGGAGTGAAAGATATGAGAGAACTTGATAATCAGCCCTGCAATCGTTCGGAAGAATTGGTTGCGTTCCTCTACAACGAGATGGAAGACGGCGACGCGCGCAAGTTTGAGCAGCACCTGCACGAATGCGTTCGTTGCGAACGAGAGCTGGCTTCATTTGGAGAAATCCGCCAGTCGATCGTCTCGTGGCGTGATGCGTCGCTGGCGCCGGCTTGGTCGAATACCGCCGAGAACGAGAGTCGCGGGTTTATTCCTTCAGTTCAAGCTCGTCCGTCCGCGTTTGCAGCCATTCGGGAATTCTTCAGTCTTTCGCCGCTCTGGCTGAAGGGCGCTGCGGCTTTCGCTTCCCTCCTCTTCTGTGTTTGTGCGGCGCTGGCCATCGCTTACATGAGGACACCGAACACGACCGTAACCGTTCAGACAACTGACAAAATCTACTCGCAGGATGAGCTCAACAGACAAGTTGCTGATGCCGAGCAGAAGAAAGAAAAACAACTGCGCACAGAATTCCAGACTCAGAATTCAGCGACGCGTATCGGCCCGAAAGAACTAGCGCCAGTGACGAGCATTGCCCAACCGCGCCGAACTGGCTACGCCGTCAACAACCAAAACATGCGCAAACCATTGACGCGGCAGGAACGGAATGAGATTGCTGCCGATCTCGGGCTTTTGACGTCGCGCGATGACGACGACATCGAGTTGATTACTGATAGGATTATGCAGACACCGCTAAAATGAATGATAGAGCTCTGCAATTGTTACTGAGGTGATTATGAAAAAGACTCTTGCCAAATTCTCGCTTGCGGCGCTCATGCTGACTTTCTCAGCAGGCGCCTCAACTTCAGCGCAGTCAGGCGTCGTTCCTCAGGAACCATCGTCAACGCCTGAAGCTGTAACTCAACGACCGGCTCCACCGCAGGATCCAATCGCGCAGCTAAACCTCACCCCCGAACAGCGGCAACAGATAAGGACCATTCGCATCGAAAGTGTTGAGGAACGAGCCGCGATTAATCGACGACTTCGCGAAACGAAGATCGCGTTAGACGCTGCTCTGGACGCGGTCCCCGCCGATGAAGCTTTGATCGAGACCCGGGCCCGTGAAGCCGGAGAAGCCCGAGCTGCCTTGCTTCGATTTCAAGCCAGAAACGAAGCCCGGATTCGTCGTGTTCTGACGCCTGAACAGCTAAAGATTCTTAGTGAGATTCGTGAGCAACAGGCCAAGAACAACCGACGAGAGCGTCAGGAAAAGCGAGCCCAGGAAAGGGGCCGTACTCTGCCGAATGACCGCAACGGAATCCTTCCCGGTCGTCGAAATAACCCACTCAAACGGGCAAGACCTTAACCCAGGTCTTTGGTCTTTGATCTTAGGCCTTTGGTACCGGTCGGGGCAGACGTTTGCGTCCGCCCCTTTTTCGTTTCTGTTGATTCAAATTTGGCCGGTTATCAAATCTCGATTTTCCACAAATTAAGGACCAAAGGCCCAAGACCAAAGACCTTTCTGTCCGTAATAACGCTTGACGCATCAAGCTGCTTTTGCGCATGATAAGCCGCTCTGTCTAACACAGCCCGGTACAGACTCTCAGCGAGCCGTTTCAGCAGACTAAAACACAATGCTGTGGCGCGTTTCCGAAACTGAGTACCCTTGGCGCGCCAGTTGACACCAAGTCTCCGAAATCAAAAATGAACATCGTTGCGCGCAGTCTGCTTGACTTGCAGGAAACCACGATACTGACGGTGCGTGCTGTTGCCGGCGTATTCCGAAAGCCACGCTACTTTCAAGAACTAATTGCTCAAATGGATACGATTGGCGTGGGCTCGCTCACGATCATCGTGTTGACAGGTTTTTTCACGGGCGGTGTTCTCACAGTCCAGACTTTTCCAACTCTCAAAAGCTACGGCGCTCAGGATCAGACAGGGTATTTGGTCGCTATTTCACTGGTGAGAGAGTTAGGACCAGTCTTGTGCGCGTTGATGGTTACCGGTCGAGTAGGCTCCGCGATTTCAGCCGAACTCGGTTCGATGGTGGTGTCTCAGCAGATTGACGCCATGCGCGCGCTGGGCACCGATCCAATTCGCAAATTGGTCGCGCCACGTTTGTTTGCGCTCATTATTTCTCTACCGCTCCTGACTGTGATTGCAGACATGGTCGGCATCGGTGGCGGCTGGGTCACAGCCACGATGCTTTACGGCATTCCCTCGAGCGTCTTTATCAACGCCGTGCGCGATGGTATTACGTCAGATGACCTGATTGGTGGTGTTCTCAAACCGCTCGTTTTCGCTTTGATTATCGGCGTCATCTCCTGCCGTCAGGGTTTGAGTACGGAGGGTGGTACCGTCGGTGTCGGGCGCTCCACTACGAGGGCCGTAGTAACCGCCTCGATCATCGTGATCGTGGCTGATTATTTCCTGGCAAAAGCGCTTCAGGTTATTCTAGGCACGACCTAGCAAACTTATGGCTTCACAGATCACATCGCATCACGATCACGGCGGTCTAAGTGCAAATGCCGTTGGATCGACTTTTCACGAGCTGGATGACCGTGACCGGGCTATTCCCGCGATTGAATTCCGAGATGTACATCTCGCTTTCGATGATCGCACCGTCTTAAACGGACTCAGCTTCAAGGTCATGAAAGGCGAAACGAAGATCATTTTAGGCGGCTCTGGAGGCGGCAAGTCCACCATTATCAAAATCGTCCTCGGACTACTGAAGCCGGACGCCGGTCTGGTCCTTGTGGACGGCGAAGACATTACGCATTACTCCGAAGCCGAAATGATGCGCGTCCGAAAAAAGATTGGCATGGTGTTCCAGGAAGGCGCGCTTTTCGATTCTCTTTCCGTCTATGAAAACGTTGCTTATCGCCTGCACGAGCAGAAAGTGCCGGAAGACGAAGTTGAAAAAGAAGTACGGCGCATGCTTCGGTTCGTGAATTTGGAAGATGCTATCGATAAGATGCCGGCTGAACTTTCAGGAGGTATGCGGCGCCGGGTAGGCATTGCCCGCGCTCTAATTGGCGATCCGAAAATAGTTCTCTTTGATGAACCGACGGCTGGTCTCGATCCACCGACGGCCCGAACGATTTGCGAGTTGGCAATGAAGCTGCGCGATCTTGAGGATGTTTCGTCAATCTTCGTGACGCACGAGATGAATAATCTGGAGTATCTGTGTTCCGAGTACGCCGTCGTCAACGAAAAAGGCGAAGTGGTTTTCGAAAAGGAAGGCGAACGGCTGTGTTTGATTAACAGCAAGGTCATGATGATGCGCCAGGGCAATATTATTTTCAGCGGGACGGACGAGAGCCTCCGTCGCGCCGACGATCCATACATTCAGAAGTTTCTTCGAGGACACTAAGAAAGGAAAAAGGCAAAAGGAAAAAGGAAGAAGTCGATTGATCAAGCTTTTTGACTTTGAGTTTTTACTTTTACCTTTCTGAGTTATGCCAAAATCAAGAAAATCGGTAAGTCTGAGCGAGCTGCGCGTCGGATTACTGGTGCTCATCTCGATCATCATTCTGGTGTTACTAATCCTTAACGCGTCTGGCGACATCAACCCGTTTTCGAAGAAACTACATCTCCGCGCTCGATTCAGAGACGCGAATGGTTTGCGCGAAGGATCGGAAGTGCGCCTCGCTGGTGTGCGGGTTGGCAAGGTTGACAAGATCACGCTACTGCCGCCTTCAGACGCGCCTGACGCACCCCGAGTAGAAGCTTCGATGGTGGTCAACGGAACCATCGACGGACGACCGGCCACCGAACGCATTCGCACCGACTCGACTGCTCAGCAAGGCTCGCCGAGCCTGCTCGGTAACGAGATGCTGCTCAACATTACGCCCGGGACTGCGTTGGGCCAGCCCGTGACGGAAAACACAATCCTTCCCTCTTCGTCATCAAATACAGTCAATGACTTTGCGACCTCAGGCACCGATCTGGCTCAACGCTTGAGTAAGCTTTCCGACGAAATCAACATCATTGTCAAGAACGTCAAGGATGGCAAAGGTACCGTCGGCCGCTTGTTCAACGACGAATCGCTTTACAACAACCTAAACGCCACGATTCGCGACACCGAAGATCTGATGATTCAGATTAGATCGGGTCACGGGTCGGCCGGTAGATTCGTCAATGACCCGGAGCTTTACAACAACGCCAACGATCTAGCGAAGAACTTAAAGCAGATGTCCACCGACCTAAGGGCCGGTAAAGGAACCGCTGGCAAACTGTTGAATGATGACGAGCTCTATCGACGCATCAATGCAATGGCCGATCGCATCGGCCACTCGGTAGATCAAATCGATTCATTGATTGCTGAAGTGAATTCTGGCCGCGGCACTTTAGGCAAGCTCGTAAAGGATGAACAGATCTACAACGACGCCCGTGCCGCCATTGCCCGCTTCAACACCGCAGCCGAGCGCATCGACAATGTCGTAGCCGCAGCCCAACGCGGCGAAGGCACCGTCGGCAAACTCCTGGCGGACGACTCGCTCTACAACAACGTCAACCAACTTTCTTCTGAGAGCGTGAAACTCCTCTACGACTTCCGCCAAAACCCCAAGAAGTACCTAACAATCAAGTTCCAGCTGTTTTGAGTTTCCTTTGATTGTCCCTAGAAAATTAAGTTGTGCGTTGGCGTAATTGAGTTGTTCCCCGTCGTAATTAAGTTCATCCTGGGCGCTGACGAGTTCAATCTTGGTTCTTAAACCATGCGAGCAAGGCTTTAACGCTAAAAAGAAAGCCAAACCCGCCTGATGGCCGTTCGGGATAAAGTTTGTCCAATCGAAAAACTTGGTTCTCTCCAATATCAAGGAAAACCGGCTTTGTTACAAAGGCAATGTGTTTCCTTGGATGCTTCCAACGAAATGTCCGATAGTTAGTCGGTGTATCCTTTACCCCGTGCAATTGTTTTGCCATGGGTGACATATCTTTCTTCCTAAGATCGAGACGTGGCAATCCATAAGCGTCGAGACTCTCACGCGATTCTCTTACGTCAAATATCCAGACCATATCACCAAAGAACCGTTCATAATCGCGAATCTCCTCCGGCAACAATGGAGCGGGTTGCAGTTTCACTACGCGGCCATTGGGTAATCGAATATCAGCACATCGACGTCTACCGTCTTTTTCTATTACGATTTCTATCCAATTTTCCGGAACGAGACTCTTCCAATTAGAGTGCCACTCTGTCTCTGCCTCGATCCAGGGATCACAGCCAGCAATTGCTCGATGTGCCCAGTGCCAGACATTAATTTCGCCACACCTAGAGACAACTTCTGCGCCACATATTGGACAACTAGCGCGTTCACGAGTCTTAGAAGGGCGCACCCGCGTTCCATTTTTGCTGGCAACTAACATAGGATCGGGGTATCAGATTGATCTCATCTCACGACCTCATCCGCAACTCCCGACACTAATGATCGTAAATGGGAATTGCTTGTGGACCTCAGGCGAAACGCGATAGCCACCACATCGAGAACAGAGTTTTTTCCATCCTTTTCAACCACCAACAAAAGAAAGGAAACCATAATGTCCCTCTGAGTGAATATTGCCTCAAGAACCCAACTTCTTTATTACTCGTCCGTCAATCACGGTACGCGTGTGCTGGAGGCCAGAGAGGTAACTATCAAGGCGTTCTAGGTTTTCACTCGTAAAGAAAATCACCTGCTGGCCGAATTGCCCTGAAACGGCAGCCCGTTTTAGCAACTCCTTAAAGCTTACATCGCGGGTACTTTGCTGTTTGGGCTCATCAAAAACCATACATCCAGGATGATGAGTATCTTCAGTCCTCGACAGTTCAAGCATCCCGTTAAGATATGACCAAATGGTTCTGATAAGATCGCTAGCAGAGATGCGGCTCTCAACTGAGAAGCTTGCCTCTAGCTCAAAGCCCTGGTGTTCTGGCCGATAGGTGTCTAATGAAATTTGAACTTCATTTACTGGAAAACTACCAAACCCATATTTTTCAAGTTGATCTCGAACGATTCCGGTCCATGCGGTGATTTTGCGTCGATCCTCTTCCGAGGTGTCGTTCGCTGGCAGCCGCAATGCCGCCTCTTCAATTTCTCGCCATCGGTCCGCCAGAGGACCAAAACCATCAAGAATATTGGCAAACAATTCTTCGGTCTCCTGATCACTTCGAACCGAATTCTCAAGCACTATGCGCGACTGCAAAGCCGCTAAAGAAGGAAGCCTGCCGTCTGAAACTAGCGTCTGCCGTAACATTCTCACAGACTCTCTCAATGCTGACATTTCTTCACGTAACGCCCGCACTTGAAGATCCCGCGACTCGACCACCTGCTTTGCGTTAGCCAACACCGCAGAATACGTGCGGCGTTGTTCAGCGAGGAAATCAATACTCTCATCAAGAGACATCACAACGCTGCCGATATCGATTGGGAGTAGTGAGTCTTGTATTGGCTGGTGGCAAACTGGACAGATCCCATTATCGACAGATGAATTCTGTCGGGAGCCAAGCGTTCTTAGGGTGCGAACGTCCTTATTGCGTTGGATATCCTCGTCTATCGCAGTGAGTCTAGTTTCAACACGTTTCATCTCCTGTTTTTCCGCCTCAAGGGCGTCATCAAGCCGCGACAACAACGTCTGTTTATCCCATAGCGACTCCTCACTGCGCGATAACTCCGCTTGTGCCGATGAGGCAATTTCTTGAACCCTTGGAATTTCTTGTTCTGTAAGCTGCGAAAGGTTGGCCTGCCTACTTTGAATCCTAGACTGCAGCGTAATCCATTGCTCTCCCTCCGGTACAAGAAGCAATGAGGGTACAGAGGGTGGCCAACTAGCTACGGGCTTCGGGGACAAGTGTTGGATACGTGCTGCGGCGCGTTCCGCTAGCCCAATCGCCCGTGCCACCTGTGCGGACCAAGCCGCTTCGATTTGTGTCTTCTCGAATTGAATTTCCTGGCGTCGTAGGGCATTTCGGTGTGCATCGAGGTCAAGGAGAAACTCGACCGTTCGCTTATTTGCTTCTCTAATCCTAAAGTGAGTTGGTAATGGCGGTTGTACGGTCGACCATCCTCTGGTTTGTTCTACAACAAAATAGGGAGCTACACATTGGACGTAGAGCGGGTATTCATTTCCGTCATAAGTTTGAACTTGTGGTAGGCGCCAATCCAGAAATCCGGCCAGGAAGTTATGAAACCCAGACTCTCTAGATGCGGCACCTGCTCGATTCACAAAAAAATCCCTTGACCGAAAAGCTCCTGGCGACGTCAAAGCTGGTCCCTCATGCACGGTAATCAAACTCTTGTCTCGTGTCCCTTTTATGGTTCGTTGCACCACTATCCGTTCTGACCTATCATTTTCGAGCTCAAGTAGAACTTCAGATTCAATAACATCGTGCTGCCCTGTCTCAGAGTCCAACCGGACACTCACGGCCGGAGGAAGCGGAAGGTCGGTTTGACTTGTTGTGAGCATCGCTTCCAACCCCAAGGCGACTAAAATCGCCTTGACACAAGTTGATTTACCCATTGAATTGTCTGCCCAAACTACAACCAAACCATCCGGAAAGCTAAGAGTGGCGCCGTAGGGACCATCAGTGGTCTGTAGCAACAGCTTTAAGCACCTAAATCGCATCGCTATTCCCTCCACTTGAACATCTGGTCGACCAGGTTTTCGGTTACATTACGGCGGACTGATAATATGAACTGCTTCTCCGCTTCGAAGAGGGATGTTGCATTTTCTAACTCCGCGGCTAGTTGCCGGCCGCTTGGGGTTAGTTCAACCGCCTTGCCGCCGCGATGGGCAAGAAGATTTTCGCCAATGGCAAAGTCAACGGCTCTATCCAAGAAAGGGTCAAACCTGACAATGACACCGGACAGCGGCAGACCTCCTTCAGCCGCCGCTAGCAGATCACGCTGACTCTGGCGGGTTCTAATTCCCCAACTCAATACGTGAAGTCGCGCCAAACTACTCTTCCCAGCCCGACAGCAATTCTTGAGCAAGAGCACTATTAGTCCTATGCGCCATGCAGGCCGAAGGTCGCCGGGAATCGCAAAAGGCCGCCTTCTAAAAACAAATTCAGTTTTCAGTTCCGGTATTTCAAACATGTGAAACCTCACTTCCATGTCCGTTGATCTCGGGAAAATCCAACGGACATCGCAACAGCCAATCTGCGACCGCTTCATGAGCAAGAGACTCCGCTGAGAAACTGTGCAGCTCTCGTACTTCCAACTTTAGGGCCTCTTGTAGTTGTTGGATCGACGTAGTTAGGATTTCCTGGGGACTTCGGCCGCTTACTGCTGCCATGACCAAGTAGTTCTCGCGGTGTGCTTTCGCTCTCAAGACCTTTTCATAGGTCTCCGGATATTGTCGGAGAGAGTCGAGGATCGCTTGGCCCTCTAAGTACCACTTGAGAACCCTCGTGTGAAACCGCTGCCTAGCCAAATCATCCCGAATGGTTGGTAAACGCTGGATTTTTTCTAACAGTGTCGCAGCCAATCGGTCGTTCGTCACAAGCCATTTATTGACCGCTTCCTCAGTACTCGGTTCGACACTCACGCTTAGTGTCATCGCGTTTGCCGATAACAGTTGATCTCTCTCGATTATGAAGTCTTCCTCCTGACAGACCATCACACGGAAATCGTTCGCAACATAATCGAGGCTTGCCGCTAATACCTCTTCAGTCTTCTTCGATGCGTGGACCACGATCTCTTTGCTGTCTGCGTAAGGCACAAACAAGACCCACCTCGTGATTTTGGTTAACCCAAATACCCTTTGAAGAATCAAACGGTTATTAATGAACTTACCGACATCGGTAGTCATCTTTTTTCGCTGGGATTTGTACCGCGCAGCTGTACCAATCGGCTCTTCACAACCGAATGCTTGATAACAATGACCTTCGGTAATAGTGAAACCTTCTATGCCAGCATCGCCCTTGTCGTTGTCTGGAACGGTCTGGTATTCGGTAGGACCATAGTGACAAGTCAATAGCTTGTTAGCCCAGCGTTGCCACTCTTCTCCAGACAGGCGGGAAATATTTGCACTCACACTGGTCCCTCGTGAAGGTCAGATTTGGGTGTAAGTAGATCTCCAAACGCTTCAGGTTCGTTAGAGTTCCTAGCCTAACCACTCCTTTAAAACGCCTTGCAAGGAAGTGCGACGATGGAGAGAATACTGGTTGATCATTCTTTATGAGGAGTAAGCTTGAGGTCAAGCGCTTGCAGCTCCTTGAATAGGGTTCTTACTCTTGGCGCTAACATGATAGCAAGGATTAGGACTTGATGGGCCGAACTAATTTCTACAACAATCATTTCATCCTTTGCTTCAGGGGCAGGTTCATAGGGGTACCGTCAGCGCTTTCGAGCTTCCATACTTCGAAACTTGACGACCTGGTCCACCACACCAATGAACTCCTCCAATGCTGCGCTTGGATTTTTCGCATGACAAAGCGGGCAGCCAACCTTATTTCCGAGCGGAAGTCCGACCTTGCAGGGGTGCTTATACAGTTCCACCGTCAGACGCGCCCTATCCTTTCGCTTCGTTTTCGACCCCTTTTCAAGACGGTCCCAATAGTGCTCCACTTCCCGCTCATCTAACATCTCCAAACTAGTAGCCACCCGTCGACAATCACTGGCGCACACGTCCTTGAGTTCCTTTTGGAGCGTGCTCAGTACTGGTTCAAGAATGATCGTGCGGAGGTTTCTCGGTTTATTGTCCTTTACAGCATCCCACATATTTGACAACAGCGATGAGACTCGATCCCGACCGAGACGTCTTGTAGCAACCATGATCAGGTACGAGGCGGCGCGTACGAGAGGTTCTTGTCTCACACCTTTTTCATCAGCGCGGATTGCTAGAAAGAAGAGATTAAGGAGGCTAGTTGAAAGGGTCGAGACTAGAGTGGCGTTTGATACGAGCAAGGCCCATGAACGAAGGGCAATGTCACCATTTGCTTGTTCCGATGCAACCAGCGCGAAGAGCGCGCGCTCGTCGATCGCCACCTGTTTTCGTTTCCTCCAGATACTTTCTAACGTGGGTTCATCAGTAAAAGAGACATAGTCCCAGAGTTTAGTAGCGGCAACCTGAACCTTGCCTTGCGGACTAAGCGCCCTTCCATGAAGGCGTATTATCGCCAGTGGGTTATTTGAACAGAGCTTTTCCAATTCGGTTCGCTCCCAAAGTTTGATCTTTGGGCGGGGATGGTCTCCCTGCCACTCCTTGACCCAATCGCGAGTCGGATTGGAGAACCTGCCGTTGGTTGCAATGACCAGAACTTCGATATGCGACTTCCCAGCCGCATTCAAGACGGCTTTGTGAACTTCGCTCGGCTCAATCGTGCGGCCGCTGCCTTTCGCTTCCACCCCCCAATTCTCTTTCGTAAGGGTGCCGTCCGGGGCAGGAGTAAAGAACGATAGTTCTAGATCTCTACCTTGATCCGCGGTTCCAGCGCCCTTTCCTCCAATCCGCCACTCCAAATCTTTGGCGCCCATGGAATCGAATAACCAATACAGCAATTCCTCGAGGTTCGAACCCTTAATCTCATCCCAAGGTATTTCAGACGGAAGTATCAGTTTTGAAGTCATAAATTTGACATGATCAGTCTTGTCCAAACCACGGCTCCACTTGCATAGCTGCCCTCAGTGGCGTAGTGACAAAGTCAGGGGCCCGCCAGATATATTCTGCCGCCTTCAATTTGCCATCTAGCGGCAGCCTCTTCAAATAGGCAACAGCTGCTTCTAACGAAACCGGTTGATTCAATTTCTTTGAAAAGTTACTGGGGAGTCCTGTCCAAACAACTACATCGAGTTTTTTTGAGGTTGCCCAAACAGCTATCGTCTTCGCAGTCATCATCGGAAACCGGATCGCTGGGAACCAAGCTTCGTATCTTGTCGATTTCAGCACCTTCTCTGCACCTAAATCGGCGACAGCGTCCTGCGCGCTTTTACGCTTGCTCATGCACCAGGCAACGGTATTTGTAACGCCATCCTCGATATCAACTACAAGAGTCAAGGCACCTAGCCGTGTCTTTGAAATTCGCGAGAACTCTATTTTCACGCACGGACCGTCAAACCTCCATTCATCGCGCCAGCGATCGAAGTCGCCGCCATCCTCCCGCAACAGGGATCCCCAACCCAAGATTGCGATTCGCTTAGCCATTGTCTTCCTCGAGCCAGTGAATGGTAGGTAGAGCTCGTCCGTGTCTATATCGGTTTCAGCATCGCTCGGAGATCTTCGAAACCGCTTTGCAGAACTTCCGCACCAGCTACAATGCCCTTAGTGCGCTGGGAAACCGTGTCGGTGTGTTCCGTCGATCGGACAACTTGATATTCTTCAGCAGGCAGACCCTGGACGATAGTAGGCAGTATGGATTTCAAGACCTTTGCCCAAGCGTTAACCACGACCTCTCCGCCGGCTTCTATGAATTCTGGCCTGACCTCGAAGGCTTGCGGTTGTGAGACTTGCTTGCCTGCGAGTTCCTCTCGCAAATCGCCAACAACGCGAATCAAAAACTGCTTAGAGGCCGGGAAATCAAGCAACCGTAATTGCTTCTCTTCAACCTCGGTCATACCGCCGGCAGCGGACTTTGTTTTCAATTCCTGCTTCACTTGGTCATAGGCCCAGCCCAGAGTCTGCACAGCAAAAATGTGGCCGATACCGATCCACACCGGAAACACTTTGTTGTAAGTGCTATCCGATTCAAAAATATCGGCCTTTGCTCGAATGGCGGTTTGCAGATCGCCACCAAACGCGCAAAGCATTTGTCCGACTTGATCGGCAAATAGTGACGTTGCCGATTTACGGCGACTGTCTCTTCGATGGACGTACTCGACGCCTCTGCTTTCAAATTCCTGCTTAATTCGAACTTGAACAGGATCGTTACTTCGCCTGTCCCACGCGACAATTGAATTCTGGGTGTTGTTGCCCGCAACGATGAGGGGAATCATCCCTTCATCGTCGACTACAATGACACGCGCCAAGACGGATACATTCTTTGCGTGGTCTATACCAACGGCATGGATTGCTCCCGTTGTCTGAGCGCCATTCACAACGGATACTCCGTAAATCTTAAGGGTGATATCGTCTTTCTGCAGTTCCGCCTTTTTTGTAACGAGTGTTATTCCATTGTTGAGGACGAAAAAGTTTCCCGGTTTCCCTTCCGCAGTTTTCTTGATTTGGTTATTAACGTTTCCAGCTACTTTTCGTGCGCCCAGAAAGTCTCTGAGATTTGCGCTGAACAGAGCGTTCTTGTACTTCTCGTGCAATTCGTAAAGGACAGCGCCGTTAATTGAAAGGACATACGCCTGCCACCCGATCCCCTTTTCAAATATCCGCTCGCTAGCCGAAAGGTCGATTTGATCAGTCACCTGAATAGCCCCAAGCGAGGTGAGGTGGAGAGCTTCGATTCTTCTCAAGCCGAGTTCTACGACTTCCACATCCGCATCTTTTGTTATGTTAAGACCATTTAACAGATGCCGGACCGTTTCGAGCTCAACCTCGACGTTGTGTGACTCGAGTGCATTGTGGGCGTAAGCAAAGATGATCTTGTTTATTGTTTTCTTTTCCAGACCATCCCTCAAAAGCTTCGCGTGACCGCGAATTGCGTCAGGCACATCCTCGATCGGCCGCTGCAATAGCCAAGCGGCCGCCGTGTTCAAGTCACTAGCTTTGTTTGCCTTCGCCTCTTGTTTTCCCCAGTCAACTGACGTCAAACCTTGAGCAACACATGCGACCCCATCGGCTTCGTTGATGTATATGATGTCAGCCTTCTTATCAGCAGGGTGGTCGGTCAGACTTTCAGTTGCGAAACTTCCTAAATCCTCCACCCCCAAATGAAGAGCCACCGCGAACAACGGCAATGCGTTATCCCCGTAGGGAGCAAGGACTGGGTCCGCCAAAAAGGGCCCGATGAACGAGTAAGTTGAAGTTAGATCCTGCGCCGTTTTCATACTGTGTCACCACCAAGTAATAAAGGGCATTCTACCCCAAATCCTCGCTAGGTTTAGCAATCCAAGTGTTTACCACCATGGCTGCCCGTACGAAATTTTCGCGTGCGATTACTAGATTAGCGAGTCCGTCCCGCATTCGGACTGTTAGAAAACCACTCAAAACCGAGGACCTTGAGTGGTAATTAGCTTTGTCCAAAATGGAAACACAGGGCCACTACGGCTCAGGAGTTGCTCAGGAAAAGCTCTGGCCTAGTCGAATTAGCATTGGTCCTATCAAGCTTGTTTGAAAAAAAACAATTAGGCAGAGTTTTCGTTACCGACCGCGCACCGAAATGGCCGATCCCAACGTACTCGATAAAGAAATGCATATTCATCAGCGATCCGATTCCAAGAACCAGAACATAATTCATGACTAGAAAGAAATTCCGCTCAACCCCTGACAGCATTGCGAAGCGAATCGCGGAGGGACGCGGACAAGGCACAGGCGCCAGCTATCGTCCCTGGCTTGAAGTGCAAGACTTTCCTTCTCGAGGTGTCATACATCGCCCGCTGGGATTAACGACCAGCCGCGTACACCACCTCTTTAGCGATTTAGAATTCAGAATCTTTCTTATCTACGATGTGCTTACGTGCATCACCGACATCCGCGAACAATTCCCTCTCCTTCCATTAGAAGAGACCTTAGAAATTGCGAAGACCCTTGGTTTCAAACACCCTATCGACCCTACGACAGGTTATCCGATAGTGATGACGACCGATTTTCTCCTCAAGCTCAAGCTTGGGCAGGAAATCGTGTTCCATGCCCGAACAGCTAAGTATGGGAAAGATGTGGAGGACGTACGCTTACACGAGAAATTCAGGATTGAGTTTGTTTATTGGCTCAGGCGAGAGATCGATTGGGGGTACATCACCGAGGTCGATGTGCCACCGATCCTAGCCGAGAACGCCGCCTTGATTCACCCCTTTCATCTGCTATCTGACCTTCATCCGCTAACTGAGAAAGAAGTGCGCAAAATCGCGTTCAAGCTGGCCCATAAGGTCCGACGAGAAGAATCGCCCTTAGAGGATATTGTCATCGACTCCGATCAGAAACTCGGACTGCCGTCGGGCAAGAGTTTTTCGATTGTCTGTCACTTGATCGCTCGGAACGTCTGGCGAGTCGATTTGCTCAAACCCATCACGTTGAAAGAGAAGTTAATCCTGCTGTAACGAAGGCTAGTGCTCCCACTACTGTTTGGAGGTAACTGGAACACTCAAATATGCCGCTCACAATCAACCAAATTATTACTTGGCACGACGACGAAAATGATCACAAGTGGGATGAACGTGTGCTCCATATCTTTGCCGAAAGTGGAGAAGTGGTATTAATTGATGTAAAAGCCAAAGATGCGCTACCCATCTTTCGTACCTTGGAAGATTTAGACGAGGAGATCAACAGAGGTAATGCGGTCCCTATTGAAGGAGATCCCTACTCACCGAGACACTTCACCGAGGAGGAACTCGAATCGAAGAAGCTTCGAAAATTCAAGCGGCGCCGGGACAAAGCACTCAAGATTATCGAGCCCCTCTTCAATGATGAGAATGCCGTCCGCATGCTGTTTGCTCAAGACAGAGCACAGCTTATTAAGGCGCGGCTTGAAGAAATCAATTCCACGTGGCCCAAGGAAGACAGAGCCTGCGAAAAGATGGTCTACACCTATTGCCGTCGCTGGTGGCAGGGTGGGCAAGTGCCGAACGCGGAACTTCCCCGCTACGATAACTGCGGCGCCCGTCGCGATAAGCCCAGAAAAGTTAGAAAAAAGCTTGGCAGACCCAGCCGCCAAACACAACGCAATCAGAGAAATGGCGAGCCGGCTGCCGTGACCGGCGCAAACATGAGATCTGATTGGCTGGAGAAGATCAAACTCGGAGGAAAGCTATTTTACGAAAATCGGCTTAAGCCGAGCTTTGCATGGGCGTATCGACAAACCCTGAAGCGATTTTATATCAAAGACAAGATCATAGAGAATGGCAGAGAAAAAATCCTTACCCTTGACCCAAACAACGGAGAGATATTCACCAAAGGGCAGTTCCGTTACCACTACCTGCTAAGCAGAAACCCCAGACGCGCAACAATGATGCGCTCGGGGCCAAAAAAGTTCAAAACACGACATCGCGAGCTCAGAGGCAAGAGCATGGCGTCGGGCCCAGGCTTTCGCTATCTCGTTGATGCCACCATCGCCAATATCTACCTCCGGAGTCGTTATGGGGCACACTTGATTGTTGGTCGCCCAGTCATTTGGGTAATGATTGAC
This sequence comes from Pyrinomonadaceae bacterium, assembly GCA_035572035.1. Lineage (GTDB taxonomy): Bacteria > Acidobacteriota > Blastocatellia > Pyrinomonadales > Pyrinomonadaceae > JAOAPY01. The sequence continues at coordinate 24,332 of DATNBH010000090.1, read as the reverse complement.
TTGTACAGCCGCATGATCACGGGAGTCTGTGTGAGACTCGAAGGTGAAGGCTGGCTGGGCCTTCAACTTGTAGTCGAGAACACAGTTGAAGACAAAGTAGCGTTTTGCGCCAAATACGGAATCAAGATATCGAAGGACCAGTGGCCTGCCCGTCACCGACCGGTCGAGATACTTGGAGATCGCGGCCCCCTGATTCGCCAAGCAATAAACCGTTTCATAAGAGCTTTCAATGTGGTCGTGTCTAACACACCCCCTTACCGACCTGATTGGAAAGGCGTCGTCGAGAGAATTTTTGGAGAGATGAACATTCGTGTCTTCAAATGGCTTCCTGGTTATGTCATACCTGAACCCAGTCCTGGAGATCCGGACTACCGCCTCGCCGCCGTTTTCGACATCGAAGAGTTGACTGCCCTTGTCATCGAGGCTGTTCTTCACCATAACAATGAGTGTCTGGTGTCAGATGGCGTTGAGATCGACCCCGATTTCCTCGCCACCGGTCTCGGGCCTTATCCAACGCAGCTCTTTACGTGGGGTGCCGAGCGCCGGCCGGGGGGACTGCGTGAAGCCGACTTTGATTCTGTGCGCAGATCGCTACTTCCCGAGGGGAAGGTCTCAATCAACAAGGGAGAGATTAAGTTCAGGCACCCTAAAGCTCCTCGGCCTCTAATTTACACAAGCGATCAATTACACGATGAAGGACGGCTATTGCGCGGAACCGGAACGAGGGGCCGACAATATACCGCTCTTTACGATCTACGATGGGCAGACGAGATTTACCTTATGCGTCAAGCCGGTGGGGTCCTCATCCCGTGTCATCTCCGTGACGCGAGTTCAATCCACGTTAATCGCGATTGGGCGGAGGTGGTCCAGTACATGGACGAAGTACAAGCTCAGCGTGATCACCAAGCCTCCCCGGTTCTTCAAGCCGAGATGAATTTTGACCACAGGATGCAGAAGAGGGTCTCCAAGGCCAAACAACGACTAAACGAAGCGCGGGAAAATCGTCCTCCCCAAAGTAAGGCTGCCACCATCAGGCAGATCCCTTCAAACCGTAAGGCGGAAACCGCCCGCATGCACGAGGAAGAAGCCCAACAACTCCGTTTTGGGAAAGGGCCAAGACAATTGAAATCAATATTGGACACCCAGGCACAGGTGGGACGCGTTAAGGTCAGGTATTCACGCGGTCCTCAGATATTAGATATTGCGGAGTTGCGGAAGAAAAGGATGGGCGGATGAGAACGAAGAAACTTAGCATCCAGCTAAAACAACCTCCTACGGAAATCGTTCGAGGCGCGCAAATTACCGCAGAGTACTTCACGCAAGAGGTGCCACAGTTCGGCGATAATCCCTTAATCGAAGCATTACCCTTTACTCTTACTCCTGCGGACGTGACCGAGTACCTTCTTCAACTACCACCATACTCCGAAAAAGATCGCGAGATGAGCCAGGTCGCTCGACTGCAGATGACTGAGACGGCACGTGAATTCTTCGTCCCCAACGGAAAACATCTCACAGTCTACTACGCTATCTCAAACATGATCCGTAGAGGTTACGTCCGTCGCAATCCTGTGCTCTGGGAGTACTGGAAGCGCGTACACAACAGTATTGAATCTTTCCTCAAGACCATCAAAGACAAACCTTTCCCGAACTCCAGAGCACGAGGCTTAGCGATCGTGGGCTGCGGCGGCACAGGTAAATCGACAACCATCGAGAAGATCTTGCAATCCCTACCCCAAGTGATCACGCATGTTTCATATAAAGATCAAGACTTCATCATGAGACAACTCGTCTGGCTAAAACTTGATTGTCCCCGCAATGGCTCCTTGAGAGAGCTTTGCGCCAATTTCTTCCGCGCGGCAGATGAGATACTCAGCACCCAATATGAGCATCGTTATGCCGGAAGCTCGCACCGTTCACTCGAAACCTTGATCGCCGGGATGGCTCGCGTCGCGGCCAATCATTGTCTTGGGCTGATTGCAATCGACGAGATACAAGATCTAAGTGAAGCGCGGAGCGGCGGCGACATTACTATGGTCAACTTTTTCGTCCACTTTGAAAATGCGATCGGTGTGCCCTTCGCCCTAATCGGGACGCAAGACGCAATCCCACTTCTAAGTGGACAGTTTCGTCAGACCAGACGCGTTAGTGAGCAAGGATACATAGCTTGGGATCGAATGTCTGAAGTGGAACCGGAATTTGACGAACTCTTAGACGACGATGATGAAAACGAAAGTGATCAGACCATTGGACAGCATTCGGCAGCCGGTCCTGAAGCGAATGAAGCGGAACAGAACAAGATTCCTCGACCGGATCTAGTTTGGCAGAATTTTGTCGAAACATTATGGACATATCAGTACGTCAAGAGACCACGTTCGCTCAAACAGAATGTCGTCGAAGATAAGTGCGCTCACGCTCTCTATAAGGCTGCCAAAGGGATTCCCGCGCTCGTGCAAACCATTTTCGTACTCACCCAACAAATGGCCATTCTCACGGGCGAGGAGAAGATCACACCGAGATTGATTCACGATACTATCCGGATGAACTTACAAGTGATTAAAGAGTCGCTCGGCGAGACTCGAATGAAACGGCCTCGAGAGCTCAAACCAATCGGAGACCTTGGTGACTTGGACCATGTTTACGAGGGGGAAGACCCTCTTGATGGTTTCGGTACTGGTTCAGTTGATAGTCCGGCCGAGTCTGATATCACCGGCCGCGTTGATTCAGGTCCCGAAACCCATGTTGTTATTGAACCTAACAAAGTTGGGACAAGGACTAAACCTAAAGTGAATGGCGACTTGAAAACTTCGGATACTAAGATCAATCGACCGCCTAAGAAATCGGGAACGAAGCTCACAAACCTATCACACGCTGATCCTCAAAGTTCCAAGAGTCGAGTAGCGGTACAAAGCAAGAACCGACCCTCATGGAAGATAGGCAAATACAGAAAGTCACCGACCGAATACCTGAAAACAAAGTGAGTGTAGTCAGCAATCACCTGCTGAAAGCCCATAGATAGGTAAGCATTGGCGCTCAAGAACGCTTCTGCTCTTAACGCAAGAACGATGATTGGTCATTTTCCGACAGCGTGTCCGGACGAACTGCTCTATAGCATCTGCGCTCGTTTCGGTGATCGCGTGCAATACACGAACAAGGAAGCAGTCAACACCGAACTCTTCGGCGCCCGAGGATGTGCGGCAGCGATCGATTTACCGAGCCACCTTGACTACTTAGCAGCAAACCTACCTCACACAAACAAGGACTCCTGCAGACATTTCAGAGATAAGGTGATCGATAACAACACACTGCTTCCCCTGTATCGGCCTTTCCTTCCACCAGAGAGAGTGGGACGAATAAGAGCCGCTATGGCAAGCTCAAGAGGCTCAGCGATCCACAACCAAGCAGGCATTACACCAAGCATCCTCAATCGGCCAAACTGGCTCCGTTTCTGCCATACCTGCGTCGAAGATGATAAGAAACAGTTTGAAATATCCTATTGGCACCGCTTGCACCAGGTCCCGGGTGTAGAGGTCTGTCCCCTTCACCATCTCTTTTTAGCCAATAGCAATGTGAGAGCTCGTAACCGCGTAAATTCATCAGTCTACGTTTCCGCTGAAAGCTCTGTACTAAACACGGCCCAACATCCCTTGTGCACTGACAACCCGGATCATAAGGCATTATTACAGGTGGCGCGTGATGCAACTTGGCTGCTAGAGCAGTCTAATTTGGACTTCGATTTTTCCTCTCTTCGCGACCGTTACTTAATGCTGTTGGCGGAGAACGGGCTTCTATTAAATGGCGAGAGCGTTTCTTTGAAGCGACTACTGCCGGCGCTCAGAAACAAATACTCTCACAATGTGCTGGAAATGTTGGGCTGCGAGTATGATGAACAGAAAAGTTCTAATTGGCCATCGCTGCTAATTCCTCATCTAGTTCATCAAAAGACGGACCCACCGATTCGCCACCTGCTATTTCTCCAATTGCTGGGGTCTTCGGCCCAGGAATTTTTTTGTAGGCCCGTTAGGAGCGTTCTTCCTGCGAGCCAGAGTACCCGCTCCATAGTGGTCGGCAAACCTTTTGGTGACGGACCATGGCCGTGCCTTAATCCGGTGTGTAAACAGTATGAGAAGTTCACAATCAAAGTTTGTGATATCAAAATCAATCAATCCAGTAGAGAGACACCGGTAGGCACTTTCGCATGTCATTGTGGATTTACCTATAAAAGGAAGGGACCTGACAGATCATTAAAGGATCACTATCGTCATGACCGAGTGGTCTTTTACGGAATCGTGTGGGAATCGTACGTGCGAAAAGCCTGGAGTGATTCATCGATAAGCGTGAGACAGATAGCACTCAAACTCAAAGTCAAGTGGGATACAGTAAAACTAATTGCTATAAACATGAATCTGAGATTTCCGCGTGAGGGTCCCGCGCGCATGGTTGCGTATTCAAGAGCTAGAAGTACTCGGAACCCACAAGCCCAGAAGAAATTAACGTACTGTTTCCAAGCAACTCGCTCGTTGTACCGCGATGAATGGTCGTCCATTCGAGAACAACACCCTCATGCGTCCAGGTCGCAACTAAATAAGAAGTTGGCTGGGCGCTCTTTTACTTGGTTGCACAAACACGATAAGGAGTGGTTGTTGGCACATTTGCCGGCGCGTTGGAAGAGAATTGGATCAGCGCGAAAAGTCGATTGGGAAAAAAGAGACGACCGACTCGCAAAAGAGGTCGTTGCCTCCGCCCAGCGGCTAAGGAACGCCCCCGGTCGTCCGGTTCGCATTACACAACAGGCAATAGGTCGGGAATTGGATGAGATGACTTCTTTAAATTCCAAGAAATCTCTCAGCAACCTTCCCTTAACCGTTAAGGCTTTAAGGAGCGTAGTTGAGGCACGAATTGAGTACGCGATCCGAAGAATCAAGTGGGCGGCTACTCAGCTCCAGCTCGAGGAAGTCACAGGGTTGTCCGAACTGCGCCTGCGCGCGGCGATTTGTCATGAGATCTGGTACGTTCCTGAAGTGAAAGCAGCTTTTGACGAGGCGTTGCAATTGCTTCAAACAACAGGCATTGAGAATCAGATTATTGAGGCAGCGTAATTGGCGGAGCGAAATCTTACCCAATGATAGGGCATTTCCCTACTCCATACGATGACGAACTATTTTACAGTCTGTGCGCCCGATACGGCAGGCGCGTGTCATATCCAAGCTCTAAGTCACTTCTCCTTGATCTTTTTAATGCGTCTAGCGCCTGCGCCGTTGTAGATCTGCCTAACCGCCTGCGGTGCTTTGCGGAGGCACTGCCAACAGATTCGTTACTTACAGTAGATCGCCTCATAAACGAGCATACGATCCTTCCTTTCTTCAGTGCGTTCCTGCCGGCTGAAAGGGTCGAGCGAATTCGCCTGGACATGCAACGCTCCACTGGACCAGCGGCTCATATGCGCTCCGGCTTGATGGCCAGTAGTGTGTCCATGCCTGGGTGGCTGAGATTCTGTCCTTTGTGTTCGCAGGAAAGCAAACAAGGATTCCGTGAGCCTTATTGGCGTCGGCTGCCGCAGCTGCCGGGCATCGAAGCGTGTCCACTACATCAAGTGTTCTTCGAAAAGTAGTAGTGTAGGTCTTCGCTCCGGGAGAAATTGCCTTCAGTTCTTTACCGCTGACAAAGAAATACACTCGGTTTCAGTCCGACCAATTCAATCTGAGAATCGAGACCACAGACAACTTCTCAATATCGCCGACGCCGCTGCATGGTTACTCGAACATCCCTGCAAAGGTGAAAGCCTGAAGGCTCTACAAAACCGTTATCTGCAGTTACTAATCACGCGAAAGCTGGCGACATTCTCAGGCGGCATACGTGCGGAAAAGCTGATCCAACAGTTTACTAATTACTACTCTGCTGAGCTGCTGAAATCCTTACAGTGTGAACTGACGGGCAAAGCCTGGAAAAAGTGTAATTGGCTGCTGCGGTTGGTACGCGATCCAAAACATGCGCAGCATCCCATCCACCATTTGCTGCTCATACAATTCCTCGGATGTTCGGTCAAAGAGTTCTTAGAACTTCCCGAAGACTTGAATTTCTTCGGAGAGGGACCGTGGCCATGTTTGAATCCAGCTGCGAATCACTTCAAACAGCTTGTCATTCCGGGACACAAGCTCTCATCCAGAGCTCGGGATAACCGCCCTGTCGCCAGATTCAAGTGCGAATGCGGATTCGCCTACGCTCGCTCGGGTCCCGACTCCTCCGAGAAAGACATCTTTCGCATCGGCAGGATGATCTCTTTCGGACGAACATGGGAGAACAAGTTAAAGGAGTTGTGGAACAGTGATTCCAAGCTCAATTTGAGTCAGATCGGACGACAACTCGGTGTAGATCCATTGACTGTTCGTCGACATGCCACTCGTCTCAAGCTCTCCTTCTCCACTGCAGTCAGACGAAAGGAAGTTAATTCACGGTTTAAGCTCAAATGCGATGCTGGCGCCGGCAAGCGAAAGATCCGAATGGATCGAAAGGCTTTCCGAACCAAGTGGCTCTTTGCGATGAATCAGAACAACGAGATCACGATGTCCGCTTTGAGGAAGACTCTTCCGAAGCTGTATTCATGGCTCATACAAAACGACTCTGACTGGCTCCAAAGAAACAAGCCCAAGCCAACGTCACACAAGATAGTAGCCCGCGTTGTTGACTGGAAGAGCCGCGACTCTCGATTTGCTGCTCTCGTTAAGGAAACGGCTGGCCGGATAAGGTTTGCTCGCGGCCGACCTATGAGGATAACCAGAACCGCTATCGGTCGTGACCTGGGTCTTGTCTCATTATTTCAAAAGCACTTGCGCAAAATTCCTCTCACAAGTCGCATGCTTGAAAGTGTCGTGGAGAATTGGGAAGAGTTTGCAGTACGCCGTATTTGGTGGGCTGCGGATTGCTACCTCCGAGAGAACGTGCTGCCCCCGCAGTGGCAGTTGGTTCTTCGTGCAAATGTGTACAGAGATAGGGAAACTCTTGGCATAAAACACGCAATTCAATCTGCGTTGAAAACGTTAGACGCTCAGCTGTCCCTGCAGAGACTAGCCACGGCTTAGATTCATTGTTGAAGACTGTCGCCCTTGCTTCTCGAGGAGTGTTTCTTAGACTCTCCAAACGATCGCTTTCACGTTTTCGGCGAAGTACTCACGAAAGTTGGATTCCCGGCGTACTAGGTGTGAAGTATGTGCCCCGCTGGATTTTCACTTCGCTGTTTTCTTAATTCTCTTCTCCTCTGCCAAGCGATTTTGGTAGCGTTTCTTTTCCTTAAGCCAGTCTATGTCATGATCTTGCAAAAGCTTTTGCAGGTGCTTCCCTGTCAAAGCTCTTTTCATCTTCCTAAGCATTCCTCTCTTGGGAAGTTGGTTTATCTTCTTCGCTGTCGCTGCTAAGGTTATGGCGCTGCCTACTTTGAACTTCGACAGAACTTGTCCAAGAGCCCATCCGAGAAGGTGTCTGTTCCAAATCTCATTGCGACCGTCTTTGAGAAGGCGCTCGCCAGGTCCACGTTCGACAAAACTGAAATTAACCAGCTCCGCCATTTTAGATTTTTCCAAAGGCTCACCCAATGAGGCGCAAAAAGCCTCCAGCGTCAGTATTTCAGTTATGCTCCAGAGCCAACCAGGCAGATATTTTCTGATGAATTCTTCCTGGAAGCGGAAGCCTTCCTCGAACTCCACCGCAGAGTGGTTAGGAGCGTATTTCTTCCTGTCCGCAAACTCTCTAGCTGCGTCCTCGCGGTAAATTTGAATCACCTTGGAGATAAAATCGCATTCTGCCAGAAGAGCGTTGAATTCTCGCTGAGTAACGCTGAGGCTTTCGACAGATACTCGTCCAGGTTCTTTACTCTGCTGGGGTTTCCTGTTTGCGTGCTTCTGTTTCGAAGACTCTCTTGACATCGGCATTCAGGCGACAAAGACAACAGTCGCGGTACATGTGCAACTGCGATGATATCTTTAGCGTGAGGGCTTACGGCTAGGTTGAACAGTTGTTCGACTCACCCCTGCATGCATTCGAGAGCTTGGCAACTTGTCCGGCAGATTGACATCATCATCAACCAGCACGTTTATCCAAACCCTCGCTAGCTCGGAGTAACGCAACAAGATGGGTAAGGCTGGTTCACGCTCTCCCGTTTCAAACCCGCTGATATAGTGACGACCATATTCTTCATCAAGCCCCAATCGCTTGAGCATTCCGTCTTGAGACAAACCAAGGGCCGACCGGACCTGAAGCAGTTTTTCTCCCAGACGTGCAGGCTTTTGCCTCGACGCTCGTCCCATCAGGAGTTCCCTCCCTCTGACAAGGTCTTGGCAGCAGTCCTAATTGAGACTACCATGAGGTCGTTAGTTCTTGCTGCCGAGAGTGGGACTGCTCCTAGCTCTCCAGCAGCCTTGATCATCTGTAGTGACTTCGAGCCGCTTGACTCATCATGTTACAAGCAATTTTCAAAGATTCGGTTGCAAAAAGATACCAAACCGAATGGTGGAAGTCACCCTTTATACGGTGGCCTAACGTGCCCACACTCGGGGTCGCCGCACTCACGCTTTTGCTCTTTAACCCAAGCCATGCTTTCCTGGGATGCTCGATGGAGCGGGTACCGATGACGCTCGGGGAACCTCATTCTCTGACTCCTGCCACGCTTGGCCAACAGCAAAAACGTACCAAGAGTAATACCAGACGAATTAGCGACAAATGGTACAAGTTTACGGGACCCGACGGTGACTTCACTCTAACCTTTCCCGCCAAGCCAACACGTGAGCCAGACGGTCAGGGCCCAATCACGTTAATGAGATCTTATGGGCTGAACACTCAAACCGCCATGCGATTTTCGGTAGTCTTCCAGGATCTCGGAGGGAGCCCGTTGGCTCGCAGCAACAATGAGTGGGCAGCCGATCAAGAACAGATCGTTGCGGCAGCATCGCGCAACAACGGCGAGCGAGTGGTCCAAATACGTCGCCTAAGCAAAAACGTCATCGAGTGGGAACTTCGGCAGGTTGTACCTCAAACAGGCGTCGATATTAATTATCTCCGACGCGACATTATTCGACGTGGTCGCACTTATACGTTAGCATGCGGATCTATCAACGGCACCGACGTTAACAAATCAATTTGTCGCAGGTTTTTCGAGTCGATTCGATTCAAAGGCTAGGCAGGTTGTAGGCGGAATCGGGAAATCAAAGCCCTTTGTCCGGGATCAGACAGTAACCACTATGGTAGCAAGGGTATAGTTCCCAAATCTAAGATTCATCGTCCCTCACCTTGTAATACAAAGGCTCCCCAATAGTACGGTGCGCGCCACTTTTTGTCTTTCGACATTTCGATCTGCGCCAGTCGTAATGCAGCTGCGGGACGCAAATCGTCTCTTAGCAGTTTTTGGTAGAATCTCGACATCAACTCTGCAGTGGCGAAATCGTTTATACTCCACAAACTGACGAGTACGCTAGCAGCGCCAGCATACATAAAACCATAGGTCAATTCTGGGACGCCCCCTCTTCTTATTTCTTTTCCAAGTCCAGTTTCACTGCCGCTGAGTACGACGAGTTGAGCGGACAGATTGAGATTGAACAATTCATGCGCGCGCAAGAAACCATCTTGTGGCCTACCATCTTCATCAACCAAAGATAATACGATGCCCGATAGTTCTGGATGCACACTATTAATGAATGCGTGTGTCGCAAAATGCACGATGCGATAGTTCCTTAAGTCTGGACTAGTTGCGGTTCGTCGACTCGCTTGGAAATCGAGCGCGGCTAAAGACTTCTGAGGAGATACAAACGATAAGATACTCAACGCCTCTCGCCTTGTTCCAGGTAGCCGAGCAATACGGATACCCACTTCACCAATTTCATCCTTCACCATCTTGAGCCCTTGAGCGCCCTGTTCATCCGGATCCTTATCCATCCGGTCGGTCTTACTTATAGCTCTTACTCTAGGATCATTTCTCTCAAAGACGGGATCCGCAAATACTGCGAGTGTTTTGCTTGGCTGTTCGCGCTTGGCATTTGACCGAGAGATTAGAAGCACAGATGCCGATGGCAAATAAACGATCTCGTGATTTATCACTAGGAACGACGGCTGAATGGCCGCCAATGCGTTGTCGTAGTTAACTTTCTTTTTCCCTTGCGATCGATCCTTCAAACCAGGCCGAGCTGGTGCAGGTTCTGGTAAGGCAGCAAATGGGATGACCTGTAGTGCGCCTGGTGCCACTATTAAGAGCCGCTTGGTTCCCAATTTTGCTCTAACTGGTCCCAGCAGCATCTCGCTCAACGCACTAGCCTCCTTTTCGTAATCTGCGTAGGCAAAAGAAGTACCTGACCGCTGACGATCCAATGTTTTATTGTCTTGAATCCTCATTGTCAGTAACTCGTATACTCGCCTCGCTACAGCTTCGATCTCACCCCGCTTCGGCAATTCATAACTATCAATCGAATTAGGTCCCACTGCCCAGAGATAGCTGCCGTCATCGCCGAGGGAGTACTCCAATAGCAATGAATCGTCATCAACAACCTGATGCTGAATCTCTTTCAGAGTAATAGGCTGCGGCTGCATTAGTGCCGCATAGCGCGGGCTTATTTGTTTGATGTTGCCTTCGACCTGTTGAAGATCGGTTATCAGCGCGTCAATCTCCAGGGAGATGGCGCTTGCTTCCTGATCGGTATGAGCAGCGCTAAGAAGCTGCATCTGGCGCTGAGCTTTTATATTCAATCGTTGTCGCAACGAACGTTCTTGCTGAAGCAGCTCGGAGTCAACACCCAGACGAATGTCTGCGCGCTCTTCCTGTAGGGTCTCAAGCAGGCTGCGTGCCCGAACACGTTCGTTGGCTTGCAATGCCGCCGCGTCGTATCCCATGGAGGGTTGCAGTTTGTGCAAACGCATGAGCAAATCAATATATAACTCGTAATAACCTCCAACTGACATGGAGTACGAAGTTCGTAACCCGGGATTGACGATCTCAGTGCGTAGCGACTCAATAATTCCCAGCGCCTGTTCAATTTGTGACTTACCTTCTATAAGGCTTCCGCGACTGCGGTTGATGCTCGCGATCTTGTAAAGCGTAACTGCTTCCCCACTTCGGTCACCCACGGCTCGCCATAGCGAGATTGCTTGCTCAAAGTAGCTGAGCGCCTTCTGATTCTCTCCTAATGAGGCGTAGATTGATCCTATGTCGGTCAGCATCTGGGCCTCACCCGAGCGATTCCTTACAAGCCGCAGGAGAGGCAGTGCTTGGTTCAAATAGTCGAGCGCTTTCTGATTGTCACCAATCTCGGAATAAATCAAGCCAATGTTGGCAAGCAGGTTAGCTTCTCCTCCTCGATCTCGCAGCTCTCTGAACAAAATAAGCGCTTGACGGTAATACTCAAGCGCCTTCTGCCTATCACCCAAGCGGTTGTAAATACCACCGATGCTATTAAGTACTTGTGCTTCGCCGAAACGACTCTTAATCTCATGCATGTCCGCGAGAACCCGGTGGTATATCTCGAGAGCCTTTGCATGGTCACCTAACTCAGCGTAAATCAGACCAATATTGTTGAGTGTGATCGCTTGCCCTACGCGGTCCGTATCTGCTCCGGTGATGGAAAGTGCTTGAGTGAAGTAGTCTAGCGCGCTTTGCTTTTCGCCCAAGTCACTATATATGCGACCAATGTTGTTGAGCGTCACAACCTCACCTTGTCGATCGCCGACGGCGCGAATGAGCAACAGTGCTTGCCTGAAGTAGTCTAGCGCCCGCGACCTCTCACCCAGCGAGTTGTAAATTGCACCAACGTTATTGAGGGTGATCGCTTCGCCCCTACGGTCTCCGACCACACGATAGAGCGGCAGAGCTTGCATGAAGTACTCGAGCGCCTTCTGCTTATCGCCCAAGTCACTATATATGCCGCCAATGTGGTTGAGCGTCGCGACCTCACCTTGTCGGTCTCCGTCGGTACGCCTGAGCGATAGGGCTTGCGTGTAGTAGTCTAGAGCCTTCCGGCTCTCGCCCAGCGAATCGTAAACTGCGCCAACGTTGTTGAGAGCGATCGCTTCTCCGCTACGGTCTCCCAACACACGGTAGAGCGGCAGCACTTCTTCATACGACTCTATTGACTTTCGAAGAGATTCTGCTGTCCCTTGTACACGTAGTAATTCCGCACGCATGAAGGTTCGTTCAGCTGCCACACGACTATTGTCTTGCGTAGTTGCCGCGCGCAATTCTTGAATCTTCACTTCGTAGCGCCCCGCGGACACATCTTTCTCCAGCGAACGCACCTCCAGACGGTAGGTACCTGAGATATCAGCTATCGCTGACAGGGACTCCGGCCCCTGCGTGCCGTTCGGACTGTCCACTTCAACAATCTTTCCGCCACCGGGTCCAAAGAGCGCTACTACCACGTCAATACCTCGTTGATCGACGACTAGCCGTAGGTACTGACCGGCTTTAAGAGCAATGCTGTAAGCGTGAGATTGATTTCCAGCGAGTTCGCGCTCAATAGATTTGTTAAGTTCAAGCGTGGGAGTGTCCTTGTTATCCTGAGCTGAGTTCCTTGGTTCCGCGGTTGTTACCCATAAGCTCTCAAGAGAACGGGCGTGGCACTGGCCGGCCACTGTGGCACCAAGAAACAAACCAAGCAATAGGCTGCGGACTTGGTGAGTAAACCTTAGGGATGAGTTAAAGGGAGTCATTATGAACCTTAATTTCAACTTCATAATTCCTTTAAGCCTTAACTGGACATTGCGTTTTCGGTTTGGGGTATAAGAATGAGCAAGCAGTAAATCACCTATTATTGTGTTCTTCGCAACAGACTCGAAAGCGGGCGTCTTGCCCTTATCTCTCCGTCTCTGATTTGATAATCCTTAGCTGAATCATTTTCATAGCCATCATGCGTAATAGTGACTGAATAAAAGCCTGGCGGTAGGTCTTGAATTAGGTAAACGCCATTCTCACTGGTTACTACCGAACGCTGCAAACCTGAGTCTTGATTCTGCACAATGATCTTCGCTCCAACAACGGGCATGGAGGTCTGGTAATCATAGACCCGCCCCAAGATGAATCCAGAAGACATTGGCGCGCTTGCTGAAACAGAGCCGGCACGTTTTTTTGCCTCCCTCACAAACTGTCCACTTGGATGCATTCGCTGATAGGCGTTGAACACTGCTGGGTTCTTTTCATCCTTTATATCTTCCCAAGTACTCACATCCAGCTCTATTTTTTCGGCGCGATCCTGTTGTTGCCTGGTAATTTCTTGCTGCTGCACCAACAATTTTCGCTGTTGCTCTAAGTCGCTTTTATAGCGTTCAGCGACTTCCCGCTGCTCACTTACCGTCTTACGTTGCTGTTCTATCTCACGTAGTCGGCTTTCAGCGAGCTTCTGCTGCTCGGTTGCTAGCTCGCGCTGTTGCTCTGCCTCAATCCGTTGTGATTCTGCCTTGGCCCTTTGTTGTTCAGCTTCGGCTCGCTCGTGTTCAGCAATTTTCTGTTGCTTAATGGCCAATCTCTTTTGATCCTCGGCTATATTTCGCTGCCGCTCCGCCTCCACCAACGCCTCCTTAGCTTCTTGAGCCTTTGAGTTTGCTTGCTGAAGATGACGATCCGCACGGCGCGCTTCTTCGGTGGCGTGGTTACGTTCCCTTCTAAGATTGGCAGCAAGATAGAGGATGACACCCAGGATCAGTGAGAAAAAGATTGTGGCCATCAGTAGACCACGCCAGAAAGACATGCGCTGACGCCGCCGCTCGGCGTCAGGCATATTCGTTCTCACCCAATTCTTATCAAAGACAGTCTGGTATATTCGGTTGCGTACATGGAGGTTGCCATCAATTTCTCTTGTAATGCCTGATAGTCGTAAGATGTTTATTAGCGGATTCGTGGCATCGTCACGCACACGCCTCTGGTTGTACAGTTTCAAATACAAGTTAAGGAGTCCCGCGAGATCGGCGTCACCCCGTAAGATTCGATCGCGCACAGCGGTCAAATTGGAATCCTCTTCCCTAGCGCTTGAGGAAAGAAAGAGCGCTTCACAGAGTTGGTCGATAGACCCAGGATCGCTAACATTCGAATCCTTAGCTACGGCCTGGCAAAGTCGTTGGGTGAGATAAGGGTGCCCACCGGTCCAAACAAAAATACGCTCTAGTAATACTTTGTTGAGATCGCTGGAGCGACCCAATCCCGCGGCTAGCAAAGTGGCTTCGATTTCAGTAAAGTCATCCAATTCAACACGCTGGCCAATATTAAATGGCGTCGTACCAGTATCTCGGATTAGGTCGGACGGAGTAGCAACACCAATTAGGCAAAAGGTTAATCGGTTTAGGTCTTGATCTTTGCTTCTCCGGTTATATAGTTCTCGGATCCCCGCAAAGAACTCATCTGTTGGAAAAGGCAATGTGCGAACGAGTTCGATCTCATCTACAAAGATCACTACAGGACCCGTATATCGCATTAGTACAACTTCGCGTATCGCACGCATCCAGCGTTGCAGAGGTCCTATCTTTTCATGATTCAACCAGAATCTCTCAAGCTCATCTTCGAGACGTAGCTCCTGACCTATTCGGTTGATTAGGCCCTCATACCATTGTTCAATAGTAACGTTTTGTCCAAATTCAGTTAGGTCAAGCACAACTACATCAGCGCCTTCCGTTCGAAGTCGCATCGCTGTTCTTACCATTAAGGATGATTTCCCTATCTGCCGTGAGGTTAAGACGTAGCAAAACTTGCCGTGAGTAATGCAGTCATATAACTCTTCGTCCGCTTTTCTCGGAATATAACATGCGGCGTCCCGTTCCAGGGTGCCGCCGGTTACATAGAAATCAGCGTCGCTTTGACTAAGCTGCGCACTACTCATGATAGTTCCCAAGTAGCACTATTATCCAAGATTAAGATGGGCTACCCAAGTCCTTTGGACGTCTCCTACTGTCTCTGTAGCTAACTCACAGCAACTGGTGTTGTAGATAGGTTCTATACAGATCACACCGCAACCGTGCGGCCCGTGGTGAGTCGCCGGCAACTATGCCGGCGCTTCGCAGACGAAAGAAATTATCTGGTGTAGGACACGGCCGACCTCGAAGGATCTCCCGCAAGGCATCGCACAGTTTATTATCTTGCGCAAGCACAATTAAGATACGACGTAAGTGGTCCGCCAATGGTCCCTCGTCACGATCAGCAACCGTCTCGAATGCAACGAGGCTCATATCGTGGATAACCATCTCATGTAATGCTTTGCTGACGAGATACGGATGGCCATTCAGAAGTCGAAAAAACCGATTTATGTCCTGTTCCCCCTTAAGAGGCGATCCAAAGCGTTTATTAAGTTCTGCTACCTGTTCAATATTGAAATCCTCAAGCTTTAGTCGAGTTCCGACATTAAAAGGTGACTGGTCTAAATTTGTAATGAATAGGTGTGCTTCGGTTGCGTATGCGATGGCCAGAGTTAACAACCTCCAAGGACCCTGCGGATCGAGTGCCCTGGCATTATGCCATGACCTAAATAGGCCAAACACCTGACTTCCGTAATCGCAGGTAAACAACCGATCAATTTCATCTATGCCCCAAACCAACGGACCAGAAATCTTGGCCAGGACTTCGCGCTGTAGATACCATTGAAAGTTCCGATTTGGACCCCGGCGCGGACTCCATACCTGATCAGGTGAGACCTGCAAATCAAGTTGATCAGCAATCAATTCGCCCAGAGTTAAGAAGAGTGTGTCAGGAGACTTCATATCAGCGGCGCTCAATGTTTGAAAATCCGTTAGTACGACCTTTGCACCCGCCTGTCGTGCTCTTTCTAGGCCTCTAGCCAACAACGACGTCTTTCCTATTTGTCGCGCTCCCTTAACCAGAACAACGCTGTCATGTCGCATCAAAGCCGAGAAGAACTCTTCATCTGCTTCCCGGACGATATAAAATCTTGAATCCAGCGGAACTGCACCACCTACCGAGTCTAACTTCTGTTTCTGAAGCATTGGCCCAACTGTCGGCTGACCCCGTAACGAAAACAACACTCGTTCAACCAGACCTTCGTCGTCACTTGGATCGCCCCACCATGCAGGAGTCATGGGTTCGAAAATACGTGTGAACTGGCTAGGAAGTTGACGGCCGTTGTTGACGTTAACAGGCAACAAAACTGGCTTGCCATTTTGTTGCTGAACTTCATAAGCAAGCTGCACTTCGTAAATGAACATTTCGCTTGAAGTAGAATCAGCGGAAAGCAGCGGAATAACTACGTCCGCCCTCCGGATCTGGCGCTCGATCTCCCTCGCCGATTCCACACTGAAGGTTAAGTGTTGATCAAAAAACACCGTATACCCATGAGGCTCGAGTTCAGATTGGAGTAGTTTTAGCACGTGTTCATCATTCTGGGCGTTGCGTTTGTAGAGCAGAACAACATGCTTTTTTGTTAATTCAAGTGAAGTCTTAGGAGAGTTGTCGGTAATTCCCAATTTCATTGGTTCCGGAACGCTGGATGCTGTATGGCTGGGAACAGACGGGCGAAATTTCATTGGCACTTCAGAATTACCAACTTTGTCCGTGTGCAAATTGAAGACATGTACCTTTACACCATGTTTGACTGTAACCTCTCCGAGATCATGTAAAGTTGGTGCCCAGTCGCTTAACTGACATAAATCATCGGCTATCCGCTTGGACAACAAGATGTGTCCGGCATCCCCACAGTCCATTACTCGTTGAGCGAGGTTAATGCCGCCACCGGCCACGTTTATGCTGGCGTTAATGTCCTCGATTCGATAAACAGGACCGCTATGCACACCCATGCGCAATTTGAACTGAAGATTGCTTTGGAGAGCAAGGCTGATTTCGATAGCGCATCGAACTGGCGCGACTGGATCACCGAAGAAGACGAGTGCCATGCCATCGCCAGTGGGTAAGCTAATTAGTTGTTTATTTGTCTGGCCAAGCCGAAACTCATCAGAGTTGCGGACAACATCTTGGAGTTGTTGCAAACTGATTGTCTGCTGATCCGTCAACAGTTTAGAGTAACCAACGATGTCAATGAAGAGTACGTGAGCAATTTCCAAGGTCAGAGGCCGAATCGCATTTGAGGACATTGTGTCTCCAAAAGGCGGCGGAGTTTCGGCGCAGGTGGCTGTGCCTTGTTGCAGTAACCTCTCTGCCGACTAGCGATGAATCGAGCGATCTTCGTTATCGTAACTCAAAATACCTTCCGGCATAAAGGTGAATACATCTAAATGACAATCAGCAAAACAAAGGGCTGTTGGATACGCCATGTCCATTTATGTCGCCATAAGAGCTGAAATCTAAGTTACTGGCGGAGTATGACGCCTCGAAACGAACTCTACCAGTGCAAGGGAACATGAAGGTGAATGGTCGTTACCTCAAACAGCATGTCTGTAACGACAGCTCGTTTTCCAACCGCTGCTCACATTGCGAACACCAAAGAACTCATCCATGCAGCTCCAATTTCATCGGCGCGCTTATTCGTGACTCCCGCAGTTCCTCATTGGGACATCGTCGCCGTATTCAAGGACTCTTACTCAGCCTTTTCTGAGGTAAAATTTCCAGCCGAGATTATTGTCAATATTCGTAGCTTCCAATACAGGTGGGTTCGTCGCTTCTTTGAGACTTTCTGGATAAATTCCCCGGAGAAATGATGCGCATATTCTCATCTCTGTAATACCCGAAGCATCCAAACGAAGGCTCCCGTGTTCCCCAAGAAGAGGTTGTCCAATTGTATCGTTTAAGGAATCAAGCAGACGGTTGCTCGCGTCATCTTTGGCCTGAAGACTCTTGAAGTTGTCGTAAATGAGTACTTCGATCAAGTTCTCATCTATTGGATTAGTGTTGACCGAGAATATGAAGTTGAGCGGATTCTTATTCCCGTGAAGAGACTGGTGCTTGGTGGAGTTCCTAATTAAGTTCTCAAGAATGATGTATAGAGCGTGACGCCCCAGATAACCGTCCGGAAAAATTACAAACGGATCCCAGCCTTCAGATAAGTGATCCCCGTTTATGACGTAGCTGACGGCTATGTTATCGGAATCATAGCCTTCGGCCTGGCTTATATTGTTGATGACTATTTCTTGCCAATCCACGCTGGCTCTGTCCTCATTCTCCGGTAGAAATTGAGCCATGACATCTTTGTACAATTTCAATTTCGAAAAAGAACTGAGGTGCGGAGTGGAGAAGGCCGCGAGGAATTCTAGGCGAGTTCTGAGGAAAGAATTGAAGGCCGCATACTTCTTTCGCGGTACTTCTTCAATCCCGGTATCTCCTAATCGAGAAATGATGTGTGAGCCAATGTTGTGAGACATATTTCGAGACATGATCGCCACCATGGCATATCTCATTGCATTCTGCTTTGACTTTTCAGTTGCACCATGCTCTGTGAATCCTGCCCTCGTTATGCTTGTGGAGAGAGACCCAAGCAATTTGTTAAACCCCTCTTCCTCAAATAGATCTAACCACTGGAATCTGGACAAGGATTGCGGAACTTCACACTCTTCAATTCTCAGAGGAATCAAGTAAATATCGTCTGGAAGCTTTTGCTGCCATGTGTTCAGTGCCTCTCTAATTTCCTCTTGGATTACACCACGCTTGCTCACAGAATTTGTTGACATGCAGGCGATGAAAACAGTTGCTTCTCTTATGGCTTTCATTATCTTTGGCTTCCACTCTTCACCTGGCAATATGTCTTCCGTGTCCATCCACGGGTTAAGTCCATTATCAATGAGTTTTTGATACAGCTGATTAACCTCTCGAATGTCCCTTTTTGCATAGGACAGGAATATCCGTGGCTCTTTGGGGATTCCAGTCATCCTAGTTTAGTTCTATCCTCAGAAAGTCAATCTACCGCCAATTGACACCGAAGTAGCTATGCCGATAAACGCAAACGGGAAAACCGCTCACTGGTACCACTACGCGGAAAGGCGAAGGTAGAAATAGTTATGTAGAAGTCATCAATCAGCAAACGAGATAAGATTAGCAGGTAGACTGCCAACTCTGTAAATGGAAGTACTTAATTTTTTCGGCAGTCTGATCGTGACGCTAAGGTGGACCTCCACGGCGACAATGCTCAACATTAAGCAACTCCAGGCAAGCGGACATATCGCCTCATCTTTCCACCGGGTCTGGTTATTGCCACAACTGCGCGTGTGCTAACTTGCACGTTATTTCCCAGCGTCCTGCGAATCGCGCCTGTGATCATTTCTTCCACTGCGCTCGTGTTAAGGCTGGAAGAAGCGGGCACCCATTTGACCAACACGCGGGAAGTTCCTACCTGGGCTAATTGAAATTCTTTTAGCGGAAGGCTTCCGATGATCCTATCGAATCGGCGGGGGGAGAAGTTCTTACCAGAGAAGTTGAAGCAAGTTGATTCTCGTCCGGGGAAGTCCCGGATAGTCGGACCACGGTGTCCGCACAAACAGGACGTGTTGCGAATTGTAGCGTGGTCGCCCGTCCGGTAACGGACAAAAGTCATTCCCCAATTTGCTAAATTGGTTAACAGAATCTCGCCGGAGCCCTCTGCTGTCGCACGTCCGCTCGGCTTGAGTACCTCAAGTCGAACCCTCTCTTGGGGCACGTGCAAGCCGGTCCGGTACTGACACTCCGCTCCGATCAAACCTCCCTCGGTAGATATGTATGCGTTGTAAACAGGACAGCGAAACCAATCTTCTAATCGTTCACGGTGATCCTCGTAGAGGTTTTCTCCACTAGTCATGATTGATCGGGCGCTGATACGTGTGTTGCTTGAGGGGTTTCTTTCATCCAGGTCGGCGAGTTGCAGCAGATTAGAGGGTTTACCGTAAAGTATTGGAATTCGCACCTGACGAAGCAGGCTGACTACCTGCCGTTCTTCCTCGTTGTTTCGGCCCAGGACCAACTGCCTTATCAAAGCTGCTTTCAAGGGAAGAAGGATTCGCGTAGTTCGCAAACGACCTGGCTTGTTAGTAACGAGCACGATTCCCACTTTGCCCGGCGCGAACAGCGACTTGCTGTCTGGTAGGTAACGCACAAGCTCAACGTAGGCGTGGTAGAGAAAGCCATACCAGGCGCCGAGATCAAAGGAAACCTCAAGCCGCGCTCCGCTAGTGCCACTGCTGCGCCTGGTAAAACGTCCAGCCTCTTCGATAAACCTTGCCGATAGGAACCCATCCCGGCCCGCGATAATATCGGATCTGGAGATGATTGGGAACGACTTCCACGGCAGTGAGGTACGTTGAAGTGTTCGGGCACACAGTGAGCGATAGTACGGGACTGTGGTCACTACATGGTTGAGGAACCGATCCATCGCGTCAGGCGAAGATAGTAGTTTGAGCCTCTCGTGCCATGAATCATAGCCCATGATGGCGTGCAACAGGTTGATACCCTGCTCGCTTGAAGCGGTCTCGTCACTAAGCATGGGATATATGAGTCACAAATAAGAACGCCACAGACGAAGGATCCAAAGACCATCGGATCTTCTGTGGCGAACTAAAGGGCACGGCTGTGGTAAAACCAGCGACGGCGAAGCCTACATGGACAATTCAGTTAACACATTGATACGTCGCGGACATCCTCCAGTCCCGATTCCTGCGGTGTCATTGTAAATCGTAGTCTGCTTAACCTAGGCAACCAGCAAAATCTGACCGCCGCGGAGGTTTTTCAGATCATTGTCCGAGATGGACTTAACGGTTTTCTCCAAAAGCTTCCTCGCTTCTCTGGGCGAGAGGCCTGATATCTCCGCGGTCTTTAATCGATAGCTATTGATACGGATCCCGGTGGGCTTTTTTGAGCTTGGCGTTTTCTTCATTTGCTTTCTCCTTGACGAGTCTTGCAACCGAGTTTTCGACAATGATCACCAATCAACCGTGGCAGATACTAATGAACTCAATCGACGAGAGTCAACTGCGTACCAGAGGATGATAACGTTGCACGGTGCTTTTCTCGTGGCACTCTTACGATCCCCGGAGCGGAAGGTGTCTTTTGTTCCCTTACCATCGTCTCGATGACGTTTGCTAAATCAGCTATCGTTGGCGCTGCGAAAAATTTGGGGAGAGATAACTCTATCTGAAAGGCATCACGCAGTCTTGAAACCACTTGCACAACCAGCAGGGAGTGTCCTCCTAATTCAAAGAAACTATCGTGAATGCCTATCGGTCTCCGCTTCAGGACGTCAGCCCAAACGGAAGCAATTCTCCCCTCTGTCGCTGAGCGCGGAGACGCGAACTCTGATTGCGCAAAGCTCTGCTCCTGATGCGGAGGCGGCAACCTTTGACGATCTATTTTGCCATTCAACGTAACTGACATAGACTCCAATTCCATAAATGCAGAGGGAAGCATGTAGCTCGGTAGATGGGAGGCAAGGAATTCGCGCAGCACCTTGAAAGCCACCGGTCGACGGAGAACGACGTAGGCGAAAAGATATTTATCGCCGCTCGGATCAACCAACGCTACCACAACTGTATCCTTAATCGCCTCGTGCCTGCGCAACTTATCTTCAATCTCTGCAAGTTCGATCCTGACACCGCGAATTTTCACTTGCTGATCGTAGCGGCCCACGAATTCGAAATCACCGTCGTTCAGTAGGCGACCCAGGTCGCCCGTTTTATAAACAAGGTCATCCGGATCGTCATGGAACGGATTTTGGATGAACACTTCTCGCGTTAGCTCGGGCTGATTGTAGTATCCCAATGCGCGATACGGCGTGCGGATGTAGATTTCACCTACGACACCAGGAGGACAGATTTGGCGATCGCGATCAACTATCAAAGCGGCCGCCCCCGGCATTGGCTTACCGATCGGAATAGAACGGCGGTGCTCGTCACCAGGCTTGATAAAATAGAACAGCTTCGTCACGGTAGTTTCGGTCGGCCCATAGAGGTTGACCAGTTGAATCCGATCGCCGAATATCCCGTACCATCGCTTCACATCCGCAGTGGGGACAGGCTCACCCGCCATTACAATGTGTTTAAGAGCTGAGAAACGCTCTTTCGTCAGGCCGGTATTCAGCATGAACCGAAAGATCGTCGGAACGCAGTGAAGAACGCTGATTTGCTCGCTGTCTACCCAATCAATCAATTTCGGCCCGTCCAAAACAGTCTCTCTCGATGCTGGAACACAAACCGTGCTCCCCGCGCAAAGCGGCACAAACGTGTCTTTTAGAAATCCATCGAACGAAGGGAGAGTTAGTTGGCTAACGCGACTAGCCACGCCGATGTTGAGAGTGTCGATCTCCCACCTGACAAAATGGTCCAACCCTTTGCGGCGACCGGCTATGCCCTTCGGCCGCCCGGTTGAGCCGGAGGTGAAGAAAATGGAGCACATGTCGTCCGGGGTTGACGCCACAGCGCACGGCGATTGGTTCTGACAGGAACGATAGTTTCCAATTAACCTGACGGCCTTCCCGTCGCGATAACTTTCGCTAGGATCGTCCAGCGTGATGACTTTGATTTCAGTCGCGGATCTATCGGCAAGATCCTTAATGGTGTCCAGATGGGCCATGTCGGCCAGGATCCATCCCGGGGAGGCGATTGCGAGCATCTCTGCCCGTCTATTGTGCGGCAAGTGCGGATCGAGCGGCAGGAAGACGCAAGAAGCTTTAAGGATGCCCATAGTGGCGATCAGGACGTCCGGTATGCGCTCGGAGAGAATCGCGATTACGGAACCTCGCACCGCGCCGTTTTCAATTAGATAATTACCCAGTCTATTACTCTCATTTTCCAATTCGGCATAGGTCAGACTGCGGCCGGCCCATTCAACCGCGACGCGCTCGGCATGCTCTTTCGCCATGCGGCTAAACAATTGTTCTACGCTGACATGCTTCATGGTAAACAACTACCCGACCGGAGCGTCATCAGAGTAATAATCATCCAACCAATGCGCGGTCGGTTTTCGGTTAAATACAAGGCAGCGTCCGTGGGTCTGAGGGTTGGCCGCTCGGTGGTATCGCATGAAGATATGTTGCTCCGTCAAGCCGGTCACTTCGACCTTACCGGATTCGTGCGACATAACGAAGCGCGCACTGCTGGCTAGCCCGGAACACCTGGATTGCGCCTTTACAAAAATCGCGAACGCCTCCTCGATCGGGACAGCGTAGGTTCTATTGCCAATCGTCGGACGACACTGAAACACGTAATATGAAGGGACACCGAGATGCGACAGTTCATTGAAAAGATCCGATAGCGTGACGGGATCACTATTGACACCGCGAATGAGCGGTGTTTGATTTACCACTACCGCTCCCGCCTTAAACAAGAGCTGCAGGCTTTTCCTGGCCGCTTTCGTTAGCTCCCTCGGATGGTTGAAATGTCCCATGATGTAAATTCGCTTGAGCGGCATGCTGTATCTGCCAATCATCTCCAATAGTTGTTCGTCGTCTATGATTCGCGCCGGATTAAAGGCCGGCATTTTTGTGCCAATACGGATAACCTTGACACTCGTAATGTCGCGGAGTCGACTGATGATTGACTCCAATTTGGCCGCAGACATCATTAGCGGGTCCCCGCCGGTCAGCAATACATCGGTTATCTCTTGGTGGCCTCGGATATACTCCAGTCCCTGAGTTATGTCGCGCACTGTCTCCTGGTTGTCGTTCATGAAAAGTCTTTTGCGAAAGCAGAAGCGACAATATCCACCGCAAACGTCGTTCACCAGGAGCAGCGCCGTATCCGCATACTTGTGTTCCAATCCGGGGACCACCGTGAATCTACGCTCGTCGGAGGCGTCCAACCGTCCCCACTCATCTAACTCTTCCAGCGCTGGAATAATGAGCCGGCGAATTGGGTCATCCGGGTTCGTCCAATCTATTAGTTGCTGGTAATACTCGTTGCTGCGGAGAGCAAACTTATCCGTTACCAGCCGCAGTTCCTCCTGTTCGGTTGAACCGAGTTCGGTTACATGCGTGAGCTGGGTGAGGTATTTGACGTGTTGGGTCATCGGTCTGAAAAACTCCTAGTGGTTAATCCTACTTAAGGTCCTGGGTAAAGCCGCTCTTCAACAGTGTGCTTTCTGCGTCAGTTATGAGCGGGATCTCAGCCAGCTTTTGATCCGGTCGTACGGTCACGCTCTGAAGCAAGGTTTGTAAATAGGCAAGCATTCGATTGATGGTCTCAGCGGCAAATAGGTCCGCGTTGTAAACCGCGGACAAGTGCAGTTCTTGATCATCATCTATAGCGTGCAGTGTTAAGTCAAAGTTTGACCTAACTTCGGCACGTTCGTGGTCCGAAACGAGTGCAAACTTTTCCATCACGAGACCGGGCAGCTTGAGGCTGGTATCAGCGAAGTTTCTCAAGTTGAAGAAGACCTGAAACAGTGGTGTCCGGCTCAAGTCTCTTTCCGGCTGCAATTCTTCCACCACCTTCTCGAACGGCACCTCCTGATGCGCATATCC
>DATNBH010000089.1:0-68384 GCA_035572035.1 Pyrinomonadaceae bacterium | reverse complement strand
AAACCGTGAACCGGAAACCGTGAACCGGAAACCGTGAACCGGAAACCGTGAACCGGAAACCGTGAACCGGAAACCGTGAACTGGAAACCGTGAACCGGAAACCGTGAACCGGAAACCGTGAACTGGAAACCGTGAACCGGAAACCGGAAACCGTGAACCGGAAACCGATATATCCAAAGACCTTCGGTTCCCGGTTTACGATTTACGGTTTCCGGCTTTTAGAAGACCTTCGGTTCCCGGTTTACGATTTACGGTTTCCGGCTTTTAGAACCGCACGTGTTCGACGGGAGTGCCTTCTTTGCAGTCGCTGCACTCGTCGCCTTCGGCATAAAAGTGAGCGTCGAACTGAACAAGTGATTTGGTTGTCACGCCTGCCATCTCGTCAGGCGCGGAACTGAACTTCACGATCGAGCCGCAGCCAATCACTTCCGCTCCGAGCGAGCCAACCAACTTGGCCGTTTCTTCGATGGCTTGTCCGCTGCGAATGATGTCGTCAACGATGATGCACGGGTTGACCTCGCCTTGATTGACGTACTGGCGAAACATGCGCTTTCCCTGTTCCTGCTCTGCCCAATAAATCTGTTCGGCGCTCAGCGCGTCACGGATACCGAAGGCTACGGGAATTCCACCGGAACTGGGACTGACAACCGCTACTTTGGGGAGCCGGCTCGAGATGTCTCGATCGAGACGAAACTTTCGGCTAAGCGCGACCGCGAGCACGCGAGCTGTGTCGTAATAGCGAAACGCGAGGGGCATTTGAAAATAGTGTGGTGAATGTTTGCCGTTCGGATATACGAAGTGACCTTCACGAAATGCACCAGTACGCTTCAGGATTTGCAGAATGGAATCCGGGGATGGGATCAGTTCGACCATGTTTCGCTCCTTATAGTAATTAGCAATCAGTAATCAGCCGTCAGTAGTCGGCCATTTTGATTTGTTCCTGGTGCTTTGTTCTGGGCGGGCTCCTCCGCGCGTTGACCCTACGGACTTGATATGTTGAAGCAGCAACAACTACAAAGAACTAAGAACAAAGAACCCAAGTTCCTGGCTGACGGCTGATTACTGATTGCTGATTGCTGATTGCTGATTACTGATTACTGATTGCTAATTACTACTTACTATTACTGAATGCCGATTAGGATACATCAAGTTGGGCGCTTTGCCCTATGACTGAGCGTGCGCTGAATTAGAAAATGCTGATCTTTCGATAACGCCTCGGGCAAAGCTGTTAAGGGAAACCACTCGGCTCGTTCGATCTCAACGCTACGCGGTTCAGCTATCCCATTGGGAGTGCACAAGAACAGAACCTCGACTTGCCGCATGCGTCTCAGTGTCCTGATGAACGCTACCTCCGTGGTCCCCAGTTCCAGGCCGACTTCTTCCATTAACTCGCGACGGACTGCTTCTTCAGGCTGTTCCCCAGCTTTGATAAATCCTCCCGGAATTCCCCAGCCGCTGCCCGCGCGAAAGACATGCTTCAAGAGCAGGATTCGATCGTTGGCATCGATTACGACGGCTCCCGCGGTGACGCTGAACTGATCGTTAAAGAACCGGGAATAAAAGCGACGCAAAGACGAAGGTGCGCGTCTGAAAATTGACCCGAGGAATCTCTTGAACATCTCCCGCAGCTTATCACGAGAGATTGCAACAGGGACCTGAGGAGGAGCGAGGGTAGTGGCCTAATTTCAAAACAAGCCGGTGATTTAGCCAATCAACGACTACAGTCTAGATTTCCTTTACCGTCTTCTGTGTGACTTCCAATGCAATCAAGAAATAGGGGCTTCTGGATGCTAAATTTGCACGCCTTAGGATCTGCAGGTGCACAGCCTGTACAAGTGTACCCCCCTCCCTCTTTGGGGGTGCATTTGACACAACAGAACTTGCCTGCAGCGGTTACGGCGGGCAACCCCGAACCATCTTTAACCGGCGTGGAAATCTCCCCTCGTATCGTTACTTTTTCAGATGGCCCGCCATACACGACTATCAAAGCCACTGCGACACAAAGTGCGAGAAACAAGCATCTACCGAAGAAGGGTATTTTGTTCATAACGTGAGCCTCCGCGGGGGTTAAGGGGTTAGAACAAGCGGCTTATATCACCGATCCAGACGTCAGACAATAGCCAATTGGACGAAGCTTTTTCAAAATAGGCCACAACCGGAGCGAGAACTATCCACAGATTGCGCAGATTTCACAGGCATAACGGAAGGCATTAGCGGTCGACGTCATTCGTCATCCAACCAAACATCTGTGTAAGCTGTGGATAGTATTGATTGACTCTTCTTTCGCAGACTGGGTAAGATTCGAGAACCGTTCGAACTGAAATCCGCTCATCTCCGGTAAATCGACAAGCAATGTCAGCTAACGTATCCGATAAGAGCGCCAGCCAACCTGCAGTGCCTTCGTCTGTGCCGAAACAGATCACGAATGCTCAGACTGTTTGTAATGAGCGGAACGAAAAAGGAAAGCTCTGCAATGGCCATCTAAAACAATTGAAGACCGCTGGAGAGCCTGCCGAGGTTCATCTGCGTGGCGACAACGTACTCTCCAAATGCCAAACCTGCGGAACGCTTTACGTTGGACCTCCGTTGGGCCACGTGCGCGATCCTGGAAAGCAAAAACGCTTCGTCGAAGCAGAACTCACGGCGCTGTTGCAGGCCGCTGGAGGCACGCTTCCGGTAGTCAAGAAAAACGACAAAGGCGTTTTTGTAATCGTTGATCCAGCCGTCGAGCAGCCCGCCGCTAAACCTGCTCCGAAAGTTGACGCTGCAGCTAAAGTCGCGGCAGCGGCGATCGCGCCGCCTCCCAAAGCCAAAGCTCCAGCGCCGGCTGCGAAGGCTGCTGGTCACAAGCTCGGCGAGAATCCGAATCGCGCTCTTTTCAAACGTTCGACTTATGCTGGCGTCGTTGATACAGGACCTGTGGCTGGCGAGACTTTCGAGCAGAAAGTTGAGCGGCTCAGGAAAGTCTCAGCAGGCGCGAAGCAACGATCTGAAGAAGGTGGCGGCGATGAGGTAGAAACCCTGCGAGATTCTTCAGCCGAGGCTGATGCACATCGTCCCGCAGCCGAAGCCCAGGCCGAGACAGGAGCCGCAGCTGCGCTCAGCGAGACAGCCGCGCCTGCTTCGCCAGTTGCCGGGGCTGAAACGGAAGCCGACCTTGCTGCGGGCAGCTCAAGTCAACCACACAAGCCGACTGGCCAGGCGGATCGCGCGCTGATGAAGCGGTCTACTTATTGTGGAGTCAAGGATACTGGACCTGTGCCCGGTGAGACTTTCGAACAAAAAGTGGCGAGACTTGCAGCCGTATCTGCCGCCGCCAAACAACGCTCCGAAGGCGGATAAAAACAAAAAACCTATCCACAGATTACGCAGATTACACAGATGTTTTGGGGCTTCACTCGGAAGGTGACGCCTACAATTCACGGACTACGTAACAATTCGGACCAAAACAATCAGTGTAATCTGCGTAATCTGTGGATAGGTTCCTAGCTTTCCTTTACCACTAGCCCTTCACGAGAGACTTTCCAATCCAGAACTTCGACGCCTTCTTCTTGGGACAGGGCGCGTTCGACTTCGGCCTTGCGACCTTCAGCGCAAAGGAAAGCCATGCATCCACCACCGCCGGCGCCACAAACCTTGGCAGCTTCAGCGCCGTTGGCCAGCGCCTTATCAATCAGCGCATCCATTTGCGGCGTAGTGATATTAGGCGCGAGCTGCTTTCGGTTCGGATGCGCCCGTCGCATCGAATCAGCAATGCCATTCCAATCATCATTGAGCAGCAATTCGCGCATGCGCCGGCCCGAGTCGCGAATCCCATCGAACATCTGAAATAAATCGGGGTCACCGTCGATGTGACGTTTGAAGACTTCCCAATTATTGATCCCCGACAAACGCGGCTCGCCTGTGTAGCAGATGGCGATACGACGTTCCAACTCCGCCACATTAACTTCCAGGGCTTCGCGCTCGATTCCATCGGGACGAAAATGAATGCACGAGACTGAGCCGTAAAGCGCCGGGTAATAGTCCTGAAATCCCGCGGGCACTTTGATCACGGTTGTCTCAATGTTGGCAGCCAGCGTTACGAACTTATGCTGGCCATAACGATTGCCAACGAGCTTATTGAGCGCGCCGACGCAAGCAATGTTCAGCGCCGAAGACCCCGCCAGTCCTGCGCCCGCAGGCACTTCGCTGTAGGCTGTCAAATTGAAACCGGTGTTTGGTTTGAAAAAGTGGACGAGCTTTGAAATGAGCTCGAGTCGCTCGTCGTGGATAAGCTCTTCAATTTCTCCGAGGCTAGTTTCGAATCGCACGTCACGATCGCGTGATTCAAGCACGATAACATCGTCGTCTCTGGTTTCAATTCGACAATGGGTGCGCAGCGAAAGAGCGAAGTTCACAGTCGTAGCGCCAGGGTGAAACAAATAGAGCGGCCATATGTCGATAGTTCCTCCGGCCAGGTCAACACGAGTAGGTGCGGATGATTCGATTATCACGATTGGTTTGGTCTTATTGAACTATGCAGAATCAAGATTCGATTGTTGGTCTAGTTTGGGCTACTTCTCATTCACGCCGCGGCTTTGCCCGGCGACGAGATAGGCCTTCAGAATTAGCCTTCAGAATTAGCCCTCAGAATGAGCTCAGAATGAGATTGAACCGTTTCAACGGTTTGAATGCAAACGACGAGAGTAAATCGTTGAAACCTTAACGAAATGAGTTGCTTGCTAAGCCACCCGGTTGAAACAGCAGAGCATACTTGACTCAGCAAGACGACGCCCCGCCCGTACCTAATTCATTCTTGGCCTCAGATGAACACGGAGTAACACGGATCTAGAATTCCGATTTACTCAGATCCGTCATATCAGTGTTCATTTGTGGCCTAAATCCAAATCGCCTCCGCTCAGTCAATGTTTGAATGAGTCAAGTACGTTATTGCCGTTGGTACCGGGTGAGACTGTGAAACTTCAGCCCACGCAACAAACCTCGGACGGTTAGCGCTCCGGGTTCTGGATCTTTGGTGCTGGATGATCCTTGGTTTTTGAAACGACCTCGTCCTTGCGGTGTAGCTGAGGCTTGAAAGGGATACGTTCCTGCAACTCCTGAAGTTTTTCCTGGGCCGCCTGCTCAAACTCCTGGAAACGTTCCGGATTGACCTCTTCAACCTTCTTCGATAACCAAAAACGTTCGGCAAGATAGAAGCTGACGATACCAACCACTACGATAACCAGCAGTATCTTGCCGAGCCGCTGAAAGTCACCGATAACGCCGATAACAGCTCCGCTGAAAAAATATCCGGCGCCGCTTAGAACAAACACCCAGACAAAACAACTGGCCAACGAAATAAAGAAGAACCGGAAGTAAGGCATGCGCCCAACGCCGTAGAAAGTACACGATGCCCAGCGGAGACCGTAAATGTACTTCGATAGAAATAACGAGAGCCCGCCAAACGTATTAGTTAAGCGTTCAATACGTGGCCGCGCAGCTTTGTAGAACCGAATATCACGGATGCCTTTGTCAAAACTTCGACCCAGCCAATAGGCGATGTTATCGCTGGCTGCGCCGCCGAGCGTGCCCCACCACAACACACGAAGGAAACTGTACTCACCAAAGAAGCGGCTGTGCGCCAGAACTCCGGCAAGCAGCAGGGTAATGTCACCCTCGATCATCGCCAGGACAAAGACAGCATAGACACCATACTGGCCGATGAGGTCGTAAAGAAAGTCGAGGCTATGCATTCAGAAAGTTATCAGTGATTAGTTCGGTCTGGAGGAAAGAGCAACTCGTAATGGATTTGGGTGTTTATCTTTCACACCCGGTTTCAACCGGGTGTGGAGCATTGTCCTTGTCGCTTAACCGTCTTAACGGTTTCCCATAACTCGATACACAAACCGTTGAAACGGTTAATCACTCTAATCTGCCACTATCACCCGGTTGAAACCGGGTGAGAATAAGAGGAATCGCCAGACTATTCCGTGTCTTCGGACATTGGGGGCTTCACCACCAGCACGGGACAGGTGGCATGTCGCACCACTGCTTCAGCGGTCGAGCCAAAGAGGATCCGGCCCAATCCGGTGCGGCCGTGCGAAGCGATTACTATGAGATCAACTTCGCGCTCTTTTGCTACCCGAACGATCTCAGTCGCAGCCTCGCCGTGAACTATCAACTCTTCGACATCGAGCCCGGCGCATTCATCGCATTCAGCAAGCTTTGGCAGCTCGCGCTCAGCCGAGTCTTCCAACTGCTCGCTGATGTCCGCAATTGGCAACGGCTCGGTCATTCCGGTGTAGCCTACCGTCGGAACGATCGGTTCGATAACGTTGACGCAGATGATGCGCGCACCGAATGTCCGTGCCAGCGATGCCGCGTACGAGAGCGCAAAATTCCCGCACTCGCTGAAATCCGTCGGCAATAATATCGAGCGAATTTCCATAATACTGATTTGATCTTTGTTCTTTGTATTTGTGATTAATAGAGCGGTTCAGTTCACCTTCAAGTTAGGTAAAGCATGCAAAGAACTAAGAACAAAGAACGAAGTACTCAGCTTCGCTGCTGCATTCTACACGCAGAGTCTGTGGTTTGACAGCCCCAGACTCGTTGATTATGCTTCACTTCGTTTCCGGTTCCTGCGTGTGGCACGGGCGTTCCGTCCGTGGGCTCGCCTTACCGGAATCACGGGCGAGACGCTCGTGCCACGGCAGTTGGTAAGGGTCCCCGAAAATGGCCAACTCCTCTTCATCACAAAAAAACTTTATCGGCATTGACCTCAGTGGTCCTGTCTTGCGAGCCGCGCTCGTGAGCAGCGAGGGCGCGGTCGTGAATCGTCGTGAAGGTCCGCTCGATGGGCAAAAGGTCGTGGCCCAGGTGAGCGAGATCGTGGCGGCCTTGCGCGAGGTTGCACCCGAAGTCACCAGTGTGGGCGTGGCCATTCCCGGGCTTGTAAACCGATTTACTGATCGAGTCGTGGCTTCGAATGAGCTGCCCACCACAGTTCGTGAAGAACTTCATTCTGAGTTGATGAAGGCTACCGGGCTAAGATTCGAGCTCGAGAACGATGCTAACGCCGCAGCCTACGGCGAGTACAAAGTCGGGGCCGGTCGGGGCAGTCGCGACATGTTCTACATGTCGATCGGAAAAGGTATCGGCGGCGCAATTATTCTCGACGGAAAGCTCTGGACCGGCGCCTCAGGTTTGGCGGGAGAAGTGGGCCACATCACCATAGATGCTGAGGGAATCGAGTGTGCCTGTGGAAATACGGGTTGTTTGGAAACCGTAGCATCCGGGCCGAATATAGTTCGACGCGCTCAGGAGCGGCTGGACCGCGATTCGACGTCATCTTTATCACGACTTGCTTTCAACCGAGACTTCACGGCTGACGATGTGGCTCATGAGGCAAATAATGGTGACGATTTCTCGGCGATGATGATCGAACGTACGGGCAAGTACATTGGCACCGGTGTCGCGAGCGTGATTAACCTGCTTAACATTGAGTGTATCGTCCTGGGCGGCGGCGTGATGGACGCTGGAGACCTTATTCTCAACCCAATCATCAAGGAAGCAAAACGCCGCGCGTTTCAACCCTGCTTTGAAGCCACCAGAATCACGGCTGCCACTCTCGGCAAAGACGCCAGCGCCATCGGCGCTGCCCTCCTCGCCCGTGACGCCCAGTAAAACAGACTTTCAGTCTGTTTCAGTGTTGATTGCTATCCAACTTTCCGCGGTGGGCACAGTCCTTTAACGCCACTAAGACCAGACACTCAACCTCAAACCTGGTCAACGCCGGCGCAGACTGAAGTCTACGCTACGTAGAACAGACTTTCAGTCTGTTTCAACGTTGATTGCTATCCAACTTTCCCCAATGGGCACTTCCTTTAACGCCACTAAGACCAGACACTCAACCTCAAACCTGGTCAACGCAGACGCAGACTGAAGTCTACGCTACGTAGAACAGACTTCAGTCTGTTTCAGTGTTGATTGCTATCCAACTTTCCTCGGCGGGCACAGTCCTTAAACGCCGCTAAGACCAGTCACTCAACCTCAAACCTGGTCAACGCCGGCGCAGACTGAAGTCTACGCTACTTAGAACAGACTTTCAGTCTGTTTCAACGTTGATTGCTATCCAACTTTCCCCAATGGGCACTTCCTTTAACGCCACTAAGACCAGACACTCAACCTCAAACCTGGTCAACGCACGCGCAGACTGAAGTCTACGCTACCTAAGCGCACAGCACTTTGGATGAGGTAAATTTTTGAAAATCTTTCCTCATCTGCTAAAGTAGCAACCAACTTGTGAAATATTATTTTTGAGTAAGGGGGATGGGCTTCTGAGCTTGCTCGGAGTGCTCTTGAGATAGGGCTACCGAGGTGTGCCTAGAGTCCGTAAACTAACCGCGCGTAGTTCGCAGTTCGGCTTTCCCGCTA
Organism: Pyrinomonadaceae bacterium; assembly: GCA_035572035.1. GTDB lineage: Bacteria > Acidobacteriota > Blastocatellia > Pyrinomonadales > Pyrinomonadaceae > JAOAPY01. Next base: position 59,969 of record DATNBH010000089.1, on the reverse strand, counting down.
CACGCTGGTTCGGTCTCGTTCGGAACAGGTATTAGCCAAACTGCGGCGATGCCCCAAATATTTCATCACAGTACCAACGGTCTCGCGAAGACTACAATCTTCGGAGCCGTATTCGTTTTATTAGCGTCGCTGTGGATCTTCGCTGAGATTAGCCGCTCGTCCTGGAACACCGGCCAGTGGGTTGAGATTCATCAACCCGTCCAATTCAGTCACAAACATCACGTTGGCGACGACGGCATCGATTGCCGCTATTGTCACTCTTCCGTGGAGTCGACTGCTTCAGCCGGCATGCCCTCGACGGCCGTCTGCATGAATTGCCACAAGCAGATTTGGTCTGACAGCCCATACCTCGAACCCGTGCGTGCAAGTTTTCGAACCGGGAAGCCGCTGGAATGGACGCGAGTTCATGACCTGCCTGACTACGCTTATTTCAACCACAGCATTCATGTGAACAAGGGAGTGGGCTGCTCGACTTGCCACGGGCGCGTCGATCAAATGCCCGTGGTTTATCAAGCCTCCACGCTGCAGATGGAATGGTGTCTGGGCTGCCACCGCGCTCCGGAGCGCTTCGTGAGAGACAAAAAAAGAATCTTTGAAATGGATTGGCGGCCTGAAAATAAGACCGCGGAACAACTCACTGAGGGTAAGCGCCTGATGCGCGAGTATCACATTCAACCTGCGAATGTGTTGACGAGTTGTTCGACCTGTCACCGTTAGAAACTGATGAACGAAGCTGAATGAACGAAGCTGAATGAGTGAAGATCGCCACATAAACTTCAAGCTGATGCGCGACCGCATTCTCGCCGGGCAATCGGAAGCTGATCCGACGCCAGGCCGATCTCTGCCGATCTATCCAAATGGCAAGAAGCCTAAAACTTATTGGCGAAGCCTGGAAGAACTGGTGGACGCTCCTGAGTTCCGCGAGTTTGTTGAGCGCGAGTTTCCGCAGCAAGCTGAAGTTTGGGAGGATCCGGTTGAGCGTCGCACCTTCCTGAAATTAATGGGCGCGTCATTGGCGCTGGCCGGCTTGAGCGGCTGTGTCTATCAGCCTCCTGAAAAGATTGTTTCTTACATCAAGCAGCCTGAAGAAGAGTTTCCCGGCAGAGCTTTGTATTTTGCCACCGCAGCCACTGTAGCCGGCGTTGCCACGCCGGTTCTGGTGCGCAGCAATGAAGGACGGCCCACCAAGATTGAGGGCAATTCCGATCATCCGAATTATCCCAACGCCGATCCAAAATCCCCGGGCTACAGCGCGACGGATATTTTTGCGCAAGCGTCAGTCTTGTCACTCTACGATCCCGATCGTTCGCAGACGCCGCTCTTCAGAGATGAGAATCGCCCCTGGACTGCTTTTGTTGGCGAGATGCGTACGGCGCTGAACGGACCAGATGGAAATGGCGGTCTGCGCGCAAAGCAAGGTGCTGGTCTGAGATTCTTGACCGAGACAGTTATCTCTCCAACGCTCGCAGCGCAGCTCAAAGATATTCTGACTGCCTTGCCTCAGGCGAAGTGGCATCAGTACGAGCCAGTCAATCGGGACAACGCGCGCTCCGGCGCCTTGATGGCATTCGGTCAGCCGGTCAATACGATTTACGACTTTAGTAAGGCCGAGCGCATCATTTCGCTTGGTGCGGATTTTCTATCGGCGCATCCGGGAATGTTGCGTTACGCGCGTGACTTTGCTGCTCGACGGCGTATTACCGAAGGTCGCAAAGAGATGAGCCGGCTCTACGTGATCGAAACCACGCCTTCAATAACCGGAGCCAATGCAGATCATCGCTGGTCAATCCGCCCGGCTCAGTTTGAAGAAACAGTGAGGGGACTCGCTTCAAGTGTAGCGCTTCGAGGCGCCGCGCCAGGTGACCTTGGTCCTCCCTTCGGTGGACCCATTGCGCAAGGTTGGATGCAAGCGCTTTCACGGGATCTCTTGCAGCATGGCGGATCATCAATCGTGATTGCCGGCGCCGAGCAGTCTCCCGTTGTTCATGCGCTGGCCCACGCGATGAACGCGTCGTTGGGTAACGTCGGCAAGACTGTTTTCTACACGGATACGATTGAAGCTTATTCGATCGATCAGTCTCAATCGTTGCATGAGTTGGTTACTGACATCGATGAAGGTCGCGTCGAGTTGCTCGTGATCGTTGGCGGCAATCCAACCTATAACACGCCGGCAGATCTCAAGCTCGATAAGCAACGGCTTTTCAAGATCAATCTCCGCGTTCATCACGGCCAGTACAAAGATGAGACCGGCGAGCTTTGTCACTGGCACATTCCGGCAACGCACTATCTCGAGTCGTGGAGCGACACGCGCTCGTACGACGGCACCGTCTCAATTGTGCAGCCGCTAATTGAACCGCTTTACGAAAGTAAGTCGGAGCACGAACTGCTCGCGGTCTTTTCAGACCAGTACGACAAGAAGGCTTACGACATCATTCGTGATTACTGGCGGCAGAATCAGGAGGCAGGAGGCAGGAGGCAGGAGGCAGTCATAAACCAGGCTGCGGGAGGCAGGAGGCCGGAGGCAGGAGGTGCGCCAACACGAGGTTCGTCGCCGTCGACCGCGTCGCCGGCGAGCACGCCGGCAGCGGCAGCCTCACCGGTGGCGGCAGCGAGTCGCGGCGATTTTGATAGTTGGTGGCGCAAATGTCTTCATGATGGGTTCATTCCCAACACGGCATTACCTGTAAAGACAGTGACGGCTGATAGCAATGGCATCGCGAAGGTTCCGCAAACGCCTTCAGCGGGCGGCTATGCAATAGTTTTCCGAACCGATCCGAGCATCTATGACGGCCGCTTCTCCAACAACGGCTGGCTTCAGGAATTGCCCAAGCCGTTAACCAAAGTCACCTGGGATAACGCAGCCTTAGTTAGCCCCGCCACCGCCAGAAAACTCAATCTCGGTAAGAGCCCGGCGGTCAAAGGTCGCGAGTCTTACGTCGATACGATCAAGATCAGTCATCAAGGCCGCACCATCAGCGACACCGTTCCCACTTTCATCATGCCGGGTCAGCCGGATGACGTGATCACTGTGCATCTTGGTTACGGCCGCCAGCGCGCTGGACGCGTGGGCAATAAGCATGGGTTCAATGCTTACGAAATTCGAACCTCTGACTCGCCCTGGCTGATCTCCGGCGCTGAAGTAAGCAAGGCCAGCGGGCAATACGTGCTCGCGACGACTCAGTTGCACTTCAACATGGAGGACTACAGCTTCCGCCAGGACGACCGCGACATTCTTAGAGTAGAAACTTTGGCCGAGTATCTCGAAGAGAAAGAAGAGAAACACGAGACCCACGTACCGGGTGAAGAAGAAACTCTCTACGATCCGAAACTCTACGATTACAAGAACCAGGGTGAGAACGCGCCAAACTATGCGTGGGGCATGGCTATCGATCTGAATAGCTGTGTTGGCTGCAATGCCTGCACGATAGCTTGCCAGTCTGAGAACAACATTCCCGTGGTCGGCAAAACCGAGGTCGAGCGCAGCCGCGAAATGCACTGGATTCGTGTGGATGCTTACTTCAAAGGCGAGCCTGAGAATCCAGAAGGGCCATATTTTCAGCCGGTGCCGTGCATGCATTGCGAGAATGCGCCGTGCGAGCCCGTCTGCCCGGTCCACGCCACCGTGCACAGCGCCGAAGGTCTTAACGACATGGTCTACAACCGCTGTGTCGGCACGAAATATTGTTCGAACAACTGCCCTTACAAAGTGCGCCGCTTCAATTTCTTCCTTTATCAGGATTGGGACACGCCGACTTATCAGCTGATGCGAAATCCTGAGGTCTCGGTGCGCAGCCGCGGTGTGATGGAGAAATGCACTTACTGCGTGCAGCGAATTCAAAACGGAAAGATTCGCGCGGAGCTCGAGGATCGTCCTGTGCACGATGGCGAGATTATTACTGCTTGCCAGTCCGTGTGCCCGACTGAGGCGATTGTTTTTGGAAATATCAACGATCCCAATAGTCGCGTGTCGCGAATGAAAGCTGAGCGACGCAACTATGGTTTGTTAACTGATTTGAATACAAAGCCGCGCACCAGCTACCTGGCTGGTTTGCGCAATCCGAATCCTGACATTGCGAAGGAAGGTTGATACAGGCGTTTAGAGTTCAAGCTTCAGCTTGTGAGTGTTGAAAAAGCCATTCTAAAGAATGAACTCTAAACACCTGTTGGACAAATTGAGTTTTTCATGCCTGACCAGCATCACAGCGACGCGCCGCACCACACTACGGTCCCCGTGATCGATCCGGGGATGACGTTTGCGTCGGTGACGGACAAGATCAGCTCGATCGTGCTGAAGCGCAAAACTCCGATTGCGTGGTTCGTAGGCTTTGCGATCGCTTTCATGCTCTTCCAGTTGATGATGCTCGCCATTACTCAACTGGTGTTTGTCGGCATCGGTGTTTGGGGCGTCAATATTCCGGTCGGATGGGGCGTGGACATTCTCAACTTTGTCTGGTGGATTGGTATCGGCCACGCCGGCACGTTGATATCCGCAATCCTGCTTCTGCTGAGACAGAAGTGGCGAACGTCCATCAATCGCTTTGCCGAAGCCATGACCCTGTTCGCCGTAGCCCAAGCCGGAATGTATCCAATCTTTCACCTGGGCCGACCCTGGCTGGCGTATTGGCTGTTCCCATATCCGAACACGATGGGAATCTGGCCGCAGTTTCGCAGCCCCTTGATGTGGGACGTGTTCGCGGTCTCGACGTACGCAACCGTTTCAGCGATGTTCTGGTTCGTGGGATTGATTCCCGACTTCGCCACCCTCAGAGATCGCAGCCACAGTAAGTTCTTCCAGATCATTTACGGCATGTTGGCGATGGGCTGGAGAGGATCGGCGCGACACTGGCATCGCTACGAAATGGCGTACTTGCTGTTGGCTGGATTAGCGACGCCGCTCGTGCTTTCAGTTCACACAATCGTCAGCTTTGACTTCTCGGCGGGCATCATTCCCGGCTGGCACGCGACCATCTTCCCGCCCTACTTCGTAGCCGGAGCCATCTACGCCGGATTTGCGATGGTCATCTTCCTGACTATTCCACTGCGAAAGTTTTATGGTCTGGAAGGCTTCATCACCATGCGGCACATGCACAACATGGCGAAGGTGATGCTGGCGACGGGTCTCATCGTCGGGTACGGCTACATCATTGAAGCCTTCTTTGGCTGGTACAGCGGCAACCGGTTCGAGCGCTACATGATTTGGAATCGCATGCACGGACCATATGCCACTTATTACTGGGCCCTGATTCTGTGCAACATCATCACGCCGCAGTTTCTGTGGATTAAGAAGATCCGTGGAAACCTGCTATGGCTATGGGTGATTTCGGTGGTGGTCAGTATCGGAATGTGGCTGGAACGATTTGTGATCGTCGTGACGAGTTTGCATCGAGACTTTCTGCCGTCATCGTGGGGCATGTATCAGCCAACTCAATGGGATTGGTCCATGTTTGTCGGCACGATTGGATTCTTTTTTGCGCTGTTGTTCTTGTTCATTCGCTTCCTGCCGATGATCTCGATTTTTGAGATGCGGACGATTCTGCCGGAGGCGGAGGTTGAGGAATAGAAGGGTTTCAAGTTTCAGGTTTAAGGTTTCATGTTCTTTGTGCTTGAGTTTGTCGTTCCCTGGGAGCGCAGGCATCCCTGCCTGCCTCAGTTTCCCTGGAAGAAGCGTGAGAAGTTCAGGTCAAGTTACGGCAAACAAACAAAGATCAAAGACCAAAAGCGGTTGTTTAGATGAAAGTTACAACTCCCAGAATCTATGGCGTGATGGCCGAATTCGATAACCCCACGGAGTTGGTGGCGGCGGCGAGGCGCGCTTATCAGGCCGGCTATCGGCGGATCAACGGATACTCTCCGTATCCGATCGAAGAACTTTCAGAGGCTATCGGTTTTCATCACACCAGCCTGCCGCTGATTGTTTTGATTGGAGGAATTCTCGGTGGACTGGGTGGTTTCTTCATGCAGTACTGGATGGAAGTGAAGGATTACCCGTTGAATGTCGGCGGTAAACCCTACAACAGTTGGCCCGCGTTCATTCCGATCACTTTCGAGTGCACCATCCTGGTGGCGGCGTTTGCAGCTGTGTTGGGAATGCTGGCGCTCAACAAGCTGCCGCAACCCTATCATCCGGTATTTAATGCGCCGAACTTCGCGCTGGCTACGCGCGATTCGTTCTTCCTGGTTATCGAAGCGAGCGATCGGCGCTTCGATCATGATGTGGTCACCGAGTTTTTGAAAGATCGTGGCGCGAAAGACGTCGTGGACGTGGAAGTTTAAGACAAGTAAAAAGTGAAAAGTAAAAAGGCAAAAGTAAAGGCTCGGGCGCGTCGTCGATCGCGATTTGAGATCTTCGATCTGAGATCTGAGATCTGCGTTCTGCGATCTGAGATCAGTCTTCGATCGCAGATCACAGAACCCAAATACCAGATCTCAAATTCCAGATCTCAGATCTCAAATTCCAGCTCTCAGATCTTAAATCGGAGAGCGCTGCTAGTCTTTTTACTTTTACCTTTTGCCTTTTTACTTTCCTCCTGCCGGCGGGACATGCAGGACCAGCCAAAAGCCAAGCCCTACCGTTTCTCGACCTTCTTCAAGGACGGACTTGCGTCTCGACCGCCCGTCGAAGGAACGGTGCCGCGTGGCTGGCTGCGAACTGACAAAGAATTCTATACCGGTAAGAAGTTGAACGCGCCGATAGCAGGCGCGAGTCCAGTCGCCGGTGCGGCAGCTGCGACCACGACAACCACTGCGAGCGCTTCCCAGGTCGCGGCCGCTTATCCCGACGATGTGGACAAGTTTCCGATTGTAATAACTGAAGAGCTTCTTAATCGCGGTCAGCAACGCTTTGAGATTTTCTGCTCAGTCTGTCACGGCTCGACCGGTGAAGCCGATGGCATGATCGTCAGGCGCGGTTTCCGCAAACCACCGTCCTTCCACGAGCAGCGTCTCCGTGAAGCCCCGGTCGGCCATCACTTCGATGTGATTACGAATGGTTGGGGCGCCATGCCGAGTTACGCGGCTCAAATTCCCGTCGGCGATCGCTGGGCCATCATTGCTTACATTCGCGCGTTGCAGCTGAGCCACGCTAGTGCACCGGCGCCAGCCGCCGAAACGAACGGATTGCGCCAATGAGTTCGAGTGCTTACAACGCGCCTGTCGAAGTCTCTCGTCTGCAGCGAGCAGCTCTTATTGTCGGCGTCATTGGGTTGGTCGTTTTGGGAATCGGGCTGGTCGTAGATCGATCGCAGTTCTGGCGTTCCTACCTGACCGGTTACTTGTTCTGGTTAGGTGTCGCCGTCGGGTCTTTGGCGCTTTTGATGCTGCAGCATTTGACCGGCGGCGGTTGGGGAATGGTCATACGTCGAGTGCTCGAAGCCTCGACCCGGACCTTGCCACTGATGTTCGTCCTGTTTCTGCCCATCCTGCTTGGGCTCCACTCAATCTACGAATGGACGCATCAGGAGGTGATCGATGCGCATCCCGTGCTCAAGGAAAAAGCGCGACTTTATCTGAACCCGACGTTCTTTTCGATTCGAGCAATCCTGATCTTTGCCATTTGGATCGCACTGGCTTTCTTTCTCAATCGCTGGTCCCTCGAACAGGACACCAGCGCCAGCCGGCAGATAACCAAAAAGATGCAGATGCTGAGCGGGCCGGGAATGGTCCTCTTCGTGATGACCGTGACGTTCGCGGCGATTGACTGGGTGATGTCGCTGGACCCGGAATGGTCCTCCACCATCTTCGGCTTGTTGTTCGTAGCTGCGTGGGCACTCTCGGCGCTGGCGTTCACCGTCGCGAATTTGGCCTGGCTCACAAAGCGCGAGCCGATGGCCCACGTGGTGGCGCCGTTGCATTTTCACGATCTGGGGAAACTGCTGCTCGCGCTCGTGATGCTTTGGGCCTACTTCTCATACTCGCAGTATCTGATCATCTGGTCGGGAAATCTTCCCGAAGAGATCACGTGGTATCTGCCGCGAACTCGCGGGGCTTGGGGAGGAATCGCGCTGGCAGTAGTGCTCCTGCACTTCGCGCTTCCGTTCCTGTTCCTGCTTTCCAGAAAGTTCAAGCGCGATCCGCATAAGCTCGTGCTGGTTGCCGTGTTGATTTTGGTGATGCGCTATGTGGATTTGCTTTGGGTGATAGTTCCCAATTTTTCGCGCGAAGGTTTTCAAGTGAGTTGGATGGACTTTGCTTCTCCGGTTGGCTTTGGCGGCGTGTGGTTGGCGTTCTTCTTCTGGCAGCTAAGTCGGAGGCCGTTGATGCCAACCAATGATCCGCAGCTTCCAAGCGTTCTCGCTCAGGCACACGGGCACCAGCACTCGGACGAATTTATTGACGAAGCAGCAGCTTGATTGACTTATGAAGGGTAAGCACAACGGCAATGAAAAAGTGCACGTCACGGAGACTCCGGACGTTTCGCACATCCGTAACCTCGACGTTACCCATGAGGCTGGCGACGTAGCGGTTGGCAGCATTGCGAAGTTTATTGGCGGCCTGACCATCATGACTATCGCTGTCTATTTCCTCATGTGGGGAATGTTCCGCCTGCTCAACGCCCAGCAGGAGGAAGAGCCGGTATCGCCGATGGCCTTAAGTCAAAAAGAAAGATTGCCTCCTGAGCCACGTTTGCAGTCTGCACCCGGCTTTGCCGAAGAGTTGGACAAGCACAACGCGGTCGCGGAAGAAGGGCACGCGCCGGTCAAGGGCGAAGAGACTCCTAAAGATCCGCTTTGGGAGATAAAGGTTTTGCGCGAGCAATGGAAGACAGCGCTCGAGCACGGTGTCAAGGATCCGACCGGTAAAGTTCTGGTGATGCCGATTGAGGAAGCGAAGAAGGAGTTGCTCCGGCAAGGCCTGCCGGTGAGACAGTAGGATCTGGAGGCGGGAAGCAGGAGGCAGGACGTCGACTAACGGCTGTGCCGCCGGATGTGCGGAAAGGCTCCGCCTTTCCGAGACGGACTTTGAATTTGTTTTTGGAGGCTACGCCTCCGGTTTGAGACATAGCCTCAAACCAAATCGGGTTTTGCTCTGCGGAAAGGCATAGTCCTTCCGCACTGGGCGGCGGCAAAGCCGCGCAACGCTAGCGAAGTTTCGCGGACATGAAAGTAATGAAATCATTCAGGCTTGGTTCGATAAAGCAGGCTGGTCTCCTTTGCATCGGCCTGCTGACGCTGTCGATCTCCGCCCACGCGCAGCTTGTGCCCAAGGCTGACTCGCCGCTTTACAAGGATCGGACGGAGAATGGACCGGTAGCGACCGGGCTGCCGAAGGCTCTCCAAAATGTTGGCATCGATCAAAAACTAAATCAGCAAGTGCCACTCGATCTTCCGCTGCGAGATGAAAACGGAGAGGCCGTCACGCTGGGCCATTACTTCGGTAAGCGCCCGGTCGTCTTGTCGCTCGTTTATTACAACTGCCCGATGCTTTGCACGCAGGTTTTGAATGGCATGGTGGGCGCATTCAAAACACTTTCATTCCAGCCGGGCCAGGAATACGAGGTCATCAGCGTCAGCTTCGACAGCCGCGAGACTGCTCCGCTCGCCGCAGCCAAAAAGAACGTCTACGTGAATTATCTCCCGGAGGCAAAGCGCGCAGCCGCCGCCAAAGGCTGGCATTTTCTAACTGGCGATGAAGCCAGCATCAAGCGTCTGACCGAAGCGGTGGGTTTTCGTTACCAGTGGGACCAGGCGACGAATCAATTTGCTCACGCCAGCGGGATCATGGTCCTGACTCCGGAAGGGAAGTTATCGCAGTATTACTACGGCATTGAATATTCAGCCAGGGATCTTCGTCTCGGTCTCGTCGAAGCTTCCAATAATAAGATTGGCACTCCGGTCGATCAGCTTCTGCTTTATTGCTTTCATTACGACCCGGCGACCGGAACATACGGCGCGGCAATCTTAAATATCGTTCGGCTCGCCGGACTGCTGACGGTGGCGGGCATCATTTTGTTGTTGCTGTTATTGCGAAGACGCGGTGCGGCGCACATTCCAGCTTCAGCAGGAGGCGCAGCGTAGATTAATGCAGTCGTGGATTCCATTTGTGCCTGAGAGCGCGTCCACTGAGTCAGCGAATGTTGACGCTCTGTACTTCTATCTCTCAGGCGTAACAGTGTTCTTTACGCTGCTGATTTCGGGCGTCATTATCTTTTTCGTCATTCGCTATCGACGCCGGACTCCCCATGAGATTCCGCGTCCTATTGCGGGCTCGCACACATTAGAGACTTTGTGGTCGGTTATTCCATTCGTAATTTCAATGAGTTTCTTTGTCTGGGGTGCAGCGTTGTACTTTCGGCAGTCTCGCGTGCCCAAGAACGCTCTCGAAGTCTACGTGGTCGGCAAGCAGTGGATGTGGAAGATTCAACACGCTACCGGCCAGCGTGAGATTAATGAGCTCCATGTCCCTGTCGGTCGCAAAATAAAACTGATCATGACGACGGAGGACGTCATCCACGATTTCTTCGTGCCGGCCTTCCGGATCAAGGCTGATGCCGTTCCCGGACGCTATACCGTGCAATGGTTCGAAGCGACAAAGGCGGGAACGTATCACTTGTTCTGCGCGGAATACTGCGGGATGAATCACTCGTTGATGATTGGTTCGATCATTGTTATGGAGCCGACCGAGTTCAATGACTGGCTCAATGGAAATGTAAATCAACAGTCTGCGGCAGCTGGAGGGCAGCAGCTTTATCAGACACTGGGCTGTGCCTCGTGCCACGGTGGAAACGGGGAAGGCGGTCGTGGGCCGGCATTGCTCGGCGTCTTCAATAGCGACGTGCGCATGTCGAATGGGACCACGGCTCGCGCCAACGAAAGTTACATCCGAGAGTCAATTGTGTCGCCGAACGCAAAGGTAGTGAACGGCTATGGCCCCATCATGCCGACCTTCCAGGGCGTGGTGAACGAAGAGCAAATTGTGCAGTTGATGGCTTATATCAAGTCACTCAGTTCACAGCCATCGGCCGCTCCGGCTCCCGCAGCACCGGCGCAGGGAGCGACGAAGCCGCCCGTCGCCGAGCCGACAAAATAGGGTGTGGGTTGTGGAGTTTAGGGTGTAGCGCAGCCGCCCGTCGCCGAGCCGACAAAGTGACAGGTGTTTAGAGTTCAATCTTTAGATTGTGTGCTGTTGTTACCACAAACTGAAGTTTGAACTCTAAACGCCCGAAGGGAACGCCGAACCACCTGAATGCAGGTTGAGTGCTAACGTAAGATCAAATGGAAGAATTCAAAGTACCACCGCCATCGAAGGTTAACTACCTCAATGTCGATTACGGCTTGAAGTCCTGGTTATTGACCAGGGACCATAAGCGCATTGCGTTCCTTTATCTTGGTTCTATAAGTGTTTTCTTCTTAATCGGCGGCGTCTACGCCATGCTGATTCGGCTCGAGCTGTTGACGCCGCATGGCCAATTACTGACATCGACTACCTACAACAAAGTATTTACTCAGCACGGAATCATCATGGTGTTCTTCTTCCTGATTCCGTCCATCCCCGCGACGCTCGGCAATTTCCTGGTGCCTATTATGATTGGCGCCAAGGACCTCGCGTTCCCGCGCATCAACCTGCTCAGCTGGTACATCTATCTGCTGGGTGGAATCGTGACCGTTTACGCGCTGCTCGCTGGTGGCGTCGATACCGGTTGGACGTTCTACGTGCCCTTCAGTACGACATTCTCGAACTCTTACGTGATCGCCACGGGCCTGGGAATCTTCATATCGGGATTCTCTTCGATTCTTACCGGACTCAACTTCATCGTCACGATTCACACGATGCGCGCGCCGGGTATGACCTGGTTCCGGCTGCCGCTGTTCATCTGGGCACATTACGCGACCAGCTTGATCATGATTCTGGGCACGCCCGTGATCGCCATAACGATCCTGCTGTTGGCTTTTGAGCGGCTCGCGCACATCGGCATCTTCGATCCGGCCGCGGGTGGCGATCCGATTCTGTTTCAGCATTTGTTCTGGTTCTACTCGCACCCGGCCGTCTACATCATGGTCTTGCCCGGCATGGGCGTGGTCAGCGAGCTAATCGCGAACTTCTCGCGCAAGAACGTCTTTGGCTATTCGTTTGTCGCTTTTTCGAGTCTCGCTATCGCAGTGTTTGGATTTCTGGTTTGGGGCCACCACTTGTTTGTCGCCAGCCAGTCTGTCTATGCCGGAATGATCTTTTCCTTCCTGAGTTTCGCGGTGGCGATTCCTTCGGCTGTGAAAGTCTTTAACTGGAGCGCGACGCTGTACAAGGGATCGATCTCGTATGACACGCCGATGTTGTACGGCTTAGGTTTCATCGGGTTGTTCACGATTGGTGGAATGACGGGATTGTTCCTGGCGGCGCTGGCGACGGACGTGCATCTGAGCGACACGTATTTCGTCATCGCGCACTTCCACTACATCATGGTAGGCGGAACTTTGCTGGCATATCTCGGTGGCTTGCATTACTGGTGGCCGAAGATCACGGGCCGGATGTATCCCGAAGGCTGGGGCAGGTTCTCAGCGCTGGTCGTCTTCATCGGCTTCAACCTGACTTTTCTGCCGCAATTCATGTTGGGTTACATGGGCATGCCCCGCCGCTACCACTACTATCCGGAAGAGTTTCAGGTACTGCATGTGCTGTCGACGGCGGGCGCATCGATACTTGGAGTTGGCTTAATCATTCCCGCGATTTACTTGCTTTGGTCGATGCGATACGGACCGAAGGCAGCTCCTAACCCCTGGCATCTTCCCGGACTCGAGTGGCGAACTCAATCACCGCCACCAACTGAAAATTTCGAGACTACGCCGATCGTGACCTGGGAAGCTTATGAATTTGCGCCGATTGAAGAGATGAAGGTGATTGGTAAATTTGAAGAGAGTAAGGCTGAAGTGTAGTACGCGGAGTTCGGGAGAATAAGCATTGGCAGAGAGTTACGCAGCAGAACCTGAAGTCGTTCACCACCCGGCGCTGCAGCACCATTTCGAGAATATGGAGCAGCAGCGGGAGGCGGGCACGCTCGGGATGTGGGTCTTTCTCGTTACGGAGATCATGTTCTTCGGTGGGATGTTCCTGGCCTACACGCTCTATCGCGGCAAGTATCCTGAGGCGTTCGCGGTTGCGAGCAATCACCTGGATATCTGGCTCGGGGGAATAAATACTGTCATTCTGATCTGCAGTAGCTTCACGATGGCGCTGGCCGTTTATTGCGCTCAAGTTGGCAAGCAACAACTCCAAATCATTTTCCTGATTCTGACGATGATCTTTGGCGGCGCCTTCCTCGGTATCAAAGCCGTCGAGTATCGAGAAAAGTATAGAGACAATTTGATTCCCGGCCGCTTAATTCCGGGTCGGCCCTTTGATCCGGCGGTAAATCCACATGGCGCTCCGCACGATCCGCACAAGCTCACTTTGATCGGGAATTCATCCGTGCGACAGGTCGAGTTGTTCTACTGGATCTATTTTGCGATGACCGGCATGCACGCACTGCATATGATCATCGGGCTCGGGATCATGTGCTTCCTGCTGTACTTCTCGATCAGAGGTCGTTACGGACCGGAGTATCACAACCCGATCGAAATATCAGGGCTCTACTGGCACTTCGTGGATATAGTTTGGATTTTCCTGTTCCCGCTGCTTTATTTACTGGGCAGGCACATGGGTGGTCACGGTTAAGCCCAGCTCAAGGTCACTTATGAGTGAGCACATAGTTTCAGTCCGAATCTACTTCGCGATTTTTCTGGTGTTGCTGATCGGCACCGGCCTGACTGCGTGGGTCGCATTCTTCGATTTTCCGGGGCCGTTCAATGCTGTCGTCGCGTTAACGATTGCCTGTGTGAAGGCAGGCCTGGTGGTGCTCTACTTCATGCATCTGCGTTACAGTGCGCGACTGACTTGGGTTGTGTTCCTTGCCGCCCTCTTCTGGTTGGCGATCATGTTTGCCCTTACTTTCAGCGATTACTCCACTCGCGACTGGCTGCCGATATTCTAAAAGGCGTTCTTTGTGCTTGAATCAGCTTTGCCCGAAAGTCTTAAATCCCACCTGCGGCAGCTGGTGGTTACTTCAGGTTCAGCCTGGTAATGTTCGATGTTGTTGTTTACTGAATCCCATCTGCGGGAGCTGGTGGATGGTTCAAGTCCTGCCTATTTCCGTGAAAAACTTGCGAGCGAGGCTGCATTTGAAACATCCCTCAGCTGCCGCTGAGGGGATTCAAAAGACCAATCCCAACCTCTCTTTGTAGGCCGAACGTGAACTATCCACCAGCTGCCGCAGGTGGGATTTAAGACTTTTCGTGCAAGCTGCTTGAATCTTCAGTCACTTGCGACTTTCCAACAGAGGAAAGGAAACGCTCGCACATCTACAAAGAACAAAGAACCAAGGACAAAGAACAAAAATCAAAGACCTATTCGGCTCCTTCGAGCTGACCTTCCCGCACCACAATCTTCCTGTTGCAGTTCGGGCAACTTAATCTGATGGTCGCGTCCGAAGTCTTTATGGGCGTACTGCAATAAGGGCAGGAGCTGTTGACGATGGTGTGCTTCAGACCACCGCGCATCATCACGAGCGGCAGGACTATTCCGGCCACCAGCATCGGAATGCCGAAAATCAATCCGATACTTCCGCCCTGACCGAGGGTTAAGGTAATGATGAGGCCGGCTATGAAAAGAAGCAGTCCCAAACCTATGGCAAACGAGAATCCATAAGCACTGTCAAAACTACGCCCGGCTTTGGCGGTTTCTGAAGCTTTCTCTTCCATCGACAAATTTCCCCCTTAGAGACAAGTCGGCGAACGCAGCTTGTGAAATATTTCAACTCCAGAGTGTGTTCGATTTTTACTCTGTGCCCAGCTGCTTTGTCAACGAAATGTACAACAGGCTGCCAGCCTGTTGTCTGTAACGTGGCACAAGGCTGGCAGAGCATTCACACGACTCAGGGCAAAGCCAATGCGACGAGAAAGTAGGTAGTCGCTAATAGATGACGCCACGGCCTTGCGCCGTGGTCACTCACGTTGGTTGCTAACTAAGGCTGTTCCAGATTTGTCGATGCCACGGCCAGCCCGTGGCATCCTGCGAAAAGGTGATGAGCCCGTTGATGGTAGCTGCGAACATGAAATTCCACAGGGCAAGCCTGTGGTATCGGGTCAGCCTCAAATTTCACACGAATGATCTAACTGCGGTTTTCTCAGCGCACTGCACACATCTGGAGGCTGGCAGCCTGCAGTACATTGCTGCTAAAGTATCCGTTTCTCGCGAGGGATGAATTTTTGTCTGAGGATTCTATGAGTACAAGTGCCACTACTGCGATGACTGAAACGCCTTTTATTTCTTTCCTTAATCAATTTGACGAACAGGCCTGGGCTGCGACTGTAAGCAATCTTTTGCCGTCTATTCATGAAGTCGACAGGAACGCGACGCAGATTTGGTTTGCTTTCTATCCGCTCGGTTTATTCAAAGCTTTGAGCGAGGCTGAGGATCCCGGCAAACTCGCCAGCGAGCTTTTACTGCAGGGGAACTATAAGCTTACCGGCCAGATTGATTCGTCTCACCAATTTCTTTACGGCCATCGTTACTGGAATCAAGTAAAGAGCGCCGTCGAGCGACATGCAGCCCAGTGGAACGGACTTCAGTCTGTCCCTTCGCAATCACCTGCGGGCCTCTCAGAGCAGATTGGAACTGTCGCCGGCGAAGTCGCCAAATCACTCGAGGTTGATAGCAGCTTGCTCGTCGGAATCACTGCCGTTGCGTTTATGACGCTGAGACAAACCGGCCTGGAAGCATTCAAGCAAGCGCCGGGAAAAATGCAGCTCGACAAGAAACATGCGCAACGTCGACCGGATCAGATCCTCAAAGGGCGAGCCAAAGACGACAGTCAGGGGTTGCTCGGATTTTTGAAGACAGTGGATAAGAAATGGACCGTTGTATTTGACGAGAATGATGATGCTGCCAAATACAAACTGAACCATCTCCAGGATCTGGCGTGGGGTGCGGCGGAGGATCGTACGCGCGATTGGGTTGCGCTCGATCCGCGACGAATTGAAGGGCCCATTCCAGTTGAATGTCGCTCGGCTTCGTGCGGCACCTGCTGGATTGGCGTTTTGGGTGGCGCGGAAAAGCTGGCGCCGGTGGCCGTTCGCGAAGGTAAGAAGATCAAGGAGTTCGGATACATCGACACCGAGGATTCAAGGCCGTTGATTCGACTTGCGTGTCAGTCTCAAGCGGAAGGCGCCGTCTCCATCGTGATTCCACCCTGGAACGGCGTGTTTGGTAAGTTTCTGAAGGCGAAGAAGGAACCAAAAGCGGATGTCATTTCGCCGGAGGAGTTGGTGAGTTAATCATTCAAGCGGTCGCCGACTCCGGCTGCAAAAAACTCTATCCACCGATTACGCAGATTTCACAGACAGCTGGTTACGCTTTTTTAGAGTTGCCTTCAAATTTCCGAGCCAAACATCGGCGGAATCTCCGTAATCTGTGGACAAAGTTTTTTCGTCTCCGGTAGGGCAAAACTAAATCACTTTGTCGAGTAACTCCAAAGCGTCTGCTTCATCATCCCCACTTCTCCTCGTGCTGGCAGCCGCTGTACTTTGGAGCACGGGCGGTCTCTTCATCAAAGCCAACACGCTTTCTCCCTTCGAGCTTTCCTTTGGAAGGTCTTTGCTCGCCGTCGTGACCGTAGCCATCGTCACTCGGCGTGAAGGTTTCGGTCTCAACTCCGTCAGCGCGATTGCGTCTGTCCTCTACGCAGCGCTTTTGATTCTGTTCGTAATGGCAACCAAGCTCACCACGGCTGCCAACGCAATCTTTTTGCAGTACACAGCGCCGGTTTACGTCCTGCTGCTCGAGCCGCTTTTCTACAAAGAGAAATTCAGGCTCCGTGATGCCATTACGGTAGCTGTTTGTGTCTGCGGAATGTCGCTGTTCTTTGTCGGCAAGCTGCAGCCCAACGACATCCAGGGAAATCTCGTGGCACTGGCCTCGGGAATTTGTTTCGCCTTCTACTTTCTGCTACTCCGGCACGACAAGTCGCGCGACGTGAATCGGGCCTCGTCGGTAATCTACGGAAACCTCTTAGTAGTCATCGTGTGCGCACCGGCATTTGTAAGCGCTGCTCAACGCGGAATTTCGAGCAGCGATTTGGGAGGCATGGCTTATCTCGGCGTGATTCAGATTGGCGTCGCTTATCTCTTCTTCACACTCGCGATGGCTCGCGGCGTACGTTCACTCGATGCGGGCATCATTGGTTACGTCGAGCCGGTGTTGAATCCGATCTGGGTCTTCTTATTTATCGGGGAAAAGCCTTCGACCTGGGCCATCCTTGGCGGGTTGATTATTGTGGGTGCAGTCGTCGTTCACATGGTTACCGACGCGCGCGCCAAACGGGAGCTGAAAGATCTGAACCTCGCGCATTAGAGCATCCACTGCTCGCGATGGTCGTAGTAGCCTGCCTGCCGATCAGGGTATTTTGCCTTGAAAGCTTTGTACCGTTCGTGCAGACGTTCGTACCTCAAGTCCGACGAGAGAATGGTGCGGTGAGGAATCTCGCGTAGATAGTCTTCCACCTTCCATAGATTGCGTGGTGAAAAGCGCCAATCGTAATTTCCCAAATCATAGAGATTCCCCTTGCCGTAGCCGATCAACCGCCCAGAAAAATCCACGTAAGGATCGAAATAGCTCCATGCCAGCTGGCGGAGCGTGCGAAAGACGGGCCGCCGTCCGTGCAAGCCAAGGTCACGCGAGCGAGCTACCGAGCCCCAAAGGCCCTGGTGTTGAAAAATGAAGATGACGTGATCGAGTTTGTCCCATGACTCGAGACTCACGAGCAATGGCGGGTAACCGTGTTGTTCCAGAATCACGGCGGCGGCGAGCGCGGCTTCCATGCAATGCGCCTCGCCACGCTTTATCACTTCGCGAAAAGAACGCTGGGTGCCGCCGTTTCGCTCCCAGTTGTACGGCATCGAGCTAAGAAACTTCTGCACTTGTCGCGGCGTGCGTAGTGACTGGATAAGCTTCCATTCTTTGAGGGTGAAAGCTTCTCGACTTGGTTTCGGAGCCATTGCCTAACGATTAACATAGATGTACGACAGGCTGCCAGCCTGTCGTTGTCTTTGTGTGTAGGCTACCCAAATAAGACCGGACAACCCTCGAAGATTTTCCATATATCATTTTCCATTTTCATTCGCCATTGAATGGTTGCAGCCATGTGGTCGTTAGAACCAGGCGTCCGACCACGAAAAATGAAAAAATGGATAATGGTAAATGAGATATGGAAAATAAATGCCGGCCGCCCTGGTCGGTCTTCACGCAACACGACCTGCAGGCTGGCAGCCTGCAGTACTTGCTCAGTGCGCCAAGAAAAAGTAGGTAAAAGCATAAATGGTGAACTGAAGCCTTAGCCGATACCACAGGCTGGCCCCGTGGTGTTTCACGTTGCCGCCTGCCAGCAGCCGGAAGCGTGAACACTCCACGGGACGAGCCCGTGGCCTCACCAAAAAGCTCGGCCCGCCTTTGTTAGCGACCAACGTGAATGACCACGGCGCCAGGCCGTGGCCTCAGTTTTAGCGACTACCTACTTTTTCTTGCCGCACTGGTACTTGCTTCCGAGTGCCCTGCTGAGGTAAGACTTGTAGTCACCTACATCATGGAAAAAGACAATTCACTTCCACAAATAACTCCGGTTGAACGGCAGGCGGAGAACGAAGCACATCGCCTGACCGAGCTTATTGAAGACGCCTCGGCGGCAGTAGCGTTGCGCACACCCGCTGACAGCGACTCTATCGAGGCCGCTGCCGATCGCATTGAGAGCGCGTCACGAGATTTAGTTTTCGCTCTTCGAGAGCTGGCGCGCGAGCGTTCGGCCGCCGCTGAATCTTAGGAATTACAGCGCGACGCACGGGACTGCGCGAGCTGGATTGGAGAAGATATGAGTTCATCACGAATGCAGGAAACAACCGAGCAACGCGATCCTTCGGTTCCCTTGAGCAGGAACACCCATCTGCTCAACTGGGTGGAAAAGATGGCTGCGCTGACCAAGCCGGCGTCGATCCACTGGGTCGATGGATCATTGGAGGAAGACGAAGAGCTCAAGGCGCAGATGGTCGCGGGCGGAACTTTCATCAAGCTGAACGAAGAGCTGTGGCCAAACTGCTATTACGCTCGTTCTGACAAGAGCGACGTTGCTCGTGTCGAAGATCGAACCTTCATCTGCTCTCTTTCGAAAGACGCCGCCGGCCCCACCAACAATTGGGAAGAGCCTTTCCAGATGCGCCGCAAGCTCAAAGAGCTTTTTGACGGCTCAATGGCAGGCCGCGCGATGTATGTGCTGCCGTTCAGCATGGGACCGATTGGCTCGCCGATGTCCCAAATTGGCGTCCAGCTCACCGACTCGCCTTATGTTGTCGTCAATATGCGCATCATGGCGCGTATCGGACTGCCCGTTTACGCAGAGATCGACAAGGACCACAAGCGCGTCGTGCCCTGCATGCATTCCGTCGGGGCTCCACTCGCTCCGGGCGAGAGCGATGTGCCCTGGCCCTGCAACAAAGAAAAGTACATCGTTCACTTCCCCGAGACGCGCGAGATTTGGTCGTACGGTTCCGGCTACGGCGGCAACGCTTTGCTTGGCAAGAAGTGCTTTGCGCTTCGTATCGCGTCGAACATCGCTCGCGACGAAGGCTGGATGGCTGAGCACATGCTGATAGTCGGCGTTGAAAATCCGCAGGGTGAAAAGACCTATGTCACCGCTGCGTTCCCCAGCGCGTGCGGCAAGACTAACTTCGCCATGCTCATTCCGCCCGCCGGCTTTGAGGGCTGGAAGGTTTGGACCGTCGGCGATGACATCGCCTGGATCAAGCCGGATGCTCACGGTCGTCTACACGCTATCAATCCCGAGGCGGGTTTCTTCGGAGTGGCGCCGGGTACTTCTGCGAAGACGAATCCCAACGCCATGGTTTCGCTCGCTAAGAACTCCATCTTCACGAACGTGGCCTTGACCCCCGAGGGCGGCGTCTGGTGGGAAGGCATGACGGATGAGCCACCGGCTGAGTGTCTCGACTGGCAGGGAAATAAGTGGACGCCTGAGATCGCGAAAGAGACAGGCGCCAAAGCTGCGCATCCAAATGCGCGCTTCACTGCGCCAGCTTCGCAGTGTCCGACCATTGACCCTGATTGGGAGAATCCAAACGGCGTTCCGATCAGCGCGATCATTTTTGGAGGCCGGCGCGCAACGACAATGCCGCTAGTTTACCAAGCCTTCAATTGGAGTGCAGGCGTTTACACCGGCGCGACGATGGGCTCAGAGATGACTGCAGCAGCCTTTGGTACGCTCGGCAAAGTACGCCGAGATCCGATGGCGATGTTGCCGTTCTGCGGTTACCACATGGGCGATTATTTCCGACACTGGATTCGCATGCAGCGCTCACTGTCAGAAACGCCGCGCATCTTCCACGTGAACTGGTTCCGCAAGAATGCGGAAGGCGAGTTTATGTGGCCGGGCTTCGGCGAGAACATGCGAGTGTTGAAGTGGATCGTGGATCGAGCACATGGACGAGCGCTCGCAAAGGAAACTCCGATTGGTTGGATGCCTCACTACGACGACATGCAGTGGGACGGAATCGAGTTTTCAAAAGAGCAGTTTGAAGAGTTGCAGGCGTTTGACCGCGCGGCTTGGCGGAATGAAGTGCTTGGACACGAAGAGCTGTTTCTGGATTTGCACGATCGGCTTCCCGCGGAAGCAATCTACGAACGCGAGCTGCTGATCTGCAGGTTGTAGTCAAGCGTTACTGGCGATTACGAGCCTCTCATTCACACCCGGTTTCAACCGGGTGATTGGGAGTTGCGATTGAATCCTTTTAACCGTTTCAACGGTTTCTTTTCGTGAGATCCGAAACCGTTAAAACGGTTCGGGAGATTTTGAGAGTCGCTGACACCCGGTTGAAACCGGGTGTGAATGAGATGAACTCGACGGGCTCGTCTTATTCGCTTCGTCTGAATGAATCTATTGGATGATCTGCAGGCTGGCAGCCTGCGGTACATGTCATGTCTGAAATCGAACTGCCGCTTCGCATCACAATAATCAAGCCACCGGCCAAGGTTCGAGTCGCGTTACAGCGTGGCAAAGCGGATCTTTTTGAGCCAACCGTAGCAACCGGCGCAGATCTTTCCTTTTCATTCACGGTTCGTGTCAAAGGCGATCCCGACTCAGGACCGCCGCGGTTCCTCGGTGAATTTACCCAGGGCCCTCCCGCCCTTCGCTTTGTTTATGTGAACTCAGGCCAATACGCCGGTGAACGTGGTACGGATTGGGCTCGCCGCGCGAAGATTCCACTCGGTGGAATTGACTGGCCTCTGATCATACGCGCTCAATCGAAACCCAATTCAATTCTCGAAGTAAAGTATCAAGGAACGGCTCGCGACGGCGGACCTACCTGTGCCAGCGTAAAACTTCCTCCCGGCGCCTGGACGCTCGTCAACGTCAACGATTGAGCATAGCCGGAATTCGGTCCTTCGAATCAAGAACGGTGAGTCATCGCCCAGGTGGGCCACTGTGCTCGATTGTTCGTTGACTACAGGGTGGCATCCGACTATCTTCTGCAAACACCAGCACTCCGCGTCTCGATGAGAGCTGCCACTTAAAGATGCTTCGCTAATTATGAATTCTGACTAGGACACAAATGTAAGGTCCTAACCAGGTTGTTCATTTTCGAGTCGGTGTCCGGCAAATTAAGCATGCTCATGGAACCAGGCCTCAAACCCCAAACTTCATGCGCATTGATTGGCGGCTTAATTGTGGTGTTACTTTTGTGCACTTGTGCCAACCGGCCTTTTCCGCTGGCGCGGCGCCAGAATCTCTTAAGGAAGACATCAAGAGCCATCCACCCGCTAAGTTCGGACTCACCCCATACAAGTTAAATAGCATCTTCGGAGGCAGGATCACCCGTCTATTGCGACTAAAACAGAGCAACCGCGTCATCGCTGGCACCGCCAGGGGTCAAATCTTTTGGTCTGATAACGCAGGAGCGAGTTGGAACAGCGCAAACGGTGATGTGCACGGGGAAGTCAATTACTTTGTTGAAGTGAATGATCTGCTTTTTGCAGCCACTGACGATGGGCTGTTTCGTAGCGCCGATAGAGCGGTGTCGTGGGTCAATATCCCGATTGTCACGAATAAGCCACTCAATATTGCAAAGGTGATGCTGTTCAAAAATGATCTTTTGGCCGCTAGCAAAGACGGACTGTTCCGAAGTGATCCGAATGGGCAATCGTGGGCCGAGATCAAACCGTCCTCTGCGCCTGCAGACCCGCACGTAGACTTTGTCAAAGTTGGCTTTCCCGCACCGGACTTTCTCGCCATCAGCGGCAATACCGTACTGGTAAGTGATGGTGATTATCTGCTCGGCAGTGAGGATCTGCGGTCCTGGCGAGCCGCTGAGAGAGACAAAAATCCTATCGGTCTTCTTTATTCGATGTATGCTCCCCCATCTATACGGATCAGTAATGGTGGCGCCATGGTTCCCCCTCCTGCGTAAAACGGGTGTAATCGGCGTAATCTGCGGATAGCTTATCCCACCGCCAATTGACAAAAAGTCAGCCTCACGCTGGCAGAAGATCCGAAAAATTGTCACCCGACACTGACAAAATCTGTCCCTGAGCCTTCGTCGCCTCGCCTGGTCGCCCCTAAAATCCCCGTCTTTACCATACTTCCCCACCTTTTTGCCGCTACGGCATGCCGCTTGATAAAGCTTTGCCGCCCGATGTTGTTCGCGGGTCAGTATTCCTTTCCCATGTGTCTCTCTAAGACCTGACAGTTAGAGACAGTCATTTCACACCAAGTGATTCCAAGTTTCGTTTAGAAATTCCAATCTCAGTTACTCAACGCGATCCGTAGGGAAAGCGTCCCAAGGAGACAAGTTATGCCAAGCACCAAAACCAAATTTGGTTCCTTCATCTTCGCGATGTGCTGCCTTTTAGTCTTAGGCAGTGCCGCGGTGTTCGCGCAACGACATTTCATGGTGGCTCGAGTTGCAGTAGCACGACCTGAAATCAAAGTTGAGCTGGCAGCCGCTGTCGAACGCGACAATGCGCTCGTCCCTGTCGAGAAAGCCAACGTGGTGAAGACAGACGAGATTCTTGATTGGACCATTACCTCAGAGAATTCAGGCCAGGCCGCAGCCGTCGATTACAAAGCTGTCGGTCGCATTCCCGCAGGCACCAGTTTCGTCGCGGGCAGCGCCAAGGTTGATGGCTCCGCCAAAGTTGTTTACAGCCTTGATGGCGGCAAGTCGTTTTCAACGACGCCGACAGTGCCCGAGAAGCAGGCCGATGGCTCTACCAAGCAGGTTCCTGCTCCAGTGAGCCTGTACACCAACGTCCGTTACGAATGGGCCGATCCTTTGGCGCCAGGCGGTCGCGTGTCCGCTTCCTACAAGGTGCGAGTGAAATAGCTGGAACATCCTGTTCAGCCATTCCGCACTTTTTCACCCACCGCTTAAATTTGAGGATTAATGATGAGACTCTCCAACATTCACCCCACGCTAAAGCTTGTGACTTACGTGATCGCGCTGGTCGTGATCACCGCAGCCATAACCGGATTGACCGTCGCGCAAACGCCCGGCGGCACCACCATTTCTAACCAGGCGAGCGCGACGTACTCTGACGGGACGAACAGCTACTCGACGGTTTCGAACACAGTCACTGTGACTGTGTCTAATGTTTCCGGCTTAACAATCACGCCGGACGCCGGCGCGAATCCGACTGTCGTCGCCGGACAGACTCTGGTTATCTACAACTTCACGGTCACCAATACCGGTAACTTCACCGATCAGGTTCGCTTTGGCGCGAGTGGCGCCAGCGTTCGTCTGGTGGGACCCGGAACCGTAACGCGCGCGGTCATCGACGTTGATGGCAGCTCCAGCATCAACGGTGGTGATACCGACATCAAAACCAACGGCGCCGCAGTCAACTCAGCGAACATCCTGCAGAACGGAAATATCCACGTGTTGGTTGAGGTGAGCGTCAATGCGGGCGCTACCACGGGACAGACTGTGCAGATCCTGTTGGGCGACGCTGCGACTGGTAGTCCATCATTTGACAATCAAGCAGCCGACTCGTCAGCGAATGAAGTCCGCACTGTTTCTGCTTCGTCAGTAAACGGCTTGCGGGAAGCTCGAGGCGACATCACCGCTACCGTCGTCGATGACGCGCTGCTAAGACTCGTGTTGACAGCGCCTGCGGGCCCTGTGGCACTTGGCTCGGACATCACTTATGCCTGGGTAGCTTCGAACACTGGCGCGCGAGATGTTTCCGGCGTGACGCTCAATGCTTCCACTCAGGTTTACATCATTGCGCCAATCCCGGCGCGCACGGTGTTGAAGGCTGGACAGACATTCCCAGCGGGAACGCTGTACACGACCACGGCCTTGACGACCGCTCCATTGTCGGCAACCTGGGTGAGCTCTGCGCCACCGTTGAATACGGTGACCCGCATCGCCTTCCCGGTTGGAGCCACACTGGTTGTCGGCGCCTCGAGCTCGTCGATCAATATGGTCGTCACCGTAAACACCGGCATCAATGCTTCGGTACCGATTGATGAGATTGGTGATGTGTTTGGTAAGAACACCATCAACTCGACCATCACCGACCAATCTGGCGACCTTACGTCAAATAACGGTGACGGCAACGCCAACTTTGACGAAGGCTATGTCGCCGGAGCTGGACATGGTGTGATTCAACAGACGTTGCTGGCTCAGGTCGGTTCAGTCTTGTTAGGCCCCAGCGGCGCCCCGGGTGCTACTGGTCCAACTGATCAGAACGACGACTACACCAATAAGTCGACCAACCCTGGCAATATTGCTCCGGGTAACAACACGACGGCGTCGGCACAGTTGGTTTATGTCAACACGTTACTCAACAACGGTAATGCGAACGACACCTACACACTGGACGCGCCAACGGTGCCAGCCGGCTTCACGGTTGAGATTTCGACCAATGGCGGAGGTTCGTACACGGACGTTTCATCTGGCGGCTCGCTGACTTTAGCAGTTGCTTTTGGCGGCTCAGCCAACATCAACGTGCGAGTCACAGTGCCCTCAGCCAGGCTAGTCCTGACTGCCTTCAGCACGACGATTCGCGCTACTTCAGGCGTAACGCCGGCAGCGAACAATCGCACGATTGACCGCGCCTACACTGGGTTTGTTCAATTGACTAAGGCTCAGAGTGTGGCTAACGGAACTGGTGTCGGTGGAGCAACTGATCCAGTCCCGGGTGCGGTTATCACGTATTCGATCACCTACACGAATATCTCTTCTTCGAATGGTGATGCGAACTGCGTGAAGTTGACGGCCTCCAACCTGGTCATCACGGAAGACGGAGCAGCGGCTCCCAATAACTGGGGAACGTACACCACGAACTCCGGCGCACCGACTGATCCGGGTGGAACGCCGCTAATCGTCAGCGCAGTGAAGTACACCGATACCGTGGCATCTGTAGCGCCCGGCGCCTCGGGAGTCTTCACGTTCAAACGCGCAATCAACTAATAAAAGACAGTAGCACGGGCCCTGAGCCTGTCCACGTATCCCCTGAACCATCGGGCAGTGGGTCTGTGCTACCTCCAAGCGACGTGTCGGTTTCCTGGCTATTGCCCCCAAGGAATTACCGGCACGTCGCTTAAATATCTTTCAGATCTCAGATTGCAGATCTCAGATTCATAACGCCTCTCCGGCATGACTCCCAGGCCCACGCCATGCTGAAAACTCGACGACTATTCAGCAAGTCAGCATGCGCCTTCGTCGCGATGGTTCTTCTCGCTTCGATGGTAAGTGCCGGAGTGCGCCGCTTCGACGATCCCACTCCAAGCGGGACGACGATCACCAATCGAGCTGAGGCCACCTACACCGGCGACGACGGCACCCCTTACAGCACAGTTTCCGAGACCGTCACGCTCACAGTTGTTGCCGTCGCAACTCTCACCGTCACGCCAAAAGAATCCACCCCTTCAGCGAATGTTGGCCCTCGCGAGCGCGTTACTCGTCTCTTCCGAATCTGTAATACCGGTAATCTCACCAACACGTACACGGCAACCGTGCTCACGGTGAATGCGCCCTCGACTTTGGTGAGCGCCTTTTTTGACGTCGATGGGAGTACCACCGTTACCACTGGCGATGAGCCAATCACGGTTGGCTCCACGATTTCGCCTTCAGTCGGACCCGGTCTGTGTCTGGGAGTGCTGGCCGTTGTAGATACCAACGATGCTCCACCCGACAGTCTGCTACGCATCGATCTGACT
The DNA here is from genome assembly GCA_035572035.1 of Pyrinomonadaceae bacterium. Classification (GTDB taxonomy): domain Bacteria; phylum Acidobacteriota; class Blastocatellia; order Pyrinomonadales; family Pyrinomonadaceae; genus JAOAPY01. The sequence continues at coordinate 33,724 of DATNBH010000089.1, read as the reverse complement.
GCGCGATCAAATGCTGACGGAGCTGCGAACGGCCACCCCGAGGACAATGGCACGATCATAAACTCAGTTGGTCGAGGCCCAATTTTCTCGAGTCCGAACAGCGCGACTCTGCCGCCTCTCAAGCAAGTGAATGGATCGAATCAGTCCATCATCACTCGCGGCGTGCCTTTCACTTACACGATTTCGTTCCGCAATAGCGGCGATGTCACAGCGCGAAATTTTGTGCTCGTAGACGACCTTCCCGAAGGAATCGAATACGTACCAAACTCGCTGCACCTGGAATACAACGGCAGCAAGGATCTCACGGACGCACAAGACGCCGATGAAGGCTTTGTCCGAACCAATCATATCGAGCTGCATCTTTCTGAGTTTCCTCCAAACCAACTCGTGCAGCTCAGCTTCAGAGCGCTGTTGAGCACGAATGCCTCGGCCGCGATCGGCTTGATCAACTTCGCCAATCTCGGAGCTGACAATGCGCCGCCGACCAAGAGCAACTCAGCTGTTGTCGTAGCCGATCCGTTTGGGACTGTCTTTGCCGGCCGGGCCGGATCAACCGTTCCCATCGCGGGAGCCAAAGTATCAGTCTTTACTGATCAGTCCCTTACAAGTCTCTTGCCTTTGACACCGGAAGCAGGGCTGATTCCGAACAATCACAACGTTAATCCCTTCCCAAGTGACAACCTCGGGCATTTCAGCTTCGCCGTGAATGACTTTCAGGTGGGCAGCGCTATCGCTCCAGCAAAATATTTCGTCAATGTCAGTGCCACCGGCTTCATCTCGCGTTTGATCGAAATCAACCTTCAGACAGCGGATTTTGGATTGATGACATTGACCGCTCACTCGCGCGACGGCCAGCCCCTGGCTTCCGCGGGCGGCTTCTCACTCGTAACCGACGATGTGTTGACTACCAACCTCAGTGACATCGCCTTCAACATTCCGATGTTTGAAGAACACGGCCTTGAATTAACCAAGTCCGTTGACCAACAGCGAGCCGAGATTGGCGACGTCGTGACGTATCGGATTGAGGTTCGTAACCCCACGGTCGCGACCGTGTCGAATATCGTGGTGCGCGATCGGTTGCCGGAGTCATTTCACTACGTTAACGGTACCGGTCGAATCAGCGTCGGTCCGACACCGGAACAGCAGGTTGAGCCCGAGCTCGTTGGGGGTGAATTATTATTCAGACTAGGCAGCCTGGGGCCGGGAGCAGGAGGGCACCTGATCTACCGAGTTCGTGTTGGTGTGAATGCTCGCGATGGAGATATGGAAAACATCGCGATTGGCTCCGGAGAGTTTCCCAGCGGCGAACAGACACGAACTCCAATCGCTCGCGCGACTGTACGAGTCGGCGGCGGAATCTTCTCGACTCGCCAGGTGCTTATCGGCCGCGTTTTTGAGGACACGAACAAGAATGGAAAATTTGATAGCTCAGATAAGCCTGCCGCCGGCATTCGTTTGTATCTGACTTCCGGCCAGTCGGTGATCACTGATTCGCTGGGCTTATACAACTTCCCTGTTCTCGGCGATGGCTCGCAAGTTTTGACGCTGGATCCAATGACGCTGCCAGATGGATTAGCGCTGGCTGATGGCGACTCAATTTCCGGGAAGAGCTGGACCAGACTGCTGCGCACGCCGGTCGGTGGCGGCGCGATGCTGCGTCAGAATTTCATGCTTGTTCGCGGCAAGGAAGCGTTGGCGAACACGCCCAAAGAAAATGACGTCACTGTCGTTTCGCCCACTCAAGCTGCTGAATTAACAGCGAGCAAACCTTCTGCTACGACGTCATCGACACCCACCAAAGCGGGAACTTACGAATTCGTTTCCGAAGAGACCATTGAGCCGGTTGCGCCGGGTTCGGTGCGCGTCGTTTCACCGAGCGCCGATTCCGTGATCATGACGCCCGCGCTCGAACTGGCAGCGCGCGTGGCCTTGAAGTGGACCGTCAAACTCGAAGTTAATGGCGAAAAGATCTCTGATAAGAATGTCGGAACAGCTCGCCACGATCAAAAGAACCAGATATCTACATATACTTTTGTAAGCGTCAGCTTGCGTCCTGGTCCAAATCGCGTTCGCGTCACACCGGTCAGCCCCAATGGCGAAGCTGGAACCTCGCAGGAAATCGCTGTTATTGGGCGAGGCCCGGCCCAGCGTTTAGAAGTCATTCCTGAAAAGACTGCGATTCACGCCGGCGGACGCGACTCAGTGGTCGTGAAGATCCTCGCTTTCGATAAATGGGACCACCCAGCTAACGACAACCAGGTAGCAATTGAAACCTCGCTTGGGCACTTCGTGAAGATTGAGTCTCCTTCGCAGCCGGCTGCTGATGACAATGGCGTTCTTACTGCCGGAACCGTGGTGGCGCGACCTGACTTGCCACTCGAAGCGCGGCTCAGCCCCGAGGAGCCGAAGCGCAGCGAACTCGTGCTGGCGCTCGACAAGGGCGAAGCTCGTGTTCGACTGGTTGGCCCAGGCGAGCCAGGCGACGCGCGTCTTCATGTGCTGACAGGGCAAATAGAGGCTGAAAGTCTCGTCCGCATCGTGTCGGAGACACGACCCACGATCATGGTCGGGCTCGCCGAGATGTCATTCGGGAACGCGATTCCGGAGGTTGGCTTAAGAGGTGAAGAGGGAACGTCTCGCAATCGCTTAAGTTTCTTCTATAGCGGTCGCTTGTGGGGTGACAATTCTGTAACGCTCGCTTACGACTCGCAGCGTCCGATCAATCGCACCGCGGGCCGCGATCGACTCTTCCAACTTGATCCGCTCGATCGCGTGTATCCGTTGTTTGGAGACTCTTCAACTCGTTACGATGCCGCTCCTTCGAATTCGAAGCTTTATGCACGCATCGATCACAACCGCTCGTTCGCGATGTTTGGTGACCTCGATGCAGACATGGAAGAGCTTTCAATTTCCGGTTACTCGCGCAAGTTGACCGGCGTCAAGCTGCGACTTGAAAACAACGAGGGTGATTTCGTCAGCGTCACCGGCGCCCGGCCTGACACCTCTTTCGCTCGCGATGTATTTCCCGGGGGTGGCTTGAGCATTATTCGACTTCATCACGGCGAGATTCTGCAGGGCTCCGAAACCGTCGCCATCGAAGTTCGAGATCGTCGCAATCCGGAAGTGATAATCAACCGCGAAGTGCTGACCAGGTCGGTTGACTATAACTTGAATACGATCGACGGAGAGCTTTTCCTCATCAGGAACATCTCGACTTTTGATTCAGGTCTTAATCTCAAACAGATCGTCGTCACTTATGAGCATCGCGCCGCGGGCATGAACTCGAGCGTCTACACGGCTCGCGGTCGAAGAACTTTTGCCGGCTGGGGTCTCAAGCTTGGATTCTCATCTGTGATGCAACAGCAGGAGTCGGCTGGGAACTTCTTCGTGGGCGGTTTCGACGCTGAAAAGAATCTTCCGCACCGCGGCATTCTGAAGTTCGCCTACGCTACCAGTCAGGGCGAGATTAGCAACGGCTTCAATGAGTCAGCATCAGATGGCGGGGACTCAACTCACGTAGGCAATGCGTTTAGCCTCGACTTGCAACAACCATTACTTTTCGGGGAATCGATCCTGCGAGCTCGTTACACGAGCGCCTCGGCTGGTTTTCTGAATCCTTATGGCTCGACGGTTACGCCGGGATCGCGCCGGGGTGAAGTAACCTTCGATTTCAAACCTCGACGTGGGTCGGCGCTGCGCTTTGGGTTAACCAAAGAAGACAATCGCACGACGAATGTCGACAACCATCGCCTCACCTTCTCCATCGCTGGCGATCAAATCGTCAGGGAGCGGCTGCGGTTACACCTTGGTTTTGACCATCGCAGTTTCTCCGACGATCTAAACGACAACAGGGTGGACTCGAATCTTGTAACGATGGGGGCCCAGCTGCAAGTTACGGACAAGCTGGACGTGTCCATCAAGCGCGAACAGAATCTGGGTGAAGCGGATCCCACTTATCCCAATCAGACTACGTTCGCGGCGAATTACAAGCTTTCATCGTGGACAAAAATCTTTCTTACCGAGCGTCTTGCATCGGGCGCCATCATTCCGATTGGAGATCTGACACAAACCGGCTTTTCAGGTACGAACTCACGCCGCGAGACAGCACTTGGTGTTGAATCACGATTCGGAAAATACACATCGGTAGTGGGGCGCTATCAACTCGAGAACGGAGCCAGCGGAGCGGATAGCTTTGCAGTGTTTGGTTTGCAGAACCGTCTGCCGGTCAAAAAAGATTTCGCTCTCGAGTTTGGCTTCGAGCGTGGCTTCCACATGGGCGGCGAAGGGAAGAGTTTTAATAGCGCCACCCTCGGTCTTGGCTGGACTCCGAACAGCAACTTCAAGGCCTCCGCGCGATATGAGTTTCGCGATCGAGGTGGCAATGGTCAATTAGTTGCGATTGGCGCTGCCGGCCGGCTCGATGATGGAATTACGGTTCTTTCACGAATGCGATGGTCTCAGAGCTCCTTCGGTGGACGAGGCGGTTCTGCGATTGACGGTCTCGCAGCATTGGCGATTCGTCCACCAAATTCCGATCGCGCCGGTTTGCTATTCAGCTTCAATCATCGGTCGCTCGAGCAAACGGGCATTTCCGGTCAGCCTGCTACGCGCGATCGTCTCGATACCGCCGCCACCGATGGTTACTACCAGGCTACGAAGCGATTGGAACTCTACGGGCGGTTTGCGTTACGTTTCTCCGCCAATGGTCAGCCGTCACTGCCTTACGTCTCGACGCTTACGTATCTCACCCAGGCTCGCGCTCAGTATCGCATCACGTCGCGACTCGATTGGGCCGCTGAAACACGTTTACTGTTGCAGCGCTCTTCGCAAACACAACGATCGGTTTATGGGACCGAGTTAGGATTTTGGGCGATTCCGGATCTGCGGGCGGGAGTTGGCTATAACTTTACTCGCGCTGGTGAGCCTGGTCTCGATCGAGTGATGCCGAGCAAGCAGGGGCTTTACTTCACCATCTCATCCAAGCTTTCAGGCTTGTTTGATTTGTTTGGCACTTCCAAAAAAGGATTGGCATCAAGCGCCGATCAGGACGAGCCACCGCATCGGGAGGAGGAACAGCGTTGAGAAACACTGCGCCAAACTCCCGGCGATTCGTTCGCACTTTGAGAGGTGTGATCTGGGGTACATTCGCAACGTTGGCGATAATTATTCTGGCGCAATCGACCTCCGTCGCTCAGGTTTGTGGTTCACCGGGTCGGGATGGACCAGGCGGAACTCTTACCGGTGTCATTAATACTTACTATCCGGGAACGGGCACGGCGAATTCGGGCACGTCGTCGATCTCGGTTGGCGCCGCGAATATTTTCGGCGCCGCCACACCAATTGCCGCTGGCGATATGTTGCTCGTGATTCAGACGCAGGACGCATCGATCAACTCGAACAACAGCAGTTCTTACGGTGATGGAAACAGCGGCGCGCCTGCGAGCGGTGTGACCAACCTCAACAGTGCTGGAAGATTTGAGTTCGCCATCGCAACGAACTCCATCAGCACCGCGGGTGGAACTATCAACCTCGAGTCTGCCTTAACGTATAGCTACAACCGCGCGGCTGCTACCAGCAGCAAAGGCCAGGCTACTTTTCAGGTCATACGCGTTCCTCAGTATTCGAGCGCGACCTTGAGCTCGGGTTTGACTGCGGCGATCTGGGATGGAACTTCTGGTGGAGTTCTCGTGCTCGACGTAGCCGGCAACCTGGCCGCCGCAGGCACAGTGAGCGTCGATGGGCTCGGATTTCGAGGCGGCGGTACTCAGCAGTGGTCCGGCGGCAGCGGCGCTAACACGGATTACCGCACGCTAGCTTCGAACACAACGAATGGATCAAAAGCCGAGGGTATTGCCGGAACGCCGCGTTGGGTTTATGACGGCTCAAGTGTTGTTGATACTGGCGTAGATGGTTATCCAAATGGAAGTATGGCGCGTGGCGCTCCCGGCAATGCCGGCGGTGGCGGTACTGACGGAGATCCCGCCAATAACGACGAGAACACTGGCGGTGGCGGCGGTTCGAACGGTGGCGCCGGTGGTGTCGGCGGTAATTCCTGGAACAGCAACGTTGTCGCCGGTGGTTATGGCGGCGCGGCAGTCGCGGTCGCTGTCAATCGAATGGTATTGGGCGGCGGCGGTGGCGCAGGCTCACGAAACAATTCGACCGGATCTGAAAGCAGCGGCGGCCGCGGCGGTGGAATGGTTATTATCCGCGCCGGCACAGTCAGCGGCTCAGGCACTATTTCAGCTAATGGCTCGAACGGCGTCGGCGCTCAAAATGATGGCGGCGGCGGTGGTGGAGCTGGAGGCAGCATCATGGTGGTTGCGAACAGCGGTGCTATCACAGCCTTTACCTTGCGAGCGAACGGAGGTCGCGGCGCGGATGCGTGGCCGACTCAAGCGCCGAACGGAACTCCCGGCGAAAGACATGGACCGGGCGGCGGTGGCAGCGGCGGCTTCATTGCTTACACATCAAGTACCACTGCATCGATCACCGGAGGCGCGAATGGAATTACGACGACTTCGAGTGACGCGTACGGCGCAACCGCTGGCGCATCCGGCAACACCCTTACCATCACGGCGAGCAATGTGCCTGGCGCAAGTCTCGGAGCAGTGTGCGTGCCGGTGTTGACGGTCACAAAGAGCACGAGCACACCGACCGTGAACAGCGGCGCCAGTGCTACTTACACAATCACTACTGCGAACGCAGCGAACACAAGCGATGCTGAGAGCGTTGCGATCTCTGACGTTTTGCCGGGAGGATTTGCTTACGCCTCTACAGTGAGCGTTACGCTTTCGGGAGGAGCTACGCGGCCGAGCACGGTAAATCCTTCAGTAGGAGCTACATCACCGTCGTTCAGTGTTTTCACGATTCCCTCCGGCGGCAGCGTCGCGATTGCTTTTACAGTCAGCATTCCGGCGACTGCTTCAGGTACGTTCCAGAATCCTGCTACCGCGACTTATTTAGATCCGAAGCGAACTGCGGTGGGAGGCACCACGACTGCGAGTTATAACTCCGGCTCGAGCACTGCTGAAGACGTAACCGTCACCGGCATTCCAAGTGTCGCCTTGGTGAAATCAGTTAGTCCGAGCGGCAATCAATTGCCAGGTACGGATCTCGTCTACGCGATCGGATTCACGAATAGTGGCGCGGCCGTAGCCCGCAGCCTGGTCATTCGAGATCCAATCCCATCTTTTACTGATTTCAAAGTTGGCTCGGTGACGAGCTCACTCGGGACCACCGGGTTAACAGTTGCGATCGCCTACTCGAACAATGGCGGCACCACGTACGTGTACACGCCAGTGACCGGAGGTGGTGGTGCTTCGGCCGGCTACGATCGAAACGTAACCAACGTTCGCTGGACCTTTACTAACAACCTCAGCCAGACCTCGCCCAACAACGCCGCCAGCGTCGGCTTCACAGTTAAGATTAGGTGAGCTTTTGGCGCCTCGCTGTCGCGTGGCCTGCAATAAGTCACACCTCGATTGAAAGCTTCCAAGCCTGATCGGCTCAAGGTCGGGAAGGGTTGCTTGCGCCCGCCAACATTGATTAGCACTCAATGAGGAAGTCTCTTAATTTCTAGCGTTGAAAGCCCAGGTTACCGAGCGGGAGTAATCTGCCCTTCCCAACCTCGAGCTGATCCGGGTTGACTGATCCCAACAGTGTCGACTTAGAGAAGTGAAACGGATCTGTTAGCCGGGAGGCCAGGTCAGCTCACGGCCGGCGAGAACGTGGACGTGCAGATGAAAGACTGATTGGCCGGCGCCGGCGCCGGTGTTAATGACGGTGCGATAACTGCTTTCACCGTTGCCGTTGCTGTTGGCAATGCGCGCGCCAACGCGTAACAGATGGCCCAACAAGGCTTCGTCGCGAGCAGAGGCATCGTCGAGCGAATCCATGTGTTCGCGTGGAATGACGAGCACGTGCGTGGGCGCCTGCGGATTGATATCGCGAATGGCAACGCACAACTCGTCCTGATGGACAAAGTCGCCGGGAATGTCGCCGGCGATGATTTTACAGAAGAGGCAGTCGTTGTTCTCGGGCATTGGCGCTATTCGAAGTTATCCTAAGATTTCATTAACCTGAAGCGTTAAATCAATGACAGTTGGCGAGGTAAAGATTTCCCCACGTTTGAACTCACGAGTATTCCGATAAGCTCCTGCGAGCGGATCGTTGAAAACTTCGATCGACTGCGCCGGCAGGTTAACCAACCAAACTTCGGGAACATTAGCCCGAGCGTATAGCGGCACCTTGATGCTTCGATCTGTCAGTACTGTCGAGTCAGCAACCTCGATTATCAGCAGCGTATCCGCAGCCGTGGGGTGCTGCAGTTCATAGTAGTCATCCCGACTCTTGACTAATGCGACGTCAGGCTCTGGCTCGGAATAATCGTCCAGCCGCACCGGACTTTGGATGGATATGCACTTGGATCCGAATTTCCTGTGCAATAGATCGTCCAGACGTTTGACACAGGCGGCGTGTTTGCTTCCGATCGGGCTCATCTTGATGACCTCACCTTCGATCAGCTCGACACGGTCCTCCGGCTTGAGCACGCCGGCCTCGGCCATCTGATAGTACTCAGTGACGTTGAAACGCCTCGGTTCGAGCTGAGCTGACATCGGTGGTGTTATCAATTCCTGAAGTGCCATTTGCACTGGATATTAGCACGGAAGCGACACAGCATTGAACTAACGTGCTTGGTTAGGCAAATCTCATTCACACCGTGGCTTCAGCCCGGTGATCACAGCAGCTCCCAAACCTCTTGAACCGTTTCAACGGTTTCTATGTTTTCCGGTGAGAGTCCAGGTAAACCGTTAGAAACGGTTCGGATTCTTATTGGAGCATTTTTTCACCGGGCTGAAGCCGCGGTGTGAATGAGAGACACGGGTGTCCTTATGCAGTGGCGGCTTCGCCGTCAAGATCTTCAGTCAGAGTGCCGGTTACTGACTCACGAATTCGCTCGATATCGGCGCCGAGAGCCCGAAGCTTCGCTTCAATGCGTTCGTAACCTCGATCAATGTGATAGACGCGTTGAATGCTTGTCTCACCTTCTGCAACCAGGCCCGCGATCACCAGCGAAGCAGAAGCGCGCAAATCGGACGCCAGCACGCGAGCTCCGGTCAAATGAACCGGACCATCTACGATCGCATGGTGTCCTTGAATCTGAATACGCGCACCCATTCGTTGTAACTCGGACACGTGCATGAACCGGTTTTCGAAAACAGTTTCAGCGATCGTGGCTCGTCCATCGACTTGAGTCATCAGCGTCATGTACTGCGCCTGCATGTCGGTGGGAAAGCCTGGATGTGGTTCGGTGGTAACGTCGCAGGCTTTGAGTTTCGGCGATCCGTGGACGCGCAGCGTGCTTTGATTCAACTCTTCGATCCCGAGCCCCACCTCTCGCAGTTTGGCCAGCAATGCAGTCGAATGCTCAGGACGGCAATCGCGGATCTCAATATCGCCGCGTGTGATGGCGCCGGCAATAATGAAGGTGCCAGTCTCAATCCGATCGGGAATGATCGTATGCTCGGCGCCGCCGAGCGCCTCAACGCCATCAATCTCGATCGTTGAAGTTCCCGCCCCGCGAACGCGCGCTCCCATCTTGTTCAGCAATTCAGCCAGGTCATCGATTTCAGGCTCGCATGCGGCGTTGTTGAGAATGGTTTTGCCTCGCGCCAAAGTGGCGGCCATCATCAGATTCTCTGTGCCGGTGACGGTCGCTTTGGCGAAAGTGATTTCGGCGCCACGAAGACGTCCGTCTTGCGGCGTGCGCGCGACGACGTCGCCGGATTCCAACTTCACCTCGGCGCCGAGTTGCTCGAAGCCGCGCAAATGGAGATCGATTGGTCGAGTGCCGATAGCACAGCCGCCGGGGAGCGACACTTTGGCTTTTCCAAATCGAGCCAGCAACGGTCCCAGCGCCAGTACCGACGCCCGCATGGTCTTCACAAGTTCGTACGGCGCCTCAAATATCTCGACATGTGAAGCGCTTATTCGATGTGTGCGCAGCTCGGGAGTTAAGACGGTCGCGCCGATGTCTTCGAGCAGGCGCCGCTGAGTAATGATGTCACGAACGTACGGAATGTTGTGCAGTGTGACCGGCTCAGAAGTGAGAATCGCCGCGGCCATGCAGGGAAGAGCAGAGTTCTTAGCGCCACTGATGGAGACGCGACCCTTTAATGGCCGTCCGCCCGTGATTCGAAATTTGTCCATGACTGTTTGAAGAAGATTAGAGTAAAAAGCGCCAATGGGAAAGTCACTGAGGAAGGGCTTTGGTCTTAGGTCCTGGATTTGCGATCTCGGATCTGAGATCTCGGATCAGCTGAGCGATCTCAGATCGCAAACTTGAGATCTCAGAAGCTATCTCATGCTGCGTTTTACGATGGCGCTGGCGAGTCGATCGGCGAGCTCGGGGGCAATCTTTAACAGTCGTTGCTGCTGCTCACCAGCCTTGGCAGTATCACCGGCCATCAAATAGCTCAATCCCAGATTGTAATAATAAGACGGCTCCCGCGGATTGAGCGTGATCGCCTTTTGATGAAACGAAATTGCTTCGCGCGGACGTCCCGCTCGCGCGATGGTTACGGCAAGCCCATCAAAACCCAAATCGTAATTCGGGCGCTCACGCACTAATACGCGAAACACGAACTCGGCATACTTCAAGTTGCCCATCCGAGTGTACGTAATGCCGATGTTATAGCGAGCGCGGGATAATTGCGGGTCGAGCGCAATGGCTTTGTTGAAGGCCTCAAGCGCGCGATTGTATTGGCGAGCCTCTCCATAGACTTCGCCGAGATTGTTCTGCGCGAGCGCGTAATTTGGATCCAAAGCTGCCGCTCTTTGGAATGAGGCTGAGGCAGCGTCAAATTTTCGCTGCATCATATAAACGTTTCCGATTTTGACTTGAATGAGCGCAGCAGTTTGCGGGATGCGATTCGCAAGAATGTAAGCTTTGTTGAAAGCCCTTAAGGCGTCGTCGTATTGACCTCGCTCGATTGCAGCCTGGCCGCTGTCAACCAACGCCTGCGTTTCTTTTCCTATTTGCGGGGCGACCGGCGTTTGAGCAAATGTGCCCAAGCTCGCCAGTGCCGCAAACAGCAGAATTGGTACCGACTTTAGAGTTGCCCTGACAGAAGCTTTCATGTTACAAAATCGTCCCCTTTGAAATAAACGAGCAATTGCAGGAAAACTGGGAAAGCGTGCGGATTCCTTGTTTTCACTATCTGCACTCAGAGTGTCGATGGGAAAAACATCCAGGAGGATCCGTAATGCGTAGACTTCTACTGCTGCTGGCTATAACTCTAGTTGCTGCTCCCGCCGCCTTCGCGCAAGACTACTCAGACTGGGAATTTTACGTGGGCTATGCTCACGAGCGCGCGAACAATGGCGCGGACAGGCTCGATACTACTGCCCGCAGAATCTTACCTAATGGCAACACCGTTGCCGTAGACTTTCGTTCGGAGCGCGTGCCTCATAACGGCGTAGTCGGTGAAGTCGTAGCCAACGTTCATGAGAATGTTGGAATCGTCGCTAATTTCGCGGCCACTTTTGCCGACACAAATATAGTCGACAGAATCAGCGGTCAATCATTCCGCACAAAACTACAACGCTACACCTTTCTTGTTGGACCACGATTCAATTGGCGTAACGACTCGCCTTTTATTCCTTTTGGCCACGTTCTCTTCGGCGCGGCTCATTACCGGGCGAAGTTCCCGGACAATAATATTAATTGTTCCAGCCGTGACGAAACCGCTTTTGCGATGGCAGTAGGCGCAGGTCTGGACATCAGGGCTGGAAGACATATCGATATCCGTGCTGGAGAGATCGACTACATCCCGGTTTTCTTCAGTCACAAGCGTGAAGACAATCTGCGCTTCTCAGCCGGTGTGAAGATTAAATAGCTATTAAGTAGAACGGACTTCAGTCTGTTTTGATGTTCCTGAGTAGCTGCTGAGTGGCTGGGACTATCGCTCCACAGCAAGGCGACCTTACACTCGACTAGCTTCCTGGCGCATTTAACGCAGACTGAAGTCTACGCTACGATTAAAGCTTCGAAGTTAAGTAGAACGGACTTCAGTCTGTTTTAATGTTCCTGAGTAAATGCTGAGTGGCTGCGACTATCGCTCCACAGCAAGGCGACCTTACACTCGACTAGCCTCCTGGCGCATTTAACGCAGACTGAAGTCTACGCTACGATTAAAGCTTCGAAGTTAAGTAGAACGGACTTCAGTCTGTTCTAATGTTCCTGAGTAGCTGCTGAGTGGCTGGGACTATCGCTCCACAGCAAGGCGACCTTACACTCGACTAGCTTCCTGGCACATTTAACGCAGACTGAAGTCTACGCTACGATTAAAGCTTCAGCGTTTGTCGAGCTTCGAAGAACTCCGAAGTTAAGTAGAACGGACTTCAGTCTGTTTTCATGTTCCTAAGTAAATGCTGAGTGGCTGGGACTATCGCTCCACAGCAAGGCAACCTTACACTCGACTAGCTTCCTGGCGCATTTAACGCAGACTGAAGTCTACGCTACGATCAGAGCTTCGAAGAACTCCGAGTTAAGTAGAACGGACTTCAGTCTGTTTTCATGTTCCTAAGTAAATGCTGAGTGGCTGGGACTATCGCTCCACAGCAAGGCGACCTTACACTCGACTACCTTCCTGGCGCATTAACGCAGACTGAAGTCTACGCTACGATTAAAGCTCCGAAGTTAAGTAGAACGGACTTCAGTCTGTTTATCATGTTCTTAAGTCTATGCTGAGTGGCTGGGACTATCGCTCCACAGCAAGGCGACCTTACACTCGACTACCTTCCTGGCACATCTCACGCAGACTGAAGTCTACGCTACGATTAAAGCTTCAGGGCTTGTCGAGCTTCGAAGAACCCCGCCCAGGGGTTCTTTTTTTTGGCCAGCAGTTGTGGGACGTTCATAATCGTGAAATCTGAGATCTTCGCGCCACTCTCAACTTGCTTCCACGTCAGCGGCATTGACACGGTGGCGCCAGGCTTAGCTCGCGCTGTGAGAAGCGCCGCCAGACTCTTGCCGCGAGCGTTTTGCATCGAATCAACATAAACCTGATCAGGTTTTCGTTTGGCGATGGTGCGCTCGATAGTCGCGATCTTTGGCACCCGGCTGGAAACTTCAGCGGCAAGCAGGTAAGCAAACTGTGCAACCTTGCTGTAGTCATTCGACGGTTTCAAGGGAATGTACACGTGCATTCCGGACGAGCCGGACGTTTTAGGGAAGCAAGTGAGATTCAAATCGTCGCACACGCCTTTTACTATCAACGCTGTCTCAAGCACGTGCTGCCACGGGGCTTTCTTCGGATCCAGGTCGATAGCAATCCAATCAGGCTTCGAAAGTCGTTTCGTGGTGGAGTGCCAGGGGTGTTGTTCGATAGTTCCCAGATTAACGAAGTGCAGCATTGAAGCAGTGTTAGTGTAGACGGCGTAATCGAGCTCACGACCTTCCTGATTAGTTAACCTAACCGTCTTGATAAATGCCGGCGCACTTTCCAGATCCTGCTGGAAAAACATGGGTGCATTCACGCCGCGCGGCCATCGCTGCAGAATCGCCGGCCGCTCTTGCAGAATCGGAATGATCTGCTCACTGATAAGCAGGTAGTAGCACAGCAGGTCGAACTTTGTGAGTTTTTCTGCAGGCCAGTAAACGCGTTCGAGTGAAGTCAGCGACACCACCGTCCTGTCGACCTCGAGTAGTAGATCGCCTTTCGGTTTCTTGAGTGAGAGGAATTCTTCGACTGAGATAGTCGGACCGGTTTTTTGTCTAGTGGTCTTTGGTCTTTGGCCTTTGGTCTTTGTTTGTTGCGGCGCCATCAAAGGGATTATCAGGTTCAACCTCGCGCATCGTCAAAATCACAGACCGAAGAGCGAGGACCAAAGACTTTAAGATGAGTAGCCATTCGGATGTTCAAGCATCCACTTCCAGGCTGACTCGATAATCAGACTCAAATCCTGCAGTGATGGATTCCAGCCTAATTCCTGCTTGATTTTGTCCGAGCTCGCTACCAGAACTGGAGGATCGCCTGGTCTTCGCGGCCCCATCTTCGCGGGAATCACTTTGCCTGTAACTCTGCGAGCTGTCTCGATAACGTCGAGCACGCTGTAACCGGCGCCGCCACATCCGAGGTTATAAATTCTGCTGCCTCGATCGAGTGTCGCTAACGCGAGGATATGAGCCTGGGCTAAATCAATGACGTGGATATAATCCCGAACACAGGTGCCGTCTGCCGTCGCATAGTCGGCTCCGTAGATCTCGACGAATTCGCGTGTACCAGCCGCCGCTTGCAACGCAATCGGAATTAGATGAGTTTCCGGATCGTGAGACTCTCCGCAGCGCGCGGAAGCTCCGGCGGCGTTGAAGTATCTTAGCGATGCGTAGCGCAGTTCATAGGCTTTATCGTACCAACGCATCGCTTCTTCGAAAGCGAGTTTCGAAGCGCCGTAAGGGTTGGTGGGAAGGTTGGCTTCAGTTTCCTCGATGGGCTGCTTGCTTGGCTCACCGTAAGTGGCGGCCGTTGATGAAAACACGATGGCACGAACATTTGTGGACCGCATCGCCTCGAGCAAACTCAAACCCGCCACAAAATTGTTTTGATAATACCGGGCCGGATGCGCTACCGACTCTCCCACCAGGGAGTCAGCTGCCATGTGTACGACGGCATCGATTTGATGGTGACTGAGCGTGCTCTTCAGCGCTTCAGAATCAGACAGGTCGGCTTTAACAAATTGTGCGTCCGGCGCTATTGCTTCGCGGTGGCCGCGCGACAAATTATCGAGCACGACAACCTGATGGCCGACGCGCAGTAATTCCTCTGCTACGACGCTACCAATGTAACCAGCGCCACCTGTTACCAGAACTCGCATGTTCGTGTTGCTCGCATGGTGGTATTGTAGGAGTCGACCTGGGTGTCGCCCGCTTAGATTTCACAGAATAGGGGCGGACACATAGGTCCGCCCCTCACACCGAATCCTGCATTTCTGAAGACTTGTTTGTTGGAGATCCAAGGGCTCAGCAAAGGAGCCGACGACGGACTTTAAGTTGTAGCAACTTTCTCCCGCGCAGTTTCTTGCGCCGGCGCCACTGCATCCTTGGGCACAAAGAAAAGAATTCGGTTGCAGTTATCGCATGTAATCACATCGTCGGCACGCCGGACCTGGGCCATGATCTGCGGCCGCAAGGCCATGAAGCAAGCTGAGCAAGCTCCGTTGCGGGCTTCGGCCATCGCCACACCGTCGCGAATACGAGCGCTGATGCGGTTGTACAGGGCGCTAACAGTTTTCGGTAAGTCGGCAAATACTCGCTGACGTTCACTGCGCTCAGCTTCGAGTTTCTTCGTCTGAGTTTCAGTCTCAGCATCAAACTCTGCCAGGCGAGCCTCCCGATCCGAATTCAGCGAGGCAATCTCATCGGTGCGCTCTTTCAATGTTGCCTCAGCCTGTTCCGCGATTTCCATCTGTTCCAAAATCTGAGTCTCGTAGGCGGACATCTGCTTGCGAGCAGCGTCGGCCTCTCGAATAGCTGCCGTGTACTCGTCCGGTTTTTTTGATGACATTAGATTCCGGTCGGCGCGTTCAGCTTTGGCGCGCTGCTCGGCGACTTCTTTTTCGAGTCGCACGCGTTCATGACGGGCATCGTCTCGGCGAGCTTCGACCG
The DNA here is from genome assembly GCA_035572035.1 of Pyrinomonadaceae bacterium. Classification (GTDB taxonomy): domain Bacteria; phylum Acidobacteriota; class Blastocatellia; order Pyrinomonadales; family Pyrinomonadaceae; genus JAOAPY01. The sequence goes on along the minus strand of DATNBH010000089.1, from coordinate 18,054 downwards.
CTTTAATTTCAGAGGCGCGCTGATCGAATTCTTTCTCGATCTCGGCGCGCCTCAGTGGGATGGATTCGATTTGAACTTGTAGTCTTCTTATGCTGGCGTCTAGGTTCTGCAAAGCGATTAAATGCTGCAATTCCGCTTTCACTTACACTCTCCTTGAAAGATCAGAGCCGGTTTTTGGACGTTCACAATCATCGCACCGATTATCGGGCATCGAGGCGGATTCGCGCAAGTGAGAGGGTAAAGGCGGGAGGCGGGAGGCGGGAGGCAGGAGGCAGGAGGCAGGAGGCAGGAGGCAGGAGGCGGGAAGCAGGGATACTTAATTAGCCACGGATAAACGCGGATGACACGGATCTGAAATCTAACGAGTTCAGATCCGTGTCATCTGTGTTCATCCGTGGCTAGTTCCCGCCGCCCGCCTCCTGCCGCTGGCTTTACATCTTCCATTGGCCGCCGACGGCTTTGGCGGCGTTGATGCGTCCGCCGGTGACGAGCTTGGTCTTCAGGTCGGGCAGCTTATCCACAGACTCGAGGAGATGCTTTCGCAGCTCATCGACCGACATGTTTGGATCATTTGCCAGAACCAAAGCCGCGACGCCCGCGACTACCGGTGTTGCCATCGAAGTTCCGGAAGATTCTTTGAACTCGTGGCGAAGATAGGTGCTGAGAATGTCTTTACCGGGCGCGCCGATGTGCACGCTCTTGAGTCCGTAATTCGAGAATGAAGTCAGCTTGTCATTTCGATCGAGAGCCGCTACGGCGATTACATTTCCGATGTTGTAGCTCGAGGGATAATGAGGCTGCCGATCCGCGTCCACACTGGAATTGCCGCTAGCTGCTACGAAGAGGATGCCGGCATCGTAAGCTTTCCTGATCACGTCTTCCAGCGCTCGTGACTTCTGAGTCGAGCCCCAGCTCGCGCTGATGACGCGCACATTCACGCCGGCCTTTCTTCGATCAATGACATAGTTGATAGCTTCGATAGCGTCCTTGGTGGTTCCCGATCCGTTCGCATCCATGAATCGCAACGGCATAATTTGAACCGTCCAGTTCACGCCGGTGATCCCTTCATTGTTGCCGCCTTCAGCTCCAATGATTCCGGCGCAGTGAGTTCCGTGACCGTTCTCGTCCATTGGATCGCCATCGTTTTCGAGCGCGTCATAGCCAGTCTCGTCGTCGACCTCGCCCAGGTTTCGATCCTGATACTCTTTGATGTTCTCTGGTCGCTTCCAGATGTTGTTCACGAGATCCGGATGCGTGTAATCAACACCGCTATCGAGCACGGCGACAACCACTTTCCTGCTGCCGGTCGTTTCTGCCCAAGCTCCGGTGGCTTTGATGTCGGCGCCACTCGTGCCACCGTTTTGTCCGTCATTAGCTAAGGCCCATTGCTCAGTGAAACGAGGATCGTTCGGCAGCACCGGCTTGAAACTCCCGGTCGCTTCTTCCAGATGAATCTCAAAAATCGGCTCCGCGTATTCAACCTCGGGGAGCGCGCGATACTCTGCAAGGACCGCTGCCGTGGCTTTGCCGTCTTCGTCTTCGATCAAGCTCAGGCCCGAAACGGATTCCGTCTCGTCTTCGACTTCGTCATTAAGCCTGGCGGTAAGACTCTGAATCTGGCTCTCGGAAACGCCGGCTCGAAAGCGCACAAATATTTCGGAGTGTTTGGTGCCCGAGACCGTCTTGATGTCGGGAAGTGTCGAAGGGGTCATCGGCACTCCAGCAACAATGGTTCTGCCCTTGTGCCGCCAATGCTTCCGCCAGTTTCGAACCTGGCCCGCAAAAGCCGCGACGAGGATGAGAACGACAGCCAATGCTGCATGTGGAAGAAAATTATTGCGGTTCATATTTAACCTCAAAAGCAGTTCTTAGTACTTTGTTCCTGGTTCTTTGTAGCTGAGAGCATTCGACGAACCATCAATTTCAACCACAAAGAGCAAAGTACAAAGGACCAAGATCAAATTTTGTAATTCGTGCCCTTGTAGTTGAACAGCCTAAGCTGAGTCGGATTGGCGCGATATTCGAAGCTCTTACCGTCGGCCGTAAGACGAATTCGCCATCCGGATGTCATCATCTGCCCGCTCATCTCGCCACCGACGCCGGCACCCAAAGCCATATCCGGAAACTCCGTTTCTTCGACGGAGACCTGCTTAATCTCATCTTCATTCACTGAAAGACGGGAGGCGAGATCCCGCCGGGCCCGTTCGACCGCTTGTTCTTTATTGTAAGCCATCTTCGGCAGGCCCCTCCCCGGGACGATGTCTTAAGGCGAATAACGTGGTATCAGCAACCTTTGTTCCCTCCGAATTTTAGCTTGTTCGGACGACAGAGGTGAGCATATTCTGCGCCTTCAAAGTCGTGAGCGTCAAAGGTAACGCCTGGGAGCGCAGGCATCCTGCCTGCCTTGCGCAGTAAAGAGACCTCTTTGGCAATCAGTATGTGCCGAAGCACCTAAGGCAGGCAGGATGCCTGCGCTCCCAGGCAAAACAGTGTGAACCAAAGAAATTCATTGCGAACCGTAGTCGAGCAGGCTGACCAGCTTTATGCCGGTCGCAACGATGTATCGAATGTCAAAAAGAGCATTGAATTGCTTGAAACCTGCCAGAACAAAGCGTTCGAAAGTGACTGGCGCCTGTCACGCGCGAACTTCTTTCTGGGCCAGGAAATCGAAATATCAGCGCTGCGGTTTCATCATGACGGCATTAACGCCGGGCGACTGGCGGCGAGAGAACGACCCGAAAGAGTCGAGGGTCACTTTTGGTTGGGAGTGAATCTCGCCTTACTGGCACAGCGCGAGTCAGTATTCAAAGCGCTCATTCACGTATTGCAGGCGAAGCGCGCGTTACAGAGGGCCATCGCGATCGACGCTGCTTATCATGGAGCGGGGCCACTGCGAGTGCTGGCGAGGCTGCAACACAAATTACCGCGATTGCTCGGCGGCGGTCGGGAGAAAGCTGCAGATAAATATCGCCAAGCGATTCTGATCGCGCCCAGCAACACCGTCACTAGAATCTATTTCGCGGAACTGCTGCTGGAAATGAAAGAACCAAATAAAGCGCGCGCTCAGTTGGAAGCCCTGCTGAAGGCTCCCCTCGATCCTGACTGGGGTTTCGAGATTGAAAGGGATCAGAAGCTGGCTGAGGAAAGGATTAGGTCTTTAAAAAAAGGCAGTGGCATTGAGAGTTGAGCGGGCGCAAGCGACCCTTCCTAACCTTGAGCTGATCGGAGCGAGTGGTTTACTTCAACGCCAGAGGCATTCAATGAGCACGGGTACCACTTTGATTGAAAGTCTCCAGGTTGGGAAGGGTTGCTTGCGCCCGCTGGATTCGTTGGCCCTCAACTGTGCATTCTCAACACATATGCCACCATTCCGATCTTCGGTTATCCTCAGGAATTAATGAAGGCGGATTCTAATCAAACCTGGTATGCACTCGACTTGACCATAGAAGCTCAAGCACATGAAGCCGTCGAATACGCGCTGATGGAAGCCGGTGCGCTTGGCACTGAGACGAATGAGGACCTGGTTACCGCATACTTTGATCGTCTCCCAAATCGCGAACAGGTGCGCGAGCAGCTTGCCGACGCTCTGCGCATTTATGAACTTCCGTCCTCCTCAGTACGCGACATGCAATTTCGCGAGGTAGCCAATCGAGATTGGCTCGGTGAATGGAAAAAAGGATGGCAGCCAGTCGAACTGGGACGTTTGATAATCGCTCCTCCGTGGTCAGAGATTAAGACTGAGGATGATCACGTCGTCGTTCGCATCGAGCCCGGGATGGCGTTTGGAACCGGAACGCATGAAACCACCAGGCTATGTTTGAAAGCGATCTTAAGATTCTTCAAAGGCGGCAGCTTTCTTGATGTGGGGACGGGAACTGGAATACTGGCTATCGCAGCCGCCAAACTTTTTCCGGAAGCCAGGGTTACAGCATGTGATACTGATGCTGACGCTATTGAAATAGCGCGCGAGAATGCGCGGCAGAACGGTATCGCCGGGCAAATTGATTTTCGCGTGGGATCGATTCTTGATGTGGCGCCATCCGCAGATTTCGTCTGCGCTAATCTGACCGCTGATGTTATCAGTTCGATGTTGCCCGACTTGCTGTCGGCCACCTGCGGGCGACTCGTTCTATCGGGAATTCTCGAGACGCAAGCGGACGACATCATCGCGCGGTTGCCCGCCCAGGGAGCAGCAGGAAACCTGGTGGTGCTTCGCGACGGTGAATGGGTCGCGCTCGTGTTGTGACTTTGTGAAATGACTCGCCGCAGATTTTACGCACCACCAAACGCTTTCTCGCCTAACCGCTCCCTGGTCCAACTCGAGGCGGACGAGGCTCGTCATCTTCGGGATGTCTTGCGATTGCAAAGCGGTGATCAGGTGAATCTGTTCGATGGAGAAGGTCGAGAATTCGACTGCAAGATCAACCACCTGAGGCGAGACTATGCCGAGTTAACTATCCTCGCAGAAGTCGAACCCGCCAAGCCTGAGTCGCAGCTCGATTTGACGCTGGGAATAGCACTGTTGAAAGGCGAGAAGTTTGATCTCGTGGTTCAGAAAGCGACCGAACTCGGCGTAGTTCGGATCGTTCCGTTGATGACTCAGCGGGCGGACGTTCGTTTGCGAGAAGAGAAGAATGCAGAGAAGCGGGTGACTCGCTGGCAGCGAATCGCTCAGGAAGCTGCGAAGCAATCCGGTAGGGCGACGGTGCCGGAAGTGACTGAGCCAAGTTCGTTCGCAGCATTCGTGAAGGAAGACTTTGACGGACTGCGCATTATGTTTTCCGAGCGTGATGGCCAGACGCTCAACGAGGCAGTTGAGGAGTCGCAATCAGTACTGGCAGTAATGGCAGTAATCGTGTTAGTCGGATCCGAAGGTGGTTGGACTGATGAAGAGCTGGTGCTGGCGCGCGACGGTGGCTGGAAGATCGTCACGCTCGGCGGCCGAATACTTCGCGCCGAAACCGCCGGGATTGTGGTCACCGCACTGCTACAAAATCTGTTAGGTGATCTTCGCTGATGTACGACAGGCTGCCAGCCTGTCGTGGTCTCATTACCACACAACAATCCTTTATGCAGCGAGCTGCAGGCTGGCAGCCTGCAGTACATTCAGCCTCCCGAGATTCCCATGTCTTCAAGTAGCTCCGGTCGGTCGCGCCAGTCCTGTTCGATTTTCACGAATAGTTCCAGGTGGCAGCGATGTCCAAGTAAGCGCTCGATATCCTGACGCGCCTGAATTCCAACTTCTTTCAAACGTGACGCGCCATGGCCCAGGATGATCGCCCTTTGTGACGGTCGTTCGACGAAAATTGCGCAGTAGATACGCGTAAAGTCTTCCCGCTCTTCTTCCCACTTTTCTGTGACGACTGCGGTGATGTAAGGAATCTCCTGGCCGGTGATGTGCAATATCTTTTCCCGTACTATCTCGGCCGCGAGAGATTTCATCGACTGGTCGGTTAGATCGTCTGGTGAAAACAAAGGCTCGCCTTGGGGCAAGTACTTCAGCATCTCCGCCAGCAAGACTTCAATCATGTCGCCCGTCAAAGCTGAAATGGGTACGACGGAACGCCAGTCATGCTCGCCGCTGTAAGATTGGATGAGAGGCAATAGCTTCGCTTTATCAGGAAGCTGATCAGTCTTATTGAGCAGCAACAGCGCGGGTTTGTTTGACTCCTTCACAAGGTCAAGCACAAATCGATCTCCGGCGCCCGTAGAACTAGCAGCATCGCGAATCAGGCAAACCAAATCGACACCATGCAAAGCATCGTGGACGGCGCCCATCATGCGCCGGTTGAGCATATGTCCCGGCTTGTGCACGCCGGGTGTGTCGACCAGCACGATCTGGCCTTCGGGTCGCGTGATAATTCCACGAATCGCAAAACGAGTCGTCTGCGGCTTATTCGATACGGCCGCGATCTTCTCTCCAACCAAACGGTTCAGCAGCGTTGACTTTCCGGCATTCGGCCGGCCAATCAACGCCACATAACCACTTCGATAGTCTTTTACTTCATCATTCATCGACAGTTGCCTTAACACCCAAAGATTGCAAGCTCTTCGCCGCTCGCTGCCTAACGTCGTAGTCTTCGTCTTTCAAGAGCAGAAGTAAATCTGAAATTGCTTCGGTCGCTCCGAGATTGCCAAGCGCAGTCGCCGCCATCGCGCGCATGTTGCTGTTCGGAGCCTTCAGCATGGAAAGCAAGGCTGGAATCTCCTCGGGCTTGAAACCAAAGAGAGGAAAGAAATTTCTTGCTTCAAAATCTGTAGCGCGCTTTTGAGCGGCTGCGACGTTCTCTTTTCCAATCGCTCCGAGCGCTCTTTCAACTGACAGGCGCACATCAGGTTCGTCATCTCGTTCAGCTTCCAGCAAAGCATGAATCGCGTCGTCACCAACTTCCGGGCCAATTTTCCCAAGCGTGCTGGCGCAGCGAGCTCGCACGCGTTTCTCCTGATCTCGCAGACCGCGAATCAGTGTAGCCGTAACGGGTTTGGCTTCCGCTCCCATTGAGCGCAGGGCGAAGGCGGCCGCTTTGCGCTTCAGGCGATCGCCGCTAATCAGCATATCCGATAAAATTGGGAGGGCTGCTTCCGCGCCACTGCCAAAACTTGCGAGCGCCAGCGCGGCCTTGAAACGCATCTCCTCATCTTCATCCTGCAGAATTTCGCGCAGACTCGGCGCGGCAGCGTTAGCGACTGGTCCAAGACTAGCAACCGCTCGCAAGGCATATCCGCGGATGTCCACATTCGCGTCGCTCAGCAGTTCGATGAGGACGTTAACTCCGGTCTCGGATTCGATCTGGAAGAGAGGCGCCCGCCGATCTGAAGCTCCGAGCCATAACGCTAAAGCGGCGCGGCTTCGCATGGACTGATCGCCATCACGCGCAGCTTCTACGAGCACGTTGAATACCTGGGTATCGGTGCTGAAGAGATCGCGGAGTCCTTCAGCTGCGCTCATGCGGACGTACTTGTCGTCGGCATGCAAAGCTTCCAACAGCGCTTCATTCAATGGGCCGAAGGCGTCGTCGATTTGATCGCCGGCCGCGAAGATCTCGCCTCCAACACCGTTCATCGCTCGCCAGGTTCTCATCAACGAACTAATCGCAGCGAGCCTTACTTCACTTTCGGGATCGTCCAGTAAGGCAATGAGCGCGGGGAGAGTTTCGGTGTGAAACTGATCGAATTCCGCGAGTGCTTTCGCGGCCGCCACGCGCCGGTCTTTGCTTGAGTCCTGGAGCTGCGCGATTAGTCGGGAGAAATCCGTTTCCATCGCGAGTTAGATAACAGGATGCGGAGGACTCTGCAAGTCTACGAGTATTTGGCCACAGATAAACGCGGATACCAGGGATCGGAAATGTGATTGATAGGAATTAAGTTTCGGGCAAATACTCAAGATGAATAAACTCGGGGTCAGGAAGGGTGGTTTACCCCCGCCCGACTCCACCAACCATTCGGGCAATTTTCATTTCAGCAAGCGTGCTAATGAGAGTTGAGGCGCCGCAAGCAACCCTTCCTGACTCCGAGCTTATTCATCTTGAGTAATTGCCCAATTATCAAAACCTAATATCATTTCAGATTCTGATCACCCGCGTTTATCCGCGGCTAATTCCTTACTTGCCTTTCTCGGCGAAGATTTGGACCAGGTGGATGAGCGTCTCGGTGGTCTTCTCCAGGCCACGCCGAGAATTGAACTCGAGCTTGCCATGAAAGTTCTGTCCGCCAGTGAAAAGATCCGGAGTGGGCAAACCCTCAAAGGTCAGCGTCGAACCGTCAGTACCACCGCGAATCGCCTTAATCGACGGCTTCAGTCCGGCGCGCTTCGCAGCCTCCAGAGCATTAGCCGTTAGCTGCGGATAGTTCTTCAGCACCTCTTTCATATTTTTGTAGTCTTCTTTGACGTCGATGGTGACTTTTACTTCCGAAAACTTTGCCTGCGTAGCTTTGACCATCTCGCGCAGGATTGCTTCCTGCTTGTCGAGACCGCTAACTTCAAAATCACGCAGCAGCACTTTCAGTGTCGATACTTCCACGTCGATCGTGCCGGCATATGGATGAACGAAACCGACTCGACCTTCGGTAGTTTCCGGCAGCATGTCGTGTGGAAAGCGCGATAAATAATCAGCCTGAGCATACATGGCGTTGACCATGATTCCTTTGGCTGATCCCGGATGCGTGCTCTTGCCCTGGAAGGTCACCGTTGCAGTGCGAGCGCTCCAGGTTTCGTTGCTGATTTCTCCAAGAGCTTCGCCATCGACCGTGTAAGCCAGCTCGGCGCCAAAGCCTTTGATATCGAACTTCTCGATCCCGCCACCGACTTCTTCATCAGGCGTAAAAGCAATCGCGATGGCGCCGTGCTTGATTTGCGGATTCTGGATCAACGTGTCGACCATGGTCATGATCTCTGCAATCCCTGACTTGTCGTCGGAACCAAGCAGCGTGGTCCCGTCAGCAGTGATGATGTCGTCGCCAATCATTTCCTTAAGAATGGGATTCTTAGCGACCGAGATCACCTGCGTCGGATCTTTTGGCAGCACGATGTCGCCGCCCTGGTAGTTTTTGTGAATGATTGGATTGACGTTCTCACCTGAGACTGCGGGCGACGTGTCCATGTGCGAGATAAATCCGACTACGGGCGCCTTCGAGTTGTCGGGAAGATTTCCCGGCAGCGTCGCATACACGATCGCGAACTCGCCGACGCGAACATTGTCGGCGCCGATTTCCTTCAGTTCCTTCGCCAGCAGGTTGGCGAGATTGAATTGCTTTCTGGTGCTTGGAGTCGTCCCCTGATCGTCTTTGGACTGCGTATCGATCTTCACATAACGAAGGAAGCGCTCGAGCGCCGTTTCCTTGGGCGGCTTAATCGCGGTCTGGGCTGAAACCGCCAAGCCGCAGATGAGCATGAAGACAAACGTAATTATTGATTTCATTCCTTGCCTCTCGATTCGAAATTGATTGCGGTGGGAGAGAACTATGATTAGGGAAAGATGCCAGCAAAGTAAAACGCGCTGCCTACCGTCGCAAAAACTATCCGCAGATTACACCGATTCCGCAGATGTTGGTTGCTTCAAATATTCTTGATGCGATTCCGTCTACTGAATCCGTCTAATCTGCGGATAAGGTTTGGTCGCGCCAACTGAGTACTATCGAGTTCGCCACTCGTCGCCGGATTTGTTAATCCAATCGAGCGATCGTTGCAGGTCATCTCGTTTGGCTTCGAGCAGTTGTTCATCGGCGTCGGCGGGTACATGGATGGGCGGCGCGATTTCCACTCGAACTCGAGAAAATGGTTTCGGAATTTGTGATTGGTCCCAGCTCTTATGAGCTGTCCAGAATCTCTTTGCGGTTATGGTGAAAGGCAGGACAGGGTGGCCGGTCTTCTTCGCCAGCAAGACAGCACCCATCTTGGCAACATATCGCGGACCTTTTGGTCCATCGATGGTGAAGGCAGTCGGTGAGCCGGCTCGCATCAGTCGCACCATTTCTACAATCGCGCCAACTCCGCCGCGAGTGCTCGAGCCACGTGCCGCGCCGTAACCAAATCTTTGTATGAAGCGCGCGATGTACTCGCCGTCAAAGCTCTGTGAAGTCATCACGACAATGCGTCGGCGTTGCCAGAAATAAGTGGAAAGAAAAACGCGATTGTGCCAGAAAGTGTAGATCGGAATTTGTCCGGCTTTAGACGCTGCTTCCCAGTTCTCCCAGCCTTCGACTTCCCATTTCACCGTGCTACCGATCAACTTGATTAAGAGGTAGAAGGCTAAGTCTGCCGCGCGAATGGCAAAGCGTTGCTTCCAGGAGTACGACGACAGATCGGCAAACGAGTAGGCGCGTTGGACCTTATTCTCAGAACGTTTGAAATCTTGTTCCGCGGCAGCCTGCATGCGCTGTGAGTATACCTGAGAACCGTAAACCGTGAACCGTGAACCGTGAACCGTGAACCGGAAACCGTGAACCGGAAACCGTGAACCGTGAACCGGAAACCGTGAACCGTGAACCGTAAACCGTGAACCGTGAACCGGAAACCGGAAACCGTGAACCGTGAACCGTGAACCGGAAACCGAGCATGAAGGTTCTTTCTGTTCACGGTTCACGGTTTACGGTTTACGGATCTTCAATAAATCTCGGCTTCGCCGGGGGGGCGAGTCTTCCAGCGTTTATGAATCCACATCCATTGATCGGGATAGCGTCGTACCAGCGACTCCATCGCGGCAGCAAACCGCGCTGTGTTGACCTCGAGGTCCTGATGCTTGTCGCCGGTGTGGACCAGTTCAACGGGCGGATCGCCATGAAAGAAGTACTTGTTCTTTTCCGGATTCCATACCGCCACAGTGGGAATAACAACAGCGTTAGTCTTGAGCGCCAGCGTCGCGATTCCGGCAGTCGTACAGGCCAGCCGCCCAAAGAAAGGAACAAAGACTCCCTCATTGGGCTGCGAGTTCAAATCAGACAGAATTCCCAGCGTGCCTCCTGCTTTGAGAACCCGCAAAGCTTCGCGCGCAGCACTCTTCTTATCGATAGCCCGATTTCCAAAGCGAGTTCGAATGCCTTCGATCATCTCTTCGATTCGAGGATTGTCGATTGGCCTGACCAGGAAGCTGATTGGATATTCGAGCGCTGACCAACCGAAACTGAGCAGCTCCCAGGCGCCGAGATGACCGGTGAGAAAAATCACGCCCCGCTGTTCTTGCTCAGCAGCACGCAAATGGGCCAGACCGACCGGGTCGTATTCGATGAGCTCGCGTAAGCTCTCGGGTGTAGCTCGATGAAATTGGCTGAACTCACCCAGCAGACGGCCTAGCGTGGCGAATGTTCCTCGAAGAATTCGTTGGCGTTCCGACTCGGTCATGTCAGGGAATGCGAGCCGAAGATTAGTTTCGCCGGTGCGACGTAGTTTGCCCGCGACAGAATAAGCCAGGCTGCCCAGGCCACGACCTAGAGCCAGGGCTGCCGAGCGAGGTAGCAATCCCAACGCCCCGAGGAGCGACCGCGCCACCGCGTATTCCAGTGACGTCTGCAATTTTCCCCGCTTCGCCATAAAGTCGGTTAGTGTAACAAATCGGAAACCGTGAACCGGAAACCGAAATTCGTAATTCGTTCTTCCGGGAGCGCAGGCATCCCTGCCTGCCTACCTCTCGCAAGAATCTTCTTAAGAACGAACAGTACTTCATGCAAACGCAGGCAGGCAGGGATGCCTGCGCTCCCGGAAGAACAAGGACGTGTTATTATCTGAAACGCTTCACTACGGAATATCGTACATTGGGGATGGAAGGGGTCGTTCGCTCTTTCTTCCCTCCCCAATATTCGGAACGAGTAGGAAATCGATGGAGAAACTCCGGATCCTCGTCGTCGATAATAACGATGGGCTGCGGGCCGCGTTGGCTGACGTGCTGGGCAAGTTGGGCCATCAAGTCGTCGCCACTGGGGATCGCAAGGAGGCTCTCGGCAAAGACCTTGACGGGTTTGACGTCATCATCAGCGACCTCACGGAAGAAGCTGGTTCCGACCACTTCATTAGCGAAGTTCACCGCAAGCGCTTGCTTACCCCCGTTTCTCCAAAGGACGGAAATCAGCCACCCGGATTAATTAAAGCTTTCAAGATGGGGACGGTAAACTTTATTGGCGCCCAGGGAAGGCACGAAGAGCTGCGTCAGATTATCGAGCAAACTCTTTCCCACAAGCTGAAATGTGTTGACGACCCGGCCCTGCTTACCCAGGTCCATGAAATGATTGAGTTCGAATTGCCCAGCGACCTGTCGTTGATGAATGGTGTTCTGCAGTATCTGCTCGAGCGGGTTTCAAAGCTTGGCATCGTCACTCCCGAGCGTTCGAATCTTTTTATCGCCCTCGACGAAGCTTTCGTTAATGCGGTCAAGCACGGCAACAAAAACGACCCAAGCAAGCTCCTGCGAGTCACTGCCGAACTTTCGCCGCGTGAAGCGTGCTTCACCGTAGAAGACGAAGGGGAAGGATTCAATGTGCAGGAGATTCCCGATCCGTGCGATCCGGCGAATCTCTTCAAGACTTCCGGCCGCGGCGTCCTGCTGATCTACAACATCATGGATGAAGTTGAGTACAATGCGCAGGGCAATCGAGTAAAGATGGTGAAACGTCCGGACGACTCGTTCCCAAGACAACCTGTTGAGCCAGCCACCACAGACGATCAGAACGCCACCAGACAAACCTGACGCTTCGCATGTGAACGGGCAGCCGAAACTGCACGGCTATTCAGCTCAAAATTCTCAACCAACTTTTTGGACTTCCTGGCGCTGGTGGTTACCAGCCGCAGTAGTCTCTCTAATTCTGATCCTAATCTTTGTCGACCCGTTCATTGGTGATTGGGACGGACTCGACTACACGATTCTGTCTTTGCGAGGTCAGCCCTCGTCGATGGCCCTGGGACGGAGTCTTTTCACGCTTTACAACTATTTACTTTATCGCGCTGCGCACGCGTTGTTCGACGTCCCGCCCAGCCAGGCCTACCTCGTCTTCAAGTATGCAGTGGTGGTACAGGGACCATTGGCTGTCGTGGCGTGCTGGGCCCTCGCTCGAGATCTCACGCGGTCCGTGCAGTCAGCGACGGTCGCGGCGATGCTGCTGATGTTTTCACCGATCCTAATCATCTATTCAGGTCAGGTGATGACGGATGTGCCGGCTGTATTGATCATTAGCCTAAGTTTGCTGATACATATGCGCGGTCTGCGTCAGCGAAAAGTGATGCTGGTTTTAATCGGCGCTGCGTTGCTCGGAGCCAGCGTGAATTTAAGAGAGACGACGGCGTTTTATGCTCCCTGGCTGGTGATTGCGCCATTTGTGTTTGGCTGGAAACTTAGTCGCCGCGAGTTGGTCATCGTGGGATTGTCGTGTCTGGTATTTGTGTTGTTCGCGGTTAGTGGGTTTGGTTACTGGTTCTTCAGCGATCCTGTCTACCGAGCAAGCTGGCAAGGCTGGCGCGAATCAATGCGGCAGGAATCAGCTACACATCCGGTGAGCATTCGTAACGTATGGCCTTTTCTAGTTTACGTGTTTGTTACCTCTCCAATGGTGCTGGTTAGCTTGCCGTTCGCCTTTCGAAAAGAATGGCGCGAGCGCGGCTGGTCACCGTTATTGCTTTTGGCAGGCGTTGGCGTTGCCGTCGATCTGATGCTGCTGCTGAATTACAGCACCTCGATAGTCTGGCGTTATCCGTTTGCTTCGATGCCGGCGCTGGCGCCGCTTGCCGGAGATTATCTGCATCGGACATTGAATGCGCGACTGCGGAGCTCTGCTCGAGCCTTGCTTGTTTGCGGAGCCGTAATAATCCTGCTCGTCGTGCTATTCGGTCTCTATGTTCGACCTATTAGCAAACAATTTGTTGCCTGGCGGACCCTTTCGAAGACTTACAATTCGCAGCTTGCTCGTTTGCCGCGTGATGCGGTGGTGATGGCGGGTCAGCAGACTGTCGCGATCAATTATTGGCGAGGCGTTGGCGCGGGAGAATGGGACGTGATTGGAACGGGGAGTGGTTGGCCTGGTCCGCAGCTGGTTCCGCTAATTACTAATTATCTAAACAATGGCCGGCGCGTTTTTATTGATGCTGATACCCGCTGGTGGTTCGTCTGCGGGTGGCAACGCGAGGAGATACCCGAGGTTGTAAAGCTCGAGTCGCAATTTCATTTTCGACGAGTTTCCGACTTCATTTATGAGTTTCGACCTCCGGATGATGCTAACGCGTCTGATTCGCCGAATCTCAAACGACTTTTACCCGAGAATCGTCCCGAAGATGTGGCTCGCTGTCCACTCAGCCGATAGGGTGCGGGGGTGCGGGGGTGCGGGGTGTAGGGTGTGGGGTGTGGGGTGTAGGGTGTCGTAAGGCAGAATTTACCATTTGTGATTTATCATTTGTCATTGTTCACTTGCCTCTAAAACTTGTCGTCTTTCAATTCGCTGGCTCGACCGCACCAGGAAAGTATCCAACAAGATGGAAAATGATAAATGGCAAATGACGAGTGGCAAATGGTTCAAAATCTCGATGCAGTTTTCAACGAGCCCGCTGGCACTGAGTAGCTACCTACACCCTACACCCCAAATCCGACACCCTCAGCTTTAGACATGCCATACGAACTGTTTCTTGCACTTCGATATCTGCGGTCCCGACGGCGACGGAGGATGGCGCGAGTAACAGCTGTGCTCGCGGTCGTTGGTATTGCATGTGGTGTCGGCGCGCTCATCGTAGCGATGGCGTTAGCCAATGGTTTCAGTGACGAGATGCGGGACAAAATTCTGCGCGGGACAGCTCACATCACCATCATGCGCGCTGATGGCCAGCCGATGCCGGACTATAACCAGCTAATCGAAAGCGTTCGAAAAGTCCCGGGCGTTACTGGAGCTGCGCCCACCACCTACGATGGCGCAGTTGTTACCGGACCAACCACATCGACCTACGCTGTGCTGCGGGGCATCGATGCATCGTCGGCTTCAGCTCGCGCAGAACTGCAAAGAACTCTCACGTCAGGAAAAGTTGAATCTTTGTTCGAGCCCGCGCTTAACGAGCACAATGAGCCGCAGCTACCGAACGTGGTCATCGGATCTGAGCTGGCTCGCCAGACCGGCCTGAACGTTGACGATATCGCGGAGCTCATTCCCGCAAGCGCGAGTGTCGCCCGGCGTGCTCCGGTGCGACGAAATGTTCACGTAGCCGGAATCTTTAAGTCAGGCTTGTTCGAGTACGACTCGACCTGGATTTATCTCGCTTTTGATCGAGCGGCGATCTTTGTCGGTTCTGAACGCGCCGCTTCAATGATCAGTGTCGAGGTGCGTGACGTTGATAACGTCGATGCGGTTGCCGCCAGCCTGCACCGTCAGCTGGGTGATTCTTTTTCGATCGTTGATTGGAAGCAAGCCAACATCAGACTTTTCTCGGCACTCGAGTTGGAAAGACGAGCTGGAATGGTTGTGATTGCGCTAATCATCCTGATCGCCGCCTTGAACATAACTACCACGCTGGTCCTGGTCGTTGTTGAGCGGCGAACTGATATCGCTGTTCTAAGAACCATGGGCGCAAAAGCCGCGAGCATACTAATGATTTTCTTAAGCGAAGGGGCACTGATCGGAATCATAGGAGCCGCACTCGGCGTGGTGCTGGGATTAGCGGGTTGTATTGCCGGAAATCGTTACCAGCTTGTGAGGTTGCCAGCGGATGTCTACTCGATAGGCAGCGTCCCGTTCAATGCACGAACCACAGACGTGATGATTGCAGCAGTCGTAGCGGTGGTACTCACGCTGGTGGCGACAATTTATCCTGCGTATGTAGCCGCGCGGATGCGTCCAGTCGAGACCTTGCGCGATCGGAATTAGAGCATGCAGGTTCGCAATCTCTCAAAGAGCTTTGTCTCACCGGCGGGCAAGTCGATTCCGGTGCTGAGCGACGTTTCGTTCGTCGTTGCCTCCGGCGAATCCGTCGCCATCACGGGCGTATCCGGAGCCGGCAAGTCGACGCTGTTGCACTTGATCGGCGGCTTGGAGGTTCCGGACACTGGCGTAATCGAATTCGACGACCTCAAACACTCGCCCGCTATCAGCTTTGTTTTTCAGTTTCACTACTTGCTGCCGGACCTCAATGCTATCGAGAACGTTGGCCTTCCCCTCCGCATTGCTCGAGTCGCCGCGGACCGGGCTCGCCAACGGGCTCTTCAGGCGCTCGATTCGGTTGGTCTATTTGAGCGTCAGTCTCACAAGATCGGAGATTTATCGGGTGGTGAGCAGCAAAGAGTCGCTGTCGCTCGAGCGCTGATAACGGAGCCGGACGTGGTTCTGGCCGATGAGCCTACCGGCAATTTGGACGCGGCGATTGCCGCTGAAATCGGTAAACTCTTTGCTGATTACGCTCAGCGGCGGAGCGCCAGAGTCATCATCGCCACCCACAATGAACTAGTCGCGAGCGGGTGCGACCGGGTTCTTCGTTTGGAGAGCGGTCAGATCGTCGAAGCCTAACTGCGAGCAATTCCCCTCGATCCTGCCCAAAAAGGCCAGCCTTTTGAAAATCCTAACGAGTTGAGCGTATACCTTTAGGCACTGGAAACAATAATTTTTGCCTTTCGGTTAATCGGGTTATAATGCGCTCGGTTGCCGGGCGAGCAAGCAGTTTCGCCCGGCATGGTAATCATAGGCACTTTTTTGAACCGGATTAATTAATGTTCGAACGCTACACTGAAAAAGCGCGACGAGTAATCTTCTTCGCTCGGTACGAAGCCTCACAATTCGGCGCCCATGCAATCGAGCCTGAACATTTGCTGCTGGGCTTGATGCGTGAAGATAAGACGCTGACTGGACGGTTCTTTCCACGCGCCCAGCTTTCCATCGAGTCCATTCGTAAAGAGATTGAAGGCCGCACACTACTGCGAGAAAAGATCTCGACGTCCGTCGAGCTTCCCCTCGCTCCGGAGACTAAGCGGGTTCTAGCTTTCGCTCACGAAGAAAGCGACCGGCTGCAGCACCGGCACATTGGCACCGAGCACCTGCTGCTTGGACTTCTACGCGAAGAGCGTTCGATGGCCGCGGAGATCCTTTACGAGCGAGGCTTGCGCTTGAACGCGGTACGCGACGAGATTTCTCGACAGTCGGGTCATGAATCACGTAGCACCGCAAAGAAAGACACTCCGCACCTCGTCGAGTTCTCGCGCGACCTGACTGAAGATGCCGCGAACGATAAGCTTGATCCGCTCATCGGTCGCGAGCCTGAAATTGAGCGCGTGGTCCAGATTCTCTGCCGCCGCACGAAGAACAACCCGGTTCTCATTGGTGAGCCCGGCGTGGGCAAGACTGCCATCGTCGAGGGTCTGGCCCAGCGGATCGTTGCCGGTGAGGTTCCTTCATTTCTCGAGAACAAGCGCATCTTGTCGCTCGATCTTTCGCTGATTGTAGCGGGAACAAAGTATCGCGGTCAGTTTGAAGAGCGGCTCAAGCAAATCATGCGCGAGCTCATCGAGAACCCGCAGTACATCGTTTTCATCGACGAGTTACACACTCTTGTTGGCGCCGGCTCCGCTGAAGGCTCGCTTGACGCGGCGAACATTTTGAAGCCCGCTCTTTCTCGCGGCGAGATTCAGTGTATTGGCGCGACCACACCTTCAGAATTCCGCAAGTCGATCGAGAAAGATCGCTCGCTTGAAAGACGTTTCCAGGCAGTTAAAGTGCCGCCGCCTTCAGAAGCTGAAGCAGTTGAGATTCTCGACGGCGTGCGCGAACGCTATGAAAGCTTTCACCAGGTGCATTACACCGATGACGCTCTCGAAGCCGCGGTCTATCAATCGCACCGGTACATTCCGGATCGCTTCCTGCCCGACAAGGCTATCGATGTGATTGACGAAGCAGGCGCGAGAGTCAAGCTGCGAGTGCGACGTGAGCAGGGCAGTCTGGATGATTGGGACGCGCAATTGAGCGACTGGACTCGCTCGCCGTTTGAAGACAGCAGTGCTCGCAACACCGACGATGCAATCGTCTCCGCGAAAGTTACTCGCGACGATGTCGAAGAAGTAATAGCGCGTTGGACCGGCATTCCCGTGACTTCGCTGAAGGAAGAAGAACAGCGCAAACTCCTTCGCATTGAAGCTGAATTGCACCAGCGAGTAGTTTCACAGCGTCCGGCAATCTCCGCCCTGGCTCGCGCGATTCGTCGCTCACGAGCGGGATTGAAGAACCCGTTGCGTCCGGTTGGGTCTTTCCTTTTCCTTGGACCAACTGGTGTCGGAAAAACCGAAGTTGCCCGTTCTCTCGCTCAATTCCTGTTTGGTAGCGAGCGCTCTCTGATTCGCTTCGACATGTCGGAATTCATGGAGAAGCATTCAGTCTCTAAACTGATCGGCTCACCACCGGGTTATGTCGGGCATGAAGAAGGCGGTCAGTTGACCGAGCGCATCAAGCGCGCGCCTTACTCGGTATTGCTGTTTGATGAAATCGAAAAAGCGCACCCTGACATTTTCAATGTTTTGTTGCAGGTTTTTGAAGATGGGGTTCTCACCGACGCCCTCGGCAACGCCGTAGATTTCAAAAACGCTATCATCATCATGACTTCAAATATCGGCGCTC
>DATNBH010000088.1:0-4434 GCA_035572035.1 Pyrinomonadaceae bacterium | reverse complement strand
CTGCTTTAAGTTGGGTCTGTAACCAGCGTTGCCGAGTTCCGCTCATCTTGAGCTCGCTCTCAAGTACGCCTAGTCGCCTGGCCAGCTTCGGAGAAGTTTTTTCTTGACAGCCCTTTCATAGAACCGGCTTGCCCGGTGGAGCGTCATGCTGGACGCTAAAGCAAACTGTGCGCAACCTGGTGGGATGCCACGGGCTTGGCCCGTGGTATTTCACGCTGGCTGCTGATTAGAAGCTTTCCAGTAGTAGCGAGCGTGAAAACCACGGGGCCAGCCCGTGGCATCCCGAATCGCAGTCAGACTTTTTGTAGCTTCTCATCGTGATTACCACGGGACCAGCCCGTCGCATCTCAATACGTAACGAGTCAGCGAGAAGCCAGATCCGAAGATCAAGATCAATCGGCGAAACAAAAGTGTTTGCAAGAGAGCGCGCGCGATAACGCGGCATTTCTCTTAATGTCAACGGACTCTTGAGCGAGGGTGCTGTCGAAAACAGTTCTGATTAGTTCACGGTTTTTGTTTGCTAGCGCGACGGAATGAGCTATCATCCCAGCCGCTATGGGAGCCTCACTTGATAAACCTTATCGTGGCAGTCGTGAAGGCCGGCCGACTGGCGTACCGCTGCCGCCCGAACACTTACCACTCTTCAAAAACTGGCAACTTCGAAAGAGCTGGCACTACGTTTCATTCTGGAGCCCTGAACTTTCGATCTGTGCTGCGCGAGTGAAAGTCGGAATGCTCCAGCAAGAGTACTGGGGCATTTGGGATCGCGCGAGCCAGCAGTTTCGCACCAAGTCTCACTTCTTTACTCACAAAGTCAATCACGAATTAACTCGAACCAGAGTAAAGGACGGTGCGGCTGAGATCGATATTCAGTTTGAGCCGGCTAACAGCTTCGAACTCTACCGACCAGCCGATCGAGCTTACATGTGGGCCCACAAAGACTACTGTCCCGGCGCTCGCGCAACAGTGAAGTACGACGGCCACTCGCGCTCAGCTGAAGGCGTCCTTTTCGTTGACATCCAGGCCGGTTATCACGAGCGGAACACGAAATGGCGATGGGTTGCCGGCGTGGGCAAAGATCAGAACGACCGTCTCGTCGGTTTCAATGCGATCGTAGGTGTCTTCGATACAGCAGTGAATAGTGAACGCACCATCTGGATTGAGAACGAAGCCACTGAGATTGGGCCCAATAGCTTTTCAGATGATCTCGACACGATTCATTTCGCCGAAGGCGGAACCTTACATTTCACGCCTGAACAGCTGATCTATCATCACGATAACTTCCTCGTGATCAAATCAGACTACAAACACTGGTTCGGCAGCTTCAGCGGGACCTTACCGGGCGGAATTGAACTCCGCGAAGCTCACGGTGTCCGCGAACGTCACGACGCGCTCTGGTAACGGGATGGAGCGCAGGCATCCCTGCCTGCCGCCCCAGCATTCAAGCAGGCAGGGATGCCTGCGCCCCCGTCGGTTCCCGGGTTTGACTTAATTGATGTACTTAGAAACCTGCCGTTCGAGGCGCCAGATCGGAAACTTCAACCGTCTGAAAGTGAACCAGGACATCGTTGATGAATTGAGCGGTCAACGTGCGGCCGCCACCGCGCTTGAACTCGTAGTTCATGACGGTTTTGCCATCCGCGGTCTGTTCAGTAATCGAAGCCGGCGCACCAAGTACGTGCAGTACAGCCGCAAGACTCAAGCCCTCTTTAAGGTAAGTCGAGCGAGGACCAATTTCCACGACTCCAGCTTTGGAACGATTTTGCGACCCGGTTCGGTACGAAACAGTTTTCACAACCGCGCCGTCTTTGGTTGATTTTCCCTGCGCTGAAACGCCTGCCGCTGAGATAACTAGAATTATTAAGAACGATAAGACTTTATTCATTGCCTCTCCGTAAATCCTCATAAAAATGAGCGGACTAAATTGTCCGCCCGAAACTTTGCGGCTTTGCCTGAGCCCAACCAAAGCAAAGCCGCCCAACTTGTCGCTCCCCCCGTGCTCGTGCTCGCGTCCCCCACTTAGCTAACGCGCAGAGTTACGCAAAAAAGGACCAGGGCGTTCGAAAAATTTTTGGTGGTCGGGTCCTGTCAGGGCAAAATGGTCGGAAAACTATACAATTTCAAGGAATAACTTGCCAGAGACCAGGTGTTAGTCTCACTTCAGAGGAATTGCCCCAGCAGCAGGCCAGGTCGAGTCGCCGATACGTTTTAGATTCATTTCAAAGAAGCGTTCGGGGTCCTTGCCGGGCACTATCCGGTCGCCAACTTCGCGCCAGGTGCCGTCTTTTACGGTCGCTGTGTAGCGAATAGTCATCGGTCCGGCAGGGATCTCCCAAACAAACCCTTCGGCATTAGGCTTGAGAGAAAAATCTCCTACGAGTCCGCCTGCGTGAGAATGCATTGAATACGTCTTCTTATTCACATCGTACGAGACGATAGCAAAGGCGTTGAAGGTTACTTTGCCGTCGTCCTCGTAACCGCGCCCTTCGATGACTTTGATCGAGCCATCGAGAAAAGGGCCAATCCTCTCGGTCTGAGTAATGTTGTGCTTCTGACCCGACGATAGAATTGTCCAGGCAGGTCCACGCCATACGCCGTCCATGAAAGCGAGCGGCGCCATCGCTTCCTTCTGGGCTGCAATCAAGACTGCCGGGTCTGGCCGCTGACCAAATGCTGACGAGCTCATCAATAAACTCACCAAAATCAAAACTAAGATACCTGCTGACTTACGCATGTACTTCCTCCTGATTAACTTCAGTTCATAAAGAGTCTACCGGTTAAATGGCGCTTCGCTGATCCAATGGAAACCTCGATTCAACAATCGGAATGTTGCCGGATCTTTGCGCTGCAGTTTCATCTCCACGCGATGGCCGTCCACTTCACCTTGCAAGACCATCCCGTTGGGCGGGACCAACTCGTATTTAAGATTTGATTTCCAATCCGGGTTATCTCGACTCGTGAGTTTGACGGTTTGACTTTGCTCATCCAGCTCCATCGAGTAGCGCTCGAAAGGTGCATCCATGAATTGCACACCGAGGCGAGTCGATTGCTCGAAAACTACGCGTTGCCAACGAGTCGAATCTGCCATGGCCGGCAAGCGAACTTGATCATCAACCTTCTGCTCCTGCACCGACCAAATTCCCAGCAACTTATCGGATACCTTGCCTTTCAGAATTCCCTGCGCTTGTTGCCAGGACTGGAAAAGTGAAAAACCAAGAAAGACCACCAACAAGATTAGCTGCAGCCAACGCATCGCGTCATTCAGCCTGAGACGATTGAAGAGAGGTCGAGGCTCTGCCGCCTGCGTCGATCGATTCAAGACAAAGATATTGAGCAAACGCTGCGCATCAGGAAGGGCTACAAAGGCAGCCATCAGGATCAAATTAAATGAGAAAAGCTTGACTGGTACGTCATAAGCCATGTTGAGCACGAACACATTCCCCATCGCCGCGATCGTCAACAACGCCCCCAAGGTCGCGAGCGGAGGAATAATCAACAACGCTCCGCCAACGACTTCAGCAGCGCCGGTGAACAAATTGTAAGTGTACGAGCTTCCCATGAACGTCCAAAGCAAACCCATGGGAGAAGAATCACCGTACGGCTGCAGTAACCGGATGAGATTAGGAGCAGGAAATTGGGACTGAATAACCTTGAAAGCTCCGTAGCCGATCATGACGACGCCGACATAAATGCGAACGTATAATCTCAACCAGTTATGCAGACGATCGTAGTTTGATCGTCGACGATCCAACACCGACCAAATCGCACCACCAACAATCGCAAGGAAAAGGTAAATGAGGTTCAGGACCCAACTGTAGGTTGTATCGCCGCTGCCGGTCGGCGCGAAGCTTATCGCATAGCTCAAGTGAAGGATGTGCGTGGCCACCCAGGGCACGAGCTTTTGCCAGATTGCCTCGTAGTAGCTCCCGAGAGTTTCCGTGCCCGGCAATGCGCCAATTGGAAATGGAAACGCATACAGGACGAAGTAGACACAGGCTAGACGGAAGCAAATTCGTTTCGTTAAGGACCACTCGGTTACTGTTGTGGGGACTTCGGCGTCAGTGCGAGTTATCTCTGCGACCGCCTCTGACGCACTTTCAGAATTAATCGTCGGCTCAGACGCTGAGGCCATCGACTCTGTCTCCACTACACACTCCGGAAGATCGGCTAGTTATTTTGCATTCTGAGATCTGAAATCTGAAATCTGAGATCTGAGATCTGAGATCGCCGATCGCCGATCGCCGATTACTGATTACTGATTACTGATTACTGATTGCTGTCTTGCTATACATCTTCGTAATCACGATGCCAATCACGACACCCAGCACGGCGCCTAGCCCGGCCCCACTCGCCATGTACTCCAGCAACTGTGGCCCCGCCACTTTCGACAGCAGCCCCAGGCACCAGCCGCCAAACGACCCGAAGATCATCCCC
>DATNBH010000087.1:0-30517 GCA_035572035.1 Pyrinomonadaceae bacterium | reverse complement strand
CGACCCACTGCACTACTCGCCAACGCTTTCAGCGTTAGCGAAGCAAACACTTGCGTTATTCCTGGGGCGTTGCCCCAGGCTGGAATTCGCAAGCACCTTCGGCGTTCATTGGGTTGATTCGTCAAGTATGTTAATGCCGTTAAAACGGTTAAGGAGTGCTCGTGGAAACCGCTACCACCCGGTTGAAACCGGGTGTGAATGAGAGGAGTTTTGCACGAGGCTCTTTAGTTTGTCCTCTGAGCCACACACTCTGAAGATTGAACTCTAGAGAGGCTTGTAATCGCACGTTTACTGCTTACGAACAATTCGATCCACTGCAGCTCGGAATGATTTCCCATCAACCGCAGGATACCGATAGAGCTGATCTTCGATTGCAGAAAACAATTCGAAGAGTTTTGATCGCTCAACCAAACCTCTTCCAATCATTTCATCAACATCGCGGAGATCGATGTCATGGCCTCGTTCGATCTTAGCGAGCGCCTGAGCGTAAAAGTCATAGTGGAAGAAATCCAGCGCTCCCTCACGTTTTATGAAAACGCTTCGATCCTGCCATCCAGGAAGCTCAGGAATGAAATGATCAGGTGATGCGATCTCGACGTTAATCTTCAAAATCTCCTTTAGTTCCGGCAGGCTTCGTAACAACGCATCGGTTTCGGGAAGAAACTTAAGGTCAACATCTATGGTTGAGTCACGCCATCCAAGTAGAACGGCTGATGCCCCGCCAACCATAAACACTCGTCCAGGCGAGCTGGCGTTACGCGCCAGGCGAAACATAAAAGTCTCGATCACCGATGAAGTTACTTGTTGTCGCATTCGGCTGCCCGTTCGAAGCTTACGAGTCTTCTGATCAGGGCGTTATAACGGGAGTGAGCAGAATCGGGCCCTTCAAGTGCCAACAACTCATAGAGACGGTGTTCAGGCTCACTCGGTAATTTTTCAGGTAAGTCCAAGCCAATTCGTCGCAATCGTGGTGCACCGATCGCCACCAGCAGAGCCTCGACGGTCTCGAGCCCCGCCTGCAGGTCTTTGAGTCCAGTTTCGATGAGATCATTTCCCGGAAGCGCTGGATTCATCGTCAATCCTTAACCTGAAACTCGATCCTGAGTGGTTCGGAGCCATGCTGCTCGAACCAGCAGATATCCTGACAAACCAAATCTATCTTCAAAGAATAATTGCCGGCTTCATCGGGAACGGGTTGGTTAATCTGAACCACAACCTTCTCGCCGGGGACCACGGCGCGCGAAAGCGGTGGCGACCCGTGGACCTCGATCACCGGCTCTCCTTTTTCATTCAAAATCTTTACACCCAGTCGAACCGTTCCTCTTGGAGCTGCGCGACTAACAAGCCAAACTGTGTCTCCCGCGTTTTCAATCTCAAGAGACAGAGTGATTCGTTCACCCGGTTGCAGTTGCAAAGAACCCACCTGACTTGCCGTGAAGCGAGCGAGCAAGCGACCGGGCTTTCGACTATCACGAATTCTTGAAGGCGCCGGCGAAATCTTCTTACAGAGAAGGTAATTGAATGGCTCAGCATTTATCTGTGAAAGCAGACTGTTTGAGTCACGCTCGAACAAACCATTGACGCTGACATAATCACCAACTACAGCAAACCCATGCTCGCATAACAAGCTCAACAAGTACTCACGCGTGAACGGCGATTCAAGCGTTTCGTACTCGCGCATCACGCTGCGTAATTCGTCTTCTGTGTCCGAGCCCGCGGGAGGACGTTCCCCCTCGAGCACAAAAAGCTGGCCGCCATTTTCAAGCATCGCATAAATGTTTTTCAGGACCGCATGCTCATCTTCAAAATGGTGGAGCGCGTCATAACAAACGACCGCGTCGAAAGTCTCAGTCATCGCGGACTGCTCGATGTCGTGAACTAAAAACCGGGAGCTAAGTCCGGTTTCGTGATCGAGACCGAAGGGAGCATTCGCGAGCCGCTGCCGGGCCATATCAATCAAATCGGAGCTGATATCAATTCCGGTTACGTCGTAACCAAACCGCGCGAAGTATTCGCACAACCAGCCTGAGCCACAGCCGACGTCCAGGATGCGCGAGCCCGGGGGCAATGCCAGCGCCACCGCCAGGTTAGCGAAGTCGCAGAAGTGACGATGTGTATCCGAGTCTGGACCATCACCCGCCCATCGATCGTGTTTGAACGCCAAATTGTAGAACGGCTTGGTGAGAAGATGATGTCGATCGCTCGGCGCGAGTTTGCGTGGATATTCCTCCGCGCCTCGCTTGTAGTCAATCCCTTCAACTTTTTTGAAGCGCATAAGAGGCTGTAAGTATAGCAAACGGGTCGAAATGAATGGCCGCGGCAAATCTTCCATGAAGAGCGGTCTGGAGGGACAGGATTTCTCGACTCTTCAAATCAGCGGCACTAATGCTGTTTTGAGAATGCCACGGGCTTGACCCGTGGTAGCTTACGGTCGCAACTACAAAGAGAGCGCGGCTGCGTTTTGCGGATGCCACGGGCTGGTCCCGTGGTTCTTCACAATTGTCTTAGCGAAACCAAACACATAAAACGTGAATCCTCCCTGGGACAAGCCCAGGGCATCCTTCAATACGAATAGAATTCCCTTTGTAGTGACAATCGTAAGCCACCACGGGTCAAGCCCGTGGCATTTTCCCAACTGCATCAGTCGTACTTCAGCGACGACTTCTCCGAAATGATGGTATCTTGTCGCTCGCCAACATCGCTTATGCCCTTAACCAATCACAACGGCGGGAACTCGATAGCGAATCGATTATTCAAGGATCCTTCTATTCGTTCGGCTTTGTTTAGCTTCACCTTAACGCGGCTGTTGATTCTATTCGTAGTGCTGCTAAGCGCGAACATGCGGTTCCAGCCTGCTGTGCAAGACCAATTCGGCGACATACACGAGTCCAGTATCTCGCTCAAGAATACTCGCGTGACCGATGTGTTGACGCGACTGACGTCCAGCGCTGACAGCCTATGGATCTTGAACATCGCACGCAATGGTTATGAGAAGGAATCTTTCAGCACTATCCAGCAACGCACCTGGGCTTACTTCCCGCTTTACCCGGTGTTGTTGAGAGCTTTGTCGTCGCTGACTGGTAATCTCCCAATTACCGGGATTGTCTTTTCAAGCTTGCTGTTTCTGTTTGCTCTAATTGTGTTGTATCGGCTTGTGATCGCATTTGACTATGAGCCGTCGGATGCTGAACGAGCGGTCTTCTATGTTGCCGCTTTCCCAGTCAGCTATTTTTTCTCTCTGGCTCAGACCGAATCCCTGTTTTTGCTTCTGACGCTCGGCTGCATTTACGCGGCTCGCCGTCAACGATGGTGGCTGGCGGGAATCTGTGGCGCCCTGGCGTCGGCGACGAGGTTTGCCGGAGTGTTCCTCATCCTGCCCCTGGCCTTGATGTATTGGCCGCGGGGAAATAAGACAAGCCGGATTAAGGCTGACGTACTGAGTTTGTTGTTGGTTCCGTTCGGTCTGCTCGCTTTCATGCTGTATTTGAAAAGCATCACGGGAAATGCGTTTGCCTTCGCAGACATCCAGCTCGCATGGGGCCACGATGCCGGATTCTTTTGGCGTCCTTTAATGACCTTTATTCGCGAGCTTGATCTGGTCAGCCTTAACTGGGATTTCCGGTTACTGAATTTCGCAGCTGCAGTCATGGCGTTGGTTTGCGGCGTAGTCTGGTTGCGAAGGCGAGCTTGGGCATTCGCGCTCTATACACTGGTTTCGGTGCTGGTACCGCTTTCTTATCAGGCGGGTTCGCAGTCGCTCGCTCGTTATGTGATGGTAATCTTTCCGGTGATCATCCTGCTTGGGATTTGGGGGCGCTCGCCGCGCCTGGATCAGACTATTCGTGTCATCTTCATCGCCTTGCTTTCGTTGATGAGCGCGATGTTGGCTGTGCGTGTCACGCTTGCGTTTTCGTAACGTCTGATGGGGTTCTGCTTGATATCAATGAAAGACGGAATCCAGTTATCGACAAACAGAAGGGGCACTTGCAAGACTCCTCTCATTCACTCCCGGTTTCAACCGGGTGTTTAGGCGCGGAAAACACTCGAACCGTTCTAACGGTTTCCGCCGCCAGACAAAGAAACGTAAACCGTTGAGACGGTAATAATATGCTTGACTGACCCAAGCCCAAACGACAGGCCTACGCATTAGGCCTTCACAAAATCAAAAAAGCTAAGGAGAGCGAACATGCGAAGACTGATGCTCATTGTCGTCACTCTTATGATCTTCACGGTATGTGTGCAGGCGCAGGTAAGCACGCCGTCCCCGTTACCACTCAATACCGGTACGCCATACCTACCAACCTTGCAACCCAGAATCAGAAGTGCCGATGAGACGCGACTTAGCTACGCAGTACTACTTTTCGGAATACTTGCAATGGGCTTAGAAGTGATTTTCATGATCAAGATGGGCAAAGGCTGGGGAGCGGATGCAAACCGCATGTTCGGTACGACAATAATTATTGTAGCCGCCCTATTCCTGGTTGCATCCGCTTACACGCAGGACCAGATTGCACCGGTAGTCGGACTGCTGGGAACCATCGGAGGCTTCATCTTAGGCAAGACCGCCGACGCGCCACCCAAACCGAAATGACCAAGCCGTCAGTTAAATCTATTATTACCGTTGAAACGGTCAAGAAACGCCCCTTGTGGAACCGTTAGCACCCGGTTGAAACCGGGTGTGAATTAGAGGATTGTGCGAAGGCCATGAAGTTTGTCGGATTTAGATCGCGCATGAACCGACTTTATTGGCAGCAGCTCATAACTAGCCGGCGCCCGGACCTCGGAGCGGTTCTCTTATTCACTGCCGTATTCATCTTGTTCTTTGCACCGGTCCTCTTCACCGGTAGAGTCTTTGTTACCAACGATGCCTTTGTTTACACCTACCCGCTCCGGTCAGTAGCTTGGGAACAGATCCGCCACGGTCAATTGCCATTTTGGCTGCCTCAGCTAATGTCGGGTTATCCACTCTTGTCGATGGCCCAACTGGGCATCGGTTATCCGCTCACGTGGACCTATCTTTTTTTGCCGGGCTACATCGCTGAAGAAATATATGTCATGGCGCCTTTTCTGCTCGGGCCAATCTTCATGTACGCCTGGATCCGCGAGCTCGACCGAAGCCGGCTGGCCTCGTTGTTTGCAGCCTTCGCATTTGGGTATGGCGGCATGATGTTCAGCCCAATCGCGCACAACGGCATGCTCACCAACACGATGATGTGGACGCCGCTGATCTTGATCGCCATCGAGCGAGCTCGCTCGAGATCATTTTTTCATTGTTTGTTCTGGGCCAGCCTCGCTTATTCACTGTCAACCCTGACTGGAATCGGGCAAGGCATTATTCAAGTTACTACGATCGTTCTCGGCTACGGACTCTTTCTAAGCGCCCTGGGAGCGCAGGCATCCCTGCCTGCCCGGCGCTGGCATTACTCAAGCGTTGAACCGGCAGGCAAGGATGCCTGCGCTCCCGGACTGGCAGGCAAGGATGCCTGCGCTCCCAGACTGGCGGTCAGGTGGAGCGCGTGGTCTCGTTGGCGACCTCTGGCAGTGGCGGTGGGGGCAACGGCGCTTGGTCTGGGAGTCTCAGCGTTTCAAATTCTCGAGACCATGCAAGCCCAGCGGCTCAGCATCAGAAGCGAGCTGCCTTATGAAATCTTCAGCGAAGGCGCGTTCGCGCCACTGATTGGGGTGAAGTCATTACTGGCGCCACTTTATTACCAAACTGATGTAACAGCTTACATAGTTCCGGTTGCATTACTGGTGGCAGTTTGGGCGCTCATAAAGCTGTTCGTTGGTCCACAACGCGACTGGCGAATTCTGTTCTGGGCTGCGGTCGCCGTTTGGGCGTGGATTTGGATGTTGGGCCCGAACACGAGCGTCTATCCATTTCTCTACAGAGTTCCTTTCTTAAACAAATTCCGCGTGCCGTCTCGCCACGCGTTCGAGTGGACGTTTGCGGCAGCGACCATGGCTGCGTACGGTTGGGACGCGGTAGCGAGTAGGCTTTCCAAAACGAAACCGTCAGATGCTCCACTGAGTGAAACTGTTAAGTTTGTTATTGGCTTGATGACGATTGCCGCCGCCTTGGTCGTTGCCTGGCTTTGGTGGCAGAGCACGCTGAAGGTGACTGTTCCCGTACATTCGAACCCGCAGATTCTCACCCGCTTTCTTGAGTGGAAGCTGCTGTTCACCGTGTTACTGCTGCTCAGTATGTTCCTGGGCTGGCGCTTGATGTCGAATGGGCGGCGCGCTGTTTTGCTCGTGGCGGCGATGACCATCGCCTGTTTAGTCGAGCCGGCTACAGCAGCTTCTTACTGGTGGTGGCCCAAATCGAAGAACCCCGATCGTTTCAGTGCTGATGCCATCGCCACTCGATTTCTAAAAGAGAAGAACATCAACGGTGATCGTGTCTACACCTTTTCCAGCATTTGGGCTGAAGAATATCTGACGCCGCCGCGAATTGACCCGCCCAACTTTTCAGCATTGCGAGGCATTCGAGACGTCGGTGGATACGAGCCTCTCTTTTACGAACGCTACAGCCGCGCGCTGGGGAATGTGACTATAGATGCTGTCTATCCTCGGCCCGGTAACGTTTTCGACGGCGCTAAATTCGACGCGCGTTCACACGTTCTGGATTTGCTGAATACTCGATTCGTGGTCAGCTATTCGGATCTTTCCACGCTGCCCGATGGTTTGGAAGAGAGAGATGGCGTGAAGTTCTTCCGCACCGACTCGTATTTCGTCGTCAAGCCGGGCGAAACAAAAGTATTGAGCGGCGCCTCGGTTCAAGCCGATTCTTTGGGCCTCGTTGCGGCGTTAGCAAATGCAACCGACGAGCCTCAGGAAGCACCCATTGCCAAAATTAGTTTTACAGCTACCGATGGTCAGGTGCTTGAACGGCGGCTGCGCGCTGGTGTTGATGCTTCAGAATGGGCCATCGATAGTCCTGGCGCTATCGACCACGTGCAGCATAAGAAAGCGAAAGTTTACGACAGTTATCCGGTTGATGGCGGGCGCTACGAGGGCCATCGCTTCTGGTCATTGATTCGATTTGCCAAGCCCGTTCGGCTCGATCGGATCGAGATCTCTAATGTCTCGGGACAGTCAGAAGTGCTGATCTGGAAAGCCAGCCTGTACGATTCGACCTCCAAACGCTCAATACCATTGCCCCATTACGACGAAAGCAAGTGGCGTCCAGTTTATGATGCGAACAATGTCCTGGTTCTGGAGAACGACCGCGCGTTGCCGCGCGCGTGGCTGGTTGGTGAAGTCGAGTCAGCCGATGCCGAACAGTCGTTGCGGCGTATTCGAGGCGAGGACGAACGGCCTTTTGATCCGAAACGCACAGCGTTGCTTGAGGTGACGTCTGCTGATATGCCGCAATTGCCGCCAGGCATGATTTCAACTTCAGCAGAAGCGCAAATAATCGGTTCGAGACCAGGCTACATGAATGTTTACACAAAGTCTGAGAGCGCGTCCGTTTTGATTGTCAGCGAGGTGAACTATCCAGGGTGGACTGCTAGCGTTGACGGAAGGCCGGCGCCACTTCATATCGCGGACTATTTGTTGATGGGTGTTCCGCTAACGGCTGGAGATCATCGAGTAGAGCTTCGATATGAAGCTCCGGCTGCTCGTCGTGGTGGGATTATTTCTGCTTGCTCGCTTTTAGTGATAGTGGGTGTTGGAATCTACTCGCGCAGAAGAAGAACTTCTCAATCTTAGGCGGCTTCAAGGAAAGTAGGCGGCTTCAAGGAAACCTGGGATTTGGGAGGCGAATGGGGCTACGCCGCCGCACAGTGCGGAAAGGCTCAGCTAGCTTTGCCCGAAAAGTCTTAAATCCCCTGCGGGAGCTGGTGGTTACTTCAGGTTCAGCCTACCAATGTTCGATGTCGTTGTTTACTGAATCCCACCTGCGGGAGCAGGTGGTTACTTCAGGTCCAGCCTACCAACGTTCGATGTCGTTGTTTAGTGAATCCCACCTGCGGGAGCAGGTGGATGGTTCAAGTCCTGCCACTTTCCGTTGAAACTTGCGAGCGAGGCTGCATTTGAAACATCCCTCAGCAGCCGCTGAGGGGATTCAAGGACCATCCTAACCTCTCTTTGTAGGTCGAACTTGAATTATCCACCAGCTGCCGCGGGTGGGGATTTAAGACTTTTCGTGCAAAGCTGGCTCAGCCTTTCCGACTCGTTGTCCTAAAATCTTCGATGAGGCTGCGCCTCATCGTGCGAGGCGCAGCCTCGTGTGTCTGTTGGAGTAGCTTTGCGGTGAGGCAAAGCCTCACCGCACTGTGCGGCGGCATAGCCGCATGGCCTCAGTATCGAAAGCAATTGAAAGTGCCGGAGAGAATTATCGGCGTCGAGTTATTTTTGTGGAGTCGCGAATCGGGCGCGATATTCCTGCGAGGTAATAAAAGCTCGCACCATTTTGAAAAAGTCGTCGGGCTTGTGTTTGCTCAGGATAGTCACCCAGAAGCGCACGCCCCTTTCATCCGCGTCGCGTTTCAAGTACGCAAAGTACTGCATCGTAACGGAAGCTCGATCGGATTCTGCTCGCCGGAAAGCCTCGTCTTCGACTATCTTTCGCAACAACGCAGGCTTGTCATTGCTGTTCGCCGATTGCTGAATTAGATTCTGTCCCTGCTTTCTCAGATCTACATCCAGTCTGCTGTTAATAGTCTTCAAAACGGCATTGATGAATTCATCCGGCTTGAGATTCTCAGGGTATCGAGCGACAAAGAGCGGACGGCGCACCCACTCTTCGAGAAAGGCTTTCTTATTTGCTTCGAGATTTGGACCACCGATTACTTTCCTTCGATCCGCTGCAAACTCAGCATAGGTCGGCGGCCTTCCCACCGTTCCGTCGTACAGGCAATACAAGAAAAGGCCGGTGTCCTGAAATTCCTTTTCGGCGAGAAAAGCCGCCGCAATCTTGACGCGCTGCTCATCCAAACACTTTGGGTCACTGCTGCAAGATTGGAGCTGCGCGGTCCAGTAATTAGAGCCTGACTCATCCGGCTCTCGTTCCAGAAAATCGAGGTATTGAGCTCGAACAAAAAAGCGATCATCATCGATGGGATTTGATGCTTCAGAAGCAATGGTCTTCTCAGCGACTACCTTATCCGGAATTGGAAATGACGGCTCGCCCTCACTCTTCACACCAGGTTCGTTCTTCGTGACGGCGTAGAGATCGGCGTCGCCGTAGCTCCGCACAAAACGCAATCGATCGAGCGAAATAGCCTTCGCCAGAAACGTCTCAAGCGCAAAACGGTTTGCCGGCTCAAGAAAATTGTTGTGGACTACCAGGTATGAACAGGGAATTGACTCCAGCACATCGATAAATTTGTCCGGTATGACCTCTTCATGAGTCATTGCCTGAATGTCGGTTTGCAACGACGGCGCAAAGCCCGAGACAGCCGTCACCAGGGGTTTGGCGTGATCTGCTGCGCGCAATGTGTAGAGATAATTCTCGTCTTTGCCAATCGTCGTGGGCAATTCGACGATGCCACCCGACATCGAGGTCTGTTTGAACCTTTGCGTGATCGCATCCGGATCGACTGCTCCATGAATCAAGCTGAGTGGAGCAACCCATTGTTCAGCCATGATGGCTATTGCAATCACGGCATAGATCGCAACCGGGCGAAATTTCGTGTGTCGGGCAACGCGGCAGGAAAGCTCTCTTGCACCAAGGCCGGCAAGTAAGGCTAGTCCGACGAAGCAAATCATTGCCCAGCGCGCCGGAACGCGAATGCTTCTGAATAGCGGCACGTACTGGTAAAGAAACTGATGAAAATAGAAGTTCATTCCCAGCGAGCCGAGAAATCCAACTACCGCCCAAATGGTTCCGAGCCAGAATGCTTCTGAACGACGCTTCGAGCGCAGCGACGCAAAAATGTTTGGTTCGCGCGCGCGACGCACAACTTCCGGATAGGCAATCAGGATTCGGATTGCTAACGCGCCCACGAGTAGTACAAAGACCGGACTGGC
The DNA here is from genome assembly GCA_035572035.1 of Pyrinomonadaceae bacterium. GTDB lineage: Bacteria > Acidobacteriota > Blastocatellia > Pyrinomonadales > Pyrinomonadaceae > JAOAPY01. The sequence continues at coordinate 20,539 of DATNBH010000087.1, read as the reverse complement.
GCTGTACATCTCAACGAGGTAGTACCCAAAAACGCGAACCTTGAAAACGCCGTAGCCGGAGATGCGAATGATCAAGACCGCGCCAACGATCATTAACGCGTCCAGTATCACAACCAGTTTCTTGAGAAGCCGGCGACCCGCAGCGAAACCCTCAGCCGTAGTTGGCTCAACGAGAAAGAAAGCGGCCAGCGCCAGCAGCGGCGGCAAGACTCCTGGGAACAAAGCTTTCTCAGCCCCGCGCGCGGCCATATTAAGCTTGCCCCAAACTTTGCTTCGATACTCGCCTACCAACCAGTCGATCGGTTTTGCCGAGTAGAAAAGCGTCTCTTGAGGATTTCTCACGAAGCCATACAATTCGGCGGCTCGTTGGTATGGAATCAGAAACGGAACCAACCCGAGCGCCGCGAGACCAACGGCGATAATTCCTCGACGCCACAAGGCCCAATCCTTCCACGCGCCCGAGCGAAAGATCAGCATCAGAAACGATAAGGCTAACGGAATTAGCGTCAGCACGAACCAATGCACGCACGACAACCCGTTCATGAAAAAAGCCAGGCCCAGCCACACTGCGTGCTTGCGGCTACGGTCGCGGACAAAAAGAACCAACGCCTCGAGCAGAAGCGGGATCCATCCAGCTGAGAGATAGTTCAAATGCGGCAGCTGTCCGAAGCGGTAGGGAAGAAATGCGAAAATGATCCCGGCAATCCACGCAGCTCCGTAATAACCGGTCAGCGTTCGTGTCAAACGAAACATTCCGTATCCGGAAAGAGCAAACCCCAGCAGCGTCGCTAGACCGTGAATCGTTAGCGGCCGAAAGCCTAACGCAAACAGCGGAAAGAAAATCAGGGAGATGCCGTAGTTATGTTCGCTAAAGGCCAGCGTGTAACGATAGGGATAGAAGATATTTGCGTGAAAGAGATTCAGCGGGCTATGAAATGTTTGATGATAGTCCCACCAAAGAATCCATGAATTGAGGTAAGGATCCCCGGGATCTGACGCCGCGTCGCGCAAGTGCGTGATCCAGGGCCACGTCATCACGAGCGTAAGCAGGACGAAGCCAAGAAAAACCAAAACGTCGCTAGCCAAAATGCGGCTGCGAATTCCAGCAAGCGGTTTCGAATCCGGGCTGGTAGGTGCCCCGCTACTCATGCATTTTCGTTGAGTTCCGGAGCTGACGAATTTACGAGGAGGGCGCGGGAACTGTCGCGGCTCGCATCAGGGGCAGTCGGAGTAGTCTCGATAGTTTGAAAGGAAGATCTCAATGAGACGAAGATGTTGAACTTCACCAGGAGCCAGAGCGCTTGCAGCCCATCGCGGTAATGCATCTTCTTGCCTTCCTCGTAGCTCCTGCCGCGGTAACTAACGGGGACTTCTTTGACTCTGCATTTGAGCTTGGCTATTTTCGCGGTTGATTCCACTTCAAAGCCGAATCCGTTGGAGACAATGATCATGTTACGGACGATCTCGCCTCGGAATGCTTTGTAACAAGTCTCCATGTCCGTAACCGTCAACCCGCTCAGCACATTCGATACAACGGTCAAAAACTTGTTGCCTATGAAGTGAAGGAGGTAACCATTACCTTTTATGCGACGCTCCAGGAATCGAGATCCGTAGACCACATCCGCCTCGCCATCAATGATAGGCTGGATAACTCGAGGAATCTCAGCAGGCTCAGTTTCGAGATCGGCATCCTGGATAATGACGACCGAACCTCGAGTCATCGCAAACCCGGTTCGCAGCGCCGCAGTCTTGCCGAGATTGCGTTCATGTCGGCAATGTCGAATCTCCGGATGCTCGGCTGCCAGACTGTTGATTACCGATTGAGAATTATCCTTTGAGCCGTCATCAACGATGATAATCTCGAGCAAGTGTTTCAAGGCGAGAACTTTTGAAACGACCTCGGCAAGCGTTGCAGCCTCGTTATACGCGGGCATAACGACAGAAAGGCAGCGCTCCTCGAGTTGATCCTTCATAGACACTTTTCTTGCGACGCTTAAAGGCCAGGCTTCAGCACAGGACAGATTACGAACCGGGATTATACCGATTCAGGTAAAAGATGTCGCTGTTTCGGGTAGTGCCTGCTTTGGAGTGCGCCGACCTGTCGGCGCTTTGGTCGCTGCGACCTGTCGCTGCAGCGCGACGTCGAATCGTCACGTGCTAAAGCGGTGACAGGTCACCGCACTCCAAATGACGAAGTGTTAACATAACCGCCGCGCATGCAGCCTACATCGCCGGAAACGGCTTACCTCAAATCGGATTGGTTTCTCGCCACTGCCATTCTTATCGTTGCCGTTATCGTCTTTTGGCTTTCACCGGTTCGGCAGATAACGGATTCGAAATACTCAATGCTGCTGAGCCAGGACTTGCTCAAGTTTCGCAGCTTCGATCTAAAGCATTACGCGATTTCCGACGCCGAGGTTAAGGAGCATACTCAGCTCCTCAAGGTTGGCGATCACATTTATTACTATCCTCCGGCCGGTGGTCCTGTGCTTTCAGTTCCGTTTGTCGCGGTGATGAACGCGTTAGGCGTGAACGCAGCTAATCCCGACGGCACTTACCGATTGCGCGGTGAGATTGCAATGCAAGCGATACTGGCGCCGCTGTTGATGGGATTGCTGGCCAGTATCTTTTTCTTGACGGCGCGGCTAATTCTCCCGATTACCTGGAGTGTCTTAATCGCACTTGGCGGAGCGTTCGGAACACAAGTGTGGAGCACTGCTTCGAGAGCTCTTTGGTCTCACACCTGGGAAATCCTTTTGTTGGGCGTTGCGATTTGGCTGTTGCTCGCAGCGGAAACGGGCAGGCAAAAGTTGAGGCCGATTCTTTTGGCCACGGTATTGTCGTGGACTTACTTTTCACGTCCAACTGCCACCATTCCGATCCTGGCTATCACCATCTACATGATCCTTTCGAGACGTCGCTGGTTCTGGCCGTACGCTATCACGGGGGCAATTTGGGCGGCGTTGTTTGGCTTGTACTCCTGGATTCATTTCCGGCATTACCTCCCAAACTATTACCGCGAGAATGTCATTTTCAGTAATCCGTGGCTAATCCTGCGAGGCAGTCTGTTCAGCCCGGCTCGCGGACTCTTCATTTATGTGCCGGTCACGCTAGTTGTGTTTTATTTGATCGCCCGATTCCGGAAGGACATCACACTTCCCAGAATGACGTGGCTATCGCTCGGCGTGGTGCTGGGTCATCTGCTCGTCTTGACCAGCCTGCAAACCTGGTGGGGCGGCGGCTGTTATGGAGCGAGGCTAACAACGGACCTCGTGCCGTGGTTTGTGTTGCTCGCCATTTTGGGAGTCAGCGCAATGCTGAAGTGGCGAGAAAGGATTGGAGTGGCTTGGTCGCGTCCGGCGCTGGTAGTTCCACTGGCGCTCGGCGCAGTGCTTTTAGCTTTTAGCGTGTTCGCCAATGCGCGTGGCGCTATCGCGATCGAAACTGCCAAGTGGGAAGACTGGAGATGGCAGAGACCGCCGCTCGAACGAGATACGAGTGCGTTCTGGAATTGGAGATACCCGCAGTTTATGGCCGGGTTAATTCGTCCGCCGATTCCCGAGACATTTCCTGTCTTGAACGCTCCGATTGAGATGGGTGACGTCGAATCCGGAAAGTTCATATGGTACGGCTGGAGCGGCCCGGAAACTCCGACAAGATGGACCGATGGTCGTGAAGCCGCGGTCATTTTCAGCTTGGGGGCCACGAGCAATTTCAATTTAGAGATGATTGTGGCCCCGTTCGTCGCGGGTGACTTGCAGGAACAGGTCGTGAATACATATCTCAACGACCAGTTGATTGGCCAGCTTGATTTGGTCGGAGCTGAGACGCGCGCAGTTTCACTGCTAGTACCTCGTGACCTTATCCGTGACAATAACGTTTTGAGGTTTCAGCTACTGAACGCAACGTCGCCACTGGCAGTTGGATTTGGAGATGATGAACGTTTGTTAGGAATGAAAGTGACGAGAATTGGCTTTCGACCGGCGGCAAACAAATAACTCTTTCTATGGGCCGCCAGACCAATGCACGAGATAGTAAGGGAAGCCATCAACCGAGCCTCGTTGTTCAAGGCTTGCTCCGAACTGAACCATCTCTTCCATCATTCGCTTCATGTCCGGTCCGTCTTCGATGATGTACTGCGGCTCGAGTCTATCCTGCACAAACTTGTAAACGATCTTGCGCTCGTTGGGTCCTGAGAAGTTGATCTTATGCGCTGGTTTGTGAGCGTAATACCAAAGACTGCCGCTCAACTCGCTGGACCAGACCCAGGCCTTCTCGTCGGCCAATTCGGCAGGCAAAGTGAACGAGTGAGCCGGCCGCTCTGTCGTAGCCGGTAGATAATTCGTCCAGGTTTCTGTGATTGAAAAGACTCCGGGGGCCAGCGCAAGCAGCAGTCCTGCCGGCCGGAGCCAATTTCTGGTTTTGTTTTCAATCTCCTTGTCAGTGCGATGAGCCTCCAGCCAAAGCGAACCCAATCCCAGCGTTAGTGAAGTCAGAAAGATTGTGGCTATAGGGTAATGATGCCCGGTTACTTCGTGAGTCAGGAAGTAAGTCGTAGGTATGGCCCACATAACGACAGCCGCAAGAATTAACCGGAACCGAGTCAAGATCAAGAATTCGCCGTCGTCAGCACTCCTCTTGTGTCGAAGCCAAACTAGTAATCCGACGCAACCAATCAGAACCACCGGCAGCGCCCAGTTGTACTGACTTGGCTTACCGGGATCGAAATAGAAGTGAAGATTAGGCCAGATACTTTTCAGGCTTGGCGGGTCGGTATTTCCAACTCCATAAGTCGACTCAAACCACGAACCCGTGACGCGGCTTTGATTGAACATGAGCGGGAATACTCCCCCGACCAGCACGGCGAGCAGAAAATTCACCAGGCCGCTCTTCAGCAGCTGACGAGTTCGCCCTGGCCACAGCAACACGAGCAGCCCGGGCAGCAGAAACATAATCTGCAGGCGGACTACAATCGCAAAGCCAAAGCATAGTCCTGAGACAAACGTCAGTAGGCCGGCGCGGGAAAGAAGACCGGCTTTGCGATTCTGAAAGACGAAGGCTGCGCTCAGGAATAAGCCGCACAGCAGCAGAGGAGCGAACATCGCATTGATCGAAAAGCTGGCGTTGTCGATGCGTGCCAGCATCTCCAGACCAACCACCAGCGCTAACACGAAGAGGCCGGCAGAAAACCAGCTTCGAGTCAGCCCGGCGACAACCAGCATTGCCAGCCCGGTGACAAGAAACAGCGCAATCACCACGCGGTTCATGCTGTGCAGCGCCGTACCTTGCGGGAACATAGCGAGCATCCATCCAGCACCGGGTGGATATTGAACGCCGAGATGATCCGCGCGAGGAGAATAGTGATAGCAAAGCGGCGCCACCAGATCGTCCCAGTAACGCGTGGGAACATTCTGGGATTTCATGAGATTGATCAGCAGCCTCGCATGATTGGTCTCGATGCTATAGGTGGGTAAGCGACGCTCGGCAACAGCCTGCCGCGTGTCTTGCGCGATTTGCAGGTAGCCGAATGGATCGCAGAAGGCGGCGTACTCTTCGACTTGTCGCGTCTGCCGATCAGCAGTCAAAGCTGAAAAGCCCAGAGCTATCCCCAAAATTCCTAACCAGAGATAGCCGAGCACATGAACTGCCGCTCTTGGCATTACTTCTTATTTATTGGACGGTAACGTTGAGCTTCACCGGCGTTGACCCTTTGAGGGCAAACCAGGTGATGTCTTCGTGGACCATGTCCAAGACGAGCACGTAAGCTCCGGGAGTTTTGGGCGCCTTAACTCGCAAGGTTAGTTCAGCCTCTTCGCCGGGCTTGAGGTCACGTGGTAACCCGATGCGACCATCATCACCGGCTACTTCAGCGCCCTTGTTATCAAACCAGTGGTTTCCGAGGTCAACCTTATATTTTGGTCCGACACCCTGGGCAGGCCACGGGCCACTGCCGGTGTTCTTAACCTTAACGGCGAGAGATGCTGATTCACCGGCTTTGAGTGTTTGAGGTGGATTGACCGGAGTGATTTCCGCTTTATACGAGCCTTCCGGAAGCGGCGTGCTGCTGGCTGTGCTGGCGGGACCGCCTGGACCTGTTGGCGAATTCAATCCTGACGAACATGCGGACAGTAAGAGCGCAGCAAGGATGCAAAGCAGTGGAAGACGCGAGTATCTCATTGGGAAAGTACTCCGATTGCGATTAAGGCTGTCAGAACGCGGCTAAAAATACCAAATAAGCAGCGCATAACCAAAACGAAACGTCACCCGAATTTACTCGAGGGTCAGTTGTGCGTGGAAACCCGTAGTAAGAAAGCGATATTGATGTGGTGTCCAGGTTTCCTTTGCAGCTTGGCGCCTTTGCGGGAAAAAACCTTGTCTCCCGCAGAGGCGCAAAGAACGCAAAGAAAATCTGGGATACTACGCTTTGCTGAACCAGAACGGCTTGACCTTGCGAAAGCGCTCGGGGCACCTCACGTCCTGGTATTTGTTGCCTGACTCGTTTCCTGTGCAATACTATCCGTCTGCATTAGAAGTGACCTCGATCAGCCGGAACGAATGAAAAATCTGTCGCCAACCTACACTACGACGGTTCCCGAAAGCGTCATCGCTCAGGATTCATCGCGAGAGATTCAAAAGCGACGATTCATCCTGGCTTTGCTCATCTCGACTTGGGCGCCGTTAGCATTCTTCATTGCGCTTGGTCAGTTCACCACGTTTGGGACGGGCATCGGCGGCATCAGGAGTGTCCTTCTCTTTCTCAGTACCGCGCACGTTCCGGCCACATTGTTCTTCTACACAGACAAGGAATTTGCCAGCATCGTTCGCAGCAAGCCCGCGCGCTACATTTTCTTCCCGATAATTCTGACCATTGCCACTGGTCTGCTATTGGCATTCTCAAGTACGACTGCGCAAGCATTTGTCTTGCTCACGTTTTGGGGCTGGCAGGCTTTTCACTACGGGCGTCAAAACGTTGGCGTCTATGCCTTCGTCAGTATTGCTGAGAAAGGAAGACCGGCTCACAAACTGGAAAAACTCGCTATCGATGCCGGGACGATCTGCGGAATTCTCGGTACTTTCAAGATTCTGGGATTCAATGCTTCGCCGGTTTACCTGCACGGGCCGCTCGAACTGCTCTATCAGATTGGAAAGTATGGGCTGATCGCAGTTGTAGCATTCAGTCTTTTTATCTATCTAAGGAATATCGCAGAAACTACCCTGCTCAAGAGTGTGTTCTTCTTCACTCTCGTGTTTTTCTTTGTGCCCATTTGGCTGTCGGATAACATCAACGTAGCTTTTTTTAGTTATGCGATTGCGCATGGACTTCAGTACATCACTTTCATGAGCGTGGTTTCGGCGAACTCCCGCCCGGATGGTGAGGCCGCAGCCTTTCCTTATCGCAGCGTTGGGAAGTTTTTGTTGTTCCTGCTTTTCGTCGGTTTCATTTTTTATCGCGCCGAGGATCTTCGCGCGCTTGAAGCAATCCGAAACAGTGTGGCGCTGACTCGATCAGTTGATTTTTTGGTCGGGGCAATTCTCGGCGCGACGATGGCGCATTTTGTGATCGATGCTGGTGCGTGGCGATTGAGCAAGGGGGCGCAGCGCGCTTACATGAGCAAGCGATTTGGCTTTCTCCTGAATCCACAGAAAACGAAAGCTGACCTGCAGACGGCCGAGCCCGCTCGATAAGCTGGCGCTGTCTCTCCCGCCTATGCCGGCTGTTTCAATCATTCGAAAGCTGGAATTAACCATCGCCGCGGCGATCTTTGTCATCGCCTTCGTGGTCTACTGGTTTTCCCCGGTGAGTCAGGTCACAGATTCAAACTATTCAATGCTGTTGAGTCAGGATCTGCTCGAGCATCGCAGCTTTCTCCTGGACCACTACGCCATTCCACGATTGACGCCCGAGTTTCACTACAACACCATCATGAACGGCTCGATTCATCAAATTGAAGTTCACGATGGTCACTTCTATTACTACTTCCCGCCGGGAACATCGGTGCTCTCGATCCCGTTCGTTCTGGTTGCGAAAGTCGTTGGCGTTTCCACGACTAATGCGGACGGCACCCACAACCTGGAAAAAGAAATTGCAATTCAGGTGACGATCGCGGCACTCCTGATGGCCGTGCTGGCGGTGATCATGTTTTTTACGGCGCGATTGGCTTTGCCAGTTACCTGGAGCGCGATTATCGCGATTGGCGCTGCCTTTGGGACACAGATGTGGAGCACCGCTTCGCGAGCGATGTGGACCGAGACGTGGGGCATTCTGCTGATGGGCGTTGTGATCTGGATGCTGTTTCGATCCCAGCAGCTTGGACGTCGATTGAATCCTTATGTCCTCGGAACTCTGTTGGCGTGGACTTACTTTGTTCGGCCGACTAACGCGGTGGCGATTTTCGCCGTCACCGTGTGGGTGTTTTTCGTTCAGCGCAGGATTGTTTTGCGATTAGTTCTAACAGGCGCCGTGTGGTTCGCATTGTTCGTAGCTTATTCCTGGTATCACTTCCATCAGTTGCTACCGCAGTACTACCTGGCGAACAGATTAGCGTTCAAAGAAGCCTCCGTAGCGTTGCCGGGGAATCTGATCAGTCCTTCGCGCGGATTATTCGTGTTCGTCCCGGTATTGCTTTGGATTGGTTTCTTGTTGGTCCGCTATCGAGGTGAGATTTCGCAGCGATGTCTTGTATGGCTGTCGGTCGGGATTATCTTGCTTCATTTGATCGTAATCACCGGGTTCGATCCATGGCACGGCGGCTTTTCCTACGGCCCGAGGTTTACCACTGGTTTGGTACCATGGTTTGTCCTGTTAGCTGTTCTTGGCGTTAAGGCGATGCTCGGCCGGCGACGAGAGCATACGAACAACGGGGTCGCGTGGAATGTGCAACTGGCGGTCGGTGGTGTGCTGTTGTTGCTGAGTGTCTTCATCAATGCACGCGGAGCGCTGGCGCGCGAGACGTGGATTTGGAATGTCAGGCCGACAAATGTAGATGATTATCCGGCGAAGATTTGGGATTGGCGACAGCCGCAGTTTCTGGCAGGTTGGGTCCGACCGCGTCATCAGCCAAATATTCCTACGCTCCCGGTTGATCGGATCGACTTCGCTGGAACACAAGCCGAACCTTTCTTGTGGTACGGCTGGAGTGCGCCTGATCCCAAATCGCGTTGGACTGAAGAACGAGAAGCCGGAATTGTCTTTCGACTTCCATCTGTTCCTTCGCCGGATTTGGTTTTGAAAATCGAGCTGTCGGGGTTCGTGGTACCTTCAAAGCATTCACGCCAGCGTGTGACTGCAATTTTGAACGGCACTGCGATCGATAACTTTGTGATTGAACAGAGCGAGCCGGCCGAACGAAGTATCAAATTACCGGCTTCATTGTTGCGACCGGAGAACGAGCTGATCTTCAAGCTTCCCGACGCAGCATCACCTAAGTCTCTGGGGGTGAGCAAAGATCCTCGTTCATTAGGGGTTGCTGTGCACTGGATGCAGTTTCAGTCAGTCGACAAACGAGACTAACAGGCGTTTAGAGTTCAAACTTTAGTTTGTGGTTGCGAAAGGCACACAATCTAAAGATTGAACTCTGAACACCCGTAACGAGGCAGTCGCAGACATGACCACCATTGAGCTTTCAGGTTGGGGACGATACCCCAAACGAGTCTGCACCGTTGTCTCTCCGGACACAGTCTCGGGCGCCGTGCCACCTAGCACTGGTTCGATGATTCCTCGTGGACAGGGACGAAGCTACGGCGACGCAGCGTTGCTCGACGATGGCCTCGTGATGCTCACCGAGCAACTCACCGAGCTCGATAGCTTTGACGAGTCAACCGGAATCATCAAGGCCCAGGCCGGTACGACGCTGGCTCAATTAATCGACAAATTCCTGCCCCGCGGCTGGTTTCCTGCAATCGTTCCGGGCACCAAGTTTGTATCGCTGGGCGGCTGTGTAGCCGCCGACATCCATGGTAAGAATCACCATCGCGACGGCGCTTTCGGCGCCCACGTTAATGAACTTGAGATCGTGTTAGCAGATCGTGCTCGCGTGAGTTGCTCTCCTCAAAAGAACGCTGACTTGTTTTGGGCGACCGTCGGTGGAATGGGACTGACCGGAATCATTACCGAAGTTTCCTTTAAGTTAGTACCAGTCCAATCGTCATACCTCGCCGTCGAACATCACCAAACCAAAGATCTAGATGCCTCGTTCAAGGTGTTACTCGATGCGGCCTGGGATGATCATTACACTGTGGCCTGGATTGACTGTCTGGCAAAAGGCGGTGAGCTGGGACGCAGTGTGCTGATGCGCGGACATCATGCCGCGCCTGAGGAGCTGACCAAGAAACTGCAAGCCAATCCGTATTCGAAACCTCACCGGCAACGCAACCTCGGTTTCGACTTTCCATCGTGGACGTTGAACTCGCTCAGCATGAAAGCGTTCAATGAGCTTTACTATCGTTTGCAGGGCCGCAAGCAAGCTGGGTTCATCGCCGACTACGAAAGCTTCTTCTTTCCACTCGATCGCATCGGCAATTGGAATCGGATCTACGGCAAGCGCGGCTTCGTCCAGTATCAATGTGTGATCCCGCTGAAAGAGGCCTACGAAGGAATGCGCGCTTTGCTGGAAGCTTTGGCAGCAGCACGACGCTCGAGTTTTCTGTCAGTCCTCAAACGATTCGGAGCTGAAGGAAAGGGGCTGTTGTCCTTTCCATTTGAAGGTTACACTCTAACGCTCGATTTACCGGTGAGTGATCCGGAGTTGTTTCCGTTTCTTGATCGGCTGGACGAGATTGTCTTGCGTCACGGCGGTCGTGTCTATCTGGCAAAAGATGCTCGGCTCAGCGCCGCATCGTTTCGCGCGATGTATCCCCGCTATCCGGAGTGGTTGAAGATCAAAAAGAGAATCGATCCTGAAGGTTGTTTCGATTCGGATTTAGCTCGCAGACTCGAGATCGGGTGACTTGTACAACAGGCTGCCAGCCTGTTGATGGTGGCGATGATGAAGCTCCGGGGTAACCAATTGAGTTGAATGGCGGCGGAGATTAGCTGCAGGCTGGCAGCCTGCAGTACATGTCCTTGTGTCACACGCAATGAATCGAATCTCTGATCTCTGGCGCCTGATGCGCCCCAGACAGTGGGTCAAGAATTCTTTCGTCCTCACGGGAATTCTGTTTGCCAATGCCTGGCGCGATCCGGAGTTAGTTAAGCGAGTGTTGCTGGCGACTGCCGCATTTTCTTTAGTCGCGAGCGGCGTCTACATCGTGAACGATCTGATTGATCGACCTCACGATCTGAACCACCCGCGCAAAAAGCAGCGACCGCTCGCAGCACAAACTGTGTCCGTAACTGCGGCAGTGGTGCTTCTGATAATTCTGTGGATAGCAGCCTTTTCGCTGGGTTTCCTCGTTTCTCGTACCGTCATGACTATTCTTTTGATTTATGTGGTGGTGAACGTCGCGTATTCTCTGCACCTCAAACATGTCGTCATTCTTGACGTTTTTATTATTGCCTCAGGATTCATGTTGAGAATTCTCGCAGGCACAGTCGGTGTTGGCATAGCTCCCTCGCAGTGGTTGCTGCTTTGCGGATTGATGATGGCGCTGTTCCTGGGCTTTGCGAAAAGACGCGCGGAGCTTTACGCGATGACTGACGACGGTCCTACGCATCGCCGCGTGCTCGGTCACTACCAGCCGGTCCTGCTGGACAACATGATCGTGGTAACTGCGACGTGCGTGATCCTGACTTACAGCCTCTACACGATGAGCCCAACCACAATCCAGGTTCACCACACGGAATCATTAATCTACACAGTGCCGTTCGTTATCTACGGGATCTTCCGATACATCTATTCTCTGCACCGGCAGAACGCGGGCAGCGATCCGGCGCTGCAAATATTTCGTGATCCGCACCTGCTGCTGGCAATTATCGGGTGGTTGATCGTTACGCTTTGGTTGATTGCGAGCGCGCGCTAAGAAGCGACGCGACGACGCGGCGAAATGGGGGAAATGGCGGAAAGCAAAGACGTCATCGATGTTCGAAGTTTGATGTCGGCCAAGTCCATCGAGGAACATTGTCGCATCGCCGAGGACTACTTTGCGCACCTCACTGATTGGAATCATCATCTCGCGAAGCCTTACGGCAGTAGTGACGAGGCGCCACAGTTACTCGTGAATCTTGCTGTTGTCATGCAGGGGTTGCAGTTGTGCCCGGGGATGACGGTTTTGGAGTTTGGCGCCGGAACATGTTGGGCCGCTCGAGTTCTGACTCAACTTGGGTGCAAAGTAATCGCCGTTGACGTATCTCCTACCGCTTTGAGAATTGGTCAAGAGCTTTATGCGCGCCATCCGCCACTCGGCGATCGTCCGCAGCCACAGTTCCTGCTTTTCGATGGACAGCGGCTCGATCTGCCGGATGCAAGTGTCGAGCGAGTGATCTGTCTCGACGCCTTTCATCATGTGCCGAATCCTGAACAAGTGCTGGCAGAGCTGGGTAGAGTGCTTGAGCCCGGCGGTATTGCTGGCTTTGCTGAGCCCGGCCCTGAACACTCGCGGACGACACAGTCGCAGTACGAGATGAAGACTTATGGCGTGGTCGAAAACGACGTCGATATTCACTCCATCTGGAGTTCGGCTCGCCAGGCGGGCTTTACCGACATCGAGCTCGCGGTCTTTCAAGTCAAGCCGACCATGGTTAAGTTGGATCAGTTCGAAGATTTCCAGCGCGGCGGTAAGACGAGTCGACAGTATGTCGAGGATACGCGGGCCTTTTTAAACAATCAGCGCAACTTCTTTTTGTACAAAGGCCAGACGAGACGAAGAGACAGCCGTTATCGTCAAGGATTGACAGCGAAGATTGCAATCTCGCCGACGCAAGTGACTGCAAAGGCAGCACAGCCGATCAAGCTGACCGCCGTCATCAAAAACGATGGCGACACGGTTTGGCTACCACGCGGGGCCGGATTGGGCGCCGTCATGCTTGGATGTCATGTTTACCATGCTGACGGCACTGTCTTGCGCGAGAGCTATCATTGGGAGCCGTTGAGTGACGAAGAGGATCACGTGGTCCAGCCGGGCGATAAGGTGAAGATTGAATTTGAGCTTCCGGGCTTGCCTGCTGGTCAATACCGGATTGCCTTCGACATGGTCAGCAACGACGTTTGCTGGTTTGCGATAAATGGTTCTCAGGTCGCGAGTATTGCGGTAGATGTTCTATCCACAGATTAGTCCGACGAAATCAGGGGACAATAGGAAAGTTAGTTCGGTAAGCCGGTAAGGCAGAGCAGAGATTGCAGATTGAAACGTCCTCTCCAGTGGCAAGCATTAGCGCTAATAAATTTGTTCTTGCATTGTCCCGTAGGGACAAAATGTTTATAGATACGAATGCTTAGTAAACTATTTGCAGCTCCGGAGGAGCGGAATTTCGCTCCTCCGGAGCTAGGCACCCTTGTTAGTTTGGGTTCCATAAACATTTGGTCCCTACGGGACTAAGGCCGCCCGAACTGCCTGTGAAATCGCGTAAGCTGCGGATAGAGTTTTGAGTTCGTATGACGCACGCCTCATCATGTTGGAAATCTGATCGTCCAATCCTGATCGTAATCATTCTCTTCTTCACAGCCTTTTTTTATCCCGTAATCTTCAGTCACAAGTTTCTGGTCACGAGCGACGCTTTCAACTACCTCTACCCACTGCGTAGCGTCGTCTGGAATGAACTGCGTCACGGACGTTTGCCGCTTTGGACTCACCAGATATTGTCTGGTTACCCATTACTTTCGATGGCGCAAATCGCGGTTGGTTACCCGCTCACGTGGTCCTATTTGATTCTGCCGGGTTACTGGGCCGAACAGATTTATTTTTGCGCCCCGTACATCCTGGCGCCCATGTTCACATACGCCTATCTGCGCGCGATCAAACGATCGCGGGTAGGCGCGCTGTTAGGCGCGCTCGCATTCAGTTACGGCGGTTTCATGATTAGTCCGCTGAGTTCCTACAGCGGATTAGCGGCAAATGCTGTGCTGTGGACACCGCTTATGCTCGTTGGCATTGAGCGGACGCGTAGCTCGCGATTCGTCCCAGCCTTACTCCTCATAACCTTTGCCTATGCGATGTCGGTGTTGAGCGGTTGGGGGCAGGGCTTTGCTTACTCAGGTTTGATTGCGCTGCTTTATGCGGCTTGCCTCGCTTTATGCGGTTCCAGAAAAGACGTTGCAAAACTAAGTCTGTTCTCGTGGGCGCGATGGACGCCGTTAGCGGCGACTCTGATCGCGATCATTCTTGCTGCTGGTATCGATGCTTTTCAGATTCTCGAAACGATGCAAGCTCAGAAGCTCAGTATTCGCCGAGAACTCACCTACGAACTGTTCGCAATGGGCTCGTACAGCTTGCTGAGCGCCGTCAAGAGTTTCTTCATTCCGCTGCACAACGTGTTTGAGGCGACCGCCGCTGTTCCGCCTTTGGTATTAATTCTGGCGTTAATAAGCATCGGCGCAATGCTCGCAAAACCGGAACGAGAGTGGCGCGTGTTTTTCTGGGCCACGATAGCGGTAGCCGGCTTTGTCCTGATGCTCGGCCAGAATACACCTCTCGCCGCGATTCTTTATCGTCTGCCGCCATTCAATCTTTTTCGTGGAGCGGCTCGACATGCTTTTGAATTCACGTTGGCTATCGGTGTTTTGTCTGCATTCGGGTGGGACGTGTTGATTGGCTGGAAGAAGAAGGGAAGTTCAAGTCAGTTTGCCGTTATCGCGAGTTGCGTGCTGCTGCTGTTAACCCTGATCGTCGGCATCTTGTGGATGCGAGATGTAGCCCAGTCGCCAGTCGGTTATATGGAGCTCTTTTTCTATCCACCTGAGTATTCTGTAACGAGATACCTGGTCTGGAAGCTCGCGTTTGATTCGTTATCAATTTGCGGAATCTGGCTTTTGGTTCGTACTGACTCTTCCTTTCGATTTCGGAGCGCAGGCATCCTTGCCTGCATACTTCGCAATCTGCTGCTTTACTTCATGGTGTCATTCGTCTGCTTTGTTCAGCCAGCCATCATGGTTTCGCGTTGGTGGTGGCCGACTTTGAAACCGGCCAGCCGCTTCACAGCAGTCTCGCCCGCCACCAGACGAGTACAATCCAGCGCCTCGGGGAATCGCGTTTACACGCACGTGTATCCGATGGTGGAAGAGTACGCCGATCCACCGCGTCTCGAACCGGCCAACCTGACGATGCTGAATGGGCTGGACAATGTCGCGGGCAATGAGCCTTTGATGCTCGATCGTTACAGCCGCGCCTTAGGCGATGTCTATATCGACGCTGTCAAGACTCGGCTCGGTTATCCAACTGATGGAACTTTGTTCGCAGCGCAATCACGTGTACTTGATTTGTTGAATACCGGTTTCGTGGTTTCGTATTCGTATTTGTCGACGGAGCCGGTGGAGGACCAGACCAATCGCGAGATCAGAATCAATCCTCGTGGACTGGAGCTTTCGGTAGAACCACACAAGGCGGTGACCTTAGCAGGAGCTGCTGCTGACGCGGATACGCTTGCGCTTGTAACTGCGACCGCGTGGTCCGCCGAGGCAGTCGATGGCACCGAGGTAGCCCGCGTGCGATTGACCGGGACGAATGGACGTTCCATCGAGCGCTCGTTGGTGCTGGGCAGGGATACAGCAGAGTGGTCGTACGATCGGGCGCCTGTGAAGCCTTTGATTCGCCATTCAAAGCCGAGGGTCTTCAGTAGTAGAGCCGAGGATCGAAACGATCCGGAACCTGCTTACAAGTTCATAACCTCGATAGCGTTTGGCGAGCGAATGATGGTTGACCGGATCGAGATAACCAACGTCTCGGATAAGATTATCTTGCTGCTGTCACATGCATCGCTTTACGACTCGGCTACAAAGTTTTCGATGCCGTTGCCGCAATACGATCTAACCAAATGGGAGCCAGTTTATGATGAGAATGGCGCCCTGATCTTGCGAAACCGGAATGTTCTTCCGAGGGCCTGGCTGGTGTCTGAAGCCGAAGCTGTCAGTAGCGATGAAGCGCTACGAAGGATAAAAGGACAAGGCGCTGCTTTCGATCCGCGTCGCACGGCTTTGCTTGAAGTTGAGCAAAAGGATCTGCCCGCGCTTCCCGGTGGTTATCCCGCGGCTGATTCGAGTGCGCAAATTACGCGGCACGAGGCCAACAAAATCATCATCGACACGAAAGCACCGATGTCTACAATGATGATTTTGAGCGAGGTCAACTACCCCGGCTGGATTGCGACTCTTGATGGGGCGGAAGTTCCGATTTACACGGCTGATTTTATGTTGCGAGGCGTAGTGGTGCCAGCCGGGTCGCACCGCATCGAGATGCGTTACACGGCTCCCGCCGCTCGCAAGGGTGCGTTGATTTCGATCGCAGCCTTGCTCCTGGTCGCGGGATTGTGTTTGTACGCGCGCAGGACTTGATAAATGATTGGCCCAGCGGCTTGCCGCCGCACCGTGCGGAAAGGCTCCGCCTTTCCGGAGAATCATTATTTATCCAGTCGAGATTTATCCAGTCGAGGCTGCGCCTCGCTGATCGGAGGCGTAGCCTCAAAGGCTGAAAAGGTTGGACTCCCGGCAAGGCCTGGCCTTACCGCACTGTGCGGCGGCAAGCCGCAACGCCGAGAGAGTTAGTTTCCAGAGTCGTACGCTTAATGTTCAAACGATTGGCCCGTATTACCGTAAACAAATTCGTGGTCCTGGCTCTTTGTGCGCTGTTTACGCTCGCACTGATTTACAACTGGGTGTTTCCGCTCGGCGCACTTTTGTACACACGCGGAATCGACGGCAATGACTGCGGGCAGATGGTGTGGAACATATGGCATAGCAACGAATCGATCACGAGCGGCCATAATCCCTACTTTACAAATCTCGTCTATTACCCAATTGGAGCCAACCTTGGACACCACACACTGGCGCCAGGCTTCTTTCCAATTACTTTCCTCGTGAAGCAATTCTCCGGCGGCGATCCAATGTACCCGCTTTACACTTACCGTCTAATCGCGCTGATTTGCTTTACCTTGCTTCTGTATCTCAGCTTCCTTTTCCTGCGCGAGATTGGCATCACCAGCATGGCTACGGTGACGGCTGCGGTTGGTTACAGCTTTTCTCACTTCTACATGGCTCATGTGATGCACATCAATCATCTCGCCGGTTTTTTGATTCCCTTGACCGCGTTGATTGCCGTGCGCTGTTATCGTTCGCCAGGAAAGAAGCTCATCCTATTAGCGTTCGTGGCGGGAGTCTCCGTCTACTTCACTGAATTTTCGCTCTACATTTACATGGCAGCCGGGCTCTTCGCTCTGATCCTATTTGTGTATTCAGCCGAGCGCGCCGCGTTGATTCAGAAATTAAGAGCCGCCAGTGTCGTCAATATCGGTGCGGCGCTGCTCGTGTTCTTCCTGTTGATCGGGCCGTTCGCGATCAACCTCGTTCGAGATAAAGCAATTAAGCCGCCACCTGAGCAATCCTCGATCTGGTCAGGCAATCTCGCCGGCTTCGTGATTCCGGATCCGGCGCGCACTCCTTTGTACGGCCGCCTTTTCTCGAGTTTGAATCAGCGTGTGAGTGTTGGTGTGGGCGGCTTCGAAATGTTTCTCGGGTTCTCGACTCTGATTTTCGCGGTGATAGCGCTTTGGAAAGAAAAGAATAGATACATGCGCATCAGTGCCTGGCTGAGTTTGGTCTTTCTCATGCTGAGCCTTGGCAGCACTTTAAAGATTTTCGGCCGCGAAACTAACATTCCAATGCCGTATGCATTACTGATGCAGATTCCGCCATTCAATTCTGGCCGGACACCGGTGCGCTTCATTGTGATGGGACTCTTCTTTCTCATGATCGTCGCGGCGTTTGGATTGCGCTCGCTGCAAGACCTCATCACCATTCGAAAGGGAAAGGCGTGGGGTTACGCGGTGATGCTGCTGCTTTTTTTCTGGACCACTGGTGAGGTCTACCAGCCGATCGCGAAGCAGAAAGTCTTCACACCTCCGCGGCGACTGGAAAAGATGGCGCCTGGTCCAGTGTTCGAGCTGCCTTTGCTTGCCTACGACGGTTACGCGTCGTTGCTTCAGGTGTTTCATCATCAGCCTATTGTTACTGGCTATTTGGCTCGAATCTCTCCGGAGCAGTTGGATCACGCCATAGAGATGAAGTTGCTTACCAGTCGCGGTCCCAGCTTCTGTGAAGAGATCAAGAGGCGCGGATATCGCAACATCATCATTACGCCGAACGAGTACATGGAACCGTACGATCCGGTCGGAGTTGCTCAACTTGAGCTCGAGAAATGTTCTTTGCCGGTAATCGATTTGCGCGAGCAAGGCGCCTTGATGCCGCATCACCCCAACTTCGTGATTCGAGAAGGCAGTGAGGAACCAGTCTCATATCCACTGCTGCCGCCACATTCCCGTCTTCACTTTTCGAGCGCAGACGCAGACAAGCACTTGTGGTACGGCTGGAGTGGCCGCGAGATCTACTCGCACTGGACCGACTCCGCCAATGCGGCTTTCGTGTTTAGTGTTAGCGAGCAGGTTAAGAATCAACCCGGTGTGAAGTTGCGAATTTTCGGCGGCCCATTCATAGCGCCGGGAAAAGTCGATGCCCAGCGGGTAATTATTGAAATAAATGATCAAAAGATCGCTGAATGGAATCTTAATAAACCCGATCCGGTGGAGCATGTTGTAGAGATTCCAGCCCACGTCCTTCGCGATCAGAATACCCTGGTCTTTCTTTTGCCGGACGCAGCTTCCCCGAGATTGATTGGATACAGCGAGGATTGGCGCCTGCTGGGATTCAATGTCCAGTGGATCGAGATCGAATGAAATTTTAGCCGCGGATAAACGCGGATAGAACGGATCTGAAGCGGAAAACGGCGCTAGTCTCAACTCTAATGTTTTAGTTCAGATCCGTCTTATCCGCGTTTATCCGCGGCTAAGTCTCTTCTTCATCCCACAATCTCAAGACTGCAAACTGCAATTGATAACTCGCGGTCATCGCCACTTTCCGGGTTTGTTGAGCAGGGCTGCCAGGTGCGATCCGCTTTGATCTCAAACAAGCAATCAATAAAGCCATCAGCACGACGAGGCAATTCGGGCGGGACATCCAACTGCAATTTCATCCATCCATTTTCTTTGAGGCTGAGTGTTCTGAGATGCTCGCCATTCAATGAGAACTCCAACTTCAGCGGACGCTTATCCAACCCAGGCAGGTGACAAGTGAGTTGGAGTTCTATTCTTGAAAGAGAATCGGTTCTAAAACGAATCTGACCAACACGCGACATCCATCTTCCAATCGGGGGAAAATTCTCCGCGGCATACCACCCGCTATTGAAAGCTGCGCGGTCGGATCGATTCAACGAAACTTGCCCGTTGGCTTTGATTGTCTGGTGGAGCAAAGCAGCGCGTTCCCCAGCCTCGCCGTAGATATTCTCCAGTCGCTCATCCGAAGCCTTGAGCAGCAAGAATCCACTGGCGGGCATCTTGATTTGATAATCTGAGATACGCTGATAAACGTAGCCCATCGCCATGTTGAAGGCGCGCCGTTCATTGAATGACAAGCCGCGAAGGTAATCCAGGAAGTCCTGATCACAACGAGGCAGGCCATACTCGTCCGCCTGCTTCACCAGCTCCTCGCAGGGCACACAAACTGAGTAGCGAGGCTCGGTCAGGACGTTTGCGAAGAATCGTTTGAAGCGCGTTTGATTGGCTTGCTCGTCTTCCATGCCGACGTGGCCATCGACCGCGACAAACTGGCGCAACTCCTCCGCGCTCATCTCGACATAATCTTTTTGCTGCTCTCGATTCATGCACTCGATACCATGCAGCGTTACACCGTCAGTTTTGAGCACTCGTTTGATCTCAGACAGCACCGCGTCCTTTTGATCGAACTCGATATGCCCCATGACGTCGAGGCTGACCACGTAATCGAAACTGTGTTTCTGAAAAGGAAGGGCGGTAAGCTCGCCGGCGCAAGCGAGAGTGTAGCCATTGCGCATCGCTACGGCGGCGCAATCCGCAGAGATGTCAACGCCAATAACCTTACAGCCTTTGCGTTTGAGCAGCGACAAAAGTCCGGCGCCGCACCCCAAATCCAACACAGTAGCCCCCGGCTTTACGTTGTCGTAGACCCACAGGGAACGAGACCAGCGAATGTTGAATCTGTTCACGGCGTCAAAGTAATCTCCATCGAGCAGCTCAGCGGACGCGTAACGCAGTCGATAGAATTCCGCGACATCATCTATGCCGGCGAAATTGTAGAGGTTGCTGGGTTTCATAAGCGTTACTTCGTAGATGAAGCAGCAATACTGTAAATTACCCGAGGTTTTTGGTCACGCCGAGGAAGTCTCTCTCATTCACACCCGGTTTCAACCGGGTGGTTGAGGGCGCTTACCCATTTGATAACCGTTGCAACGGTAATTACATACTTGACGAATCAACCCCATGAACGCCGAAGGCGTTAGCCAATTCCAGCCTGGGGCAACGCCCCAGGGAATAACGCAAGGGTTTGCTTCGCTAACGCTGAAAGCGTTGGCGAGTAGTCCGGCGCGG
>DATNBH010000086.1:0-36295 GCA_035572035.1 Pyrinomonadaceae bacterium | reverse complement strand
AACTCGCGAACGCTTACAGCGTTCCCCTATTAGCTTGGTTCCTTTTCCTGGGGCGCTGCCCCAGGCTGGAATTTGCCAACGCCTTCGGCGTTCGACTACTGACGTTGATTAGTCAAGTATGTTAATGCCGTTGAAACGGTTACTGATCTTATCCGAGAAATTGATCGCCGGGCTGAAGCCACGGCGTGAATAAGATCAAGCCACGAATCCTATGTTATCAGCAGCGACACACTCATCATCCTGAAACGACTGCGTTACGGTCCTCGCCAAGCTGGGGAAGAATTAGTTTCTCACGTCGCGCGGCTAGTTGCCCGCAGGCGGCGTAGATGTCCCTCCCTCGCGGCTGACGCACAAAGGCGTGAATACCCTTCGACTCGAGAATGGCTTTGAAGCTCTCCACTCGTTCCGGAGGCGACGGCAAATACGGCAACGGGTCAGCCGGATTGTGCGGTATCAAGTTCACTTTCGCCCGCAACGCATGACGATTAAGCAAGTTGGCAAGCTGTCGCGCGTGCTGATCGGAATCGTTCACCCCGTCGAGCATCACGTACTCGAAAGTGAAACGCTCGCCCGGCTTTAAAGACTTCTCGAACTCTTTGCAGGCCGCCAGCAGCTCTTCGAGTGGCCAGCGTCTGTTTATCGGCATCAATTCATCGCGCAGCTCATCAGTGGGCGCAGCTAATGAGATGGCGAGATGGGGACGATCTGAAATTGTCGCCAGCTCCCGAATGCGCGGCACGATTCCGGCAGTCGAGATCGTAACGCGATTTGGAACTATGAATAATCCTTGCGGGTCAGCCATGATTCGAAGCGCCTTCATCAATGAATCAAAATTCAGAAACGGCTCGCCCGCACCCATGCCCACCAGATTGACGCCGCGCGGCGCCTTCACGCCAATGCCGTAAGCATCGTTAAGAGCGAGGAGAATCTGCTCGACAATCTCTCCTTCACTTAATGACCTGAGCAAACCCAGCTGAGCTGTCAGACAGAAAGTGCATTGCAGCGGACATCCGGATTGTGAAGAGAAACAAATGGTGTCGCGGCGCTCTTCAGGAATGAACACAGTTTCAACGGGCAGGTTGTCGTGCGTCTTCATGAGGTAGCGGCGCGTTCCGTCGGCTGACAGGTAACGCGATTCAAGCGACAAAGTCGCCGCCATCGCGTGTTTTGCCAGCTTTGCGCGAAACGCCAGCGGCAGATCGCTCATCTCGTCAAATGATCGCAATCGCCGGTGCTGTAGCGCCGCGAATATTTGGCGTCCCCGATAAGACGGTTCGCCCAATTCGACCACGAACGATATGAGCTCAGGCTCCGTCAAGCCCATTAGGTGCTGGAGTTCAGACATTGCTCGACTATCTTAACACCACCAGGAGCGCAGGCATCCCTGCCTGCCTTCACAAGCAGCACTTGATTCTTTAAGGAGATTCTTTGCGCGGGGTAGGCAGGCAGGGATGCCTGCGCTCCTGCTTACTTGATCACAGTAAACTGAGTCGACGGGCTCATAGTCTGCCCGGTCACGTGATCGCGAATGCGAATTTGAATCTCGTACTGGCCTGGCGTCAGGTCCGACGTGTCAAACAAGCGAGCGAGGGTCAAGCGCGCGCCAGCTTCGCTCATGCCGACCCAATCTTCGACTTGCCGGCGCAGCTCTTTCCCATCTTTCATCAGCGCGTAATCGACATCAACAGACGGACGCAGAGTGGTCTGATCGATTCCGGCGTTGTAAACCTGCATGTAAACGCCAACCGGAGCGCCGCGATGGAAAACAGCAGATATGTTGGGCACGACTTTATTCCGCCCAATCGTGAATTGATTGCCGCCCACCTGGTCTTTCAAGCTCTCGATTTTTGTGGCCAGGACGATTGAAGAAATCTGAAGTTTGGCATCTTCTCGTTTAGGAACCGTAAACGCCAGTTGTCGAAATCCCTGAGCACCGGAATTAATGTCACGTACCAAAACGTCAAGGCGATATTTTCCCGGCGCCAGAATAACGGCCTTGCCGTAAACCGATTGTCGTTCTTTCGCGTCAGCCAATTCTTCCACCGTTGCTGTGGTTGAAACCACGTCCTGGAAGGCGCCAACCCTGCGATCAGTGACGGTCCAGATTCTTCCAAAGACATTCAGATTCGCTGTTTGTAGGCCGCCGCTGTTCTGAAAAGCCAATTCGCGATTGTCTGTTTGAACCGTGAACGCGGCTATCGAGTTCCCGTCAGTCTGAAAGAATGAATGGGCCTTGAGCTCAAAGCTCAATACGTTGTCATCTTCGACCGGAGAATTAGTTAGTCCGGATCGAGATGACCGGGCCGCAACCGCTGGAGCCGTGTCGAGGTCTTTCAATAGGTTCGAGACATAAAAAGGCGAGTCTTGCTCGCGGCGATAGTTCGGATCGCCCAATCCGTTCACGCCTTCGCGATTGTTGCTGTAAGGCCCCGCTTCCTTTTCAAAAGGGTTACGTGCCATGCGGTATTCGCCGCTTCCGGTTGGGTCCACGAATTCGATTTCAATCCCGCTTCCAACACCGGGCAGATACCGATAGAACCATTTCTCAAAAGGATACGTGGTGGTGGAATTAAAGGAATTGCCCTGATACGAGCCGCCAGCCGGATGCGATTCGATGTCGCTGGGCTTGCCCCAACGAACGTATATTCGACCGCGGTCAGTTAACCAGCCTGCTTTGCCGGAACTGAAATGTTCGTTTGCGTAGGCGATGCGCTCATAGTACTCGTCCTTGTATTCGTTCTCTTCCGTGTCTGGAGATGGATCCCGGCGATTCCAGAATTCGTGAATAAAGTTCTCGCGCTCCTGATTAGTTTTGAGTTTATTGTAGGCATCCTCTTCCTCGGGTGTGATGATTAACCGAACGTCTGACTTCGGCCAATCT
Organism: Pyrinomonadaceae bacterium; assembly: GCA_035572035.1. Classification (GTDB taxonomy): domain Bacteria; phylum Acidobacteriota; class Blastocatellia; order Pyrinomonadales; family Pyrinomonadaceae; genus JAOAPY01. The sequence continues at coordinate 33,414 of DATNBH010000086.1, read as the reverse complement.
CTGAAGACGCGATTGTTCTCGCGCTTTACCTTGCGATCCTTTTCATCCGGAGCCTGGTTCTTTTGGTTTTGTCCGATAGCGATGGTTGCGAAACAAATTGATAGCGCTGCAGTCGCAGCAATGCCCAGAACTAGTCCACGACGAGTCATGACAGTTTTCTCCTTAGTTTAGCGACGAACTATTTCGAGGAATGTTCCGAGGAAAGGGAGACGGAAGCTACCGGCTAAAACTAGAAGAGGTTGCCGAACTTGTCGACAACCTCTTGCCCGAAGGTTATTGAATCGAAAACTTCTCTGACGGCGAAAGTTGTTGTCCGGTCACATGGTCGCGGATGCGAATCTGGATTTCATACTCTCCGGTTTGCAATCCGCGGGTGTCGATCAGCCTGGCAAGCGTCAATCGTTGACCTGAGTTGCCCATACCGCGCCAGTCTTCCAACTGCTTGCCGAGCTCCTTGCCGTTCCGGAGCAGCGAGTACTCGACATCGACTGATGGTCTCAAGGTGGTCTGGTCGATTCCGGCGTTATAAATCTGCATGTAAACGCCGACGGGATCACCTTTTCGATAGACACCGGCCACATTAGGAATAACCTTGACCTGGCCAATGACGAACTGTCCCACTGCCGGCTGGTCGGCCAGGCTCTCGAGTTTCGAGGCCAGCACCAACGTTGAAACGGAGAGCTTCTGGGGATCGTACCTCGGCACAGTGAAGCCCACGTGTCGAATTCCCGTAGCTCCCGACGCTACGTCGCGCACAATCACATCCACTTTGTAAGTGCCCGGCGCGAGCGGCATCGCTTTCTGATATGCCGATTTGCGATCCTTTGCTTCGGTCAGCTCTTCAGCCGTCGCCGTCGTAATTACGGGATCCTCAAACACGCCCACGCGACGTCCGGCGACTGAAGTCACCTTGGCAAAGATGTTCATGCGCGCTTGCTGCAAACCACCACTGTCTTGAAAAACGAGGTCTTTGTTTTCAGTCTGAATTGTGAATGCCGTGATTACGCGCTCGTCGGATTGGCGGAAGAAGTCCACTCGCACGTCAAAGTTGAGTGGATTGTCTTCGATCGCAGGCGTGCTGGTTAGACCGGCGAGATCATTGAACTTCACCGCTGGTGGACGGTTCAGATCTGCCAGCAGGGACAGCCGAGCAAAAGGACTGTCCTGCTCGCGCGTGTAATTCGCATTGCCGATACCGCCGAAGCTTCCGACACGTTGTGACTTGTCTGAAAGGCCAAGCTGCTCAGAAAGCGTTAAGCCGGCTCCGGGAATGTGCAACAGCGCATCTTTTTCATCCGGGTTTCGCGCGATGCGATATTCGCCTGAGCCAGTCGGATCGACGAACTCAATCTCAATGCCGGAACCTACGCCGGGAAGATAACGATAAAACCAGGTCTCGAATGGATACGTGGTCGTAGAACCGCCGCCTTCATATGATGGTCGATCATAGTTGCCGCCCATCGGATGGGTCTCACGCTCATCGGGCTTGCCGTACATGATCCAGATGCGGCCGCGATCGGACTTCCAGCCGGGAATACCAGAGGCGAAATGCTCGTTAGAGTATGCGATACGCTCGTAATACTCTTCTTTGAACTCGTTTTCGTCGGTATCCGGATCCGGATCGCGACGACGCCAAAACTCCTCGATGAAGCGTTCTCTTTCTTCGTCAGTTTGCAGCTTCTTGAAAGCCTTTCGTTCCTCGTCTGTGATGACGTAGGGCACGTCCTTTTCCAGCCAGTCTTTGTAGGCCTTCTTGAGTTCGGGTTTTACGTTCCGAGGCTTTTCACCAGGGTCCTGACCTTTGGATTGCGGCTGACCAACCAGGGTGAAAGCGCTGGCGGTCAGCGCGAAAACCATAATCGTCAGTCGAAGGAAGAATTTCCGGTAAGACATTAAAAACTCCTGTTTCGTTCCCACCAATCACCCAATCTCTGATGGTAAAAGGGCTTGGTCTGCTGAAGCTGTAGTTGAGCCCTCGTGGGCTGACGGGCATTTCCGAGGTTTTGAACACCCTGGCGCTAAAATTGGCTACCGATTCTACGGGCTTGTCGAGAACACAGTCAAGATGCGGCAAACCCCTGCATTCGTTGCTTTTTTAGCGGACGAACCCAAGACTAGACCTATCCACAGATTACGCAGATTTCACAGATGTTAGTTGAACGAAGCTACGTTGACGCACGCGCTTGGGCGAATCTGTGCAATCTGCGTAAATCTGTGGATAAATTTTGCCTTGTAGCGCAAGCTAGGTTGCACTTCGCGGCTTGCCAAAAATCCACGCCACGATGATCGAAATTACGTACAAACCCAACATCGGGGCGGCAAACAACAGCATGTTCGGGATGTCGTTGGTTGGGGAGACTATTGCAGCGACTATAAGAATAACAATGGTCGCTGTCTTCCAAACTCGGACCATTAAGCCAGCCGTTATGAGTCCAATGCGAGATAGCACGTAGGCGATCGCGGGCATCTGAAAAATCAGACCCATGCCCAGCATGATCATGATGATGAAGTCGAAATAATCGTCAGCCTTCAGCAACAACCGAAAATCCTGGCCTAAACCGAGCAAATACTTTGCGGCCGGCGGAAATATCACCTTGTAAGCAAAGATCCCGCCCAGGATGAATGAGATTGACGACAATCCAATGAAGGGAAATACGTAACCTCGTTCGTGCGGATAGAGTCCTGGTGACACAAATGCCCAGATCTGCCAAAGCAGGAACGGCAGTGAAACACAGATGGCCGCGTACAGCGAGACTTTGATGTATAGCGAAAACGGCTCAATCGCCGTGTTCACCACCAGGCGATCATTCAATCCGGCTTTTTCATTGCTGTTGAAATCAATCGGGAGACGAACGCCTTTCGGCAAAATTTCATTGGCGACATACAGAGGCTCGTCTGTGAATAAGCCAAGTTTCCCGGCTGCATCTTGCGCGTAGCGGGCCGTCACGGTCGCGCCTGCTGGAATTACTGCTGTTCCAATTCTGGTTTCGGCAACGAACACATACCGGCCGGCGTCGTTCTCATTTATGTGGTTGAGTGGCACGATTGCTTCGCCGCCAGTGCGGCCATCGATCGGCACTACCTTTTGCTCAGCTTCCGCCAAAGCTCGCTCGATTGGCACCGCCAGGAAGTTGTAGATTCGTCGCGAAGCGAACCAGCAGAGCATCGTGGCAACAATCACAAAAACGATCGACCACATCAAACGTTTGCGCAGCTCGTCCAGATGTTCGAGAAATGACATCTGGCCGCCGAGTTCTTCAGCGGGTCTTGGTTCTGATAGAAAGCGTAGGAAGGAAGACATGAAGGGGCAGTTATAACCAGTCTCGCTTAGGACTTGATGTTGACTCGGTTGGCTCGCTGGTTGGCGCCGTTTCCGTAATCTCGCTTGCAGCGGAAGCTATGTTTGGCGTCGATTCCAAGTTGCCGGCATAGCCCTCATCCGGTAAAGGCGCGTATGACTGGCTACGTCCAACTGTTGTTTCAGATAAGGAATCCTCACGAGGAAGAATTGTCTGATTTTGATCGGGCTCAACCCGCGGGGTATCGAGCGCAACTTCCCGTTCCCAAGTGCGCTTGAAATCATCACTGGCCTTCTTGAATTCAGCCAGGCTCTTGCCTATCTGACGACTGAGCTGGGGGAGTTTTCGCGGTCCAAAGAAAATAAGCGCGACCACCAGGATCACGAGCAGCTCGCTCGTACCAAAGGATTCCAGTATTAAGAAAAATGCCGGCACTTGAATTTGCTACCTCTTCTTTAGCTCGGGCGATTCTAAACCGAACCGCGAGGGATATTGTGTTACCTCTCGAACCTGAGATTCAGCTTGCCAACGACTGGCTTGATTTTCCAGCCTGCTCCACGGACCGTTATGATTGTAACGCTGCCCCTGCTTAATCAGAAGTCATTGCGTCGAAAGTCAAAGGGAACCCGGAAGATGTCAGCAAAGGATTCAGAAGCCGAAGTAAGACGAGCACCTCTGGCGCTCGATTCATTGGAGCGCTTTGCCGAGACTGCGGAGGCTGTTGCAGCTACGACTAAGAAGCTCCAAAAGGCCGCCCTGCTCGGCGAATACTTCAAAACTCTAAACGATGAGGATTTGGCTCGGGGCGCGCGCTATTTCGCTGGACATCAATTTCCGTTGAATGATGCGCGCACCACCAATGTCGGAGGCAGCATCATCAGTGAGGCGCTGGCAACGGCAACGGGTTTCACCGAAGAAGAATTGTTTCCTCGTTATGTTCGCCTGGGCGATGCCGGTGAAGCGGCTTACGAAGTAATCAAGGAAGCGGGCCGAGATTTTCAGAAACCATCGATTTCTTTGGTGGAAACGGAATCATTAATTACACGTCTGAGCGAAACGCGTGGAACGAAAAACAAAACAGGTTTGCTAACGGCGCTGTTAAGACAAGCTACTGCTCTTGAAGGAAAGTATCTCGTGAAACTGCTCGTAAGTGATCTGCGAATTGGTTTGCGAGAAGGCCTCGTGGAAGATGCCATCGCGCGAGTGTTCGAGCAACCTCTGGCGGCAGTCGCTCACGCAAACATGCTCTTGGGAGATATCGGTGAAACCGCGGTGCGCGCTCGTGCTAACAACCTGGACCAGGTGGAAATGCGGTTATTTCATCCGCTTAAGTTCATGTTGGCTACGCCTGCAGCTGATCTCGCGGATGTAGCGCGCACCATGCCGGAGGAGTTCTTCGTCGAAGATAAATTTGACGGCATCAGGTCCCAGGCTCACGTGAGCGGTCAGCGCGTATCAATCTATTCGCGAACGATGGACGAGATTACTCATCGTTTTCCCGAGTTGCTTGAACCTCTTCGCGCGCTACCAACTGATGCAATTATCGACGGAGAGATCGTGCCTGCGCGAGGCGATGTGATCCTTCCTTTCAGCGAGCTTCAAAAGCGTTTGGGCAGAAAGAACGTAAGCGCCGAGCTGATGCAGGAAGTGCCCGTCATCCTGGTTGCATATGACCTGCTCTACGCGAATGGACGAGTTTTGATCAATGACTCGCTCGATTCACGAAGGGAGATTCTCGAGGGCATCGTTTTGCCGCATGGCACCGTCAGAGTTTCTCAAGCGAAGCGCTTCGAGGAAGTCGCGGCGCTCGATGATGAATTCACAGCGGCACGGACGCGAGGCAATGAAGGCCTGATGATCAAGAGCCCTGCCTCATTCTACAAGCCTGGCCGGCGCGGACGCGATTGGTTAAAGGTGAAGCGGGCAATCGCAACGCTGGATGTCGTGGTAACCGCGGTTGAGGTAGGTCATGGAAAGCGACGGAACCTACTCTCCGATTACACGTTTGCGGTTCGTCGCTCCGAGACCGATGGCGAGCTACTGAATATTGGCAAGGCTTATTCAGGATTGACGGACGCGGAATTGTCAGAAATGACGGATTGGTTTAAGGATCACACGCTACAGCAATTCGGCCACGGTCGCGTTAGGCTGGTCGAACCGAAAATTGTTCTTGAAGTAACCTGTGATCGAATTCAAGAATCAAAACGGCATAAGAGCGGGTACGCCATGCGTTTCCCGCGAATATTACGTCTCCGCCCCGACAAGTCTCCCGAAGAAATAGACACGTTAACAACAGTGCAAAAACTTGTCGAACATCAGCAGTAGGTGAAGCTCCACCGCAACCATCTTGAAAGGAGATGGTTGAAACCTTGCTGCGGCAATAGGAACTACCTTTTCTGTTGCTTTACGCGGATGATGAGGGTAGCATGCACACCTGTAGGCGAGTCCCTCATTGCTGTCAAACGCGCATCTCCTAAGCGAGTTCTGGGCACGGAACGTCGTACCGAGACAAAGCAACGGCCGCCGAAATTGAAATAACGCGTCAGTCGTGCGTTTATTAGAAGATTGACAGCATGCTATTTAGCAGATCTATCGCAAACGCTGCCGCATCAGCTCCAATGCTCGGCAGGGTCTCGTTTCCGGGAAAGTCTGAACTTGGAGTCCCCGGCGTCGCGGACGAGCACGACGGTGGTGGTGGTGGCGCAGGATTCGTGGGCGTAGAATTCACGTCACTTGCGAACACGGGTATTACCATGGCGAGTGCTAGTAAACTCGCGGCAAACGTCTTCCGACAGGTTTTCATTGGTGATCTCCTCAAACAGGGTTATTGGCTATTCACTTTTTCAGTCTGACTGGGTGGTGCAAACTGGAATGCCGGGCGAGCGCATAATACCTGCCTCGTCGATGTCTTGCAAGAACCATTACACATGCGCGCAAAGGAAGCATATTCATGCACTTACATGATTCGATAATTGTAAAAGAGCTCAATTCAACTCGACCCGAGCTGGAAGTAAGCCGGGATGAACTGGTTCTCAGCTGCTGCCGTGAGGCTTTGGAATGCGAATCGGCCGGTGATTACGAGGCAGCCAGAGGGTTTTTGGCCGATTACTGGGCCGGGGTTGGTGAACGGCCAAAGCTGGATGGTCTAGGTGACGAGGCGAAGGCGGAACTACTTCTTCGCGCCGGAGCTCTCTCGGGAAAGATTGGACGCGCGGAGCAAATTAAAGGCTCCCAGGAAATGGCCAAGGATCTGATTTCGTTTGGCTCTCGAATCTTTGACGAGATTGGCATTGCGGAAAAAGTCGCAGAAGCTCAACTTGAACTGGCCATCTGTTACTGGCGCGAAGGCGCTCGAGATGAGGCGCGCGATACTCTAAAGCTCGCCGTCGACAGGAACCCTGAAGTCGAAAGTGAACAGCGACTCAAGAGTCTTGTTACCCTCGGAATCATCGAGAGCTCAGCTTCTCGATTCCATGAGGCGCTTCGAATCTATGGTGACGTTGCTCCTCTCCTGAGCCGCAATAAGAATCACTTGCTGCGCGGCTCGTTCCACAACCAGTACGCACTTGCTTACAAGAACCTCGGCAAGTTAGAGCGACGCTTTGAGTACATTGATCGCGCCTTCATCGAATTTTCAGCGGCGGCTTACCACTTCGAACAGTCAGGAAATATTCGTTACCTGGCGCTGGTCGAGACAAACCTGGGCTCGCTTTTCCTCGCGGCTAAGAAACCGCTGGAAGCACATCAACACTTGAACAGAGCGCGAGCGTTGCTCGTGAAATTGCGAGACAAGGGCATCATCGCGCAGGTTGATGAAACGCGTGCGCTCGCCTTCCTGGCGCAGGGCCTTTATTCACAAGCTGAGACCACGGTACGTGGCGCGGTGCGAACGTCCGAGCAGGGCGATGAAAAACTGGTCCTCGCTGAGGCTTTGATCACACACGGCTCGGCGTTGGCGGGACTGGAAAGATTTGAGCGTGCTTATGGTCAACTGACGCGCGCCATCCAGGTTGCTACCGAAGCCGATCTAAAAGAAAAAGCAGGACTGGCGGCTTTGACGATTGTTGAGAATCTATCGTCTTACGTGGCGCCGACTCGCTTGCGAGAATATTTCCGTGACGCCGAATCAAAGTTGGGTCCATCTCCTGATCCCGATACAGAAGAACGGCTGGGAAAAAGTGCGAGAAAGATCCTGGCGATGTTTGACTCAAATAGTGAGGAGTCGCGTTCGTTTGATCAGACCGATTCAGCGCTGGAACTGGACGACGCAATTGCTGCAGAGGCGAGCGAAACAGCGGAAACTGTCGGCCATCTTGAAGGTGAAGTACTCCGCTATGAACGTGAGCTGATCCAGCGAGCGCTCGAGTCAGTTGGCGGAAGTGTGACGCGGGCTGCTCGGCTGCTTGGAATTACTCACCAGGGCCTCGCTTTCATTCTGAACGGTCGCCATCAAAGTCTGTTAGCGGCGCGAACCCCGATACGACGACGGCGGAAGAGCATCTTTCGTCCGCAGTGAGACCGCGTAATAATTCGAACCAAAAACTTCGCCCGACCGTGTCCACGAAATCCGGGGCAACGGCCGGGCGTACGTTTGTTCTCTAAGCTTGGCATCACCTATCATTCGCGATGCTGAAAAGCACATCCCCCGGTTAAAGGAAATGAGTTCAATGAAGTTCCTGGCAACGGTCTCCGCCGTATTGGTTCTCCTGATTGCTAGCCTCTCCCTGGCGCAAACGCCCGCGCGACGAAGACCCGCTCGCGCTGCAGGCCCGGTCAAGCCGGCCCCGCCAGTTCAGACGACGGCGACCCCGACGCCCATGCCAACCCCAATACCTTCAAGCGCACCGGTTGACACCACCATACCGAAAGACCTCGCCGTTCTGGATGGTCAGACACTCACCATATCGGAATTGGATCCAAGCACAGCTCAGGACATTGCTCAGTTGGGAGAAAAAATCGCGCAAGCGCGCCGGGAGATTCTGGATGTTCAAATCAACACGGTGCTGCTTGATATCGAAGCTCGCAAGCGCAAGACGTCGGCTCAGGCGATTTATGATCTTGAAGTAGCAAAGCGGATCACTGAGCCCACCGAAGCAGAAATCACAAAGCTACTCGACGAGAATAAATCCCAAATCGCCGGAATGGATTCCGCGACAGCGCGCGCCCAGGCCATTGCTTACTTGAAAGGCGAGAAAGAGCAGCTCCTGTCGCAGGAGTTCGTCGGCAAGCTCAAATTGACTAACCCGGTTGTGTTCACGACCGACCTCAACAGTCCGGATTTGAAACCGACCACAGTAATCGCGACGGTTGGCGGTCAAGCCCTCACAGCCAACAACCTCGATGAGCGAATGAAGCCGATCATCTACAAGATTCGGCTGAGCACTTATCAGGTTGCGTTCGCCAATTTGGAACGAGTTATCAACAACATGTTATTACTGGCGGAAGCCAGGAAGCGGAACGTTCAGCCTGAAGATATCATCAGGCAGGAAGTGACTGAAAAGATTCATGTGCCGACTGACGCTGAAGTGGAAAAGTTCTACAACGATAACAAAGCGCAAATTAGTTCTGACCTTGCGTCGGTGAAATATCAGATTGCGACTTATCTGCGCGAAAAGTCGGGACAGGATCTCGAACGCGCTCTGTCAGACCGTCTGCGCAAGAGTGCCAACCTGCGTATTCTCTTAACCGAGCCGCCGGCGCCGGTTCAGATAATCAATACAGCTGGAGATCCGAGTCGAGGCGGCGACGCGAGTGCGCCGGTCACCGTAGTCGAGTTTACCGACTTCGAATGTCCGTCGTGCGCGGCGATGCACCCCGTTCTCGAGCGCGTGCTGCCTGCCTATGGAAATCGGGTCAGGTTTGTGGTGAAGAACTATCCGTTGAATAAGCATACACACGCTCGCAAAGCTGCCGAAGCTGCCGACGCTGCTAATGCTCAAGGAAAGTTCTTTGAGTACACGGCTTTGCTATTCAAAAACCAGAGTGCGTTGGATGTGCCATCGCTAAAGAAGTACGCGTCGCAGGTTGGTATTGATCGAGTGCGGTTCGACGCCGAGTTGGACAAAGGAGTTCATGCAGACGATGTGCGGCATGATCTGGAGGATGGCGAGATTGCGGGCATCGGCGCCACTCCGACGATCTTCATCAACGGAGTGAAGCTCAATGATCTGACCGTGGAGGCACTTCGAGAAGCGATCGATAAGGCGCTGGCGAAAGCAGCCCCGAAGACACCATAAAGATCTCTGAGATTTGCGATCTGAGATCTCAGATCTGAAATTTGAGTTCCAGATCTGAGATCTTGAATAAAGCACCAAGTACGGTTTATTGCGCAGCTTTCTTGTGAGTCAGGACATTACAAGCATCCGCAGCGCGCGTAGCATCGATGGCATCATTCCCAACATCGATGTGCTGAATGATTCCCTCCTTATCAACGATGAACGTGGCTCGATTGCCAAAGCCCTGCTCTTCATTGAAGATGCCGTAGTCCTTTACTACTGTCCGTTTGAAATCGCTGAGTAGCGGAAAAGTCACGCCCAATTGTTTGGCGAACTCTCGATTGGCGGGAACACTGTCTACGCTAATACCAAAAACCTGAGTTTCGTTACCTTCGAATTTAGCGATATCAGCCTGATACGCCTTTAATTCCTTCGTTCAACCACCAGTGAAGGCCAAAACATAAAAAGCCAGCACCACGTTTTTCTTGGTCTTAAAGTCGCTGAGCTTGTAGGTCTTGCCGTCGGTGCCACGCATCGTAAACTCAGGGGCAGCATCTCCCACTTTCAAACTTGTCTTGGGCAAAGCCGGTTGCTGACCGAGAGCCGCATTGCACAGCCACACAAGCAAAGCGAGCGGGAGTAGCAGTCGATGTACTCTCATTTCGTCTCCTTCATTCCTACGGAATCTGACGCGCGGCAGAATAGTGTTTTCCTGTCGCTGTAGCAAGCGATTCATGCCTCACCTTCGGATTCTCCGACCGGCTGTTTCGTCAGTATTTCCCGACCACGTGCTTATCGGTGTTTAAAAACTCAAGAATTTCTCAACCGCATTGCAATAAAAGTAAAAGTCGCGAGTCGCTGAGCCTTTTAGCGATTTCGGTGCCGTTTGCCTTTCTAAACCAAGGAACTCAACATTCATGCTTATAGTCGAACTCACCAGTCAGGGGCCGAGCGCCATGCAGCTAATCATCGAGAAGATCCTGTTGCCGCCGCCGATCACGCATATTTCCAGACCAAGGCTTTTAGGTCTTCTACACGAGAGTCTCAAGAGCTGTTGCTCAACGATAATTAATGGGCGCGCCGGCGCCGGAAAAACCACGCTTGCCGGCGATTTCGCGCGCGACTCTGGCCGTCCAACTGCCTGGTACAAGGTCGACGCACCTGATGGAGACTTGCAGGTCTTTTTTGGGTACCTCATAGCCAGTATCAAGCGGCATCGGCCAACGTTTGGGCTACGGAATTTGCAGCCGATCTTGAATGGCAATTACGACGAAATACCTTTGTTGGCTGACGCGTTTGCTTTTGAGCTGGTTGAAACGGATGGCGAGCCCTTGCTGATCGTCATTGAAGATTTGCATCTGGTCTACGACGCGCCCTGGGTAGTTTCTTTCTTTAGCCGGCTTCTGCCGCTATTGCCGAGCGGCGTGCATGTGATCATCACCAGCAGGACGATGCCGCCTGCTCCGCTCTGGCGCATGCGATCCAAGCAAAGCTTGTGCGTAGTCGATGAGGCCGAACTCGCTTTCACGAGACAGGAAGCAATCGAGTTTTTCGAAAGCGTGGGCCTCTCCTGCGAGCAGGCGACGATTGCGCTGGATCACACCCATGGCCGCGCCGGCGCCCTGCATTTCTGTGCCGATTCATTAACAACTGAAAGACAGAAACTTTTGGATGGGGCCGCGGCTGTTTAGTTCTCAGGCCCCCGATTATGACAACGGCCTCCTCGACAAACGAGTCAAGCTTTGATTCGACAGCCATAGCTTCGGTATTGGAGCGTGGATTGAACGGGTTTCAGTGTGCTAATCTCCGGCCAACTCCGACTCCGAGGCCCATGCCCATGCCATCAAGAAATCGGCCCGGAAAGCCGACGCGCAGGACATCTTCCGCTCAGTCAGCGACAGAAACGTCTTCTCAACCGACGTTCTTTCTGCGAACGAAGTTATTACCGCCGCGGCCGTCGCCTGAGCTGCTGTCACGTCCACGCCTAACTGAGAGACTGCTAGCAAATCTCGCGCATCCGGTGACCCTGGTTACGGCGAATGCAGGTTCCGGCAAGACAACTTTGGTGGCGGATTTTCTGCGGACCCATGACCGCGCGTTTGTCTGGTATCAGCTCGATCATACTGATGCAGATCCGCTCGTATTCCTGAGCTACCTCACGCATGGAATCCAGCAACTCGTTCCCAGCTTTGGTAAGGCTCTGTTTTCATATTTGCATGAATCATCAGGCGAGCTTTCGCAGCATCCTGAACGCGGAGTCGATGTGCTGCTCAACGAAGTGCTCGAGCGCGTGGAGCAGCAGCTGATCTTGGTGCTTGATGACTATCACCATCTCGGCGCCGACACAGCGGTCCACGCGGTACTCGATCGATTGTTGGCCTATCTTCCCGATGTCTTGCACGTCATCATTATTTCTCGAGAGATGCCACCTCTGTCCCTGGCTCGACTGCGAGCTCAGGCTCCCAACTCGATTATCGAAAGGTCGGATCTGCTTTTCACTGATGAAGAGACGAAGGAGCTCTTTCGCAAGATCTTCGATCTCGAGCTCACGCGCGAGCAGCTGGACGAGTACCGGCAGCGGACGCACGGTTGGATTACCGCGCTGCAGTTGGTCAGGCAGGTGGCCCAACGCGCGATTTCAGCTCGTGATAATGGCAAGCCGGAGTCAAGAGACCTGGTTGAAGTGCTGACCAGATCCGAGCGCGACATCTTTGATTATTTTGCTGAAGAAGTTTTTTCCGACGAATCGGAGGAGACGCAAAACCTGCTGCTGCGGCTTTCACTGCTCGATAGCATTGAGCTCGATGCCTGCACGGTTCTTTTCGAAGGCTTGAATTGCGCGCGAGTTCTGCCAACTCTCGTGCGCCGAAACGTTTTCATCACCGTTGTCAGCGATGGCCACGGCGAAGAATATCGCTTTCATCCGCTGTTTCAGAGTTTCCTGCGGCGAAGATTCAGAAGCGAAATTGGTCGGACAAAGGTAGCCCAGGAGCATGCCAGGCTTGCGAATTATTTTCTCGGCCGAGCGGCTTGGGAGCCTGCTGTCCGGCACCTGATTTTTGCTGAGGACTTTGACAAGGCAGCTTCGGTTATTGCGGATCACGGGAACGAGTGGATTGCGTCGGGTGCGATTAGCTCACTGGCATCTCTGACAGCGGCGCTTCCAGTGTCGTCATCGGAGGCTCACCCCAGAACGTTGGCTCACCAGGGCGAAGTTGCGCGGTTACGCGGCGAAGACGAAGGCGCACAGGCCTTATTCCGTCGTGCAATCAATTTGCTCCGCCAACAAGGCGACGCGGAAGGCGAGGCCGAGTCGCTTCATTCGCTGGCGACGCTGGCCCGACGAGAAGGCGAGTATCAGCAGGCTTTCTCGTATCTGGACCGGGCGCTCAAATTAGCTGGCGAGAATTCAGCTGTCTTAATGAAGTGCGGCAACACGCGAGGCTTGTGTCTCGTGGCTATGGGCGAGTGGACCGCGGCCGAACGAGAATTTCGAGCGGCTTTGCAGTCGGCCGAAGAGCGCAACGACGAGTACTACATGCGGCTTATCGCGCACAACCTGGGGACACCGGCGGGCATTCGCGGCGATTTTGGCGAAGCATTGCGCTGGCTTGGTCGCATGCTGCGTGAGGACAGACCCGGAGCGCCGATGCCTCAAGAGGCAATCGCCCACTTGAACATGGCTCGTTGTCATCTGTATCGCGGAAACTTTGAGAGCTGCGAGAAACATTTGGAGAGGGCACTGGACCGCAGCCAGCTTTTCAACTTGACCAGACTACGCGGGGAGATCTTCGAAGCGTTCGGCAATCTTTATCGCGAGCGACGGGATGGTGAGCGCGCAACTGAGTTTTACGAGCGGGCTGCCCGAGCTTACGACGATGCTGGTATTCCTCTCGGCAAAGTTGAGCTGCTCGAAGAGCGGGCACTCCTTCATCTTCAGGCAGGCGACGCAACTACCGCTCGAAAGCATATCGATCGACTGATCCATTCTCGCCCGCTCGAGAAAGGCGAAATGAGTTTCTACACGGCTTCTCTGGCGCGCGGGCGAGTAATGCTCGGCCAGGGCCAGCACGCCCAAGCTCATGAAGAGTTACAAAAAGCCTTGCAGTACTTTCACGACAATGGACTCTACTACAACGAAGCGCAGGCGTGCCTGGCGACGGCGGCGTGTGACGTCAAGCTTGGCAACGAACCTCAAGTGCTGCCAAACCTGCGCCGCGCGCTCGAGCTGGCGGCGCGGTATGACTACGAATATTGGCTGCAGCGTGAAGTAAACAATGATCCGGAACTGTTTTCTACGGATGAAGTTATCGAGTTATTGCCGGTTGAAATAAGAGAGCAGCTGACCACGATCAAGGACCAGGATTCTCCCGTGGCTGCCGCGTCTGTGGTCGAAATACCGATCGCTGCCAGCTCTTTAACGGATTTGACTATCAACATGCTCGGGCCCGTAGAGATCATTCGAGATCCGGCGCGACCCTTGGGTGCTGATGCCTGGACCACCCGTCGCGCCCGCGACATTCTGTGCTTCATCGCCTCGCGCCGCCATCGACGAGCCTCCAAAGACTCGATTATCGATGCATTCTGGGGCGAGATCGATCTCGAAGTGGTGGAGAAAAACTTTCATCCCACGGTGTCCCATATCCGCAAGGCACTGAACAGTAATCAAGCCTTGAAGCAGAACTTCCTGCTTTATCGTGATGGGGATTATCAGTTCAATGCGGAGTTCTCATATCGCTTCGATATCGAGGAGTTTGACCGCTTGCTTGCGGAAGGCGAAAACGCCCGCCGCGCGCGCCGGTTCGACGAATGCATTAACGCTTATGAGTCTGCGATCGGACTTTATCGAGGCGAATTCATGCAGGGAAGTTATGACAGCTGGGTAGACGAGCAGCGCAGCTATTACAACAAGCAGCATCTGCGCTTGCTGGAATCACTGGCGGCGGTAGCTGAGAAGACCAGGGATTGGGACCGGGCCATGCAACTGGGCCAACGCATTATTCAAGACGATCCTTTTCGCGAAGATATTCACTGCTTGCTGATGCGCGCTCATGCCGCGCAGGGTAATCGGGGCGCAGTCAAAGAGCAGTACGAAGCGCTGCGTAAGGTGCTGGTAAATGAGCTTGGGGTTGAGCCTGGCAACGAGGCTCGGCGAACCTTCCAGGAATTACTCAAGTAGGTCTTTGGCTTTTGGCATTTGCTCTTTGGTCTTTGATCTTTGATTGTGTCTTGAGACGCGCACGCCTTCTCGGGATTGAATGATTCGGTGACTCCCAACATCGACGGAGTAGAAATTCTCTAAATAATCCCAAAGACCAAAGACCGAAGGCCTAAGACCAAAGACCGTTTTATCAAACAATCGCAAGCTTCGCGCAACAAATCGATACAGAAGCCACTTTAGAATGCACGTTCCTACAAATTACCCCGTAGGTCTGGAGACGGTTGGTGGCAGGCGGCCCGGGTGGCTTCGAAAGCTGAGTAAACCAGTCCAGTGCGGGGGAAATGACCAAAGTAGTAGTTAGCATGACTGCGCCGATAAACCCGACTGAGGTAACAGTTTGCTAAGAATGACGAATTACCTTCCCAAAGCTCTTCATATTAAATCAAAACGATTCGTTGCGGCGGTCCTTGCCGTAGTTGTAAGCGCAGTGCCGGCTTTCGCCGGCCTGACGTTCACGGCTTCCAACGGCATCGTGATGACCGGCGCCGACGGCATCGTCATGAACGGAGCAGACGGAATTGTCATGACTGGAGCCGATGGTCTGTTGACTTACGGACCGAACGGCATCGTTATGACTGGAGCTGATGGGATTGTCATGACGGGGGCTGATAATTATTACTCGCCGGATAGCGTCCGCATGGTTAGTGCCGATGGCATCGTCATGACCGGAGCTGATGGCATCGTGATGACCGGTGCTGACGGTATAGTGATGACTGGCGCCGACGGTTCCACGTATCGAGCTGATTCGGTCACGATTACAAAAGCCAACGGCATCGTGATGACTGGCGCTGACGGAATCGTGATGACCGGCGCCGACGGAATTGTTATGACCGGGGCGGATGGAATGTCGCTGACCGGCGCAGATGGAATCGTGATGACTGGCGCTGACGGCATCGTCATGACCGGCGCGGACGCGATTCGTGCCGTTGGACCGGATGGAATCTCGTTTCCCGTTCCTACCAATAGTGTCAGGTTTGCCGGCGTCACTGGAATCGTGATGACCGGCGCTGATGGCATCAACGTCACCGGTGCAACTGGAATTGTGATGACTGGCGCCGATGGCCTGGTGTCTTCCTCGAGCCCGGTGGCACACAGCGGCTTGCAAACTTTCGAACCAGAATTTGCCGCGCGATTGAACAGTCTTACTGATGACAGCAATGTCAACGCAGTCGTGGTTTATTACCAGATGCCGACTGACTCCGATTTGGCTCAATTACAAAGTCTTGGCATCCTGGGAGGCACGCGTTATCGAGCTTTACCGTTTCTGACTATTTCGGGAACGCGTCGTCAGATTATCGCCCTTTCACACTTGCCCGCCATCAGGTCAATTTACGGAACCAGGACCCTTGATTCCAATGTCGAGCCCGAAGTGCGAGCGATCACGGGCGTAAGCCGAGCCTGGAGTGATCGAGCCTTAACCGTGCGTAATCAGGGGCTGCAAGTACGCGGTCGCGGCGTCACGGTAGCCGTCATCGATACTGGTGTGGATGGCAGCCACGGCGATCTTGCCGGGCGAGTCGTTCAAAATGTGAAGCTCGCCGACACGCAAAGCGTCAATGTCGGATTCAATTACCCGACCAACGTTGAGAATTTGTCCAACACCGATCTGGCTTATGGGCACGGGACTTTTGTTGCTGGAGTGATTGCCGGTAATGGCGCGCAATCCGCTGGACGTTACAGCGGAGTTGCCCCTGCAGCAAAAGTGGTCGGCTTGAGCGCGGGTGATCTGAATCTGACCTACGTCCTGGAGGGCTTCGATTATTTGCTGACACACAACTCGGACCTTGGCGTCCGGGTTTTGAATTGCAGTTTTTCAGCCAACACAGTCTTCGATTCCAACGACCCAGTCAACATAGCTACGAAAATGCTGACCGAACGCGGCATTAACGTCGTTTTTTCGGCGGGCAACACTGGGCCAGGCATGCATTCCCTGAACCCATACGCGGTCGCGCCCTGGGTCGTCAGTGTCGGCGCCACCGATACCAACGGGCATCTCGCGAGCTTCTCATCGCGAGGAGATTTTGGCAGCGAACTCTTTCGTCCCACCATCGTGGCTCCGGGAGTCAGCGTGGTCAGCTTGCGGAGTGCCGGCGCTACCAATATCACGGGCGCCGAGGGTTTGACTGTCGGCAACGATGTGCCGCGATTGAACGCGACAGAGTTGCTGTACTACACGACAGCAAGCGGGACCAGCTTTTCAGCTCCACAAGTTGCCGGAGCGATCGCGTTGATGTTGGAAGCCAATCCCACGCTGACACCAAAGCAGGTAAAAAACCTCTTGCAAGACACCGCGACTCCTTTGCCGCCTTATTACGCGTACGAGGTCGGCACTGGAATGCTGAATGTTCACGCGGCCGTGTTGCAAGCTGCGTTTCCAAATCTCAACCTTGGTGACTGGCGCGAAACGGTAGATTTTGGTCAGGTAAAGTTTGTAAATGATCCGTTGCAGTCGTTTTCGGGAATAGCGGGGGCGACCGGCAGTTCGAATAACACAGTTACTATTCCCGGTGACGCGCTGGTCGCCTCTCTGCAAGTGGCCTGGGGACCTTACTGGAGTCCGAATGAGTTGGGGCTTTACGCGTTTGGACCGGACGGACTAGGCGCAGCTGAAGCCACCAAGACGTATCGAGCCTCTTTGACGGGCAATCGCCAGCGTATTGCCCTCAATTCACCGGCTGCCGGAACGTGGCGCGCTTCAGTGAAGGGCCTCCCCGGCGCCGCATCGGCGATATCACAATCATATGTTGGCGCGCTGGAAGTTGGACGAGCCGTTTATTCTCCCATGGCTGATTTGGCTTCTTTAAGTTCCTCGTTGCGAGCAGATATTCGGCAAAGCATTCGCACGTTCTCGATGGCGCCGCTGGGAAATAACTTCCATCCTGAGCTGGCGGCTTCGCGATCAGACTTGGCCGCGGCCTTGGTCATGGGTGGTCGAGTGCCGCAATACCAGGCGCCACAGGCCAGCTATTCTGATGTGACAAATGCGACGACTCGAGTTTTCGTCGAGAGCGCGCAATCCTCGCCCAACGGCGCTCTGTTCCTGGATGTGCCGGCCACCGGAAACTTCAAACCCAATGATGCGGCCACGCGCTTGGCAGCCGCAGTGGCGTTTGTGCGCGCGGCAGGTCTGACTGCAGAAGCTGACGCAAAAAAGAATGCGCCACTGCCTTGCTCAGACGCGCTCAGTATTCCATCAGACTTGCGTGGCTATGTGAACGTGGCGCTAGCGCGCGGATTTATAGCTCCGGAGAGCGCGTTCCGACCGCAGGCATCGTTTACTCGTGGAGAATTGGCCCAGGCGTTGGCGGCGATGCAAAAGCTCGCGTCAGGGCAGTAAGTGACTTTGCAGACATAGCGTCGGGGGGCGCTATACAAGCACACGGATCGAAGAGGTTGGGCCTTCGGTTCGTGTGCTTTTTGTTTGTACTGAGGCCTGCAGTTGGCTTTGTTAAGAAGGGGCGTTCCCCGGTCTTGAAACACCGTCCTCTTGAGCTGTACTTGATGGGGTTGATTACTAGTGTCGTAGAACACAGACTGAAGTCTGTGCTACCTAGCCAACCAGGAGTTTTTGGAGTGCATGCTCTTCGGCGGGAGTCATGTTGGAGAACACCATGCCAAATCCAATACCGGGCTGATAAGCAGTAACTTCGCCGCGCAGCCTCAACCATGTACCGGACGGCAGCTTGATCTCCACCGTAATAGTTTCGCCTTCTTCTACTTGGCCGCGAGCGTTAACAAAGCAGCCTCCGAGGCTGATATCTTCAATGCGCGCGTCGTGCGCTCCTGACAGCCCGTCGTAACGTGCAGGAAGGTTCAACGGTATGCGAAAGTTGGATCTGCGTTCTCGATTCATCGTTGTTTCGCCAGGATCGACCTAGCGATGAGCCTCGGAGATTTTAGTTAACGCCAAAAAATACTCGTCTTCAAACTTGGAGTAAAAACTGTTCAGAAACTCCAGCGCCTTACCGTCGCTCAAAGAATAGACACTTTCCATGTCAAAGTTAAGACTGAACTTTTCTTTCCGGTCCGGCCGGTCCAAATAGCCTTTCCGATAAGCCGTCTCGGCATCGAGCCCTCGTTCTCCGGCTAACTCTCGAGGCGCCATAAAGGCGTTATTGTATTCCAGGTCCAGAATGGCGTAATCGAACTCCTTGCAGAGGTCTGAAAGCACCGAGATTGAGTAGCCGAAGAAGTGGTGACGCAACTGGAAATCAGGGTTGTACTTCACCACGAATCGGATTGGAGGCGGAATCTTCTCGTTAATCTCGGTCACAATCAACTGGGGTCTGAACTCTTTTAGAATTGCCCGCAAAACCCAGTAATCGTTGCCATCGATATCGAGACTCAACACGCTGAAGTTCTTTTCCACCTCATACGACTTGAGCAAGGGCACGATGTTTTCGGGCGTAGCTCGGTGGCGACAGGCGAAGACATTCTGAAAATACTTGTAAGCCTGGGCGAGGTTTACGAATTTACGGCTGTCGAACTCGATCCCCACGCCTTGCCACCCGTTTAGAAACAAAGCATAGGTATTTGACCAACGAATGCCGTCGCCGGCTCCGATGTCTACGGCAATTCGATTGTGATCCGACGGCAGCAGCTCGGCTATGTATCTCGCGAGCAGCTGATCTTCGTTCGCGTTGGAAAAGTTGTCCCGGCGCAACGAGAGTTTTGCGCGGTGAAATTTGTAATCGAGCTCGCGAAGTTGTTGCTGGGCTGCCTTCTTGAATTTCATTCCGGGGTTTACCGCACCTTTAGGCCAGGTGGCCATAGTACAGTTTTGTATCGTACTCGATTGTTACATTACCGTGAACCTGATGGTCTCGAAAGAGAATATCTATTTCGCTGACCATCGATTCATAGTCGCGATGGCCGGGTTCGGGAGTGTAAGAAGCTGAAAAAAGTCGACCGCGAAGTCCGGCGAGGTCCAGATCCTGCCGATTATCGAAATTAACTTGCTTAAATGGCGCTGGAGCATAGAAGCCTGCGATGTCATCCTCGACGTTTTCGTGGCGAACCTTCGTATAGTCGAGGCCGTATTTCAAAAGCAATTGCTCGAAGCCTTTGAGGAAATCAGTTGAGTCCAGCCTTCGCTCGTTCCAGAGCAACACTACCCACCCGTTCGGCTTAAGTATTCGGGCAAACTCGGCACGCGCTCGCTTTTGATCAAACCAGTGGAAAGCCTGGGCAGCCGTGATCAGGTCTATTGACTGGTCGGGCAGCGTGGTCGCTTCAGCCGATCCATTTACACTCGTAAATTTGGGATAGTCTTTCAACGCGGCTTCGGCGGCTAACCTCATGCTCTCATTCGGCTCTACGCCCCACACTTTCTTTCCGTTCTGCAGAAAGAGCTCGGAAAGAATCCCGGTTCCCGAACCAATATCAGCCACTAAAGAATCGCTGGTTAGCCCACAGCTCGTTTCGAGGAACCGAATGATCTGATCGGGATAAGCCGGTCGATATTTGACGTAATTTTGAACACGACTCGAAAACCGCTCGCGTGGATCGGCAGGCTGACAAACTTCAGTTTGTCGTTCATCTTGTGGAGAAAGCTCTTCCTGATTCAAAACGACAGGGATTTTACACGAAATGACCCGACCTTAACGGCATCAACATATTTGACCCTGCCGGAGTCAATACAACTTGTGCCCGGCGATTTCTGCCACATATGAACACGGATCAGACCGATGTGAAACTAATGTTTAGTTCAGATCCCTTGAATCCGTGTCCATCTGTGGCCTAAATCTAACTCGCTCGTGGCCACACCCACATTTGCAGAGTCAGATTTTTTATTGCCACGTTAACGGGGCGGGAACAACGAAGCGCCGTGCTGCGAGGCTGGTGGAGAATATTTGATGAGGAGCCGGTAGCCCAGCAGAACCGCAAGAACAAAAGCGAACGTGATGGGAATTCGAGCATCCGATTTCACTAGCAGCCAATAGTGAAATACTCCCAGGGCGGCAGCTACGTAAACCAGCTTGTGGAGCAGACCCCAACGTTTACCGCCCAGCCGCTTCACCATCTTGTCGGTCGAGGTAATAGCCAAAGGCGCCATCAGAAAGAAGGCTCCCATGCCTACTGTGATAAACGGCCGTTTGACGACGTCGGCTGGAATTGTGCTGAAGTGGAAGTATCGATCAAAGGCGACATATGTCAGCAAATGAAGTGAGCCATAAAAGAAAGCGAACAGTCCCAACATTCTACGGAACTTGACCAGCCAGTTCGCGCCGGTAATCTTGCGAAGCGGAGTAACCGCCAATGAAATCATGAGAAAGACGAGCGTCAACATGCCGGTCGTCCGCGTGACGAACTCGAGGGGATTAGCTCCCACCCGGCCGCGATAGAGATCCAGGAGCAGGAGAGTCAACGGCACCAGGCTATTGACGAACAGGACGAGTTTTGTGAAGCGCGTGTCTCTCATTAAAATATGTTCTTTGTTCTTTGTTTTTGTCCTTTGCAGTTGAACGCCCAATTCGAAGTCTTGGCTGTGCCCAAGAAGAACAAAGAACAAAGTACAAAGTACAAAGTACAAAGAACGGTCTTAGAAGTTCCTGCGCAAATCCATGCCCTGGTAGAGGTGAGCAACCTGCTCGCCGTAGCCGTTGAACATTAAGGTCCGCCGGCCACCGTACTCTCCAATCCTTTGCTCCATCGCCTGACTCCAGCGCGGATGATCCACATCCGGGTTCACATTGGAATAGAACCCATACTCGTTTGGGCCGGCGATGTTCCACGTCGTCGGTGGTTCGTCTGCTACCAGGGTTATCTTTACGATCGACTTTATGCTCTTAAAGCCATACTTCCACGGCACCACCAGTCGAACGGGCGCCCCGTCCTGTGGCGGCAAAGTCTGTCCATACAAGCCGGTGGCGAGAATTGTTAGCGGATGCATCGCTTCGTCAAGCCGAAGTCCTTCAACATAAGGCCAATCAAGAACACTGGTGTTCTGGTTCGGCATCCGCTTTGGGTCATACAGAGTCTGGAAAGCAACGTATTTTGCCTCGGAAGTTGGTTCGACTTTCTCTAACAGTTTTGCGAGCGGGAATCCGACCCAGGGAATAACCATCGACCACGCTTCTACACAGCGAAAACGATAGGTTCGATCTTCCTGAGGGAAGCGCAACAACTCATCAATATCGAAGGTTTTCGGATTGTTTACCAGACCCCCGACTGAAACACTCCACGGCCTGGTAATAAAACCTTTGGACGCTGACGCAACCGAGCCCTTGGAAGTCGAGAACTCGTAGAAATTGTTGTAGTTGGTAATGTCTTGCAAAGACGTTAGCTTTTCGTTCACCGTGAAGGCTGATTTGCCAACATCTTCAGTGACGATCTTTGCAGTTTCAATCTTTTCGCCCTTCGGGAGTTCGGGCGTGGGCGGGTTTAGACCGCGATAAAGCAATCCTGTCGCAGTCGCCGTACCCGCTAGAATCGCGCTCTTCATGAACCAGCGGCGATTGCGATAGACCTTCTCGTCCGTAATTTCGCTGGATTTTATGTCGCTGGCTTTCTTAATTAGCATTTATGTTCAGATTCAATCGGCTGCAGTCACGTTTGCATCGATACATACGAGCCAGGAATTCCCAATGGTTTTGCAAGCTGCTGACAAGTATAGTCGCCTCAAATGCCAATTGCTTATATTTCGTCCCACCAGACCGAAGCTTAACAAGCTTGAGTAACGCCCATCAAAAATACTAGTATCGCCGCGCTCTTTCGCTTTCCTAAGTTCTGGGAACCAATGAATGACCACACCTGAGTCGTCCGGGTCAGCTGTCGAACCGCCTCTTCAGGAAAGGCAATCGCGACCAAACAGAATTTTACTGCGTTGGGCGATAGTCCTTGGCGCTGGCCTCATTATCGCTCTTATTCCTACTCCTGCAGGTATCACACCGCAGTCATGGCGGTTGCTCGCAATTTTCGTAGCCACGATCACGGGGTCAATTTTGCGGCCTGTACCCGGCGGGGCGATGGTGTTGTTGGGAGTGGCTGCGCTCGCCGTCACAGGAGCCATGCCGATCGGGCCGGCGCTGGCTGGTTACGCCGATCCGATTGTGTGGATGGTTCTGGCTGCGTTTTTCATTTCACGAGCGATGATCAAAACAGGCCTCGGCAGGCGAATCGCTCTGATTTTTATTCGAGCCATCGGTCATCATTCGCTCGGACTAGGTTATGCACTGATTTCAACAGATGTGGTTTTAGGGAGCATTATCCCTTCCACAGGTGCTCGCGCCGGCGGAATCATCTTTCCTATCGCGAAAAGTCTGGCGGAGGCTTATGAATCCAGACCCGGTCCAAGCGCGCGAAGGCTCGGCGCTTTCCTGATGGCGCTTCTCTATCAAGCCGATATTATCGTTTGTGCGATGTTCCTCACAGGCCAAGCGTCAAACGTCTTGATCGCGAAGTTTGCTCAACAAACAACTGGGATAGAACTCAGTTACACGCGCTGGGCTGTCGCGGCCATTGTGCCGGCCTTGTTGTCGCTGGCAGTAATTCCACAACTCATCTACCGGGTTTTTCCGCCGGAAATCAAACACACTCCGGCAGCCGCCGAGTTTGCAAGGACAGAGTTAGTGTTGATGGGCCGCATGAGTCGCGCGGAAAAGATTCTGCTCCTGGTGTTTATCCTCGTAGCGGCTCTTTGGATGGTGCGAGGCTTGGGAGGAGCGATTCCTTCGCTTACTGGAATAATTCCCTCCGAAAAAGTCATCTCGGCGCTTACGTACATTGCCAAATTGGATTATTCAATTCCCCCGTTGCTCGGCGTGTGCGTCTTAATCGTTTCGGGAGTGCTCGAGTGGACAGACATTCTTGGCGAACGAGGCGCATGGGACGTTTTTATCTGGTACGGCGGTCTCGTGAGAATGGCTGAAGCGCTGGGCGAGACCGGAATTACGAAGCGTTTCGCCGAAGGAGCAGCAAGTTTCACGTTGGGATGGAAGTGGTGGGCCGCCCTCGGAGTCTTGTTGCTCGTCTATTTTTACGCGCACTACGGCTTTGCCAGCATCACTGCGCATTCAACAGCGATGTACACGCCTTTCCTGGTGGTGATTCTCGCCGCGGGAGCTCCGCCTTACCTGGCTATTTTGTCACTCGCTTATTTTTCGAACCTCGATGCTTCGCTCACCCATTATGGAACAACCTCGGCGCCTATTTATTTCGGAGCTGAATATGTAGGACAGCGCAAATGGTGGTGGCTCGGGTTGCTGGCTTCGTTCGTCAATATTCCGATTTGGGTGCTATTTGGCTTTCTTTGGTGGAAGTTGTTGAAGCTTTGGTAACTACACGTACAGTTTATGAAGGCTGAAGTCGAGGCGCTCGAGAGAGAAATAGTCGGGCGAATAAATTCTTTGCCAGCTCAAAACGCGGAAGCTCTGCGTGGAATACGTCGAGAGTTCTCCAAAAAGCTCAAGCAGGCTTCGCCGAAGTTGGTGTTGCAAGTGGCAATGCAGCTAGCAAGCCGTTCGCAGACTCAATTTCGTTTTATGGCTTATGAGTTGATTCTCAAACACAGCGCCGCGCTGAAAGCGATTGAGGAAAAGATGCTGGTGAAGCTCGGCACTGGGATGGATAGTTGGGCTGCCGTTGATACTTTTGCGTGCTATGTTGCTGGTCCTGTTTGGAGAGAAGGCCAGGTAAGTGACAAATTGATCCGAGACTGGGCCGCGTCGAGTGACCGCTGGTGGCGGCGTGCCGCACTGGTTAGCACGGTGCCACTCAACAACAAGGCTCGAGGCGGGTCCGGTGATTCTGAAAGAACGCTCGCGGTTTGCAGATTATTGGTCAAAGACAGAGACGACATGGTAATCAAAGCTTTGTCCTGGTCTCTGCGAGAGTTAGCCAAGCGACAACCAGACGTGGTCGCAGACTTTTTGGACCGGCACGCCAATGACTTAGCGCCGAGAGTAGTCAGAGAAGTTAAGAACAAACTCCGCACCGGTCTGAAAAATCCAAAGTAAGGAATGAGAAGCAGCATGGTTGGATACTCAGGAACACCACTCATTAAGAAACTTGGCATCAAAGAAGGATTTCGGGTCGCATTTGTTCATGCGCCTAAAGACTTTGATCAGGAATTAGGACTATTGCCAGATAACGTTCGCAAAATTGCGTTGCCCAAACAGTCGATGGATTTTGTTTTGCTCTTCACAAAGTCCGCGGCTGCATTGCAGCGAGAATTTCCGATCCTAGCTAAAACACTTTTGCCGAATGGCATGCTGTGGATCGCGTGGCCCAAAAAAGCTTCAGGCGTAGTGACTGATCTTTCTGACAATAACGTGCGGGAAATTGGACTCGACGCCGGACTCGTAGATGTAAAGGTGTGCGCTGTTACCGAGATTTGGTCAGGACTAAAATTTGTTTACCGAGTTCAAGACCGCGCGAAGATGCGTTGAAAAAAGTTATAGGTAGTTTTCAATGATGCGGAGATGAATCTGAGCGAATGTTCACGTGATCTGAAATCAGAATTTTGAACCACAGTGTAGAACGGTAACGTTAACTACTAATTGTGGGTCCATCGGGTTGATCGCCTAACCTGTTGCGCCAAACATACGGCGAACGCTTTCTCTTAAAATAGAAAAGACACCGTTTCCCGCGAAAAACTTTGCAATCCGAGTTCTGTTTCTAATAAGAAAACCTGCCTCACACACCTGAGAATTTTGTTGATGCGATCAAATATCCCCTCATCTTAGAAAAGTTTGCATTCGCAAAATCAAGCAAAATAATTTTCCACAACCACGATCTTTGTTAGTGCGTTACAGGACCACAAAAATTGAAGAAAGTAGTTGCAAAAACTTTCCTGATAACTATAATCCCGATCCCCTCGCTAACGAGTGATGATTGATAGAAGGAAGAGTTGAAAAGTAGGTTGTCTGTATCAAGGATTTTGGTTTGGGTTGCGAAGCTCTCATAATATTTTTCTCGCAAATGCTAGCCCGGAAACCTAAGCGCTAAAATCTGATTCAGGCAAGCGCGGTTCGGAAAAGTTTAGAACAGCGCTGGATCAATCTCAGGCGGCCTCTCCGACGGGTCGGAGTCCTTCCGCCAAACAATCATCTCAGCAAGAGCAGGTGCGGACCGGAGGTCGCGAATCCCCGGCCCGAGGGATAGTGTTGTCTAAAAACGCAACTCGCACTCAAGTTCACGTCGAAATTTGAGTTTATGGAGTGCTGAAATGAAGGAATCTGTTGAGCTGATGCCTGAAACGAAACAATGCCCGATTTGCTCCCTTGATTTACCGCTAACTGAGTATGGAATTTGTCGCGCGCGAAAAGACGGTCGCAATTTGTACTGCAAGAGTTGCATCCGAAAGAAAGTCAGCGAAAGCCGAAAAGCTTTTAAGGCCTACAAGTCCGTACGCCATCAGTATGTTCTAGAAAAACTCGATCACGAAAATGGTCCTGGTCCGCGGCGACAGGGCGTGATGCGCCAGGTCAGCAAGATGACTCCGGTAGAGCGCGTACGCGAGGCGATCAGAAACGGCGCGAAGACCCAGCGAGATATTGCACAGGGTACCAAGCTGGGAAAAGACGAGATTGGTGAAGCGCTCGCTAATCTCCTTTTGTGGACCCGCGAAGTGCGGACGGAAATGGTGGACAACAATCGGCAGTATTTCATCAATGCGCCTGCCGAGCTTGAAGAAGTTGAAAGCAGACCAACACCGCAAGTGCCGCCGCGCAAGCGGGATGTACCGAGCTCATTCAGCGCCGTGGAGGACCTGATGCCCGGAAAAAAGCCCGAAGGAGCTGAGAGGCCGCCAGGTTGGGTAGCGGCTTAACGGCTAGTGAGAATTATTCGGCGAATGCTTTGAGTACTTCCTGGGCATGATCATCGGGCTTCACTTTCTCAAAGACCCGTTTGATCTTGCCCTTTTCGTCGATCAGGAAGGTCTTGCGATGGACACCCATGTAGGTTCTGCCCATGAACTTCTTTTCGCCGTACGATCCATACTTTTCCGCAATCGCGTGATCGGTATCGGTCAGCAGCGTGAATTGCAAATTAAACTTCCTGGCGAACTTCTGGTGCGATGCCTCGTTGTCGGTCGAAATTCCCAATAGCTTGATTCCGGCTTTTTTGAATTCGTCAAAAGCATCGCGAAACGAACACGCTTCTTTAGTGCAGCCTGGTGTATCATCCTTCGGATAGAAATAGAGAACGACTCTTTGACCGCGAAAGTCCTTAAGACTCACGGAGCGGCCTTCACCATCAGTAGTTTTGAAAGCGGGTGCCGTGCTTCCTTCTTTAAGCATAGTATCTCCTGTTTTGGCGATCGATTATTGGTAATTAGACCGCCCGCATTCTAGAGCCGTACCCGTAATACGATCAAATATGAATCGAGAACAATGAAGGCTAAGAAAAAAAGCAGTTATTGGATGGTCAAGCAAGAGCCTGAAACCTATTCGTGGCAGGACTTTGTTCGTGATGGAAAGACGGACTGGTCAGGCGTCAGAAATTATCAGGCGCGGAACAACTTGCGCGAGATGAAGGTCGGCGACAGCGTTCTGTTCTACCATTCGGGCAAGGAAAAGGCCGTGGTTGGAATCGCTCAAGTCCATCAGGCGGCTTACGCAGATCCGACCGCGGATGATCCGCAGTGGGTGGCCGTGGATCTAAAACCGGTCAAGCCGCTCGATGCACCGGTACAGTTGGCAGCGATTCGTTACGACAAACGCCTGAGCGCCTTGCCGCTGATTAGGCAGTCGCAGCTTTCGGTGATGCCGCTAACAAAAGACGAGTTTGATGCGATCGTGTCGATGGGAAAAAGCAAGAAAGCTCGAAAATAGATTTAGAGGATTCGAATGTTTAGTCAAATTGATTACACCATGATTATCGTTTCCGACATGAGCCAGTCGGTGGAATTCTATCGAGACAAATTGGGAATTCCACTCAAGTTCGAATCGCCAGAGTGGACTGAGTTCCAAACCGGTGCAACCACGCTTGCGCTGCACGGCGGTGGCGTCCGCCAGGAAGGTCGTCACAACGGCGATCCTTCAAAGCAGGCGGGAACGTGCTCGATCGGATTTAATTGCGAAGATGTCGACAAGACTTTCGAGGAATTAAAGGCAAAGGGCGTTTTCTTTGTAATGCCACCGACGCAGCGTGAAGGTGAGGGAATCAGACTTGCGGTCGCAATCGATCCCGATGGTTTGCCCGTGTCTTTTGCGCAAATGCTTGCGAAGTAAGTTGATTCTCAAGCGCCTCACGAGTTTACGTCGTTCCTGAGCCCTCAAATCTTCGTTTTGAGCTCAAGTTTCCTGTTTCCTCGACAGGAAAATCGGAGTAGCATCTCTTCAAGCTCACCACCAGAGTTCCATATGTCAGCCAGAATCGAACCACTAATGACTGTTGACCACCTTGAGGCCATGCCCGAGGACGGCAACCGTTATGAAGTGATCGAAGGAGAACTCTTCGTGTCGTGCGCCCCCGGACTTACGCATCAACTTGTTACTTCAAATATCGTCCACCTTGTGCGTTCCTATCTCGATCAACACCCAATTGGAACGATTGTCCCGACGCCGGGTTTGATTCTCGACCTTTACAGTGGTGTGATCCCGGACGTCGTGTTTTTCACGCATGAGCGCGGCGCTGAGATCATCGCCAAAGAGCGCTTGAATGCGGCTCCGGAATTAGTAATCGAGATATTGTCGCCAGGCCGGCCTAATATCGAGCGAGACCGCGTTGCCAAATTCCAGCTGTACGCCAAACATGGTGTGATTGAGTATTGGATTGTGGACCTCGAAAATCAGGCGATAGAAGTTTACAAATCCACAGACAAAAGCTTCGGGCCGCCGTCGATCTTCAGAGCTGAGGAGCTTGTTATTTCAGCAGTCCTGCCGGAATTGAATTATTCTGCCGCGAGCTTCTTCAAAAACACGGTTCGTTAACCAGCAAATTGCAACCGACTCAATAATTCGTAGTGCCCTAATTTGGCGTGCGATGACCTGTCATCGCTTTCGCCCGCGGTGGCTCGACGCCGCGGGTTTGATAAGAGGCTGTTTTCGACAACTTGCTGCGACAGGTCGCAGCGACGAAAGCGCCGACAGGTCGGGGCACTCCAAATAATAACGCACCTTGCCCCACGGTTAGCGCGGTCTTACTATGGCTCGCTGCAGCAATAGATGAAAGGAGAACCAATGCGGTTAACGGAAATGGTTTCGTGCTCTGGTTGAGCGGCTAAGCTTGACCCCAGCATACTCGCTCAGGTTTTGAGCGGGCTACCGAAACAGCCTTTTGATGAAAATCTCCTGATCGGCTTCGACAAAGCCGACGACGCCGGCGTGTATCGACTGCGCGACGACCTCGCGCTTGTGCAAACGCTGGACTTTTTCACTCCAATCGTTGACGACGGCTACGACTATGGACGCATAGCGGCGCTGAATTCGATCAACGATGTTTGGGCTATGGCCGGCACGCCGCTGACGGCAATGGCGATTACCTGTTTTCCCAAGAAGGGTGTTGACCCGGCGATTCTCGGCGACATCATGCGCGGCGGATTGGATACGCTGAATAAGTACGGCGTGACCTTGATTGGCGGCCACAGTGTAGACAACGAGCAAATAATGTTCGGTTACTCTGTTACTGGAATAATTCATCCGGACAAAATTGCGAGCAACGCCGGCGCGCGACCTGGCGATGTAATCATTCTTACGAAGCCAATTGGAACTGGAGTTATCTCGACAGGAATCAAGCGTGCAAAGGTGAGCGAAGACGTTGTGGCCGGCTCAGTGGCAACCATGTTGACGTCCGGAAAGTTCGCCGCCGAAGCAATGAGGGATCTTGATGTGAAAGGCGCTACTGATGTGACCGGCTTTTCGCTGTTAGGCCACGCCTGGGAGATGGCAAAAGCGAGCGAAGTCACTATCGAGATTGAATCCGCTGCGGTGCCGTTGCTTGATGGCGCTTTGGAGTTAGCGGCCGCGGGACTCGTCACTAGTGCTGACAAAACCAATCGAGTTTATGTTGGTTTCGACGTCTCGATTGGCGAGACGGTGAGCAAAGATCTGCTGAGATTGATGTTCGATCCGCAAACGGCCGGCGGCATGCTGATTTCGATTCAATCGCAACGGGCGGATGCGTTGATTGCTCGTCTGAGAGACAATTACCCAAGCGCTAAAGTTATTGGCGGCGTAAGCGAAAAACGCTCCCATTCAATTCTCGTAAAGTGAAGGTTATTAGTTTTGGCTTCAACTGAAACACAAATCGGAACGCAGGAAACGGCCGTCTCCAGGCTATTCCAGCAGGTGCGCGCGCGGACGATGGAGTTGGTGGCGCCGCTCGAGATTGAGGACTACGTAATTCAAACGGCTGAGTTCATGAGCCCGCCGCGCTGGCATATCGGTCACACGTCCTGGTTCTTCGAGACTCTCTTGCAGACTTACGAGCCGGAATACAAAATTTACTCGCCTGACTATTTGTTCTATTTCAACTCCTACTACGAAGGATTTGGCGCGCGTATCGAACGGCCGAAGCGCGGAACCAGGTCGCGGCCGACTGTGAAAGAGACTGTGGCCTATCGGCGTCATGTAGATGAGCAGATGCTGAAGTTTCTGGAGACGGTCGCTGACCAGCCGCAGGCTGACACGATTTTGAAATTGGTTAGGCTCGGGCTTGAGCACGAGATGCAGCATCAGGAATTGCTCGTGTACGACATCAAGCACCTGCTTTGCGATCAATTCAATGCGCCGATTAAGCCTGCGCCCGTGTCCTCCACGCAAGTCGACGGCATGGTCGAAGTCCAAGGTGGCTTGATTTGGCTCGGCTACGGCCGTGGCATGGGCGTCCCGCCCATGAACGCTTCCCCGTCACTCAGCTCCCATAAAATTGAGAGCTGCTCCACGTCACATGCGCAGGATGCGCATGCCACTTTGCTCACAAACTACGCCTTCGCGTTCGACAACGAGAAGCCGGCGCATCAAGTGTACATTCGCGACTTTTCAATTGACCGGGCTCCCGTCAGCAACGGCGACTATCTCGAGTTCATGGCTGACCGTGGCTACCAGGACTTTCGCTGGTGGTTTTCCGAAGCCTGGGAAGTAGTCAACCGCGAGCATTGGGCTGCGCCGCTGTATTGGGAGCTTCACGATGGCGAATGGATGATTCGCGATTTCTCAGGTTTCCATTCCGCGAAAAGCAAAGCGAATGAACCGGTTTCTCACGTGAGCTACTACGAAGCCTCTGCCTTCGCAAAATGGGCTGGCAAACGCCTCCCTACGGAAGCCGAATGGGAAAGAGTCGCCGGCCTCGCGACGGAGACAGACCAAGGGCGCTTGTTTCCCTGGGGTGACGACCCGGTCGAGGTTTCAAAAGCCAACCTCTTCGAAAATGGCTTGTGGCGCGTGTCGTCAATAGGCGCCTATCCGGAAGGTCAAAACAGCCATGGTTGCCATCAGCTGATCGGTGACGTCTGGGAGTGGACGACGTCCGACTACGTTCCTTATCCAGGCTTCAAATCAGAATTCGACGAATACAACGACAAGTGGTTCGTCAATCAAAAGGTGCTGCGAGGCGGCTCGTTTGCGACGCCGCAACTTCACATTCGCTCGACCTACCGCAATTTCTTCCACGCCCACGAGCGTTGGATGGTCTCCGGCTTCCGCTGCGCTAAAGATTTGTAACCCGTCAAGATGTTGGAGATAAAATGGTAGCGGACGGGCGCAACCAAATTGGCCTTAGTGAACGGGAGATTAGCTACTGCGTCAACGCTTGGGAACTTTTGTGTGGAGATACCGAGAGGCGACTAATAACTACGGAGGCCTTAAGGCATTCATCCAAAACTCGCTTTAACGAAATTGACGGCGTAGTCTATTTAGGTGCTAACGTTAAGCCGGGTCGGGCATCGAAGCTAATTCAAGAATGTCGGTTCTAGCTTGCTTGGCTCACGAATTAGCCCACGTTGAAAGATTCGAAAGTGGCTTTCAAAGGCCGATTGAATTTCCAGATGCATTAATCGATGAGGCTGAAACTAGCCTGCATGCCTCTTTCATGTCAGTCCTGGGCCCGAAAGATCGCGAAGACCTAATTGAGGATGCAAGAGATCGTTTGAATCAATGGTTTGTTGAAAGACGAGAGGATCTAGAACTATGAAAGTAGAGCCCACTGGAGTAATTTTCTCAGATATTTGTAGCATCCAAACTGACAGGTGTGTTGCAAGGCAACCAGCTTCAATCACTTCTGTGTGGACCTTACCTGGTCGTGTGCAAGTCAACGTTTGTCGGCCTTGCTTGGAGGAACAAGTTCGTTCAGGTGAATGGGAGATTGAAGGTGCTAAGGTCAAGAAGCGGGCTGATGTCGCCGTTTATTCCCCGGACAAGAAACTGCAACTAATTGTAGAGGTAAAGAAAAAGCCGCAGCGACAAATTGAATTCAGAGAATGGGCTCAGCGAATCCACCGGAATCTACTCGCTCACTCAGGTGTCCCGAGCACTCCCTTTTTCTTGTTGGCACTCCCAGATCGGCTTTACTTATGGACAAACAATTCGTCTTTGAATCTAGATCGCAGTCCGGATTATGAAATTCAAACAACAGATATTCTACGATCATACTTTGATCGATTCTCTACTACACCGGACACCGCGAGCGAGCGACAACTTGAAAGCTTAGTAAGTTCTTGGCTTACAGACTTGGTGCAATCTGCTCCATCACCGAACTCTTATTTGAAGTGGTTCTATGATTCGGGATTGTACGAAGCTACAAGACAGGGCTCGGTGATAACGGAAAGTCCTATAGCTGCCTGATTCGGCGCTTTCAAACCATTCCTACAAGGTAAGAGCAAAGAGCTAATACTTCACTTTAGAAACGCCCCTTGACACGTTTTATTAAGGGGACATAAGTTACACTTAGGATGGTTGGTCTTGCAGATTTCCCTCCCGTGCTGGCGAAGCAACTCGTGAGCTTTGACAAGGAAATCGCAATCGCTTCCGGTCTGTTCTGCTAACGCCTCACGAACTGAGCGGTAGCTGGCCGAATAATTCTTCTGTTCCTGACCAAAGCCAAGTCTTAACAGTACGCGCAGACCATTCGACTCCAGGGCCAGCACCGGATAGGTCTTGGTGAATAGGAGTATTTTCTCCGCGCCGGGATCGCCAATCGAGGGAAACTTTTTCAGCGCCTTGATCGCTTTGGGAAGTGGAAGCTTGAGTGCGTTTCCAACATCGCCGTCAAAGTCATTAAGAACTATATGAGCGATTTCTTTCAGTCGCTGCGCTCGTAGCTCAGGATGGATGCCGCCGATCCTGCAAATGTCGACTAACTTCTCGGGAGACGCCGAGAGGATGTTTTCGGGTCTGAGGCCGACTTCCTTCCGCAGGCGCTCGAACGCCAGGGCTCGCTTCTCATCGTCAACGAGGTAGCCAATGTTCTCCCAAAGGATTAGTTCCAAAGGGTCAGAAGTCCGGGTTGGCGCGGGGCCATATTTGCTTCGAAGCTTATTAATGATTTGGCGAAAGGCTTTCATTGATAAAGCAAGTCCGACAAGTTCGACCTCTCATTAACACCGGGGCTTTAGCCCGGTGATAAGATGCCGCTGCGGTTACGGGGAAACCGCTTAAACGGCATTAACATACTTGACGAATCAACCCAATGAACGCCGAAGGTGCTTGCGAATTCCAGCCTGGGGCAACGCCCCAGGAATAACGCAAGTGTTTGCTTCGCTAACGCTGAAAGCGTTGGCGAGTAGTGCAGTGGGTCG
>DATNBH010000085.1:0-42893 GCA_035572035.1 Pyrinomonadaceae bacterium | reverse complement strand
CGACCCACTGCACTACTCGCCAACGCTTTCAGCGTTAGCGAAGCAAACACTTGCGTTATTCCTGGGGCGTTGCCCCAGGCTGGAATTCGCAAGCGCCTTCGGCGTTCATTGGGTTGATTCGTCAAGTATGTTAATGCCGTTTCAACGGTTTTTGAACCTAATCGCGGTAAACTGTTGAAACAGTTATTGACTCTCCTTCTAACTCATTCACCCGGTTGAAACCGGGTGTGAATGAGAGAGGTTGTTGTAAGTCTGCGGCACCTGACTCGACCAATTATGGAGCCCGGATGGTACCGGAAGCTACGGAGGCAATTTTGGAGAAACTATTCATACCAGTCTTACTTGGAACGAATCGTAAGCAGCGTAACAGCGCTCATGTGGCTAAGTGGTTGGTTAGCGAGATTGAAAGGCGAGCAGATATCGAAACAAAGCTCTTCGATGTCGCGGATTTCGACTTTCCGCAGGATGATTACGGGCAAGGACTTAAAGATCGCTTTCCGGAGTGGCGCGATACGATCATCAGGGCTGACGGCCTGATCGTTGTTGCGCCGGAGTACAACCACGGGTATCCCGGGAGCCTCAAGGCAGTTTTGGATCTACTTCTGAAGGAATATATTCACAAGGCGGTCGCCTTCGTCGGTGTTTCGGCTGGACCATGGGGTGGCACTCGTGTGATCGAGTCGATGGTGCCCATGGTGCGCGAGTTAGGTTTAGCAGTGACATTCAGCGATCTGAATTTCGCCAAAGTGCAGAACACGTTCGATGCTGACGGTCGCATGCTGGACCCTGCTTTTGAATCACGGGCAGCCGGCTTTCTGGATGAGTTGGTATGGATGGCAACTGTGTTGAAGTGGGGCCGCGAGAACGTCCCCTCAAAATATCACCAAGCAAAAAAGTGACTTATCGACTGAATTGGCACAAAGATCTATCCACAGATTACGCAGATTTCACAGATGTTTTTGTTTGTGGAGAATTGAAAGGTATAGGGACAGCGACGCTTTCGATACCATGGATTTCAATCAATCTCCTCCGGCTTCAAATCAATCCCTTCAGGTTTCAAATCAATCACTTCAGGTTTCAATCAACCCCTTCAGATTCAACAATCCCTTCATGTTTCAATCAATCCCTTCAGGTACCGACAGCTACATCAGGCCTCCTGCCCAATGCTTTTACATCTGTGTAATCGGCGTAATCTGTGGATAACTCCTAAGCGCCCTGCGTGCCGGACTTCAATAAGTGTTTACGAAAATGATCGAGCACTCGACGCCACGCGTCGCGAGCAGCTTCGGCGTCATAAACTGCCGGCCGAGTATCGTTGAAGAAGGCGTGGTCGGCGTCATAGCTCACGACTTCAACCGGTAACTCGTGCTTCTGCGCCACTGCCTCGAGTTGACTGGTCTTTTCCGGATTGATCCAGGCGTCGCGCAGGCCGGCGATGAACAAAGTCGGCGCCTTCAGTTTCGCGAGCACCGGCTCTTCGGGAATGTCGCCATAAAACGGAGCAGCCGCACCGATCTCGGAAAGTTCGCAAGCGGCGCGTAAGGAAAAGGTTCCACCCATGCAGTAGCCGGTGATTCCAAAAGTCGTAACCGAATACGCTGTTTTGATAGCTTCGATTGCAGCTCGAATCGTGGCCACGCCGTCATCGAGTGGAAGTGAATTCATGAGCTCCGCTGCCTCCGTTGGGTCCTGGGCCACTCGACCGCGGTACAAATCTGGAGCGACGCACAAGTACCCCTCATTTGCGTATCGTTCAGCAATATCTCGGATGTGATCGTTGATGCCCCACCATTCATGGATCAGGACAATGGCGGCAGAAGCAGAATCGGGTCGAGCGATGTATGCTGTCGTTGGATTATCAATATTTAGATTAATTACTTCAGTAGTCATGGTTTGAGTCTCCATTTCTGCAGGGATGGATGAAATTGTAGTTCGGTCTCGCAAAGGCGCAAAGGCGCAAAGCCGCAAAGAATGGGTCTCAACGCCGAAGGCGTTGGCGAATGATAGCCTGGGGCACCGCCCCAGGTTAGACGTTCACTAAGTTTTCTGAACGCTGAAAGCGTTGGCTAATGCTGCACGCTGGTTTTCTCGCGAACGCTTTCAACGTTGTTGACATTTGCAGCGCGTAACCTGGGGCGTTGCCCCAGGCTGACATTGGCGAACGCCTTCGGCGTAACCTTGAGCCGGTCTTAGCCGCGCGTGTAGCACCAACAATCGAGTCAGCAATGCTCAGCAACGTTATGGAGATTTCCGGCGTCGAAGAAACCTGCTCTCAAAGTCTGGACGAATTTACGGGCCCATGAACCTAACGAGAACTCTTAGCCTGCTCATTCTCTTGTTCAGCTACTCCGGAATTGAAGCCACTGCGCAAACGCCGGCGACGCCACAATCCGATCAAATTCAGCCGGGCAAGGTCGTTGAAAAAGTCGTCTGCGCCAAAGCTCCGATACAGAGCTACGCCGTGTACTTACCGTCTAACTACTCGCCGAATCAGACATGGCCGATTCTCTACGCTTTCGATCCGGGCGCGCGTGGTCCTTTGCCGGCGAACCGTTTCCAGGAGGCCGCTGAGAAGTACGGCTGGATCGTTGTCGGCTCGAACAATTCGCAGAACGCGTCGATGCAACAGTCGTTGGAGTCATGGGTCGCAATGTGGGATGACACGCACCAAAGGTTTTCGCTGGATGCGAAGCGCATTTACCTGACCGGCTTTTCCGGAGGCGCGCGGACGGCTATCTACTTCGCGAAGGCTTGCAGAAATTGCGCTGCAGGTGTGATTGCGGGCGGCGCCGGTTTTCCGATCGGCATAACACCTTCATCGGATTTGCAGTTTGCGATCTATGGTATTGCCGGTTCAGACGATTTCAATTTTCCTGAACTGAGGAATCTTGATGGAGCGCTAGCGAAAGTTGGAGTGACGCACTTCATGGATTCCTGGGATGGCCGACATGAGTGGTTTCCACCGGCTGTGGCTACGATTGCTGTCGAGTGGATGGAAGTCCAGGCAATGAAGACGCACCGGCGAGCGTATGACGCCAAATTATTGTTCGACATTGCTACGAAGCAGATCGAGCGTGCCGAGGGTTTAATGGCGTCGAAGCACGTTCTGGAAGCCTCTCGCATCTACGAAGGATTGGTAGCCAGCCTTAACGGACTAACACTAACCTCTTCAGTCAAGGATTTCAGACAACGCGCTCAGGATCTCGCCAGTCTCGATGTGGTGAAGGAAGCGTTAAGAGATGAGCGCCGCCAGTTGGAGAAGCAGCAAGAGTTCACTCAGGAGATTTATGGTCTGATCAGCGAGCGTACTATCGCGCCCGATCCTGTGGTTGAAAATAGATTGAGGTCGCGGCTTTCAGAACTTCGTAACTCAAGCAATTCAGAGGTCGATACTGGCGAGCGCCGGGTCGCTCGTCGCGTTCTCGAAGGCCTAAGGATTGGCCTCTTCGAAAAGGGCATTGATCAATTGCAACGACAAAAGCACTACGGAGAGGCAGTGAAGACATTCGAAGTTGCAACGCTGGTTAACCCGGATCGACCTGGCCCTCTTTACTACATCGCTTCAGCGTACGCTTTGAATGGAGATAAAAAGAAGTCGCTGCAAGCGCTCCAGAAAGCAGTAGAGAAAGGCTTCTCCGATCGCGACGCGATCATTAACAACACCGCGTTCGACTCCATTCGGACTGAGCCAGCTTACCTTCAACTCATCGACAAACTGAAGAAGCCTTGACTGCCTGTTCCTGGTGCTTTGTACTTTGTTCTTTGTGCTTGATTCTTAATTGAGTGTCTTGTTCCTGGATAGATAGAGGAGCGTCAAGCACCCAAAGATTCAACCACAAAGAACCAGGAACAAGGCACAAAGAACCAGGAACAAGTCAAAAACCAAAGACCAAAGATCAAAGACCTAAATCTGTGATATAACTCCTTCGCTCTCCGTTATATTCATCACTATAGGTAAGCGAGGAGATCCATGAAACTCCTGCTAGTTGCCCTGAGCATTCTGCTGCTCAGTTTCTTTTCCGCCACTCCGAATCCCCCTGCTGCTGACCTCGTTCTCCAGAACGGCAATATTTACACCGTCAACGACAAGCAACCGCACGCCGAAGCGATTGCGATCAAGGGCGATCGAATTGTCTTTGTGGGCTCGAACGCGGCAGCGCAGAAGTTTGTGGGCCAGGGAACGCGCGTTATCGATCTGCACGGCAACACAGTCGTGCCCGGATTGACGGATGCTCATTGCCACTTGATCGGCATCGGCCAACGAGAGATGACGCTAAACCTCGAAGGCATTACCAACCTTCAGGACTTCCTGGCGAAGGTCAAAGCTCGAGTGGATCAAGCGAATCCCGGGGAGTGGGTTACCGGTCGCGGCTGGATCGAAACCTTTTGGCAGCCTCCGGTCTTCCCAACAAAGGAAGATCTGGATCGCATAGCTCCAAACAACCCGGTATATCTGGTGCGCGCCGACGGTCATGGAGCTGTAGCCAACAGCGCGGCGTTGAAAATTGGCGGCGTTACCAAAGACACCAGGGATCCTTTTGGCGGCCAGGTCATTCGTAACCCAACCACAGGCGAGCCCGCCGGCATGCTGCTCGATAACGCGCAGGCTTTTGTCAGTCGACATATTCCTGCTCGTGCCGAAGGCAATACCGAGCAAGCGGTGATTCTTGGCGTCAAACGCAGCATCGAGTTGGGCTGGACGGAAGTCCAGGATGCGGGCGGTAGCTTCGGCGACGTTGAGGTGTTCAAGAAACTCTACGCCGACGGTAAGATCAAACTGCGCATCTACAAAGCAGTTTATGGTCCGGGTCCCGAGGCGCAGCGCTTATTCAAAGACGGTCCCATCATTGGCGCTTTTGATCATCGCCTCAATGTCCGCACGATAAAAGTAGTTTCGGATGGCGCGCTTGGATCCCGAGGCGCCGCGCTGCTCGAGCCTTACAGTGACGCCAAAGACAGCTCCGGCTTTTTGCGCGTCAAGGAAGAGGACTTGCAGCCGATGTTACAAGAAGCGTTAAAGAAGGGAATTCAGGTCGAGACGCACGCCATCGGTGACCGAGCCAACCGGTTTATCCTCGACCAATATGAGAAAGCTTTCAAAGCGGTGCCAAAAGAAGCAAGAGCATCGCGGGACGAGCGTTGGCGTGATGAACACTCGCAGATCATTAATCCGGCGGATCTGCCTCGATTTGCGAAGCTCGGAATCATTCCCTCGATGCAGCCTTCGCATGCAATTGGAGATCTTCATTTCGTTCCGAGCAGGATTGGAATTGAACGGACCAAAGGCGCTTACGCGTGGCAGAGTTTGATCAAGAGTGGCGCCAAAATACCTGGCGGTTCAGACGCTCCGGTTGAGCGCGGCGAACCGATGATCGAGTTTTATGCAGCGGTCGCGCGCAAAGACATACGCGGTTTTTCCGGCGAGGGCTGGCATCCTGAGGAAGCAGTCACGAGAGAGCAAGCGTTGAAGATGTTCACCATCTGGGGAGCTTACGCCGCGTTCGAAGAAGCTTTGCGCGGCACGATCGAGGTTGGCAAGCTAGCGGACCTGACGATTCTCTCCGCCGACATCATGAAGATTCCCGAACCCGAGATACTCAAGACGCGCAACATGATGACCGTCATCAACGGCGAAGTTGTATACGAAGGAAAATAGATATGGTCGATTAGACAGGATTGACAGTATTTACGTGAAAGAATTCAATCACTCGACCAGGCCTATGCGTTCTTTTGTAAATTCTGTCAATTCGGTCAATTCAAAAACTGGGTTCCACTATTACCAATATGAAACTCCCCAATGAATCAACGCGCCGAAACTTTCTATCACTGGCCGGTAAAGGTTTGGGACTCGCCGCACTATCGTCCTCGACAGTCGCTGCGTTACTAAGGGAAGTCGAAGGCGCTACTAAAAGCATTGCGCACCTCACTGCTCAGCAAGCAGCGATGGACGAAGACTACTGGTCTATCATTCAGAACTCATTCACTGTCACACGCGGCATCGTCAATCTGAATAATGGCGGAGTCTCTCCGAGCCCGCGCATCGTTACCGAAGCTCTGGTTCGTTACTCCTGGCAACAGGAAGATGCGACGGCGTACACCATGTGGCAGATCCTCGAGCCGCAATCGGAAACGATCCGCACCGGCCTCGCTGAGCTCTTCGGATGCGACCGTGAAGAGATTGCGATCACTCGCAATGCCTCCGAGTCTCTCGAGATTCTGCTGATGGGCATGGATTTCAAGCCTGGCGACGAGATTCTCACCACCACGCAGGACTATCCGCGCATGTTGACTACGCTGCGCCAACGCGAGCGCCGCGAAGGCTTAAAGCTCAAGCTGGTTCAGATTCCTATCCCGCCAAAGAACCTGGACGAGATAACAAATGCCTTTGCGCGCGGCATCACGGAGCGCACCAAGCTGATTTTGATCTCGCATCAAGTCAACATCACCGGCCAGATAACGCCGGTCAAGGCTGTCTGCGACTTGGCGCGCAGCAAAGGAATCGAAACGATCGTTGATGGCGCTCATTCGTTTGCGCAATTTGATTTCAAACAAAAGGACTTGGGCTGCGATTACTTTGGGACTTCGCTGCACAAATGGCTCTATTCGCCCAAAGGCACCGGCTTGCTGTACGTCAAGCGCGACAAGATCGAAAAGCTGTGGCCGTTGATGGCTGCCGAATCCAAACAAGCCGCCGACATTCGCAAGTTTGAGGAAATTGGTACGCATTCGGCGGCGCCCAAGCTCGCGATTGGCGAGTCTCTGCTGTTTCACAATGGGATTGGCGGCAAGCGCAAAGAAGCGCGGCTGCGTTACTTGTCGCGGTACTGGATGAATCGATTGAAGGATGTGCCGAAGGTTGGCTTCAATACGTCGTTCGATCCGAATCAATCGTGCGCCATCGCGAACGTCAAGATAGAGGGCATCAATCCGAGTGCGATCGGCAGTTACCTTTTCAGCAAGCACCACATTTTCACGACCCCGATCGTCCACGAGGAATTTCAGGGCATTCGCATTACACCCAATGTGTACACGACGCTCGGCGAGCTGGATCGATTCTGCGATTTGATGGAGACGATCGCGCGCAAAGGGCTACCTGCAGCGTAAGTGGCACGGGCGTCCCGCCCGTGAGCGTTTGTGGAGGGCAGCAACGAAGCACGGGCGGGACGCCCCGTGCCACTCAATTCTATGACGACACGAATCACACGACGAAGCTTACTTAAGACAACGGTCAAAGCCGGAGCTGGTCTGTTCGTACTGAACAGGCTGAATGTTCAAGGCGCACCTTTCCTGCTCATCAAAAAGGAAAACCAAACGGATCGATACTCCGCGGTCTACAAGCGTCTCGACGAATTCATTACACGCCACATGGCAGAGGTCAACGCGCCCGGCATGACTGTCGCTATCGCGGATCGACAGGGAATATTGCGGACGATGCAGTACGGCTTTGCAGATCTGAAAACTGGAGCTCGAGTTACACCGAACACGCTGTTTGAAATCGGCTCTATTTCAAAGTCGTTTGTTGCTATCGCGATTGTTCAACTTGCTGATGAAGGCAAGCTCGATCTCAACAAGCCGGTCAAAGACTACCTGCCGTGGCTCAAAATTGAATCGAGCCACGCCCCCTTCACTACACATCATCTGCTGAGCCACACATCGGGCTTGTCCACAGTACCGCTGTTGCTGCGAGTGACTGGCCAAACGTTACGAACGGGCCCGGAGCCCGGCAGCGAGTTTGCCTATTGCAATCTCGGTTATGACTTGCTCGGTCTGTTACTGGAAACGATCGACAAGCGTCCGTTCGCTGAGGCTCTGCGACAGCGAGTGCTACGTCCGCTCGGCATGAGTGCGAGCGAACCCGTCATCAACGATGCAGCGCGTGAACGCATCGCAGTCGGTTATCGACCGCTCTATGACGATCGACCGTTTCCAGTTAAGGGCAAGCTTGCTGAAGCTCCATGGATTGAAGTGCCTGAAGCGGCGGGCAGTGTGGCTTCAACCGCCGATGACATGTGCAAGTATTTATCAATGTTGCTTAATCATGGTGATGCCTCACGCAACTCGGTATTGTCGAGAAAGGCCTTCAATCTTTTCACGAAGCCTGTAATTAAGGCGCCTTTTCGCGGCGAGGATGCGAGTTACGCCTACGGTCTGTGGACCAGCGACACGAAAGGCCACACGTTGCTGCGACACACGGGCGGCATGGTGGCATTCAGCTCGGCGATGTACGCCGATCTCACGGACGGCTTCGGAGTCTTTGCCTCCGTTAACGCGCGCCTTGCTGGAGGCTATCGCCCCGTGGCGGTTGCTCGTTACGCACTCGATCTATTGAGCGCCGCGGCGGCGGGAAAGGAGTTGCCGGCGCTACCACCACCGGCGCCTGCTCCGGATCATGTCCTGAACGCCCAGCAGTTTGCTGGAACATACGTCAACGCTGAAGGGCAAAAGTTGGTGTTCAGCAGCGATGGTCCTCGAGTGATGCTGCAGTATAACGGCAGCCAGCTGGTTTTAGAGGGAGCCGGACGCGATCGATTCATCGTGCCGCATCCTGACTTCGAGCTCTTCACGCTGAACTTTGGTCGCGACAGTAAGAACGTCATTGTTGAAGTCTTTCACGGGAGCAATTGGTGGACAAATCAGAGCTACATTGGACCGAAGGTATTTGGTTACAACACTGATTGGGAGGCGTTTACCGGACACTTTCGTTCGGACAGCCCGTGGTACGGAAGCTCGCGCGTGATAATTCGGAAAGGGAAGCTACTGCTTGACGACCAGGCGTTGATTGGAATTACTGCCGGTGTCTTTCAGCCCGAAGGCGGAACTGCTGCAGATCGCGTAGTCTTCGATACTATGATTAGTGGCAAGGCGAGCCGGATGAATTACTCAGGCATCGATTTCTTTAGAACGTTTACGGCTTGAAACGTATCCGCAGATTACGCGGATTGCACAGATGTAAAGCGGCGGTCTTTGGACTTTGGTCTTGGATCTTTGTAGTTGAATCTATTCATTCTTTGTGGTGATCACGAAGGTGTTCTTAAGGAAGCGTCAAGCTGAATGCCGCTCACGCACAAAGACCAAAGATCAAAGGCTGAAGATCGTTTTCCATTTGGAATCTGCGTAATCTGCGGATAGGTTTGGTTTTGGTTCTATTCAGATCCGTTTTCATCCGCGTAATCCGCGGCTAAATCTTTGTCAATCGGGGGAGCATCATTCATGTCCAGTCCAGCAATTGAACAACCATCTCCACAACTTTTCTTTTCAACCATCAACTCTTACATGCGCACTGAGGCATTGCGAGCGGCAATTGATCTCGAGGTCTTCACCAGGATTGGTGAAGGCCATGCTACCGCCGACGCGATTGCCCAGCAGTGTGAAGCGTCACCGCGCGGCACGCGCATCCTCTGCGATTACCTCTGCATGATGGAGTTTCTCGCCAAGGATGGAGACCAGTACCGATTGACCAAAGACTCGGCAGTCTTTCTGGATAAGAAATCGCCCGCCTATTTGGGCGGAGTGACTGAGTTTCTGCTTTCGCCTGAGTTGATGGCCGGGTTTAGAGACCTGGCGGCCACAGTCCGAAAAGGTGGGACGCTGGTTTCAGAAGAAGGCACCGTCGCTCCTGATAATCCGATTTGGGTGAAGTTCGCCCGCGCAATGGGAGCCATGATGGCGATGCCTGCTCAATTGATGGCGAAGTTGGTTGATCCGGCGGCCGACGGCAAGTTGAAAATACTCGACATCGCTGCCGGGCATGGTTTGTTTGGTT
The DNA here is from genome assembly GCA_035572035.1 of Pyrinomonadaceae bacterium. GTDB lineage: Bacteria > Acidobacteriota > Blastocatellia > Pyrinomonadales > Pyrinomonadaceae > JAOAPY01. The sequence continues at coordinate 33,130 of DATNBH010000085.1, read as the reverse complement.
TGGCTTTCGCTACCAGAAACCCGAATGCCGAAGTGACTGCGCTCGATTGGGCCAGCGTCCTGGAAGTTGCGAAAGAGAATGCAGAGCGCGCTGGAGTCAGCGGTCGCTATAGCACCATTGCCGGCAGCGCCTTCGACGCAGATTTTGGGACCGGATATGACCTGGTGCTACTGACGAATTTTCTACATCACTTTGATCCGCCTACCTGCGAACATCTGCTGCGCAAGGTTCACGCGTCATTGAATGATGGCGGCCGCGCTGTCACCCTGGAGTTTGTGCCTAACGATGATCGTACTTCGCCGCCTGAGTCAGCGGGCTTTGCGCTGGTGATGTTGGGAAGTACACCAAGCGGCGATGCGTACACATTCCGCGAACTCGAACGAATGTGCGCGAATGCCGGGTTTGCCGGCAGCGAAATTCACGCACTTCAACCCTCAATCCAACACGTCCTCATCTCGCAGAAGTGATAACGTGAGTGTCCAAATGTTTTGGTCCCCACCGCAAACAACTTCGAAATTTGACTACCACCAATAACTCGCGCTCGCGTTAATTATTTCCCCCGGCGGAAGCCGGGGGATCTTCAAGTTCGACCTACCACCACAGGTCCACGCTAATTAACTGAATCCCCCAGTCGCAACTGGGGGAAGTTTCAAGTCCGACCTATAGGAGGAGGTTATGCATCTTGATCCACTCACAACACTCTCATGGGCTTACCAACTACACTACTACCTTTGCTTTCGAACGCGCAGTCGCCATGCGATATCGAATTTACAGCTGTCCGATGTTCTTGAGGAGGTCAGCAATCGACATGATTATCATCTCTTGAAATCTCAGCAATACCCGGATCATGTGCGCTTGCTTATGAGTTTGAGACCCGTGCACAGGATTTCCGATGTCATTCTTAAGCTCAAGGCCAATTCTTCGCGTGAGCTAAACCTTGGAGATGGTTTTTGGCAGCGAGGCTACCTTGCAAAAAGCGTGGGACGCGTCCGGATTGACAATGTAAAAGCCTACATTGCTGAGCAGTCGGAACATCACGGATATGCTAATCGTTTGCTACCACCGGTTTATCGTTATCGTGCGGAACACCAAGCAAAGTTGAGGGCCTCTCACGCCAGTTTTGAACTTACGCATCATCTCGTCTTCGCAACTCGTAACCGTGTGGGGGTATTTGATTCAACCCTTGGTGAGAAGCTGACAACCTATTGGTTACGCGTTGCCACGCTGCGTGGGTTTGCAATAGATCGCGTGACTATTGTTCCTGACCATTCACATCTGCTGGTTCGCACAGCACCGAAACTGGGTATTGAAGCGTGTGCCTTGTCGTTGTTGAATAACGGACAGTACTTCATAGGCAAAAACTATCCCGAAGCGCTGGTGCGCGCTGGTATTCACAGCTTGTGGCAGCCTTCGGCCTACGCGGGAACAACGGGAAGCTATACCACCGCGTTGGTTAAGAAGTTTCTTTCAGAGCAAGTCGTTGGCTGAACTTGAACAATCCCTCACCTGCCGGTGAGGGGATTCGTTAGAAATTTAGGACTGCGTTGTAGGCGGCACTTGAACCATCCCCCAGCTTCCGCTGAGGGGATTGCCTACGAATGAATTCGTCGCTGGAGCTTGCTTCGAATCTGCATCCAGATCTCGTAATAGCGCCATTCGGGTGGGGCGTGGGGTTCGGAGTGATGATCGGGCTTCAGTATCAAATCGCCGGTGGAAAGTAATACCTGCCGGACTTGTGGGTTTTGTTGCACCTTGGCCCACGTGGCCGCGACGATTAGCCGGTAGTGTTGGCCTCGAAGCTGGCTGCGGTATCGAAAGCGTTTTCCCTCAAACGTACACCAGTCTATTCCCATCCGCTTCATGTTCTCTTCCGCGAGAGTGCCCGCAGCCTTTGCTTCGAAAGCAGTCATCTGCGCCACCTGCGCGCACGTGTACTTCCACTCGAGACCGGGAAACTTCGCTCGTGGATCTCGCAGACCGTCCGGATAGAGCATCATTTGCCAGAAACCTTCCAAGCTTGCGTAACGTCGACCACGAAAAGTGAAGGGCGTCGCCGCAAAGTTAGACAGCAACCCGAGCTCGTTTCGCTTCGACAGGATGACTTCGCCGGGGCCGGCTTCCTGCGGCAGTATTTCCCAATCTGGTTTGCCTTCAGTTGGAACCGTCGCCCACCAGTGACTCGGATAGCGTGGATCCCTTTGCTGAATGGCAGGAGTTGAGGCGGTAATGGACGGAGCCAGACCCAGCAGCAGACAAAACGACATCCGGAGGAGATGTTTCTTACAGAGTAGTTCAAGCATGCTGCTCGTGAAAGTCCCGCGCGGACGAAATGTTTATAGACGAGTGCAATCTACTCCTGCGCGGCGCCGTGCTTTATCAGCAGGTTCGCAACCGGCTTGGCTTTGTGAAATTCCGTTTCCTGCAACGGCGTACGACCGTTGAGATTTTTGGCGTTGATGTTAGCGCCATGGGCGATCAAAAGCTCTGCGATAGCGCGCTGATTGCCATGCGCGGCGGCATGCAATGGAGTCGTCCCCCAATGATCATTATTGTTCGTCGCATTAACGTCGGCGCCGTTTTTCAGCAGCACCTCAACCAGCCGCTCGTGTCATTTCCAGGTGGCGCAGTGAAGCGGCGTCGAGCCATCAGCATCACGCGCGGATATTAATGAAGGATCTTTCGCGAGCAGCGCCATCACCATGATGGTTTGTCCGTGCTTCGAAGCTTTGATCATTTCCTTTTCGAGGTTCGGGGTCTTCGCCGGCATGTGACAATTGTACAACAGGCGCGTCAACACAGGTGTTCAGAGTACAAACTTCAGTTTGGCATTTTTTGAAAAAAACCAAGCTGAAGCTTGAACTCTAAACGCCTGTTTGCTGGCAGCCTGCACTACATTCAAATAGAATGCGCGAGTTATTCCATCGCGCATCGCAAGGACATTCCCGTGAAAATCTTCAAAGTCATAGCCCTGGCATTCGTTTCAGCCTGTCTATCATTCGCCGCCGTCGCGCAAAACCAGAATCGCATCACGCCGGAACGCCCCGAAGGCAAGGGTGTAATCGCTCTGAAGGCGGCAAGATTGCTTGACGGATCCGGATCCGCTCCGCTGTCCAATGCTGTCATCATTATCACCGACAACAAGATCACCTCCGTCGGGTCAGGTACGTCCGTGACTATTCCGGCGAGCGCGAAGGTCATTGAGCTGGGAGACGTGACTTTGCTGCCCGGGTTCATTGACGCTCACACGCATTTAATTGGGCGTGTGCTCGGAGATCCTGAAGGCGACATGTCTTCGGTCAAAGACTATGACTCCTTCGCCGCTATCCTCAGTGTAGCGAACGCGCGAGACACGCTGATGGCTGGGTTTACCAGCGTGCGTAACGTCGGCGCTTCCGGCAACTTCGACGACATGGCTTTGCGTAAAGCCATCAACGAAGGCTGGGTCGTCGGCCCTCGTATGCAAAGTGCCGGTCACGCGTTGGGAATCACCGGCGGGCACTGCGATGAAAATGGTTTCAAGCCTGGCTTGCTGCCGCAAACCATCGCTGACGGTGTTGCTGATGGTCCTGACCAGATTCGCGCCGCAGTTCGTTACCAGGTCAAGTACGGCGCCGACGTGATCAAAACTTGCGCGACAGGCGGCGTGTTATCTGAAGGCGATGCGGTCGGCGCCACGCAATATAGTTTTGAAGAACTAAAAGCGCTGGTTGAAGAGTCCAACAAGTTGGATCGCAAGGTAGCTGCACATGCGCACGGTACCGAGGGCATCAAGCTCGCTGTGCGCGCCGGCGTCTCTTCAATCGAGCATGGCTCCTTCCTCGACGAAGAAGGTGCTCGACTAATGAAAGAACACGGTACTTTTCTGGTTCCCACGATCTCTGCCAGCGAAGCGGTGGAGCGGGCAGCCAAGAGTGGGGTGCTAAAAGGCCTGCGTGCGGAAAAGGCTTTGATGGCGAGTGCAGCGATGCGTCGCGGAATAAAAGTAGCGATAGCCAACAAGGTTGCCATTGCGCTGGGCACGGACGCCGGAGTAGTGCCGCACGGCAGCAATGCTCATGAATTTATCTTGATGGTCGAGTGGGGAGGCATGACGCCGATGGAAGCGATCTTGGCGGGCACGCGAAACGCCGCTCAATTACTCGGCTGGGAAAAAAATTTAGGAACGTTAGAAGCAGGCAAGTGGGCTGACATCGTCGCCGTTGAAGGCGATCCGTTGAAAGACATCCACAACACTCAGAAAGTAGTGTTTGTGATGAAGAACGGAGTCGTCTACAAGCAGAAATAAAACCACCAAAACAAATTCGACGCGAGACCGAAGTCTCGCGTCGAATTGCGCCCAGGGGAACGCGAGCAATCTTAGTAGTTCAAGGTCAAGACGCCTTTTACTGCGCCTCCACTCACGCGATCGATTGTGCCCGAGAACGTGCCGAAACCAGTGATGCCGGCAAAACTTTCAGTGCCATTCTCACATACCAGCTGCAATTCTACTGTAGCCATCGTGTGGTCGGCATTCCAGGTTACGCTTCCACTGCCGATACTGCCGGACAGTGAACCCGCATAGTTGCCATCAACGTAAATCATTTTTGACCACGAACCTCCGCTGACATTTACCAGCGGGTCGGCGCCAAATGTTGAGACCTTGTCCAGTCCGACTGCATTGATGTCGTTGGCGTAATTCACGGATACGAATAAGTGACCGGATAGATCGCCTTTGGTGTTGCCCGAAAACGTCGAACCATACACCACGTTATTTCGCTCGACGGTTCCTGCGGAAATCTCGTTTGCGAAGACTTCGGATTGGTATTGTTCTGCCCAGCTATTAACGCGGTTAGGGGAATCGAGGGCAATTTTTTGTTGAGCCTGGCTATTAACTGACATTCCGCCAAGCAAGAGGATGAGGGCCGCGAGGGCCAAAGATCTGAAGCGCATAATTCTCCTTCTCAGTGCTGAACTGAGTCTTAAGGGTTTGGGTTAAGAGGTAGGAATCCGAACGACGGATTGAGGTCAAGAGCGCGACCGGCTGCCGATCACAGTGCTAGCACTTAGCAACGCCCGTGCCGCGATAGGACGAGTAGGATTCGGTAATTTTTGATTTACCCATATGAGGATGAGCGTCACCTGCGGCGGATGTCCGGGGAATTGCAGACGGTGTGGGGCGAGTAGCTGCAAACGATTGGAGCGTCAAAGTCTACGGCCTGCGGCAGACACTTCAATCAATTTTGCTAGCCGGCTTAATCTCGTTTCTTCTTTTTTGGCGCTGACAATCCACCAGCTGAGTTGCTTTCGGTACCAGGCAGGCTGTTCTTCGAAGAATTTGTGAGCCGCTTTGTTCTGCTTCAATTTGCCCAGATATGGCTCTGGGATATTGGCCTCGCGCTGTTCATAAGCATAAATACCGGACTTATTTTCTCGCCGCGCTTTGTATGCTGCGAGGCCAGCCGGCTGCATTAGCTCTCGCTTAATTAGATCCTCCGCCATCTTGATGTTAATAGCACTCCAGATGCTGGTTCGTTTTCGTGGCGTGAACCTGATCGTATAGCTGTCGTCATCTACGCTGCGACGAATGCCGTCGATCCAACCAAAACATAACGCTTCAGCGACAGACTCCGGCCACGTGATGCTCTTTTTGCCTGAGTCTTTTTTGTAGTAGCCGACCTGAAGCTCCGGCTCGGTTTCGTAGTGCTTCTCAAACCACTTCCGCAAATCCGCCGGGGTCTTGAAGTACTTTATTTTCATTTACAAGCTGCCTTTGCTTTTGTTCTTAGTTCTTTGTGCTTTGTACTTGAACCTTGGACAAGTTGTACTTTGGCTATTAAGTCGGAATAAGTCGGCTAAACTATGACTCAAGCACAAAGTACAAAGTACAAAGAACCAAGAACAAAGAAGTAAAAAGCAATCAAAGACCAAAAGCCCAAGACCTAAAACCAGCTTTCGCTTTACGTTTCGTTCCAGATGCGAATGTGTTTGGTTTCTCGCAACAACAGCGAGCCAATCACGAAGGTGATGCTCGCCACGACAATCGGATAATAAAGACCTGCATAAATGTTTCCGGTCTGCGCGATAACGCTCAATCCAATTAGCGGCAGCAATCCACCAAAGACGCCGTTGCCAATATGGTAAGGCAGCGACAGTGATGTATACCTGATTCTCGCCGGGAAGGCCTCAACCAGATAGGCTGCGATGGGGCCATAGACCATCGTCACGAAAATCACCTGGACGAAAACAAGCAGGATAAGTTTCCACGCGGTGGGCGAGCTAAACAGTCCGGAGAAGCTTGAATAAGTCAGCACCTCCGTCGCAGGTTGCAGCACTCCATTCGCTGTAGTCTGTGGCGTCAGGCTGAGGGCGCCAGTGACAGCATTTCGTTGCGATATCGCCGACACCACGCTTGAGCCTGCAGCCGACTGCATTGCCTTGTAGATCGGCAAATACGAAACTGCTGCGAGCAAGCACCCCAGCATCATGATCCACTTGCGTCCCACGCGATCAGATAACGCCCCAAAGAAAACAAAAAACGGCATGCTGAGCAGAAGCGCCGCCGCCACAATGTAATTCGCCGATCTGCCGTTCACTTTCAAGATAGTCTGCAAGTAGAAGAGCGCATAGAACTGACCCGTATACCAGACTACGCCCTGGCCCGCCGTGGCTCCGAACAATGAGATTAGAACCCGCTTCAAATTCGCCCATTGGGTAAAGGCTTCTTTCAGCGGCTGAGCGGAAGTCATACCCGCGCTCTTGATTTGACTGAAGATTGGAGACTCTTTCATGCGCAGACGCATGTAGAGAGAAATGCCGACGAGGAAGATTGAGATTAGGAAGGGAACTCGCCAGCCCCAGTTATTGAATGCTTCTCGACTCAACGCGTTCTGAACCGACAGCACCACCACGAGTGAAACGAACAAGCCGAGTGTGGCAGTGATTTGAATAAAGCTGGTGTAGAAACCGCGCCGGTGATCGGGAACGTGTTCTGCGACGTAAACTGCTGCCCCGCCGTACTCACCTCCGAGGGCTAGACCTTGCAGTATGCGAATCAGCAGGAGAATGATGGGCGCTGCGATGCCGATGGTTGCGTAAGTTGGCAGAAAACCGATCGCCGCGGTGGCGCCGCCCATGATCAGCAGGGTTACCAGAAAGGCGTACTTGCGCCCGACAAGATCTCCGATGCGCCCAAAGAACAAAGCGCCGAACGGCCGCACGACGAAACCGACTGCGAAAGTAGACAAGTAGGCGATGAGCGCGAGCGTGTTATTGCCGCTTGGATAGAAGAGCGGCGAGATGACTATCGCGAGGCTGCCAAAAATGTAGAAGTCGTACCACTCGATCATGGTGCCGACAGCAGAAGCCGCCAGCACCTGCCAGATACGATAGTCGCCGGTTGCGTTCATGTTTGTTCCTGGGAGCGCGGGCATCCTGCCTGCCTTTCGTTGCCCCGCAGTCTCCTAAAAATTAAGAAATTTCCATCCCGACTTAGCAGGCAAGGATGCCTGCGCTCCCAGGCAGAAACTTCATCTCGTTGGGGCCTTGCCGGGTTCCCAGGCAGGACGGAATGATGAGTTAGCGAGCCAACGCACCGGCTCGATCATGGAATTGATTGACTGGGTCATGAAAGCAAAGTCAATCTTCGAAGCCTCGTCGCTGACGCGGTGATAATCGGTATGCAGCCCAAAGCTTGAAACGGTATGCGCGACCACTCCGCGTAAAGCCAAAGTGTAATTGTCCGAGCGCTGAAAAAAGTTTTGTTCAGGATGAGGGTCGGCCACTAATCGAACTCCGCGGCGCGCCAACTCCGGTCCAAGGTTCGAACGCTCAAAGCCGGTAAACCAAAGTGTGTCTGCCGGCACTTTCGAATCAGGCCGGCCCAGCATTTCAAAGTTGAGATCGGCAATTGTCTTCTCGAGCGGCACCGGTGAATGACTGACAAAATACTGAGCGCCTAATCCGCCTCGCTCCTCGCTGCCAAAGCAGACAAAGTAAATTGTTCGCTTCGGGCGAGGCCCTGCTGCGAGCGCTCGCGCCAGTTCAAGAACACTGACACATCCTGAAGCATCATCATCGGCTCCGTTAAAGATTGTATCGCCAGTGCTCGCGTCAGAGACGCCGAGGTGATCGAGGTGAGCGCTGAGAAAAATAGCTTCCTGAGATTCCTTATCTGAGCCACGTAATACTCCCACTGCGTTCCACGTCGCTCCTGAATCTGAAACCTGACTCGGCCCGCTGAATTCAACTTTAGTCCCGGCCGGCATTGCGGCGAGCGCATCGAAGACCGACTGGCTCAGCGTGAGCGCCACGAACCCTGCGGCGGTGCTTTCCATTCCGCGACCCGGCAAATCCGGAACACGAGATGTTCCCGATGCGCGAGCCTGCTTGTTCGCCTCGGTTTCGAGAAAAAGCACTCCAGCGGCGCTGGCGGCACGCGCGCGTCGCAGCACGTCTTGTCGCTTCTGACGATCAGCATCGGCGGCTAGTCGCACTAGAGCGAACGCGCCCTTCGCCGGACTTTCGTCGGCGTTTATTACCTGCAGTTCGCCGGCCGCCTGCGTTGAACGAAGAAAATAAGTGAGCAAATCGCGTCCGTATTGCCAGGTCTGTGTTTGGCCGCCTGCCGTCGCGCACAGTGTCGGCGGCTCAGTGAACTTCAACGTTTGCAGGGGCACGCGTTGGACAAAGCCAGGTGCTCCGGACGCATCGGGATCAGCCGCGGGCTCGAGTCCGAATTGGCGAAACTGTGAACCGATGTACTCAGCCGCGATGCGTTCAAAATTTGTAGCGCTGCCTCGTCCCTGCAAAGCGTCGCTGGCGAGGAAGTTCATTTCAGCTCGAATGTTTCTCTCAAGCGTAGCGAGATCAGTCTTTGATTTGTTTTGAGCGAATGAAAGAGGCGCGCAAACAAGCAGGAACAAAACGAGAGCGCGCGAAGGCCGCCGCGAGAATCTGATCATGAATGCTCCGAAGGTTGGGCTGAGAAGATCAACCACAGATAAACACGGGTAGGATCAGATCTGCAAGGTATACGCGAATGTCGCCCTTCCAAAGCCTATCCACAGATTACGCAGATTTCACCGATGTTGGAAATTCGGTTTGCCTGTTGAGCTTTCCCAAAGAGACTAGCGATATTGGAAAAGATCGCAGGCGACACACATACAAAACATTCGGTGTAATCCGCGGATAGGATTTGGTTCTAATTGTTCGGCGGCGAGTCTTCAGGGACAGCGGATTCGCCGAAGTGCTTCGCGAGAGATTTCAGATAGGTATCGATAGTCGTTGTGTGTCCGAAGATGTGTTTCGACATGAATCGAAACATTGGATTACTCACAACGCCATGCTCAGTGATACTTAGCCTGGCGCCATTGCTTGTTGGTGTCAGCACATAGACCCAGGAGCCTGAGTATCCCAAATCAACCTCCACGATACGCGTGACTAGTCGCTGGCTTGGGACATCCTCCACCACCTCGTAAGTCACGGTTCCATTCGATCCTTCTTCTCGAAATCGTACTCGTCCTTCAGCCGGGCTCAACATCTCCACCTTCTTCACATCTGATCGCCACGCCGGCGAGGCTTCGAAACCATGAATTGCCGCGTAAACATCAGCAGGCGTTCGACGCAGTGAAATTGCTCTCGAAGCCACGTGGTTGGGTTCCATTCGAGATCCGATTACCACCATCACGACGACCAGCAGGATGATTACCGCGACGATACCGCCCACGATAAACAGGAGCATTCTCATTTGGTGTCCTCCAACTGTCGCGCTGCGCGCGCCAGCAAGTCGAGGCCGCGGACTGCGAGCTTTTGTTCACGCGGCTGAAGTTTATCCAGCATCTGCGCAACTCTCTCGGCATCAAGCACCGACGTGCTGCGCATTGCTTCGGCCCCCAACTCGGTAAGCCAAAGCTCGCGGTGTCGTCGATCGCTTGCCTTCGTAGTGTTGGCGATGTAGCCAAAGCGCGCGAGTCTCTTAATCGCAGCGGAAAGTGTCGAAGGCGCGACGCCAAGATGCCCGGCAAGCTCGCGCGGGCTGGTGCCTCTGCGCAAACTCAGGTGAGCCAGGATTGAAGCGCCGTTTGATGAAAGGTGGAACTTTGTCGATCCCGCTCGGACGTGTCCGACATGACAAGCTATGTAGATTTGCGGGTAGAGACGCTGGATTTCAAAGACGAGTTCATCACGCATGGTGGTGATTTTGCACATGCAAATTAGTTCGTCAAATCAAACTAACGGCGACAGGCGTTTAGAGTTCAAACTTTAGTTTGTGGCATCCCCGGCACGCAATCTAAAGATTGAACTCTAAGCACCTCTAATCACCTTGGAAGGCCAGGTGCACGCGGAAGGTGATCGGTCGATTTCCTCCCGACCCGCTTCCGCCTGGTCCAAAGAAGAGGGGTGTAGTCGGAGGACAAAGCGTGGCGCGGCAGACTTGAGTGCCTGGTAGGATTTTGGTTTTTGGGCAAGCACCCCAGATGAATCAGCTCAAGGTCAGCAAGGGTTGCTTGCGCCCGCCTCAACGTTCATGGTCATTCAACTTGGACCACTCAACGGTAAAGGCTTCGTGAAGATTTCTTCCGCTAAGGCGGGAGTTTTTCAAATTCATATGTGCTTTTATGCAATTCCCGATGAAAAATGAGAAATGGCAACTGGAAAATGGAAAATTTTTGCCTCGGGGGTAGTTGATACCACGGGCCAAGGCTGGGCATCCATTCAAATTGCATCACCACTAAGACGTAGACAATCCAGCCCTCGGGTGTAGGATTTGGCAGTCTAGCGCAGTCACAAAAAGTGGCTCTTAGCCAAAATGGCAATGAAAACGGGGTGAAGGCGTGACCACACCCTACCCCCTAAACCCAACACCCTAACTTTTCTGCAACCTTTTCGAGTGGGTTGACACTTACCCACTGAGACGATGATGAAACGGCTGGCAGTCGACGAATTGAGAATTGAGGGTCGAACCGGCACGCGCGCGGGAGTTCTGATGAATAGTTCAGCAGACCTGATTGCGCGTTCGTGCGCTGGTGACGCGGAGGCCTTTCGTCTGATCTTTGAGAGATATTCGCGGCCAATCATCAGTTTCCTGTATGACCTCGTTAGCGACCGCGAACTCGCCGAAGAGCTGAGCCAGGAAACTTTCGTCCGAGCCTACCGAAACCTGTCAACCATGCGCGCCGAGACGAAGCTCTCGACCTGGTTGTTTGGAATCGCTCGCAACGTGGCCCGTGAAGCCAGACGCATGCAGGTGCGCAGCAGCCACAACGTCGACCTCGAGCACGAGTCGGTTCAGGAATTGAGCGACAGCGCTCCAGTGCCAGTGGAACAGCTGCTGGGCAAGGAGCTGAACGAGGTCATCAGGCGATCGCTGGCCGCGCTCGATGACGATAAGCGACTGGTGTTTACCCTCAAAGTTTTTCAGCAATGCAGCTACGAAGAGATAGCTGAGATCACTGGATTCTCAATCGCGAAATTGAAAACTGATTTGCACCGCGCGCGGTCCGAGATGCGACGGCGAATCAGTCCGTACGCGGGAGTTACTTATGAAGTGTGAAGTTTGTCTACCACTCCTGGAAGAATACGTCGACGGCGAGCTCAAAGAGTCTGAGGCCGCACAGGTCAACGCTCATTTGGTGACCTGCACTGCTTGTGCAAGTGAGGTCGATTCGTTAAGCGCTGAACAGGAGATTTATGCTCGCTATGATCGCGAGATAACAGTTCCAGCGGCGATGTGGAACGCAATCGCTGCCGAGACCGTGAACGCCGAGCCGGTGGTGGAGCCGGAGCCTCGTTCCAGTTGGCGTGACTGGTTTGTAGTTCCTTCACTGGGTTGGTCGTTTGCCGGTGCGATGGCAATGCTAATCATCGCCGTAGCACTCGCAGTGGTTTTCTTCAAATCACCAAAGCCGAAGGAACAACAAGCTGTGAAAGGCAACGAAGTCAAAAGTGAAGACACCATCGTTCCTGAGGAGAAGTCACCGCGCAAAGTCGAAGATGAGAAGGAAAAGCCAGCGCTGCCGAAACTCCATGAGCAAGTCGCTCTTAAACCAACCAGGCCCGCGCGAACCGAGAGTGTAGCTTCGTCGACGACTCGAAAAGTTGTTACAGCTGATCAATCAGACGTGGTGTTTACCGACGCGGCTTATTCACCGGCGGAAGAGCGAGAGACCCAGACCCACATTGAACAAGCCCAGAATCTTTTGCGCTCAGTTCGCAACATTGAGATCACGGAAGACGATAGCGACATCGACGTTACTTACGAGAAAGCTGTGTCGCGCCGGCTTCTTAGCGAGAACGTAATTTTGCGCCGCGAGGCGGAAATGAGTGGGAAGTTCCCCACGAAGACTTTGCTGGCCGATTTGGAACCATTCCTGATCGATATCGCAAATCTTCCCGACAAACCGGCGCCAGATGATCTGCGCGTGCTCAAACAGCGCGTGCAAAAAACCGAAATCGTCGCAGCCTTGCAGGGCTACTGACAATGAAGAATCCCACGACGCTTAGTAAATGATAGATGAGGCAAAAACCATGTTGAAAGAATTCGTCATGAAAACCAAAACCCCCAATGTACTGCAGGCTGCCAGCCTGCAGCAGACGACCGAGCGAGAGCTTTTTGGAATGCGCGACAAACTGGCAGCCTGTCGTACATTAGCCTTAATGCTGGCGCTGACGTTTCTCGCAGCCGGAGTAGTTGCGGGCCAGCCGCGCTCGGCTCGCACTCCCATAAATCGCCTGGCTCAGCAAAGCAGCAAAGAAGCTGCCAGCGTCATGTTCCAGAGTGGTCGCGACCTGATTACCGATCAGCAATGGTCCAAGGCTGAAGAGAAATTCCGCCAGTACTCGACGAGCTATCCGAGCGAGAAGAATCTCGATGCCGCGCTTTACTGGATGGCATACGCAGAATTTCAGTTATCGAAATACGAAGTGTGCAAGAGCACCTTGACTCGCCTTTTGAATCAGTATCAGAACAGCAGTTGGAAAGAAGATGCGCGCACCTTGTATGCGCAGTTACCGACCAGTTATGCGGGTGCTGCCGGATCGGGTAGCGGCCAAGGCTCCGGATCGGGTAGCGGCCAGGGCTTGGGAACCGCCGTGGGTATTACGCCCGCGGCCCAGGAACCAGGCGAACCTTACGTGATCGCCGTTCCGGGTCGAGCTCCAGTTGCAGTCACGCTACCGGCGCGACCAGGTACGTTTGCCTTGCTTAACGGTGATGACGACTTTGATCGCGGCCCAGACGACGATCCATGTGAATTCAAGATTGTGGTGCTGCAGGCCTTGTTTCAGAGCGACGTACAGCGGGGTATTTCCGCGGCAACTGAGTGGCTGAATACGAACTCAGGGCAGACGCTGCGCTGCAAGGGCGCGGCGCTTTCTTTGCTGGCTCGCAACGGTGGCAAAGCGGTTACTCCAGTTATCCTCGGCGTGGCCCAACGCGAAGCGGATCTTAAACTCAGGGCTCGAGCAATCTCAGCACTCGGCACGACGAGCGATGAATCGGTCATCGACCCTTTGCGCGACTTTGCTTTGAATTCTCAGGAAAGCACGATTGTGGAGGCGGCGCTTTATTCGCTCGGGCAACACTCGGGTGCGCGAGCCGTGACTGTGCTTGGTGAGATCGCGATGAGTAACAGTAAGCCTTCGAACGTGAGAAAAATCGCAATCTCGAGCATTGCCAGCAGACCAGGTGAACCTTCAGTCGATGCGCTCTTAAAGATTTACGACTCCGATCAAAACGTAGAGATTCGGAAAGCGACCATTTCCGGATTCGGTCGCCGCAAGAGTGAGCGCGCCGGCAATAAGCTCCTCGAGATAGCACGCACGTCCGACAATATCGAGTTGCGTAAAGCTGCTATCAGCGCCCTCGCGTCTCGCAGTGGGGCCGGCTCACTCGACACTTTGCTTGGTCTTTATGACAGTGAAAAGAATGAAGAGTTGAAGGATCGTATCATCAACGCGGTGGGTGGAATCAACGACACTCGCGTAACAAAGAAACTGATTGAGATCGCGCGAAACCCACAGTCACCAATTGAACGCCGCAAGCGAGCAATTGGCTGGCTCAGTCGCAGCAAGGATCCAGAAGTCACGAAGTTCCTGGAAGACTTGCTGAAATAGTCCGAATGATGCTGCGGGTTACCACTCGCAGCACTTCCACTTGCAGTTGCTCTGAAATAAAACCGGCAACCGGCAGGACAGCCAGTTGTATTGCCGGAGGTGCGTTTGGAAAGCGGTGACCTGTCACCGCTTTGGCCCAAGGTGACTAAGGGTCGCTTACGATTTCAAGAAGTTCCATCAGGGAAGACCAAAGCGCCGACAGGTCGGCGCACTCCAAAGGTCGGCGCACTCCAAAGAAAGAACGGTGAATCGTGAAGAAAGTTATTCAGCCAATTCTCTTGAGCTTGACGCTGGTTGTTTGCGCCGCGGCTCAAAACCGAAGCTTCACTCCTGTCGAAGGTCCAACTCTCAAAGCGAAGATCGACAGTGCGATCGTGGCTGGTCGTAGTAATGCTCCCGGTGGACGTTTCTGGGTGGCTTACCAATTCGATACGCGGCCAGGGGTGGCGACCGACTTTGAAGTGGTGGACGGGAATGGCGGCCTCTACTTCTCGTCAGACGACACCTCGATGAGCTTCGACTCCCGTTACGAAACTCGCGAGCTGGGACTATTCCTGCTTTACGAAAATGAACGGGATCGCTTCACGCGAGCTGAAGTCTACAACTTGAAACGTCAGCACGAGTACAGCGGTTACCCCGTGTATTGGGCTGGGCGCATCACTAACCGCGAAAGTCTCGACTACCTGCAATCGCTTATTGATTCATCTGCCCCGGAGACGAACCGGCTTGCCGATCGCGCTGCGTTTGCAATTGCTTTGCACGACGATGCTCAGGTTGAATCGATACTTACTAACCTGATTCGCAAACCAATCGGCGAACCAATGCGTTCGCGAGCCATCTATTGGTTGGGCTATGCGCCGGAAAGCCAGGCTAAGAATAATTTCCTCGCAGGCATCGTTCGTGACGCAGCCGAGTGGAGCGAGCCTCGCCAGCAAGCGATGTCCGCGTTGGGTATGAGTCGCAGCACCAGTGCATTGCCTCTCTTGCAGAATTTGTACGAGACGATGACCTCGCGCGACTTGAAGCGAAGGGCGCTGGCTGGGATCGCCCGGAACGACAATCGAGATGCGGCTGCGACTTATTTAATCCGAATCGCTGAAACTGAGAAAGAACAGGAATTGCGCAAGAGCGCTATCGCGAACTTGGGCCGGATCGCGGGCGAGAAAAGTCTGAGCGCGTTAACCAACACGCTCGATTCAGACCCGGACACTGAGCTTCAGAAAGCAGCGGTAGGGGCCATTGCGCGGCGCTCGCATGACGAGGCTGTACCCATCCTAATCAAGACCGCGCGGAGTCATCCGAAGATGGCGGTGCGCAAGACTGCGGTTCAGATGCTGGGACGGACCGGTGACGAAAGGGCAGTGGCTTTGTTCCGCGAGTTATTGGCTAAATAAGTTTTAGAGATTTGATCTTGGTTCTTGGTACTTTGTTCTTTGTGCTTGAGCTCGAGGTTGCTTGAATTCTTTTGAACTAAGCAACCGCAATCGGCGTTAGAAGTTGAGAAGTCCGCATCGACGAGCCAAACATCAACGGACAAAGCACTAAAAACTAAGAACAAAGAACGTTATTTTGGAACTGTCCAACTCCCCGGACACAATCATAGTAGGTCAAGTGAAACACGGAGGCGAAATATGAGCAGTGCGATAAATTGGGGGGCAAATGGTCTGATGCCGCCAATCGGCGATGATGCGTCGACTTTGGTGCGTGAGGCTGCGCTCGAGCAACGACTCAAAGCGATTCGGGAAGTCGCGCTCAATCTATTAACTGAAGTTGAATCGCTCGGTGGACCGAGGATGCACACCCACCGCAACCTCAAACTTCACGAAGAGGTCCAACAGTTTGAGATCGACCTGATCCGGATCGCGTTGGACAAGACCGGGGGCAGCCAAACGCGCGCGGCTCGATTGCTTGGGGTCAAACTCACGACACTTAACACGAAGATCAAAAGGTATGGAATTGAATGCGCGGGTCAAAGGACCGAGCGCGAACCCCGTCGCGAGCAGCAGAACGCCGCCTGAAACTCAACCAGCCTGCGAAGCAGGTGGCAGCGTAAAGCCTGGGGTGAAGCGAAGCGGAGCCCCAGGTACTCGTCATAGATCATAAGTAAAGCCCGCCGGAGCGGGCGACAGAAAAAACAGTTAACTTCTGTCGCCCGCTCCGGCGGGCTCAAATTTTCGGTCCCTTGCTAAACCCGGGGCTCTGCTTCGCTTCACCCCAGGCTTTATGCTGTCGCCCGCTTCGCGGGCTGTTGCTCTTACTTATTCTGCGGGGAGCCGGTCATGTTTTTCATTGGCATCGGCAACATACCGTCTGCTCCGCTTGTCAGCGCGAGAAAGTCTTTGTCTTCACGCAATGAATCGAATACCGCGTCAACTCTCGCCTCCATCATTTCTTTCGCGCGCACGGCTTGATAACGTTCGTAGCGATAGAAATGACGACGCAGCAGCTGCAACGCCTTTTCCTTCTGCCCATTCTGCGCAAATATTCCGGCGAGATTGTAAGACGCCGGCAGCATGTTGATGTTCGCCCGCGCGATCTTCAAAGCTTCTTCCTTCTGTCCGTTCGCGGCCATAAAGACAGCCGCAAACACCACGTTGTACTTGTCGTGTGGATCCAGCGCGATGGCAAGTTTGGTGTATTCATTGCCTTTTGCCGGATCGCCTTCTGAATTCCAATACACAGCCAGATTGCGATAGGTTAACGCCAGCGGAAATTCTCCAATCGACTGCTCCATCAACCCGAGACCTTTCTTGAATTCACCTTCATGAATTGTGATCTTTCCCAATCCATGGAGAGCGACTGCTCTTGAAAGCGGATCCGCGGGCATCTTCAAAATCGATTCGAAAGTCGTTCGAGCCTTGTCCCAATCGCCGGTGTGATGGCGATAAAGCTCGCCCAGGTAGCGGAGCGGTGTCGGATCGGCCGGGTCCAGCTGGTGCGCTTGCGAGTACAGTCGTTCAGCCACGACATATCGCTCTGCGATTTCGGCACGCAGACCGCGAACCATCGTCTGTTCAATCAAAGCACTCTTTTGCTTTTCAAAAACTGGTGGCTCGAAGATGTCGAACAGCTCCGCGACCCCAAGCTTCTTCAGCTCTTTTGAAGCGTCCTTCGCTTTCTTCGGGAAGAGGCATTTTTCTTCGGCGACTGCCTGGTAAATCTTAATGGCTGCGGCATTGTCACCGGCCTTGGCCTTTTCCTTCGCATCTTTCATTTGCGTGTCGAGTGCCGTCTCGCGTTGTTTGACTTCAGATTCGACAAGCTTTTCGACCTGCTCGGCTTTTAGATAGTTGTTCGTGCCTTCGGCCTTCTTGATGACCGAACCATCGGCTGTTGTGAGCACGGCCACCGGGGGTTTTGAATCACCTATGACACTTGCCACCTCAGCTGCGCGATAGTCCGCGACTTTCATCGAGACGCATTGAGCTGCATACAAAGAAAGCTGTCGTGAAGTCTTGAGGCTTGAATTACTCAACTCCTTTTGAGTCGCAGGGAACCAGTACAGGACGAGTCCTTCTTTGACGGGCTCATTTGCTGACCAGTTTTTCCACGGCACGGTATAGACTACAGGGGCTGCGCCGCCGGAACTGCCACCATGTGACATGCCACCGACACCGCCGCCGCCGCCACCTCCGCAAGTGGCCCAGGTTGATTGAACTGAAAAGAGAACGAGCAGGAGAACTGCGCAAAATCGAGAAGTCGATGTTTTCATAATTTCAAAGTTGGTAGCAGAGATTCAGGCCCGCTACTCGGCGTTTTTGAAGTGGACTGGTAAGGACAGGGTGCACACCTGTCCCGGGCTCCCTGGAATTAGCTCTTGTGATGCGCGAAACGATGCCATGGTCGCCTATCAAATGTGGCACGGGCGCGTGGCACGGGCGTCCCGCCCGTGGGACGTGGTGGCCAGGCATCTCTCCCGTGGGCGCGGCCAGTTGAATAAACCGATCACGGGCGGGACGCCCGTGCCACGCGCCCGTGGCCAGTTGAGTGTACCGGACACGGGCGAGACGCCCGTGCCACGCGCCCGTGGGACGTGGCCAGTTGAGTGTACCGGACACGGGCGGGACGCCCGTGCCACGCGCCCGTGGGAAGTGGCCAGTTGAGTGTGCCGGACACGGGCGGGACGCCCGTGCCACGCGCCCGTGGCCAGTTGAGTGTACCGGACACGGGCGGGACGCCCGTGCCACGCGCCCGTGGGACGTGGCCAGTTGAGTGTCCGGACACGGGCGGGACGCCCGTGCCACGCGCCCGTGGGAAGTGGCCAGTTGAGTGTGCCGGACACGGGCGGGACGCCCGTGCCACGCGCCCGTGGCCAGTTGAGTGTCCGGACACGGGCGGGACGCCCGTGCCACGCGCCCGTGGCCAGTTGAGTGTCCGGACACGGGCGGGACGCCCGTGCCACGCGCCCGTGCCACCGCCCGTGCACTTACATCTTGCCGGCGCGAATATCAGCGACACGTTTCTCGAACGCCGCCGTGTTCTTTTTGTCGGCTTTCCCTTTGGCAATTGCAACATCGGCGGCTTTCAATCCTTCTTCTTTTTGACCGCTATTGAGAAGGAGGTTGGCTCTCAAGCGCAACGTTTCCCACCGCTCTTCGACTTTCAAGGCCTTATCGGCAAACGAGAGGGCTTCGGTCCATTTAGCCTCTTGCCCATATTGACCAGCAACGCTCGCAGGCAAACTCCAGTCAGTAGGATTTGCGGCAATAGCTGCCTCAGCTTTTGCGCGCCAAATGGCTTCGACGTTGGGAACTTCGATAGTGAAGGGCACCGCAACTTTTTCCCAACGCAAAACAACCTTCGCCGAATTCGGTTTTTCAGTCCCAATAGTGTACTCGAGGAGTTCCTGACTTTCAGCAACCCATTCTGGTTTGGCCTTGACGCGGAGCTTGTCTTTAGTGGGATCGTAATTGAAGCTGCCCCACTGGCCGGCGTCACCATTAAAGATAATGGTCCATTCTTCTTTAGTCGGAACCGTGTGCAGACTGTACTTGCCTGCGGGAAGCTTCTGGCCGTTGATCAAGACGTCATCGGTAACTTCAAAAACTGTCGCGTCGTTGGCGCCTGCTCGCCACACATGTCCCCAGGGAACGATGGCTGCTTCCTTTGGCCGCACTAACTGATTATCGAGCGTTGCTTCGCCTTTCACATCAGCTTGCGAGGGCAGCGGGTCACCCCAGATTTTCCGGCCTTTAACGGCAGGCCGGTGATAAGTGATGGTAACGTCGGTGACGCCGATCGTTTGCATGACACTAGCCTTTTGGCTGGGACGGGGAAATCGCAACTGTGTTTGCGCCGTTGCGCTGCTCGCAACGAGCGCCAATAACACGACGGCCAGACAAAGAGTGTAGACGGATTTTCGAGACATGATCTTCTTTCTCCTCACGTTGGGGCAATAGTCAGTGATAACAGTAATCAAAGCGTCAGGGCTGGGAAACGGCATTATCTACCCGACCAAGATGATCCGGCAAACGAAAATGCGACTTCCGAATTATTGGAAGTATTTCCAAATTCTTATGCGGCTTCCTGCTAGAAAACTAAAACCTTAGCCACAGGTTTCACAGATTACACTGATTGCTGCGTGAATGGCGGGTCGACTTGAGCTGCGTTGGCAAACGATCTGATGATTAGCGAGCGGAATCGGCCTTACTAATCTGAGTAATCGGTGAAATCTGCGGCTAAGGTTTTAGTCAAAAGCCGGGAGGTGCTGGTGGCAACTCCCGGCTCGCTTCTAACCACGCTTCTAACTTCGATCAGGTCAAGCGTTGCTACCAAATCTGGCAACGGTCCGTTTCAGGTCGCACCATCGCGGCACCCGCCTTGCACTGAAATGCCGCAGCGAATTGAGGCATGTTCGAGAGCGGACCATTCGCCCGGAATTTGTTCAGCGGATGCGGATCGGTGTTGACGATCAGTCGCGCCAGCTCTGGCCGGACATTGCTGGCCCAACCGCGAGCAAAGGCGAGGAAGAACCGCTGTTCCGGAGTGAACCCGTCGATGATTTGACGAGGCTTGCCTTGCTGGGATTTCTGAAAAGCCGCATATGCGACTACCAGTCCGCCCAGGTCAGCGATTGACTCACCAGCCACCAGCTTGCCATTCAAGTTCAGGCCTTTTTCGACTTCGTAGCCATTGAACTGATCGATGATGCACTGTGCCTTTTCCTTAAAGACTTTCAGATCGGCTTCAGACCACCAGTTAGCAAGATTGCCGGTGGCGTCGAATTGAGCACCTTGATCGTCGAAGCCATGCGTCATCTCGTGGCCAATCACTGAGCCGATCGCGCCATAGTTGTATGCGTCGTCAGCTTCCGCATCGAAAAACGGTGGCTGAAGAATGCCCGCCGGGAAAACGATTTCATTTATTTGCGGGTTGTAATAAGCGTTCAAGGTCGGCGGAGACATGCCCCACTCCATGCGATCAACGGGCCGCCCAACTTTTTCAAGGTCGCGCCAGTTCTCATATTGATTCGAGCGTCCGCGGTTAAGCACATAAGAGTCACGCTCGATCTTCAGCATCGAGTAATCCCGGAACTTGTCGGGATACCCAATCTTGTTCAAGAAGGCATCGAGTTTCGTGGTGGCCTGTTTGCGAGTCGCTTCGCCCATCCAGCTCAAGCTGCTGATGTCTTCTTTCAGCGCCGCCTCGAGATTCTTTACCATTTCTAAAGCGCGGGCTTTGGCTGCCGGGGGAAACGCCTTCTTCACATAGACTTCGCCAAGAGCTTCGCCGAGCGCGTTATCAGTGTTGGACACACAGCGTTTCCAGCGCGGCAGATTTTCCTTTGATCCTTGCAGTGTCTTGCCATAGAAACTAAAGGCTTGATCGACAAATTTCGACGAAAGCGCCGTAGCACTGGCGTTGATCAGATGCCAGCGCATGTATGTCTGCCAGTCCGCCATTGAAGTATCGGCCAGCCATTTACCCATGCCCTCGAAAAACTTTGGCACAGCCACGTTGACGTCTGTCTTCTGTTTAAGGCCAAGGTTTGTGAAGTAAGTTGGCCAATCAAATCCCGGCGCCACATCCTTCATCTGCGCCATCGTCATGCGGTGATAGAGCTTCTCTGGATCGCGACGCTCAACCCTGGTGAGCGAGACTTCAGCCATCCTGGTTTCCATGCGCAGAATCGTTTGCGCTTCGTCAGCGGCCTTAGTGCCATCGTCGCCCATCAGCTCGAACATCTTCGCCACGTGTTTGACGTATTCGTCGCGAATCATCTTCGAGCGATCGTCGGTCTTGGTGTAATAGTCACGATCAGGAAGTCCTAAGCCTGACTGAGTAATTCCCTCCGTCACCTCGGCGCTGTTTTTGAAGTCCTGAGTTGAGCCTGAATTGAACACCGCATTGATGCCGAGTGAATGCAGGTGAGCTATGTAGGCCTGAAGCGTTTTTTGATCTTTGATTTTGGCGATGCTGGCGAATTCGGGCTCGAGAGGTTTCAACCCCTGAGCCTCAATCTTGGCCTCGTCCATGCAGCTGGCATAGTAGTCGCCGACTTTTTGCTCGCTGCTGCCTTTGGGCGCGTTCGTGTTCTTGGCCGCAGCTTCAAGTATCTCGTGCAGGGTTTCGCGAGTTTTCTCGTTGAGAATGTTTGCTACACCCCAGGCTGGATAGGCTGCGGGGATTGGATTGGCTGCGAGCCAACCGCCATTAGCATATTGATAAAAATCTGTGCAGGCGTCGGCGCTCTTGTCGAGGCTCGACAAATCATAGCCGTGCCCGTTCTGACCGAAAATGGTGGCTGCCCCCAGAGCTAATAAGACTGTTAGCGCTGTCAGGAATTTCCAATTCTTCATAAACATCTCCAATTAATAGTAAGGTTCAACGGCCGTGGCCAGTTGTTAGCTTGATTGTCATTCAGAAGCTGCGGCGTGCAGTCTGTCTTAGAAGCCCAATCTTTTTCGGGAGTATTAAGTCTAACCCCTTTGAAGTACGAGACGCGAACCTGCGTATTACGTTGACCAGCATAATTAGTTTCGAACCTCAAAACGAGTGCCTGATTTGGAGTGCGCCGACCTGTCGGCGCTTTCGTCGCTGCGACCTGTCGCAGCTGTTTTTGCAAAGTGGCCAGATTTACTGAAACCGAGTAGCGTCGAACGCCACGGAACAAAGCGGTGACAGCTCACCGCACTGTCCAAAATAGGGCACTACCTGTTCGGGTGAAACGTTGACACTCACTCATCAAACTGATAGTTTGCCACCACTTTTCAGGTACCTCAGTAGTCCACACACACTTTTTTTTATCTCCAAAGGGGTTTCTCAAATTACCCCAAAGTAGTCAACTCTGAGAGGTTCGTACCATGGCAAATCGCACCAGAAAGTCACCGTCAAAAGCTGGAAAAACTAACGGCGCCGCTGCCACCCAGAGGACGGTGGTGATTCCCCCCGATACCAACGTCTACTTTCCGGATCCGCCGCCCGTCGATCCTAAGGTGCGGCCGTTTGTTAAGATCCAGACCGTCAAGCCCTCGAAACAATTCCTCGATGATTTGAGAGTTGGGACTCTTAAAGACCTGATTGACCGGCCGCCTAAGCTTGGCAACAAAGGAACAGTAGCGCTCGATGGGCGGCATCAGGCCGTGGTACTCATCATTCTGCGCGATAAGGCAGGAGCCACGCGTTCGGGAATCGAAGTGCGCTTGCTCGATCGGGAAGGAAAAGAACTGCTCGATCGCAGTCGCACTGATCGGAACGGGTCTATCCTGCTGAAGTTTCCCATGCCGCTGAAGGCGAGGACGACCGCTGCCGAAGGCGTTCTCCAGCCATCCGACAATACGATTAAGCTCGTTGGTACAAATACCGTTGCGCCTTTTAGCCTTGATGTCGTGGTACCACCGTTTCCCAAGCAGCACGTGCTGATTGAATTGACGTTAGAAGAATTACCTCCGCTCCCTGAGGTATTGCTAAGCTCGGCGCTGACAGCGCCCGATCCTTTACGCGGGGACAACCCGCTGGAACGTTTGCCAAGGGATTTCACGACCGATCTTTGCGATACCATAACCGCGGTTTTACCGACGGTAGCCGATCCAATTTTCGCGGGCATCGCACCTGGCGGCGACTTTCGATCTCAAAGAACGCCCCGCGCGATCCGTTTGACGATCCCGCGCGTGGTAGCCAATCCCACACCCCCGACAAACAAGAAGAACCGCCGCTTCCTCGTTCGCGCTCTACAGCAGTGGGACTTCATGGGTTATACGCTCGGCGAACTGGCGAATGTCGAGCCGCTCGATCCCGGCTCGATTTTGCGCGAAACCCTGACTTCGACCGAACGGCTTTCTCAAGCGGCGTCGCGAGTAGCCGAGCAAAGCAGTTCCACACTCAACGAAGTCCTGCAATCGTCGTTGAGCCAACTCTCGAGTATAGACACGCTAGTTGAAGTTGCCACCAACATTGATTCAAGAGTGTCCGCGGGAATCAGATCGCCCGGCCTGGGAATAGGAGCGTTGATTGGCGGCCTGCTCGGAGGGATTGGCGGGGCAGTGCTGGGAGGGATCGCGGGAGCGGCAATCGGAGGGATCGGAATTGGCGCCGGAACCAATGTCGCAACCAATTCGAGCACCGCGACCAACATCAACACATCTCTCGAAGTGAATTCGCGGGTGCAACTGGCGCGTTCGATTGTAAACCAGGCGATCCGAACGGTTAGCAGCTTGCTGCGCCAGACGGAAACCGCGGTGTCGCGAGAAATCGGACGCGTCTCACCCCTGCTTTCGCGAGTAACCAATCTGCTGCATTGGATACTCTACGAGAACTACATGGTTTGCACTTTTGTGGAGGATGTTTTTGAGATCGTTGAGCACCAATTTCACATTACGGATCCGACTACGGGAGCTGAAATACCCGTTCATTTCAGCGATGAAGATATTGTGAATTATCAACGCTTCTTCGAACCTGTTTTGCTTGATCCACAACTGGCGCCGCAGTTTTCGGTATTGCGCAATGCAATCGCATTCCGGCTTGCCGGCGGTCAGCCCATAAGCAGTATCAGGTTTACCGTCGACTACAGTAGTTCGTCCGATTTCCTGGCGGCGGATTTGAAACTGACAGTTGGCGGCGCCGAACTCACTCTGCGTTTGAACCCGGGCCAGTCACGCGCGCAAGGTACGCTGTCCTTTAGCCCAATAATTCCGGACCACTTGTTAGGTCTCGAAATGCTCATGACTTTTGTCGTGCTACCGCAGCCGCCCATATTCCCGGGCTTCCCCCCTCCTCCGCCGCCGGCAGGAAGCGTTAGCGTACGTCGCATCTTAGTTTTTTTTGGTGGAACTTCCGCCGTTGATCCCGATCAAGTGCTAACGTTTCTCGGCCTTTCGGTTGATAATACGACTCCCAATCTGGGCGCGAGGGCGATTGAGTTCCTGGCGCCACGGCTTCGAGCCGTTGATACGACCAAGAATCCCCTCTTTCGACACATCAATCGGAATCACACTTACTACATCGGCGTGCTCGCTCAAGCAGCATTAACAGTGCCCAGCTTGCGCTCCGACGCGCCTCAATTGGTCAACTTTCCGTATGACGACGACATCTGGCGTTTGCCTATTCTTGGGTTTGAAGGCGATCGCGTGCTGGTTCTGCAGAACGTCGACAGGGAAGATCCGGATGTAGTTGAGATACTTGAAAACGATGTCGGCGCCGGTACCCTGGTGCAGTTGGCGGCGCCCGGCTCATATGGCGAGGCCTTGAAGGGGTTGCTTACGATCCTGAATTTGGATCCAACGAAGTTAGTGGATGAAGGCACGCTGATACATCCGGCGCTTCTGCCCACGCCTCCGGTGGTGATTCCCGGTGTGGGAACCTTGCCGGGAACCGGCACTGGAGTTCCAGGGCCGGTCGGTCCGATTGGCCCGCAGGGAATACCTGGAGTTTCCGGACCACAAGGGATTCCCGGCGTAGCAGGTCCGGCGGGCGTTCAAGGATTGCCGGGCCCATCAGGACCGCAAGGGTTGCCGGGACTCTAAGTAGCGCCTGAACACACAACTTGCGATGGCCATACCACTCAGGTCGCTTAATGAGTGACAGTTTGCGGCGGCGGCCTGGGAGATCCAAATAACATCGGTTCGCAAGAGGCCACGGGCTGGCCCGTGGTGGTTCACGTTGCCGCTTGCCAGCAGCATGAAGCGTGAACACTCCACGGGACGAGCCCGTGGCATCACCAAAAATCTCGGCCCGCCTCTGTTAGCGACCAACGTGAGTGACCACGGCGCAAGGCCGTGGCCTCAATTTTAGCGACTACCTACTTTTTCTTGCCGCACTGGCCGTCGAACTAATTATTGACAGATCAAAGCGATCCTGCTTAATCTGAAAACAGCTCGCTTCTCGAGCCCCCGCGATTCCTCAGGAATCTCGCTTTCCTCGACCTACCCAGCGATAGAAGCATTCCACATCCGAAAGGTTTCTTATGACTATCAGGCTCCCACTCGTACTCGCTCTGCTTCTTGGCATGTCGGCAGTTGCTTTGTCCCAGCAAGTATCGCGAGACATTGCCAAGGAACAACTCATCCTCGATCACCTCGCCGCAATCAAACCTGAGGCAGTCGAAGATTTCAAAGCTGCGACGATCGCAATGGATGCTGACAAATTTGAAGAAGCTATAGCCTTGTACGAGAAAGTGTACAAGGCAGTCCCTGAGTTTGATCCGGTGATCCGCCGTCTCGGCATCTGCTATGCGAGCAAGGGCGAAATCCCCCGAGGGCTCGAACTTCTTGAAGCCGCCGTGAAAATAAAGCGCTCTCCGGAAAACCTGATCAGCCTGGCGAGGTTCCTGGCATTTCCAGCCCCACACTCGCTCGTCAACGATCTGCAAAAGGAGCGAGCTTACCAATTGGCGTCGGAGGCTGACCGACTACCGAAGAGCGGCGATGACTCCGATTATCAAGTCATTTTGGCTGAGCTCTCTCTGACGCTTGGACGTGACGCCGCGTATCGTGAGATCACGGCCAAACTTGTACGCACGCATCCTGAGTTGGTGCAGACTCATTACTACAACGCGATTCTGCTCGCCTACGATGAGGAGTGGATCAAAGCCGAGGATGAAGTTAGGAAGGCCGAGAGCCTGGGGCTAACTCACGACATTGCGCAGAAGATGCTTGACCATGAGATTCATACCCAGGCCAGCATCCGGCGTTACGTGTGGTATGCGCTATACCTCGTTGTGCTTTGGATCGTCGGCTTGGTGGCTTTGTTCGTTGTGGGTAAATTGATGTCGTGGGTGACAATCCGATCTCTTGAGAGAGCGAACCCAAACCTCATAACTTCGCGCTCTGAATTGTTTTTGAGAAAATGGTACCGACTACTTGTAAACCTCGGCGGTATCTATTACTACCTTTCAATTCCATTTGTGATCTTTCTCGTGCTGGGTGTGGCTGGCGGAGCCACCTATGGCGCTTTGATGGTGGGCCGGCTTCCGATAAAGCTGCTGGTGGTGCTCTGGATTTGTGCGATCGTGACAGTCTTCAAATTGATTCAGTGCTTGTTCATCAAGGTCAAACGTGAAGATCCCGGCCGTCCGCTTCGATACGAGGAAGCTCCAAAGCTGTGGGAACTTACTCGATCAGTCGCAGTTGCGTTGGGCACTCGCCCCGTCGATGAGATTCGAGTAACGCCCGGCACTGACCTCGCTGTTTATGAGAACGGCACCTGGCGTGAACGTTCGAGAGATCAAGCTCGGCGCGTACTGATTCTGGGAGTAGGAGTGCTGAATGACTTTCGCTTGAGTGGATTTCGCGCAGTGCTGGCTCATGAATACGGTCACTTTTCACATCGCGATACTGCCGGAGGTGATGTGGCGCTGCGAGTGAATTCAGACATG
Organism: Pyrinomonadaceae bacterium; assembly: GCA_035572035.1. GTDB lineage: Bacteria > Acidobacteriota > Blastocatellia > Pyrinomonadales > Pyrinomonadaceae > JAOAPY01. The sequence goes on along the minus strand of DATNBH010000085.1, from coordinate 6,228 downwards.
ATGAAGTTTGCCTATGCCATGACCGCAGCTGGTCAGAATGTTTGGTTGAATCTCGGCTTCCAGTTCCTCCGCATTTACCACTTCATCTTTCGCCGGCTGAGTTATGGGGCCACGCGCATGCAGGAAGTGCTGGCGGATCGGGTCGCTGCTTTGAAGTACGGTTCGGCCGCATTTGAAGAGGGATTGCGGCACGTAATTCTGAAAAGCGCGCAATTCACAATCATCGCAAATCAGGAAATCAACGCATCCGTCGGTGGAGAGCGAGCGCTCCAGAACTTGTATGAAATACCTTTTTCAGCAGCTCCGGGTGCATACATAGAGGCTAAGGAGAATCTTGATCGACCTACCTCTGAAGATGATACGCACCCGAGTCCCAGGGAACGTTTCCGTCTGACCCGAAAGGTCTTCTCACAAAGCGAGCCGCCCATATCCGGAATGGTCTGGGACCTTTTCCAGGACAGAGCGGCTCTGACGCTCGAGATGACTTCAACTATTCAGGCGCGGTTAGACGGCTAGCGCTATCGCGTCACTGAGATCAGCATCTCGGTTCCGCTTTCCAGTTTTAGTTCCTTGCTGCCCTGTACTGCCAGCGAGCCGGCGCCACCAGCGCCGCCGATGAGCAAGCCAATCGCAGCGCCCTTACCGCCGCCGACGATGCCGCCAAAGATGGCGCCCGCAGCGGCTCCGATGCCGCCGCGCTTGACTGCCTGCTTGGTTCGGCTTCCTGACTGGACACCACCTTCATTATCGGCCGTGCCGGCGCCTTCACCGTACACCTTGGAAACGTAGCCGTGCAGCGTGCCGGTGCGACCATCAGTCAAGGTGATCCGATCGAAATCGAGGTTCATGCTCGTACGCCCCTTGATCTTTCCGGACTTCTCGATCGAGCTGATATGACCGTTGATGGTTGCTTCGTTGTACTTCACCGGATCGATCACGGTAACGGTGAATCGGTCGCCCACTCGAGATTCTTTACTCGACAGGGTCTCGTTAAGCCGCACTTTCATATTCGTGCCGGCAGGAACGCTGACGACGGTCGGGGTCGGCTTGGGCTTCGCTACGGGTTTACGACGCCGCGTCGCGCGTCGACGCGTCGTTGTTGGTTTCTTGACCTGAGGGCTGGAAGATCCCCCAGCGAGCGGCGGTGGATCCTGAGCGCCGGCTACGAGAGAGATTGAAAACAGCGCCACTAAGGCGAGCAATAACTTTCTGCTTGGATGTGATCTCATGGAAGTTCCTCCAAAGAATTTCGGATTTCGAATTGCGGAATGCGAATTCATTCGCAATACGAAGTTCCGCAGCTTTTGATTCTCGAAGTCAAGAAAACGTTTATGGCCAGCGGTACCTACTTAGAGGAAAAATCTGCAATCTGCAATCCTCACGCGGCGTCGCCTTCGAGCGCGCGGTGCCGATGTACCGTGCCGTCCGATTCGAAGATATATGCGGAGGGGGCTTCGCGCATTATGATGTCCTGCAAACGCATCAAGCCATAAAGAAGTGCTTCGGGGCGTGGAGGGCAACCGGGGATATAGACATCCACCGGTATGCAGCGATCAACACCCTGCATTGTCGAGTAGGAATCAAACGGGCCACCAGTTGAAGCGCATGCGCCCATCGCCATCGCCCATTTGGGCTCAGGCATCTGATCGTAGACGCGACGTACTACCGGACCCATTTTCAGCGTAACAGTTCCGGCGATGATGATTAGGTCGCTTTGTCGGGGACTTGGACGGAAGACGCCGGCGCCAAATCGATCGATATCAAACCGGCCGGCGCCAGTCGCAATCATTTCGATGGCGCAACAGGCCAATCCAAAAGTCATGGGCCAGAGCGCTGACTTGCGAGCCCAGTTGACGATCGGGGCGCCAAGGTCCAGCGCTTTCGCAGCCACACCTCGACGTACCGAATTCATGATCGAATCGACCGTCGTTAGAACAAAACCTTCTTCGTGCTCAGCCATAGGATTTCAGATTGCTGATTGCAGATTGCTGAATGCTGATTAGAGCCATAGCATTTCAGATTGCTGATTAGAGTCTTTTAATAGTTGCTTGCTGACCTTGAAACGAGCTTTGCGAAAAGCGACCAATCCGCATTCCGCAATCAGCAATCAGCAATCGCCTACGCCCACTCGAGGGCGCCCTTGCGCCAGGCATAGTAATAGCCAACTACCAGAATTCCAATAAAGACTAACATCTCGAGCAAGGCAAACTTCGTGAATGAAAAGTCGTCACCCATGAAAATGATCGCCCACGGCAGCAGAAAGATCGTTTCTACATCGAATATCAGAAACAACATCGCCACGATGTAGTAACGCACCGTGAACCTATCGTGGGCTTCAGTCGTCGGATCGATGCCGCACTCGTATGGGCGCATCTTCGACTTTTCATACTTAATTGGTCGGAGAAAACGACCGAGAATGATCGGCAGAACCGGAAATATGATCGCAACCACAAAGAAGATCATCACCGGCCAGTAAGCCGTGAGTGGTCCCCCAACTATGTCGGTTGTCGCCGTTGCTTGCAGCAGCATCGTGCTCAAAAGAAATTCTTGAAGGGAGTCTCTTTAAAGATTTATTCCGAATTATCGCGAGCAAAAGAATATTAAGCGTCGTCGCAAGGTAAGTCAACGAGGAGTTTGCTGAAGCTGTGGCGCCAGTATGTTGCTTATGTTTTCGGTGCCTGTGCCACAGTCCGGTGTGCGACTGTTCTTAAGGGACTGCGCTCGTCGACAAATTGCGCCGTTCCAAGGCCGCTAGCGGAATGGGCGAACGCGTTGGACGGGCCTCCGCATGTCTTCTTTTGCTCATATGCTCGCAACTGAACGTGGTAGGCGATAAAAAAATGCGGATCTAATTCAAAGGTCTTTCGGATCTGTGCGCGCTTTGCCTGCACAATTTCTTCCGAGGCCGGTGTTACATGGTAGGCTTCAAATCGGCCCCGCAGATACAGCTGATACGCTTCAACATTCTCAGTATAGTTTTTAGTAACGCGCTTTTTGTTCTTCGCCGCCAATACGTATGCGATTGTAATCAGGTATCGACGGAAGGTGAGCGGATGGACCCTTTGCGGCTTTGCGCCTTGGCGGGACATCGCTTTCCTCCCGCAAAGGTGCAAAGGCGCAAAGGAAATCAAGAGCTCGTCGCTGCGATGATAGCAGGCTGAACTTGGTAGGGAGGATGGCTCTGGCAGCGTTTTCTTTACAATAGAGACCGCTAGTAATAATTAAGGGGGTTGGACCAGGTGTGGCGAAAACAAACTCCTACAGCCTACACCCAACCCCCTACACTCAATCTCAGAACGCGCTCTTCAGTCGCAACTCGACGCGAGCGCCGATGCGGGCGCCTTTGCCAATGAAGGCTCCGGTCGCCTGGCTTCCCTTCTTCAACCACACGGTTCCGTTGGGCGCGTAGATGTTGGCGTGCACCGTATTCTCGATTCCAATCTGTACCGCAGTGGGACTGACCTCTTCGTCCGAGGCACCGGGTTCGGCGTCTTCATCGTGACGGCGACCTTTGTCGTCACCACCTTCGACGTAGATGATCAAGTCTGCTGCGTCCAATCCTGCTATCGATGGATCAGGTCCAATGAAAGTCCGAGCATCGGCGTCTATCTCGTTCTTAACGCGTAACTCGGATGGCCCCTGGAAGATAACCCGTGTATTGCTTCGGATGTCCAGACTCGAAACGTGATAGATGCCGCCAGTCAGAATCAACGTAGCTCCATTGAGCCTCGAGATCTTCCGGTATTAGCCTGGAGACAGCGTTCGCGTTTGGTTCCGTTTGACCTCAATGTCCTGCGTGCCCGGAGTAATCGGGGGCAGACTCGGCATAGTCAGCAGCGGCAACATGACTGGATGGTGTTGTTGTCCAAGAATTGTGCCGTGCTTGTTAATGAGCTCGTTGTAATCGAGGTTGTACACCTGGGCGTTGGACCGTCAAACACTGCTTCTCGAATACAAGTTGGGTGACGAGAAAAGCTTCCTGTGGCTCGTGTAGGCTGACGTTTACGTCACTCCGTAGCAGTCGAATGTGCACGCGACTCCGTAGGAGTCGAATGTTTATAGAAACAGATTTGATTTATGAGGTGGCAGCTCCTTTAGGAGCGCGATGTTGTTCGCAAGCATTCAAAAATTATTGCGGTCTGTCCAAACATTTCGCTCGTAAAGGAGCTTGGTGAATATGTCGTGATCGCATTTCTATAAACATTTCGTCCCTTACGGGACTGATCGTTGCTGCCGGTCGCGATACCAAAACGGTGACATTGAGTTCAGGAGCAGGCGTCGTTCTTCCTGATGTTTCAAAAGGGCCGGCACCTCTTGCTGGATGCAAAAGGGTGACGAAAGAAAATTAGCTGAGATCAACAGAATTCCTACGGCTGCACCTTCCATCGCTTCCACGATTTCTGGGTACCATTGGTCACCGCCATCGATCTTGCGGTCGTGCCAGACTCGCAAGCCAACCCCGGCCTGTTCGAGCGCGTGTAGGTGTGGAACCAGCCTCTTGAGCCATTCCTCATCCTGGTGGCTGTAACTAATGAAAACCGTCGGTGTGTTCATGAAAAATTGACGAGAGAGGTAACAGCGTCATGAAACGACAGCGAAAGTTTAGCATTGCCCGCGCAACTCGGGGAACGGGCGTTTAGAGTTCAAGCTTCAGCTTGTGTCCAAGCGAGTACACAATCTGAAGATTGAACTCTAAACGCCCGTAGGCGAAGCGATGCGTTCAATGCAGGCCGCCGCCGGGGGTGCCGGCGAGCAAGGCGACGGCGTGCTTGAGGACGGGTTTGATGACGGCGAAGCTTTCGTGGACGGCTTTGGGGGAGCCGGGCAAATTAATAATCAAGGTGCCGGAGCGGATGCCGCAGACGCCGCGTGAGATCATTGCCATCGGTGTGTGTTTCAAACTTTCCCTGCGCATTGCTTCGGCGAGTCCGGGTGCTTCGCGTTCGATGACTGCACGTGTTGCTTCGGGTGTGTTGTCGCGTGGAGAGAAACCGGTACCGCCGATCGTGATGATGAGATTCACGTCAGGTCGATCTGAAATCTCGCGCAAGAGCTCGCTCAAAGGAGCCAGGTCGTCAGGTACTGTCTTTGTTCCGATCAGTTGACCACCAGTGTCACTGATGAGATTCACGAGTCCGTAGGCTTCAGACTCGCTGGGGTGCTCGCCGCGTGCGCCACGATCGCTGACAATGATCACGAATGCGCTGATGGTCTCCATAGTCCGATAAGCTTTAGCTTGTCGATGACTTCCCCGTCAATCGACGTTCAGATCAAATTGGAACGTGGAAAGCAATAAGTCTCAACGACAAACTGAAGTTCGTCGGACTTAGGAAATGGCTTGCTGCTGCGCCCACTCACGCACGTTCATTATCCATTCACGACGAGATCCATCCAGACTTTCCGAAATGAAGCGGTTAAGGATCGCGGACGACAACAAAGGTAAGGCGCGACTGTGGTCACTCAAGCTGTAATCGCCTGCTTCCAAAACAAGAATCTCGATCTTATTTCCGTCATAACGCCAGACCTCGGGAACGCCGAACTGAGCGAATAAAGCTCGCTTGTTTATTGTGGAGCGGGTAATGTCAATTTCAACTACAAGGTCCGGTACCGGATCAATGCTGAGGTCGATACGATCTTTGCCCCGGATCTTGAGCTCATTTTCAATGTAGAAGCACGCATCCGGTTCGAATCCGCGCAAAAGATCTTCTCGCTTGTAAGTAGTAGACCCGAGAGTAGCCACATCTGCTCCTATCTCAGCTGCAACCAGATTTATGAACAGGTCAATACTCCGGCTCACCTTCTCATGCTTCGCGGTCGGGCTCATGATCTCCAGCACTCCTCGGTCATAAGTCAGATGTGGCGAGCTAGAGCTTTCCAGTTCTTTGAGCATGGATTCGTAAGTGGACCAGGACACGTTGGTGAGAACTCTCAGTGGGCTTTCGGTGATATCCGGTGGTTCTAATACACTAAACATGCGAACTTCTCCTGCGCTTATCTTATCTCCGCTAGTATTCTTTCAGCCAGCAACCCTTCTCGTGGTGGTGGCACAGTTTCGCGTTGACGTCTCTCATTCACACACCCAGTTTGAACGGCATTAACATACTTGACGAATCAACCCAATGAACGCCGAAGGCGCTTGCGAATTCCAGCCTGGGGCAACGCCCCAGGAATAACGCAAGTGTTTGCTTCGCTAACGCTGAAAGCGTTGGCGAGTAGTGCAGTGGGTCG
>DATNBH010000084.1:0-7367 GCA_035572035.1 Pyrinomonadaceae bacterium | reverse complement strand
CGCCGCGCCGGACTACTCGCCAACGCTTTCAGCGTTAGCGAAGCAAACCCTTGCGTTATTCCCTGGGGCGTTGCCCCAGGCTGGAATTGGCTAACGCCTTCGGCGTTCATGGGGTTGATTCGTCAAGTATGTTAATGCCGTCGAATCGGTTCCTTTATTCTGTGGGTTTTTATAGCCCGGTTGAAACCGGGCGTGAATGAGATGGTCGAACCAAGGAGCGCGTGAATGAAAGATTCACGCCGACTTCAATCTTGTCTTCGGGCAATCTCATGGTCGCTCATTTGACTAGTATTTGATCCTTACCTAGACTTTTGCGCATCGCGCCTTGCTTGTTCGAGGCGCGTTAGTATTAATAGGAACCTATGCTTCGCTTTCATAACACTTTGACTGGTCGTCTCGAAGACTTTCACCCGATGCGTGAGGGCGAGGTTGGCTTTTACTACTGTGGACCAACGGTTTGGGATTTTGGCCACATCGGAAACTTTCGCTCAGCCGTCGCCGCTGACATCCTGCGTCGTTATCTGAAGTTCAAAGGCTACAAGGTAACGCACGTGATGAACATCACGGACGTTGAAGATCGCATTATCGCCAAGTCGCAGGAAGCGAAGCTCACAATTGACGACTACACGGCCAAGTACATCCAGGCTTTATGGGATGACGCCGATGCGCTTGGCCTCGAACGGCCGGACATTGTTCCTCGGGCCACACGTCACATTCCCGAGATGGTCGACTTGATCGACAAGCTTCTCAAGAACGACCACGCTTACAAATCCGACGGCTCGATCTACTTTCGTATCAGCTCCTTTCCAGAGTACGGCAAACTTTCAAAGATCAACTTTGCTGGAAATCTCGTTGGCGGCAGTGAGCGAATTCAAACAGACAAGTACGAGAAGGAAGATGCCCGCGACTTTGCGCTGTGGAAGGAACCGGCCTCCGAAACAGAGCCTGCCTGGGAAGCCTCCATCGGTCGAGGCAGACCGGGCTGGCACATCGAGTGCTCGGCAATGTCGATGAAGTATCTCGGAGAGACTTTCGATATTCACATGGGCGGCGTCGATTTGATCTTCCCGCATCATGAGAACGAGATTGCTCAAAGCGAAGGCGCCACCGGAAAACCATTTGTGCATTGCTGGCTGCACATCGAGCATCTGAAGGTCGAAGGCGAAACGATGTCCAAGTCGAAGGGCAACTACTACACGTTTCGCGACCTTGCAGCCAAAGGCTATTCGCCACTCGGCATTCGTTACTTTTTGCTGAGCGTGCCTTATCGCAAGCAGCTCAATTTCACTTTTGATGCTTTGAAGGGCGCGGAAAAAACAGTTGAAAGCCTGCGTGACTTTCAAGCTCGTTTGGCGGAAGCCAAACCAGAGCCAGGCCTGAACGATGAGCTCCACGAGGCAACCTTGCGCGCGCTCGCGGAATTTGAAGGCGGCATGGATGACGACCTGAATACGTCGGTCGCTCTGGCAGCGGTTCATAATCTGACGCGCGAGGTGAATACAGCGCTTGCTCGGCGACGCATTCGGTTGGACAATCAGCGTGAGCTGCTTGAGTTATTGAGACGCTTCGACTCAGTTCTCAACATCTTCGGCGAGCAACAACATGAAATGCTCGATAGCGAAGTACAAGCACTTATCGACGAAAGACAGGAAGCGCGTCGCCGGCGTGAGTTTGCTCGTGGTGACGAAATTCGCGATCAATTAGCCGCGCGCGGTATCATCCTTGAAGACACCAAGGACGGCGTGCGCTGGAAACGAAAATAAATCTCTCCCAAATGTCGATCTAAGTGCTCCCTTGGGAGCGCCGGCATCCCTGCCTGCATAGCTTAGATAGCACTACTTTTGATTCTGAAGGAGAAACTCGTAGAGGCATGCAGGCAGGGATGCCTGCGCTCCCAGGGGGTGAATAGGGGGGGTGGCTGTCGATTCTCCTCCGTCCTTTGTTGAGATCTAGCGTAATGAGAGATTTATTGTCCCCCAACCTGTTCGCTAACGTTCATAGCGGTGAGCTAACTGCGCCATCACGACGATCTTTCCTTATGACCCTCGGGTCAGGTTTGCTGCTCACGCAACCGTCTCTGACCAGATTTGCGCGCGCCCAGGAACCTATCGAACGAGGAGTTTTCAGCGAGAATGATCTCGGCTGGGTGCGTAGCGAACTTCTTAAGCAGGTGAACTCTGAGCGTCAGGCCGAAGGGCTCAGTGAGTTGGCACTGGACGAGCTTGCTTCGCGAGTTGCCGGCGAACATGCAGCAGACATGTCAAAAAATGAGTACATCGGGCACTGGGGCAGTGATGGCCTAAAACCATATCAACGATTTTCGTTTGCGGGAGGAATCGATGGGATCCGCGAAAACGTATCGGCCGCCTACAACATCGCTGGACTATCACCGCTCCGCGTGTTTTCTGATCTAAGGGACATGCACGCGCGAATGCTTGCCGAGAAGCCTCCAAATGATGGACACCGTCAGTCAATTCTCACTTCACAAAACACTCACGTTGGTTTTGGTGTCGCGTTAAAGGGACGAGATCTCCGGCTCACAGAGCTCTATCTCGCTCGTTACTTACAGCTAAAGCCCTTTACCCAGACTGCGAAACTGAAAGCAACAATCACGTTGAGCGGTAAGCTGCTTAGTCCCAAGTATGCGCTGCATGAGGTTGATGTTTATTACGAAGCACTACCTCAAAAACCGGACCAGCAATGGTTGCGGACGCTTAGATCGTATTCCCTTCCCGACGAGTATTACTCGCTGCGACCTAAGGCCCCGTTCGGCGCCATTTATGTCGACGGTGGCACTGGTGACTATGAATGGGATCGAGAGGGACATTTCAAAGTGCCGGTAAAATTCAAGCGAGAGACGCCGGGCATTTACACGATGCAGTTTTGGATCAAGCGATTTGTGGAAGACAAGAAATTTCCCGCCGCCCAGGTTTGCGTCCGTTGCGAGTAAAGAATGCATCCATTACAAAGCCTATCCGCAGATTTCACAGATTCGCAGATAGCACAACGTAACTTTGATTCAACCCAACATCTGTGGAATCTGCGTAATCTGTGGAGAGGTTTTGACGCAAGTGTAGAGATTGGGGTGTGGGGTGTAGATGTTCAACGGTGCGGCTTGGCCGCGTGATGTGCGGTAAGGCTGTGCCTTACTGTAGACTTGCCCCTCCTATTTTTGGAGGCTATGCCTCCAGCGATGATGAGGCGGAGCCTCGAAAAGAAATCTAGAGACCCGTCCCGGAAAGGCTGAGCCTTTCCGCACATCAGGCGGCAAAGCCGCATATCACCAGTCGCTGAATTCAAAACATGAACACAAGGTCGAATACCCACAGCAAAATGAGTCCACGAGCCCTAACCTTTCTACTTCTGCTTGTCATAGGCGTTACCAGCCAGCCCACAGCAATAGCTCAATCAACTTCTCGATCAAAGAACCAGCAACTCGCAAAAGACCAGCAACTCGCGCAAGAGGTGCGGGCTGAGTTTCTGCACGCGTGGAATGGCTACAAAAAATTTGCGTGGGGACATGACGATCTAAAACCGCTGAGTAAGACTCATCACGACTGGTATGCGGAACCTCTGCTCATGACTCCAGTCGATGCGCTCGACACCATGATCCTGATGGGGATGACGGACGAGGCCGACCGAACTCGAGAATACATAATCAAGAATCTGTCCTTCGACAAAGACATTTCTGTCCAGAACTTTGAAATCACAATTCGCTTACTGGGGGGATTGCTTTCGAGCTATCAACTCACGGGCGACAAGCGCCTGCTCGCTCTCGCTGAAGATTTAGGCAAACGGTTGTTGCCGGTTTTTGATTCTCCGACCGGACTTCCCTATCGCTACGTCAATCTTCGGACCGGCAAAGTTCGAGGCGAAGTTTCCAATCCCGCCGAGACAGGTACGCTGCTGATCGAGTTTGGCACTTTGGGAAGACTGACGCACAAGCCTGTCTTCTACGACAAAGCAAAGCGAGCGCTTGTCGAAACTTACAAACGCCGTTCTGACATTGGTCTCGTCGGGACCTGGTTCAACGTCGAGACTGGCAAATGGACTAACACCGACAGCCACATCAGCGGGGCCATCGACAGCTATTATGAATATCTATTGAAGTGCTGGCTTCTGTTCGATGATCAGGATTGTAAGAAGATGTGGCTGGACAGCATCGCGGCTATCAACAAGTATCTGGCCGACGACATGTCGCGCCCCATCGGCAGGATGCCGATGCCACACTCAATGCGCAATCAAAACTCCCCCAGGGGAAGCGCTGCTGATCGGAAGTTGTGGTACGGGCATGCTGACATGAACTCCGGCAAGCGCGGTGATACAACCTACGGAGCGCTCGATGCATTCTTTCCGGCAGTGCTGGCGCTTTCGGGCGATCTTAGGCGAGCGCAACGACTACAAGCGTCGTCCCTAAAAATGTGGAGGCAGGCAGGCATCGAGCCTGAGGAATACAACTACATGACTGAGAGCATCAGCTCGCCTCAGTATCATCTTCGTCCCGAGATCGTCGAATCAGCTTATTATCTTTTTCACTTCACCAAGGATAGACGTTATCAGCGCGAAGGCGAGGAGATGTGGAAAGACTTTGTGAAGTACTGCCGCACTGACGAAGGCTACGCGGCTTTGAAGAATGTCATGACCAAAGAAAAGTCAGACTCGATGCAGAGCTTCCTGTTCGCCGAGACGTTCAAGTACTTCTATCTCTTGTTTGCGCCGCGCGGAACTTTGAATTTCGACAAAGTGATCTTCAACACCGAAGCCCACGCCATGATGTTTAAAAAACCTATCCGCAGATTACGCAGATGACACAGATTAAGAAAAGAATCTGAGAAATCTGCGCAATCTGTGGATGTATTTCTGTCCGCCTAATACTTGGGAGTCACTTTCAAGTTGGTCATCAGGAACGAGTAGATATCCGCGTTCTGCTCGAGCTGTTTCGTCGTGCTGCTGGCTCCGTGACCGGACTTCGTGTCAATGCGAATCAGTATCGGACTGTCGCCACCCTGGGCCGCTTGAAGAGCAGCTGCATACTTAAACGAGTGAGCAGGAACAACACGGTCGTCGTGATCGGCAGTCGTAATCAGCGTGGCAGGATACTTCGTTCCGGTCTTGATGTTGTGAATCGGTGAATAGGCGTAGAGCGCTTTGAACTCATCCGCGTTTTCACTCGAACCATAATCGGCTTTCCAGTTCCAGCCGATGGTGAACTTGTGGAACCTGAGCATGTCCATAACGCCAGCCTGCTGAATCACAGCGCTGAAAAGTTCAGGCCGCTGGTTCGCAACTGCGCCCACTAACAACCCGCCATTCGAAACGCCGTGAATCGCGAGTCGTTGCGGCGAAGTGTACTTCTGCTTGATCAGGTATTCGCCTGCAGCGATAAAGTCGTCGAAGACATTTTGCTTCTTCAACTTCATTCCGGCTTCGTGCCACTTCTCACCATACTCGCCGCCACCTCGCATATTCACCGACGCGTAAATGAAGCCTTGCTCGAGCAAAGCAATCCGTAAGGCGTTAAAGGATGGATTAGTCGTGAGATTAAAGCCGCCATAGCCGTACATCAGCGTCGGATTGTTACCGTCAAGCTTAATTCCCTTCTTATGCACCAGGAACATCGGTATCTTCGTGCCGTCCTTGCTCGGGAAAAAGACGCGGCTGGTCTCATATTTCGTAGGCTTGAAGCCCGGGATATCGACCGAACGGAACAGCGAAGATTTTTTGGTGGCGATGTCGTATTTGAAAATAGACGGCGGATAGTTCAACGAGGTGAAGCTATAGAACAGAAACTCGTCATCCTGGCGTCCGCCGAATCCGCTTGCAGTGCCCACACCCGGAAAAGTGATTTCGTTCTCAAGCTTGCCATCGATGCTGTAAACATACGCTCGAGTGGAAACGTCTTTGAGATAGGTCACAAATAGCTTGCCGCCGACGGTGCTGACGATTTGAAGCGGCTCAGGTTGTTCCGGAATCAGATCAGTCCAACTGCCGTTAGCTGGATCAAACACCACGACCTTCTTGTTGGGCGCGCCTTGGTCGGTGGAGATTATGAACTTTCCATCGACACTATCGACAACTCCAAAACTGTCATTGCCGATCTCGGCAACAATGGGCTTGAAAGACTTATCCGAAGAGGTGAGGTCGCGATAGAAAAGGGCGTTGCCTTTCTTACCGAGACCGCGCTCAGAAACATTGAGAATCGCGTAACGTTCGTCTTCCGTCACGCCGACGTTCTGAAAGCGCTGCGGGTGTTCTTTGTCGTCGTAGATCAACTCGTCGTCAGATTGCGAAGTTCCAATCTTGTGGAAGTAGACCGCCTGGAACTCGTTCTTGGTCGTCATCTCTTTGCCTTTTTCCGGCTGAGGATAACGGCTGTAGAAGAAGCCATCGTCGCCGCGCCATGACACGCCAGAAGCCTTGAGCCATTCCACTTTGTCAGGCCACATCTTTCGTGTGGCGACTTCCATTACATAGACTTTGCTCCAATCGGAACCGCCTTCGGAGATTCCGTACGCAAGATATTTCCCATCGTTCGTCAGCGAATTCGCGGCCAGGACGCCAGTTCCATCCGCTGAAAACTTGTTTGGATCGAGAAGTACTTCAGGCGTGCCATCAAGACCCTTCTGCATGTATTGAACGCTCTGGTTCTGCAGGCCATCATTCTTTGAGAAGAAGAACCATTCCCCACGCCGCGAGGGAGCACCGATGCGCGGGTAGTTCAGTAACTTTTCAAGCCGCGCTTTTATCTGCGCTCGATAAGGAATCGTTTCGAGATAGGAGAAAGTTACCTTGTTTTCGTCCTCGACCCACTTCGCAGTCTCGCTTGAATTCTCGTCTTCCAACCAGCGGTATGGATCTGCGACCATGGTGCCGAAATAATTGTCGACCTGCTCAACCTTCTTCGCTTCGGGGTAGCTGAACTTGGTAGGCGAAGTCTTCGCAGCGGCTCCATCGTGAGCTGTCATCGACGGGTTCGTCGAGGGGTGCTGGCTTTGTGCGGACGTTAACGGCGCCAGCGAAATCGTCGCGAGGGCTGCCACGGCAGCAACCAACAGGGCTAAAGCGAAGAGTCCATAGACGGACCGCGCAATTCGAAACTCAATCTTCTTCATTTGTCTTATCTCCCACAGGCAGGATTCTGGTGTGGCGAATACTTTACTAAAGGACGCCCAAAAGTTCCAAGGGCTCGTTGGTTAATGGACTGGTATTGCTGTTTCATCAGGGATCAGTGCGCCAAGAAAAAGTAGGTAAAGCATAAATGGTGAACTGAAGCCTTAGCCGATACCACGCTATATATGAAAGGGCGCCCCATTGGTTGTAACTTGGAGTTGATCTAAGACCTCAAGCAGACAACCGGAAGGAGAGCC
>DATNBH010000083.1:0-36462 GCA_035572035.1 Pyrinomonadaceae bacterium | reverse complement strand
TTCGCAATTAATCGCGAAAGAGTAAGTCCCTCGAATCCGAGAATCGAATTCAAATCGTTTAGACTTCTCATCATGCTTATTTCTAGTCCTAACAAAGACTTAGCGCGAAACTAAAAACGTTTAACCGGACAGTACTGATTTGCCAATTATCATTTTTCATCGTAAGCGTGTGCCGCGACTCAGTTCTATGAAATGAAAAATGGTAAGTGGTAAATGATATGTGGAAAAGGCTCGCCATAACCCAACGACCACATTGCTCAACATCCGACAGGCTGGCAGCCTGTCGTACATCAGGCACCCAGGTATCGCTCTTTGATGATGTTTACGTGTCGCATCTCGTGACCAGCGATGTGATACGCCGCAGCGCGAACACTCATGATGTTCCCACTAGCGACGCCAGACCTTAGCAATGCTTCGTCATCGAAACTATCGAATAAAGCGATAGTCGAGCGACGCACAGCTGCAAACTCAGTCAACAGGTCTTCGATCCCGCGCTCGTTGGCGCCGGAATAACGAGCGTAAGCGTCCTGGTCGAAGCCCGGCAGCTCCGTTTGATCATTGCGAGCGAAGCGCAGCGCGCGATACGAAAAGATACGTTCGTCGTCGATGAGGTGCGCGAGGATTTCCTTGATCGTCCACTTGCCTTCAGCGTAGCGATACGTGAGCTTCTCAGCTGGCAGCGCTGACATGTATGCGGACGTCGTCGCCAGGTTTTCCTCGAGGCGCCATAAGACTCGGCCATCATCAGGCAAAAGCCCGATGTACATGCTGGTGTAAGGCGCATACTCCGTCTCGGCGGGTTTGCTAATTAGTCTCATTGGTAATCATGGGGTTACCGAATAGGCACTCGATGTCTCGATTGCTCACAAGCATTCTCGGTCTGTTTCCGACATTCGGCGAAGAACCAGGCCCTCTTCATACTCTTTTGAGTTCAATCGTGTGTTCCTCTTGCTGGAATACAAAGCCCGTCGTCTTCCCGTCGTCAACACTGAAGGTGATGCTGATGCCTTCGAGGTAAGTAGGCCTAAACGTGGTCTCGTCCTCCGCGACCAGGTTGATCCGAGAATCGCCAGCCGGAACGGCAAACAGCTTGCCGCCTTCAAGCAAAATCTCGACCTCCATTCCATTGTCGCTTTTGTATTCACCCACGTGTCGCTGCAACCTTTCCTCATCAAGTTCGGGAGGCATCACCGCGCCTGCCTGCTTCAACAACTCGGCGATCTGGTCGTTGTTGTCGCTTGTCGTTGCAGCGACGAGAGCATTCGTTAGCCTCTGTGAAGTCAGACCGCCGCTTTTCGTAGCAACCTCGAGGGCTGCTCTAACAGCTTCGTAATCGCGCTCTTGAACGGCGTTCATCAGCATTCCAAAAGAGCTTGTCTGCCCGAAGGTGATCCAGAATCGATTGCAGTCGCGGATAATGAACTCTCGCGCTCCATAGAAAGTGTCATGCGGTCCGTCAATCACATCCGTTCGATCTTTGAGTCGCTCGTAAATGTCATCAATGTTGTTCGCGTAAACGTACAAATCAACTTCCCGGCGTTCCCGCTTGTTTGGTCGCCCGCCTTGATTGAACATGACCTGCGTGCTCCCAAAAGAAAGCACAGCGAAACTCATACCTTCACCGTCATGTCCATAGGTCGCGTCAACCGTAAAGCCAATATTGCGGTACCACTCGACCGTGGCAGCGACATCCGGCACGTGAATCATTGGTGTTACTCTCTCGATCATCGCTTCCTTTCCTTGACGAAACATCAATAATAGGTGAGCTTCCGATACTCAATGCTCCAGGGCTTAATCTCCGGAAAAAGTTTCTCGTCAATTCCGATTAGGCCTCTCGTCAAAATCCTCTTGGTCCAATTTCCTTGAGCATCGACTTCGATGCTGCGGTATATCCTTTTGTCCCCACCCAAACCTGGAGTCAACACGACAACAATTTCCTCGCCTTTATCATTATGTTTGTCTTCGAATGATTGACTTAACGATCGGTCAGCTCGATAGACCGATCGCTTCCTTCGATCTCCTTTAACCGTGTAGATCCACCTCATGAACAACAAGCCACTGCTCGTGTACCAAGCTTCCTGGGTACGCCTACCGTTGGCATCGTACTGGTTGACGAACCTGTAGGTGTAGCGCGGGTCGACTGGCGTTCCCCGCGGGAGCGGGATCACCCGGACCAACGCTTTCTTATTGTCGACATCTTCCATGACAGCCACTCGCTTTTGACCGATGAAGCTGAACACCAGAGAGGTCGACAATGTCCCGGCGGCGTCATAATGCTTCCATTGCAATCGGTTCCCCTCAGCATCGTAGAATTGTTCGCCGCTAATGAGGCGCGGTCCTTCGACTGATTCGCCCTGGACTAACTTGTAGTTCGCGATTTCAGTAACGGCAGACTTTACCGTCCCTTTGAGACCATCGACTTCTCTGTCTGTTTGCCGCTTTTGAATAGAGGCCGCTTGTCGCCGCTGAATCGGCGCAGGTGAAACAAGAGCAAGAAACACCAGTGACGCTGCTGCAAGTTGATTCATTTTCAGAGTATTCCCATCTGTAACTTCTTAAGACGAGTCTTTGAGATCTATTCCCCACAATCAAACTTGATCACGCGCTTCATGATTGCAGTTTCCCGACGTCCAATCACTCTCGCAGTAAGCCGCACCGGATCGCACCCGGTGTCATACAGCCAGAAGCCCGCGTGGAAATTATCCTTCTCCTTTACTTTCATGGGAATGCTAATGGTCACGATTTTCCTCACCACGATTTCGCGCCTTGAAGTTCCCAAAGGCACATACCGCGCGATGAGCTCCAGTTTACGATCCGGCCCGGTAATCGCTTCGCCGGCTACTTCAACCGTGACTAAGACTGAAGACGAGCGTTGTTCGTAATGTATCGGCGTGTTCCAGAGTTTCGGCGGGTAATACGGTTGGCCCGTATCAGCCTCAGATACGTCTTCAGAGAAAGTCCCTTTGTCCTCGTAGAAGAGCATCGCCTTCATCGCAACGACTTTGAACCGCGGTTCTCTTTGAATTGAGCCGGCAATCGTTGCTGACAACGAGAACGCCACACCGAAGAAGACGAATAGAAAGACTCGCTTGAATGAATTTCTCTTCCGGACTTTTGCAGCCATAAGTCACTCAGGAATTGCCGAAGCTAACTCGACGAACCAGTTGGTTACTTCGGAATCGCAGGAACCTCGAATCTCGACTCATCGATGGGCACGTTCTGCTTCACAGCAGTCAGAGTTCGGGTCGTGCCGTAATGATTATCATCCAAATAGGAAGTTCGCAATACGAACGGAAGCCAGACTCCACCCACTTCTCGATAGTCTTCGTAGTCAGTTTGCTCAGGATCCTGACCGAGCCAGAGACTTGTGTAGCTTATTCGTCGCAGCAGTAAACCTGACTTCACTTCAAAGAAAAGCTTCTCAGTCTTATTGCTCAAATTCTGGCCCTCGAGCACGAAGACTTCCCTTTCGCCGAGTTTCTCCAGCCCGATCACGCGCATCTTTGAGTACTGTTCTCGAAGCTTCAGATCTTTGTAAAGATCAGCCTGCCGTTTCAGCCGGGTCACTTCATTGGCACTTAGCAGTCGCTGCTCGGTTCCCGTCTTCGACCAACCAGCATCACCGTTCAATCCCTGGACGGTCGTTTGGTCGAGTGCGTGAATGATTATCGCGTACTTGTCAGGAGTCTTTAGAAAAGTTTCGAAGGTCCAGGTCTCGCCTCTATTCAACATCGCTGCTTTGGGAGTGCCCGAGTTAACAAGCTTCGGCCTTAGGATCGTTGCCGTGGTTGTTCTGGTCTTAATCTTATCAACCGCCTCTCGACCGCCCAATGCTTTGATGTAATGTTCCAGCACCTCATCAACGGAAGGTAATGGCGCTGGCGCAGCTTCCTCAGCGCGCGTCGTGTCAACGAAGGAGCCTTGTCCAATCGCCGGAACCGGTACCGGTTGCGTCGAGCCTCGGTGACATGTATTGCAAGTAACAACCGGCTGACCCCCGAAATTGGCCTTATTAATCTCCGCAACCATTTGCAGCATGCGCCTGGCGGTCGCTTTGGCGGGCTTATCATCCATCCAATACTTTCCATTTTCCGCCACGTGGCAATAGTCACATCTCACTCCCAGCGAAGTCCGCATGAAATGCATGACGGGAAGAAGCTGCGAGGATGGCATCCCTTTGAGGACCTGGATGTTTTTGTTGACCGCTTCCACAGCTTTGTCTTCCTGTTGAGATTGAGCAAGAGCGTTCGCTTTTGCATCTGTCCAGGGTTTTGTAATCGCAATTCCCACCAGCAGGATGATGGCAACGCACAGGACAAAGTAATTAACCCAGCCGCGAGTCATATGAGTTCTCCTTGATTTGGAAAATGGACGTGACTCTTACAGAACGAATCCCTCAACGGGTATGTTTCCAAGTCAGAAGGTAAACGGTTTTGTCAGCCGCTAATACTTCACCACCAAAGGGAGTGTTGGGCGCACGTCAAGAGATTTCCCTTGAGCGCCTTGGTCGAAGACGAGTTCAGCGAAGTCAGTATTTCCTCGCCTCAATGACACGAGGCCATTCCGAGAAATCAATAAGCCCGTCTTGCTGAATCCCCGCCGAGACTTGCTCGTGACTTTTACTCCTGTTAACCGATGCAAGCCCGACGCGTGGGCAAACATCTTGAGCAGGTCCGGCTGGCTGTCCGAAATCTTTCTTACTTGTTCGATCGTGGGCGCTTTCAAATACGCAGGGACCACAAAAAAGAACGGCTCTTTAATGTCAGTCGCGCTTTCCGCGATATCGATAAAGGTGTCGGGTCTCATCCAATCGGCCCGATATTTCTTTGTTGGAAAAGGCAAGGGACTTTCCTCAGCCTGGCGGTGCAGACCGACTCCGAAGGGCGAGGCGCCTGTCTTTCTCCAATTAGCTCGATCGACGATACTGGTGTTCATCGCGTCAGTTTTACCCTTCGCAACCTCAGGCTCGTCAATCCAAATAAGCTCGAGATACGCGTTGTCGAAAACGAAGACTTTCGAAGCCGTGCCCTGGCCCACATGTTTGTGAACCTTGCCGTCGGTGTACAGACCCAAGCTCTCGAGCTTGGCTGCTTCGGGAGCTCCAGGTGAGACCCACACAAAAATATGATCTCTTTCCAATGGAAAACTCCGCTTGGGGGTTTGCGATTGAGACGTGCAGTCGTTAGCCCAGAACACCAGCAACGCTACCATGGCAAGTTGCGTGATGAGGAAGGAAGGTTTTGACATGTTTAAGTCCGACCAATCGCTGCAAAGGTTCCCGGAAGGCGCAGTCACTTTAGAAACGAAGCGAGTTGCCGTCAAGATTATCGGCGCCAGTAAAGGGATCGAGTTAAGGAAAGGCCGATAAATCAGGGTATCATTCGACCTATGCAACTTAAGGCGGAACAACTTGAGCTTTACCGTCGCGACGGTTATCTCGTGATCGAAGATTTCGTTTCCGGTGAGGTGTGCGATCAGCTTCGCCAGCGGGCTGCACAACTTGTTAAAGATTTTGATCCGGCTGAGGCAATCTCGATCTTCTCGACCCACGAGCAGTCTCGATTAGCTGATGATTACTTTCTCGAATCAGGCGACAAGATTCGTTTCTTCTTCGAGGAGGGCGCCTTTCTTCCGGATGGAACTTTGAGACAGGATAAAGAGAAGTCTATTAATAAGATCGGGCACGCGCTTCACGATCTCGATCCCATGTTTGATGACTTTTCTCGCACCGCAGATCTGAAAGCTCTGGCTGATTCGTTGAGTGTTACCAACCCGCTGCTACTGCAATCAATGTATATCTTCAAGCAGCCGAATATCGGCGGTGAAGTGACTTGTCACCAGGACTGCACTTTCATTTACACCGAACCGATGTCGATGGCCGGATTATGGTTTGCGCTCGAGGACGCGACTATTGAAAACGGATGTCTCTGGGCGATTCCCGGCGGTCATGAATTGGGATTGAAGTCGCGGTGGATTCGCGCGCGCGAAGGTGGAATGCGTTTTGAAGTTTTTAGCGACGTCCCGTGGCCAGAAGAAAAGCTGGTTCCGCTCGAGGTTAAGAAAGGGACGCTGATAATTCTGCACGGTCTGCTGCCGCACAAGAGTCTCGAGAACAAATCGCCAAAATCGCGTCACGCCTACACGCTGCATGTGATTAGTGGTGATTCAAATTATCCGGCCGACAATTGGCTGCAGAGGTCTGAGGCGTTGCCTCTGCGGGGTTTTTGAGTGAGTCATACTGGATCCTGATGCGGCTTTGCTCGTTACTATCATTCGAATGGTCCATAGATCCTTGAAAACTAAACCACCGTGCGTCGGAGCCAAGCCTGCGGCAGCGCCGACGTCATCCGGCCAATGGTTCTTCGTCCTTTGTTCTTAGTCCTGCCCGAAAAGTCTTAAATCCCACCTGCGGCAGCTGGTGGTTACTTCAGGTGCAGCCTACCAATGTTTGATGTCGTTGTTTACTGAATCCCACCTGCGGGAGCAGGTGGATCGTTCAAGTCCGGCCTATTTCCATTGAAAACTTGCGAGCGAGGCTGCATTTGAACCATCCCTCAGCTGCCGCTGAGGGGATTCAAAGGACCAATCCTAATCTCTTTGTAGGTCGAACTTGAACTATCCACCAGCTGCCGCAGGTGGGATTTAGGACTTCTCGGGCCAAAAGCTTCTTAGTCTCTTAGTCCCTTAGTTCTTTGTTCTTTGTTCTTTGTTCTTTGTGGTTGAATTCCTGGCCCAGTTGCTTTGCCAGAATACGTAGCGACAACGTCGCAACGATCAAGCACAAAGAACAAAGCACAAAGAACCAAGAACAAAAAATCAAAGAACAAAAACCTACGACCAAAGACCGTTACGATCTAATCAAAATCCCTAATCAAAACAATGTCGCGAGTCTTGATGCCGCGCGCCGCTACTAACCGACCATCACCTTGCGGCAGCCAATCGTACGCGTAGATCAAATCTTCCGTGAAATAAGTCAACTGGGTCGCCTCGCCGCCGGTCAGCGGTTGCTTCCAAACATTGTGCACGCCCTCTCGGCGCTCTAAGAAAGTCAGTGCATTATCATCGGCGGTCCAGCGCAGCAGCTGATTGTAGGGATTCGGCAACGGAAACACTGCGAGCGTCTCAGCACTCTCCAACGACAACACCGCGATCTTCCAATTATCAGCTTCGTCGGTGCGATAGGCGCAAGCGACTTTAGCAGCGTCGCGCGAGACCACCGGCTTGATGCAAAGACAATTGCTTGTTAACTGTTTTGGCTCCCCGCCGCCGGTCGATACCTTCCATAATGAATTGCGAGCCCTGCTCAGCGACGTATAAATCACCCACTTGCCGTCGCTGGTTAAGCTGGGGAAGCTCTCGCCTCCGCCGTCAGTAAGCTGCCGCTTGTACTTCCCGCCCCCATCCATAAACCAAATGTGATGCGTCCCGGTTTCCGAAGAGACATAGGCGATTGAGTTACCGTCCGGCGAAACCGACGGCAGAAATCCAGTCGTATCAGTCAATCGTTCACGCTCCTGCCCCTCGAGGTTCACACTCCACAGATCTGGCTGCTGGTGTTCTGTCGAAGCAAAGACTATTCGACCGGCTGCTGCGGATAGTCCGGCAAATCCTTCGGTTCGTCCCGAAGTTATGCGACGCGCACTGGCGGAACGCCCATTTTCCCGCGCGTCGGCTGACGACGCTAACCACAAATTCGCGCGCACTTCCGTTTGCATTGTAACCATCGCGCGCGGCCGTTCCGCGAGGCTAAGCTCTTCATAGTTGTTAGGATCGTTAGTGACGCGCTGAGCCTGGCCGTTGGGATATGGCAGTCTCCAAATCTGGAACGAATTGGATTTCAACGCCTGGGCGGAAAAATAGAGATTGCTGCCATCATCACTCCATGCCAGCGCACACAACACTCTCCAGTCCCACGGTGACAACTCCACCAAAGGCTCGCCATTAGCCGGCACGCCGACGATGGCGTACTCCATCGCGTTATAGCGACTTGCGCCGAGAGTGATCAGCTTGCCGTCTGGCGACCAGGTGGGACTGGTAAAGGAGAACTTTTCCGGATGATATCGAGTCGCAATTTCTCGTTCGCCCGAACCGTCTATCTTGGAGACAATGACTGCGTCCCGGTGTTGTCCGGGAAAGCTGCGCACAAAAGCCATCTGAGTCTCATCAGGAGAAAGCGCAATTGGCGAGTCGATGTTTACTACGAGTTTGGTCGCCTGTCCGCCGAGCAACGACATGCGGTAGAGCACGCTGATGGTGCTGCTCGGTTGAGTCGTTATGTAGAACAGACTACGGCGATCGTGTGTGAACTTTATTCCCCAGCAAAGAGCCGCGTCTGGAGCCAGTAGCTGCCGCCGCTCACCTGTTTCGAGATCTTGAATATGGAGCGCTTGCTTGCCTGACGTGATCGGCACATAAGCCATCAACCGGCCATCTTTGGAAATACCGACATCCATGATGTGGCCATCATGGGTCAGCCGCGCGATCTGCATCGCACCGAAACGATCTTTGGGGGGCAGGACGTTGCTGACGAACTTGACTGAAGGCACAAAGCGATAGCCGCGCTTGGCAACCGTTTCTATGAACCGATCGCCATTGCTGTTATCTCCCAAAGCTTTTCTTAACGCTGAGATGGCGACCGTAAGGTTTGAATCTTCAACAAAGGCGTCCGCCCAAAGCGTCTCCAATAGCTGTTTCCGGCTAACTACACGACCGCCGTTTCGCACGAGAATAATAAGGACTTGAAGGGCCTTCGGCGTCAGCGAGACGATTTCCTGCTGTTTCCGCAAGACCAACTCTGTGGTGTCCAGCTCGAAATCTCCAAATTGGTATTTCTCACCGAATGATGCGGGCATACCTATATCTTCATCGCTAACATTTTTTTAATGTCTTTTTTAGGACTTAAGAGAACGTATCACCTTATTGTGCATCCGTTCAGATCTAAAGCCCAGACTGGACTCCAAGCTTTGGCAAGACCACTTGAGCACGAACCGGGGCCATTCTAGCTTCGAGCTCGATTGAATCCAAGTACTAATGAAATGAATTCGCTACGAGCTGCATTACTGGTAGCTAAAAGCGGATAACAAGTTTAGTGCCGGAATTATCTGACACTTGTTTGACAGGGGTAGGAGCTAGCAAGTTTCCGCGAAGCTAAGCTTCGACATCTCAGTTCTTACGACTCCTCCCCCACGAAGCCCTCACGCTCCTGCTGGCGGACAGTGGAGACGCTCTTCCACCGCCGTCCCGGCTGCCGTACCGGACTATGATAGGCGCGGCGTCGCAATCCTGTTCGCCAGCAACACTATTTCGCCAACGTAGCTTAGACTTCAGTCTGAGCAAGCTTACCCGGCCATTAACTTAGTTGTAGCTAACAAAGTTTCGCCACACTCAAGACGATTCCACTCACGAGAGTTTGAATTGATGGTTGTGTGGCCTGGACTTGACTGGCAGGTATGCTTCGCACTCTTCGGGCGCTGCGTGATCGTGACGTATGAACAGACTGAAGTCTGTTCTACTCCGAAGTAGCTTAGACTTCAGTCTGAGCCAGCTTACCCGGCCATTAACTTAGTTGTAGCTAACAAAGCTTCGCCACACTCAAGACGATTCCACTCAAGAGAGTTTGAATTGATGATTGTATGGCCTGGACTTGACTGGCAGGTATGCTTCGGACTCTTCGGACTTATTGAGTGATCGTTTGAAGTATGAACAGACTGAAGTCTGTTCTACTCCGAAGTAGCTTAGACTTCAGTCTGAGCCAGCTTACCCGGCCATTAACTTAGTTGTAGCTAACAAAGCTTCGCCACACTCAAGTCGATTCCACTCAGGAGAGTTTGAATTGATGGTTGTATGGCTTGGACTTGAGTGGCAGGTATCCTTCGGACTCTTCGGACTTATTGAGTGATCGCGAAGTATGAACAGACTGAAGGCTGTTCTACTCCGAAGTAGCTTAGACTTCAGTCTGAGCCAGCTTACCCGGCCATTAACTTAGTTGTAGCTAACAAAGCTTCGCCACACTCAAGACGATTCCACTCACGAGAGTTTGAATTGATGGTTGTATGGCCTGGACTTGAGTGGCAGGTATCCTTCGGACTCTTCGGACTTGTTGAGTGATCGTTTGAAGTGTGAACAGACTGAAAGTCTGTTCTACATCATCTCAGGTGACTCAACCGGGTTAGTATGGACCTGTCTTCTCACTAATTCTGGAGGTCGCTAATGACAACTCTAAATTCAGGAGCATCTGTTGGAAGCTACCTGCGCTTCTTCATTCGGCCCGTGCTCGCTCCAGCTTACATCCTTGTCTTCTTCACCATAGCGGTGCTGGGCAGCAATTCGTTTGTGCCTCCTCCGGCGCGGAACATGAAGCCAACCATTTATGACGATGGCAAGTCATGTCCCAACAACTGTGATGCTCATGTCGTTTTTCACAAATCACACAATGGCACTAAGAACGCCTTTGACCCCACCAGCAGCCGCACCTCGCCAACAGCGTGTGTAGTCGGGAAGTCCTGCATGCTCTGCTTTTCAGCCGCGGACAATAGCTGCATGACGGCGACTTACCGTGGGGGCGGTCCGGCGCGAGGAAGATTCGACTTTACTCCGGCTTATTTTGACGAGAACTGTCCCAAGCCAAATCTTCCCGCGGCATTCGGAGCAATGTGCAGAGAGGCTGCTCCGGGAATCAACCGGCTGAATCGTCTCGTAAATTGTGTGGCGAATCCTGACGACCCAAAATGCGCAACGGTCATAACGGCAGCGCGAACCCGGCAAAGCAACGACGAAGTCTTCTACAACGAATGCAAGCAACTTGGCGAAGCGGCATTTAACAGAAAGTATCGAGACCAACCGGCTCGACAGCGAAGTAACGACTGCGCCTACGAAAAGGTCGGCACCGGTCGAAACTCACAAGGCGAGACGTGGACGAAACTTTTACCTGGAGCCTGCCGAACTGGGACATTCGTAGGTAAGGACGGAACTGACTGTTGTAATGGAAGTTTGTATGAAGCAGCCTTACTCGTCACGGAATGCCGCCAGTTTTTTGTAACGAGGTAGCTGATAGGTGGCACGGGCGGCTCGCCCGTGATGCGGCGATCTTCCAGACGAGCACACGGGCGAGACGACCGTGCCACTAATTCTAAGCTGTAGGACGAAGAAGTCCGCGGAAGATACCCTGTATCTCGACTTGATAGGCTGGGACTTTGATTGTTTCAACCTGCGAGTTGGCTGGTCGCAACTCAACCTCAGCACCGCGACGATAAATACGCTTCAAAGTCGCATTGGCACCGTCAACAAACGCGACCACGATCTCGCCATCGCGGGCTTCGGTGCGGTTTTCGATTAGAGCGATATCACCATCGCAGATGTGCTCGTCGATCATCGAATCGCCCTTCACTCTGACTGCATAAATCTTTTCAGGTCGCACGCGACCCAGCAGGAAGCGAGGCACCGCGATCGTTTCCGAATCGTGAACGACTTCAATCGGCACCCCTGCGGCGATTCGACCCAGCATCGGCACTTCGCAGAGAGCGTCGGACGGCATATCGTCAACTCTTACAACCAAAGCGAACGATCCTTCTTCATCCCGTCTTTCCAGCAGCCCACGCTTTTCCAAAGCCGCAATGTGCTTTGCGATGGTGGCGCGAGACTTTACGCCGAAGTATCGAGCGATTTGAGTGTAAGAGGGTACGTGTCCGCGTTGATTGGAGTAGCGAATGATGTAATCGAGAATCTCTTTCTGGCGTTGGGTGCGCGGAAGCATGTCGGTCCAGATTCCTCGATTGATAACGCAAACAAATAGCGAAGGTGACGACGCATTCTAGGGCGTGCATGCAAAAGCGTCAAGCACAATCAACTCCCTGGGAGCGCAGGCATCCTTGCCTGCTTGAACTGACGCTATCACTTGATGGTGCAGGCAAGGATGCCTGCGCTCCCAGGTCTCACAACTACTTGATCGAATAACGCGCCAGGGTGCGCGGAAAGATGCGCACGGCAGGAGGCATATCCGCCAATTTGATCGGATTGCGCCCAGTGAGAAGTTCGGATGCCTTCTTTCCATAAACTGATTCATTCAAGTCGTTGTCCGGCGTAATTGCGGCACCCTTCAGAGCAGCGCCAAGGAAAGCGCCCTTCGATCTCGAGTATGACAGGATGCCGGCTTGCAGCATCGCGTCGGTTGAAGCTGACGCTTCGCGGCCTACTGGCCCAGCCGCTACACCGACTTCGCCACCGATTTCAAATTTGTCTTTCAGCAAACCATTAACACCAGCGTCATTCATAATCAGCAACACATAATCCGTCTTCGTCGCGCCAATTTGGGCGCCAAAGCTGCCACCGGTGAGATTGAAGAACACGGGCGCGCTCCAGCCACCGCGTATACGCCGGCTGATAACTCCGTGCCCTCCCTTGCCGCCAAAAATAAAGGCGGCCTTGATTACGTCCGGGAAGACTGCGATGGCTTCACACTTGTCCAAGAGCTCTTTCGGAATTGTGTTCTCCCTGATATTCATGATTTCGGTGAAGGCATCGGACGCTGTGCGAGCGTGGCGCGACGCGTCCTGCATTCTGGACTTCTGGGCTGGCGTCTGGATGGGGAAAGATGAAAGCAAGAGTACTGTGGAAAGAAAGACCAAACTGGTTCTTAGCAACGCAAACTTCATAACTGTGCCTCCTTAAATGTTGGGCCTATCTTACTCGAAAGTAATCAGCTGTCAGTAATCAGCTGTCAGTAATCAGCTGTCAGTAATCAGCAATCCGCACTCAGCAATCACCAATCTAAAGCTCTCCGTACTTCTCAATGATCTTCTGGCGAATTTGGTCTGCCGGCAGCTTCTGCTCTTTCTGCAGCCGGTAAGCGAGCAAAGCCTCTTCAACGCAGACAGCGCAGTGCGATGCATGCTCATCTTCGAAACAAGAATGCAGACTCTTGTGTCCCATCCCTCGGTCGCAGTGACAATAACAAGGCAGTTGAGCGAGCGTCTGCGGTATTTCTCGAGCAGCCATGTACGCTTGCTGAGTTGGGCCAACAAAGCGCTCGGGCGGCAGGGTTGGTCCTAAACTGCTTAAGCTTGGAGCCGGATCATAATGCGCGGGGACTGGAGGCGCCGTTTGACTAACCGGCTGATTTGCATTTGCCGTCTGCTCGTGAGTGCTGTGGCTTTGATCATTTCCGCCTTTCATAATCAGCACCGCTACGCCGACGACTAATCCCAGAACTGCGATTGCTATCACCAATTTCCTTATATTCATGACATGTTCCTCTTCAGCTAATTGTACTTCTGTTAGTGCTGACACTCGCCGTTAGAATGTGGCGCCACTGAACTGAACCGCTGCTGGTATTCCAATGAAGTGATGAACGAGCAAACCATCGCATGTTGTTTCGAAAGATCCTTCAGCGGAGCACTGTTTACCTGGCCCAACCAGAAAAGAAAACCAGGCATATCCGGATTACGCCGCAGATATCCAAAATACTCGCTAGCCACAAAGACGCGATTGTACTCAGCATCGATCAGAGCCCGATTATTGATCGAGTTGGTCTGATTATCATCAGCCAGGTGATAAAGCACGGCGCCTCGACCGCCGGAATTGAAGAAGTCAATCAGCGCTGTACGCTGGCTGGTTAAGTCAACCCCCAAATCATTCATCACGGTTAGCAGCACAGCATCGACAAAATTCGGCCCGCTCAAACTATTGGAATAGCGGGACAGAAACTCCGGCCGCAGCACGAAAGCATTCGCCAGCTCCTGAAGTTTTTGCGCCAGATTGGCGCCACCAATCACTCGTTCACGATCGGCGAGAAAGACCGAGTAATTAGGCACCTTGTTTTCTTCACCCGGATGCGCGGAGTCAGGATTCGGGTTGGGAAATGGCTGACTATTACCGTACGCCACCCGATAAAGTCTGAACACATACGCGCCGGTCTGTTGATACTCCGGTTCAAAAACAAAGGCATCGCTGACGCCGACTCGCTGGGTCAACAAACATGACGCATTGTTCCCGCACTGCGAGATTTGCCCGGTCCAATAAGCGAAGCCTCCCGGATCAGGCTCGCGACCAAGAAAATCGAAATAGTGTTGGCGGACGAAGAAATCTGCCTGGTCCGCCGGATTTCCGGTCGGTGGCGTCGAGTCGTTGTCTTGAATGGTCAACGAACTAACGGCGACCGTCGTTCCCGTGCTGACATTTGCAAGCGTTAGATTCACTGTTTCGTCGCCTTCAACGTACACGTCATCGCTGATCAGAATCTTGAAGGTTTTGCTTGTCTCGCCTGCGGCAAAATTCAAGGTCCCGATCGCAGCGGTGTAGTCACGACGATCCGAGGCGGTGCCGTCGCTGGTTGAAAAGTTTATCGATTCAGCGACGGATGTGTTGCTGTTGCGAATGACCGTAATCACCGCGCTAATCTGCGACTCAGTGGCGATGTAACTCGCGGAGCTGAATTGAAAGCCTCCCGTCGATTGGCTGGATTGGACGCGGTAAACGGTGCCGCCCGAGCGAGCGAGATAATACAAAGCGCCATCTGGTGAAACAGCCAGGTCAGCCGGCGACAAGACCCCCGCGGCAAAATCAGTAGCGGTATTCGTCACCGGGTCCAGCTTGCGAATCCAGCCCGAGCAAAAATCAGCAAAGAAATACTTGCCGACATATTCCGCTGGGAATTGAGCCACTGAGGGATTGTAGAACGCAGCGCCCACAACTGCGCAGCCTGTCGTCCCAGAACTTCCATGTTCATAAGCAAAGATCGGATCGCGGAAATTGGCATTAGCCGGCGAGCATGGACCTTCGCACGTGGGCCACCCATAATTCGAGCCTGCTACACCTTCGTTTATTTCTTCAGCCGCACTCTCGCCTACATCGTTGATGAACATGCGTCCCGTACCAGGCTGAAAGTTGAAGGTGAACGGATTCCTTAGTCCCAACGACCAGATCGCGCGATTGTTGCCTGAGGCTGTGTTAAAGAAGGGATTATCTATTGGAATCGTGCCGTCGAAATTAATCCGGAGAACCTTTCCCATCAAAGTCGTGAGGCTTTGGGAGTTTGTTCCCGATCCATCGTCACCCGTCGCAATGTAGAGCTTGCCGTCCGGACCAAAGTGCAGAGCCCCACCAATGTGGTTGCTGTTTGATGAAAGATCGTCGAGCTCGAGTAAGACAGTTTCGTTGCCTGCCGCCACGTCACCATTGGCGACAAAGCGGCTGACGCGGCTGTGCACGGCCGGCGTTGGCGCTGTGTAGAAGACGTAAATGAAATTATTTGAAGCAAAGTTCGGATCGACGGCAATGCCGAGCAGACCCCGTTCATGCAACGTGTTCGTCGTGACCGTGGCGAATGGCGCCGTCAGGAGTGCGTTGTTCTTGATTACGCGAATTGCGCCGCCTTCCTCGCAAACGAACAGGCGCCCGTCTGGAGCGAAGGCCATCGCGGTCGGACTAGCAATGCCAATTGCGACTTGAGTTTCAGTGAAGTTGGGCGGAAGTGTGGCGGCTCCTGCCAGCCCCCCAAGGCAAAGGACACCAAGCAAAGCACACGTGATCCGTGTCAAAACTGAAAAAGGACAAGGCAAGGATTTATCAAGGCTCGACAACGAGCTGTGGTTGGCTCTTCGGTACACCGGAAAAACGAGATTGCGGATTAATCGCAGGGCTAATAACTCTAGCCCTTCAAAGCATCTTCGATCGCCTGTCTTATTTGGGGAGGAGTGCCGACTGGACTAAAGCCTACGAACTGCTTAAGTACTCGACCATCGCGAGAGATGATGAAACTTTGCGGAATCGCATCTCGCTGGGTCATCTGCATAAAAGCCAGAGAAATTTCAGGCGGCGCCCAGCCAACCTGATAGTCCATGTTGAAAAACTCAACGAAGCTCTTCACGCTCGCTTCGGAGTTAGTCGGATTCTCGGTTGAAAGTCCGACAATCTCAAATCCCTTGGACGCGAACTCTCGGTGCAACTTAACGAGCTCAGGAATCTCACTCTTGCAGGGTCCACACCAGGTCGCCCACAGATTAACGAGCATCACTTTCCCGGAATAGTCTGATAAGGCCATCGTTCCGCCTTTAACTGACTTCAGCCTGGCGGCGAGAACGTCTGCGGACAATGCGGCCGGTTGTGACCTCGCACCAGTTCGCGCGGGAGGAACACCGGGAGTGGAAGCTACAGGTTTTTCATCAGAAGACGTACAACTCGACATTCCCCCGACAGCGATCAAGGCCAACACAACGACAGTTAAGGCTGCACGCATTGGAGTCCAAAACTTCCGGTGATTATTACCAGCATGATTATTGGTTTTCATATGAATTTCGACGGGCCATCTACCGGTTTATCCGGCCGGCAACAGTTTACGTCTTGCAGTACATAACAATCCAGCCCTCCCGGTCAAGCGACACGGCCAAAGAAAAAACTATCCGCAGATTACGCGGATTTCACAGACAAGCGAACGATCTAAAGTCTCTCGTGCTAATCGGCGAAATCTGCGTAATCTGCGGATTCTCTTTTTTGTACTTATTTACGGCTGACTCGATGGAGTCGCGGTAGCCAAGCCACGGTTGGCAAGAATCTTAACCTCGACTCGCCGGTTTTGCGCGCGACCGGCGGCGGTGGTGTTATCTGCGACCGCGTCGGTCTTTCCATAACCCATCGGAGTGATGAACCGTCGCAGCGGAATCTTGTGATTGACGGCCAGGTATTGAACCACGGCCTCAGCACGCTGCTGGCTTAGACGCATGTTCTTAGTTTCGCCGCCAGTCGAATCCGTGTGACCCCGAACCTCAATCATGTAGCCCTTGGCTGCCAAAGCTTTTTCGGCAAGCGCGTCGAGCTGCTGCTTGGCTTCGGGAGATAGAATCGCGCTGTTCACTTTGAAAGTCACCGCGACGTTATCCTGCTCGTCGTATTCATCGAGCGCGGTAACCCGTTCGTTAACTTGCGTGACTTCCTTCCGAGCTTCTGCGGCAACTGTGTAGAGCTCATCCATCTGGCCGGCCATGCGCTCCTGATTTTCCTCAACCGGCGTGACCCGAGTGTCGGACGTGATCGCTGCGCGCATGTCTGACTCGTTGAACCTGATCTTGTCCGCGAGCAGTTGGCCCTGAGCATCACCGCGTCCCTCAACCTCGACAATCAAACCTCGCAGGATGTCGGTCACAGGATACTTCTTGCCGCTGCGCAGAAAGCCTCCAAAAGTCTTGATGCTGGTTTTGTCGTCCAGCGCAACCCGATAATCCGTACGATTGCGATCGCGAATGGTAAACGTATCGGCATTGCGATCGATGACGACGCCTTTGAACTTCATCTTGGCGCCGTTCGGTACCGGTTGAGTTGGGCGAACCGAACGGGTTAGGCCAGTCGAAGTCTGCGCTGATGCCGAAACGATAAGAACTAACAGAAGAAATACGCTGCAAACCAGCGCGAGTGGTTTAGATCCCTTTTTCACGTAAATGCTCATGCTTGTCTCCTTAAAACAAGATAATCAGCGGAACGCCATCCAGCATTCCTGATACGTCACGTTGTCGGGGGGTCAAGCTTTCGCGGGAGAGGATCTAGAGGTTAACCAATGCCGCCGCAGAAATCAAAGGCCTTATCTAAATAATTGGATTTTGACCCATTATCTAACGGGTTTTTGTTCTTTGTCCTTAGTTTTTTGTTCTTTGTGGTTGAATCTTTGGGAGTTGTCTTTGTTCCACTCTGGAATCACACAAGCCGAACAACACACAAGCACAAAGAACTAAGAACCAGGGACAAAGAACAAATCCATTTAAGACTCTGAATCTTTCGAGGGGCTGACGTCGCGGAGGGTGGAACGATTGCGGAACGAATTATTTGAGGGTTCACCAGGCGCGCTTGCAGAAACGTCTTCGATTGCGAGGATGCGCATCAGTGGGCCGCCCGGCCCGAACTGCACCCGATCTCCGACCCTTACTTCGCTCGGATCGATAACTCGCTTGCCATCGATAAATGTGCCGAATCGCGAACCTGTATCCACGAGCAAGAACCGCCCGTCACGCTGGCGGAACTCCGCGTGACGCCGTGAAACCATCGGCCATTCACCCTGATCAAAAACGACATGGCACTCGAGGGGATCGCGACCGATCTTCACGATCTCGGAAGTGAATGCGCGTTCAGGGTAAGGCTGACCGGCATGCTCTTCAAGCAAAGTTATCTTCATCGGGTTTCTACAAAACTACTGGCCCGCGAAGCGGAATGATTCCAGTATGAGAGCCATGCCACCTTTATTACCTACGTCAGCGGCACTGGTGACGTCTTCAGCCAACGAAGTCGCCAGCATGACTATAGCCACGCCGCCTTTTTCAGTGGCCGATCCCGGGGGCAGCAATATCACGCGGCCCCAGTAAGGGAGATCTTTATCAGTCCCCTTAAATGTTCCTTTGAAGCGGACTTCGTATCCTTTGTACGAGTTGACAGTCGTGTCGCCCTGCGAGACTTCAACGTACTCCGGCAAGCCTTTCGCGAGCTGACCGCTAATCTTCTTGGCGCTCTGCTTGAAAACTTCCGTATCCGCTTCATAAGTGCCCTTGCTCGGGTACCAGTTGAACGCAACTCGCTCCTGGAGATAATCACCTGACGAATCACTTGACTCTCGCTGAACCTGGGCGAAGTTGCTCGCGCCCGGAATTCCGGACTTGGGATCCCTGGTCCAGCTCTTCGGATAGTAGAACGAGAACCCAACATAATGGGCCGCCAGGTCACCATCCAAACTAGCCGCCGAATTTTGGAACTGAACCACCTCGCCGGTGGGCGTGAATGGTTCCGGCCCCTTCCTGGTTTCAGGAGTGGTGTTCGCGTTTGCAGTTGTTGATGTCTCAGCCGGAGAAGGCGCGTTTGTATTGGGAGCGGTATTAACGTTCGTATCGGTTCCGTTCTTTGCATCCATCATCGGTTTCAGAACGAAGAAGTATCCAGCTACAGCAGCACCACCACCGAGTACCAACAACACCAGTAACCCTGCCAAAACCCACGGCATCACTGAGCGCTTCTTTGCAGCTGGCGCAGCCGCAACTTCAGCAACAGGTGCTGCCGCTGGCGGCGCGACTGGCGCAACCGAAACTTCCGGTGGCGGAGGAGGAGTTGGAGTCGCTGGAGAGACATTCTGTGGAAGTGCCGGTGCGTAGGAAGACAAGTCAGCCGATGTCGGCGCCGATTCTGCCGGTGGTGGCGGAGGCGTAAGATCAGCCGAGGTTTGTGAACCGACTGGTGTCGTTTCCTTAAACGTAGAAGTACCAAACGAAGTTATGGTTTCATTCAGCGATCGCAGCCGGACGCTGGTCTTAGCTTCCGAAGCATCGTTTTCGTTCGGCAGAGGAGTTTCCACCAGGTCTTTGGAAGTTGCGCGAACGGTTAGATTCGGATCGAAGGGCGGCTGATCCGTGCGCAACAAACCACCATCAAAAGTGCAAAACTTTTGATTCTCATCTGGAAATGTCCGACTACATTTGGGACAACGCTTCATACGAAGGGCCTCTCTTAGTCAAAGTTTGTCTGGAGCGCAGGCATCCTTGCCTGCATAGTCTCAGTTAGCACAGCTCATGCAGGCAGGGATGCCTGCGCTCCTTGCTGCAACTTCGCTGCGCTCGCTATTTCGCCTGCGAAAGTTTTTTCATTAGCAGTTGATTACCCGGATCGAGATCAAGAGCGCGCTTGTATGCTCGGGCAGCATCGCTCTTCTTCTTTGCTTTCATGTAACCGTCGCCGACACCTTCAAAGCCATACGCACCCGCTAACTGTTTCTGCTCGCCCGGCGTCGCTACGTCAACTGCGCTGTTGTAGGTCTTCTCCGCGTCTTCCAGCCGGTTCATCGCTAGATACGTTTGCCCAAGCAGCGTGTAAGGCTGGAACGCTTGCGGGCTGAGCTCCACGGCAGTACGAAGATAGCCTTCAGCTTCCTGATGACGCTTCAAGACAATGAGATTGCGACCGAGGAGATAAAGAGTGGTAGGGCTGCGTTGATCCATCTCCAAAGCTTTGCGGAGCACTGGTTCGGCCTTGTCCCACTGTTGCTCAGATTGAAGGCTTTCAGCTATCAGCACCAGAGTCGCCGGATCTTTGGCGAGCTCGATTGCCTGGTCGTAAAGCGGTGCGCCCTCATCTCCACGATTCATCTTCCGAAGCGCTCGCGCGAGGTGCGCGTAGGCTGCTGCGAAGTTTGGATCCAACTCGACCGCACGGCGATAAGCCTGTTCCGTGTCATTGTTGAAGACGCCGCGCGACTGTAGGGCCACACCTAAACGATCCCACGCCACTGCATTCTTGGGATCGAGTCCCACCGCCCGCCGAGCAAACAACTCGGCCTCGGAAAATCGCTTGGCATTATTTGCTCCGGGCAGGGGCTGGACCAGCACGACACTTAGCGCCACGAGGGCATCAACGTTCTTTGGTCCCCAGGTAACGGCGTTACGATAATTCTTTTCCGCATCATCCCAGCGGCGTTGATCTGTGTAGATGTTGCCGAGACCGTATGCAGCGCGTTCGTCGTTCGCCTTCAGCTTGAGTACTTCCTCGTACGCGGCCTGCGCGTCATCATATTTCTTGGCGTCGCGAGCGTCGTTGCCCTTATCCAATAAATCTTCGATTTTGGTTTCAAGTTCGGCTGCCGGATTTCGCTTCGGGTTGCGCGTGGGTTTAGTAATGGGCTTGGGAGTCTTACCGGAATTTCTTTTGGTTTCCGGATTCTTGGGACGAAAGATGCCGCCCCCAATGTCGCCGCCAACATTTTGAGCCGCTACGCGATAACCAAGACCGGTACCAACCAGCAGCAGAACTGTTAAGCCTAGAACACCTCGTCTGATGATCGCTGATATTCTCATTTCATCTCCCTTTCAAAGCCAAATCGGGGCCAAGCGCCCGCGTTGCCTCGCGTGAGCGGTATCTCGTTACTGCGCCGAACGCACCAGACGAAATCCCACTTGCGGCACCTTTTTTTCCGGAGGAACCCAGGCGCGAATGCAGGACGTGGCCGGATTATCTTTATCGAATGGATTTCTCTCGTAGCCCGCGCCGCGAATGATATTCCAATCCTTCGTGGCATTCGAAATGACAGTAGGATTTCCCGGATACGCTGACAACTTAGACGAAGTCCACTCCCATACGTTACCAATCAGATCTTGCACACCCCACTTGTTGTTTCCATCTGGATGGGAGCCGACCTTGGCCGGGGTCACATCCTTCAAGACCGCAAGATTATCTTTCCAGGTGGCGCCCCAGGGATAAAGGTCGCCGCGTTCACCATTACGCGCTGCGTACTCCCACTCCTCCTCAGTCGGCAGACGGTACGTCAATTTGTCGCGTTCTGAGCGCCACTGAGCGAACGCATTAACGTCCTCTATGGACACATTCAGTACTGGCCATAACTCCGTTCCGTAGGGCGGCTTCACTCCGTTCCAATCATCCGGCGGCACATGATTAGTCTTATTGATGAATTCTGCGTACTCCCCCCTGGTTACTTCAGACTTGTCCATAAAGAAGGTTGCCACTTGTACAGCATGTGCCGGTGCTTCTCGAGCCGGACCATCATCGCGACCCATTTGAAAAGTGCCACCCGGTATTTCAACCATTTCTGCTTTGAACGCGACCGGTGGAGTATTCGGGTCAGTGGGTCCGACTGGTGGTCCACTGTTGATGTTTGGGTCCGTCACCACCACCGGCTTGGGACGAAAGATAAAATATCCGCCGACGCCTGCGCCGGCTAACAATATGAACGCGAGAGCCAAGCCAATGATCAATGCGACCGATTTCTTTCGCCCCGAATAATCTCCCGTCATCGTGGCGGCATTTTGTTGCCAGCTGGCCGCCGGAACACCGGCAGAGGTGTTTTCCCCAAGATGCTGAATGGGCATCGTACGCTGCGCAACATGCGTGACTTCGGGATCGACCACAGCCGCACCCTGCGGGACCATACTGGTCGCGAGTCGCGAGAGTTTTTGCTCGAGCTCTTCCGCCTGTTTGGCAACGCGTTCGAGCTGCTCCTTGTGGAGACGATCCTGCTCTTCCCTTTCCTCTCGCTCTTTGCGCTGTCGCGCGGTTTCTTCGCCTAACTTCCGCTTACGTTCTTCCGCATCGCGCGCCAAAGCATCGCGAGCGAACCGCTCCTTGGCCTCCTGTTCACGCCTGACGGCTTCGTCGGTAATTGAAGCTTGTTTGAGGTGCTCCTGAAGCGCTGGAGAGCTGACTGCACCGGCTCCGGAATCGTAGTTGGTTTCAAAACCGGTGAACTGAGTCTGCGAGCCTCTCACTGAAACGTCGCCGGTTGACGACCCTGGTTTGCGCGGACCCATGGTTCGGTTCGGATCGGCCGATACGGGCTCGGGAGAATCTCCCGTCGTCTTGAGTGAAGCGCTGGCAGCGTTAACAGCGTCTCGCAATTCTTCCAGAAACTTCTCAACTGATTCCGTGCGTTCCTCTTTCTCCTTTGAGAGAGCATGTCGGACTACGGCTTCGATTTCAGGAGGAACAGTCACCCCCATCGATTTGAGTGGTGGAGGAGATTCGGTGAGGTGCTTCTTCATGATTGACGGTATCGACGAACCTTTGAAAGGAACGTCACCGCCCAGCATCTGATAGAGGATGATTCCGAGGCTGTAGATGTCGGCGCGAGAATCCGGCTCTTCATCGGACCATTGTTCAGGCGCCATGTAGAAAGGCGACCCCATTAAGCCGCTGGTCTTTGCCTGCACAAACGATCCCAGTAACTCACCTGACCGGATCTTGGCTAATCCGAAGTCGAGGATTCGGAGGCCTTCTGCTACCGGCATATTCTCGCAAACCATGATGTTCAAGGGTTTGAGATCGCGATGTACGATATTTTGCCGATGAGCTGCAGCCACTCCGGACGCAGTCGCGCAAATGAGATCGAAGGCTCGTGCGGCGGGCATGGCGCCTTCCTCAGCCATGATTTCCTGCAGCGAGCGGCCGTTGACAAATTCCATTACCAGGAATGGCATCGTTCCACGCACCACTCCAAAGTCCGTCACCGCAATTATGTTGGGATGTTTGATTGCAGCGGCAGCCAGCGCTTCCTGCCGAAAGCGAGTTACCAGCATCGGATCGTTGCCGACCAGGTCCGGCAAAATGACTTTGATCGCGTGTTGAGTTTTTAAGAAGATGTGGCGAGCCTGAAAGACTACACCCATGCCGCCCTGACCCAACCGGCGCTCGAGTTGATAGCGGGCATCGAGGATTGGATCGCCAAGTAGCGAAGGCAGAGTGGCATCGCCGTCCTGGGGACAGTGATTAATGTCGTCGGGGAAACAGCGCCTACAGGCTGGACATTCTTTCATTGAGTGACTCGATCAATCAGCGTGTTCATTTTGCCGTTGTTCGCCTGTTGACTGGCCGGCAGTATTTGGAATCACATAGGTTCGCAACTTGGTCTTGCTGATCCCATGGTATTGATGGAACTCCGCTGTTGAAAATCCCCACTCGAAGCACGGACTGTTGGGGAACGTCGCGACAGCAAATGATTTTAGCGACTAAGAGAAACTCTAGCAAGCAAGTCATTTAGAATTTGGCATTTCCAGAGATCGAGGGATTCCCCCGATCTTACGGAAGTCCGAAAAAACGAAACCTCTAATTCACACCCGGTTTTAACCGGGTGATTACCATGCACCGGGCTGAAGCCACGGTGTGAATGAGAGTGTAAAAACAACGACCCTCTCAGTTAAGCGACAGCGACAGGCTGGCAGCCTGTCGTACAGGGTTCAGCGAATAACGATGTTCACCAGGCGCTGCGGTACAACGATTACTTTGACAACTTGTTTCCCCTCGATCGAGCCTCTGATCTTGTCGTCGGCCAGGGCAGCAGCACGCAAGTCCTCTTCGGTGACATCGGGCGCCGCCATAACTCGAGACCGCAACTTGCCATTTACTTGAACGGGAATCTCGAGCTGCTCTTGCGCAGCAAGCTCAGCGTCAGCCTTGGGCCAATGGGCTTCGCCGCTCAACAACCCGTT
This sequence comes from Pyrinomonadaceae bacterium, assembly GCA_035572035.1. Taxonomy (GTDB): domain Bacteria; phylum Acidobacteriota; class Blastocatellia; order Pyrinomonadales; family Pyrinomonadaceae; genus JAOAPY01. The sequence continues at coordinate 12,511 of DATNBH010000083.1, read as the reverse complement.
CTGATGGCCTAAGCTTTCCCACATTTCCTCCGCAGCATGCGGTGAAAACGGCGCCAGCATCAGAACCAGCGAAGTTAAGGCTTCTCGGACTACGAACACATCTGCATCCGATGCTGATGCCGGATCAGCATTGAATTCCATCAACGCATTGAACAGCTCCATCAGCTGGGCCACTGAAGTGTTCAAGTGCAGTTGCTCAAAGTCGCTGGTGATCCGCGCGATGGTTTGATGAGTCTTACGACGCAGCTTGCGAGCTTCAGTGCTGAAGTCCTCGCTACTGAAGTCGCTGACCTGCTGCGCAGAATTCGTGAGCCGCTCCTGCCAACGCCAGACCAGCGAGTAAGCACGTCGCAGGAAACGAATCGCGCCCTCAACTCCGCTCTCGGACCAACGCAATTCATTCTCGACCGGCGCCGCGAACAAGATGAAGAGCCGAGCCGCGTCCGCACCAAACGCCGCAATCATTTCATCAGGATCGACCCCATTGCCGAGACTCTTGGACATTGCTTTCCATTCGTCGGTGCCTTCAACGCGGTTGGTGACCATTCCCTGTGTCAGCAGCCGTTTGACGGGCTCATTAAAAGTTACGAGCCCGAGATCTCTCATGACCTTGGTCCAAAACCTCGTGTAGATGAGGTGCATGACCGCATGAGAATCACCACCAATGTATTGGTCCACCGGCGTCCATCGGGCCGTGATGCTCGAATCGAACGGCAGGTTCTCGTTGCGCGGATCGCAATACCGGAAGAAGTACCATGACGAGTCGACAAACGTATCCATCGTGTCCGTCTCTCGACGCGCCGGTCGATCGCAAGTCGGACAAGTTGTGTTCACAAACTCAGCCACACCCACCAGCGGAGACTCACCCGTGCCAGTAAACTCTGCTGTTTCGGGTAACAGCACCGGCAACTGCTCCATCGGAACCGGAACCATGCCGCAATGCTCGCAATAAATGATTGGGATTGGCGCTCCCCAGAATCGCTGTCGCGAGATGCCCCAATCTCGAATTCGATAAGTTACCGCAGCCGAGCCAAAGCCACCCGCCTCAGCGTGAACCGCCATCTTGCTCATCGCTTCGAGGGAAAGCTTGCCGCCCCATTCACCGCTGTTAATCAAGACTCCATATTCTGTAAAGGCCTGGTGCATTTCGACGGACTGGTCCATCGCGCCCGACACCGGTTCCACTTTAGACTGTGAATGCGAAACGGGCGCAATCACCTGGCGAATCGGCAGCGTGTACTTTTGCGCGAATTCAAAATCGCGCTCGTCGTGCGCCGGCACGCTCATGACGGCGCCGGTCCCATAATCCATCAATACATAGTTGGCCACCCAGATTGGCAAGCTTTCGCCGCTGAATGGATTGATGGCCAGCGCTCCGGTATTCAATCCTTCCTTTTCTTCCACGGCGGCGAGATCCTGTTTCGCCGCGCGTTGAGCCTTAACTTTCGCAGCAAACGCATCCACATCTGCTTTCAACGCCGAACTCTTCAACAACTCGGCTATCAGTGGATGGTCCGGCGCCAGGACGATCGAAGTCGCTCCATAAATGGTGTCGATGCGAGTCGTGAAGACACGAATCTTTTGATCGCTATCCTTGACGGCGAAGTCAATGTAAGCCCCTTCGCTGCGACCGACCCAATCGCTTTGCCGCTTCAAGACTTTGTCTGGCCAGCCCGCCTCGATCTCGGCGATATCTTTTACGAGCTGTTCTGCATATTCAGTGATGCGCAGGAACCACTGGTCCAAATCTCGCTTTTCAACTGCAGTTCCGCAGCGCCAGCAAACCCCGCCAGAGGATTGCTCGTTCGACAGCACGGTCTTCTCTTTGGGGCACCAGTTGACGGCGGAAGTTTTCTTATACGCCAGACCTCGCTCAAGCATCTTGAGAAAGAACCACTGGTCCCACTTATAGAAGTCAGGCCGATGCGCCGCGATCTCTCGCGACCAGTCGTAGCTGATTCCGAGCCGCTGCAATTGCCCGCGCATGTGAACGATGTTTTCTTCGGTCCAGGTTCGCGGATTGATGCCACGCTTGATGGCGGCCTGCTCAGCCGGCTGACCAAAACTGTCCCAACCGATTGGGTGCAACACATTGAAGCCCTGGAGCCGTTTGTACCAGGCGAGTGCGTCACCAATCGAATAGTTGCGCACGTGGCCCATGTGCAGGAAGCCCGACGGATAAGGCAACATCTCGAGTGCATAAAACTTAGGTCGAGGATCATCGGAATTCACTTCAAAGACACGCGACTCACGCCAGCGCTCTTGCCACTTCTTTTCGATTACTTCCGGAAAGTATTTTTCGTCCATCGTCGTTCAGACCCCTGCTAACTATTGCCATTAACTGAACTGTTTCGCGCAAAAAGTGCATTAAAACATTTCCGCGCTCAGCAGCCTAATTGTCGAGTATTTGAAAGGATTAACGCCGTCCCAGCGCCGCGGAGTTTGTTAACGGCGGCCCAGAAACGGCACTGCTAGGAGGAGCTTGGTGAGTGGTCGCTTAGTAAACATCATCTGACTCACAAAATCGAATTGATTCTAGCCAAGACTCGGTCATCTGTACAGTAGCGAAATCCTTCGTCGTGGGCCAATTTGGAGTGCGCCGACCTGTCGGCGCTTTGGTCGGTGGCGGCTCGACGCCACGCGGTTCCGTAATGACTGATCTTTTTGCAAGGTCAGCTGCGACAGGTCGCAGCGGCGAAAGCGACGACAGGTCGTCGCACTCCAAATTAGGCGACAATCTTAGGTAGGTGCTTCAGGCCCACGGTGTCTTGGCCAAATAGATCGTTCCGTATAGAAACACGATCAGGCCGGATACCAGAAAGTACCATCGAATCCTCGTTTTGAAGACGAGCCCAAGTCCGGCGAAGAAAAGGCTGACCGTCAAAACTACGGTGTTAAGGTCGAACCGATCGCCGGTGCTGCTGGCATTGCGTCCATCGTCAAACTTTTTGTCCGCGGCCGCATAATCGGACTTTCCTCTCGCGAGCATCTTGTCCTCGTACTCAACCCCGAGCTTTGTCTCCAGCGCGCCCTTGAGCGCTTCGAATGGAATGCCTTCGTGCTTCTTTAGATCGCCGGCTGTGTGATACTCAGGAGGCAACTTCATATAGTCATAGCCGATTTGAGACATCTCGACGGCGTAGAGGTAGCTCGCCATGTGCAACAAACGCTTCCGCTCGTTTTCTGCTTGAGCGTCCAGCGCCTCGAGGATGCGCTCCTTCGCCTGCATGTCGCATTCGAAATCATGGGCCATGTCCATTTCGGCGTGATCGTGTTCCGTCGAAGCCCTGGTGCTCATGGTCGCCGCCTCGCCGTAAGCTTCAATGCTCTTGCCGCCCCACATACTGGACTGATAACTGGACCAGGCGGCGCCGACCGCGGCAAGTCCCAACAAAATCGCAACCGCTAACTCGAACCAGTCGAAGGGCGCGTCTTGCTGCTCAAGGTTCTCGGACATCGGGGGATTCTCCTGATTAAGTTTTTAGGGCCGCAGTTTGAACGCGGCTAAGAGATGAAAGAGCGAAGCATGGCCAGGTTCTTTAGATCAGCACGCGGATCGTCGTAGGGCGTTTCTAGTATGAACGCCGCGTGAGCAAGTTTGGGATGACGCGCCACACGCGCCAGCGCCTCGGCGCCGATGTGACCTTCGCCGATATGCCAGTGACGATCTACACGCGAGTTGTAAGGCGCGCGCGAGTCATTGAAATGAATGGCTCGAACATTCCTGGTCCCGACCGTGCGATGTAACCACTGGATGGTGACTTCCAAGCCGTCTTCGTCGCGAATGTCGTAGCCTGCGGTGAAGGCATGGGCGGTGTCGAAGCAAACTCCCAGAGGAAGCTTGGGACACGCATCCATGATGGCGCGCAAGTGCTCAAAACGATGCCCGATGCATTCGCCCTGACCCGCAGTGTTCTCCAAAAGAATGCGAAAACGATCGAGCTTCAGCCCCTTGCAGGCGAGTTGGAGACTCTTGGCGCAAAGCGCTATGCCATCGGCTTCACACGCACCTTTCGAGCTTCCGGGATGAACCACGAGATAGTCGACGCCGAGTAAGAGCGCTCGTTCGACTTCTTCTCGAAAGGAGGCTCGCGACTTAGCCAAAAAGCCTGCATCAGTCGCCGCCAGGTTCACAAGATAATTGCAGTGGATGACTACCGGGTTGAGTTTCAGCTTGTGACGAGTCTTGCGAAATAGGGCGATGCTCTCGTCAGTCAGTGGTTTAGCCATCCAGCCTCTGGGATTGCGAGAGAATAACTGCACGGTATCGCAACCAGTTTCGCTGGCGATCACCAGCGCTTCGTGAAGACCGTCCTTGATGGGCGCATGAAACCCAATGCGCGGCTTTTTCCTGGTTGTAGTTTTCTGGGGCATTCGCGGCAGTTCGTTCCCACCAATGAACAATGTTGATTCAGCGTTGATAAGGTAATAGCCGTGACTCGTTGCTCAAGTTCGATCAGCTCGGCTGATCAGCTTGAGGTGAGGAAGGGTGGTGTACCCTCGCCTCAAGTTGGAATACGCGGCAACCTGGAACAACATCAAAACATACCTGCATCAGATCAAACTTGAGTGCTGATTAGACTTGAGGCGGGGGCAAGCCGCCCTTCCCAACCTGGAGCTGATCGAACTTGAGCAATCCCTGAAAAACTTTATTGAATTAATCCGTTCTTTTCAGATCCGTCGTAGCCGCGCTAATCCGCGGCAAAATCAAGCTTCATTTCTTTCCAACCTCTTCCATCACGCGCAGGACGTTGCCGCCAAGAATCTTCTCAACGTCAGATTGGGTGTAGCCGCGACGCAGCAATTCGCGAGTCAGGTTGGGCAGATCAGCCACGCTTGATAGATCTTTCACGGTGGCTTGAATGCCATCGAAATCCGATCCGACGCCAACATGATCAATCCCTACTAGCTTCACGATGTGATCGATGTGATCGACTATGCGTGTAACCATGACCGGAGGCAGACGTTTCAAAAACTCTGCTCGTCTCACTCGATCACGCGCGAGCTTCTTGTGTGCGGTGTCGCCCTTTTCTTCTTCTGACGCTCGCTTCACCAGCGGCGCAATCTCAGCATCAACTCTATCTTTCAGAGCACTCCAGCCTGGTTCAAGAAATGGCGGATAGAAAATCACACAAACAACACCGCCGGTTTTTGCGAGCGACCGGATCATGTCGTCATCGAGGTTCCGCGGCACATTCGCGATAGCACGACACGCGGAGTGAGTAGCGATGATCGGCTTCTTCGAAGTCGCTACGATGTCCCAAAAAGTCTTATCGGAAACGTGTGATACGTCGACCATCATTCCGAGACGATTCATCTCGAGAACTACTTGCTTGCCGAATTCATTCAAGCCACGGGTCCTGCCTGCTTCGTCGCCCGACGAGCCCGCCCAGTCAGTGCTTACTGTCCAGGCTGGGGACATGTAGCGGACACCCATGTTGTAGTAGCGCTCAACGTTCTCGATCCGGTCGTCGATAGCGTAGCCGCCTTCGAGGCCCAGCAACGCCGACAATTTTCCCTCGCCGGCAATCCGCCTGACATCGGCGGCCGACGTTGCCATCTGCCAAATGTCGGGGTGCTTTTCCGCCAGCTCACGAACTGCAGCTATCTGAGCGTCCGCTCGCTTCATCGCCCCGGGACCGCGGGCGCCGTACAGCTCGGGCTCTACCCAAATCGAAAAGAACTGCGCGTCGAGGCCGCCTTCTTTTGCCCTCACCGAATCGAGATGACCGTCCGACAATCGCTGGGATAAATCAACCCCCTCATCGAGCATGCGTTGAGTCGTATCAGCGTGTAGATCTATCGCGATTGCCCGGCGGTGAATCTCACCTGGATCGCTGTTCGAGGTCGTGTTCGCAGAACCAGTCGTTGTTTTTTCAGGTGTCTTGTCAGTCATGTGGCAGTTAACTATAAGGAGAGAAAGGAGGGATGATGCCACCAGAATCACGCGGTGGCGAGTCCAAAATCCGTGCTTCACGGGAAAGCGGCAACGATTAATAATTTTCTGATCTTGGAAAAGCATTTCGATGTTACGTCGCCAACTTTCCTGAAATCAAGGACGCCTTGCCAACCGAAACTGAATTACGCTATTGTGCCCTGTCCCGAACAAATGAAGCTTGGCCAAACAAATAGCATTATGGGACCACTTTGGTACAAGAACGCACAGCGTAATTGACTCGGAACCCCCACCCCGCTTGTCCGAAATCATTGTTTGAAGGAGTCAGATTATGTTTCCAACAAAAGATGGAAAGAAAGACATAAGCACACCGCGCATTTGTGACGTCGTTTGGCACGACGGAGAGTTTATCAAGTGGAACGACGCGCGCGTGCACGTGATGTCTCACGTCCTTCACTATGGTTCCAGCATCTTTGAGGGCATCAGATGCTATGCGACCAAGCGAGGGCCCGCCATCTTTCGTCTCAGCGAGCACATGCAGCGGTTTTTGAATTCCGCCAAGATCTACCGCATGGAACATAGTTGGTCCATGGATCAACTCTTCGATGCTTCTGTCGAGCTGGTGCATCGCAGCGGTTTGGAGCAGTGCTACATTCGCCCGATTCTCTTTCGCAGTCTCGATGAAGCAAACCCGGCCTTTGGTGTGAATCCTTTTCCAAATCCACTCGCTTGTTACATTGGCGCGTGGGATTGGGGCAAATATCTCGGCGACGAAGCGATTGACAAAGGCGTTGACGTCTGTGTTTCGACCTGGACGCGTCTGACTCCGAACTCAATGCCCGCAATGGCGAAGAGCGGTGCGAACTACATGAACTCGCAGTTGATAAAGATGGAGGCGCTCGTCAACGGCTTCGCTGAAGGTATCGCGCTCGATGATCGAGGGTATGTGTCCGAAGGCTCTGGCGAAAATATTTTCATGGTTTCCAATGACACGGTGTTGACGCCGCCGCTGTCCTCTTCGATTTTGGCAGGCATCACTCGTGACAGCGTGATTCAGATTTGCAACGAGTTGGGTATCACCGTCAAGGAACGCAGTATTCAACGCGCGGCACTCTATGTTGCCGATGAGCTGTTCTTCAGCGGCACCGCCGCAGAAATCACCCCGATCCGTTCCGTGGATCGCATTCCGGTCGGCAGCGGAAAGCGCGGTGAAGTCACCACGATGATTCAAAAGGCCTTCTTTGAAATTACAAAGGGAGAACGCCGGGCGCCCGGCAAGTGGCTAACCTACGTCGACGAGCAGCAACGCGCGAAAGCCCTGAGCGAGACGCTTAAGAACACTCACCACGAAAGTTCAAGCGACGATTCCACGCCCATCATGGTCTACCAGGCATCCACCAGCGGCGATTGATTCTATGTACGACAGGCTGCCAGCCTGTCGATGTGTCGAGTCAGATCGAAGCTTAAGAAAGACCGGGGATTGGCCATATATCATTGTCCATCTGTCATTTGTCATTCAAGAGGAAGTTCGTCACAAGCACGATGACAAATGAAAAATGACAATTGATATATGGCAAATCGGTGTCCTAACACGTTAGAAACCAGCCATCCAACGCATTGCAGGCTGGCAGCCTGCAGTACACAAACCGTTGACGCTGGCTAATCTCGCAAGCTATTATCAAATCCGGTCCCGACCCCGGACCAATTGACTTGTCCCCACAAGATTCTCCAGCGCTGATTCTTCACGCGCTCAAAAATCTCAAAAAAATCACTCCGAACTCGTAAACGAGGTATGTTTCGATGCCCATAAAGATTGACGACTTGCTGCGTACCGCCGTTGGTAACGGCGCCTCAGACCTGCATTTGAAGGTCAACTCCTTTCCCGTGATGCGAATTGGCGGCGAATTACACACCATCGTCGATGCACCGAAGATGCGACCCGAAGACACGCTCGACATGGCCTTCTCTATCATGTCGAATCGACAGAAACAGCGATTCAAGGAAGCTTCGGAATGCGATATAGCTTACGGTGTTGCCGGACTCGGTCGTTTTCGCGCCAATATCTTTCAGCAGCGCGGCTCGGTTAGTCTCGTGCTTCGCGTAATCCCGTCAAATCCGAGGGCTTCGTCCGAACTCGGCATGCCTCCGGTAATTGATCGCATTTCAGACGAGCAGCGCGGCTTGATTCTTGTTACCGGCGCCACTGGCTCAGGCAAGTCAACCACGCTGGCGGCGATGATCGATCGCATTAACGCGACCCGCAGCGGCCACATCGTCACTATCGAAGACCCTATCGAGTTTTTGCATCCCGACAAAAAAGCTTTTGTCAGCCAGCGCGAAGTCGACGTTGATACTCGCTCGTTTTCTGAAGCTTTGCGCGGCGCTCTGCGTCAGGATCCTGACGTCATCCTGGTCGGCGAAATGCGCGACTCTGAAACAATCGAAACTGCGCTTACAGCAGCCGAGACTGGCCACCTGGTCTTATCGACGCTGCACACGCTCGATGCAACTGAAACGATCACGCGAATTGTTTCCTCTTTCCCTGCGCATCAGCAGAAGTCAGTTCGTCTGCAACTGGCCGGAATCTTGAAAGCAGTAATCTCAATGCGTCTGGTGCGCGCGGCGCGCGGCCCCGGTCGAGTCCCTGCGGTTGAGATTCTGGTTACCACCGGTTTGATTCGCGACTACATCATTAATGAAGAGAAGTCTTCGATGATTCGCGAAGCAATCGCCGCCGGTACCTCGCAGTACGGCATGCAGACTTTCGATCAATCGCTGTTCAACTTGCTGCAAGCCGGATTGATTTCGATGGAAGAGGCAATACGAAACGCCACCAACGTCGACGAATTCCGCATGCGCATGTCCGGGATCCTTTCCTCCGACGAAGCCGTTGAAGGCACTCACGGCATGCCTCGCATCCAACCTATCAATTCCTCTCCCGCCGACGAACGCTCCCTAATCGTGAAGCACTGAGCAGTTCAACCAGCAAGTCTGATCGTTAAGCAAGACAAACCGGCCTGGCCACGAGCTCTTATGTCCCCGCCCGGGGCAGCGAGGCGTTGCTTCAAATCGAATCCTACGAAAAGCGTCCCTTTTCGAATGGCGTAACTCCGGATGATTCCACGTTCAGAATATCTGCGCAGTATCCGCCGCCACTATCAGCGGCTCTGGGGTAGTTTCGATGAGCTTAAGTGGTCGAAGGGACCAGTGGAGCAACTTCCCGACGGATTCAGAATTCTCAAGTTCGCACCTTCAAATCGTCTTCCGCTGTTCACTTTCGCTACGTCTGGGATGTCTGAGGCCGACGACCCGGAGCGGATGGAGTGCTTTCTTCTATCGCCCTCATCAGACCTATCACTCTGCGAGTTGCTCACGGTTATTGCATGGTATCATCGGACAAATGCTCGGCTTGGCTGGGGTCACACGGTTAATTTTGGGCGTCCCTGGTTGCCAGAATCGCTCTGCGACCAGGGGTTGTTTTCTCTGCCTTATCTGGACGGCCCCGAGTTGGAGAATCTGGACATAGATGGCAAGCGGACGCAGTTCTTGTGGCTCATTCCAATTACGGCAGACGAGCGTGCGTTCAAGATTGAGCGCGGATTGGAAGCATTAGAGGCACGCATGGAGTCGAGTGGCTTTGATTATGCTGACCCACACCGACACAGCATTGCCGATCTCCATGATGCGAGTGCCGGCTAACCTCGAACTACAGCAACCTCTGGCAATCGCAGACTCGTACGAGGATGTTCACCTAAATGATCCACTGCGGAACCACTTCCGGAGAAGGAGTTGTATCATGCTTATCTCTTCGAGGCTCGTCAGTTGTTTCTATCTGATCCTGTGCCTTTGCGCCATTTGCGCCGCTCAAACAACTACGCCGGTTACAACCGCTCGACGAGCATCCTTGATTGTCACGGCAGCCCCAACAAAGGGCGGCCTGCGCTTCACGGCGGTGGGCAACGCCGACAAGGTGCGCCTCGAAGTTTATGACACAGCCGGCAACCTTGTTTTGGACACGGGTTTTCATTCGGGGAGTTTGCTTGACTGGTCGGCTGTGGACGCGCACGGGCGAGTGCTCGCCGATGCCACCTACACGTGCGTCATCACAGCGCACGATCTGGCCGGTGGTTTGCGCGTCAAGCAGGGCAACGTCACGGTGCGGAGCGGGCTGGCAGAATTGGAGTTGCCGGATGCGGGCACACTTTCACCCCGCAGTGCTCAGCAGGACGAAGAGGTTTTGACCACCCTCGCACCGGACGACGCGCCCGCGCTGACTTTAACGGCCCACGATGGAAACGAGGGGAGAGTGGTTTCGACCCGCGGCGCACTTTCTTTCCGCGTTGGAAATCTGTTCGCCGGACGGGACAAGGAGTTGCTGCGGCTGGACCCCGAAGGCACGATCAAAGTCAAAGGTGCACTCGAAGTCGGCAAGGGGATTAGGTTTGCTGACGGCACGGTCCAAACGAGCAGTGGGATCGGGCGCTTGGATGCGGCCGGCAACTTTGTCCCCGCGGCCTCAGGCAGCGGCACACAAAACCGTCTAGCCAAGTGGTTAGATAACGGCGGCACGCTGGGCGACTCCGCGTTCTTCGAGACGGATGGAAACGTCGGCCTCGGTACAACGAGCCCCGAATCATTATTTCATATTGCTGGCCCCTCAGGCGTTTCTGCCATTACCTTGAATACACCTGGCAATCAACGTTTCCGCTTACAGACTGTGCCCGCCGTGCAAAATTGGGGTGCACTCACTCTGAACGCTAACTACAACGCGGGCTGGCTGCTGGACGACGAGACGACGAACGGTTGGTTCTTCAAACTTGACACGCGTGGCGGCAACGCGAGCAGCGCCAGCAACGGGCTGTGGCTCTATCGCGTGCCGCCGGGCGTAAACCCGCACACAGACGAGGTGCCGGTCTTCGGCGTGTCGAGTGCGCATGCTTTCTTCGCGAACAACGTAGGCATCGGCGTAAGCGAGCCGAGCGCGGCGCTGCACGTCGTCGGCGCGGATGCTCCGCCAAACGGCGGCATCGTTGGCGCGGATGCCGCGCCGGGGTTGACTGTGGTGGCGGGAAGTGGCAGCGACGGCACCCAAACCGGCGGTCGTGGCGGAGAGATAATGTTACGCGCCGGCGACGGCGGCAGCGGCTGCACTAATTTCTTCAACCCCAGCTGCATCTCGCGTGGCGCCGCTATCACGATTCAGCCCGGACTCAATAAGACCGTCCCCGGCACACCTGGGCTGTTGTATCTTGCCCCGCAAAGCGGCAATGTGCGCATCGGTGGGAGTAACAACGGTGGCAGTCTGGTGGAAATCATCGGCGCGTCCGCGAGTCTCAGCATGAGCGGCCGGTCCACCTGGACTTTCTTCACTAACCCGAGCGGCATCCTCGCTAATCGAGACGACCTGATTATCACCGAGAGCCCCAACGGAACCGGCCTTCAGACACGTCTTCAGTTTGCCGCGGGCGGCAACGTCGGCATCGGTGATGGCACGCCGAAGGCGAGGTTTCAAGTCCAGCAGGGCGACATTTATGTGGCCACAGAGGGACGCGGCGTCATTCTCAAGTCGCCGGACGGTACGATCTGCCGTAAACTCTCGATAGACAACACTGGCAACCTCGGTACACTAGCCATCACCTGCCCTTAAGCAAAGAAGCGCGCACGCGCGCCAGCCGGATGCATTGACGATTTCTTCGGACGTCCTCCACCACAATAAATTGCTGGACACGAGCGGCGGGAGCCTCTGAATTGCGGATCTCGGATTCGAATTGCAGACCGCATTATCCATAGCGCAGAACATTCCTGCTTTTCTCCGCCAAGCGCGATTCGCCACTTTCGGGCATCGTCTTCCGAGCGCTTCATCAACGCGGCAACATGGCGACCGTGGCATTTTCGGATTTCCGGAAATGCCACGGCTTCCCATTTCTCCTTCGCCTAAAGTGCGCCTGTTTCAGATCCCAGCGATGCAGTCATAACCCCGAGCATAACCTCGACTCGTCGGGGTTGGACGCGAGTCCCGATGCAGCGGGATGTTTCTCAAATAGATGATGAACGCCGACGGCGCGAATCAAACGCGAGTGACCAATAACTTTGACCAAGACGGGTCCCCGGCTTGGCAGCCCATCCCGAAGACCGATACCATCGGAGTCTTTCGTCCTTCGACCGGACAGTTCCTGCTTCGTAACTCCAACTCCGCTGGTTCTGCCAATCTCACCATCAACTTCGGTCAATTTGGCGACCAACCGCTGGCGGGTGATTGGACTGGCGACGGCGATGACGACGTGGGTGTCTTTCGCAATGGTCAGTTTCTTCTCCGTCATCAACGCGCCTTCGGCGGGGGTTCCACTATCACTGTCAACTTCGGGCAGGCCGGAGACCTGGCAATTGTTGGCGATTGGAACGGCGACGGCACCGACACGCCCGGAGTGTTTCGCCCCTCGACTGGTCAGTTCTTCCTGACCAACGGCCCGAACAAGCTTTGCACGAAAAGTCTTAAATCCCACCTGCGGCAGCTGGTGGTTACCTTCAAGTCCAGCCTACCAATGTAGATGTCGTTGTTTACTGAATCCCACCTGCGGGAGCTGGTGGATGGTTCAAGTCCTGCCTATTTCCGTT
>DATNBH010000082.1:0-33219 GCA_035572035.1 Pyrinomonadaceae bacterium | reverse complement strand
AACAAATTTGGTCCGAAGCATTAACGGCGTCTAAAACTGTTCGAACGGGCTCGCACCTAACCACTGGGTCGGCGTTCGAAAGCATCACTCCGAAGATTTTCCATTTTCCATCTATCAATTTCCATTTTTCATTAGCGACGTGGCTGCAGCCACAGCCAGCATTAGAACCGTTTGGCGAGGCACGAACTTAGGCGTACCACTCGCCTTACTTCGCAAAGTGTTCGGAGAAATGAAAAATGGAAATTGATATATGGAAAATGGAAAATCGGTAGCGGTGGAGTTTTCTCGGTAAACAGACCGTACCGGGCGAGAAACATCGGCAGGATGCCGATGCCACAAAACAAATTTGGTCCGAAGCATTAACGCCGAAGATTTTCCATTTTCCAGATATCAATTTCCATTTTTCATTAGCGACGTAGGTGCAGCCACAATCAGCATTAGAACCGTTTGGCGAGGCACGGACTTAGTCGTACCACTCGCCTCACTTCGCAAAGTGTTCGGAAAAATGAAAAATGGAAATTGATATATGGAAAATGGAAAATCGGTAGCGGTGGAGTTTTCTCTTGTAAACAGACTATACCGGGCGAGAAACATCGGCAGGATGCCGATGCCACAAAAACAAAGCCAGCGCCAAAAGCGCCTAACCGCCTTTTGCCGCTGCACCGTCGTCCCTTTTCCAGGATATTCAAGATAAAGAACTAATGGTCAGGGTTCTCCAGAAAATCTGGAAATTATTTTTTGTCCGTGCCAGATCGCCCATTTTCTTAAGGAATTCAACGTTTCTGGCCGGGGATTAGCGACTTTGAGATCCGCAAAGCTCGTTCGATTATCGTTCGAGCTTCAGGGATTCCAAAGAGAGACGTAATCAGAAAATACGTTACTCCGTATGCCCCGAGAACGATCACGGCGAGCGGCAATGGATGGACTACAGGCACGGTCAGCTTCAGGCCCCAACCGACCGCCGCCCCGATCGCAGCTCCAAACCAGAGCTTGGCGGTGAAGCCGAGCGGCAATCCGGTGCGACCAATCCGTTGGTTCAACTTGCGTCTGAGCAGTGTGAATTCAATCCAGCCAGCTACTCCTGCCGAGGCAGTAAGCCCTGCGACTCCCCACTTTTGGTCCAAATGAAGCAGTGGCGGCAGCGGCAAGGCGCACAAGTACCCCAGAACTGTGGTCAATACCACTCGAATCGTTGCGTAGCGAAGCGGAGTGCGAGTGTCACGCAACGCGTAGTACGTGGACGAGTACAGCCGCCCCAGAGTCGAGGCGAGTAACCCCACCGTAGAACCCGCAAGGATGGCCCAGACGTAGATGGCCGCATCGTGCGTGAACTTGCCCGTTTGATACAACACGGCCGCGATGACATCGCCCAGTGCCAGAAACGCCATCGATGAAGGCACGATGAAGAAGGCGATGCGACGCAATCCTTCATCGAGCCGTTGCCGCAATACCTCTGCTATCTCGTCGGTAGCTCCCAGCGCTTTCGACATTGCCGGTAGCTCTGCTGCGGATACAGCCATACCAAAGAGACTGACCGGAAGCGTGTACAGACTCTGCGCGTAACTGAGCGCTACGACTGCGCCCTGGCCCAAAAAGCTTGCGAGCGCTGCATCGACAAAAGCGCTAATCTGAACTACTCCGCGACTGATAAAGACCGGAACAAAGTTGCGGCCGACTGTCATGACATGCGCGCTGGCTAAATCGATCGCAGGGCGCAGGCGCGGCACCAGTTTCACCACCGTTGGCATTTGCACGGCGAACTGCAACGCGCTGCCAATGACTGAGCCCCACGCGGTCGCCTCGGCGAGAGGGAACTGACCCACGCGACCGCCGAAGATGACCAGCGCGGCTATGATCGAGAGGTTCCAAACGACGGGCGCGGTATAAGAAATGAAAAAGCGATGATGACTGTTCAGTACTCCGAGACACCACGCGGAGAGAACCAGCAATCCAGCGCCGGGGAAGAGAATGCGCACGAGACGAATCGTCAGATCACGTCGCTCATCCTGAAAGCCGGCAGCGATAATCGAGATCAGGTAAGGCGTGGTGAGAACACCGAGCAGAACAATTATCGAGGTGGTTAGAGCCAGCAGACCGAGAACGGCGTTCGCGACATGCTTGGCTTCCTTCTCGTCGCCTTCCGCCAGGAGTTTCGCGTAAACGGGAATGAACGATGCTGAAAGCGCGCCTTCTCCGAATACGTTCTGAAGAAAATTGGGAATTCGAAAGGCGGCGCTGAATGCGTCGCCGGCTCCTGAAGTGCCGAAGTAGTAGGCAAAGACGCGTTGGCGAACCAGACCGACTAGGCGGCTGATGAGAATGCCCGCGCCCACCATGAACGCATGACGTCCGGTCTTCGACTGAGCTTTCGGATCTGAATTCTGAGATCTTCCTGCTGAGATTTGAGATCTGAGATCTGAGATCTGTTCTTCACCATCTGAGCTCTGAGACTTAAGTTCTGAATCCATTCGCTAATCGAAGCTTCACCACCACTCACGCGCTAGAGCTCGTACTCCTTTACCTTCGTCAACAAAGTCTTATAACTCACGCCCAGGATCTCCGCGGCTCGAGCCTTGTTTCCGTTGCTTTCATCCAGTGCGGCTCGGATCTTCAGCTTTTCCAGAAAACGTAAAGCGCGGTTATTCACATCAGCCAGTGAGCCAGACAAATCGATGCCAGCCAGCGTTTCGGTTGCACCTGCTGCTGCAATCAAGCCGAGATCTTTTGGCTCGATGGTCATTGTGTCCGTCAGAATACAAGCTCGTTCGATTGCATTCTCCAATTCGCGTACGTTGCCTGGCCAGCGATGCGCACCGATCGCTGTCATCGCGGCATCGCTCAGCACAGCCTCGCGACCGCGCATCTCTTTTCCCAATTGGGCTGCGAAATGGCGGGCCAGCATGGCTACATCTTCGCCGCGCTCACGCAACGGAGGGATCTCAATCGGGAAGACAGCCAGCCGGAAGAAAAGGTCTCCGCGAAACTCTCCGTGATCAACTGCGGTCTTCAAATCTTTGTTGGTGGCAGCCACTACGCGCACGTCGACAGGAATCGCAGCTCGCCCGCCAATCCGATCGATGACTTTTTCTTCAATCGCTCGCAGCAACTTTCCCTGGACTGCCAGAGGCAGCTCGCCAATCTCATCGAGAAAAACGGTACCGCTCGAAGCCAGCTCGAACTTGCCTTGTCGTCGATCGCCGGCCCCGGTAAAGGCGCCGCGTTCGTGCCCGAAGAGCTCGTTCTCAATCAACGTTTCCGGAATGGCGGCGCAATTAATTGCCACGAAAGGTTTGTCGCGCCGGTTTGAAAGGTGATGCACCGCCAGCGCGAACAACTCTTTCCCCGTTCCTGACTCGCCCAACAGCAAGACATTCGCCTCTGTCTGGGCGACGCGCTGAGTTTCTGATACCGCTCGCTTGATGACTTCAGACTCGCCGATGATGCGGGGAAAGCCATAGTGTTTGGACCATTCTTCGCGCAGCAGGATGTTCTCAGTGCGTAGCCTCGCTTGTTCAAGAGCTCGCTCCACCAGCAGCAGAAGATGATTCGAGTCGACGGGCTTCTGCAAAAAATCGTGGGCTCCATCTTTCATTGCCTGGACAGCCTCATCGATCGAGCCGAACGCGGTCATGACAATAACGGGTACGTCCGGATCCGCTGCCCGAGCAGAATGCAGCACGTCAAGGCCTGAGCCGTGCGGCATGCGAAGATCAGTCAGCACCATGCGATGAGGGCTGCGACTGATTTCCATCATCGCCTCACGAGCGTCCGAAGCTTCAGTAACACTGTAGCCGGCGTTCTCGAGAGTGAGGCGCAGTACTTTCCGAAGGCTGTCTTTGTCTTCTACGAGCAGGATGTCAGGCATCTTGATTGGTCTTTGTCGACGTGCCGGGAACGATGTTCACCTGCGACTATTTTAATGTCAAGCAACTGATTGTGGCACGGGCGTCCCGCCCGTGGATCGTGCCACGTCGGCAAGATGCCAGGTGGTTCTCAAGTTGAGTGCTGGGAGAGGACACACGGGCGGGACGCCCGTTGATCATTCTTAAGCGGGGCTGGACACGTCGGCAAGATGCCAAGTGGTTCTCAAGTTGAGTGCTGGGAGAGGAGACACGGGCGGGACGCCCGTGCCACGTCAGCAAGATACCAGGTGGTACTCAAGTTGAGTGCTGGGAGAGGACACACGGGCGGGACGCCCGTGCCACGCCAACAGAAAGGGGCGCTGCTTGTGAGCAGCGCCCCTTTCCATAAAGCCCCCCTTGTTGTTCGGAAATCTCGGTGAACCTGTTTTGTTAGTTTGACAACTGAGCGTGATTTTCTCGTTGCATGAAGGTTGTGTAGTAGTGCCCACGCAGTTTGAAATTCGAGAGCCGATAGAATGCGCAGGCTTTTTCATTGGTCTCGTTCACGAGCAAGCAAATCGACTTGCTTCGTAAAAGTATTTTCTGGGTTAGTTCGGCCAGGCACGCGCGACCGATACCGCGTCCACGTTTGGAAGAATTAACGTAGATTCCTTCAAGATAGGTAACGTCCGGAGTGTCAGCTTGAATGTCAGCTTTGAAGACCAACTGACCATTTTCAACTACTACCCACACGCGACCTCTTTCAATGCGTCGGGCACAGCGCTGGCGGAAGCCAATCGGGTCTACGTTCAGTGGATTAATTCCACTTTCAGCTTCGGCCATGGCTGCATGAACCGGGGCGATCAGGTCGAGATCGTCGATGGTGGCAAGCCGCAGGCCTTCCACTCTCTCAGGAACCTGAACAGGTCGGCGGAGCTCGAAAAGCAATTCCCGGCAGATAAGACGAATTTCCTGGCCATCGTCTGCGTAGGAATTCCAGAACTGTTCGATTCGTTCCTGCTCGCCCATGATCAAGAAAGTGTTCGAGCAAACCTGAGCCACCGGGGCGAACTCTTTAAGGGCGCGGTCGGTTCGGACTTCAATCAACGTCGTGTGACCAATCAAAGCCACGCCTTCCAATCTGCCTTCTGAATTGCGGCAGCCCCAGAAGGCGCCGCGGTTAAGTTCGCTCTCGATGCCGTTATCGCGGATGAAGCCAACCATACACACGGTGTGGATAGGACGTTCCGCGAGGAATGCGAGGACTTCATTGCGGTCCTCATCAGTCAATTTGGCGACTGAGACGGTTGTGTCTGCGCTCGGCAGATACTGGCTCTCAGCCATGACTGTGTTCATTAATTGGGCGGCGGACATGGTATCAGTCTCCATGGGGGGTGATGACTTCAATGCTTGATGGCTTATTGCATGCAGGCGGTGTTGTCTGCCACCAGCACGTAATCGCTAACCAGGACGCCATCCGATACAAGCACGCCATCCGAGACTAATACGCCGTCACTTACCAGCACACCGTCACTGACTAATACTCCGTCGCCAACTAGAACACCGTCACCTACCAGGACTCCGTCGCTGACGAGCACGCCGCTTCCTCTCAAAAGCGAGGCCAGGACATTGCCGGTTCCGAGTATGCCGCCAGTGCTGACATAGATGTTCTTGCCAACGACGATACCGGAAGTTAGTTGTGTAGTATCTCGAGCCAGGGTGCCGTTCGACGAAGGATCAATGTCGTCTCCCAGACGCTGACCGAGTAAGTAGGACTTCTGGAACTTCGTAACGAGCTCGCTTCCTGTGGCGAAGGTTAAGTCAGTGGTGACTCCCTGTGCCCAGGTGTAGGTCTGATCCAACGACGACTGGGTCGGAGCCGTGGCGGTAAGCAACGAAGCTCCGAGCGCGGTCGAGGAGGTTAGATCGCGTCGCGCGAGGTCGGCCAATTTGCAGGCACCTGCCACGTTGAGTTGACCACTGCCCTGTTCCAGCAAGCTGAAGTTCTTGAGCGGGATCGATGAGAACTGCAGGAACGTTTTGACCAGTGCCGGCGTCAGGGTCGGATTTACTTCCAACATCAGCGCCGCTGCACCTGCCACCAACGGAGTCGACATCGAAGTTCCACTTGAATAGTAGAAAGCGTCGTTGCCGCCGGGGCCGTTGTAGGCGTTCAGGGTTGGATTATCGGTAGTGAGTTTGCAGCCGTTGCTGGGCTTGGCCGAAACCAGCTTGTTGCCGGCGGCTACCAGGTCGGGCTTGACGATGTTGTCATACTTCTTCACGCCATTGCTCGTGTAGAAGCTGCGTGTCGGACCTCGCGAGCTGAATGTAGCAACTCCGTCATCGTTACGGCTAGCCGTACCGAAAGAGTTCGAGGCGCCCACGGTAATCGCTGAAGGCTCGTTACCCGGCGAGTGAATCTGACCGTAGACTTTGACTCCGGTAACCTTCTTGCCATGGTTACCGGCAGCGACGACGACGACGAGGCCGAGGTCATGAAGCTTGCGCACTGCTTTGCATACTGGATCGTTCTTGTACGACTCCAGGGCAGGTGAACCAACACTCAAATTAACAACCTTGATGTTGTAGGTTTGGAAATTGTTGGCCAGCCAATCAAGGGCCGACAGCAACCAGGCGGTTTTACCAGCACCGTTGGCGTCCAATACGCGAAGATTGATTAGATTCGCGTCCGGCGCGATACCTCGATAGGCGCCTGACAAAACGCGATTATTACCCGCAGCCAAACCGGCGACGTGCGTACCGTGACCAAACAAGTCGTTCGTGGTCGATTCTGTCGTCACGAAGTTCTTGGCGTAGGTCACTCGGCTGGCGGTTCCGTCTGCATTTAGAAATTCGGTGTGAGCGGCGTCGATACCTGAATCTACAATCGCGATACCAACGCCAGTACCGTCGAGGTTGCTGATGCTGCTGTATGTCTGCGCAACCGCTGCGTCCACGCCAGTTTCCTGCGAAACGTGGCCGAACGACATTACCTTGTGGTCTTTGGAAACGTGGCGAAGCATTCCGCTGGCAGCCAGGTTCTCGAGCGAATTAAGCGGCAAGCTAACAGCCAGCATGCCGGTCATGTTCTGCGTAATCTTGACACCGTTTTCTCGAAGCAGCTGACGCAAATCCGTCGACTGACTGTCTTCGACCTGCAGTATTGCATTGACCTTGCCTTCGGGATTGCTCTGCATCATTTCTCGAAGGTCTGAGGAAATCTTGTCACCAATGAACGAGCCTTCTTCGTCATCGCTGTCTTTGTCATCGGCCGAAGCGACTGAGGCATCACCAATCACGATCGTTTCAAATAGATTGGCCAGCGCCTTATCGCTGCGGATGGTCTCGTCATAATTCTCGGAAGTTGCGGCGCCGATAACGTTGAGTTCGCCGCTCTTTACGGCTTGGCTCAACGAAGTCATCGAACCGCTCTCCTTGCTAAGGAACCTGGGCAAGTCGTCAACGAATAAGATGACCTGGCCCTGTGCGTCCCTCACGTCTTGCAAGACTGACTCGAATCTTGCTTCGACTTCGGCGGTGTCTTTAGTGCCGGCGCTCAAGGCAGTCGCGCTCAGGCTGAACACGCGCTTGTTCTGCAATGACTCGGGTACGTCTCCGGCGACGATCCGATAAGACAGACCTGCGATGATGATGCTACGACCAAAACCGGCCTCACCGAGGAGGACGGGATTATTTTTGGTGTCGCGGGACAGCACCCGAGTCATTTGCCGGATCTCTCTATCGTGATCCTTGACCGGGTCAAGCTTGCCCTGACGAGCCAGCTTCGTGACGTCCGTAGCGTAGGTGGTCAACGCCGGGTGGGTCGCTGTGAAGGACTTGGTGGCAACGGGAGACGCTGAGGAGACTTCCTTTCGCTGCGTGGCGCCGCTAACGGCTAGCACGCCTGACAGCAGGGAAGTCACGAGTAGCAGAGCATTGAAGCGTCTCGCGATTTTGATTGGGGGTTTCATTCGATTCAAATCCTCATTTAAGGTCCGAATTCGCCCGAACACAAAACTCGGGCAGCCCCAGATTGGCAACGACCGTGCCGAAGAGCAGGAATTGCAAAATCTTTAGCAAATGAAGGAAAAGTCGAAGAAGGCAGGGTTGCGAGGTCGATTGGGTCGGTCAGAACGAAGGCGGTTTGATCAGTCAATTTGAATCATTCCGGCAGGATGACTGAGATTGAGATCTGAAATCTGAAGGCTGAAATCTGAGATCTGAGATCTGAGATCTGAGATCTGAGATCTGAGATCTGAGATCTGAAATCTGAGATCTATGGAGTTCCAGTTTTTGAAGATCAAAATCCAAAAGGCGGATCTCAGATCTCAGATTTAAGATCTCAGAACAGAAAGACCCAAGATCCAAAACCAAAGGCCTTCCTGCCGGTCGCGCAAAGTGCTAAAATCCGGCCAGTCATGAACGGTCTGCGAGCAATTCATCTCTGTCCCCGCGATTTGCGAGCGAACATTTTCGCCGACTAGCTCCATTTCTCCTGTTCCAACCAGCCATCCTGAGTAGCCATCATTGGGTTATTTCCAAAGCGCGTTCAAAATAAGGAGAAGAAATCATGTCAGCTACTATTGCTCCCCCCAAAAGACCTGAAGTGAAGACCGCTCTGCCTGGCCCAAAAGGTCAGCAGATAGTTGAAGCCGACGCTCAGTTTGTTAACCCATCCTATCCTCGTCCTTCGTTCAAACTGGTAGCGGAACGTGGAGAAGGCGTCTGGGTAGAAGATGTGGACGGCAACATTTTTCTGGACTGCAATGCGGGTGTGGCAGTTTGCTCGACCGGCCATTGCCATCCCGAGGTCGTCCGCGCAATTCAAGATCAGGCAGCACAACTGATTCACATGTGCGGGACGGATTACTACTACCGGCATATGCCGGACCTGGCCCAGAAGCTGGATGCAATCGTGCCCGTTCCCTCGCCCACGAGGACTCACTTCGCCAATAGTGGCACCGAGGCTGTTGAAACCGCATTGAAGCTGGCGATGCATGCGACGGGGCGCGAGAAGTTCATCGCGTTCTTTAACAGCTTTCACGGCCGAACACTGGGTTCACTCTCACTGACTTCCTCGAAGGCCGCTCAGCGTGTTGGTTTCAAACGCCAGGCTTTGGACGTGGTCCATGTACCTTATCCAAATGAGTATCGGAATCCATTCAGTGAGGCTGACTGCGAAGGTGAAGGAGCCGGCCGTGGAGCGTTGAATTGGATCGAGAAGCGACTCTTTAAGACCACTACGCCGCCGCAGGAAGTCGCCGCGATCGTAGTTGAAGTTGTGCAGGGCGAAGGTGGCTACGTTCCTGCTCCGAAAGTTTTTCTGGAAGGCCTGCGACGAATCTGCGACCAGCACGGAATTCTGTTAATCGTGGACGAAGTCCAATCAGGAATGGGACGCACCGGGAAGATGTTTGCTTGCGAACACTACGACCTTAAGCCTGACATCATCACCATTGCTAAAGGCATAGGATCGGGGTTACCAATCGGCGCGACGGTGGCTCGCGCGGATCTAATGAACTGGAAGCCCGGCGCGCACGCTTCTACCTTCGGAGGAAATCCGGTTTGCATTGCGTCCGCTCTCAAGACCATCGAGCTGTTGGAAGGTGGCTTGGTCCGAAATAGTGCGGATGTCGGCGCTTATTTAAAGATCGGCCTCGAGAAACTGATGCGTAAGTACGATTGTATCGGGGACGTGCGTGGCTTCGGAATGATGCTTGGCGTTGAGTTTGTTAAGGATAAGGTTGGCAAGGAGGAGAACGCCGAACTTCGCGACCGTGTGGAGTCAGCTTGTTTTGAAAGGGGCTTGATCATCCTCGGTTGCGGCTCGAACTCAATTCGCTGGTCTCCGCCGTTAATCCTGACCCAGGAGAACGTCGACGTCGCGCTCGAGATCTTCGACGATGCTATCGCTGCGTCGGTGTAGCGCCACGACCATGCTTTTCGGGCGTTTAGAATTCAAGCTTCAGCTTGTGTGACCACCAAGACACAAACTAAAGTTTGAACTCTAAACGCCTGTTTCGGACGTTGTATTACCTTCCGCATTCTCCGTTGTTGTGCGAGATTACGGAACCAAACCGACGTTGATATTCTGTCGAAGTGATAAACGAGCAGACCATGCCTCGATAGTTACTCGGGTCGGATATGGACGCTACGCACCGCCTCCTGACGCGTGCCGAGGGCGGAGAAGTCGTGCCGCTAACCCCCAAAGCGTTCGAGCTCTTATTGATTTTGGTGGAGAGCAAGGGCCCGCTTATTGGCCAAAGCGGACTTGATGAACCAGATGTGGCCCGACAGCTTTGTTGAGGAAGGAAATCTCTCACCCAGACTGTTTCGGTGCTGCGTAAGGTTTTGGGCGAACAGCCGCACGAGCATCACTACATCGTGACCGAACCGGGACAGGGCTATCGTTTCGCTGGCTATTACCCTTTCAACCGGCGAACGTCAGCACCTCGCGAAGCGTGACACCGCTAATACGGAAGCCTTTCAACTGTATTTACAGGGCCGATATTTCTGGAATAAACGCACTGAGGAAGGCCTGCACAAAGCGGTTGAGTTCTTCACCCGTGCAATAAGCCAGGATCCGAATTTTGCCCGGGCTTATTCGGGCCTGGCAGATAGCTATATGCTCCTCGGTACCCCTGCTTACATCGGCATCGATTCGCGTGTAGCTATCGCCAAGGCCAAAGAAGCGGCCAATAGAGCCATTGCTCTCGATGACACTCTGGCCGATGCACACGCGTCTTTAGGTTTCATGTCCTACGTCTACGACTTTGATTGGTCTGGGTCCGAGAAACATTTCCTACGCGCCATCGACCTAAATCCAAACTATGCTACGGCGCATCACTGGTACGCATTGTCCTTGAATATGGTCAAGCGATTTGATGAAAGCGAGGCGGAGATGAAAAAGGCTCTGCAACTCGACCCCTCTTCTTTGATTATCAATACCGACTATGCCGATACGAATTATTATTCGCGTCATTATGAGCAAGCGATCGCGCAATACAAGAGAACGCTGGAGCTGGAGCCGCGGTTCGCCCTGGCACACTCGCAACTTGGACGTGCCTATGCAATTGAGAAACGTACCGATGAAGCCATAGCAGAACTCAATCAGGCGATAGAAATATCGGGTCGCCGACCTTATTTCCTGGGAGCACTCTGTTACGCCTACGGAGCTGCGGGCAAGAGAACGGAAGCAGAAAAAATCTTGCGCGAGTTGGAGGCGTTGAACAATAAGGGAAGTGTCTTACCAAATGATTTCGTCCGCGCTTATCTGGGATTGAATGACAAGAGAAAAGCCATGGAGTGGATGGAAAAGAACTTAGAGAAACATAATGGCGCGATGGTCATTCTCGGCGTTGAACCCGCATATGATCCTCTGCGTGATGAGCCGCGCTTTCAGGAGATGCTGAAAGAATTGAAATTGAACTGAAGTAGCCGGGCGATCTTTGTGTATTCAGGCGTTTAGAGTTCGACAGTTCGACCAGCTTGCCCGAAAAGTATGTAATAAAGTTGACTTTCTGTACAGGCGTGATTCTTGCCCGAAAAGTCAAAGCGGTGGAAGGCTGGACTTAAACCCAACAGTCGAATTCGACTTCCCCTAAAACCGCTTCTCTAATGCACGCCATTTTGTCAGTCGTGAGAAATGTCAGTCCATGTTCCCACGCCATCGCCACGGCCCAAACATCGTTAATATCAACGCCTAGGTTTGATAAGTGCTTCTCTGTTTCCACCTTGGGGCTAGGGGGATGTTGTTGCCAGATTCTCCCCATAATTTCGCCGTAACACGCTGGCGTGAACTCTGAGACCGACAACTTGAAAGGCTCAAGCTTCTGGTTCAGAAGTCGAATGTACTCACTGCGCTTTGACTCGTCTGTTGTTTCAGTCATACCGCGATGACTGGCTTCGATTTCGCCGAGCGCGATAGTGCTGATCCAGATGAGGTGATGTGCGGGGGTCGCACGAGCCTTCGCCATTATGCCCGGCTCTTCCCGGGTAAACGGCCCGACGTGATTAACATCTAAGAGATAGCCCCGCAATTTGGTTCCTAGTTTGAGATTCAAGCACTCACACGCTCAAGTAAATTCCCGAGAGTGGCATTCTTGAATTTAGGTGAGAGGTGCGCTGACAGTGAGAAGTACACCTCGCAATCTGGCGGTAGATAATCCTCAAAGGCGTGTAGTGTGGGACGGTCTTTCCCTTGCCCTTGGAAGAACTGCAATACTTCGTTTTCTAATCTAGGCGGCAAGTGATAGCCATCTAAAATGAGCGCATCAATCTCCATCAAGAGGCGCGTCGGATCAACAGCAGTGCCGCTCTCCATTGGTAGGGACGTGATTCGGCTTTGATATTGCTCAACCAATTCCCTGAGCCTCGTTCGCTGTAGCGGTGTGAAGCGCGGGATCGGCAGCTCTCTCAGTGTTTCCAACGTAATATCAGTTTTCCCCTCCCGAGCTGCAACGAAGGCATTTGCTAGAGGAGAGTTAAGGATGGCCGCTAGGATAACTTCGTCATAATCGGGTGTCGTAGGCCAGACGCCAATGTAGGTTTGATAAAGTGCAACGCCTTCGGTGTCGGCAAAAGCTGCCATTCTCCAGGAGCCGCGTGAATGCGTGGACTTGTTCACTATAGCTTTTGGTTTTTCCCACGCGCGATTGTAGCTATGACCCCGTTGGTCTTGTGGACGAAAACTCAAGTAGTACAGACAGGGCAACTCGAATGCCCTAAAATTCGTCTGTGGGGCTACGCCTAGTCGAAACTCGGTTGAGGGTCGCGTTTCGCGGACGGCTTCCTTTCGAAAGCCCGTTTCTTTACCTTTCACGATTAACTTCTTGTTCCACTCAAGACCGCGATGGAGCTTCGCTACATTCTTAAGCGTGGGAGAAGAAGCGAGAAACTTCCATACATGAGGGAGTTCGTAAACAGCTAAGGACTGTGCTGCATCATCAGCGGTGCGGGTCGTCTTATGTTCCGATGAGACTGCGTGCTTTAGCTCAAATTGCTTCCAATCTTCAGCCTTATCTTTGACCTTATGAAAAGCAATCTGGCAGGTGTCATGAGGAATAGGCTCAGTTGCGACTAGTAATGCAACCTCTGTGTCCGCGTCATCGAATGCTCTGTCTGGCAGCACTGTCACGTCTAGGTCCGCAAAACGACTGGCGATCCTTTTGCGGATGTCTCTATAGCCTTGACCGTCGACAAAATTCCGAGGCATGACAAATCCCAGCACACCGCTTGGATGTAAGTCATCTAGTACTCGGTTGAGAAGCTCGACGGGCTTCTTTGGCGAGTACACTTGATTCTCTCGCTCATCCGGGAGCAAGTCTTCAAACGGCGGGTTGCAAAGCACAATGCCTGCGCGAGAAACATAATCAGGTAAGACGCCCTGCTCAAATACATCGGCCTGCGTTACTCTCTTCGTCCAGCCGCTGAGGTTGGGCCAGTCGGCCAGTGCGAGAGCGAGATGGCTAATCTCAACGCCAAAGTCATCCTTCTCAATCGCAGCGACATGGCTGGTGAAATATCTGTGTCGCTCAACTGGCGTCATCAAGAATAGGTTTGGACGCAGGGCGTTCATTACGCCTATCAGGAAAGCTGCGCTTCCAGAGCACGGTTCAAAAATGATGCGAGGATCATCGCCGGGTTGTTGAAGCGGAATGCGGTTGACGATGTAATTAACTATAGTTCGTGGGGTTCTGTGGATACCAAGACGCTGCTTGGTTTCAGCGTCAAGCAGCATCGTTGACCACATCTGGGATAAGACTTCTACTGAGAGGTTGCGGAAGTCTAGCTTATTCCAGATACAGGCTACCGCAGCCTCACGCGCTCTTTGATTCAGTAGGCGCGGTACGGTATCTTCGCCGTATTCGCGTGCTACCGCAGCCAGTATGTCATCCGAGTCAGGCCCGAGCCGCTTAAATCCACTAACTCGGCGATCGTGAAAAACTTTTGCCGTTAATATCCAAAAGATCAGTCTGAATAATTCGCGGGGCTTGGGGTCGTGTCCGTTAATTTCGTTATAGACAGCCTTCGTGGTTGAAAGCGCCTCGCGCAATAGCGGCTCTAATTGTGCCTGGATATGGCCTTCAAGTTCTGGGAGCAAACCTGCAAACAGGCTAAGCTGAGAAGTCTCGTTGAATGAGCCTATGTTTTTGGCTCTCAGTAGCGGCTCAGGTCTCCACTCCCGCGCACGGTTCTCAAACATCTGCGTGATTCTGTCAGCAGGATAACGAGCGATCAAATGATTCTCACTCGCCTTTCTTGCCACTGCCCACTCTCGAACTTCAATATTATCAACCTCAAGAATTATTGGCGCACCTAGAGCACGAAATTGATTTACCAGGCTTTGCTCGCGGCGTCCATTGGCAAGTGCAACGCCGATACATACGGAATCATAAGAAGGCGGAGTTTGACCAAAAGCGGCGGCAGCAATCTGACGTGGCTCCCTCGTGGAAGTGAAGTAGTCAGTAAACTCATAGTTCTCCTCAAGCAGCGTCTCGTGGTAGCCAATGCCTCGCAGTCCGGCGAGAACTTCCCTATAGGGCTGGTCATTAAACAGTGTAGCCATAGCCGCGCTCGTTTCACTGTCCGCACTTCTGTCCGTACATCGCTGTCAGGGTACCGAAAATCAGCGAAAACGGCAACATAAATTGTTCACGGTAAAGGAGTTGCGCTAAATGCTGACGCTACAACAATTAGAGCGGTTGGCAAGACTTCTTAATTGACTTGGTTCAGAAAAGCAACGGGTCGCGCGGCTTTCCCGAGTTCTCTAATCGCGTTCTGCCTCAGCCGTTCGCGAACCCAGGTTGAGAGCGGGACGCCGGCCAAGTCCGCCGCATTCTTGAATGCTTCTTTCTCAGTGCTCTCTAGTCGCACTAACAAAGACTCACTTCGCAGCCGATCTGCCTCTTTTGGTGGGCGACCCCTTTTGAGTTTCTTCATGCGTTTATTGTATATCTAAAAAATATATCAGCGCAAGTGGTTGTGATTGACAGGGTATATTTATCCGATATACAATAATTCCGTTCAAACGACATAGTAAAGGCCCTAGCGGCGCTAACCACTAAGGCCTTTTGAAAACCTAACGCGATTGCTCGCATCAGATTCACGCAAAGTCATTGTGAGCTATCGCCTATTGAAGGGCAAGGAGCATCACAATGGAAACACGACACGCGAACAGCGAGCGATGATGATTGCGGCGACAAGCAAGCTTACCCGCAAGGGCGATACTTGGATCGTTCCCTCTCAGGCGGGCGGCAGGCGGTGCACGGTTGATCCGAATCCGCAAGAGCCAAACTGCACCTGTCCTGATTTTGAATTGCGACAGCGACCGTGCAAGCACATCTTCACAATAGTTGTTAAGCGTGAAATACGCCGATGACGGCGACAGTCGAACGGTTACTGAGACAGTCACAGTTAGAAAGACCCACAAGCAGGAATGGGCCTCGTACAACAAGGCTCAGACAAACGAGAAGGCCCACTTTCTCGCTTTGTTGAATGAGCTTTGCTCCGGCGTCCAGGAGCCTGAACAGACCTTCGGGCGACCACGCTTGCCACTTGCTGATATATTTTCAGTGCGGTTTACAAAACATTTTCAACATCGAGCGGTCGTCGCTTTATGACTGACTTACGCGATGCGAAAACAAGAGGTTATGTTTCAAGGATGCCCTCATACTCGCACGATAGCCCGTATTACAAACCGCTTGTAGATGCGACCGCTAAGAGCGGCTTCAACATGGTAGAAGTCTCAGCCGATAAAGCCTACATGAGCGCAGACAATCTTCGCGCTACAGTGGCTCACGGTGCGACGCCTTACATTCCTTTCAAAACAAATGTCTCGGCTAACTCGGGCGAAAAGAAAGATGACCTTTGGAAAGAGTTGTTTCACTTCTACAGCTTCAATCGTGATGAGTTTTTAACGCACTATCACAGACGGTCGAACGTGGAAACGACCTTCAGCATGATCAAGGCAAAGTTTGGTGAGCGGCTACGCTGCAAAACTGAGACAGCACAGATCAATGAGGCTCTGTGCAAGGTTCTCTGTCATAATCTCTGCGTTGTAATTGGCTCGATGTACGAGCTAGGAATTGACCCGACCTTTGGGGTCGCGGCAGTTTGATTGGAAGCACAAGTGAGAGCTTTTAAGTTTCATGCCGGAGAAGTCGAGAATGCCTCGATCAAAACACTGATCGTAGACCTTCATTCTGTAGTCAGTCTCAAAGAACAGCTATCAGATGCGGGCCGCGATTACGAACGCACGCATTGGGTCGTAACACTTTCGAGCGGCGAGCACTTGTTCGTGACCAAGCCAGCCTTTGACAGAATCTTGCGCGAGTGGAACGCGAGAGCTAGTTAATTTAGTGCTGGCGGACTTTCTGTACAGCCCAATAACTTTATGTACACGAACGACTTTTCGGGCAAAGCTAGTTCGACTTTTAGGTGTCGCTCGGAAAGCACACAAGCTGAAGCTTGAACTCTAAACGCCTGGAGGCTGTCTTGAATCGAGTTTCCTGGCGATCTCGTCCATTCGGGCGGAGAGTCTTTCCTCGTCCACGGCTGTCATTCGCCCGTGCCGATAGATTTCTTTGCCGGCCACGACTGTCAGAATTGCATCTCGAGCTGAAGACGAAAAGACCAAAGCCGAATAAGGATCATAAGCGGGACGTTGATGAACGCCAGTCAGGGCAAAGGCTGCAAAGTCTGCTTGCTTGCCGGGTTCTAATACGCCAACCCGGTCAGCCAGGCCCATCGCCAGCGCGCCGCCCTGTGTAGCAGCTCGCAAGACGTCAGTCGCTGAGATTTTGTCCGCCGAACCGGGATCCTGTGCCCGCGCGCAAAGTGCTGCAAAGCGGGCTTCTTCGAGGATGTCGCAAATATTATTACTCGCCACTGAATCGCTTCCGAGCCCCACCGGAATGCCGGCCTGAAGAAACTTTTCGAAGGGCGCTCGGCCATGACCAAGTTTCGCGTTGGACTTGGGACAGTGCGCTATTCCGGCGCCGCTTTCTTTGATCGTCTGAATGTCGGCGTCATCGACCGTGATGCAGTGTGCAAGCAGAGGTTTGGTGCGGAGGATCCCGTGGGCTGCCAAATATTGGAGGGAAGAAGTGCCAGGGGCTGACCACTTAATTCCACGGGCGGCGTAGCCATCTGCAAAAGACCCGCGACCTTCGCGCACGAGCAATTGTTCGGCTTGAGATTCCGCGACGTGCATCATTAGCGGCAGTTTTTCTGACAGGACAAAATCAGAAATCATTTCGAGCTGAGGAGCGCTGACGGTGTAAGGCGCGTGCGGTGAAACGCCGGGTGTAACGAGCGGAGTTTCCAATTCACGCAGAGCCGTGACTTTTGTTTTCAGCTCGTCAAAATTTTCAGTGGCTAATTTTGGATCCGGGCCAAAGGACTCCTGATAGACGATGCCACGCAGACCAGCTTCACGTAGCGCGGTCATACTCAGGAGTGCTGAATCGCTGGCATCGCCCACACACGTAACGCCCGCGCGAGCGGCTTCGCAGGCACCCCAACTTGCGGAAACATAAAGGTCATCACCAGTCAGACGTTCCAGGCGCGCGCGCGTGAGTTTCTTCAGCCACGCGAAAAAATTCGTGTCCTCCGCATCGAGGAAGCCTCGCATAACCGTCAGCTCGAGATGTGAATGTGTATTGATGAGGCCGGGTATGATGACAGCGTCGCCGAGCTCTTGCTTGTCAGCGTCAGGAAATCTGGAAGCTATGTCCCGCTGTGTACCAACCTCAAGTATGAGATCGTCGCGAACCAGGATTGCGCCGTGGTCGATAGGCTCGGAGGAGATTGGCAGAACCCAGCGCGCGGAAAAAAGTTTCGAAGTCGCAGGTTGGTCCGTCATTTGTCACTTACTGGCGCCACGATCTCGCTTGAGGTTTCGGTAGCGAGCCATGATCGAAGTTACGTAAGCGCGCGTCGACGGAAAGTCGATGCGCTTGATGAAGTCATCACCCGACAACGGCGGCGCCCCGGGTGCAGTGCGGTTCCATTCGACGGCTCGGCTTGGACCGGCATTGTAGGCGGAAATCATTCTGACTTCCGCGTCCGGCAAATCGCGGAAGCTTCCGTAAATCTTCTCCAAATACCAGCAACCAACTTGAACGTTACGCTCCGGATCTCTCAACACACTCTCCGGATCATTAGCCATCTGTCGCTCGAGCTCACGCATGCCGGTTTCGGACGCCCACTCTCTACCGACGGCGGGCGTGACTTGCATCAATCCGATCTCGCCGTCTTTGCCATGTTTCCACGGACTGAAGTAGGTTTCCTCGTAAATGATGCTCCAAACGAGATCCGGGTCAAGATGATAGATGTTGGCTTGTCGTTGGACTAAGTCGTCGTAACGGTGAATCCAGTATTGATTTAGTAAGAAGAGGCTAGCCGCGAAAATGATGAGGATGATGAGGAGAAAGGGAAGAGCGCGTTTCATTGAGCAAAGGCCGAAGCGCAAAGGGCAAAGAAAAAGGCACGGCTAATTGTCGGATTTCGAGTTGGACCCACGTACGGTGCTTTGCGCATTGCTTTTGGGCACCATGCTCTTTGCCGTCTAATTTCGACGCCTGAGTCCGGACCAGAAATTGACGGTTCGATAAGATTGGTCCACCCCTTCGTAACGCGAACGCAAAGCTTGTTCGTCAAGAACGTGGCCCTGCAACCAGATTTCAGCGTCAAGGGTTGCTCCGGGCACGAGCGCATCGCCACGTAACGCGCGTTGATTCACTAAAACTTCAAGCTTCATCTTATCGAGGTCGAGATGCACCCAATAAAGCTCGCTGCCTGAAAGTGGGTTTCGCAGGGGCTTGCAAGCGATCACACGCCCTGAGACGCTCCAGTCATTTTCGTGAGCTGCACGCGAAGGCGCCGTTTTCTCTAGAGGCAGCCACCGAATTTTGGGAGCCGACTTGCGAACACGAGCTCGGTAGGCGAGACCACACAAACCAACTTGCAGCTCCTGGGCGCCAAAGCCGCCCGGTCCGACTTCGGTTAGATTTTGCAGCTCAAACAGAACCTCGCAATCGGAACCGTTGCAGTAACCGTGAACAACGGCTTCACCCTCTTCGTCGTACTCAGTAAGCGCCCAGGGCGTGATTGTCTGAATGTATCGAGCACGAAAGCCGGGCCGGCAATCCGCATAAAAGACATCGCCGCTTCCGGACTCGTAAAGGACGGTCCAGACTTCGAGACCCTCGCCAAGTTTCCAACAACGACCATGGAGGACGGCGCCGCGGCGATTTAGCTGCGTCGCTTCTCCTTGATCGCCGGCGCGTTCAGCAAGATAGTTGAAAGCCTTCTCGCTGGGAACTTCGAGTCCAATTGTTTCGAACGTCAGGTTCATGCTTTTGTGATCTCAGAGCTGCTATCTGAGATCTCTTAGTAGACCCCTGTGAATTCAAGATCTCAGATCTCAAATCACAAACTTACAATCAGCAATCAGCAATCAGCAATCCGCATTCAGCTGGCGCGGCGCTTTCGTTTGGGCTTCACCGGTTCTGCGCCCAAGTCGCCGGCGGGCGGGACACGACTCTTAAACCCGCGAATGTTTCGTTCCGGTCCATGTGCCGGACGCAAGCCGGATCGCACCATTTCTGAAAACAGATCGACATCGTAGTCTACTTCACGCGCCATCTCTTCGCGGATGGCGTGTAGTTCTTCAAGAAAACGAGGTCGACGGTACATGAATTTAATCTAAGAAGGTCTTTGGTTTTTGGTCTTAGGTCCTGGTTTTTGTTCCTGGTTCTTTGTACTTTGTTCTTGGTGCTTGAGCCTGTACAACATTGACGCTTCAACTATACGTCAACTCACCTTGGAATGTCTGCGGTTTGCATCAAATGAAACTGCAGCTTTCAAAAATAACAACTGCGATGCGTTGCCTACAAAGAACAAAGCACTAAGGACAAAGAATCTCGATCTCAGATTACAAATCACAGATCGCAGATCGCAAATCACAAATCGCAAATCACAAATCGCAAATCACAGATCACAAATCACAAAAACTACTTAACAGCTTCTGACACCAAAAATTCGGGTGTCACGATCATGGGCACAAAAAATCCGGCGGCGGTATTGAAAAGCCGAATGCGAGCCTGCCGGCGCACGTTTGCCAAATGACCAAAGTTCCATGTCACTAAATAATCGATCTTGTGACAAGAGGCAATCGCCACGTGTAATGCATCCGCGATGTACTTGCGATGAAAGATGCCTCGCGAAACATAACCGTCGGCAAGTATGGATGCTTCTTCAGTCAACTCAACCTGCTCGAGAGGATTCACCAGGTTCAAATAAGACGAGCGATGCGGCTCGGGAACTCGCTCAAGCTCACGAGCGACCAGCGGCGAGACTACGGACCGGTAGTCTGACATTTCGTGCTCCCACCAACGTATAGTCAGGTCGCGCCGAAAAGGCTCACCGTTATCAAGGTAAGCTCCGATCACGGACGTCTCGATATATAGGCTTGGTTTCATCGTTGATAGTCGTCGCCCTGATCCGGCTTGCCTCCACGTGGGGATGAAACTGGCTCGAGCCGAATAATTCCTCTTTGAAAATCAAAGGTAACCCGGAAATTCTTCAGGAAATTAGCGCCGAGGATTCCACTCTGACGGAAGCCGGCGGTTTCATTTACCGGATCAAGATCCAGCACCGCCGCATTAATTCTTTCCTGGGAAAGCTCTCCCAGCATGACGCGCGGCAAAATCAAAGTCTTAACATTTTCAGTGATGCCGGCAGCTCCGTAAACGCGCATCAGCTCAGCTTGTTCATAACCGCTGATCTGGTCCTCTGCCGCGAGCTTTTCAGACACGACCGAGACGCTGGCGCCGGTGTCGATGATGAAGTTCCAAAACTTGTCGTTGCTCTCGAGCCTGACTTCGCCGCTCAGAAATCCGCTCGAGGTAGTTCGCAAGGGAATTTCAATCCCGTTCACGGTAACAAGACCGGTGCTGGTCGTAGTCTTCCATAAATCCGGTGTCGTAGTAACTTTCTCGCGGGTCAGTGTAAAGCTCTTATCACCGTAGTCGATCGAAGTGACGAACTTTGAGATCACTGAAACACCGATGTAGCCATCGACAGGATTCTTGTTGTCATAGAAGTGTCGAATATAAACCGGCACGTTCTTGATCTCGACCTCGCCAATCTCAACCGAGTCGAGGAAGCCATAAACGATTTCAAAACGTCCTGGGCCACCGACGGCGCGCGCCAAACCACCGCGAGCAACCGGTTTTAGGCCGAGACGTTTTGCAGTCGTCTCGGATATGACGGACATGCCCGAACCCGTGTCGAGCACAAACCGAAGAGGCGTTTTCTCGCCGTTGATCCGAACCAGTAAGACTGGACGACCATCGGGCGCTTCAAACGTAATCGCGGCACGGTTCGCTCCGTCAAGAACGTACAGCGCGTTTTGTTGCCCCAGGTATCTAAGAAAATCAATCAGACCGCGTATGCGAGCGCGGCGATCAGCGTCGGTCTTCGGAGCAATATTCAGAAAGCGCTCGTACGCATCGGCGGCTTCCTTGTACCGTTCTCGTCGCGCCGCGGCCTGGCCAAGATTAAAAACATAATCCGGCTCATCCGGATCGAGAGAGCTCGCACGCTGAAGTCCACGAATCGCCAGGTCGGATCGGTTTTCATAGAAGTCGATCATGGCGAGACCGCCGACGGCTACCGATTCGTCGGGATCCAGACTGAGAGCGGTGCGAAATTCTTCTACTGACTCGCGAAACCCACCAGCCGCGAGGATCGCAGCACCAAGAAGCGCATGCGCGCGCGCTGACAGTGGATCGGCAATGATTACCCGAGCGGCATGATCGTAGGCGTCCTGAATGTTGTGTTGCTTGAGGAGCGCCAGGCTCAAGCCAAGTCGAGCACCGTTGTCGTGGGCGTTTTTGGTTAGCAGCTCGCGATAGATCTTTTCTGCCGCGGCAAAATCACCGTCTCGCATGGCCCGTTGGGCGCGGTTGTTGGCCTTGTCTTTGAACGGAGCGGCCGAACAGGTGAAACCAGCGGCTGAACAAATCGTTATGGCGGCCAAACTTGCGGCCGCCAGCATCTTCACTATGGTTCCGGAGGAAAAAGATCTCATGGCTAATTCCCGTGCGAGCGCGACGTCAGCAGTGATTGCCGGCACTCATTCATTACGTGAGCCCTCATTTCAACACCTCTCCGGTCTTCATGGACCAAAGCACAAGATCAAGCTCGTCAAAATCGATACGCGTGTCCCGAGCAAAGTGCTTCAGCGTTTCTTCCATGGCCAGATAACGGAGTCGTGTTGTGGGCGGTCGGGGAGAATCGATTACACCGAGATCAGTAAGACAGCGCAACACGTGTTTATCAAGAATCGCGTAACCTTTAAGACCGACGTTACGAAGAAAGTGGCTGGCTTCTTTATAACCCAAACCCTTGATCCCTCGCTCGGTGGCCAACCAATCACGGCGCTCAATTGGGTTTGAAAAACTAAGCAGCGATTCGCGCAGCTTCAAATTGCAATGCTCGCGCAGATAGTCTCGCGTTACCACAACGTAGCCGGGTCGGGCATTTGGAAAACGATGCGCGCCCGCGGCTTGTAGAGCGCGACTCATTTGCTTCGCGCTGCCTTCCAGCAGGAGTGGTCTTACGGCTTCAATTGACCGTAATCCCATTCGTGCCGAAGCTCCTGCCGTAAAAATGCAAAAGACTAATTCTTCAAAAAGACGAGCGTCCGAACCGGTGCGCCAAACATCCTGGAACTCAGCGATGCGGTTTCGGATCTCTTTGCGTCGTGCTTTGTGGACGGCACGAACTCTTTCAATGGTGACAGGCTGTTGATCGCGTGCACTCGGCTTTGTCAATAGCGAGATTCTATGAGTCGGTCAAGAACATGTCAACGCATTCGTTTCCGCAGCCGACACAATTTTGATGGTGAATGAAAGATGTTCCCGGATGGACGCGGGATGCCTTGCTTCCTGAGATTGTGGGATTTGATGTCGAAGTCGAGGCCTGGCACTGTCGGTTCTGGATCTCAGAGCCGATCAGATCTCAGATCTCAAATATCAGGTCTCAAAAAATTCTGCATCAGATCTCAAAAAATTTTGCGCCCCGCAGATTCGAAAACCTGCGAGGCGCCTTCCACCCGGTTCAAGCGCTGCGTGCGGCACCGCGCAAGAACGGGCGAACTTTTACCAACCCGGCTGGCAGCCTCTGACTAGCAATGGCTACCGCGCGTGAAGACACTCTAGGGAACGTAAAGATCAAAAGGCTGCTCAATTCCCGAAAATCCCGGATTGAAGATTTGAGATTTTTTGATTTGGTTCGGAGATTCCAGATCTCAGATTTCAGGATTCGAGATCCCAGATCTCATTTCAATGGGTAACGGACTTCCACTGAGCGTTACTTAAGGAAACGATTCAAGCCGAAACGCCGCCCGCGTCCGAGCGCCCCCCAGCCACCTATCTATTGAAATACTTTTGCTTACAGATTTTTTCGGACCTTGGTATGGCTGTTGCTCTAGTGGTTGCGCCAGAGTTTCTGTGCGCACTACGAGCGAAAGCTGAGGGTGAGACGAACCAGAATGACAACTCCAATGAATTCCAAGAGTCGACGCAAGGCCGCAGGCTTCTCAATAGTTGAGCTGTGCGTAGTCGCAGGAATCGCGACGATCCTTACTGCGATTGTGGTTCCGCAGATGATCAGTCAGCGCCGCCTGACTCGGTCTGTCGCCATCACGCGAGAGTTGCTGACCCAAATGCGCTACGCGCGCCAGTTGGCAATGTCTCAGTCGGGCGCAACGCCGTCCGGCACGCTGCGCCGGGTCGCGTTCACCTTTCAATACGACGATACGACCAAGCAGATGAAGGTCATTGGTCCAATTCCAGCCGGAACTGCAGCGCTAATAGACGGAACCTACCCGAACAATGCTGGGAGCTCGACTGTGGTCGCGAGCTATCTAAGCCAGGGTGGTATCGCCGCAACGCAATTATCTACTGGCGTTCCCACCGGCATGCCCACTTACCCGACCTCGGTTGATGGAATTACAGCTTCGTCTTTGAGCGGTGGAAAGTTGAACATCACTTTCCAGCCCGACGGTTCAGTGGTAGATACCGCCGGGAATCCCGTCGATAGGGCACTCTTCATCTACAACAACTATAACAGCCAGGTGTCGCAGGCAACGGCGTCAGCCATCACGGTCAGAGGCTCATCCGGCAGGGTGAAAATCTGGAGGTATACGGTCAATGCAAGCAATACAAATGCGAGCGGATATATCGAGTAATAAATCCATGACGAAAATCAAAAAAAGAACATCGACGGAGTCTGGCTTCACTCTCTTCGAAATGGTTGTCGCCATGTTGGTGCTGTCGGTTGGTCTGCTGGGCGTAGCCTCGGCGATCAGTTACGCGCTCATGGCAAGCAATCGTGGTCGCGGCGTCACGAACGCAAAGATGTTGGTCGTCTCAGCGCTCGAGCAAATGGAAACGCTGCGAAACACAGGTCAACTTACTTTTGCCGAGATTTCGAATTCTCAAGTGTCGGGAAGTACATTCCGTGGATTCCCAAGCGACTTCCGAGATGTATCGACCGTGCCGGGTCCTGACGGAGTTTTTGGTACTGCTGACGATTTGAGCACAGCACCAGGACCAGATGGTAACTACGGTACCACCGACGACATTCGCGACTTAACGCGTGCGCGACCCGGTGTTTATCGACAGATACTGATTACTGAACTCAATCCACTGCTCAAAAAAGTTCAGGTAACCCTACGCTATGGACCCAATGGTAACGAGGTCAAGGACCTTGTCGGGATCAGCTATTTGAACGACGACGCGCACAGCAACTACGTGCCCTAAGAGTTCCTGAGTTTGCGGTTCAACAATCGAGGCTAATTATGCAAGGCAAGATTAACTTTCAAAACGAAGCTGGTTTTTCGCTGGTCGAAATGGTGGTGGCGCT
Source organism: Pyrinomonadaceae bacterium (assembly GCA_035572035.1). GTDB lineage: Bacteria > Acidobacteriota > Blastocatellia > Pyrinomonadales > Pyrinomonadaceae > JAOAPY01. Next base: position 8,437 of record DATNBH010000082.1, on the reverse strand, counting down.
GGGCGTGATGATAATCGTCACGGCGAGCATAGTTTCACTCATGAAAGGTTCGATGAATATCTCGACGGCCAATTATGAGTTGACTGATGCTCAACAGAGTCTGCGTACAGCGCAGGAGTACATCAATCGCGATCTGATGAACGCGGGCGATGGCTTGAAGACTCTGAGCGTAATTCGCTTGCCGCAAACATTCATCAATAACTATCTGACGCTTACGCCAATCGTCGATACGGACATGCCCGCCGGCACCATCAATTTCGGGATTCTAACTTCGGACAATCAGGTACCAGCCGGGACAACGGTATTGGGCACTAGTCCTTCGGTTACAGTTCGTTCTTCCCCGAGTCTCACCGATCGCCAAACCATAATCGAGGTGGACCCGCAGTTTATTGCGATTCCTCCAACAACAATAAATAGCTCGGGAACTCTTGTTACTTTGCCTAGCGGGACGAACATGGCGCAATTCACTGTGGGCGAGATTTACTTCTTCAGCTCGTCACTCGGTAGCACTTTTTCCGTTGTCACCGCCATCAGCACGGCCAACAGACAATTAACCTTCAACTCTGGGGACAGTCCTTTGGCAGTCAATGCCTCGGGGACGGCGAACAATCTGAAAATCATTTCGTCGAGTGGCACGACCGCTACCTCAATGACTCGCATGCGAATGATTCACTACTACGTCAACTCGAGCGGGTTTTTGATGAGAAGGGTCTTTGGCGCCAAGTGCGTGCCTTCGACGACTTGTACCGGTTTTACAGAAAACGTTGTTGCCGAACACGTAGTCAACGTTCAGTTTAACTATTCGCTGGACATGACTGACTCCGCCGGCAACGTGGTGCAGCCTACCAACGCTTTGTCCACCAAGTCAGAGCGCTTAGGCATTCGTCAGGTCGAGGTCACCGTGACGGTAGAAACACCACACGCACTACAAAGCGGCAACAAGTCGCAGCTTTCAATGACAACCAGCACGAGCGTGCGCAACATGCAGTTCCGCCGTGCGCAGCAACCCAGCTAACACGGATAAGTTTTTGAGTTGGGAGATTCCCCCAGGATTTTTGAGGAGAACGCAATGATTATCAGAGTTGACAAGTCACTTAAGACACAATCGCGAGCGAGCGAACGAGGCGCAGCTCTTGCCACAGCCATCTTGATGCTGGCTTTGTTGAGCGTGATCGCTTTATCGGTGCTGTCGGTCGTTCAAGTTGAGACTCGCGTTGCGGGCAGCGACCTGGAAAAGACGCAGGCGTTTTACGCTGCTGCGGCCGGCATCGAAAAGATGACGAGCGACTTCAGCACGCTGTTCGCGCGCACTTCTCGCCCGACGACAACGCAGCTCACTAATATTGCCGGTTCGCCTCCGGATCTCGCTAGCGAGGGCTTCTCCTTCAATCAAAACATCGCGCTCGATGACGCTACTCTGACGGCAATGCGCGCTACCCAGGGCATTAGTGGCACCGCTTACCCAAGCGTCACTGTTCAAAATGGTCCCCTGGCAGGATTGACTGCCAGTGTGGCTCCTTACACGCTGACAACTGTAGCAACCTCAGCTTCTGCGCAGGTGGAATTGAATCGCACAATGAACAATTACCTGGTGCCGATCTTTCAGTTCGGTATGTTCAGCAGCGAAGACATGGAAATTCACCCTGGTCCTAACTTCACTTTTAACGGACGCGTGCATGCGAACGGCAACTTGTATCTCAACGGCAATGTAACGTTTCTCGATAAGGTTACGACTGCCAGCGAGGTTGTGCGTGACGTGCTGCGTAATGGAGCGACGCACGACGGCACCGTCCACTTCGATACCGGGCCGCTGCCTATTGCCGGCGCCAGTGTGCTGCTAGGTCCTAACGTCAACGGATCGGCGCCGAATTCGCCAACCGGCACGGTCAACTCAACCTGGAAATCCACCTCAGTCGCGACTTATAACGGGCAGTTGCTTTCGAAAAGCACCGGTATCGCACCGTTGTTGCTGCCATTACAGCTCGATGGCAATCAGACTCGCGAGATCATCAAGCGACGCATGCCCAATGACGACCAGACTTTGAGCGAATCGCGTTATCACTCAAAGGCAGAGGTACGAATTCTCATTGATGACGAACAGTCATCAGCGAGTGATGCCTCGGGAATTCCGACCGGAAAAGGCGTAAAGCTTTCGGTAACGAACACAGGCGATACTTATTACTTCAAGCCTGACCGCTTGAATAGCGGCAAGGCTTTATGGCGTATGAATGACAGTGGTACTTACCTTGATACAAGTTCGACAGCAGTACTGCAGGGTACGTCCGGCTCTGTGGCAGATACGGTACGCAACATCCGCAATCCCTCGACTCCCGATACTTCTACGAGTGGTCGTAAGATACCGGGTGGATCCGGGATTCCGGCTCGGATCTATATTGAGATCATCGATAGCAACGGCAATTCGTATGACGTCACTCGTCCGATCCTGAGCATGGGTATGACTGAAGGCGAGCCGAATGCGATTGTCATTTTGCAACGTCCTCTGTGGGCTGCTTACCTGCAAGGCAGTCGGGATTCAAGTGGTAGCAGCAACCCGGCATTCAATGGCGATCCTGCTTACACAAATTGTCTGACCGACATTTTGAATAAGACACGCATTGGAGCTGACGGTGAGATTAAGACTTCGGGAGGTAGCCCGGCCCAGGATACTACCCACGGGTTCATAACGAGTGTGCTGGATGACACCGCCTCTGGTTCTCAACCTCAGCGCTCTGATTCGCCGGCCGCTGCAGGATCCTGGAACAGCATAGTGCCGATCAACGTCTACAACGTGCGCGAAGGTCATATTCATAGCAGCCTGGCTAATAACAGCATTTTCGAAAGAGGCATGACCAGCATCGTTGAGCTGAACATGAAAAATGTGGCGCGCTGGCTGGATGGTGTCTACGACAGCAATTTGCTGAGCGGAACCAGCGCGGTTTCGTCGAATATCGGCAAACCGGATGGCTACATCATCTACGTCTCAGACCGCCGTGGCGACAAGATCAAATCTGAAGTCGATTCTGCCGGCGTCACCTTGAGCACCACGAACGGCATGGTCGATAACGAAGACATCTACGGACCGATCGTTACGTCCGGTTACGTGGCAGCGCTCGATCCCGGTGAAGACGTGATCGACAACGGCACGAAGAAAAACACGCTGCAACGCGACTTGACAGAACTCCCTGATCCACTGAGCTCAATCCTGAGCTCGACTACGGCAAGCACGATAGCTGAACGCACCGCGAGGGCGAATGCGATTGCAGCGTGGACCAATATCGATTCAACCGATACCGCCAGTCCCAAGACTAAGAGCAAGTATTTCCGGCGTGCTGTGCGGCTGTTCAATGGAGAAAACCTGCAAGTCCTTGGCGGCACTAATAAGCTTTCCACGACGCTCGGAATTACAGTAGCCTCGGAAAACATGGTCTATATTTGGGGAAACTACAACACCACGGGAATCAACGCTGCCCCGCCAGCTGGACAATCATGTCTTAACGATGTCACGGCTGCGTGTTACTACACCGGTAACCAGGTGCCTGCTTCGATCGTTTGTGACGCATTTTTCCCGCTTTCAAAGACCTGGTTCGACAGCATGAGTTCGATGTTCCCAGACGATGTCGGCGATCGGCCCGGAGACAGAAGTCTGCCCGGTGTTACCGCCGAGACCTCGTTGCGAGCCGGCATTATCGCGGGAAACAATTTATCCGCGATGTCAGCAACCTCAGCGGGACCTGACGCCGGAAACTACTCGAGTGATCCGAACAATAACGAGTCTCGATTGAATGGTGGGATGCATAACTTCCCACGGTTCCTCGAGAGCTGGAGTGGACGTTACAACCTGGTTGGATCGTTGATCCCTCTTTATCACTCGACACAAGCGATGGGCCAATACAACACCAGCGGTGAGATTTACAGCCCGCCTGAACGAGACTGGGCTTTTGACGCCACGTTCAAATCGCCGGATAGGTTGCCTCCGGGCACGCCTCAGTTCCAGTACATCGAGCCGACTGCATTCCGACAGGTCATGTACTAAGCCTTGCCTGGGCGCGGGGCAATCGTCCCGCGCCTCTAGTCTTCCACATTCGCGCGCGACTCGATCGAAATTTCGGAAACAACTATGGCAAAAATTGATGAAATACTGACGCTAATGACTGAGCGGGGAGCTTCAGATTTACACCTTGCCAGCGGTTCTGCACCCTACCTGCGCATTAACGGCGAGATGATCAAGCTTAATTACAAGGACGTCACTCCTGAAGTTTGCCAGGCGCTGATTCTGGAAATCCTGACCGAGCGCCAGCGCGCGAACTTTCTTGAAGAGTGGGATTTGGATTGTAGTTATTCCTTGCGAGGAGTGGGCCGATTCCGTGTCAACGCGTTCCGGCAGCGCAAAGGCGTGGGCGCAGTATTTCGTTTGATTCCCGACCAGATTCAGACGGTTGAAGACCTCGGGTTGCCCGATACGTTGATCAACTTACTGGATGTCTCGGAAGGCTTGTTGCTCGTTACCGGCCCAACGGGCTCGGGCAAGAGCACTACACTTGCAGCGCTTATTAATCACCTGAATGTTACTCAGCGTGCTCACATCATCACGATCGAAGATCCGATTGAATTTGTGCATCGGAATCAGCAGTGTCTGATCAATCAGCGAGAAGTCTCGAGCCACACCAAATCATTTCACCAGGCGCTGCGAGCAGCCCTGCGCGAAGACCCTGACGTAATCCTGGTTGGTGAGCTGCGTGACTTGGAAAGTATTTCGCTGGCGTTAACCGCAGCCGAGACTGGGCACCTGGTGCTTGCTACGCTGCACACGAATAGCGCGACTAAGACTATCGACCGCATCATCGACGTGTTCCCGGAGATTCAACAAGGTCAAATCAGAGCCATGCTTTCTGAGAGCCTCAGGGGAGTTGTTGCTCAGACTTTGGTTCGGCGCAGTGACGGCTCGGGGCGAGTGCCTTGCGTAGAAGTGTTACTCAACGTTCCCGCGGTTGCGAATCTCATTCGCGAAGGCAAGACCTATCAGATCCACTCGACGATGCAGACTGGACAGATTCACGGGATGATCACGTTCGAGGCGTCTGTTCAGGCAATGATTTCCAAGGGAATAATCTCGAGGCAGGAAGGCCAGAGTCTCCTGAATCGGCGCGGCATCGCGAAAACCAACGCACTCCGGCGAGCTTAAGGACAGTAAGCAGCGGCAGTCGGGCAGCGGCAGTCGGTAGCGGCAGTCGGCAGTCGACCGTCGGCAGTTGGGCAGCGTTGTTAGACACTAAGTGGATTAGTGCAGCTCAAGGTAACTCAGCTCGAGGTCGGGAAGGGTTGCTTGCGCCCGCCTCAAGTTACCGCAGCATTCAAGCTTGACCATCAAAATACATCTTCAGCAAGAAGGTATTGGATCAGAGTTGAATGCTGGTGCATCTTGAGGCGGGCGCAAGCAACCCTTCCTGACCCCGAGCTGATTTACCTTGATCTGATTTACCCCGAGCTGATTTATCTCGAGCTGATTTTACCTTGAGCTGATTTACCTCGAGCTGATTATCTTTGAGCTCTTCTTGCATCACTTACATCCATTCCTGCCTCCTGCCTTCATCCCGCGTACCACAGCACCGCGAAGAAATGACATACAGTGCCGGCCATCACAAAGAGATGCCAGATGAAGTGATTGAACCGCAGCTTCTGCATACCAAAGAAGACGAGTCCCGCCGTGTAAGCCAGACCGCCCGCCACAATCCACAGAACACCAGGCATCGGTATTAACGTGAGAATTGGTCGCGTCGCCACAACTGCGAGCCATCCCATCAGCACGTACAAGACAATAGTCGCTCGTGAATATCGAGTGCGGGGAAGCGCTTTCAATATCAATCCCATTACGGCAAGGCCCCAAACTACGCCGAACAGCGACCACCCCCACGGTCCGCGCATAACTCCCAAAGTGAATGGGGTGTAGCTTCCGGCAATCAGAATAAAGATCGCTGCATGGTCCATGAGGCGGAAGAACCCTTTGCCGCGAGTCTCCGGCAGCGCGTGATAAAGCGTCGAGGCCAGATACAAACTGATGACGGAGGCTGCGAACACTGCGGGACCAATCACCGCCGATGGTCCACCCGCCTTCATGGCTGTGATGACGAGGACGGGCGCCGCAACCAGACTCGCAATCAAACCGAGACCATGACTAATGGTGTTTGCTTTTTCTTCTGACGGCGAGGGTGGGCGTCGGGAATACTCCATTTTCATCCTCAATTATTAGAACAGTAATCAGTAATCAGCAATCAGCAATCAGCAATCAGTAATCAGCCATACCCGGTTGGTTGTGATGGGGTTTTTCCTTTGTACTTAGTTCTTGGTTCTTTGCACTTCTTTGGTATCCATCTTTCAATCACTCAACGCTTTCGACACTCAAGCACAAAGGACAAAGAACAAAGCACAAAGTACAAAGAATGAACCAAGCTAGCGATTAGCTGATTACTGATTGCTGATTACTGATTACTTCACATGCCCCATCAATTTCTTGATCCTGGGATTCAGCATTGCCAGGATACCGGCTGATATCAAGAGGCCGATCGCAATGCCGCCGTATAGTTTCATAAGCTGACTCGGATTGTTCGCGACAAAGAATCCCGAAAGGTATCCGGCGAGCTTGCTTCCGAATGACGAGGCCAGGAACCAGACGCCCATCATTATTCCCACCAGCTTGGCAGGCGACAGTTTGGTGACTGTGCTCAAGCCCACCGGGCTCAAACACATCTCACCCACTACCTCGATAAAGTAAAGGGCCACCAACCACAACGGACTTATCTTGCCAAACCCAGTCAGGTAAGACGCTGGAACCAGGACAAGAAAAGCGATCCCGATAAAGAGCAAACCGAAAGTGAATTTTGCCGGACTAGAAGGTTGGCGGTTACCCAGCTTGACCCACAAGCCCGAAAAGATTGGCGCCAGCGCAATCACAAAAAGCGGAGTGCAGGACTGCAGGTAGCTGGACGGAAAACCGATGCCAAAAACCTCAGTATTGACGAGCTGTTTGGCAAAGAGATTTAAGCTCGCGCCTTTCTGCTCGTACGCTCCCCAAAACAGAATCGTAAAAAGGAAAAAGACTACGATTGCCGCCACTCGTTTCCAGTCAGCCGTCGTCAACTTTGCCGCCGGCGCTTCCATTGCTTTTTCGACTTTGGTCTTGACCCGGTTGCCAACTTTGGCCAATCGCTGACTGGCGAGCAGGTAAACCACCAGGCCAATAATCATCCCCACGCCTGCAGCCCCAAAGCCCCAATGCCAACTTGTATTCGGATCAAAACCCATCGACGCGAGAAATCTCTTGAAACTCTTTCCCTGGGCCAGGTATCCGACTGCCAATGGCGCCAGCACGGCGCCGATATTGATCCCCATGTAAAAAATTGAGAAGCCGCTATCGCGTCGCGGATCATTTTCCTTGTAGAGCCCGCCAATCATGGCGCTGATGTTTGGCTTTAGGAAACCTGTTCCGACAGCAATCAAAACCATACCCAGATAGAAGCTGGTCATGCTGTGGAATACCATCGTGAAGTGCCCAGCGGCGATGATGATTCCGCCAATCAGTACTGCGAGCCGAGCGCCTAGAAAGTGATCGGCAATCAATCCCCCGGGCAGCGCCGTCAAATAAACCGACATCGTGTAGGTGCCATAGATTGACGTAGCGTGCTTGGTATCAAAGCCGAGCCCGCCCTCTCCGGGCAGCGCCACCATGTAAAGGACGAGAATCGCACGCATGCCGTAATAGCTGAATCGCTCCCACAACTCAGTGAAGAAGAGAGGTGTTAATCCTTTGGGATGGCCGGCGAATCCTGAAGCATCTCCCAACTGCGCTTCATCCAGTTCAGTTCTCAAGGTTGGTTGGCTCATAAAGGTTCGATTCTTACTTCTGAATATATGGTTCGTTACATTCCTCGTGAAGATTCAAAACAATCTTAAAGGTGGTGTGGATTGTGGCGCGCATTCTACATGATTTCGAGGGGCCAAGGCTTGTTTCAAGCTGATTTCACACCTCTTAAATCCACGCAAAATTACCGGAGTATTCTAGACCAGCGCGGCAAGAAAAAGTAGGTAGTCGCTAAACTGAGGCCACGGCCTGGCGCCGTGGTCACTCACGTTGGTCGCTAACAGAGGCGGGCCGAGATTTTGGTGATGCCACGGGCTCGTCCCGTGGAGTGTTCACGTTTCATGCTGCTGGCAGGCGGCAACGTGAAACACCACGGGGCCAGCCCGTGGCCTCATGCGAACCGGTGGATCAGCCTGTTTTTGTAGCTGTGAGCATGAAACCCCACAGGGCCAGCCTGTTCTATGAAAGGGCTGTCAAGAAAAAACTTCTCCGAAGCTGGCCAGGCGACTAGGCGTACTTGAGAGCGAGCTCAAGATGAGCGGAACTCGGCAACGCTGGTTACAGACCCAACTTAAAGCAGCG
>DATNBH010000081.1:0-68088 GCA_035572035.1 Pyrinomonadaceae bacterium | reverse complement strand
AACGGAAATAGGCAGGACTTGAACCATCCACCAGCTCCCGCAGGTGGGATTCAGTAAACAACGACATCTACATTGGTAGGCTGGACTTGAAGGTAACCACCAGCTGCCGCAGGTGGGATTTAAGACTTTTCGTGCAAAGCTAGTTAGACACATATATTCTTGCACCGTTCAACGGGTTCTCACCAATGCCATCGAAGAAACCGTTGAAACGGTTCCTTAGCTTGATTTAGCGCCGGCGCCCGGTTTGAAACCGGCTGTGAATGAAATGAAGAGACTCCGAGGGTTCGATCAATCTGAAAATATCAAAAGGAGTCTATGATGAGTCTTATCTTTTCAATACTGCTGGCTTTCAGCTTATTCGTCCCGGGGTATCAGCAGAAAAACGCGTCACCGGAATCGAAGCTGGTGCAGTTTCACATGGCCCTCCTGAAAAAGGGACCGAACTGGACAGCTACACGCACGAAAGAAACCGAGCAACTTTATCAAGCCCACCTGGAGCGCGTGAAATCGCTGCTTGAGTCGGGTAAAGCCGTTGTCGCTGGACCGCTAACGGATGACGGCGAGATTCGCGGAATTTATATCTTTCGAGCGTCCTCTGCGGACGAAGCAAAAGCCTGGGCCAATGACGATCCGGGGGTGGTTGCAGGGCATTGGGTTGTAGAGATGCATCCGTGGTGGTCTGAAGATGTTTTCAAGCAGGCGAATTCCCCACTTAAGTGGACGACGGTTTACCTCGCGTTCCTGGTCCGGGGTTCGTTTTCACCACCGACGAAAGAAGCGGCGGAGGAATTGCAAAAAGCTCATCTCGCCAATATTAATCGTCTTGCTGAAATGAAGAAGTTAATCGTAGCCGGACCGTTCGGTGATAATGGAGCTTTACGCGGAATCTTCGTGTTCAAGGTCGGCTCAATGGAGGAAGCAAAAGTCTTGACGGAGACGGATCCAGCTGTCAAAGCCGGAAGGTTGGTTTTGGATCTTCATCCGTGGCAAGTTCCGGAAGGCAGTCTGCCATGATCAATATCAATGTCACGGGGTTCCTCACGGAATTCACCGACGGGAAACATCAGATTGTACTGAATAGCTCGGCCGAAACCGTCGGTGAAGCGTTGGCCGAGTTGTGGCAGATGTACGTTGGGCTTCGCGATCGAGTAGTAAATGAGCAGGGCCAGATTCGCCTACACGTAAATGTATTCCTGAACGACGAGAATGTTCGCCGGCAAAAGGCGTTGGCTACACCGCTGCGCGACGGAGACGAGATTACCATCCTACCATCCGTCAGCGGCGGTTAGCCTTTTGTGCTGCAAGCTGCCAGCCTGCAGAGTGTGCTTTTAGGATTCTTCATTGAGAACATCGGCGTACAAAGCCAGAGGGTCCGCGACCAAAATGACAATGAGAATGGTAAATGAAGTATGGCAAATCGCTCTAGTTTTTTGAGCGTTGTAGCTGGTCGAGTCTTCGACAGGCTGGCAGCCTGTCGTACGAGGGGAGATCAAATGAAAGCAATCTGGAATAATGCGGTAGTTGCTGAGAGTGATGACACCGTGGTCGTGGAAGGAAACCATTATTTTCCGCCCGATGCGATCACGCGGGAGTACTTTCAAGATAGCGACCGTCACACGATTTGCCCCTGGAAAGGCGAGGCGAGCTATTACAATGTCGTCGTCAATGGAAATGTAAACAAGGATGCCGCGTGGTACTACCCGGATCCGAAGCCGGCAGCTGAGGAGATTAGGAATCGAGTCGCCTTTTGGCGCGGCGTCAAGGTTGAGGCTTAAAGTCCGACTATCTTTTGCTTTCGCCAAAGCGCCTTTTGGACCTCGGTATTAACTACAACTGAAGTTTGGTCGGCATTTCCCTGAACACCCCGCGTACACAGCCCGTATAACTCTTCGTTATGTATTGTCCTGGATGCGGTTCTGAAGAACGTCAAATGAGCCAGTATTGCCGTGGCTGCGGTACGGACCTGCGTCCGGTGCGGCTGAGTCTAGAACGCCCTGATGCAGTTACAGCTTCAGCGGTCAGCGCTCGCGAGGAAATCGGTCGCGTCTTTGCCGAGAAAATTCGTGAAGTAGACGATTCACGAGATCTAAAACGTATCGCCGAAGACGTCCTGCCGCAAATTGAAAAGTTTCTCGAGTCGCCTGAAGAAAAGCGTCTGCGCCGTATGCGAGCAGGGGTCGTAACTGCTGCGAGCGGGTTGGGGGCAGCTATATTAGCGGGTTTGTTATTGGCAGTAATCCACAACCCTAAAGATCCCGATGCAATCCCGTTGTTAGTTTTTTTTGCGGGACTTGGAGTGGTCTGTTTCGCTATCGGCCTGGGATTGGTCATTAATGGTCTCGTGTTCACACGCTTGCCCAAAGGGATCAAAGACCTTTCAGACTCGAAGAACTTGCTCGATTCCGGATACGCCGCGCCACAGTTGCGGCCAGCGCTGGACCGACCTGACATGGCTCGCTCGCCCTCAACTTCGGATCTCATTCCCGCCGAAGTTCCACGAGCCTCGTCAGTCACCGAACATACGACTCACCACCTCAAACGCGACTAACCCCACCGGCGTTCAGAGTTCAATCTTCAGATTGTGTAGCGGCCAAATCACAAACTAAAGTTTGAACTCTTAACACCTGTAACTACGCTTAGCGTCTAAGCTACAATCACTTCATGCCAGTCAACCTCGAAGGTGGATGCCGTGTCATCGACATGCGCGAAGGCGAAGCTGTGGAACATGGAACGCTTCGCATCTGGTCACCCATTGGACGACGAACTGGCGCGCAAGCAATCTCTCTTCGCGTTCTCGAGTTTGCTCCTGGCACTTCACCAGGCTTTCGCAACGAAACCTGTGACGAGACTTTTTACGTTTTGGAAAGGGACGAAGCGGAAGTCGCTCGTGAAGATCCAACTCCGCAAGCGCTGACCGTGTTCATCGACGGATGGCCGTTTGATGTTGCAGCTCAAACGGGAATTTACTTACGTCCCGGTCAGACCTTCACTTTCCAGAATCGCGAAGATCATTCGGTGGTTTTGATTAGCTCACGCTGTCCCGATCCGGCAGACAGCGCAACTCAGTTTGTCGAACCATTAGTCTCCCCGATGTCGACCTCTCCGGAGAAAGCCCCATTGGTTCGTCTCGCTGATCGAGCTGCGCAGCCAACTGCCGACCGTTGGTATCGAGTTCTTGTCGACAATGAGATTGGCAGCGAGCAGGTAACTCAATTCGTTGGTTCAATCCCGCCAGGCCGGGCACCCGATCATTTTCATCAATACGAAGAAGTGTTGTTTATTCTTCGAGGCCAGGGACGAATGTGGGCGAGTGAAAGTAACACGCCAATTGCGCGCGGCTCATGTATCTTTCTACCTCGCACTCAAGTTCACTGTGTCGAGAATATCGGAGATGGGGAATTGCGATTGCTCGGCGTATTCTATCCAGCCGGCAGCCCGAGTGTGAGGTATGATGTTGATGATCTGGCGTAGTAGTAAGTTCATCACCGCATGACTACCTAAGGAGGCTTATGTCCCACTATCTTAGCCGCGAGTTTTGTCGACCGATGGCCGGCCAGCGGTTTGTAGTGAGAGGAGAACAATACGAACTTGGTGGACACGTTGGTGACGGAGCAGTCGGCTTGGTAAGAAAAGCCACCCGCTTAAAGGACAAGGCTCTGCAAGCTGTCAAGTTCTTGGCACCAGATCCAAAGTATATTGAAGAATCGGTATTCGACGACGTTTCGGCGCGCTTTCGTCGAGAAGGGGAACGAGGAACCAATCTTAGGCATCCCCACCTCATAACGGTCTATGATTATTGCCACAATGCTGATGGTGAGTGCTTCGAATCGGACGACCCGAAGAACCCTTTTTTGTTGATGGAGTATGTTCATGGGAGACCATTGGAGAATTACATACGTAAGCTTGCATCTGAACAGAAAAAGGGAGTCAAAGAATTCAACGTCACCAGGCGTCGACTTCATATCGGAATACAAATTGCCAATGCGCTCGACGAATTGCACAGGATGAAACTGGTCCATCGCGATGTCAAACCTGCCAATGTTTTTCTCTCTAAGATGTCGAGAGAGGGTAATTACCCTTTTGCTAAACTGGGTGACTTCGGGATTGTGAAGTGGGGTGACTTTCATGCCTCGCTGTCTACTGGAATGCTCACGGCGACGAATCAGAGGGGTTTGGGAACAATGAAATACATGTCACCTGAGCAAGCAATCGCACCTAAAGATGTAACAGTGCGTTCAGATATATATTCTTTCGGAATAACTTTGTTCGAACTTTTCACAACTCAAATTCTTGCAAGTCCGCACCATGTATTTGAGGTTATGAATGCACGACTAAGTAGAGGCACAACTACAAGTAGGTTTCATCAGATGGGATATCGCCTTCGCGATCAAGATGAACACATTGCAGGCATTTTACTTGAAATGCATCTTAGAGGTGCTAGTGGTCGTCCCACTATCGACAAGGTTCGCGGACATCTAGAATCTGAATACGAACGACGATACGATAGCAATTGGGAAGACGACTTGCTCGCCAATGTCGAAAGCCGATTTGAAGATAGCTGGGACGAATAGAGTTAGCGACCAATAAGCTGCGCAAGAATCGCGAACGCCTCGCTCACCTCTTCGTCGGTGTTGAAGAAGTGCGGCGACATGCGCAGGCCTACGCCAGGGCGTGAATCAACAAAGACTTTTCTTTCCGCCAGGCGCTGGACCATCGCCGGACCGTCGGGCACTCCGATCATTATCGAGCCACCACGGTTGGCCATGGCGCGAGGAGTATTTACCTGCCAGCCCCGGTCCAAAGCAAACTCAATCATCATTTCCGTCCGTCGCTGGGACTCAGCCGAGATCACATCGATACCAACTTCAGAGATGATCTTCAAACCGCCCAAAGCTGAATACAGGGCCGGGATGCTCGGTGTTCCCTGGGCGAAACGCCTGACTGATTTCGCGTACCGCATCGGGACGTGAGCGAACTCAAAAGGCGCATCATGAGCTACCCAGCCCGTTAGTCGTGGCCTTAGATCTTTCTGCAAATCAGGTCGCACATACAAATAGCCACAGGCTGGACCGCCGCACAGCCATTTGATCGTACCGCCAATGAGAAAATCTACGTTCCAGTCTTTCGCCTCGAGTTTCATTGCACCGGCTGATTGATAAATGTCCAGCAAGCATAGAGCGCCGGCTTGATGCGCGCGTTCAACCACTGCACGAGCGTCTACTCTGTACGAGCTGCGAAATGAAGTGTGTGACATCGCCACCAACGCCGTGTTGTCGTCAATCGCAGCCAGAAGCTCTTCCAAATTGAGGCTGATACCGTCCGCAGAGTCCACAATTACTATCTCTGCGCCCAGAGCCCGCTGAGCTTCCCAGATGTATTCCATCGACGGGAAATCAAGCGCGGAAGTCACGACCTTCTTTCGCTTGCCGCCCGCGAAATCAAAACATGAAGCAACGGTGGCCAGCGCAATCGAAGCGTTTGGTTGAATTTGAATCGATCCCGATTCCGCGCCGATGATAGCGGCGATCTGGTCGCCAACATCCTGTGAAAGCTCCCACCAAGCCGTCGCCCACGCATCTTCGTTCGTGTGTTGTTCCCACGCAGCGCAGTAGGCTGACATGTATTCGCGAGCGGTTGTGGGCATCGGCCCGAGACTGTGACTGAGCAGATGTATGCCGGAGACGAGCGTGGGAAACTCTTCGCGGCGTCGATTGATGGCGGCTTGAGTCATTGAGTGTTCACACAGTGATCCAATTACGAGGCTTTAGAAAACGGCTTTGCCGCCGCACAGTGCGTAAGGCTGCGCCTTACCGTAAATCTCCATCGAGGCTATGCCTCTCCTCCCGAGGCGGAGCCTCGAAGCCTTAATGAGGCGCTGTGCCGGAAAGGCAAAGCCGCTTCCGCCCCCTATGCGGCGGCAAGCCGCTTATGTTCGGCGGCGGGCCAGCAAATACAGCACTGCACCGACTGCGCTCCACGCCAGTACCAGCTCGAGGCTGGTCAACGAATGATTTGCCAATCTTTCACTAAAACTATGTGTCTGCAGCGTGTGCACATCTTGCAGCACCTGGACAATGAGAATCGTTGCCATCGACAGCACCGAGAACAATGCTGCGCCTCGTTGCACCCATACGGGCAAGCCAATCGTAATCTCGGAATTAAGTTGCGGATTCAAGCGCGGAAGCAGGAGAAACACGAGGCTATGTAGAAAGTAGAGCAGCACCAGCGCAAATACTGCGACGTTCAAAGCCAATGACAACTGTTTGCTAATCAGCAGTACAAGACAGGCTGCTAAGGTCAACGTCAGCGCTCGCACCGGTGTTGCTGTCTTCGGATTCACGAATCCTAACCATGATGGCGCGAGCCGATCTTCAACAAATATCAAAGCTAACCGCGACGGAACGATCAACGTGGGATTCAAAGACGTCGTGATTGCCATTACTGCGCCAAGCGTTACAAAGCTGGTCGCTCCCCAAGGCAAGTAGACCGATGCTACCTCCGTCATTGGGGCGCTGCTTGATTGCAGTCGCGTCAACGGCAGAACTCCAAATGCCACCAGTGACATCAGCACAAAGATGAGCGCAGTTACGCTTATCCCGCGCAGAAAAACCATGGGCAGGCGTTGGGTGCTGTCCTTCGTTTCTCCAGCCGTTTGAGCCAGCGATTCAAAGCCCGCATAAGAAAAGAAAAGTGGTACAAGGCTGGCGGCCAATCCCGAAAATCCGTGCGTGAAGAAAGGTGAATAGTTGGCTGGCTTAATCGAGAAAAGACCGGGTACAACCAGCACGATTATTGCCAGGGCAAGCAATACACACATACCGACCTGAATGCGTCCGAACCAGCGCACGCCCACCACGTGCACGACGTAAAAGAAGAGCAAGCTGCCGATGGCGAGGGCTTGATGATAGAACTCTCCGCTCAGCCGGCGTCCGCTCAATTCGATGATGTAGTCAGCGAGCGCGCTCGCGAGGTAAGCTCCCGCGCCTACATAAGCAATAATCTTCAGCCACGATCCGATGTAAGCCGCAGCGTAGCCGCCCAGCGTCCGCGAGATGTGCAGGTATTCTCCACCTGGCTCGCGACCGAGCGGAGTCGAAATGAATGCTGCGTAAGGAACCGAAGTCGCGAGGATCGCCGGCATGAGCAGAATGTAACTCAGGATCACACTCGGCCCGGTGATCGAGCCGGCCTCACTCGTGACTTTGAAAATGCCGGCTCCGATCAGGATTCCGATCAGCGCTGCGTAGGACTCGACAGTCCCCAAATCTCGACGCAGCCGTCCGACGATCGCGCCGGTTTGCCCATCCTTTGAGTTTGGCTTCATAGTCAGTCAGTAAGACTTTAGCCGCAGATTACGCAGATTTCACGGATAAAGCGATAGAAGTTCCGGCGCTTTGAATGAAAGTTTTATCTGTTGAAATCCGCGAAATCTGTGGCTCAGTTTGTCCACGCCTAAAACCTTCGGGCAGGTAAATTAGGATTCAGAACTTTTTCTGCGCTTTCAACGCCTGCGACCGGCAGCTTCGAAGCATCTATCAACCCGAGCTGGGCCAGCACCGACGCCTGATCCCAGTAGATATGTTCATGCGCGAGTTTGCCATCGCGAAAATGAACTATGACTACGAGAGGCACTTTGACGTGCGCGCCGGTCGGCTCGACGCCGGGCAGCATCCAATCCATTTTGATCGTGTGGGTAAATTCAAAAACCATTTCGTCAACGATGCGATCGGCGCCAATCGTGCGCGACACCGCCGTCATCGAAGTGTCGGGCGGCATCTGCGGAATGAAGCGCTGAGAATAAAACTCACGAAGCTCATCATGGCCCACGCCTCCAGTCAGCACGGGAATGTGGTTCACGTACGCATCAGACACCATCGTCTTCAACGTAGCCTCGGTATCTCTGGTCGCGAACTCGTATTTGATGTGTTCCTCCCACACGTCGGAGAGCGATGGCGACGAAGCATTGAGATTGCGAACGAAGAATTCGAGCGTCCTTAGATGCGCAAGCTCGGCAGCGGCCGCATCGTAGTGCTCGCCGCCCTGACGTCCGAAGGCGTGATTTTGATCAGCGTAGGCGTGCAACGTAACGAGCGGATTCGAATCGAGCGCATCGTGAATCTGCGCCTGAGCTTCCGGCGGACAATATTTGTCTTTGCCGGCTATGTGCAGCAGCAACGGTGAAGTGAGACTAGTAGCTTCGCCGAGGCTTTTTTCGATGCTGACACCGTAATAACCCACTGCGCAATCCGGCTTGTAACGCACCGAGAGGAGATAGGCGAGATTGCCTCCCAGGCAAAATCCAACTGCCCCGACTTTGCCGGTGCAAGCTGGATGGGCGCGCAGAAAATCGCCAGCGGCTGCTGAGTCGTCTACAGCTTTGGCTTCGTCGAGACCGGCATACAAGGCAAACGCTTTCTGCCAACCCTCTTCAGTTTTGTCGGTAAGTTGTACGCCACGCTCCTGTCTCCAGAAGAGATCCGGGCAAAGCGCGACAAACCCGTGAGCTGCATACCAGTCCGCGACACTGCGCACAAACTCATTGACGCCAAAAATCTCCTGCAACACAACGATACCTGGACCATACCCGCCCGCGGGCAACGCGAGATAGCCCTCAAACTCTCCGCCGTCAAATGATTTGATTGTGATCATACCGAGCCTCTAATGCCCGAAGTCGGTGTCACCGTTTCGGCATATCAAGTACTTCATCAGAAGGGCAAACTAAATTGAGCGGGCGAGGAATTCTAACCTGCAACGGGAGCTTGAACTAGCTGTATTTTACTTGCGGGACTGGCTGAAGGATTTCGTACCTCATCAGAAAGATGCTGAATGTAGGTAAACGCTACCGGGCAGCCTTCTCGCGAGTCAGACTGGTTGAGTTAAATGAGAGTTACGCATCACGTAACCTGACGAGATCGTTAATTCCTCTAAAATGATTTACCGCTGACGATAGCTGACGATCATTAATTTGGCAGAGATGGACTATTGACAATCCAGAATCGGACGGCTACTTTCTGCAAGTCTCGCTGCTCAGCATTATCTCAGGTGCCCGGATCTCCAGCCTGAATTCCGAAGGACGCCCAACGGCCCTCTGATCGCAACCGAACCCGCAATTAGGGAGACGACTCTGCAATTTCGTCCGCGGTCGATCAATTCGCGCAAGCTATTGACTCAAGATTAATCCCTGGCGACGCCTGAAAGGGGACGCCGGCGGCGAATGAAAGAGCCTCCGATGACTAATAAACGACTTAGGCGAAAGCCAGAACCACTACGCGAATGGACCGTCATGGTTTATGGGCGGGACAATAGCTTGAGCGCGGAGTGTGTCTGGACCTTAACCGAAATGAAGAAAGTAGACAGTTCCGATCAGATGCTTGATTCAGGTCCCAAACATTCCGGCCAGGACCTTGTCGAGAATGATGGAAACGTTTTTAGTGCTGCTGTCATTTTCCTGTGAAGGCTGGGGTTTTGTTATTGACAGAGACCAAAGTTGTGCATAGCCTGTCCAGCCTCAGATCTGTGCGCCCAGAACCGCTGGCTCCTGACTGTCATTTCCAATCAATGTAATAGTACCGAGCCAGTAAGGGCCACAAGGTTTCAAACAGAGATCTCGAACTTCCGTTAACAGGAGAGCCCCCATGACAACCCAAGTGAATTCGACCGAGAATGAATGGACAATAATGGTCTTTTTTGCGAGCGATAACCCGCTATCGCCGCTCCTTGTTTCTCAAGTCAAGGCGATTAAGGACGCTGGCTTTCAGGAACAGACCGAGGTTCTGGTGTACTTTGATCCAACGGTAAAGGGATCGCCCACCAAGATTTACAACGTCAACGCCAAACGGAAGGCTGTTGAGCCGGAGAAGAGCCTAATAGGAGATGGCAATGACCCTTTCATACGAAACATGATTGAGGACGAGATTCCCAAAGAAATGCTGACCACTGCCATGCAGCAGTCGGTAAGAAACCCTGACACGGTACCGGCGATGGACAGTCTCACAAATTTTGTTCAGTTCGTACTCCAAAAGCATACCGCCAAAAACTACATATTGTTTCTCGTAGGTCATGGGATGATTGTGGGTAACGATGCGTTTTTGCCTGATAGCGATCCCATCTCCGCAATTTCCTTGAAAGATCTGAAGACAGTCCTGGGGAACTTTGGTACAGACGGGAATACTCAACTTCGCATGCTGGCCCTACATAGTTGTTCGATGAGCTCGATTGAAGTCGCATATCAACTAAGAGGTACGGCCGATTACATGATGGCAACTCAGGGGACGGCGTTTGTTAACAGTTGGCCATTCCGTCAAGTCCTGAAAAAGACCTTCAACACGATCGAGGTAGCCAACCAAGCACGCAAGGACGCCGTGACCCTTGGCCGCGGCAAAACACCCGAGGAGATCAAGTCTGAACTCGAGAATGCGAAGGTTGATGTGCGGACCTTAGTAGAAAAGCTCTATTTCCTCTGCCTGTTCAACGCGACGGATTTCATGTCCGCCGGCTATTCAGCTGACCTGGCCCTGGTCAGCCTCAAACCAGACAAGCTGCGCGACATTAAGAAACCAATTCAGGATCTTGTTAAGCGGCTCAAGTCACATCTGATTCCGGAAAGCAGTGCCGTTAAAGATCTCATTCTGTTGGCGCATTGGGAATCGCAGAGTTTTTGGGAAGAGAACTATGCAGACCTGTTTGACTTTTGTCGCTGCCTGCGCCGCCGCTGCAGGGAGCGGGCAAAGACCATTGAGGATCAACTGACACTCAAGGATGCCAAGGAGGCTGATATTCTCGGTGCCAAAGCCGATCTCGATGAGTTGGTCGAGGTCGCCAAGGACTGCAAGACTCTGATGGACATGTTGGATGTAGTTAGGTCAGCGGACCAGGAAAAGCGGTTTAAGCAGCTTGTCATACAGGAAGAGAATTTCGGTAATCAATACCAGTTTGCTCATGGATTATCGGTGTTCTTCCCATGGAACAGACCGGACGATGACGTGACGATCATAGATGATGGAAAGCCCCACAGACGAAAGACAGACCAGAAAAAGCCGAGTGTGATGGAAAGTTATGACGAGTATGATTTCACCACAGACTTTGGTGCGGACTCATGGGCGAGTTTTCTCAAAATGTACTTTGATAAGACTATTCGCATGAGTCGCAAAAAAGAGGAACTAAGGGCCGGCACACCTGGATGGCAGGAGCTCGACAAGGAGGATGCGGACATCAGCTTTAACGATGCGGAATTCCTGGCTGACAAGGCATTTGATGAGAATGGGGTTTTGGACCGGATGCGCATACTACCTCCCAAGCGAACACCTGAAGAGGGTACGCGAACACCAGATGAAGGTGTTGGTTGCACCTGTCCAACGATTAAGAACCATCCCAAGGAGTTTTCGATCACTCCAGGAGCGTTGCGAGCGTTCCGAAGTCGCCGGAGAAATACACAGTTCGACTAGGTTTGAGCAATTGATTAAGGTTTGAAACGCGAATGACGAAGTCTCGTGCTGTATTGGTGCTTGCGATAATCTGCTCCATCGCTCTGCAAGCAACTACACAAACGCAGCACGAGAACATTCTCAAGCGCCAAAGTGACGAAAGTGCAAGAAGTCGAGAAGACCGGCAACAAGCGCTCACTACTCTTTTGGCGACTGCGCAGCAGGTACGCGATCTTCAACCCGTGCAAGCGGCCCGCTATCTAAATCGAGCGGGCCGTCTTCAATTTCGACTCAACTCATCGCAAGACGCCTTGGCCAGCTATCAGGACGCCTTAACCCTCCTCGATCAGGCTGACGACTTTGCTACTCGAATCGATACGCTTAACGGAATCGCAGCCATAAACGCGCAACTCACCAGGTGCGGCGAAGCTCAAAAGTTTATCGACCAAGCGCTTACTCTCAGTAATCAGCACAACAGCGTAGCCGGTCGAGCGGAAGCGTTGCTGGCCTTGAGCGATTGTCAGAACTTAAGTGACCATGGCCTGGCAGCGCAAACCGCCGAAGAGTCTCTTCAGCTCTGGCAGACAATTGGTGACCGACGGGGTGTAGCTCGCGCTTACGCTATTCTTGGCGATATTCAAATCACGCAGAACAATCTAATCGAAGCCACCAAAAGCAACGAGGCAGTTCTTGGTATTTGGCGTGAGCTCAACGTTCCCGATGAACAGGCTGGGGCGCTGATTAGTTTGGGCTTCATTGAATATCGCAAAGGCGCCTGGCAAAGCTGCATGTCGTTGCTCACCCAGGCGCAGGCGTTGCTTGATGAGAACGCTGAGCCGTTTAGGATGGGTCAGATTTCTGCCGGCATTGCCGAAGCTTTCATAGAGAGCGGAATGCCTGAAGCTGGACTGACAAAGGCGAAAGAAGCCGTTGAATATTATCAACGTGCCGAGGATCCGCGCGGTGTTGCGGCGACCACCTGGGACATGGGAAAGGCTTATTACTTTCTGGGTAATAATGCCGATGCAATTATGTCGTTGCAGCAAGCGATGAAACGTGCCGAGTCGATTCAAGCTCCGCTGATCGTAGCTTTTTGCCACGATTTCCTGGGACGAACCTACGCAGCCATGGGCGATCAGGCAACCGCTCTTCAAAGTTTTCAAACAGCGCTGACTTCATATTCCAAACTGGGGAATTCCCGGGAGGCGGCCCGAGCGCAGGCGCTGATCGGTCGCGTTTATGAAGCCCAGGGAAACAACGAGGTCGCCCGTGAGAATTTTCTTAAGGCAATAACAACCTTCGCCAGTATTTCGGATCGTGTCAATCAATCGGCGGCGCTTTACGCGCTCGGACGCCTGGAGCTAAAAGCAAACAATCTCGACCGCGCCGAAGAGTACTTGCGTCAATCGATCGAGGTTACCGAAAACATCCGCCGAGAATCTACGAGTGCAGATTTGATGGTTGCCTTTTCAGCCAAGGTTCACGAGCGTTATCAAAGCTACATCGAATGCCAAATGCGTCTACACGAGATGCATCCCGATCGGCGACTGGATGTGCTTGCTTTTGAGACCAGCGAACTCGCGCGCGCCAGGTCGTTGACTGAATTGCTTCGATCTACTCAAACAACGCTTGTGCCGGGTAAAGATCAGCAGCTAGCGGAGCAGGAAAAGTCGCTTCGACAAACACTTCGTGTTAAGGAAGACGCGAAAGTCCTCTTATTAAGCAAGGCATCAAAGAAGGAAGACCTTACGGCTTTGGAAGCAGAGTTGAACGCGCTCGAAGCGAAATACAAGAAGGTTGACGAAGAAATAAAAGCGCGCTTTCCGTCTTATGCTCGGATGGTGCAGCCAACCAGCCTGAGTTTGGAGCAAATTCAAAATCAGATCTTCGCGGATGATCAAACAGCCCTGCTCGAGTATAGTCTGGGCCCGAATAAGAGTTACGTGTGGGTTGTAACGCGGACGAGCTTCTCCAGCTACGAATTACCGGCCCAGGCGGAGATAGAAGATTCCGTGCGCAAGCTCTACCATACCCTGACGGAACCTCGATTGCCGTCCAGCGAAACCGCGAGGCAAGATCCCACCCAAACGCGCGAGGCGGACAAAGATCTAACTTTGCAAATCTCGGCATTGAGCAAAATCCTGCTTGGGCCAATAGCGAGCAAACTCAACACGAAGCGCCTCTTAATAGTCGCCGATGGCCCTTTGCAGTACATACCATTCCAAATCCTAACCAGTCCTCTTAAGAGTGAGCCGGATAAACCTCAAGTGCAGGAAGAGCGCGCGTTGGTTCTCGATCACGAGATTGTTTGCGAACCTTCGGCCTCAGCGCTAACACTTTTTCTGAATGAGTCGGCAACTCGCCAGCCTGGCAGCAAGAGTGTGGCCATTCTCGCAGACCCGGTGTTTGACTTGGACGACTCGCGAATCAGCGGGAAAGGCGTTGGTCCGCGTCCTACGACTGACGCCTCGCTAACGAGTGAAGTTACCAGAGGCCTTAGCGAAGTGGGAGTTGATGGAGTTCACATTCCACGTTTGCTTTCGTCAAGGGACGAAGCGGCCGCCATCATGAGCGTCGTGCCTTGGCGCACAGGGTTTGAAGCTGTGGACTTTGATGCAAGTCGAGCAACCGCGCTGAGTAGCGCCTTGAGCCAATACCGTATGGTCCACTTTGCTACTCATGCCCTGGTTAATAATGAACATCCTGAGCTATCGGGTATCGTGCTTTCGCGCTTCGACAAAAACGGTCATTCTCAAGATGGGTATTTGCGATTGCAGGACATCTACAGCCTGAACTTGCCTGTTGACCTGGTAGTTTTGAGCGCTTGTCAGACGGGGTTGGGAAAAGATGTGAATGGCGAAGGTCTCATTGGGCTGACGCGCGGGTTTATGTACGCGGGCGCGTCGGGTGTCGTGGCGTCGCTTTGGAAGGTCGATGATGAAGCCACGGCAGAATTGATGAAGCATTTTTACGAGGGGCTCTTCGATAAGGGTCTCTCTCCTGCAGCGGCATTGCGCGAGGCCCAGTTGTCGTTGCGACAACAGAAGCGTTGGCAGGAACCGTATTACTGGGCGGGGTTTGTTATCCAGGGTCAGTATGCCGGTAACTTCAGAACAACCTCATCGATTCGACCGGCGGTGAAGTTGGTTGGACTGGGGGCTTTGGTGGGGTTGCTAGGGTCGCTCGGTTTTATTGCACTTAATCGCAGACGTAGGCGAATTCTTTAGGTACAATGCCGCAGCGGCCACAGTCCGGATTCGATCTCGTTTTTTGGACGAGCATCGCCACCAATCGCCCTGATGGATGATCAGAACTTAACGCCCGAATTGTTTGAGCAGTTGCTCGACTGGCTCAACCCTGTTCGCGAGCAGGCTGGGCAGGAGTATGAAAACATCCGGCGACGCCTCATAAAGTATTTCACTTGCCGCAGATGTTTCCCGCCCGAAGACGCTGCCGACGAAACCATGAATCGCGTGGCCAAGAAACTGGCCGAGATCAAGGATTCATATGTCGGACCACGGCCGCCATACTTTTATAAGGTTGCGAGTCTTATTCTCCTGGAGTGCCGCCGAATAAAGACACTCGGTGCTCCACCCATACCTCTTACTGCGGAAGAACAGTCAGAATTGGAGCAAAGACATGGATGTCTCGATCAATGCATGGAGGACTTATCAAACGAGAACCGGGAGATTGTGCTCGAGTATTATCAGCAGGAAAAGCGCGCCAAAATCGACCGTCGCAAAAGATTGGCGGAAAAGTTAGGAATATCGCTTAATGCCTTGAGAATCAGGGCTTTCAGGGTGCGGGCACTATTGCAGGAGTGTGTCTTATTGTGCGTAAGCCGGCCGGTTCTGAAATAGGAAGCTGGAAAATGACATTCATATGTGGAAGGCATTTGTTGCGGGAAGTGGCCAACCGTGAACCTCGAAACTAATCAATCGGAAACTATTCGGCAATACCTGCTGGGACTTGTGCCTGACGAGGAACTGCCGGCGATTGACGAGCGCCTCGTTACGGACGGTGAATTCTATGATGAGTTGTTGATCGTAGAATCAGAGCTGATTGATCAGTACCTAAGTGATGAGCTCTCAACCGTCGAGCGACAAAAGTTCGAGTCTCATTTTTTAGTCACTCCAGAGCGACTCGCCCAGGTGCGATTCGCAAAATCATTTCATCGATATTTGGACGACAAAGCTCCCGCAATTGATTCCGAATCAGTCGTGGATAACGCCCCGGATGGTATTCGAGACGTCGACCCTCCCCCACCGAAGCCGTGGTACTACTCATTCCTGCCTCTTCAGAATCCTGTTTTGGCTTACTCATTTGTGGCGGCTCTAGTGCTGATTGTGGGAGGTCTCTCGTGGGCAGGTTGGAATAAGTACCGCAATCCGACTCCTCTTGATCTCGGCAAGATCTACATAGCTGAATTGACGCCGGGCGGCCCCACTCGCAGCGGCGGCGAAGAAAAAAAGATCACTCTCCCAACGGGAACTAACACGCTTGAATTGAGGCTCGCGGTGGCTGGAGATGAATATCGTTCTTACCGCGCGGTGCTGGTCGAGCAAAGCGGATCCGAAGTCTGGAAAGAAGCTAACCTGACGGCGAATTCCTACGCAGGTGCGAAGTTTGTGACGGCCAACGTGCCGGTTCGATTCATGCCCGCCGGTCTTTACCGACTCAAACTAACTGGCCGCACTGCTGACAATCAGTTGGAGGATTTGCCCAGTTACGCTTTCCGCCTCATTAGATAGCCTACAAATCCCTTCTCTTACTCGGCCGTTCGATTCCAATCCTAATTGTCGTTTGAAATATTTTCTATGCGGGCATCATAGTGAATAGGTCAGAAGATCTCGGACAATCGGTTAGGCTCCGTTTCATTTTCTAACCAATGATCGTCCGTGAAAATGAGTTCACGACCACCTAAATCCTATCCGTGCTGTTTGTGAGTATTTCATCTGAGTTTAGAGTCCGTGGAGAACGAAGATGGCATACCTTTACGCTGTCATGCCTACCTGGCACTAATCCTGGTCCTTTTCTCGTTGCCCTTGTGTTGGGGGCAGAAACCAACATCTGAACACACTGACGACTCCTCCAAACCCGTGCCGTCGAAGAATCTTCCTCCGGCGGCCGCTCCAACGCCGATTCCAAATGGTATCAGCGTCGGAAGACCAAAAGTTTTTGACAACAGGACACTGACCTTGATGCTCGAGAGTCTTAGTGAAAGCCTCCGCAATTCCCAGACTTCCCTTATCAATCAACAGTCACTCGTCGCCGCGCTGGGATTCATACAAGGATTTCGTACCAGCGAATTTTCCAGCGTCTTAAATGTCAGTGGCTTACCGGTTCCCGGTCTTAAACAAGAAACAATATCAACAGCAGGAAACGCCACGGCAACGGGCACACCGTTGCCCGACACACTCAAGCAGACTACAACGAGCGAACGCGCTGCCATCAATCCAACTACACCTACTCTGGATACTCTGCCGGCATTTTCAGGCTTAAACAGAATGACGCTGTCTGGGTTGATATCGCAGTGGAGGACAATTCCAAAGTGGGCTCCGTTGAAGCGAACAAAATGAGCCTGTCATGGAGAAAACCTTCTCCAGACAAAGATCACAAGTCGATTCAAATTCAAATTACTCAAGAACTATCAGGGAAATCGAGCGAAATGGATGTGACTGTCCTGGATAAGGAAGGCAAATTTCTTGCTAAGGCGCATCTGCATCTGCATATCTCATGTAATCAATGTTGCAATGGAGGTTGTCAATGAGTCCGAAGAAAAAGAATAAGCCGTCGGCAGCGCTACTTCAAGGACCTAAATGCGGTGCTGGACAAACATAACTTGCAGGGCACGATAACAGTTCTCGGACAACCGACGACGAACTTAGCGGCCGCTGCGTGTCCGCCTAATACGACACCGCACAACATCACCATCAAGCTGCCGAACGGTACGTGGGTGACAAAGACAGTTTGTCTCTGATCTATCGGTCGTGCTCAGTCTTCATGCACGGTAGGGGCGTCGGCGTGGGGGACGAAGCAGCGGCGGCAGCGAGCTTCGTACATTCCTGAGGCGCCGACTGCTACTCGTTCTTCCGATTCGAAAGTTCGCTGTGAGTAGTTGGCAGCCTGACCACACTTCATGCAGATCGCGTGGGTCTTGGTGATGTATTCGGCGATGGCGAGCAATTGCGGCATCGGCTCAAAAGGCACGCCAGTGTAGTCCTGATCAAGACCGGCAATAATGACTCGGAGCCCGCGTCGCGCCAACTCGTTCACGACGTCGACTAATTCATTATCGAAGAATTGCCCTTCATCAATACCTACAACCTCAGTGTCGGGTTGGACGAGATTGCGAATCTCGCCGGCGGTTCGCACTGCGGATGATTCATGCCGCATTTCCGAGTGCGAGACGATGTGATTTTCCGAATAACGCGAGTCGATCTCAGGCTTGAAAACCTGGACTTTTTGTCTCGCGATCTTGGCTCGGCGCAAACGTCGTATTAACTCTTCCGACTTACCTGAGAACATTGAGCCCGCGATAACTTCAATCCAGCCGGTGCCGGGTCGCTGGGGGTTGATAGGTTCATGATCTGCTTGCGCGAAACGTTCTTCCATATGTTGTTAAAGTAGCACAGACTTCAGTCTGTGTTCTCGTTAGTACTCATTCAATATTGATTCATTCTTAACTTAGTCGGCAACAGATTGAAGTCCGTTCTACTGTTCATACATTTCCCGATTATAAAACGGCGCGCATGCCGCAATTAGCGCCAGCTCAAAACTCAAACTCCGCGTAACCAAATCCTTCGAAAGCACGCCCCACGCGCCTTGCTTGCTGCGAACATCACGCATGCCCGCGACCTCGTCGATCACGAGGCCTAACTCGCGCTTGCCCTCAATCACATTCTTCCTGATCGACTCCGGCACTTCGATCGACGGCGTCGCTCCAAAGTATCCATGCACTGAATTATTGCGACCGTCGCCGCCACCGCTCGTGGCGAGGGTTTTCCCGTCCGTCACATAAGCCCAGCCGCGCAGGAAAGTATGCCATTCACCCTCGAGCGAAATCGAGTGGAACCCACCCTCCAGGCCCACATACAAGTCCGCCCCCAACTTTTGCGCGAGCAGCAACTCTCGCACTGTCAGCGCTCGTTCACGCGCGCCCTGCATTAACTCCCAATCCGTCAACGGCATCGCCGGCGCAGAAATGGTCACCGCCCTCGCCACCACCCTTACCTCCGCCCACTTCTCATCAACAGCCGCAATCCTCCCCAGCGCCGCCCGCACTGCCATAATCTTCGCAGCCCGATCCGACCCCAGCGCGATGGTTTGAATTGTTTGGGACATTCCTAGCAGTGCAAGTTAGCCTATCAACGTTGATTTCGTTTGCACAGTAGCGAAACCGACAAGAAAGCGCCATTCCTCGTCCAAATCGCTTCTCCTACTCAGTAAACCGTGGTTTGAAGACTATCAGAATTGCATTTGGAACCCGTCACATGCGTAATCTGATGATGTTTTTTGATCCCATTTAGGGCGTTAATCAAATGAAGTCGAACCAAGGATGAAAGCCTCGTCACTTAACTGTCAGCAACCTTGCGCTAGCTTCAAGAGTTTGTTGCAGGGGCTGCATTTCCCTATCAGAAAGAATGCATCGATTCAAAGGAGAAAACCATGCCACTTCTCTCGCAGGATCCGTTTGTCTCAATTCCAGAAGTCATTGCCGCACGAACGGCGCTCGCTGGTGGTTCTGCGTTGGCGACGCAAGATCTTGGCAATTACGGTTATCTGTTTCCCAGCTTACAAGGGAACCCGCAGAAAATGCTGAAGCAAGATCCAACCACGGTAGGGAATCTGATCGCGCTTGGTTCCACGATGTGCGACACCGGACTCGATGGCGCCTTGAACTCCAAAATACCGTCTGTGTATACGTATTTTAGCCAATTCGTGGCTCATGACCTTAGTTTCGAGAGTTTCTCACAAAACCACCCACTTAATGGAGCCCTAGAGCCCCTCTCGGTTTCAGCCATAAAGAGCAATATAAGGAACCAGCGTACCGGGCTATTGGATCTCGATTGTGTTTACGAGCCGACTGCCATTGGCGGAGTTATTGATGCTCTTCCGCGTGAGGTTGGCCAACCGGAGAAGTTGTTAATTGACCGAGCAGTGGAAACGAGTACAGGCTTTCCACCGGGTGTCGACCCGAATCACAGCGACCTTCCGCGTCGGGGCTATAACAAGGACAAAAAGCTTGATCGAACAGCGCGGATCGGTGATGTGCGGAATGATGATAACCTGATCCTCTCACAATTACATCTGTCTTTCCTGCGCGCTCATAATCGATTAGTGGGGGGCGGCCGTTCCTTCGTCGAAGCCCAACAACTGCTACGCCAACATTATCAATGGATTGTCGTGGATGATTTCTTAACTCGCGTCGCGGATCCCAATATAGTCCAGGATTTTCGAAATGGCGCTGCTCCGATTTTCAATCAGAGTGAGGAGAATTTTTTCTTGCCTCTCGAATTCACTGTTGCGGCGTTTCGGTTTGGTCACAGCATGGTCAGGCCTTCTTATAACTACAACTCAATCTTTGAGCTTAAGCTAAGGGCCCGACTCTTCCGGCTCTTCCGAGCGGTGGCTTTGAGTAATTATCATCACATCCTTGACAGTTGGATCATTCAATGGGACAGATTCGTGGACGGCGGTACCAATGTTGCGCGATTGATGGATACGCGCCTTGTCGATCCACTGACGGCGCTGATCGATGCCCAAGGCATCCCTCTAAAATTCGAAGGCCGCTTGGCCGTCCGTGATTTGCTGCGAGGATATCTTCTTAGAATACCAACCGGGCAGGCGGTTGCCGAACAGCTGAATTGTGAAATTATCCCGGCTGCTGAGTTAGTGAAGGTCGCTGGCTCCGTCAGTGACGAGCAGAAGCGGATTCTGATGGATCCCCAGACAGACTTTTCGAACCGGACGCCCCTTTGGTTTTACATTCTCGCTGAGGCGGCGATTGCGGGAACCGGTCGCCTCGGATGTGTCGGCAGCCGCTTGGTCGCCGGGGTTTTGATTGGATTGATACGCCATAACCCGAACTCGATCCTAACTAACTTTACTCCAAGCCTCGGGCCTAAACCGGGAAAATTCGACCTCGCAGATTTACTTCGATTTGCGGGAGTTCTCAAATAATCGCAACTCAAAATTAAGGAGAAAAGCCAATGGCAATCAGTGACAACATTCAAACAAAGAGCGATGAAGTTCTAGCTGAAATTGAAGCGCATTTGGCAAATCCAAACGCACCCTCGCCGAAAACCACCGAACTGCATGACAAGTGCCTGAAGGCCATATTAGGCGGAGGTCAAAGCCAGGGCTGGATTGACTATATGGGTCTCTTTGCTACCAGTCCTGCGGAGTTGGCCAGATTAATGCCCGATGGAACCGCTAAGGATGAAGTACGAGCGTATCTGGTCGCGAACGGGAAATGCATGATGGGTACGACAGTGAGTTTGCTCGATAACGTCACTACGAACTTGGATTGATACGGCGATTATCATTTCTTTCCCCTAGGCAGGTTAAACCTTTAGCGGTATGGCAAAGATTCACGACAACCCTCAGGTTGGGTGTGCCGTTTCTCGTGCAAATAATTCTGCCTGGCGGAGATTGGCTGATTCCTCTTTGCCAATAGCGCCCGCCGACTCGATCTGGAGATACAGTCGCAATTTGAATGACCTGGATCCAGTACAAGGTTGGAAGCTTCATATTTCGGCGACCATCCTCAATGCGAACGCAGTGTTTAGGAAGGTTTGTTCTTACCTGGCTCGAAAGAATGTATTGTTTAAAGGCCCACGTTCGCTTGATGAGCTCAAGAAAATTAATTGCGGACTACAATATGGATACAGCCAAGTTGGAAAGTTCATCACGGTATATCCGGCTACTTCAACGGAAGCCGTCACCTTAGCGAGGAAGCTGGACGAGCTTACGCGGAACTTTCGCGCTCCGGCTGTGCCTTTCGATTCGGCCGTTCGCCCAGGCAGTTGTATCTACTATCGATACGGCTCGTTCATAAATCGAACAATGGAGAGCGAAGCCGGCCTGCAGGTGCTCGCCATACGCGATCCTGGTGGAGAACTAATACCTGATCAGCGAACTGCGAATCAGGCAGGGCCCTCTTGGGTCAGCGATCCCTTCGTCCGTCCCCGCTCTACTATTCAAGCTCGTGAGAATCCGTTCGGGACGACTTATCGTGTCTTTCAATCGCTGAGCCAGCGGGGAAAAGGAGGCGTCTACAAGGCGTTCGATTGTAGCGTCCAACCCCCGCGCCTCTGCATCTTGAAGGAGGGCCGTCGCGATGGTGAAATCGACTGGAACGGCCGTGACGGTAGGTACCTGGTAGAGCGCGAAGCGCAGGTCCTCAGGACTTTGCGAAGCGTCGGTCTCGACGTTCCGCGCATTTATTCCTCATTCGAGTACGACGAAAACCATTATTTGGCCTCCGAACTTATCTGGGGTGAAAGTCTCCATGCTCACCTGTACCGCAGGCGCCGAAGACTCTCCATTCGGCAGGCACTGAACTTTGCATTTCAGTTAGCAACGTTGTTACGAGAAGTCCACAATGCCGGCTGGGCCTGGCGCGACTGTAAGCCCGCCAATCTTATGGTTACTGCAAGTGGAAAGCTTAGACCGATTGATTTTGAAGGCGCAACGCAAATTAATGAACGATATTCAACGGAATGGAGCACACCGGCGTTTTCGCCGCCGCAAGATAAAACGGCCGCATCCAATAAGTTCTGTAAAGAAACAGATCTTTATGCGCTCGGGACTGTTATCTATTTATTGTTGACCGGCCGTCTTCCGCTAGCTAAGCCGTTGGCAATAGAAAGATTGAGAAAAGGGATCGACCAGCAGGTAGTGATTCTCGTTGCGGCGTTGCTGAGTCGGAATCCAAGGAACCGACCCAGCGCCAGCGACGTGTGTGCAAGATTACCGTCACCAGACTGATCGAAAAACTTCATGTGACCGGATATCAATGGCGCCGGCCCTTGTTCCTAACGAGGCACAGGAAGGCTAAACTTTTTCATTAGACTGACATAATCGGGATCAGATAAGAAGCGATCCATTACGGGATCCACTGCTAGATACGGAAAAGCCGCGAAGTGCTCCTGCGCAGCCTGAGTGAGAAAGATTAATGCATTCCGCCTATCACCCATCCCCAGATAAATTAACCCAAACTCCTGTGGTGGGATGTAAGTGTTTTTTTGAACCTCAAGCATCTCCGTTAAGACCCTTGTGGCATCAGCCGAGCGTCCCGCGATGCCGTAGGTATAACCCAAAGAGGCTCCCACTCTCGCCTTATTGATCTGATAAAGAGCCTCCAGCATTTTGATGCACTCGTCGTACTGTTCTTTCTGCAAAAGCACCAACGCGCGAGCATACGTAAGATTGGTGTTATTCGGTTGTTCAAGCGCCAGCTTACCGAAGCAGGCGTTCGCTTGATCATATTGGCGCGCGAAGTATCGAGTTCGGCAGACGTTCATAATTGCGGGAACTGACAGTGGCTCCAGATCCCGAGCAATTTCTGCCTCAGTAATCGCTTCCAATGCTCTTCCGGTTACGACAAGGAGATTTGAGATCCAATAATGCGCCGGGGCGTAGTTTGGATTGAGTTGCATAGCCCGCTTGAATTCCTTTTCTGCTTCAGTCCAATTCCAGTGGTAACTCAAGTTGACGATACCAAGCGAAGTATGAGCTTCGGGCAGTGTGTCATCATTCTCCAGAGCTTCTCTGGCTGCAGCCTCGGCCCTGGTCATGGCCTCCCTCGTAGTCATGTGACCATAATTGACCCGATTACTTAGCACGTAACAATCAGCCAGGCCCGCGTGCGCCTGTGCATAAGTCGGCTCGAGCCTAATCGCTTCGTTGAAACTCGCGATGGCTTTTTCGATGTCGGCGGTTCCGTCCCGATTTCGCAAGTAGTATCGTCCCTGCATATAGAGTCGATGAGCCTCGGAACTTTTCGGTCGTTGCGCGGACCTAAGCCGATTCTCATCTGTGGCCGAACGAGTTTCCAGCTTGGTTATCACTCTTTTAGCAATCTCTTCCTCTGCTGCTATGACCTTCGCACCCTCAATGCGATATTGTTCTTTCCAAACTTCGGATCCGTCGACAACATTAAGTAAAGTGGTTTCAAGCAACGGCAAATCTTTTGTCCCCGAAATTTTCCCGACCAGGATTGCGTCTGCGTGGAGATCGCGCCCCACTTGCTTGGGGTCGATGCCGGACTGTCGGTAGCCGGCGACCATCGTCAAAGGTCTGACCTGTAGCTTTGAGAGCACAGAGAGCCTGTTAATGAGGTTATCAGTCAGCCCATCACTCAAATAGTCCAGGCTTGAGTCACCACTTTCATTAACGATAGGCAGGACGGCGACGTTGATCGGGCGCGTCGCGCGGATATAGACGAAGTTAAGTATGATAATGAGTAAGACAACCAGAGCAAACGCCCCCGCAGCCCTCATGCTGAGAAGGTGTCTTATGGCTTTGCGCGGAAAAGAGGATTGTTCAAGACGATCCAGGTCCAAAAGCAAATCGGCGGCGGATTGATAGCGATTGTTTTTGTCTTTCTGCAAGCATTTCTCAACGACTCGTTCAAATCCGACTAAGGTTCGGTGAATACTATCCTTTAGCGGCGCCTGACGGTTTGTAAGAATCGCTGAAATGATTTCCGCATTAGTCCCGGACAAATACGGGTTCCTGCCGCTGACTATTTCGTAAAGCACAGTCCCAAGGCTGAAGATGTCGCTACTGAAGTCCAGTCTCTCACCGCGCAATTGTTCCGGTGACATATAGGCTACTGTTCCCTGAATCCCACGGACATGGCTAACGCTTTCGGTGTTATCCAGTAAACTCCGGTTTTGCTTAATCGTCTTAGCAAGGCCAAAATCGAGAACCTTAACTTGACCGCTTGGAGTCACCATGATGTTCTTTGGCTTTATGTCACGATGAATAACACCGTGCGCATGGGCTTCGGCCAGGGCGCTTACGATCTGGCGGGCAAGCGGCAATGTTTGATTCGAGGAGACCGATTTATCCAGAATCATATCTCCTAGAGTTTTGCCTTCCACATACTGCATTACGATGAAGCTATGGTCAGCGTGTTCTTCCAACCCGTAAACGGGACAGATGTTGGGGTGGTCCAGCATCGCTACTGCTTGCGCCTCTCTTATGAGTTGCCGTTTGGCCCAATTATCACCAACGGATTCCTGCGAGAGAAACTTTAGCGCTACCTTGCGCCCCAATTTCTTATCTTCAGCCAGATAAACATCTCCCATTCCCCCGCGTGCCAGGAACTGTATGATCTTGTAAGGGCCCACTTCCCGTCCGGCCATCGACCCGTTCTCGGGAGGCTTTCCCATCAACTCGAGCCCGAGCCCAAAGGCAGGCTGCTCAAGGAAACCGTTCCCTCTTAGCAGTGCTGCGAGCAGGGAATCGACTTCAGCTCGAAGTACCGCGTCTCCTGAACAGACACGAGTAAGAAAAGCGTCACGCTCCACGGGCTCGAGTTCGAGGGCAGCGTGGAATAGCTCTTCCGCGGAGAGGGGATCGTCGAGAGTCATTAGACTTAGATAGCGTATGAATCAGGCATGGGCATATCTGCAATCTCTTTCCACAGTCAAAACATCCAAAAGGGAAAGCAATCTTTGCGCAGCAGGGACCGCCGAAGTAGCTGAGCTCAACCGGACTTTGCGTCCAGGTTGAACGGCCCAGGCTTCGAGTGGTGCGTTGAAGGCGCCGAGATCTTTTCGGTAATCATTAGCTCAATTCTCGGAGGAGCCAGGCGCGGGCATAGCTCCAATCTCTTTCCACAGTCACTTTCGAGACGTCCAAGAGTTCGGCGATTTCTGCGAAGCTGAGACCGCCATAGTATCTCAGTTCAACGACACGACTTTTACGCTCGTGCTGAACGGCTAAGATGTCGAGCGCTTCATCGAGGGCCAGTATTTCCTTCGATTTTTCCTGTGACATCACCGCCACTCCAGACAGAGATATTTGAGCGGCCCCACCGCCACGTTTATTGCGTTTCTTGTCCCGGGCGTAGTTGCGCAGAAACCGTCGCATGATGATCGAAGCGATGCCATAGAACTGCGTGCGGTTTTTCCAATGAATTCTGTTCTGATCGACAAGCCGCAAGTAGGTCTCGTTTATTAACGCCGTCGTTTGAAGCGTATGACCAGGCTCCTCACGTCGCATTTGTCTGTGAGCAATCTTGTGAAGTTCCCGCTCGACCAGCGGGAAGAGCTTATCCAGCGCGGTCCGGTCACCATTGCTCCAGTCAACCAGCAGGGTGGTGATTTCAGAAGGAGAGGACATGTTGTCGACCCTTTGATGAAGAAGGCTAAGTCCGAGTGAGCAGCACTCGGAACTTACGAGCGAACCAGTGAGAAAGTTTCCAACGGTGGTGATAGCTTTCACACCGGTCTGGTGCGTTAGGTAGTGAATGTGAAATTGCTGGCAAGACCTCACCCCGCACGTGGCGAAGGTCCATCACCCCAGCTGCCAGCTCACGACAAGCGTGGGACTTATATAGACCCTTGTCAGCAGTTTTGCAAGAAGTTTTACAGTGACGTTTTAGCGGGCTGTTCTAACCGGACGATCCGAGGAGGCCAAGTGACAGGTTCAAACTTAAGAGAAGGTGCTCAGATTCAAGTTGGCACGGATGCTCTGAGAGGCTGGACCATGCTCGTACTCACCCTGGTTTTCGTTGTCCTCTACGGAAGCGCATTGTTGGGTTGGCTAAAACCGTTGCCGGACGAAAAGATGGTTGTGAGACTTGAACCCATCATTTTCGTCATCATTGGTTACTACCTCGGACGGCAAAACGAACGAACATTGAACGAAGAGATCGGACGGCAAACTCAGAAAGCCGACACCGCTCAACACTTTAAGGAACAAGCGCTGCAATCAAGAGAGGTCGCGGAAGAAAAAATCAAAAACGTAACTACGGCCTTGACATCGCCGGCGCCGGCTAGTTCGGTGGCCAGGTTTGCGGAAGATATTCAGGAATCAGGATCGCCGGTCAACGAGGAAGTGCTGCGCAATTCGGTAGTAGCAGCCTTGCGAATTCTGACCTCGTAGCCTGCGTCCCGCTCGCTTTCATCGCAGCCAACCCGCACGCGGTTAGATTGCAATCACCACAGGTGGTTGCCAAAACAGAAAGGAGAATTCAAGTGGAAACACTCACACCCAGCCTTATTAAAGCCCTGGCCCCCGCTTTCGCAGCGGGATTCGCAGTACAGCGGTTCCTTGAGATTCTCGATCCCGTAGTCGACAGAGTAATTGGATCAGAGAGAAAGAAAATAATCCTCGGTCTCACTTCTTTGGTCGCCGGTTTTGGATTCGCTTCCGGACTCGGAGTCAGAGTGCTCGCGAATCTTGGCGCCTACACCTTCACTGGAAAGTTCGATCAAAACGACCTTCTCGACCTGCTGGTTACAAGTCTGGTGATCAGCGCCGGCACCGAAGGACTCAATTCGATTTTGAAGTTTATGAATTACAAGAAAGAGGAGACGAAGGCGGAGGCAAGCACAAAAGCAGTAACTTCTGCTGCCGCTCAAGCGTTCGGCGCAAGGACGCTTAACGTCGCCTGCCCTCTCACTCGCAGAGATGTTTCGCGGCTGGTACTGGAAGTCATCCGAGCGCGACAACATGATCAAACCATCACAGAGGCTAGTATCTTCGGACCCCAGGGCATCAACAATGATCCTGAATTTCGAAGCACTTACTTTGGTCCCATAAAGTTGGCTGTCGAACAAGGCGCATGCCGCTTGACGAGATTCAGCCCGTCCGATTGTGAAAATGCGGGATCGGTCGCAGACATCGTCAACGCCGTATTTGCCGATCTTAATCCTGCTGCCTGAAAGAGAATCTCAACCTCACTTGGCATTAGCCAAAACCTCTGGAGGTATACCGATGACTTACACCAAAGCTTCTCTTCTACTGTTCTTAATGTTGGTGACCAGCTGCTCGGCAAACGGGCGACAATTAATCTCCACGCACCAACTTACGACCTTGGGAGACTCTGGGAATTCGCGACCCCATCAGTTACTAACTCCTCAGGGAACTGCGACTTCGCAGGCGGTCTTCTCGCTGTCTTCGCCCACTGATGGTGCGACTAATTTACCTCTCGAACTGAAGTTGAGTTGGACTGAAGCCGACGGCGCAACTCACTACATTTTGCAGCTGGCCGACGATTCGAGCTTCAGCCAGTTCATAATTAATGAGACCGTCCAGCCCAGCGCCACAGCCGCCCAGGGGGAATTTGATATTAAGAAGAAGAACAAATTGAAGACAGGCACGACCTATTTTTGGAGAGTCTATGCCGTCTTTCCGGACCAGAGCCAACGAATTGCCGACCGATCGCCTTCGACATTCAGGACCACCGCGGGCCTCTTTGCTGGCTTGGCGAGCAAAGGATTCAAACTGCAAAAAGCTTTGTCAGGTCCGGACAAGGGAGAACTCGCTGAGGTTTCGTTTCTCAATACTATCGGGCAAAACACAGTCTACTCGACGACCTTTGCGCTCAGTTGGCAATCGAAGCGCTTTGCAGAGCTTGGTAACACCAACGTCGCATTGCAGGCGTCCGTAGAGGGCGCACTGTCAAGTGATGATTCAGAATCAGAGGACGCCTGGCGGTTCAAGGTGTCCGGTGTATTTAGCACGAGTTTTGTGCGCTGCCAAGATGAACTTGTTCCCTGTCCCGCAGCTCGACAAACCGATCCGTTTTTCTCCGGTCTATACACCAAAGCCTCGCTGAAGTATGAGGCGGACAGAGATTTCAAGGTAAAAAAACTTAGCGGTGAGTTTTACACGACTCCGAGCAGCTTTCGGTTGGCTATGGGAACCGCTCGCCCAATCAGTCCTTCGAAACCTATTCAATTCCAGTGGCGCCCATTTTTTCGAGTCGATGTCGGTCATACGTTCCGCAGAGGCGGCTCAGCCGAAAAGAATGACACGATCTTCAGGCTGGTTCCGCGCGCGCGCGCCGTGCTCAACCTACAGTTCCTCAGGCGAGCATTAAACATGGATGATGTGAATATTTTCGCCGATGAGACTTTTTATCATCTGCCGTTAGAAGACGGAAAAAGGAAGTTCAACTTTCTGATGACAGGGATCGAGTTCCACTTCACACCAAATCTCGGCTTTGGTTTGACTTACAAGACCGGTAGCTCAGCACCGACATTTCAAAAGATCAATACCCTGCAAGGTGTATTTGGCATCCGTTTTTAGGCGCCTAAGAGGTGGTGTGAGGAACACTTCATGTCGGAACTGCTTGAGATTGAATTTTTTTCTTCGACACAGGCGGAACGCTCGGTGAGCGAAATGCCTGGATCGGCGATTTCGTTGCCTTCCCCAGCAGCGAGATGCTGTTGAAGACAATGCGACAACTGGGTCTGCGTGCGGGAATTATTACGAAACTGACTCGACTTGTTCGAACCCAAACGTGGGCCGAAACTCGAAAGGAGAATAAGCATGCCTAAGGACTTAGACACTCGAGATTTTAATTTCACTCGAACGACATCGAATTTTGCGGTAACTGCCGCAGCCGAAGTCTCATCCGCTTTACCAGGAAATCATCAAGTAAGAGTTGAGCGAATGAACTCCTTCACTGGTAGTCCATCCACGCTGCGCTCAATGAATGCGGGTAGCGCCTTTGGCCTTGTACCTGGGCTGGGCGCGACCGAGCAGAGTCTCGTTACAAAAGCGATCGATCATCTGCGCATCGCCTCTCCGGCTTTGGGGTTCGTGGCTGATGAAGTTCCAGAGTTTGTGCCCGACCCGAATGTCAAAGAAACCAGTACTGGTGAACGCGTCGTCAATTTACAACAGCAATACTGCGGCATTCCAATCTTTCAAATGGAACGGACGGTATTGTTTGACCGGACCGGAGCAATCCAAAATGTCACTGGGGCCAGCATTGGTGACCTGCCCTTCGACCTTGAAATATCGCCTTCAGTTTCAGTTGAAGACGCTGCCCTCGCGGCGGCGAAGTACGTTGCTTCGTCCGGAGGGCGCAAAGACTCCTGGACCAGGGAATGGATTCCTGAAACTACCGCAGACCTGAAAGACTACGTCCCTAAAGTACTAGCGAGAACGCCGGGTCCGTCACAATCGCTGGTCCTCGAGCAAGGTCCCTTCGGCGAGTCGATACCAACTCATCTGGTGTTGTTTTACCAGGGGGCGGTCACTCGTCTAGGATGGCATTTCCTCATAACTATGGCCGGGTTGACCGAACAATACGCGATTATCGTGGAAGCTGACTCGAAAGTGCGGGACCCGAAAGAGCCACAATTGCTTTACTGCCAGAAAACGTCGAGCGAGATGGCTTCTTCTACTCGAGGAAACGTCTGGACTCATAACCCCGGAGTGAATTCGACCCGGCAGATGGTCGATTTTCCGCGCCCTCTTATTGACTATCCCATCAGGCCCAAACCGTCGCACTTACCCTCGAAT
This sequence comes from Pyrinomonadaceae bacterium, assembly GCA_035572035.1. GTDB lineage: Bacteria > Acidobacteriota > Blastocatellia > Pyrinomonadales > Pyrinomonadaceae > JAOAPY01. Next base: position 38,167 of record DATNBH010000081.1, on the reverse strand, counting down.
TTTCCCGTGGCGTGGGTTGAAGGTCAGGTGACGATTGGCAATGCCACGATAGCCGTTCTGGGAAACTCACTCAGTTCGTTTAAGGCTGCGCTCAATAATGACGTGCTTACATTCGATCCCAGCCAGCCCGAGGGCGACGAGCAAAAAGTGCTGAATATTTTTTACTTCTGCAATTTTATGCACGACTTCTTCTTCATGCTGGGTTTCGACGAGGCGTCGGGAAACTTCCAGAAGACCAATTTCTCAGGTCAGGGAATCGGTGGCGATCCCGTTCTGGCTCGCGCACATGCCGGCACGGTTTCCGGGACTGCAAATATGCTGACACTAGCCGACGGATCCCGGGGACTAATGAACATGGGACTTGTGAAAAGCGCAAATCGGCACACTGCTTTCGATTCAGATGTTGTTTTTCACGAGTTTACACACGGCGTATCGAATCGCCTGGTGGGAGGGCTTCGCGACGCGCAAGCCTTGCAACAGAGGCAAAGTCGAGCTGCGGGCGAAGGCTGGAGCGATTATTTTGCCCTGACGATTCAAAACTTCTTTCTCAATCCCGAGAAGACTGTCACTGGAGATTGGGTGGTTAACAATCCCGCAGGGATCCGAATAGCTCCTTATGACGACAAGTATCCGGGCTCGTTCGGAGACATTGGAAAACCAGGCCCCTACAATGGCGATGATGAGCACGCTGTTGGTGAGATATGGTGCGCCGCCCTTATGAAGATGAATCGGGATTTGGGTGCGGCGCTTCTGGATAAGGAAAGAGGGCACATACTGGGTTGGCAAATCGTGGTCGACGGCTTCAAGCTGACACCAGCGAATCCCAGCTTTCTCGACGCGCGCGATGCGATCCTGCATGCACTTGATGCTCACCAGCAATCTGGCACGATAACTATGGCTGATTTCAAGAAGGCGCGGAAAGCCGTTTGGACGGCGTTCGCCAGATTTGGGATGGGACCTAAGGCAACATCGATCGGTGCATCTCTGGCAGGGATAGTCGCGGACACAAATGTACCGCCCGGACTTTGAAATTTCAGGAGCTGCGATTGTTCTTTCGTGAAACAGCATAAACAAATGTGGGCTCGCCCCGTTCGTCAAACCCCACGAGGAATAGTGGTGTAATCAATCTCCGCACCTTTTTAGACACTTCCTTCAGATTTCGAGCGAGCGTAATCGGATGTGCAGTCATGATTGACTCGAGTATCCGGTTGCGCTCGCTCCACCCCTCCGAATGAGCCTGGCTCACGATTGAGCGTCTTGACTTCCATTTCTGTGGTTGCTGTAATCTCAACGATAAGTTGTAACGATTACATCCTGATGGGAGTAGGTGCGTTGTCACAGCGGGAATTTTCTCGAGCGGAATTAGTTTACGATTGGAATACTGTTGAGCCGTCGATTAAGAAGCCGGGCAGGCATATCGGATTCGATGATGAGACGTTGCGGGATGGGTTGCAGTCGCCGTCGGTGTGCGAGCCTTCGGTTGAGAAGAAGATTGAATTGCTGCACTTGATGGACGCGCTAGGAATCGACACGGCGGATATTGGGTTACCGGGAGCGGGAGGAGCGCATGCGGCGGGCGTGGAGAGATTGGCGAAGGAAATTGCTGATAAGAAGCTGAAGATCAAACCCAATTGCGCAGCTCGGACACATCGAAATGACATTCAGCCAATCATAGATATCTCGCAGCGCGCGGGTATCGCGATTGAAGCCTGCACGTTCATCGGCTCGTCTTCAGTTCGCTTTTTTGCGGAAGACTGGACTCTGGATCAGTTGCTCAAGATGACTGAAGACGCGGTGTCCTACGCTGTCAGCGAAGGCCTGCCGGTAATGTACGTCACTGAGGATACGACGCGCGCTAAGCCGGAAACTATTCGTGCTTTGTACACAACTGCAATCCGATGTGGAGCTCGCGCGGTTTGCGTGTGCGACACCGTGGGTCATTCAACTCCAGACGGAGCCCGAGCAGTTGTCAGCTTTGTTAAGTCCATCATCGAAGAGTCAGGTGAAAAGGTTCGTCTCGATTGGCATGGTCATCAAGATCGCGGGTTGGGCGTCATCAATTCAATCGCTGCCATCGAAGGAGGCGCCGATCAGGTTCATGGATCAGCGTTGGGGATGGGAGAGCGCGTCGGCAACGCACCCATGGACCAACTCCTCGTCAACCTGAAGTTGATGAATTGGATTGATAACGATCTGTCGAGGCTGGGTGAGTATTGTCAGCTCGCCGCTGAAGCGTGCGGTTGGTCAATCCCGTGCAACTATCCGGTTTTTGGCCGCGATGCCTTCCGGACGGCCACGGGAGTTCACGCCGCCGCCGTCATCAAGAGTTATAAGAAGGGTGATAAGAACCTCGCGGACATTGTTTACTCGGGTGTGCCCGCGAGTTTGTTTGGTTTGGAGCAAGTCGTTGAGATTGGTCCGATGAGTGGCAAATCAAATGTTATCTATTGGCTCGAAAAGCGTGGCATCGAAGCCAGCGAAGAACGAATCACTCGCATCTATAATCGCGCCAAAGAATCTTCCGCCGTGCTCGAAGAAAACGAGATTCGCGAACTGATATAAATCCCAATGTCAGCAGTCCCACAGTTCTCAGACGCTCACCAATCGCAAGCGATTGTTCGGGAACTTCTCCGATCGAAACAAGTGCGGAAAGCCGACAATTATTTCGAGTCCCGCGCCGCCGAAATTACCAACGAACACATTCGCATTTGCTCGATACCCGCGCCGCCCTTCGGTGAGCACGAGCGAGCTGAGTTTCTACGCGAGAAGTTTGTGACTGCCGGATTGACCGAGGCGGCAATCGACGAGGTCGGAAATTGCTTCGCCCTCAGGAAAGGAAGAACGCAAACGCCTCTTCTGGCTGTTACCGCTCATCTGGATACAGTTTTTCCCGCCGGAACAGACTTTACGATCCGACGCGACGGCGTGAAGTTGTTGGCGCCGGGTGTTTCTGACGACGGTTGTGGTCTCGCTGCATTAATGGCGTTGGTTGACGCGCTAAGAGTGGCTGAGATCGAGACCGAAGGCTCCTTGTTATTCGTAGGCACGGTCGGCGAAGAAGGTGAAGGAAACTTACGCGGCGTACGACATCTTTTCAGCGAAGGTCGCTTTGCCAAACAGATCAACGCGTTCGTTAGCCTTGATGGAGCCGGTATCGACCGCATCACTAACACAGCGCTTGGTTCACGCCGCTATCGAGTTTGTTTTTCCGGTCGAGGCGGGCACTCGTGGGGAGACTTTGGTACTGCTAATCCGGTGCACGCGGCCGGCCGAGCGATCGCTCGATTGACTTCATATCCAGCGCCTCATGACCCGCGCACGACTTTCAATGTGGGAAGAATTCAGGGCGGCGCCGGCGTCAACGTTATTCCCAAGGTAGCCAGCATGGATGTAGATCTTCGCTCGGCAGCACGAGAGGAACTGCTGCGGCTGGACGCTTTTTTCAGGAGAACAGTTCGCGAGGCTACCGATGATGAGAATAGGCTGAGCCGCAAAGGCGAGCCTTCGCTCACAGTGGATCTGCAACTGATTGGCGATCGTCCCGGTGGAGAAACACCCGCGAATTCGGAATTGGTTGAGGCGGCGATTGAAGCAACGCGCAGTATCGGCTCGACTCCGATCCTGGATCAGTCTTCGACCGATTCAAACATTCCGATCTCAATAGGGATTCCGGCGATTACTTTGGGAGCAGGAGGCACGTCAGGCAACTCACACACCCTCGAGGAATGGTACGATCCGCGCGGTCGCGATCTTGGTTTGAAGAGGGCTTTGCTGGTTATGCTGGCGATGGTCGGCGCGAAGTAATACAACTTCTCAGTTTGCGCACCGCGTTCGCCGAAGGCTTTGCCAAGCCAACATTCCAACTTTATTCTCAGCCGTCATGAAGAGACCGCCGACTTTAGTCGTGTGGAGCCTCAATTTTGGCCTGGTCTTCAACCAAGCCTTAGATCTCAAAAGAGACCACCTGCTTCGCAGCGTTGGAGTCTCAATTTCAACCTATCCGGGTTTGGAGCAAGGCTGAAATTGAAATTCCGACGCGACTGAAGTCGGTGGTCTCTCCAACACACCAGCGCAGACTGAAGTCTACGCTACCTAGTTCATCGTGATTGTGACTGAAGTGCTGCCGGCTTTTCCTGGTGGGAAGTGCTTCTGGCGTGCAATGCGAACGGCGGTAGGATCCGCGCCCGAAGCTTGGACCACACGACCTGACTCATCATAACTCACCTGCACCGTTACTTTCTTTGGTCCTGGCTTAGCCTCAGACGTCTGCGCAGTGGTTGGATTCGCTGACCCTTCCGCATTTGCTTTCTCTTCGCGAGCCTTAGCGCGGTCTTTGTCCCGCTGCCGCTTTGCTGCGAGTGCAGCCGCTTCTGCAGCCTTCGTATCAACCACATCCGGCGAAGGAGAATTAACCGGCTCACTTACTGGTGCTGGAGTGACCTGTGTTTGGACAGGCTGAGCAACAGGAACCGGCGGTTTGCTGCGATGATACCAACCAGCCGGGACTCCAATCGCAACCACACTTGCCAGGACAGCTACGGCAGCTGCGCCAAAAATCAACGGCTTCTTACTTTTCGGCGCACTTCCATTTGAGCTCGCGAGAAATGCCGGGACGCTGGCGCTCGATGCTGGCGCTACATTCGCTTCAACATCATCTTCGCTGTCGGACGAGGCGGCGACGGCGCCATTCGGGAAAGCGTTGACTGGAGTAATTCCTTCGTCGAGCCGGCGCAGACCTTCTAACACCACCTGAGTCCAGGGCTGATTGATGGTGCGCTCCGGCATATCAGCAGAACCTTTGAATTCAAACGCGGCGTTCGGCAGCGTCAAAGCAAAGTAAACCGCATCTATCCCACGCAACGTGCCAATCTTCGCATCAACCACGGACCCTGACTGCAGAAAAAACGAACCGTGCCCTTGCGGATAGAGCACGTTCAGACAGCCGGTCTTGCGTTGATTGCAGAAGAATTCTATTAGCTCTGAAAGGGAAAGGTCACTGAGATGTCCAGTTAATGCCATGATCAGATCCTTTGAGAAGAAGAGTGTTGGGGGACCAGAACAGCGACGCAGATTCGCGCGAATGCCTCACCTGCGTCGCCGGTTGGGGTCATTGGGAAAGAGAGAACTTGTAGTTGATTAAGCCGGTAACCTTCACCGGTTGGCCGGAGAGCATCGTCGGAGAGAATCTTGCTTTGGTTGCTGCCAGGACCGAGACGTCGCGAAGAATCGCTGGTCCGCTACTGGCTTGTGCGGAAATCACCTTGCCGGTTTCGTCGACTACCACTTCAACAGTTACGACACCGATGGTGCGCATGCGTTTGGCTGTCTCCGGATAAGCTGGCGCGGGAAGAAAAACAGCCTGGCCGTTCAATACGCCTCCAGATACAGGTTTCAGAATTGGTTTCGGAGTCCTTGCTGGTGGCGGTGGAGGAGTATCAATCACAACTCCCGGATTAGAACTCGATCCGGTGTTCGAGGTCGACAGCACATTGGCAGATACTGCGTTCACATTTCCGTCCGCCTTGACGGGAGGTAAGCTTGGAGAAACTTTGCTGGCCACCGCTTTATTCTCAACCTTGTTATTTCGGGGAGGAGCGGTTGGTACAGGCGCTTTCGTTTCGACCTGAACCGGCTTCGGCGCTTCGGCAACAGCGGCGGCGCCAGGCTGGGCCATTTTCAAAACGTTCTCATCGAGATAATAAGTGATTGCCCGGTAAGTAACCTCGGTTGGCTCAAACGTGACTTTACCACCTTCGACGACTGCCACTGACGTAGTCATCCTGGTCCAGTTACCCACCGAGTCGTAATCGTATTTGTAGATTTCCTTGCCCAGCAAAGTGCCGTCGCCATTAAGCAAAGTCATCTCGCTGATGTTGCCGCGCTCGTCGTACTTGTAGACTTCTTTGCCAGTTAAGGTTGAGCCGGCTACAGGAAAGTACTGGTTTTCAGTCTTAATACCTTTAATGTCGTACGCAGCAGTCTCGAGCACCACACGTCTATCCTCGCGTGCTTGACCATTCGCGTTGGAAAGCTTGGATACTTCGGTGCGCACGCGCCGGACTGGCCCTGCCAGACCATCTCTCATTCGATCGGATTCAACTGGGGCGGCAGGCTGCGGCTGGATGCCATTGGTCTTCGCGGTCAAATTGCTTTGAGCGGAGACTACCGAAGTCGAGGCAAGCATGATTAGCGCGATCAGCGCTGACTTCGCGGAAGGAATTGGGTTGAACATACTCGTTCTCCTGAGTTTGGGACGGGAGGACTTGGGGCAGTTAGTTGGATTTTCGCGTGAGAGAACTCCCACTTGAGATCGGGAAGTTTGCGACCGCGAGATCGCGGCATGAGCATCGTAGCAGTGTTCAACGAAGTTTGTCTAGAGCAAACATTCGTGAGCTTAAGTGAATTTTTCGGTTTTTCTCAGGGTTTTCCTGTCTTGGCTGAGGAATAATCGGCTAGTTCTCCGATAATGTGGTCGATCAAGCGGATACTGCTGGCTCGTCCAGTTTGGTCATTAGCCATGATTGAGAAGACCAAATCCTCGCCATCAGGCGTCACCAGGTACCCCGATAACGAGTTGTCGTAAGTGAGTGCTCCAGTTTTTGCGATTACTCTGTCCTGATATTGGCGCATGCGGCCACCGAGCGTTCCATCCGTGCCTGACCGCGGAAGTGAGTCTCGAAACGCGACTGCAGAATTAGTCTTCATAATTGCTCGGAGGAGACCTACGGTGGAGTTGGGGGTGACGAGATCCAGCCGTGAAAGACCGGAACCATCGTGTAACGCCAATCCAGTCGTATCGACTCCCGCGCGCTCCAGCCAAAGCTTTACCACCGCGAGTCCCGCCTCATCGTCGCCGCGTTCACGTGATTGGTCGTCGCTGGATTGGGCCAGCACGCCTTTTTCTCGCCCCAGAGTTCGCAGTATCAGCTCGGCATAGAGATTAATACTTTCCTTGTTTGTGAGTTTGACGATCTCGGCAAGTGATCGGCTCGAGACCGCCGCGAGCTCAACTGCACGCGCAGGATCGAAGCGGTGCTGCGGCGGCACTCGGAAGTCGCGTGTGCGAACTTCACCCTCGACAGCTATGCCACGCGCTTTCAAAACAGTGACGAACAATTCAGCCGCCAACCGGGCCGGATGATGTACTGAAAGTCGCGCGCCAAAGCCTTTGCTGCCGGCTGGAAATTCGCCCCACACGTGGACTTTGTTATCGGATAAGCCTCGATGTATTCCGACCTTTATGCGCTTACCGGCTTCGACCGTAGCGATGTCGCTCGTGATTTGGAGATCACCTTGTTCTCGGCTGAGTTTCGCAACGAATGGCTCCGGTCCTTTTTCAGCAGGTTTGATCTCCACCTCTACTTCATTGCCGTCGATTGAAAGCGCGCTGGGTTCGGCGCCGAAATACCACTGGACGTCATTCCATAGCCAACCATCCCCGAGCGGCTCGCCGCGGAAGTAACTCTCATCGCCGATGACATTGCCGCGAACACGACGCAGTCCACGTTGATAAAGATCGTCAGCTAATTGAGCCAGCGAAGCCACACCTTCTTTATTGGATCGCGACGTAAGATCAGGCGCGCCACGACCGTACAAAGTCAGATCGGCTTCAACCACACCATTCGCATCCGGTTGTTTGTTCGCATACACCGAGGTGCGCCAGCGATACTCCGCGCCCAACAGGTCGAGCGCAACCGCCGTCGTGTAGACCTTCATATTCGAAGCTGGAGTGAAGAGCTTGTCTGCATTACGAGAATAGAGCACACGACCATTGCTGAGGGAAACAACCTGAACGCCCCACCGCGCACCGGCAAAGTCACTGGACTCGATAGTGTGGTCGAGTAAGCGGGCGAATTCGCTATCGTTCGCCGGTGGAGGTTGAGAGTTGGCGGCTTCTTTACTTGTTTTTACCGGAGCTGATTTCTCTTTCGCGCCACGCAGCACAGTAGCCGTGGCGGCAATCGCGACTGCAAACAAGATGAGCATCAGAATCGGCGCTAGTCTGCGATTGAATGTGATGTTTGCAGCCATGCTTGCGTGATGCTAACTCGCGAATAGATTGGCCGTGCGTCCGCTCGCTAACAGCGCGCGGGCTACTTCGTAAACCTCGTCGACCGTAATTTCGGGTATCGTGCTGCTGTAGATCACGCGGTGCTGATCACCGAGGGGAAGGTAACTTTCGGGAGCGCGGCGATCCAAAAGCAAAACTACGGGAGTGCCGACGGCGGCGGCGATATGCATTGGCCCGGTGTCGTTTGACACCAGCATTGCCAGCCGCGCTTGCGCCGCTGCTAACTGAGGAATCGAGAGCCGGTCGAAAACGATCGTCGAGCTCGGAAACAAACTTTTCATTTGCTGCACGAGCGGGCGTTCTTCCGGGCCCGCAAAGACGATCGGGCGAACACCATCATTGCGGCTCAGGAATTCGGCAAGTTCCGCGAACCGTTCCAATGGCCAGCGCCGACTCGGGTGACCCGCACCTGGAAAGATGCCGACGAGTGGCGCACCAGACTCGGCTTTTTGCTTACGCAGAAGTTTATCGACGGCTTCGACATCTTCCGCGCGCGTCCTTAGTTTTGGGGAACGATCGGCGCCGGCTACACCCAACGGTCCAAGAACATCGAGGTAGCGGTCAATGAGATGGCGGGCGCGATGATCGCGTTCAACTGGCGGTGACGGAGTGAAGTTCGCCAGAAAGTCGAGCGAGCGACCGGGACGACGTGAATAGAGACGCTTGGGTGCGCCCGAAAGGAAGCCTAACAAATTGGTTTCGGACAAGCTGTGCAGATCGATGACTAAGTCGAATTTGCGACGGCGAACTTCTTTGACGAGCTTGAAGATCTTCCCGATTGAGATAAGCTTTGGTCCATCTCGCAAAGCAACTCGATCGACAACCAAGGTGTCATTCGCGTAGCCGGACAATTGAACAACCTCGCCACCTGGCTTACCGACCATTACGGTGATTTTGGAATTTGGGTATCGCTCTCGAAGTGCGCGCAAGGCTGGAAGACTCAGCACCACATCGCCAAGCTGGCCAAAGTCGACGACAAGAATGTTCTGGGGAGTAATACTCACAAGAAGAACTCTGCAGATGGGCGGGCGGTATCAACTAACTACTTAGAGTTGCCTTCGCCACGTATCGAGGCCGATTAACAAGACATCCTTCAACCACTTTTCGAATCGCGCCGCAATCTCTTGCTCATCTTCCTTATATGAGAACTGGAAAACATCTTCGCTAACCGCGTAAGGGCCTTCCACACTAGTTGCAGTCTCCTCGGTTTTGTCTCGATATTCGATGAACGCCGATATCGCCATAATTCCAAAGAACTCAACCCCCAACGCGTGGTATGAGATTATCAGCTCTGCTTGCCGTTCCTCGCGGATTTTTAGTCGTACCCAGGAGCTATACGTTCTTGTATCTGCGTAATAATTCAATTGCCGGGCAATCTGAACAATCTGTTTCTTAAACCAAAAGTCATTGTCTTCGCTACTGTGCTGAGCGCTGGCGTGGTAATTTGGATCCAGCAAATGTAATTCTTGGTTTAGAGTGCTTGCAATGGATTCAAGTTCCCTTAGGGCGATCGACTCGAGACCTTCCGCGATCTCAAACGACTTCAACTGCATCTGTTCAACGCGAAGACGCTTTCTCGTTTTCAATCGATCCGTGGCCGCCGAAATGACGTCAGTCAAAGGTGACGAATCATGGAGTACATCCTCTGACAGACTCAACGCTCTAAGAAAAGCGCGCTTTTGAATCTTGGAGAATAAAGAAACCAACGGCTTGAGATCACCATAATCTGCATTCTCAAGTGCGGTTAGATATTCATCACGCTGGGAATCACCATGGATGACTAAAGGAAACCACTTCTCTCGAATGAATACAATCGACGCTAATGCTCTGGCAACCCGCCCGTTCCCATCCTGGAAGGGATGGATTTGTGTGAATCGGTGGTGCAACCAAGCCGCTTCTACCTCCGGAGGGATCCGCTTAACAAGGTGCTGCGAATGTAAGGCAACCAAACGATCCATTTCTGACTTAACGTGCTCAGGTGGACAGTACTCATGTGTATCCTTAGCCCCTCGTAGTTTCGTTGGGTTATTCGGAAGATTCTTCCAGTCGCCTCTTAATAGTGGAACATCGACTCTTCGTCCCAAACCGTTTATGGCATCAACGGTATCTTGGTGTCTTGTTAAAGCTTGATGCAACTGCTTGATGTAAGATGTCGACAGATCTCTCCTGTTCGCAACGAAATCAAACAATCCCTCAAGGACATCTTCATGATCCTTTAAGATCTCAACAATTTGCTCTGCCGGTCGATCAGTAGTTCCGTAGGGCATCAGACTCGCTTCAATTCCCTTTTCAATTAAGAGTTGAGTGACACCTCGTTCAATTGTATAGAGATTTTCTATGATGCCGGTTTCAATTGCCCACTCGCGGCCAAGCTTTTCATTGAAGTGCTTAAGCGCGTCTCCTCGCTCGAGTCGTTCGGATTGTTCTCTCCAAATTGAGGCTAGGCTTTGTAACTCAGCGGAAGCCATATCTGACCACGACTCGTCTAAATCATCTATTGGTTTCCAAGTGTAGTCAGCCATCTCAGTCTCCTCATGTTTTTCGAAGATCGCGACCGGTCATCTCGGGCGGCTGCTCGATTCCCAGCAACCCTAACATTGTCGGTGCAACGTCCTCGAGCGCTCCGCTTTCACGAAGCTTCATGCCGCGGAAATCGTCGTCAATCAAATGAATAGGAACCGGATTAATCGTGTGGGCGGTATGAGGTTGACCCGTGGTTGGATGAATCATCTGCTCGGCATTGCCGTGGTCGGCAGTAATGATGGTGGCGCCACGCTTAGCCTTTATGGCTTTGGTAATTGAGCCGAGGCACGTGTCAACGTATTGGCAAGCTTCGATCGTTTTATCCAGCTTGCCGGTGTGCCCGACCATGTCAGGATTGGCAAAGTTGATCACGAACACATCTGTCTCGCCCGCATCAATCTCATAGAGAATCTTGTCCGTGAGCTTGAAGGCGGACATTTCCGGGGCCAGATCGTAAGTAGGAATTCGCGGAGAAGGCACCAGCAGGCGGCGCTCGCAGCCAAATTCCTGCTCGACACCGCCGTTGAAAAAGTAGGTTACATGAGCGTACTTCTCAGTTTCCGCGAGTCGATAGTTCCGCACACATAGTCCGGCAAAAACTTCAGCGAGCACGTTCGTGTGATGCTGAAGTGGAAAGGCCACCGGCAGACCGAAACTTATGTCGTAGACTGAAAAGCAGACAAACTCTACGCGCGGACGATTCGGGATAGGAAATTCGTTAAAGTCAGGATGAGTTAAGGATCGAGTTAGCTGGCGGGCCCGGTCTGGCCTGAAGTTAAAAAAGATCACGGCATCGTCGTTTTGAATCGTTGCCGTCGGTTCACCATTCTGACGCACCAGCACAATTGGTTCAGCGAACTCATCCGTCACGCCTCGTTCATAAGACTGACGAATCGCGGCAATTGGATCGGCCGCGCGTTCGGCCTGAGCGTTAGCCAGAAGCTCATAGGCACGTTGAGTTCGTTCCCAACGCTTGTCTCGATCCATTGCGTAGTATCGTCCACACAAGGTCGCGATTTCCCCGCAGCCTATTTCTTCGATCTTCATTTGCAAGGCTGCTACGTATTCCATCGCCGATGACGGCGGCGTGTCGCGGCCATCGAGAAAGCAATGAACAAACACGCGAGACAAGCCTCGCTGCTTAGCCATTCGCAGAAGCGCGTATAAATGCTGCTGAGAAGAATGCACCTGACCGTCGGAAAGAAGACCCATCAGATGAAGTGACTTATTTCTTGTTTTAGCGCCGTCCATTGCCGCGGCGATCACCTCGTTGGAAGGGAAGGCTCCGCTCTCGATGTCATGATCGATGCGCGACACATCCATGCGTATCACGCGTCCCGAGCCGATGTTCAGATGGCCTACTTCGGAGTTTCCCATGACGCCAGCGGGCAAACCTACGCGCAAGCCGTGCGCGGTCAGGAGCGTGTGCGGATATTTCTCGACGAGCTCGTCATAAAAAGGGGTCGAAGCCAGGGCGATGGCATTACCTTCGCGAGCAGGTGAATAACCCCAGCCATCAATGACAATCAAAGCAAGTGGACCACGTTGGTTCGCCAAAGTCACTCCTTCTTATTCCAGTAATCGGGGCTTTCCTGCATTTTTGGATCTGGCCGTTCCATCCAACGCTCAGGGCGGTGCAGCTCGCGAAAACCAACACGGCGATACAGTTCGTGAGCGTCTTTAGTCGCGAGCACCCAGCGGCGAAAGCCTTGCAGATCGGGATGCGAGATGATCACATCAGTCAGCCATTTTCCCAGACCCTGGCCGCGTTCTGATGGAAGAATGAAAACGTCAGCAACCCACCCAAAAGTCGCGTAATCCGTCACGACTCGGGCGAATCCCACTTGTTGTTTGTTGCCGTCGTCAATCTTAAAAAGCCCAAAGCACAGAGAGTTATCGAGCGATCGCTGTACAACTTCAATTTTCCGACCGGTTGCCCAATAAGTCGAATTGGAGAGGAAGTCGTGGATAAGTGGAACGTCCAGTTCAGCTCGATCAGTGCTTATCGTATATCCGTTGCGATGCCACTCAGTCATGTGTTTTTGAAAGGCGGAATTATTCGTTTTTAGGTTTTGCTCCGGAGGAGCCGAATGTTTATAGCCAAAAGCAACAACCAGAATCGCAGCTCCTTTAGGAGCAAACCAATTGCGCTCCTATAAGGAGATCCCGGAAAATATTCACTCGCTATGCTATAACCTTGGGTCCTACGGGACGTTTAATGCCACTCGCAGTTGTCGTGAAAGTGCTTTGCTAAGTTACCGACTCGTCGCTCGTTGCTTTCTTTTTCCTGTTAGCTTTGCATCTGCCAACTGGTGAAACGCTGATCTGCCGGGATAAGTAGCCGCTCCACGCAAATCGGCTTCGATGCGCAGCAGTTGGTTGTACTTTGCGATTCGATCTGTCCTGGAAAGCGAACCAGTCTTGATTTGGCCGGCGTTAGTAGCGACTGCGAGATCGGCAATGAAAGGATCCTCAGTCTCCCCTGAGCGATGTGAAATCACCGCGGTACGCCGGTTGGTCCTGGCTAACTCAATGCACTCGAGCGTTTCGGTGAGCGTGCCGATCTGGTTCACCTTAATCAAGATCGAGTTTGCCACACCGAGCTCGATTCCTTTTCTTAAGAAAGCGGTGTTGGTCACGAATAAATCATCACCGACTAATTGCACGCGATCGCCGATGCTGTCGGTCAGCAATTTCCATCCGTCCCAGTCACCTTCAGACATGCCATCTTCAATCGAGATGATTGGGTATTGCGCGGCCCAATCAGACCAGTAAGCTGCCATCTGCTCGGACGACAACCTTCGTTTGTCTGACTTCTTAAAGACATATGCCTTGCCGTCGTAGAATTCACTCGCCGCCGGATCCAGCGCCAGCAAACAGTCTCCTCCAGCTTTGTATCCCGCTTGCGTAATTGCTTCGAGAATCGTCTCCAGGGCTTCCTCGTTTGATCTTAGGTTGGGGGCAAAGCCGCCTTCATCACCGACGCTGGTTGCGTAGCCTTTCTTCTTTAAGACTGCTTTCAAAGTGTGAAAGATTTCCGTCCCCATCCGCAGAGCCTCGCTAAAAGTATCAGCGCCGACGGGAACGATCATGAATTCCTGAAAGTCGACGTTGTTATCCGCGTGCGCGCCGCCGTTGATGATGTTCATCATTGGCACCGGCAACACGTGCGCGTTGGCGCCGCCGAGATAGCGATAGAGAGGAATCTCCAAATAAGTTGCGGCGGCTCGAGCCGTAGCCATAGAAACCGCCAGGAGAGCATTGGCTCCCAACCGGGATTTTGTAGCTGTTCCGTCGAGCTCTATCAGCGCCCGGTCGACTTCGATCTGATCCAAGGCGTCCAGCTCTTCGATTGCGGGAGCGATGACTGTGTTGATGTTGCGCACTGCCTTGAGAACGCCCTTGCCGCCATATCGTTTCTTGTCGCCATCTCGCAACTCGACGGCCTCGTGCTCGCCTGTCGAGGCGCCTGAAGGCACAGCTGCGCGCCCCACTTCGCCACTTGCCAGGGTAACTTCTGCTTCGACCGTGGGGTTGCCGCGCGAGTCCAGGATCTCGCGAGCCGTGACATTTTCAATGAAGCTCATCAGATTCGTCCGATCTTCAGATTAATTGGGGTCGAGCCGCGACCAAAGACTTTAGCATATTCTAAGGAGGTCTTGGGTCTTGGGTTCTTGGCTTTGATGGACTTAGTCCTTTGTTCTTGGTGCTTGGTTCTTTGTGCTTGAGTGCTCGTCTAACTGTGTCGTTATCAGGAAGGAAAAAGACAACGCACCCAGGGTTCAAGGACAAAGGAACTAAGGACTAAGAACAAAGAACTAAGAACATCAAAGACCAAAGACCGAAAACCAAAGATCTTCTTCTGATTTTTCTTTGTAACTTTTCCCTCGGTCGGGTGTTTTTGTTAGCGTAGCGCAGCTTATGGCGAGCGAAGACGACGAGTTCACCAGGCTGTTTCAAGATTTTCAACCCAGCCTTTGCAGGTTTATCGAGTGCCTGCTCGGGGGTCGAGTTGCGCTCGCGCAGGACCTGGCGCAGGAGAGCTTCCTACAGCTGCACCGAACAGTATGGGGAACGCTCCCAGTCAATGAAGCTCGGTTCTGGCTCTATCGGGTCGCCAGGAATCTCGTCCTGAATGAGATTCGCCAGGGCCAAACTCGTTATCGATTAATCGATCGAGTTGCTGACGTGATGAGGCCGCGAAGTCCGACGCCTGAAGAAGAGTACGAGACGCAGGAGAGACAACAATTGATCCTCGATATGCTGATGACATTGCCTGAAGACCAGCGAGCCGCGCTGTTGCTGCGAGAGCAGGAGCAGCTGAGCTATCGCGAGATTGGCAATGTCCTCAATGTGTCCGAGAGCAAAGTTAAGGTGGATATATTTCGAGCCCGGGCTGGACTACGACAGCGCTGGCTAAAGCGAGTTCAGTCGGCGGGTGCGGATTGGCTTTCCTCAGAATAATTCCAAGACGATGAATTGCACCTTTGCAGAAAAAGTTTCGGCGCTGATTGATGGCGAGCTTCCTGCGGACGAAGAGCTTTCGGTCGAGCGTCATCTGTTTGCTTGCGCCGAGTGTCAGCAGCTTCGGGCGGACTTTATTAATCTCCGGAGTGAGCTGGTCAATTATCCTTTGCGGCCACTACCGCCAATGCAGCCTCGACTGGCCGAGAGGCTTCCTTCACGAAAGAGTGCGACACCGGCGTCGTTTCTCGACAACCTGGTTGCAGTGTTTCAGACCCGCAAGCCTCTCTTTGCCGGCGCCGCTGCTGTACTTCTGCTGATGCTGGGATTTGTTGTTTGGATGACCCTGCAATCGCAAAGACGCGATAGCGGCCCAGATCGCGGCCCAGCTCTGATAGCTCAAGATAAGTCAGGCCAGGAATCTTCCAAAGGACAACCCGCTCCGTCGCCAACCGCTAGTCCGGAGCCTGCGAATCCGCCAAAACGCGAAGGCAAAGACGCAGAAGAAACTCCGCCGGCGCCGCCGAAGTTCAGGCTTCGGGAAGCGATCACCAAAGAGCGACCGCGGAGTCCTAAGTCTCCTGAGAAATCACCCGTGCCTGATGCGGCAGAAGCCGTTGCCGCCGATCTGAGCACGACACGAATCACTGCTGCTGATGCTCAAAGCCTGACGGCGAGGCACGTCGAACAATCAGAGGTGCTGTTGCGCTCATTCAGAAACCTGCGACCTCGATCGAGTTTGCCCGATGAGATTAGTCACGAGCGGCTCCGCGCCGAAAAGCTCTTCTATCAAAACGTGATGCTGCGCCGAGAGGCAGATAGTTCCGGTGATGTCGAGGTCTCGAGCTTGCTGGAAAGCCTCGAGCCAATTCTGCTGGACATTGCGAATCTGCCCAAAGCCGCGCGAAGTGAAGAGCAACGCGCAATTAAGGACATCAAGGATCGGGTCGAGCGACAGAACCTCGTGGCTTTGCTGCAGATCAATTCGAGAGCACAACAGCGAGCGAATGAATAGTTAAATCACGCTCAACATAGGGACTAAAGAAAGTAAAGAGGACATAGTTAATGATGCAAATAATAACCCTTCGGCGATCAATGACGGCCCTGGCGATCGTCGGCATATCTCTCGTGGCTTTTTCATACTCGCGGCTCGTTTATGGAGGCGATCAGGATGTCACGAAGCTGAATCGCTTCGTGCAAGCCTCAAAGAGCACAGCCCCTTCAATGAAGATGTTCCGCGAAGGACGCGATTTGATTGAAGCGCAGGATTGGCAGCGGGCCTCGGAAAAATTTAGTGCGTTCATCAGCGAGTTTCCAAAAGACAAGGACGTTGACGCAGCCCTTTACTGGTACGCCTACTCGTTGCAGAAACAAGGCAAGAAAGACGAGGCTGCCGAGCCACTGCTTCGCTTAATTAAGGAGTATCGAAACTCGAGTTGGCGGCGGGAAGCCGAGGCAATGCTGGTCGTGCTCGGTCGAGGGGAAGCCATCAATCAAGCGTTAGAAAAGGATAATTGCGAAGTAAAAGTACTCGCGCTCCAGAGTCTCTTCGAAGCGGACGAAGATAGGGCTATCGGTTTTGTAAGTGAGGTGCTGAAAACAAATCGAGCGGATTGTCCGACGCTTAAACAAGCCGCGGTCTCGCTACTTGGCTCGCATGGTGGTCCTCGCAGCGTTCCCCTACTCGTGGATATCGCGCGCAATCAAACTGATCTCAAGCTGAGGTTGACCGCAATTAGGAGATTGGGTGAGCAGGAGAACGATACGGTTGCAGATGAGTTGATAAAGCTTTACGACAACGAGCCAACCAGGGAAATCAGAGCCCAGATTTTGCGGGCCTTTGCGGAAATGAATAATCCGCGCGCCGAGGGAAAGCTGATCGCAATCGCGCGTGATTCTCGGGACCTGGAACTGCAACAGACAGCGATTCGACGACTCGGCGAGCAACATGGAGAGGCCTCACTTTCCGAACTCATCAAGATATTTGACACGAGTACTACGCCGGAGATCCGATCGCAGATTCTGCGTGCCTTGGCAGAGCGTGATGATGAGAGGGCTTATGCAAAGTTGTTGGAAGTTGCCCGCCGCGCGGATACACCCGAACTTCGGGTTGAAGCCATTAGACGGATGGCTGAGCGAGGAACCAGATCTATTGACGATCTACTGTCACTCTATGCAACTGAAAAAAGTCCTGAAATCAAGCAAGGGCTGATTCGAGCGTACGCGGAAATTGATGACCCGCGCGCGATCGCAAAACTGTTCGAGATAGCGCGAAATGACGGGACGCTTGAGCTACGCGCGTTCGCGATTCGCCGTCTCAGCGAACACGATAGCCCACAGGTAACTCAGCAATTGATCACTTTATACGATGCGGAGACAAATCCTGACTTGAAGGCGAGTCTGATTCGTACGCTTGGCGAGTCTCATGATGTGACGGCGGTGCGAAAGTTAATTGCGATCGCGCGGAATGACTCATCGGTTGATTTGCGCAAAATGGCCGTTAGGGTCCTCGGCGAAAGCAGACATCCCGAAGCACTCAAATTTCTCGAGGATTTGCTGAAGTAGATCTGAGATCTCAATTCATAAGCAGAAATACGCCTTCATAAGGAGTTGTCCATGCCTCAAACAAAGATGTTCCGCCTCTTCATGCTCGTGCTCGCACTGGTTGCGACCGCTTGTGTGCGAGCCGATCGCGTCACCACCGTCGCCGCCGCCGCCGATGGTCAGAATTGGTCTGAGCAGGCGCAAAAACCTGAAACCACTGTGCAGAGCTTCACGACCGTGAATGGTGGAGATCTGAAAGCCAGGCTCGATGCAGCCAGCCAACAGGCTCGCGGCCAATCGCCATATTGGTCGGCTTACTCCTTCGACGTACGTCCCGGTGTTGCCGTTGATCCTACCGTTCACGAATTCCACGGGAACATGAATACCATCGGAGACACCACGATATTTATCGGCACATCCGCGGGCGGTATGACCGTGGAGACGAGAAACCTGGCGGTCTTTCTGCTACGACAACCGGGAACCAATCAAGTTAACCGGATGGAGATTTACAACCTCGAGCGCAAGCGCGAGTACAGCGGTTATCCGGTCTACTGGCTCGGTCGGGCGAACAATGAAGAGAGTTTGAATTATCTGCAAGCCTTGTCTGATGGCAATCAACCGAATCTGCTCGGTGAACGCGCGGTGTTGGGAATTTCATTGCATGACGACGTTCGCGTGGGCGGCATGCTTAAGAACTTTGTTCGCAGTTCGACGAACCAACGCGTGCGTTCGTCGTCGATCTACTGGCTGGGACAAGTGGGCGGCGAGCAAAACTTTCTGGCTGACATAGTGCGCAACGATTCTGAAGACCGAAAGCTTCGCCGTCAGGCTGCTCATGCAATCGGCGAAAGCAAAGATCGAGGGGCGCTGGCGCTATTGCAAACTCTCTACGACTCGGTCAAGGACACCGAAGTTCATCGCAGCATTGTTCAGGCGGCTGGTGATAACCAGGATCAGGATGCCGCCTTTGCGTTCATTCTAAGAGTGGCAAAGAGTGATTCTGATCGCGAGGCTCGTCGAACCGCAGTGCGACAACTGGGCGAGTTCGATCGTCCGGCTGCAGTTGACGAGCTAATCAAGATCTACACTAGCGACGCGGACTACGAAGTTAAGCGGACCGTGCTGCACTCTCTTGCCGAAACCAAACAGGCGAAAGCGCAAACGCGCTTGCTTGAGTTGGCGCGCACTGAACCAAGTCAGGAACTGCGCAAGCAAGCCATTCATGTGCTTTCCGAGCGCGGCGCAGAAGTCATCGACGACTTGATCAAGCTCTACGATGCCGAGCGCGCGGCCGAGGTGCGCAAGACTGTCCTTCATTCACTAGCGGAGATTAAGGACAATCGAGTTGAAGACAAGCTTTTCGCAGTAGCGCGCAACGATGAGAATGTTGAGCTGCGGCGACAGGCGATACATCTACTCGGTGAGCGAGCCGGTAAGCGCAGTCTCGATTTTCTCAGTGCCACCGCTCAAGGCACTGACGGCGACGCGGAAGTTCAGATGCAAGCAGTTCGCGCCATTAGCGAGCGCCCTTCGGACGAAGCCGTACCGTTGCTGATTAAGATCGCCAGGACGCATCCGAATCAAATGGTTCGCAAGCAGGCGATTCGCGCGCTTGGCGAGTCTGGCGACCCGCGCGCCGTCGAGTACTTCAAAGAGGTTCTTACGAAGGAATAAATTTAGCCGCAGATGAGCGCGGATAAGACGGATCTGAAAAGATGCGTAAGGATTAGCAGTGACTTTACGAAGTTGAGATCATCAGGTTTTTGGCTGCCTCGGGCGGTACTTCAACAAAAGCGAAGCACTCTGCTGGATACAGGTAATCCTCACCTGTTTCATCTACCACTCTAATGTAATTGCTTCTGGATGCCGAATCGTCGGGTAAGACTTGATAAATTGTTCTTATTTTCAAATCATCAGGATAGGCAGAGTTATCCAGGCAAACTACAAATCTCGTTTCAGTCTCTTCAGCTTTCATAGCGTTCAATCCAGATATTTCTTGATCTTCATTCGCACTTTTCCGATCCCGTGCGCTTCGTACCAGTGAAGTTCGGCAATTCGTATCGTACCATCCGGAAGGCTTACATTGGCAACCCCTTTTCGCTTTCTCCAGCGCCCTCGTCCGAATCTTGCTTGAAGTTGAGGTAGTTCCCGAATACCGCGGCCAATCCTAATTGTTTCGACCTCACTAATTCCGCCAACTACTTCGAAGTCTTGGTTCATTCTCGCGACGGCACCAGGACTTTGAATTACTATGAGGGCTAGCTCCGATGCTCTGACGCGGCGGAGGATGCAAGGAGTTCCGGTTCGGATGCTTGCGACTCCGGGAGCTCTAAAGTTACGCGCATGATGCGGCGGCGCTCGACGCGCTCGACGCGAAATTCGAAGCCGTTGTAAGGGACAATTTCACCTGGCTTCAGCACGTGGCCTGAGACTGTCATCAGAAAACCGCCGACGGTTGTATATGTTTCTGACTCGGGAAGATTGAGTTTCAGTCTGCGATTTAGATCCCGTACCGCCACGCCACCGTCCAACAAATACTTTCGCGGACCGACGCTTTGAATTTGTTCGCGAACTTCCTCGTCGTGCTCGTCTGAAATATCTCCGACGATTTCTTCCAGCAGATCTTCGAGGGTAATGACTCCCTCAAGACCTCCATGCTCATCAACGACAAAACCAAAATGCATCTTCGCTTGCTGCATCTGGCGCAGCACATCCTCGAGGCGCGCCGTGTCGACGACGAACAGCGGCGGCTGCAAGACGGCGTCTAAATGAAATTCCTGCGGCTTCAGCAGGTAGGGAATCAAGTCCTTGCTGTGAATAAAGCCCACTACATCGTCGAGCGATTCAGCATAAATCGGCAGACGAGAATATCGATGCTGGCGAAAAGCTTCCGTGATCTCTTCGAGAGAGCAGTCTTTGGAGATCGCAGCCATCCCCGTGCGAGGTATCATCGCTTCACGCACAAGCGTGTCGGAGAATTCAAAGACCCGATGAATTAAATGTCGTTCTTCGGCGCGCAGGTGTCCACTTTCACGAGCGATGTCGACCAGCTGACGCAACTCTGCTTCGGTGTATACAGACGCGTGTTCGAGGGTTGATTTCAAACCAAGCAATCGTCCCAGGTAACTGCCCGTTGTATTGAACAGCCACAAAGGCGCCTGAAACACCGTCGCGAACGTTTGCAAGATTCCCGCGCTCCATAAGGCAACAGGTTCGGCCCGTTCGAGCGCGATCATCTTCGGCATCAACTCACCGAGTACAATGTGCAAGAAAGTGATCAGCGAAAAGGCGATCACAATCGCAATCACGTGGGCAATGGTGGCCGCGCGCCCTGCCGGAGCGAGCATTGTCGCCACCGGCTCGAGCAGTCCAGCGATGGTAGGCTCACCTGCCCAGCCTAGAGCCAGCGAAGCGAGGGTCACGCCGAGTTGTGTGGCGGAAATAAATAAGGTGGGATTATCGAGCAGGCGAAGTGCCGCTCGAGCTTGCCTGCTCCCTGCTGCAGCTTTCGCCTCAAGCTTGGCTCGTCTAACTGAGACAAGTGCGAACTCGGAACCAACAAAGAAACCGTTGGCAATCACCAGTCCGAGAACGGCGAACAGCCGGAGGGCGACGCCGCCGAAAGACATCGACTCACCCAAATTTAATCCGAGCGTGTCTAAGACAAGGCAATAACTGTCAGGTTCAATCATCGCTCAAACGGGAGGATGGCAAGGCAATGCAAACAACGGGGAAATCATAGCACGCGCATATTTGGAGTGCGACGACCTGTCGTCGCTTTAGTCTGCGACGACCAAAGCGGTGACAGGTCACTGCACTCCAAAGACACACCTGTGACGTTCGCGCATACCACGTGCGAGTAGGTGGATTTACTTTTGTGATTGCGTCCAGGACCGACCGATTTCCGATTAATGCCCAGCGACAGCTCCGGCGGCGCGCACTCTGGCCGGCTTTCGATCATGCTTGGCACAGGCGCGGGCCAGGGCGTCTTCAACCCGGGGAGTAACATTGCATTCGGGCTGGCGACAAACCGCGGCAAGTTCGGAAATTACAAGATAGCGGGAGCGCTCGAGCATGCGCTGCTCGCGAAACGACAGCGGCTTAGTGTGACTCAGATAGGTAAGATGCTTGAGCACGTTAGCCACTTCAAAGATGTCGCCGGTGCGCATCTTTTCTGAGAATTCTTTGAACCGATCTTTCCAATCATTTGCGGGGGACGAGAAATCATCAGCAAGAGCTTTTAGGAGCAATTCGCATTCACCCGACGAGATTGGGGCACGAAGGCCAACTTCTGACGCATTGGGGACCGGAACGAGTACTAGCGAGTTGTTAGCAGCAAGACGAAGCGTATAGAACGGTAACAAGGTTGCGCCTATTTGCTTCTGTTCAATCTGCTCGATGGTTCCGATCCCGTGATTTGGATAAACGACCTTTTGGCCGATTCTAAAGCCCACCACAGCACCTCCATCGATGTTGACAAAAATCAGACTGCGCCGCACGCGCGGGTCTGGGGGAACCCCTGGGTTGAGCGACGCTGGGTCGCGTCGGTTTCCAATTAGGAATGTGAACCGAGTCTAACAAGCGGTTTTTTTAGCGTCAAGGCTTTGAGATAAGTAAAAGGGAAAAAGTAAAAAGGCAGAAAAGACGCTCGATTAAGTGAAAAGGAGCACAAGGGAGGGACAAGTGAAAACGCAAAAGTAAAAAGGCAAAAGTTAGAACCAAAACTCCTACTCAATAATCGCGCAGTTCCTGCTCTGATGCATTGCTCTGTTCTGAGGAAAAGCCCTTTGGTTCGTACTTTTGTCTTTTAGCTTCTAACTTTTTACTTGTCCTTAAACGCCCACTCGAAGCCGGTCTTGTTTTCACAGAGCTTGAACTCGACTTCTTTCCTGGCTAACTCAGCTTCGCGTCTGAGGCGATTTCGAGTCTCGAGTTGTTCAGGAAGACTCAATTTCCAAAGCTCCTCGTTCTCGCCTGGAATTCGAGCGACGGAAAAATATCGTCCGGGCGCCAGGTTGTTTAGAACGAAGCTGCCGTCAGCGTTCACGTGGCTACCATAAAAGCGAACCACGTCACCCGACTTTTCTCGTTCAGCTGGAACCAGGTAGAACGACAATCCTTCAGGTATCGTTTGTCCGTTTTGAATTTTGAGTTGACCGTGCAGTGAAGCAGCGCCTTCGCTAAGTTTGATGTTCAAGCCCGTCACGCGATCGCCTAACTTCAAAACAGTCCAGTTGCGCACTGCATCGACTGCGCTGGTCTTTGCGGCAGGAGCCGGCTCTATCGACATCGAATTTAAGTACCAATATTTGGCGAAGAACCTGATCGTAAAGGCGTAAGAACCGGGCGACAAATTTCGCAGCGTAAAAGTGCCGTCCTTTCCAGGCGAGCTTTGGGTGTTGATAAATCGTTCAAAAACTACCGGTGCGGGTTTTGGTTCACGCTGAGTGAGAATCATCGTTTCAGCAAGTTGTGGCCGGCGCTTATCCTTGCACTCTTCGGCTTTGGAAGGCTCAAAGGTTAACTGTCCCGCAACAGAAGCGAGCGGTTTCGGTGATAGTTCAATACCGGTGATATTGGCGCCCTTCACCTTCACTTTTTTGATTTCTGAGATTCCGACATCGCCAAGAACGAAGGAGCTACCCCATATTTCATAGTCGCCGTCAGCTAGTCCATTGAACGCAAAACCACGTAAATTTGGCTGTTGAATTGTGGATCTATTCCAGATGACCTTGCCGTTAATAAAGTAAGCCAGATTGGCGGTGTAGCTGGTGGGACTATCCGGAGCGCCGGCTCCGATGACGCTGCCGCTGATCGTGCGTCCTGGCTCTCCTCGATAGCGAATGTCTATGCCTGTTATTTCATCGCCTGACCGCACCTGGATCTCGGTTGCTGTGTCCCTGGTGGACGATGGCGCATAAGTCGGAATATCGGATTCGTAAGCGCTAAGACCAAAACCAAAGGAACTTGAGACGCCGGCAAACACCACATAAGTTCCCGGCGCCAATCCATAAATCCGATAGACGCCGCGGTCGTCCGTATTACGTGATCCGGACTCGAGGCCACTCAACTTGGGCTTGCCTTCGGCGTCACGAACCATTTGGGCGTGGACCTGAACGTCGATGACGGGATCTCCGTTGGAATTTGTAACGGTGCCGGTCAGCACGCCGCCTTTGATTAGTGTCAGCTTTACGTTATCGCCTACTCGAACGAAGTTTGGCGGCGCATCCGGCTCGCGCGGCGGCATAACGTAGGCCGGCATGTTGGCGGCGAGCGCATAAAGAGCTGTATCGAGTCCTGTGATCTGGAAGTTCCCCTCTGCGTCAGCCAGGGTGTTCCGGCTGACATTGGAGGTAGCAAACGGCCGGATGATCACAACCGCGTTAGAAAGAGGCTGACCACTTTCATTTACTACGCGGCCAGTGATCATTCCAGATTTCGTTTCATCCTTAACTTCACTCGCTTTACCCGATTCCTGCCCCTGCACCAGACAGCCAGCCGCCGCGACTATCGCGAAGCTAATAAACGATTTCAAAAAAATTCGGCGTATAGCTGCGGACATTCTCTTTACTGTTCCGGTTTTTGAGCGAGGTCGATAGTGAGCAGCACCTCGGTAGTTGATTCGTCTGAAATCGTGATTTGTTGTTTGGTAATGGGTGTAGCGGTCCTGGCGCCGGGGACAAAAACGAAGGCCGCGATTTCATAAGCTCCTACCGGCAAGCCGTCAATCAGGAAGTGTCCACGTTCATCTATCGTTGGCGGGCGTAACGCGCTATTAGCCTCGTTAAGTTTAGTCAATCTGAGGGATATGCGTCCGCCGGCTGGCAACGTACCATTTTGAAGTGTGACCGTACCGCGCAGTACTCCCGAGCCGTACGCGATGACAAGCCGGACACCCGAGATTTGCTCGCCCTTCTTGATTTCAACGCCACGAGGCTGAACTACTCCATCACGCTCAATGCGAATTAGATTGAAGGTCTTCCGGGCTTCGGCGTCACTGAAAGGGCCAAGTGAAAAATAGAGACTGCCCACTTCGAGCCCTGTTAGTTGAAAGCTGCCATCACCATTGATTGGCGAGGAGTGACCGATGTTGCCGCCTGGCGTTTCACTTTGAACGTAGCCTTGAACTTGCAGTTTCATCAAACGGGCAACTATCGATTGATTGTCTGTGTTTTCCAATACCACGACACCTGTAAGACTTGCTCCTTTTGATGTAGTAACGACGATGTCGTTAACGTCGCGGTCCAGGATTTCAAACTGGATCGGGTCAGCTCGGAGAGGACTATTTGCCGTCGGCAGGATGAAGACCGCGTACTTTCCAGGCGTTAAATGTTCGATCAGGAATTGACCTTTCGCGTCCGAAAGATTCGGCGAACTGATAAAGGCGCCGCCTCGTGAGCCCGTGATCATTCTTAATCCAAAGCGTACGCCAGCGATCGGTTCACTGTTTTCACCACTTATCACCCGGCCATTTACTGCGAACGTCTGCGCTACTCTGCCGAGTGAAATGTCGACATTGGTACTTTCACTTCCTTCAGTGACTTCGACAATCGTAGCTTTGGAATAATCGTTGACGTCGGGATGATAGGTTAGCTTATAGGTGGGGCGACCGCTTGCAATGCCGCCAAAGAAGGCTTCCGAGCCTTGACCCACTGAGACTTTGTAGCGGCCTGCCCGTAAGCCGAACATACGATAGATCCCACGGTCGTCAGTAGTCGCGCTGTTCAGCGGGCCAAGCTGCAACCGTTGCTCGGTCGAAAGCTCTCCTTGTACCAGGCTGACTCGCTGCTCGATTACAGGCCGTCCATCGGCATCAGTCACTTTGCCCGTGATGACACCGCCGCGTATCAGCGAGAAATCGATGCCATCCACGTTCTCACCGTCGCCTATCACCACTGTCTTCCCGCGACTATTATCGTTCGTGGCGATATAGGCAGGAACAACCGCAATAACCTGGTAACTTCCGGGAGGAATGTCGGTGACGCGATAGAGACCTTGCAAATCAGTGACGGCGCGGTAGCTGGTCTCAAATGGTGAGGAAAAATCACTGGGGCGAACGGAAACCAGGATAGTTGAAGCTGCCTTCCCTTTGATCGTGATTTTCCCGGATACCGAACCCTTCTTGATTGTCTTCAGCGGCGTCTGCGCATGAGCTGCGTGCAGACCAAGGCCCAACGCGAGACTCATTACGAGAATTAGGCGAACGTGATTGGACATGAAGGGCCTCTGGGGAGAGACGGGCTGACTGACCTGCGAGATGCCGCTAATCTTAGCCCAGAACCAGTTTGTTGTCTCTAGTTTCTATACCGTTCGATGTTTGCTAAACGCCTAAGAAACAACCGCGTTCCAAACTCGTATGGAGGTTGGTTGTCAGCTTAACGAGCGACTGCTAGGATCAGGACGTGGCAATTCTCAAGATCACCGATGCCAGCGGCCGACAATGGCACCACACTTTGGCGGCCCACGCTCCCTGCACTATCGGACGGGCGCCAGACAATGTAGTTGTGCTCGATGATCCGCGCGCGTCGCGTTATCACGCGCACGTCAGAGCCGCAGAAGAAGGCGCGTTCACATTAGTCGACGGCGCCCTGATTAATGGCCAGCTGCGCCGCAGTGCCAACAAAGTCTTTATCAACGGCGAGCCTCGATACGAACAGCCTCTTAAGAATGGTGACCGCATCACGATTGGAGCGAGCACGCTTCGCTTCGAGCAGGAAGACGCAGAACGCACGGATGTTCGTTATGACGATAAGCCGCTGGGTCACACTCAGCTTCTGATTTCAGCCAATGACGTCATGACTACCGTCCTGCGGTCCAAGACCGAATTGGGACCAGCGCGTGATAAGGTGCTCGAAGCCCTGCAGCGTAAAGCGAATATCCTCGCCGCGCTTTACGAAATGAGTAAGACGCTGGGCTCCGTGTTCGACCTTAATGCCATCTTTTCAAAAGCAACCGACATCATCTTCCGCTCCACGCCGGCGGATCGAGTAGTCGCATTGCTCGCTGAGGGAGATAATCTCGACAACCCCGAAGACGTCAAGCTCACGCCGATTGCCACGCGCGCTCGTGACGAGAAACTCGAGGCGCACGCTCGGAAGCTGACTATCGGCCGCACGATTACGCGCAAAGTAATGAAGGATCGAGTGGCTCTGTTGTCACAGGACGCCGCCGCCGAGGAACAGTTCGCCGGAGTTGACTCGATCGTTTCGCAAGGCGTGCGCTCGACTATTTGCGCGCCGCTAGTTGCTGAAACTCGAGTGCATGGAGCGCTGTATGCGGACCGGCTCGATCCCTTTGCTTCGTTTAAGCCGGATGACTTGGAATTAATCAGCGCCGTCGCCGCTCAGACTGCGATAGCGGTTGAAAATGCTCGAGCTCACGAGCGCCTCGCGCGTGAGGAAGTCGCCCGCGCCAACTACAGCCGATTTCTTCCCGAGTACGTGGTTAAGCAGATGCTCGAAAACCCCGACTCGTTCAAGCTGGGCGGCGTGAATCAGACCATCACGGTGTTGTTTGCAGATATTCGCGGGTTTACTCGAATTTCGGAGCACGCGCCGCCGGAGAAGATCGTCAGTTTGCTTAACCGCTATTTCTCCGCGATGACGGATATCATTTTCGCGCATGGCGGGACGCTGGATAAGTACTTGGGCGACGGGTTGATGGCTTTGTTTGGAGCGCCGACCACAACACCTCAGGATGCGGCCAATGCCGTCAATGCGGCTGTCGCGATGCAACGTCGAATCATCGGCATAAATCAGGAACTGCGCGAAGAAGGACTGGCCGAAATTGGAGTGGGCATTGGATTGCATACAGGTGAGGCCACTGTCGGCTACGTCGGCTCCGAGCGAAGGTCTGAATACACCGCCATCGGCGACACCGTGAACACTGCGTCGCGTTTGGAGTCTAATTCCAAAGGCGGCGAAATCCTGGTTAGCGATGCAACCGCCAAAGTCGCCCGGGCGCGCTACAAACTCAAGCCGCGGGAGCCGATCACAGTGAAGAATCGGCAACAGCCGGTAATCTTGTGGGAGATTGAATGGCAGAAGACAAGCGGGTCGATGTCGGGTGCGAACCTCGAACGCTTGTCGTGACTGAGGTCTTCAAGGAGGTGACGTTAGTGGTGGACGGCGATCGAGACTCGTAAGTTAGTCGCTCGCTATTCACCATTTTCGTTTTTGAACAATGTCATTTCTCAGAACAAAAACCGGATCATTTTTGGGCCTGGCCGCCTTGCGCAATCTCGTATCTGATTCCATGGCCATCGACATGGGGTCAGCCAACACCATCATCGCCGTGCGCGGACGTGGCGTTGTGATTGATGAGCCTTCGGTCATAGCTGTCAACAAGATGACCGGTGAAGTGCTCGAGGTTGGAAACGAAGCTCGCAAGATGCAGGGACGAGAAGCCCGCGATGTCGTAGTAATCGCGCCATTAATCGATGGCGTGGTTGCTGATTTCGAGCGCACGCGAGCCATGTTGGAGCACTTCGTTAAGGAGGCGCGCAGCGGCGTTTCCCACGTAAGCCGGCGTGCCATCATGAGCGTCTTGTCGGGTTTGACCCAGGTTGAGCAGCGCGCTTTGTTGGCTGCCGCGGAAGAAGCGCGCATTGGCCGCGTTTTCATGGTCGAAGAAGGCCTGGCGGCGGCAGTGGGCGCCGGAGTACCTGTGGATGATGAGACTGCGGCAGCCGTTGTCGATATCGGCGGGAATACAACGAACGTCGCAGTCATCATCAACGGCTCGATTATCAGCTCGCAAGCTGAACGACTCGGGAGCTCGGATATTGATTCGGCGATCATGGATTTTGTGCGACGTCATCGTGGGTTGACTATCGGTTCTTCAACAGCTGAAAAACTAAAGCTGGAGCTGGCTTCGGCAATTGAACCGAAGGACCCGGAACTAAAAGGCGAAGTGCGAGGCCGCGACGTTCAAACGGGCGCTCCCGGCGCCGTCGAGGTTACGGCGGGAGAAGTTCATCAGGTAACGCAACCGATTATTCGCAAGATTGCAGAAGAGGTTCGAGCCACGTTGACGGATTTATCGCCGGAAGTGTCGGGTGACATCTACGATCGGGGCGTGATCTTGACTGGCGGCGGCGCTCTACTTGATGGTCTCGGGCCTTACCTCCAAAAAGAGTTGGGTTTGGCAATCCGAGTGGCCGACGAGCCGCGCTTTGCTGTAGTGCGAGGTTTGTCTCAGATGTTTGAAGAACCACTTTTGCTCAGACGTGTAGCTCGCACCGAACCCGAAGTTGTTCTCGATGCCGATGCGATGGTATTCGAGGATTAGGGTCTGATTTTTGAGATCTGCGATCTGAGATCTGAGATCTGTATTGGAAACCGACGATCCCAAACTCAGATTCCAGATCTCAGATCCCAATTCAGCAATAAGCAATCCGAATTCCGCAATCCGTATGGATGTCAGTTTTTACAAGCGCAAGATCACGGTCGCACGCGTTTACGGCATCCCCGTAAGGATCGACTACCGCTGGTTCCTCGTCTTCGCACTAAGCGTTTGGCTGGTCGCAAACAACCTCCATAGCGCTCCCATTCAATTGCCTGGAATCTTGATGCCACCTGTCGATGCCGTGACTGCGTGGGTTCTCGGCGTAATAACGACCGCCGCACTTTTTCTTTCAGTCTTTGGTCACGAGCTTTCGCACGCTTTGATGGCCCGCGCTGAAGGGATCGAGATCGAGGAGATTGTGCTTCATCCCTTTGGGGGCTTGGCGCGTCTGAAGACCCAGCCACACAATCCACAAGCCGAATTCAGAATCGCAATCGCGGGTCCGGCAGCAAGTTTTCTCTTCGCCGTCCTCGCGTTCATAGCGACTAAAGTCGCGTCTGTTGGCGGATACCAGCTTACCGTTGTCGTTTTCTTTTTTGTGGCGGCAGGAAACCTATTACTGGCGATCTTCAATTTGTTTCCGGGTTATCCGCTCGACGGTGGGCGTGTGTTGCGAGCTCTGCTCTGGAAACGCAGTGGAAACATAGCCGAAGCCACGCGAATGGCTGGTATTTGCGGAATTCTCGTCGCTGCCGTGTTGATTCTCTTCGGCGTTTACATGGCAGTAGCGCCAAACTTTCGCGCCTACTTCATGGGGCTTTGGTCTGTCCTCGTCGGTCTGTTTCTGATGGACGCCGCCTTTGGAGTTGTTCGTCATGGCAAAAGTCTGACTTCGGCCACGGTGTCGGACGCGATGTCACCGCCATTTGCTTTGGAACCGGATCTCTTAATCAGCCAATTCATCGATACGATACTGCCGCTTCATCAGCAGACCAGTTTTCCGGTGGCGCGCGACCACCGGCTGCAGGGCATCCTCTCGCTGCAAGATCTCAAAGCCCTGCCGCGGGAGCGCTGGCGTGACCAACGAGCGCGAGATGTGATGCGGCCAGTCGCAGCAGAAATGTTCGTTGGTCCGTCAGTTACCCTTCTAAGTGCTCAACAACTTATGCAGCAAAACGGGCTCGGGTCGGTAGCTGTGGTCGATGATAAAGGCCTGCTCGTCGGCTTTCTTCAGAATGGCAAGCTGCGCCGTAGGTGAGATTTCAAATCTGAGCATTGCCAGACCTGAGTTTTTTCGTCATAATCCAGACGGATTTTCCCGTCGCAGAACCGCCAGTGTGCCGGGAGATGAATGAAGCGGTAAGCCGCGCGTTCGTTCCAAATGTGAAAATCTGACGGTCTTAGATAACCAACAAAATGAGCTTAACAGGTAGGTCCAGACTGCGATTGTCGGCCAGAGCGTGTCAGGTGCCAGGTCTAAATCGCAAGTCCAGAAAGCTAGGCCGGATACTAAAGGATGCTACCACTACTACCATACGCAGACGCTTTAAGAAGACTCGCTGAGCCGCGCAACATCGCGGACATCGTACTTGTCTTCTTGCTGGTGTATGGAGTTTTGAAGCTCGTTAGGGGCACCCGCGCTGCTCCGATGGCCGGCGGTATCGCTGCCATCGCGATTCTTTACTGGCTCTCCCTCAAAGAAGGTCTCGCTACTCTCGAATTTGTCCTCCGTGGCGCCTTGCTGTACATCGGCGTTGCGATCATCGTCCTTTTCCAGTCAGAAATTCGCCAGGCATTAATCACGTTCGGCAATCGCTTTCGTTTACCGTTAGCTCGGCGCCACCACGGGCAGTTTGGCGAAGGCGTCTACGATGAAATCGTCCTTGCTGCTACAACCCTTGCGTCGTTCAAGACGGGCGCGCTCATAGTCATCGAGCGCAATGTTGGCCTTAAGAATGTGACGGATGGTGGAGTCAAGCTCGATGCGGAGTTGAGCTATGACCTGCTGGTAAGCATCTTCAATCCGACAGCGCCGCTTCATGACGGCGCCGTTGTAGTCCAGCGCCATCGCGTCGCGGCCGCATCGTGCTTCCTACCGCTGACGCTGAATCCGAGGCTTTCGAAAGATCTTGGTACCAGACATCGAGCCGCCATCGGTGTGACTGAAGACACTGATGCTGTCGCCGTCGTTGTGTCTGAAGAGACAGGACTGATCTCGTTTGTACAGGAGGGCCACATCAAGCGAGGTCTCGACGCCACGAGATTGCGGGCTGCGATTTTCCAGGCGCTCGAGGTGGCTCCGAAGAAGGAGAAGAAACGCCAGAAGGTTGGCGAATCAGAAGCTGAGACCGAAGAAGCACCGGTGTGATTGCGGATTGCTGAATGCTGATTGTTCGTTGAATGGTTGAGATCGTTGAGATCTCAAATTTGAGATCTGAGATCAGGGATTGGCAGCGTTAAAAACTAGCGGCGATCTCAGATCTCAGATCTCAGATCTCAGATCTCAGATCCTAATCAAGTAACTGAAATCGACCAAGCGGCCAGAGCGGCCAATCCGCATTCAGCATTCAGCAATCGACTATGTCTATTCAAGATACTGACGATCTCGAATACGAAGCTCCACAGCCGCCCGGCTTTGCCGAACGCTGGCTGCGTCGCATCTTTGTCGAAGATCTCAAAATCAAGTTGCTGGCGCTCGGTATTACGCTCGTGCTGTGGTTCGCGGTCACTGGTCAGAAAAGGCCAGTTACCAAACGACTTCCCGGCGTCCAACTCACCTTTGTTCATTCAGAGAACATGGCCATCAGCAACGACCCACCCAGCCGTGTTGACATCACCGTTACCGGCAGCAAGGACGAATTAGATTCGCTCAACCCTTCTAATATGCTCGCGACCGTAGTGGTCGGGGACAATGGCGCCGGTAATCGCGTCATCCGACTGACCGGAGACGGCGTCAGCATCGATCCATTGCCAAAGAACGTTCACGTAGATTCGTTCCAGCCTGGCGTTATCTCCGTGCGTCTCGAGTCAAAGATAGACAAGCAAGTCGACGTGAAATTGAAATTGGAAGGAAGTCCCCCGGAAGGCTATGAAGTCCGCGCGGCTACAGCCAGTCCAGCAAAAGTCAGGTTGCGAGGACCGGCCAGCATCGTGAACGCAATTCAGCAAGTATCAACTGAGTCAGTCATGCTCGAAGGCAAGACCAGCAGTTTCGATCTTAATTCGGTTGCGGTCGACAGCCCCGGCGAGAAAGTGGAGATACTCGATAGCAGCGTTCAGGTTCATGTCGAACTAGCCCCACGCGCTAACAACAAGATTTCGTCAGCAGCTACAGTATCTCGGAGTAGAACAGCCTTCAGTCTGTTCATGCTTTCTCCATCACAGTGCTGCGAAGAATTGGAAGCAGGCTTACCACTCAAGTCCAGGCCATACAACCATCATTTCAAACTTCTTGAGTGGAATCGACTTGAGTTTGTCAAAGCTTGTTAGTTACGACTAAGTTCCAGGCCAAGTAAGCTTGCTCAGACTGAAGTCTAAGCTACAGTCGGTCGCTAAAACCAGCCAAAACAGTAGGCCAGCCGTGATGCCTTCCGTAGTAATTCATTCATTGTGGATTCACCAATTATCGTTTCCGTGAGGGGGTAATCACTTCTTCGTTTGACCGATCGTCCACCGTCGAGTAACTTCACACTTTCCGTTTCAATTCATGGCGAAACTTTTTGGCACAGATGGAATCCGCGGACTTGCGGGCCAATTCCCACTCGATCCCGCGACCATCAAAGTTGTCGGTACTTCTCTGTCAACCGAACTCAGGAAACAGCTGAATAAGCACGACCCGCTGATAGTTATTGGCCGGGACACACGCGAATCAGGGCCATGGATAGAACAAGCTTTTATCGAGGGCGCCACTCGCGACGGCGCAATTTGCCGGTCAGCCGGAGTCATTACCACGCCGGGCGTTGCTTTTCTGGCGAGAACTTTACCTGCTGATGCTGGAGTGGTTATCAGTGCTTCGCACAATCCTTATCAAGACAACGGGATAAAAGTCTTTTCGCCTTCAGGCAAGAAGCTTGACGACTCAATTGAGCGTCTAATCGAGGCAGACATCGAAAACGCCAGCGCGCTCGAACAAGACGCAGCCCCCCAGCTTCCGTCGTCGGACTTAAGCGAAGCGGCAGAGCTGCGAGAGCGCTATCTCAATTTCCTTGCCGACGAAATTGCCGCCGGCCTCTCCTTAGAAAACTTAACCATTGTCATTGATTGCGCGAACGGCGCCGCTTCCAGCCTGGCGCCAAGATTGTTTGCCCGGTTGGGCGCCAACGTGATCGCGCTTAACAACGAGCCGGACGGGCGCAATATCAACCTGAATTGTGGCTCGCTTCATATCGAAGGGTTGCAGCAGCGAGTGCTCGATGAGCGCGCCGATTTGGGCATAGCCTTCGATGGTGATGCTGACAGGGCGTTGTTTGTCGATAACAACGGGCAATTCGTTGATGGTGATGCGACCCTTTGGGCTTTGGCGAAGTACCTCGACGACAAAGGCAAGCTTAAGCAGCACACGGTTGTGGCTACGGTCATGAGCAACATCGGACTCGAGCTCGCGTTGAAATCACGAGGGTTAAGCCTCGTTCGCAAAGATGTTGGCGACAAGTATGTGCTTGAAGAGTTGCTGCGTTCCCGGACATCGTTGGGTGGCGAGCAGTCGGGTCACCTGATTTTCCCGGATTTGAGTCTCGCTGGAGACGGGATGATTACGGCTTTGTGCTTGCTGCGGGCTCTGGTTGAAGCCGGCGGCAGCTCGCTCGCTCAACTGACCGAGGGTTTCGTTCGCTACCCGCAGATCCTCGTGAATGTTCGGGTCACCGAGAAGAAAGACTTCGATGAACTTGAACAGGTGAGTGCCCTCGCGCAGGAAATTGAGATGAAACTTTCCGGCCGCGGCCGCTTGTTGCTGCGCTACTCGGGAACTGAGCGGCTGGCTCGCGTGATGATTGAAGGCGAGAATCAGAAAGAGATCGACGGCTATGCTAGCCAGTTAGCGGGAGCGATCAAAGCAGCCATCGGCGAGCGCTGAAAATGATCGCGCAATGAAATTTATACACGGCCCCCACTATAAAATTTACACGTTGAACTACGATCATAATGTTGGCGTGGGACCCGCGTTTGGACCAACTGAACAAGAAGCTCAACAAAAATGATCAGCGATGATTCGAAAGGAATAAATTCTTGCACGGCACAGACTTTGCGATGTATATTGCGGGGCAAGAGAGACGGTTGGTGAATCCTCCGTCTCAAGTGGTTGCTGGGGTGAGGACAGTGACCACGAATATGAATGGGCGCGAGCACTCCCACGTTCGCGCCCGTTCGCATTTTTGATCGGCGCAAAACACCTTAGCCACAGATTACGCAGATTGCACAGATGTAAAAGCAAGTCGCAGGCGGAATGATTGAACCGAAGCCACTTTGCAGGGATTGTCATAAATTCTGTGGCATCAAAAGCGTCACGTTCTCATGTACCTCTCGATTCTCGCCAGACAAAAACATCGGTGCAAATCTGCGTAATCTGTGGCTAAGTTTTTACCGCCTTCCTTAAGAGCTTCCGTAAAGTTAGTAGGTGTTACAATCCTCCGCTGAATGGATATCAGCGAATACCGGGCGCAATTCGCCTCATTTAACTCGTCCCTCGAGCTGGTCCGGTTTCATACCCACGCAGGCCTAAAATCCCAACTCACAATCGACGAAATCTACGATCGCTACGGCGATTTGTTTTCGGCTGATGCCATCAGCACGCTGAAGGCTTTTCACGAACATATTCCTGCCGGTCAGGAGACTCAGCAGAAGTCAGTCGCCGGTCTTATTGCCTCTGCTTGCGTCCACTACGCCGAAAAAAAAGCGAGCGAAATATCCAACGAGTTGAAGCGCTGTGAAGCCGCGTGCGAGATAGCCTGGCGGGGCGAAACGTTGACAGTCGAAGCGGCGCTGGAGCGAATGGCCCGCGAAGCCGACAAGGACTTGCGGCGCGATCTCTGCGCTCGATGGCTCGACTCGATTTTGGAATGTAATGATCTGCGTTCAGCCCGATTCGCTTCGCTCAATGAAGCTGCAAAGCTACAAGGTTCCGAGAATTTCTCGAAACTCAACCAAGCGCTCGATCGAACAACCATCAGCACATTCCTGAGGGATACTGAGTCGAGTTACAACGTAGCACTTTCGAAGTTACTGGCCCGCGAATCTTTGAATCTTTCACGTGACGATTTAGCTTTTTCGGAACTGGTTCATATTGAAAGGCTGCCTTGGCTTGATGAGTACTATCCGGCGTTGGGCTTCGCTAAGATTCAAGCCGAGACAACACGCGGCCTTGGCATCCGAACGGATCAACAACGCGGCATTACACTCGACAGTGAACCGCGTCAGTCTAGAAAAGGATTAGCTGCTTGTTTCCCGATTGAACCTCCGCGTGACGTCCGGGTAGCAATGCTACAGCAAGCCGGAGCAGCCTCCTTCCTGGATGCTCTCAACTGTACAGGCAAAGCTCAGTTTCACGCCTGGTGTTCGCCAAACCTCGTCAGTCGCAATCCCGAATTTGTTTATGCAGCCGATAGTGCGACTAGCTACTCGTACGGTTACCTGTTCAGGTACTTGCCAATTGAAGCGAGATGGAATCTTGATTTCATGACTGGCATCGACGACGAGAAAGCTCGTCGAATTGCACGCGATTTAACTTTTCACATGGCGTTGCAAGCGAGGCGATTATCCGTCGAGGCGGTTTATGACCCCACCGTTTTGACTGAACAAGGCGGGGAAGATTTGCGTGTCGCGTACGAAAGCTCATTCGATGAAGCGATGTCGTTTAAATCACGTTTAGAATTTTGGCTGTTCGGTGCATACAAAGCTCAGTCGTCGCTCGCAAAGTTGAGGGCTCTGGCGTTCTCGGCCACGCTGCGAGAGCACCTGCGCGTTCGGTTCGGGCATCGCTGGTGGACTTCGCGCAAAGCCGGGGATGAATTGATAGATCTTTGGAGTACATCGTCGACGTATTCGGTTGAGGAGTTGTCATCGTTGCTCGGATTTGGCGAGCTGAGCTTTGACTTACTTGCACAAGTCATCAACTCCGGACTGGCGGGGGATTAATAGTGCGCAGACTCGAGGTGACAATTGAGCGGCAAGTCCAGGACTACCAAATCATCATTGGACGTGGCGTGCTTGGAAAAGTGGGCTCGCAGCTGCGCCGGATTCTCGGTTTAAAGTCACGGCGCGCGGTTGTCGTTTCGAATCAGCGGGTCTTCGAGCTTTATGGAGCTCAGGTGATTCAGAGTCTAAAAGCGAGCGCATTTGATGTTTCCAAGTCCATAGTTCCAGAAGGCGAGCGCTTCAAGTCGATGAACTCGCTAACGAGAATCTTAAGAGACTTTAGCGATAGTAAACTTGAGCGCAATGATGCGGTTGTTGCCCTCGGAGGAGGCGTGGTTGGCGACCTCGCAGGCTTCGCCGCCTCGGTTTACTTGCGTGGCGTGCGGTACTTCCAGGCGCCGACCACGCTGCTGGCGCAAATCGATTCGTCAGTTGGTGGAAAGACCGGGATTAACCTGGCAGCAGGCAAGAATATGGTTGGCGCCTTTTATCAGCCGCGTGGCGTCGTCATTGATATTTCTACGCTCGCCACGCTGCCGCCTAGAGAACTCACGGCCGGCTTCTGCGAGATGGTCAAGAACGGCGCAGTTGGCAGTCGCGAATTGTTCCAGCAGACTGCGAAATTTCTGACTGCTCACGAGAAGCTTCAATCAAAAGCCCTTGAAGATCTGATCGCTGCGCACTGCGAGTTCAAAGCCGGTATTGTTGCCGGTGATGAGCGCGAAGATACTGATCGGAAAGACCGAAGATCGCGGCGAATACTAAACTTCGGACATACAATCGGGCACTCACTCGAAGCGGTAACAAGGTATCGACGCTTTCGTCATGGCGAAGCAGTAGGCCACGGTATGCTCGTTGAGGGTGAGATTGCGAAACTTCTGGGCTTGCTAAAGCCTTCAGAGTTAGAATTGTTACGCGAGGCGGTAAAAGCGTGCGGTCCACTGCCTCGAACGAATGATCTCAAGGATGACGAGATCATTTCCGCGCTCAGCCGCGATAAGAAAAGCGTGGGTGGGTCCATTCAGTGGGTCCTTTTGGAAAAGATCGGCAGGCCGCGCATCGTCGATGGGAAGGAAATCACGCCGAACTTGATTAGGGACGCTATCAAGACTGTGTTGAATGTAGCGTAGACTTCAGTCTGCGTTCAACTGGCCAAGCTGATAGTTGAGTGTTAGCACGCTCGCTTAACAAGAGTTAGACGAAACACTCAACTCTCGTGTACTCCGAACGATCGAACAGACTGAAGTCCGTTCTACTTGGTAGCGTAGACTTCAGTCTGCGTTCAACTGGCCAAGGTGATGGTTGAGTGTTAGCACGCTCGCTTAACAAGAGTTAGACGAAATACTCAACTCTCGTGTACTCGAACGCTATGAACAGACTGAAGTCCGTTCTACTTTTCAGGAGTTAGGAATGAATCAACGTGAAGTTGGAAAATGGAATACGAGACGCTCGGAACGAGGTGGGGCCCGCTTTAAGTTCATCGCTTTCATGGTGATCGTTATTGCCGTGGCCTACTCGGGTTATCTCTACATCCCCGTGCAATTCGACGCCTATCGCTTTAAAGATCTAATGCAACATGATGCCGACGTCGCCGCCACTCAGGGTTACCCGATCAATTGGGTAGCCGATCAGCTCAAGAAAAGTCTGGCTGAGTACAATATTCCTGCGAGCGCCGTCATCACGCCGAGTCAGCAACAGAATCGCGTCTTTGTCAGAGTTCAATACACCCGCCCGATTGAGTTCCCCGGCTACACTTACAACTTCGAATTTGATCACACGGCACAAAGCACGGATTTTCTGACTGTGAAGTAATCAGCAATCAGTAATCAGTAATCAGCAATCAGTAATCAGCTATCAGGCTTCAGCGGGCAGTTCTTTGTGCTTAGTTCTTTGTACTTTGCTGTCTTGCGCGAGTCGGGCCGCGAAATGACAGGCGCGACTGGCGAGCACCAAGAACAAAGCACAAAGACCAAAGTACCAAGAACTACGTCTGATTACTGATTACTGATTACTGATTACTGATTACTGATTACTGATTACTGATTACTGATTACTGATTACTGATTACTGATTACTGATTACTGATTACTGATTACTGATTACTGATTACTGATTACTGATTACTGATTACTGCCAGCTATCTTTGCG
>DATNBH010000080.1:0-32137 GCA_035572035.1 Pyrinomonadaceae bacterium | reverse complement strand
TTCGCAATTAATCGCGAAAGAGTAAGTCCCTCGAATCCGAGAATCGAATTCAAATCGTTTAGACTTCTCATCATGCTTATTTCTAGTCCTAACAAAGACTTAGCGCGAAACCAAAAACGTTTAACCGGACAGTACTGATTTACCGTTTATCATTTTTCATTCGTCGAGCCGATTGAAAGCTTGGACTGCAGGAGGCAGGAGGCAGGAGGCGGGAGGCAGCTGGCTTAGCCTCTACCTGGAGCTGTGTGCGGGCCAGTACTTTCCAGGCGAGGGACAAATGGAAATTGACAAATGGAAAATGATGAATGGAAAATCAGCCTAACCACTCATGGTCATAACGGCAATCTGATTTCAACATTAAGTCCGCCATCGCGCGCGTTATTAGCCTTAATCGTTCCACCGTGTAACCGCACCGCGCGCGCCGCAATCGCTAATCCCAATCCAGTGCCGCCAGTCTTTCTGTCGCGAGCTTCCTCGACGCGATAAAAAGCTCGAAAGATATCTTCGATGGCTTCATCAGGCACGCCTTTGCCATGATCGCGAACTTTTACTGTCGCAAACCTTTCATCGTTGACCCGTTCACAGGCCAGCGTCACTTCAACTTCAGTTCCCTCGCTGGTGTGACGAACGGCGTTGCGAACAACATTCTCGATAGCGCTGCGTAACAGGTCGCTCACGCCGCTGACTTTGCACGTCTCGGTGGCCACAATCCGGACGGCGCGATCACGACCGCGGGCTTCAAAATCGGCATCTTCGACTACCTCGTGTAGTAGCGCTTTCAGATCGATATCAGCGCGATTCAATCCGTCAGTTCCATTTTCGACCTGAGACAGCGTCAGTAACTGACCAATCATTTCGTTCATCCGGTCGGCTTCGCGTCCAATGCGTTCGAGAGCGCTGCCAACTTCAGGATTGCCCCGTCGCCGCGCCAGACCAAGGGCCACATTTTGGCGCGCCAGGGGCGAGCGCAATTCGTGCGAGATATCGCCAAGCAACTGACGCTGGGCCTCGACCAGTGACTCGATGCGACCAGCCATCACGTTGAAGTCTCGGCTAAGGAATCCGAGTTCGTCATGACGCTTCGATAACTTTTCGTCTACGCGCGCAGTCAGCTTGCCGTCCGAGATTTCGCGAGCCACGCCGCGCAGCTCGACGACTGGCTTCGACAAATAGCGAGCGAGCCAGTAACAAAACAACGCGCCTATGAACAGCACCGGGAATAGGCCGCGAGCCAACATGCGCAGGCCGAAAGCGAGTGAACCAGGCTCACCTAATCGTGGCGGAGGGCCGGGAAAGTTCGGGCGCGGTAGTTGTCCAACCATGACGTAGCGAGTCCCACTTGGCCCTTGCACTTGCTGCGCGCCGAGCGGACGGTCTCGCGGCTCCGGGAACTCAAATAGGAAACTTGAATTTGTCAGCGCTCGCTGAGCAATCAACTGCGCGCCTGGTGGAATCTCGCGGCCCGAAAGTTCTTCACCCTTTTCGTTGAAGAAAACCGAATTGATGCGAGAGGCTGCGTTGACTCTAAACAGATACCCCGCCAGCGCCATCTTTCCTTCCTTTTCGAAAACTTCACTTGCGGACTGGGCGTAGATTCCAAACATCGGCGCCATCGGATTACCGCGTGAGGATTGCGAGCGACGCTCGCTGAGAATTCCCGTGACGAACGAGGCCACGTTCACGAGCGCCATCGCCAGGCCAAACCAAAGGAAGATTTTTAGAAAAAGACTGCGCATTACAGTAATCAGTAGTCAGCAATCAGTAGTCAGCCGTCGCTTTGGTTCTTAGTTCTTTGTACTTTGTTTTTTGTAGTTACCGCTCGGTCAGGTCGATGCTGGACAGGTCACCCGCCCTGGAGATGCAAAGAACAAAGAACTAAGTACAAAGAACTAAGTACTGGAAGAGTAGATGTAGCCGACGCTGCGAATTGTCTTGATACGTTCGACTCCATTCACCTGGTGTCCGAGCTTTTTCCGCAGATTGCTGACATGCGTGTCGATGCTGCGATCAAATGGGGACAAATTGCGATGCAGAACTTCCTTTACCAGCTCCTCTCGCTCGAGAATCCTTCCCGGAGCGCTAAGAAACTTGGCCAGCAATGAATATTCGACGACTGTCAGCTCCACTATCTCGTTTGCCCGTCGCACTGTGTGTGTTCGATGGTCCATCTCGATATCGCCCAACACGATCACCTGTGAATCTGAATTTTGCACAGGTTCAGACTGGGTTCGGCGCAACACCGCGCTAATTCTTGCCGCGAGCTCCAGAGGATTGAATGGCTTAGGCAGGTAATCATCCGCGCCCATCTGCAGACCAATAATCCGATTGATGTCGTCGCCGCGCGCGGTCAGCATCACGATCGGCAATCGTGATCGCGCCCGAATGCGTCGCAGTACCTCGAAGCCATTCATTGTCGGCAGCATGTAATCGAGCACCGCGAGTGCGTGATCGCCTGACAGCGCGCGTTCCAAACCCGCTTCGCCATCATGGACGGCTTCGACTTTGTAGCCGTCAGGCTCGAGATACTCCGCGACTAATTC
This sequence comes from Pyrinomonadaceae bacterium, assembly GCA_035572035.1. GTDB lineage: Bacteria > Acidobacteriota > Blastocatellia > Pyrinomonadales > Pyrinomonadaceae > JAOAPY01. The sequence continues at coordinate 29,597 of DATNBH010000080.1, read as the reverse complement.
GCAAAGCTCGATATCGTCATCAATCACCAGGATTTGCTGCATACAAATATGGAGTCCGCCGACCTGTCGGCGCTTTGGTCGCTGCTACCTGTCGCAAACCTTGTTTCAAAGCTGGAGTTGATAATGAAGCGCGGCGTCGAGCCGCCGCGGGCCCAAGCGGTGACAGGTTACCGCCCTCCAAAAACCCCCGCGTCTATCTTAATAACGCCTCTACCTTTGTAAAGGATCAACTGTCCACTTAACAGCGTCTTTGCATTAATTTGCATTCGCTTAACAAAGTCTTTGCGTCGCGAGTCTCGCCAATGCGTCTAACATGGACATAACCGAAGCGATCCTGTTTCGATGAACTGATACTGAATTATTGATTAGGAGAACACTATGAAACTTAATTTCAAGAAAACCGGGCTGGTCATAGCTATTAGCGCCGCTCTGCTGCTAACCGTCGCCTTCGTAGCCTTCTCGCAAGGCCCGCAAGGCGGACCGCCACATCGCGGCGGAGATTTTCGAGGTGGACGCGGACCGGGCGGAGACGGTTTGGGGCCGCTTGGTCGCGATTTGAATTTGACCGACGAGCAAAAGGCCCAGATCAAAACCATCAGGGAAAACTTTGAAGCCGGTACGAAGGATTTGCATGAACAAATGCGCGCGCTTCACGAGAAGGAAGGCGACCCTTTCAGCGGTACCTTCAACGAAGCCGAAGTTCGGTCGGCAGCTGAAGCTCGAGCGAAGATTGATGTCGAGCTGGCTGTCGCTCACGCGAAAATGATGTCTCAGATCGGCGCCGTACTGACCGCAGAGCAGAAAACTCAGCTAGCCTCGCGGCGTCACGAACGGAGACCGCCGCCACCGCCGCCAGCCGATAACGACTAGTCTCCCCGGATGACGGATCAGGATGGGCGGCGATGAAGTCAGCGAGGTGGCACGGGCATCTTGCCCGTGAACGCGCCCCACGGGCAGGATGCCTGTGAACGCGCCCACGGGCAGGATGCCCGTGCCACTCTTCTTTACATAACTTTACATTTGCTTAACTGACTCTTTGCGACTCTTTCTGCGTTTGCTGCGTCAAATGATTCAGCACTCTCCCATTCGAATCCAATGAAGGGAGTGAAACATGAGTCAGCAGAATTCAGGTGAGCATCTTTGCCAGAGTCTGAATGTTCAGGCTTATTTCGACAATGAAATGGGCGTCGCGACGTACTCGAGGATGACGGCACATATCGCTGAATGCAGTGTTTGTAAGTCGGAGCTGAGAGCTTTGCGCCACTTGCACGCTTTGTTGGGCCTGGCTTTTGGATTCACTTCCGACCTGACCCAGGCACTGCAGCGATATTCATTAGCGTCTCATTAATGGTCGTTTCATAAGCTTAATTCCGCCGAGCGGATTGGGCGCAACCGCCGGTGGTGAAGGGAGGGCCGCGTTACACGAGGCAAGTAGCGTGGTCCTCCAACATCAATAGAAAGCCAGCCATGCCTGCTGTCATCGCACGGGTGTCTTGCCCGTGGGTGTGCCACATCGGCAAGATGACGATGCCACTTGGTTACCGATTTAGAGATGCCGCGCCTGAACGGGCAAAGTTTGGCGGCGTGGGTGCATCACATCCGTCCCCGCTTACCGATCATCATAATGAGCGGCAGCTTTGAAAAGCTTGGTATGATGAATTTGCCGCGCCAGCCGGTGACCAGTTTTCTGGGGAAGCCGTTTGAAGTCTCGCAGCTTGTAGCGATGCTTGATGTGTAGTGGCATCGGTATCTTGCCGATGTGGCGCACGCCACGGGCGAGACGCCCGTGCCACAAATTTCTATGCTCTACCGAATCATTTTTGCGATCACCCTGTCTCTCACTCTGCTGGTGAGCGCGACTGCTCAATCTGGTCGCACTAGAAATACACCCAGTCCACAGCCGGGCAACACCACCAGCCCAAACTCAGGAAAAGTCGAGGAACCTGCGCCTCCCGATCAGGTGGATGGTCCGCCCGAAACAATCGAAGGCGACACACTGCGGGTTGACACGTCTCTCGTTACGCTGCCGGTGAGCGTGATGGATCGCTACGGCAGGTACATTCCCAACCTGAGTAAGAAGGACTTCCGCATTTTCGATCAGGGCGTCGAGCAGAAGATTGCTTACTTTGCGACAGTGGACCAGCCTTTTACGGTTGCGCTTGTGCTCGACACCAGTGATTCGACGCACTTCAAATTGGAAGACATACAGAACGCCGCGATCGCTTTTGTGAACCAACTACAGAACCAGGATCGCGTCATGGTTGTCACTTTTGACGATTCGATCAAAGTGTTGAGCGAACCAACCAGTGATCGAGAGACTTTAGCTCGCGCGATTCGGAAGACAAAAAATGGTGGTGGAACTCGGCTTTACGACGCCGTTGAGATGGTAATTAAGAAGAAGCTGAGTGGATTCAGCGGCCGAAAAGCCATCGTCTTATTCACCGACGGAGTCGACACTACCAGTCGTTCGGCCAGTTACTGGAGCACGATTCGTCAGGCTCAGGAGTCAGACGGGGCCATCTTCACTGTGTCGTACGATACATCGAGCGAATTCGGTAACCTGGGCCAGGGAATTCCGACGCCCGGAAGCCACGGAAATATTGGTCTCGGAATTCCTGGATGGCCGGGTGGCAATGGAGGCCGCGGGGGCTATCCGGGTGGTGGCGCCGCTAACTCGCCCGAGTACCGCCTTGCTAGTCAGTATTTGCACGAACTTTCGGATACATCCGGCGGCAGATTCTACCGGGGCGACTCTCTCGCGGACGTTGCAACTGCATTTGCTGACATAGCGGACGAGCTAAGACGGCAATATAGCTTAGGCTACTACCCACGCCCAATTGGCACTGCTGGCCAGGTGCGTCAGATCAAAGTGCGCGTCAATCAGCCCAACCTCGTCGTCAAAACCCGCGAAAGCTACATCTACGCCAAGAAAGACCAAGCGAAAGAAATCCCAACTCAGAAGAATTAGTCAGATGCCACGGGCTTGCGCCGTGGTGCTCACGATTGGAGCTAACAACACTGGGCTGATTTGGGTGAGCTGATGCCACGGCCTTGCGCCGTGGTGACTCACGATTGGAGCTAACAGCACCGGCTGATTTGGGTGAGCTGATGCCACGGCCTTGCGCCGTGGTCACTCACGGTTGGAGCTAACAGGACTGCCTCATTTTGGTGAGTTGATGCCACGGCCTTGCGCCGTGGAGACTCACGATTGGAGCTAACAGCACTGGGCTGATTTGCGCAGCTGATGCCACGGCCTTGCGCCGTGGAGATTCACGTTGGGCAAGGTCTCCATTCGTTAAGTGAACGGCATCGTGAAACTCCACGGGACGAGCCCGTGGCATCTCCCAAGATCTCAGATCGACCTTTCTTGTAGCAGCGAGCGTGAAACTCCACGGGACAAGCCCGTGGCATCTCCCAAGATTTCAGATCGACCTTTCCTGTAGCAGCGAGCGTGAAACTCCACGGGACAAGCCCGTGGCATCTCCCGAGATCTCAGATCGACCTTTCTTGTAGCAGCGAGCGTGAAACTCCACGGGACCAGCCCGTGGCATCTCCCAAGATCTCAGATCGGCCTTTTCTTGTAGCAGCGAGCATGAAACTCCACGGGACGAGCCCGTGGCATCTCCCAAAATTTCACATCAACCTTTTAGGTAGCAACCATCGTGAAAACCATGGCGCCAGGTCGTGGCATCCGTGCCGCCATCAAAAAACTTTCAAATCCGCGAAACTTGTGGAACTATTCCGCGCGCTCAAGTCCATTACAGTCGGAGTCGATACTGCACGTTTACTGATTGAAAGTGGCAACTCCCGCCAGCGATGAACAGTTACTGGGCCTGATGCTCAGCGGTGACGCTGAAGCTTTCGGGGAAATATACGACCGGCGTCAGGGCGGGATTTTTCGATATGCCTTGCGCATGACTGGCTCAGAAGCAATCGCCGAAGACGTGACACACGATGTCTTCCTCGAGCTGATGAGAGACGGCGGACAGTTCGACGACAAACGCGGTTCCTTGAAATCTTATCTCTTCGGAATGGCCCGGCATCGAGTGCTTCGCCGTCTAAAAGTCGAGAAGAACATCATTTCGATCGACGGACAAGCTGAAGATGATGAACCATTCGACGATCAACTCGTGGCCAGCGCGGACCCTTTCATGGAGCTAGCTCGCGGTGAAACGGTAGGCCTGGTGAGACAAGCCATTCTTTCGCTGCCGCCGCATTTCAGGGAAGTGATCGTCCTTTGCGAGCTGCAGGAGCTCAATTATCTGGACGCGGCCAAACTGATTGATTGTCCAATCGGAACGGTCCGTTCACGATTGAATCGAGCCCGAACTCTGCTGGTAGAAAAACTGAGAGTGCTGCAACCGCCGGGTGTTGCCGAGAGTGTTGAGAAAGCTGGTCAGGCATTATGAGCTGCAAAGACTTTAAAGCAATTGTTAATGAGCTGGTCTACGACAAAGTAGTCAGCGCCGAAACTCGGCAAACGGGTTTCGCGCATGCAGCGATGTGCGCGAACTGCGCGCTGCTGTTAAGTGAGACCCAGGACGTTCGCTCAGCCTTGCAAATGACAATTGCCGCAGAAGCTGAGGAAGCACCGGCACGAGTAAAGGAATTCCTGCTGGCAGCATTCGCGAACCAAACGAAAGCTACCGCCTCGCCGGCGACAGTTGTTTCAATTTCGAGTCATCGCCGGTTAGGTTGGTTAAGCGTCGCTGCGATCGCTGCCGCCGCCGTCTTGCTAATTGCGTTGCTCCTGCCGGTTTTGTTGCGACGCTCAGCGCCAGCGCCTAATCACGGAAGAAACGATTTGAACGCAGGAAACGCAACGCCACTATCAAATCCGAAGGCAATCACGGCGGAACCGGGATCAACTCCGGTCACGCAGTCAACCAATGGGCCACAACCTCCCAGGCACATCAAGGATTACAGGCTCACCGCGAGGGCTTCGCGAAATGCACCTCGTGAAGAAAAAGCGAATACAGCTCTTGCAGCAGCTACTTCGAAGACTACGAATGAATTTCTGCCGTTGACGTACTTGGCGAGCTCAACAGCGATGGAAAGCGGAACAGTAGTGCGCGTGAAGCTTTCGAGAGCCTCGCTAATCAGTCTCGGCTTATCCATTAGTTCCGAAAGCTCAGATGAATTGATCAAAGCGGACTTAATTATGGGAGACGATGGTGTTGCTCGCGCCATCCGTCTGGTCGAATAGCGTGGCACGGGCGTCCCGCCCGTGATGGTCAAATAGCGTGGCACGGGCGTCCCGCCCGTGATGGTTAAAATAGCGTGGCACGGGCGTCCCGCCCGTGATGGTTGAATAGATCTAAATCGGAGTCGAAATGAAAATCGAAAACTATCGGGTCGCTATCTTAACGTTAGCGTTATTCACGGTCACGGCCTCCCCGGCGGCGCTGGCACAAAGACCACCTGGAGGCGGACCTCCGGGAAATGGTCCTCAGGGAGACGGACGTCGAGGAGGCCCCCCGGGCGGCATGAGACCGGACGGTCAGCAGGGACCACCACCACCGCCGGACCGTCGCGGACCACAGGGACCACCATTTGGTCCGCAAGCTGATTGGATGTCGTCTGAAATGCGGTTCGGAGACCGAATCGTCAAAGGCGTGCCGTACTCAGCTGAGTTCAGCACCGAGAACGTTCAAATTCTCGGTGACGGAACGCGCATCATGCGGAAATCGACCGGCAATGTGTATCGCAACAGCGAAGGTCGGACGCGTCGAGAACAAGTGCTGGGTGCAATCGGTCCAATCGCACTCGAGGGAGAACCTCCTCATATGGCTTTTATCAACGATCCAATTATGGGTGTTCACTATGCGATGAACCTTCGCGATCGCACTGCTCGCAAGCTGCCGTTCCACGAGAATCCACCACCACCGCCGCCTTTACCTTCAGACTTTCAGATGAAGGCGGATCCCATTCGTAACGAGGCGCTGGGCAAACAAGTGATCGAGGGTGTTCAAGTCGAGGGAACGAGATCCACGATAAGCATCCCGGCTGGACGTGTCGGAAATGACCGGCCGCTCGAGATCGTTTCTGAACGTTGGTACTCGCCAGAATTACAAATAGTAATCTTGAGTAAACACAAAGATCCGTTTGCTGGAGAGAATACTTATCGCCTTGCGCACATCAATCGTGAGGAACCGCCGCTTTCGCTCTTCGAAGTGCCGGCCGGCTTCACGGTAGAAGAAGGACCGCCGCCTGATTTCGATGGTCCAAGGCGACCCAAGCCACCCAGGCCGTAGCCTTATTAACAACAACCAGCGATTTACGACACATAAGTTTGGGAGCGCAGGCATCCCTGCCTGCATTACCTCCCGGTAAGAATCCTTAAGAATAATGCCGAACCTAAGCAGGCAGGGATGCCTGCGTTCCCAGCATGTGTACCGGTTTGAACTGTGCCTGCTCAAGTGGATGAGACCATGCGAATACTTCGATTCATAACAGTTGTGCTTTTCATCGCGGCGCTTTCGATGGTGATTTTTCACCACCGTCTTCAAGGCTTCATAGTGAGTGGCCAGGGGCAAAACTTGGCCACGCCCATTGAAGTCGTCGCTTCCGACAACTCTTACTCGACCAAAGTCGGAATCACCTGGGCTGCAGTTCGTGGCGCGACCAGCTATCGAATATTTCGCAATACTACGAACGTCACCGCCTCTGCCACCGATCTGGGAACCACGCCGGCAGCATCGTTCTTCGATACCAATGGAGTAGTCGGACAAAATTACTTTTATTGGGTGCGAGCGGAAAATGGAAATTCGGTCGGGGGATTCAGTGAACCTGATCAGGGCGCGCGCGCGAACGGAGTAATCAACGGACCAGTCGGCCCACTCAATCCGCCGCCGGCGCCGCTTGGAAATCAAGTGACGGCGGCGAAAGCCTTTCTCGGCAAGGCCCTGTTTTGGGACGAACAACTTTCTTCCACGCGCACAGTCGCGTGCGGCACTTGTCACTTCGCAACGAGTGGAGGTTCGGATTCTCGCTCGCTCGTGAATAATCCGCGCTCGACAAATCCGGGCGCGGATGGAGTGTTCAGTACGGCTGATGATGTCTTTGCGTCGCCCGGTGTGATGAGTAATAACAGCGACGGCTCTTTCAATTGGTCTTCAGTTTACGGCTTCAAAGAGCAAGTGACTGGTCGCAAATCGCGGTCCTACATCAACGCCGGCTATTCAAACTCACTTTTCTGGGATGGACGCGCAACCCAGGTATTTACCGATCCGATTTCCGGAGCGGTGGTTCTGCAGGCCGGCGCGGCTCTCGAGAGCCAGGTGCTGGGACCACCAGTCAGCAGCGCCGAGATGGCGCACAACGGGCGCGATTGGACTAATGTTGCGGCTCGCATCGCCGCGTCCCGGCCATTAGCCCTCGCGCCCGCTATTCCCGCGGGATTGAAGCAATGGATTGATGGACGCGCTTACCCGGAACTGTTCACCGAAGCATTCGGAAGTTCTGACGTAACACCAGCGCGCATAGCTCTGGCGATTGCCACATTCGAACGCGCGCTCTACTCAGACAGAACGCCGTTCGATGCCGCGGTATCCGGAATTGCCGGACTCACTCCGGCGGAGAATCGCGGACAGAATGTCTTTAATCAATCCGGATGTAATGTCTGTCACGCGGGCAGCCTGTTCAGCGACAATCAATTTCATAACATTGGCCTGCGTCCATCGACTGAAGATACGGGCCGGTTCCAGGTAACCGGGAACAACCAGGACATCGGAGAATTTCGCACGCCAAGTTTGCGTAACGTCGAGCTGCGTGGCCCGTACATGCACAACGGACACTTCTCGACACTCGAGGAAGTGGTGGAGTTCTATAATCGTGGCGGCGATTTCAACGCTCCCAATGTAAATCACAATCTGATCCGGCCACTTAATCTTTCACCGCAGCAGAAATCTGATCTGGTAGCGTTTCTAAAACGCCCACTAACTGATCAGCGCGTGGCTTTGGCAAGTGCGCCGTTCGATCGGCCAACGCTCTACACCGAATCCGGGCGCGTTCCACAGATCATTGGCAGCGGAACGCCCGGATCGGGTGCAGGCATTCCTCAGGTTGTAGCGATCGAGCCGCCGCTGATCGGTAATCCCGAATTTACGATTGGCGTTTCCGACGCCTTGGGCGGAGCCCAGGCTGTACTCGTGGTTGATAGTCGTGATCCCGGCGCCGGCTCGGTTATTCCCCACACTGGCTCATTCGCGTGGAAGAAGATAAGTCTCTCCGGCAGCGGAGCTGCTCAAGGCTATGGCAGCGTCGTCCTCCAGATCCCAAACAACTCAGCATTGATTGGATCTACATTCTTTGGCCGGTGGTATATCTCTGATCCGAATGCCGCCGGCGGTGTAGCGGTTACGCCGGCTTTCAAATTCACAATTTTTGGCGATGCCGAAGCTGCGACGATTTCCAGCAATCCGATCGATGAGGCGCAGTTCTTTGTCACTCAGCATTATCGAGACTTCCTTAATCGCGAGCCGGATTCCGGAGGGTTGGCTTACTGGACAGACCAAATCGCGGGGAATGGATCCAGCACGCCTCCACCATGTGGGGCTGGAGATGCGAACTGTCTCTTGCAGCGACGCCTCGGTGTCTCGGCGGCGTTCTTTGTTGAGAATGAATTCCAGGTTACGAGCTCTTACGTGTATCGAATGTACACCTCGACGCTTGGACGCCAACCGAGCTATTCGGAATTCATTTCCGATCGCAGCAAGATAACTGTTAACGCCGGCTTGGCTACGAGCAAAGCTGCGTTCGCGGAGGATTGGGTACAGCGGCAAGCGTTTACTAACAAGTACGGCACGAATCCAGGTCCTGAGAATTTTGTCGACGCTTTGCTGGCGACGTTGAGCGCGTACGATGGCGTCAATCTTTCAGCCAAGCGCTCGACTTACATCAGCGAGTTGCAGAGCGGCGCCACACGCGGACAAGTTGTTCGAGAGATCGCCGAGGACGCTGCCGTGCAGTTGGCTGAGTACAACCCTTCATTTGTGTTGATGCAGTACTTTGGCTACCTGCACAGAAATCCTGACGCGAACGGCTATCAGTTCTGGCTCAACATTCTGAACAACCAGCAGCCTAACAATTATCGAGGCATGGTCTGCGCTTTCATGACCTCAGCCGAGTATCAACTGAGGTTCGCCACCCTCGTCTCGCACTCCAACGCAGATTGTGGGCAATAGGCGCGAAGTTAACCTCGCGGAAGTTGGAACGGCTCTAACCAGCGAGGCACCCAAAAAACCTTAGCCACAGATTTCACCGATTCCACAGATGTTTTGTTGAACTACCGGCACGTTGGCGTGAATGTCTTAACATCTGTGAAATCTGCGTAATCTGTGGATGGTCTTGAAACCATTTTCGGCACTCCAATACCCCCTAGAGTTTTCGAGCCGATCAAGCTTGAGTGATTTTAGTTTTTGGGGTTTGGAATACGCGGACGAACATGCTGAAGTAACAAATCAAGGAAGAGGTCCGGATTGCTGAGCACGGCTGTGTGGCCTTCGCCTTTCAAGAGAATCAGCTCTTTGTGCGGAGCTTCGATGGTCGGAAAATACTCCTCAACTATGGATGTCGGCGCTTGCAAGTCACTGTCACCCTGAAAAATAAACAGCGGGACGTCAAACTTGTTTCCCAGAGCCGCAGCGTCGTACGACATCATCTCCCCGTACAAACTCGTGATCGAGAAATCGAACGCCGCGAAAAGGTGATAAGCATCTTTGAGCGAGTAGCTCGGTGTGAACAGAGCTGCCGCAAAGATGTTGGGTAGAGTGCGTCCATCTGGCGGCGGCGGCGAATTCATTACGATCAAGCGTCCCTTCTTCATCCACGTATCTTTGTCGGCGTAGGGAGGCGGACCCAATTCTTCCAACGAAGCCAGCGCTTTTTGATCGCCGGTAGTCTTAAGACTTTCCCGCAACAGCTCATAAGACTTGACCTCGTTCCGTTCCATATTCACCACCTGGCCACTACTTGCATAAGCATCAAACAGCTCAGGATGGAGCTTGATCATCGGCAGACCAATTACGGAACCCCACGAGTGCGCGAAGATAGTTATCTTCGGTTTCTGGAAATGACTACGAAGGAATTCCGCGACTTCAATCCCATCTCGCGCCATTCGGTCGATGGTAAGTGATCCGTTTCCGGATTTACCGTTGCGTCCGAAAGTCTTTCCCGCGCCGCGTTGGTCCCACAGGACGACAGTGAAATGCTTTTCCCAATGCTGGAAGACAGACGTGAAGGGAACGTACGAGAACCCGGGGCCTCCATGCAGAACCAGCAGCACGGGATTATTTCGATCCTCGCCTCTGATTTGCAGAAACTGGTCGATGCCCCCGATGGGAACAAAAATCTCTTCCCGGATACCGTTGGGTGCAGTGATACGCAGGTTGCTATTCGCTTGATGCTGCCGGAATGCGCGATAAGCGAGCGCCAGCACAAGCGTGGCTACCAGAATTCCCAAAACTGTCAGCGTCAACAGCCCCAAAATCTTTTTCACTTTCGTTAAGCACTCCCGCAACGAGCGCGAGCATTATATACAGCTATGTATAAAATACAAGTGGGTATAAAATCAGCCAGCGGCGTTTTGGAGTGCGACGACCTGTCGTCGCTTTGGCCGCTGCGACCTGTAGCGTGGCCTCGAGTCGCCACGGAACAAAGCGGTGACAGGTCACCGCACTCCAAAACAGCGACTCGTTGCACCTGATTTAAGAGCGAAGTTGATTGCCGATGCCTGCAACCAAGAAGAAAAACAAACCCAAGACCCGCAAGGGTGACAAGCGAGAGCGTACGCGCGCGAAGCTGATCGAGGCCGCGACCCAAATCATTAAAGAAAAGGGCTATGAGCGAACGACACTCGAGGAAGTCGCCCGTCGCGCTGCAATGACAAGAGGCGCCATCTACGGCAACTTCAGGAATCGAGAGGATCTCTTCCTGGCGGTGGTAGAAACGAGATGGAAGCCTATTGTCCCGGCATTCGAACCCGGCGCGAGTTTGAAGAAACAGATGCGCATCCTGGGACAAGCAGTCGTCGATGCGATTCCCGAGCGGCAGAGCGGCGCCATCGGGGCGCTGTCATTTCAGCTCTATGCTTTGAAGCATGAAGCAATGAGGCTGCGCTTGGTCCAAGGCAATGAGGAGATTTACCGCTGGGCCGCCCAGCAAATGGTGCAGTATGTTCCGGAGAAGAAGTTACCTATGTCAGCGGATGAATTCGTTCGCGTAATTCATGCGCTAATCGATGGATTGGTGGCGCTGCGTGCTCTCAGTCCTGAATTGATTTCAGATGAGGTGATCGTAAAGGCGTTTGAAGCGCTTGCATGAGGAACGGCTTTGAGATCTTAGATCTGAGATCTTAGATCGGTAGCTGAAATCTGAGATCTCAAATCTCAGAAACTCAGAAATCTAAACGTCCGCGAGCCCTCATCTCGAGGGGCAGCAATGCTCCATAAATAAAGTCATTATGTCCCGGACCCGCGACCCAGCTGAACGTACCGCACAAACCGCCGACGACCTGACTCGTACTGAGGGCTTCCACCAATTGTGACGTTGCTTCGACACCGTTTTGCAGCGGTACCACAAACGTGTCACTAGCAATCATGGGGCGCATCAGTTCCGCAGATTCGCGAACCTGCCACGTCTTCACTCCCAGAAGGACAACGTCAACCGGTCCAACTACGCGCGCGTCGTCGGTCGCAGTAGCCGGAGAAATGAGAACATCGCCTGCGTCTGTCTCGAGGCGCAGTCCGCGCTCGCGAATTGCTGTTAGGTGATCGCCGCGGGCGATGAAGACGACTTCTTCCCCAGCTTGAGCAAGCCTGGCTCCGAAATAACCTCCCGCTCCGCCGGTTCCGAAGATCGCGATACGCATTGAGTAAGTTTATCGAGTGATAGTCACACATATCACGCGCAAGCTGCGCGTGGAACGCTTACGAGCAGCGCCTCATGTCAGACGTTCCGTTGTTAGCTACCATCGAGAGATGGCTCCGAGCTTGAACGCCAAGCTTGAGGACTAGCGCTTTTGTGATTGCTTCGGACACTGAATCCTGTACCGCGAACAAACTTGTAAATTTCAGATCGAACTTTTCAGCCCACAGCGTGGCGCCGTCATCGACACAGTTTAGCTGAGCCGACACTCTGATTTGGTCGCCGTCGCGTTGATACACGCCATTCAGCACTGCGTCCACACCCAATGTTTGTTGGGTGGCGGCCTCGCCAAGGCTCATCACACTCTGAGTCGGCAACACTCTAATCGTCTTCACTCTGCTGAGACGAGTGATCAACGCATCCGCGATTCCAAGACCGAGAGCACGATCGAGATCATTGTTGAGCGATCTGAACGGCATCACTGCGATAGCTTGTACCGGTTGGCCTTCTTTTCGGATCTCACTTTTGCCAGATGCGAAGAGCGATATTTTGACGCGAGGCGCGAATCTGTAGCCGACACCGGGAACAGTGATTATGTATCGATTCTCGTGTTTGTGCTCACCAAAAAGCCGGCGCAGCAGAAAGATGTTCTGAGCGAGATTACTTTCCTCGACGAACGAGTCAGGCCAAATCTGCTCCATCAACTCTGCCTTTCCCATCACTTTGCCGCCGCTGCGGACAAGTCCCAACAGCGTATCAAACACCTTTGGCGTCAGCCTGATCGGGACGCCATCTCGCAATAGCAGCGAGCGCTGCACGTCAATGGAGAAGCACTCGAACTCGTAGAACTTGTGTGAATAGTCGATGTTCATGGGGGCTTACCTCGGGCTCGGATCTCAGATCTCAGATCTCAGATCTCAGATCTCAGATCTCAAAGTTGCAGCGGACCAGCTACGTCCAGAATTTCTACATTGGGCAGTACCAGGAAGACGACTTGCTGCATCACTTCACCACGCATTCTAACTCGTTCAGCATCTCGGCGACGGTTGTAATCCGGGCAAAACGATCGCGCAGCGCGTATTCGGTCCGGCGTACGACTTCGTCTGCTGACAGTTCCTCGTTCTGGCTTGGATGCGGAATAGGAAAAGTCAGCGTCGCTTCAGTTATGAAATCCACGTCGTAGCCAAGATCCGAAGCGACCCGAGTCGTAGTTTCACAACATTGTTCAGTTTTGATTCCAGTGACGACGACGCGTTTGATATCGGCACGGCGCAGCAAGTAATCGAGATTGGTGGTGGTGAAACAGTTGCGGGAAGTCTTGATCAGGATTGGCTCGCCCGGCTGCGGCTGGATGAAATCCATGAGCTTGAAGTAAGGGCTGCCGGGATGGAAATGCTCGGTGTCGTCACTGTCGAGGAAAAAGAAAACGGGCAGGCCTGCAGAACGGTAGCCCTCGATCAGACGCGAGACGTTTTGTTCAAAAGCCGGATTGTTACGACGTTGCCACCTTGGGCCGGCGATAAAAGAATCTTGAGCGTCGATAATCAGCAGCGCTGACTTTTCAATTTCCGGCTTTGATTTCATGACTTGCATGTTATTCGCCTATTCAGCACTTGACGAGATCACTTCCGGTCAACCTGCGGTCACATCCGGCCACACTCGAGGGTGTGGGATTTAGAGTGTGGGGTGTAGCCGGAAAACCACTCTTAAATTGCGGCGATACTCGGAAATCAACATCCATGACGCGCGCATTTTCACAAATCATTCTTCAATAGAAGCGTGCAAGCCTCGCAGGTGTTCGCGGAATGTATAGCTCGGATTCTCAGCGCGTTTGGCTTTGAATTCATTGAAACTGAACTGCTCGCGAAGAGTGTTGCCGCGCAAAATCTCATCTGCCTGTTGGCGTTCAGTAGTACGGATCTTCGTAGCGACTTCCAGAAGTTCGCCGACTCTTCCGAGCGGACTGAACACACAACCATCATCATCCGCGAAGACGACATCGTCGCCGGTTACTTCAAACTCGCCAAACCTTGCTGAGATGAAAGCGTCAGCGTGACGAGAATCGAGTCGTAGCGGTCCGGACGGGCAGACGCTGTAACTAAAAACCGGAAAGCCGATTTGCTTCAACTCGCTGGTGTCGCGATGTGCGCCCCAAACCACGATTCCAGCCAAGCCGCCTATCCTGGCTTCAGCGACCGTTAGATCTCCGATACAGCCCTCGTCAGTTCGCCTCTCGTTGTCGATGACCAAAACATCCCCGGCCTTGGCAGCATCAATTGCTTCGAGAAAAATATCGACGCTGCCATAGTGCCGAACCGGCAAGACGCGACCGGCTACTGTTGTTCCCGCGATGACCGGCATGATTCCGGCAGGAGCAATACGCAGCGGCACTTTCAATCTTAACGAGGCGTCAGCAATTAATGGCGTCGAAAGCTCGGCAAAAAGAGTGTTTATTGTTTCGTTGTTCATAAGGTCAATCTCGGAACTCAAATAGCTTTGCCTGGTAAGATGAAAAATGGCCAATGGTAAATGATATATGGCAAATGCTTTCGCTTGGTTCTGTTCCAGTTCGGCCCACCACCGACAGGCTGGCAGCCTGTCGTACAATCGTCCTCCAGTCCCTTTCATCACAATCTAAGGCAGAATCGCTTTCCAAATCTTTAGAATGGGATTCAATATTTTTTAGGAAATCTCAGGGCGCGCCGGGCCAGGCAGTGGCATCGGCATCTTGCCGATGTGGCGCCCCCCACGGGCGAGACGGCCAGGCAGTGGCATCGGCATCTTGCCGATGTGGCGTGCCCCACGGGCGAGACGGCCAGGCAGTGGCATCGGCATCTTGCCGATGTGGCGCACCCCACGGGCGAGACGGCCAAGGCAGTGGCATCGGCATCTTGCCGATGTGGCGGGCCCCACGGGCGAGACGGCCAAGGCAGTGGCATCGGCATCTTGCCGATGTGGCGCACCCCACGGGCGAGACGCCCGTGCCACTTCAAAATTTGTCACGTCTTAGAATCCGCGATTGTGTATCATGTCGCGAAAATTTCGTCCGCAGAGGCTCCCAATGTCAAAACTTCTCTTTCTCCTAATCGCTGTTTGCCTACTAGCAGCTCACGTATCTGCGCAAGCGCCGCAGAGCGCGGCTGCTGATGAATTGAGCAAGATTTTGAAGCCGGTCAAATGGCGATCGATTGGACCGTTTCGAGGCGGACGTTCAGTGACCGGCACCGGAGTCGTCGGCGATCCAAAGACTTATTACATGGGCACGACGGGTGGCGGTCTGTGGAAGACTGATGACATGGGAATCAGTTGGCGGAATATCTCCGATGGCTATTTCAAGTCTGGAACCATCGGGGCGATCGCAGTTGCAGAAAGCGATCCCAACGTCGTGTATGTCGGCACCGGTGAACATGCAGTGAGAGGCGTGATGACCCATCCCGGCGATGGCGTATTCAAGTCGACTGACGCAGGAAAGACGTGGAAGCGAATCGGTTTGGAATTGAGCCAGCATATTTCACGGATCGTGATTCATCCGAAAGATCCCAACCTGGTCTGGATCGCAGTTCAGGGGGTGCTGTACGCGCCTTCAAAAGAAAGAGGCGTTTACAAATCCGTCGATGGTGGAGCTAACTGGAAAAACGTTCTGTTCGTGAACGACAAGACCGGCGCCTCGGAATTGTCGCTGGACGCGAATAACCCGCGAATACTTTATGCGGCGATGTGGGAGCATGGCCGGCTTCCCTGGAAAGTGATCAGCGGCGGCCCTGGTAGCGGGCTCTATAAATCGACTGATAGCGGCGAGACCTGGGATCGAATGAAGGACGGATTGCCGGAGGAAATGGGCAAGATGTCGATCGCGGTCAGTCGTTCCAATCCCGAGAAAGTTTATGCGCTCATCGAAAGCGATTCTGATAAAGAAGCTGGTGGATTATTTGTCTCGACAAATGGCGGCAAGAAATGGAGCCGGATCACGAACGACCACCGGTTGGTCCAGCGGGCCTGGTATTACATCGAGCTTTTCATCGATCCGAAGAATGAAAACACTATCTATGTCTTGAGCGCATCAGCATTGCGTTCAGCTGATGGAGGCAAAACCTGGGAGACCCTGGGCGGCACGCACGGCGACTATCACGACCTTTGGATCAACCCGGACAATTCCAGCAACTTCATTATCTCCAACGACGG
Source organism: Pyrinomonadaceae bacterium (assembly GCA_035572035.1). Lineage (GTDB taxonomy): Bacteria > Acidobacteriota > Blastocatellia > Pyrinomonadales > Pyrinomonadaceae > JAOAPY01. The sequence goes on along the minus strand of DATNBH010000080.1, from coordinate 13,550 downwards.
TGGCTCGGCAGTAACGTTCAACAGCGGCAGAAGCTGGAGCACGCAAGCCAACCTGCCGACGGGCCAGTTCTACCGCATCAACGTGGACAATCAGTTTCCCTATCGAATCTATGGCGGCCAACAAGACAACACTTCGGTTGCGATTTCCAGCCGTGAAATGAATAGCGGCGGCATTAGCGCTGCAAGTTGGACGTATTCTGCCGGCGGTGAAAGCGCTTTTCTCGCGTTCGATCCTGATGATCCAAGATATGTCATGGGTGACAGTTACCAGGGAACCATTGAAGTGCTGGATACGAAAGCGCAGGCCGGCACGAATGTCATGGCAGCACCCATTCAGTACCTGGGCATGGACGCGAAAGACATCAAGTACCGTTTTAACTGGAACTCGCCAATCATCTGGAGCAAACACGAGCCCGGCACTTTCTATCACGGCTCTCAATACCTGCTAAAGACCAGCGATATGGGTAAGTCATGGAAAGAAGTTTCCCCGGATCTGACTCGCAACGAAAAAGAGAAGCAGGGCAAGGGCGGCGGACCATACACAAACGAAGCAGTCGGCGCTGAAAACTACGGCACGCTGGCTTATGTCATCGAGTCACCACACGAGAAAGGTGTGATTTGGACAGGAAGCGACGACGGGTATGTTCAAGTGACTAGAAACGGAGGGGCCACGTGGAAGAATGTAACTCCCAAAGGTCTCGAGGAATGCTTGATTAACGCCATCGAAGTGTCCCCGCACGACAAGGCCACTGCTTACATCGCCACTACTCGATACAAATTCAATGACCACACACCAGGCTTGTACAAAACAACTGACTACGGAAACTCCTGGTCAAGAATCACTAATGGAATTCCGGCAACGGCATTCACGCGCGTAGTTCGTGAGGATGACGTGCGCAAAGATCTTTTGTTTGCTGGCACGGAGCTCGGATTGTTTTTGTCGTGGAACGGCGGCAAGGATTGGTCGCCTTTCCAATTGAACTTGCCGATTACTCCGATAACCGATCTACGAATCCACCAGGGGAACCTGATTGCGGCGACTTCCGGGAGAGCTTTCTGGATCCTTGACGATCTGGATCTCATTCGTCAGTACAAGAAAGACGCGCCCGCGTTCTCGATGTATAAACCTGGGAGCGCTTACTTAACGAATACGTCCAGCGAGTTGGACTCGACTGAAGACGAGTTCACCGGTGCGAACAGATTCAGGGGCGTAAACCCAGCCTCGGGAGTCGTGATCTATTACCAGCTGCCCGAGCTGAAGAAGACTGACGAAATCACGATGGAGATCAAAGACGCGGCCGGCGCCGTCGTTCGCACCTTTACTTCCAAAGCAGATGAAAAGGCGCAGCGATGGGATGGCGCCCCTCGTCCGGAGCCCCTCCTGCCGAAAAGCAAGGGAATGAACCGGTTCGTTTGGGATATGCGTTATGCGACGATGCCGGGAGTCCCGAACGTGCGTATCGAAGGAGGCTACGCTGGTCACAAGGCGCCGCCAGGAAAATACAGCATCACTCTCAAAAATGCCGGACAGACTGTCTCGTCTGAAGCAGAGATACTCGCTAACCCGCTTTATCAAACCACAGCTGCGACCTATCAGGAATACCATCAGACGATGCTTGGCATGGAGAACGAGTTAGCCTCGATGCACCGGATGATCAATAGCCTGTTCGAAAAACAAAAGCAGCTTGAGTCGCTGCTGAGTTCAATGCCGGCTGGAAATAAATACGATGCGGTCAAGAAAGAAGGCGAAGCGCTGGTAAAGAAAATGAAAGCCTGGGATGAAGATATGATCCAGCGCAAGTCGAAGGCTTATGACGACGTCGAGAACTTCCCGAACAAGTTCACCGCGAATTATTTGTTCCTGATCAACCAGACAGAAAGTGATATTCCGCAAGTGAATCAACCGTCACTGGATCGGCTCAAGGAGCTCAATGCCCAGTGGGCCACATTAAAAGCTCGCGGCGCCGAGATTTCCGAGAAAGATATTCCCGCGATGAACAAACGCCTCTGGGACGCCGGCTTCGGAGCGATTTGGAAGGATTAAGAATGACTGACTGCGGCTCGGCCGCCGCACAGTGCGGAATGGCTTTGCCTTTCCGCCGCAATCATACCCAATTACTTGCACGGGCCCAGTTCACGCGAAGGCTAATTTTTCGATTCCACCAGGAAATCGCATTATGAATCCCCAGGAATACTTTCCTTATCCTCGCCCGCCGCTTCGTCCATTAAAGATTTATGCGTTCGATCCAATGATGGGGTTGGACAGGCGGACCAGAGTTTCAGTCGAGACTCGCAACGAACCGCTGCAGCCGGGTCCGATGGCGGCGCGCATTGCGGTGGTGGATTACGATGTTTCACATGACTGCTATTACACGCCGGTTGATCTGGATGACCAGGCCATTCTCATGCAGGGAGGAATCGATCATTCCGAAGGCGACCCGCGCTTTCACCAGCAAATGGTTTATGCCGTCGCCAGCCGTGTCATCGAGGTTTTCGATCGGGCATTGGGCCGGCCCCTCGATCTAGCCAAAACAACCAAAGACGGAAAACGACAACCGCTGAGATTTTTCCCTCATTTTTTTCAGCAGGCAAACGCCTTCTTTAACGCCGATCTTAACGCGGTACTCTTTGGATATTTTGAGGCCGAGCATTCTGCAGTCGGAGCCAATATCCCGGGCCAGATGATTTATGTCTGTCTTTCGCATGACATTATCGCGCACGAACTAACGCACGCCCTGATTTACCGGCTAGTGCCCACTTTGGAGAATCCTGAATGGGATGCCAGTGTTCCTGACCCGCATCCTGATATTTATGCTCTAAGCGAAGGCATTTGTGATCTAGTCGCAATTCTCCATCGCTTTTCATTGGAGAGTGTTGTCCGGGATGAGCTGCAGCGCACTCGTGGACTGCTGGACGTCTCCAGCACCCTTTGCCAACTCGGGCAACAAGTTGGAGCGGGGGTCGGCATGGTGCACGGGATCCGCTCAGCAAATCTTCCCGCCAATCCCAGCGACTATGCCACCATGATGGAACCGCACGCGCGTGGGGCTCTGATTGTTTCCGCAGCGATCGAAGCGCTATTCAAAGTTTACCGGGCGCAAGTTCGCGATCTTTTCGATCTGTCCGGTATCTCACTGGCGAACACAGGCGGCGAACTTCATCCTGACCTGATTAATCGCCTGGCCGGCGAGATTTCACGCGCCGCAAACTCGCTCCTGACGATGTGCATTCGCGCCTTCGATTACATGCCTCCGGTTGACGTCACCTTCGGAGATTTTCTCAGAGCTGTGGTCACAGCGGATTGGGAGCTCGAACCCGCGGATCACAGCGGACTACGCGCGGCCTTAATCGAAAGCTTTCGGGCACGGGGCATTTATGCAACGGGAGCTCGGTCGCTGGCCGAGGAGTCGTTGAGATGGGAGCGGCCCGTGACGCCGCCAGCGCCGCTGCCTAAATCCGTAGTGACAAACATGACGCAGTTGGCGGGGGGATTTGGCCGTATTCGTCCCGAGGACAAAGAAGAGTTTTACCCGAACCAATTATCGTCGGCGACGATAAAACACCTCAAGCACTACGCTCGCCAGAATGCCAGAGCACTGCACCTTTGGCCTGACAAGCCCGTGATCGATCCAATTGGCGGCTATAGCTTCAGGGTGAGTAGCGATCGGAAGCTTGCGGTCGATATCGTGGTGAAGTTCTTTCAGGTTCAAGGCAGTGGCGCTAAGTGGAAAACGTGTGGCGTCACCGTGGTAGCATCAGCCGATGGCGCGGTGCGCTACGTGATCAATAATCAACCCCTGCCCAAGTTCGAAGCTGCGCCTAAGGTATCCGGTCATCCCACGAACGCTTTTTCCAGCCACAACAAAAAAGGCGAAGAGCGAAAGAACTTATTTCCGAGCTTTCAATTGAGTCGGGCGCAACACCGGAAATCCTTTCCGGCGTTGAGTCTAACAAATGAAGAGATCGAAGAAATAACTCGCCAGTTCGGTCCAACGCCTGAATGGCTAACGAAGCCAGGGAAGAGAAAAAAGAGACGTTCATGAACCAGATCGAGCAGCCTCCTCGAAGGCCACTGCGAATCTTTGCGTTCGACCCGATGCTGGCCCAACTCGACGCTACGCGTGTCATCACTGTTTCAATACCCAACGAGCCTCTAAAACCTGGCCCACAAGGCCGGCGCGTCGAAGTGATCGATTACGATGGCGTTAACGAAGTAATGTATCCGCCGGTGGATTTGGATCATCCCTCGGTGCTGATGCGGACGGGATTGGATCCGGCTGAGGCTGATCCGCGCTTTCATCAACAGATGGTTTACGCGGTTGCGATGAAGGTAATTGACAATTTTGATTTTGCGCTCGGGCGCCGGATTGACTTTAGCGGTAAACGCTTGCGACTTTTCCCTCATGCATTCCTGGGACGCAACGCGTTCTTTGATCCAAAGATGGGCGCGGTCCTGTTCGGCTATTTTTTGGCTGAGCGATCGAAGCAGGGTGCAAACCTTCCGGGTCAAACGGTCTTCACTTGTTTATCTCATGACATCATTGCTCATGAAGTAACCCACGCCCTGGTCCACCGGCTTAGGCCGCGTTTTCGCGAGCCAAGTAATCCCGACGTCTATGCGTTTCATGAAGGGTTTTCCGACATCGTGTCCATCTTCCAGCACTTCTCGTTCGAGCGAGTTTTGCAAGATGAGATTCAGCGAACGCACACAGATCTGAGTAACCAAACGCCACTTGCGGAACTAGCCAGCCAATTCGGGCACGCTACCGGCACGGGACGGGCGCTACGCTCGGCTAATCAACCTGCCAACGGTCAGGTAAAGAACGCCGGCGCCGGAGATGTTCAAGAAGGCGATCCGCAAACAGAAACCAAAGACAACTCGGACTATAGTTCCGTGCTCGAGCCCCACGATCGCGGCGCGCTGCTGGTGGCTGCGGTATTCGATGCGTTCTTCCAAACTTATCAGCGTCGCATTCGAGATCTGGTCCGCATCGCTTCCGGCGGAAGCGGACGCTTGCCTGAAGGCGATCTGCCTCCCGCTCTCGTCAGACGTGTGGCTGCCGAAGCGTCGGCCACGGCCCAGGCTATCCTGACCATGTGCATCCGCGCCTTCGATTACCTGCCGCCGGTCGACATCACGTTTGGAGATTTTCTGCGCGCGCTGGTAACAGCCGATTATGAAATGGCGCCTCGCGATGTTTTCGGCCAACGCGCGCTTACGGTTGAAGCTTTCCGGCGCCGCGGCATGCACCCGGAAGGCGTCACATCATTGGCCGAGGTATCGCTGTTGTGGGATGCACCGGAACGTGGACTGCCGCAAATTCCAGACGGTTTGGTCCGGGACCTTGCGAGTGCGGCGCGGGAGTTTGGCAGGATCGATCGTGAAAAGACGCAGAGCAGCGGCTCGGGATTGGCAAGCGAAGACGAGGCCGTACGAAAACGCTATGCGAGACTGCTGCACGCGTATGCTCGCGACAACGCTCGAAAGTTGCATCTCGATCCAAAGCTCAAGATCGAACTCGCCGGTTTTCATAGCTCTTACCGCGTCGCCGGCGACGGTCAGCTGCTAATCGACATCATTGCTCAGTTTGAGCAGTGCGAGAAAGCGACGAGTAACGATCTCGGAGGTGCTCCGCTCAGAGGTGGAACCACTATCGTGGCTTCGGCCGATGGAGCAGTGCGCTATGTGATCGCCAAGCCGCTCGAGTCAGGTGCTGCGTCTGCCGCGAAGAAGCGAGAGGCGAAAGCCCGCCGTAAAGACCAGTATGCTTTTGTGGAAGCTTGCGATCACGCGGACGCTCAACAGGCATGGTGCGCAGACATCAACGATCGTCATACCCGGATGCTGCGCATGCACAACTTTGCGTCTCTTCATTCTCGGCGGCAATGAGCATGGCAACGACTAAGAACATATCGATCAGGATGTACAACGTCGGCTTCGGCGATTCTTTTCTACTGCTAATTCCCGGAGAGAAGCGAACCAAACGCGTGCTGGTGGATTGCGGTATGCATAGCATCGGCCCTGGTCCGCGGAAAATGAAGGAGGTTGTCAGTCAAATCGTTGCCGATACCACCGATGACGACGGTAAGAGCAGAATCGATGTTGTTGTTTGCACGCACCGGCATCAGGATCACGTCTCGGGATTCAGCCAGAAGCTTTGGGACCAGGTAATGGTTGGAGAAGTTTGGATGCCCTGGACTGAGCATCCGACAGATCCCGAGGCTCGACGAATTCGCGAATTGCAAAGTTCGCGCGCGCACTCGCTGGCGCTGGCGATGAACCGGCTTGCTGCCGCGAAGACTGGAGGTGTCGATGGCTCGGTGATAGCGATGACTCAGAACTCCCTCACCAATCGCGCGGCGATGACGACACTTCACGCAGGCTTTGCCGGCAATCCCACTCGCCGTTTCCTGCCGGGCAAAAGTCGCAGCTCACAAAGCTTCGAACCGGAGGCGTTGTGCGGCGTTAAGGTGCATGTGCTTGGACCTTCGCGTAATCCGGAAGTCATTCGCGACATGAATCCGGAAACGGGCGAGAGCTACTTACAGTTTTTGATGACCCGAGCCGCTCCGAGTGGTCAACGGCTGCGGCCTTTTCGATCTGAGTGGGGCATGAAAGTCACGGCCTATCGAGAGCTATATCAACATCTGGAGTTTAATGAGGAGCATCAGAAAGAATTCAAGGAAATCGGCTCGGGTACCGAGTTCGATCTAGTTACCAAACTGGATAAGGCTGTTAACGGCACCAGCTTGTTACTGATGTTCGTGATTGGAAAAGCGCACTTGCTGTTTCCGGGAGACGCTCAGTGGGGAACCTGGAAGGCTGCGCTGGAAGATCCTGAGTGGAGCAAGCTGTTATCGAAAACGGCTTTCTACAAAGTCGGTCACCACGGAAGTCACAACGCCACGCCCCGATCGTTTGTGGAGAAGCACCTTCGCAAAAAGTTTTCGGCAATGGTCTCGACGAAGAATTTGGAGAAGTGGCCCGATATCCCCCGGCTCCCGCTGCTCAAGCAGCTGCGCCAGCGATCAAATTCCGTCATCCGCAGCGATCGTCGCGACGCACGCGATCCCGCCGGCGCCATCCGCACCTCGAGCTACGTCGAGATCCAGATTCCTATTTAGGTCGACCTCTCATCATCCGTGGTCACATATGCGGACGTCGGTGCCGGGTATCCTCATCGCCGGTCCTGCTGCGTCAATAGCGTTCAGGGCTAAAGTCCGACAGCCGTAACTGGTTCCAGAGTCTCGAGTCGAGTACAGTCGGCGGCGATTCTGGTCGCTCGGCGCTGTTCAGGCAGAACTCTAATTTTTCAGTTCCACCAGCTCGAGGCGGATGGTGGTGTTGCCAATGTTCTCGGCTGAATGCGTCAACGGATCGCGATAGATGACATCGCCGGTGCGAAACTCTGCTTCAGTAACCTTTCCATCCGCAGCGTAATTGCGCACCTTCCCGCCCTCGATGACATAGATGACATAAGCGGGATGCGAATGCGTCTTCTCCTTGTCGCCAGGCTTAAGTGTAGCTTCAAGAACTCGGACGCGGTCATTTTCAAGTTTCAAGACGATGGTCTTGGAGTTCACGGTGAGCGGGTCTTGCCCACGCGTAACAGCGGCGTCACCTCGTTCGAATGCAGTCACGAGCAATACAAACATCATCAGAAGGTAAATTCGTTTCATACTCTTCTCCTTTCGGGGTGCCCTACCTGTCAAAATGCAAAGCCTTTTCTAATTTGAGTTGTTTTCTGACAGTCCGCGTTAGCGGGCGACCGAACCATAGCCCAGCAGTTCACTGCTGGGAATCAGAGGTCGGATCGATTCTAGTCCGTGAAACGGACGACCGAAGAACCTTAAGAAATATCACACAATCGGTCGCCCGCTTCACCTCTGGAGATTACTGGTTCAGTTTCAAGTCTCTTATTCACGCGCTTGGCTCAGCTGTGTCCGGCAAGTCAGTACCACCTGCGGTGGCGGGTGGCTGGGGTCGACAGATGATCGAGTGTAGGGAGCCACCCGCTACCGCAGGTGGTACTGACTTATCGATCACGGCTAGTATCATGCCATCGAGTGCCACTGCCCTCAGCTGTTTCTCAGCAAGCTATCCATTTACGTCACCGAATGCGTCGGGTAAGTTAGGAGCAGGGCCAGGTCCATGCAAATCGCGCGAGTGAATCAATCTTGACGGCAAACGTTGAGCGAACAAAGACGAGTGGCGGAGTGGCGAGGCTGGTAAAGAGATCGCTAGCTGCTCCGTTTGTAATTCTCGCCGCAGTCGTTATCTTGTTTGAAGATTGGCTGTGGCAGGATTTGGCTCGCCTGGCCGCAGCGATTGGGCGACTTCCGCTCCTGCGCTCAGTCGAGGCTTTTATCGTTACCCTTCCTCCGTATCCAGCGCTTCTCTTTTTTGCCACGCCCACGCTGCTGCTCATACCGTTGAAGCTCGTCGCGCTGTACTTCATGTCCCACGGTCAAGCGATGCTGGGGACGCTGACGATTATTGCCGCTAAGTTCGCCGGGACTGCACTGGTCGCGCGCATATTTACTCTGACTCGTCCACAGTTGCTGCGCATCGGCTGGTTCGCATGGTTGTATCAACGATTCACTGACTTCAAGACCCGCGTCTACGCGACAATCAAATCTACGGCCATTTACAAATTCATTCATCTCCAACGCCTGCGCCTCCTCGATGCATTCAGAGTCTGGCGCAACCAGCGCCGAGGCTTTTGGGCCAAACGTTGGCTGGCCACCCGCCGCTTGGCTCGCCGCCGGAAACAATAGCCCGACGCTATCGCGGAAGCTGCCCGGCTTAAGTCCTCTGAAATTCTGGGAGCGACTGAGTGTGTTCAAAGCAGGAGAATGCCGGGAAGATTCCGGATTCTCCAGCCTCGTCAAGGCTGCGGATGTCCGCGTTAAGTCATTAAGATTATTTGGTGGAGCCGAGGGGCGTCGCCGCTACCATTCAACACCGATCCATTGGTCACGGGAAAATCAGGCGAAACCGTGTTGCCCGTCACGTAAATGAACCTCGCCGAAGGGTCGATAGCGATGCCTCCAGGCCTCCGGTGCGTCGAAGCCCGGGCGGCCGATGAAGGTCGAATAGACCAGTGATCCGACAGTAACTCAAGAGGCGGCAATGGCTCGCAAACTGCTAGAGAACTTAAGCGCCTTGCGACGTTGATTCTCGCGTTCCCGACCGTTGCAGTTCGTGCTTAGGGTGCACAGGCGATACCGGACACACCAACATCTTCAATCCGACCACACGCCGAGGTGTAGGAGACATTGGTAGCATAGACCATAGGGCTCCGCGCTGTATAAACGTAATTATTGTTCTGGTAATACGAGTTACTCGGGCTGGTAGAAGTGACGGTCGCCTGCACGGCAAACGCGCGAAACTCGCTGTGCACATAAGACCATGCTGTTTCGCACGTCGGGGACCACCATAGTTGAACACCACCAATATAATCGGAGGAAAAAACGTCGTATATATCGGTCTCGCTCACGACGTATGCCCCCGTCGAGCAACCAGTGCTGATCGGATTCAGCCCATTACACCCACTTCCAGAACAAGTCGCCGCCGCAGCGGGTATGACCGGGATGTCGGTGAGTAGCCCGAATACCACTGCTATGAGCACCATCAGAAGTTGTCGTTTCATCATTGGAATCTCCCTATCGTATCTAAGCCTTGTGAGAAGGGACGGGGGAACTTACTGGGTTCGATGCGGAGCATTCTACGACTTTGTCAGATAATAGCAAGAAATCAGATTTTGCTCTGGTAGACCAGGACGGCTGCCAAATTACTGAGCCACTTCCAAAACCCCCGTGATGCCACGCTATATATGAAAGGGCTGCCCAGAGGACAACAGAACACATATCTCGACAAACATATTTTCCAGTTGGATCGACATAACCCAAAGGATCGTTACGAGCATAACCGTACATATTCCACTGCCGGGGATCGTGGAGCTTCTGTTTCATTATTAAGATTGGGTCGCTCGAAGTGAACCGCCCTTCCGTGCTCCCGAAACGGGCTCTTGGAATAGCGCTGCGCGGGATGAATGCCTGACGCGATGAGGTCTCCTTTCCACGCTGGAGTGGAATCGGCCAGGCAGATAAGAGCACGTATGAATTTGCGGAGGTGTTTTTCAGCCAATTCCAGGCCCACAAAACACTTGGCCTTGGCAGCTAACCATGTCATAATGCCCAGGCTTTATTGCTTGCGCTCAACAAGCAGTCCAACCACCAGAGTGTAGGAGAGAACTCGTCCTCGTGGAACCCGATTATCTTATCGATGATCAGCTAACGCATCTGCTTCCTTTGAAAGCGGTAGATCGAACAATAAACTAGCTTCTTGACGAAGGGAACCCTCATCCACATGTCTTCACAAACACTTATTCCCGCTAACCTCACAACTAGTAAGCACACTCCAGTCACAGGCAAACATCAGCGCCGCTGCTTGGCACATTTATTTGTGCGGTATCGCCGAATAATGGTCTTGCCTCTCTTTCTGCTGCTGGTTTTTTGTGTGGGGACCAAATCGCAGACGCCAAACTCCTCTCCGCCGCAGAGCAAAACAGTCGAGGCTGCTGTGTCAAGAGAAACACCAACACAGGCGCTGGCGGCCTCACTCGCTAACATGCGTTTCTCAGAGAAGGCAACTGCCAAAGTATCCAACAACGATCACGAGCGCTTCGGATCAAGCAAGACCTCCATTGTGAGACGATTCTTTGATTTCCCACTTCACGTTGGAAAAGTTTTAGTAAACGCGCTGGGGTTTGGCGACAGCCGGAAAGCCTCAACACGCGGCAAGTCGATTACCGAACAAGATGTGACTGGTCGCGCAATAGGCAGGGATTTGTCTACAGGACTAGTGCGTTTGAGTTCGCCTGCAGATAGATGGGTGAAAGTAAAGTTCGAAGTTGACGGTAAAACAGTGGACCAGGAGTTTAAGGTGCTGCTTTACGCCAATAACCAAGTAATTGAACCAACCATAACCGGAAAGAATTTCGAGTTGCCGCCGAAGTTAGAAAGCGTTCAGACGATGAAGGTACGCTTTTTATCAGGTGAGTACGATCTTTTCTTTGACTCGGTGCACACAACTGCATTTGATACTAAGTGGGTAATCGGGGTGGATAAGCCGCCGTTCGATGATGAAAATATTGATTCAGAAGAGCCTGCGCCGTTTGGTAAGAAGTTGTTGATAATCTATTACATCAACTTTGTCCCTAAGAATGCCGAGGGAACCAGACTGATGGTTAAGGTCTATGAATAACCGGAGAAATCTCACTGCCTGGATGCCAGCAGGAATAACGAAGAGAATCTTCCGAAATAATCTGGTCGCAGCTTTTTTCTCTCTTCAGTGAAAATCTCCACACCGTTTTTCCTTCCAGGGCCAGATGGCAATGGCTTATTGCCTCCATAATCCTCATACCTACCCTGATGTGAGCTGGAGTTCTTCCGATCTCCTGTGCCTATCTGCTTTCACAATGAAGACTTCAACATCTTGGGCCTTTGCCATACTGGGCTTAGGAAGCAGCTTACGATCATTAGAATGGTAAGTTTGCTCATGGTCATTTTCTCCCAATGTTCAAGAATTGCTTCAGCGGGAATGTAGCTCGCACTCCTGCTCCACTATAGATGTACACCTTCTTACTCCCGGCCCCCACAACTATATTATTGCTGATGCCCAGTCTCTGAGCATTTTGAATGTCTATTGATGAAGGAGGCTGAATAAATCCAGCAGTGGCAGTGGTAACAGTTCCGCTGATGACTGTGGTGCCAAGCGGGGCTCGCGATGCGGGTGTAGTATCGATTTTGCCCTTAGGGTGAACGTGAAAAGTTCCGGAGACGCTTGTCAGTATGCCTGCTTCAGACGGGTTTGCCGGGTTCGAGGTAGCTATAGTCGCGGAACCACCCTGAACTCGGGGATCGGCGTAAGCGCCGGAAACAGCGTTCACGACTTTCTCTTGTCCACTGGCTAATGTCCCAAATGTGCCGCCTTCTTCATGAAACCCACCCTGCTTATCATCTTGGGTTGGGCTGTTGCTTCTTGCGACAGCTGCTTCCATTTCCCCTCTGACATAAGCACTTGGCAATTCCACCGCAGAGCTAACTGCGCCAACCTGAGTCGTCTTTTTGTTCTTATCGGTCTGCTGGATTTGATTGGCTTGAGCCTGATCGGTGACAACGTAAACCTTTCCGTCATTCAGACCATCCGTCCCCAATCGTTTACCTTCTTCATTGTAAAAATCTCCTGGCAGCATGCCGCTCGGATCAGTGAAACGCAACGGATTATTGTAGGAATACGAATAACGGTTCCACGATTGTGGACTTCCCGTACTGCCAGACGCCATGAGCGGGTCAACGCTCGTGAACCGTCCTTGAGTTGATGAGTAGTAACGAGCGAGAAAGTAATCTAACCCGGTTTCATTGTCTCGTTCTTTTTGGGTGAACTTCTGCCGCACGTTGTCGCTCGCGCTGTAACCTTGGGTCGTAAGTCTGCCGCCGGCGCCGGGTTGGTTAGGTGGGCCGCCGAATAACTCTTCACCGAACGGGAGGTAATCATGGCGCGAGATGCCGGATAGTGATCCAGTTTGATCTACAATCATACGGGGCGTGCCTAACTGGTCCGGCACCAGCCAGCGAACATTTGCGGTTTCGTAACCCCACGCTTCAACTTCCATCAACCGCGCCACGTTGTCTGGCGTCGCACTTATAGTCACTTTGATCTTCGTCGTGATTACCGCGCTGAAAGTTATCTTGCGCCAAACTAAATTATTCCCAGTAATACTCCCGCCCGTCACCGCAACCCAGCTACTCCCGTTCCAGTACTGCACTTGGAATGAGGTGGTCCCATAATTGGAAAAAGTTTGCGTCGCGCTCGGATCTGACTGCGTCGCATAGTCGTCCCGACAAGTGAACACGTCGATCTCGTCAATCGTCTTCGGGCCGCTGAAAGCGACTTCAATCCAGGTCGGCACGCCGTGCTCGTCACGCCAGTAACGGTCACCGTTTGCGCCCATGTAACGAGTCCCGTCGTTGGCATATGACGGCTGAAAGTGAAAGTCCTGTCCGGGATAATAGCCGTCCTGCGTGTAATTCTGAGCTGTGGCTACGCCTCCGTTACTTACCAGCGCCATGTTTTTTGCGGGCGTCCCTGGGTTCGAGCCACTCCACGCCTCCACCTCCATCAACCGCGCCACGTTGTCTGCTGCCGCACTTACAGTCACTTTGATCTTCGTCGTTGTTACCGCGCTGAAAGTTATCTTGCGCCACACTAGATTATTCCCGGTAAAGCTTCCGCCCGACACCACCGTCCATCCCGACGTGTCGGGATTCCAGTACTGCACCTGGAATGAGGTGGTCCCGTAATTGGAAAAAGTTTGCGTCGCGCTCGGATCGGTCTGCGTCGCATAGTCGTCCCGACAAGTGAAAACGTCGATCTCGTCAATCGTTTTCGGGCCGCTGAAAGCGACTTCAATCCAGGTCGGCACGCCGTGCTCGTCTCGCCAGTAATGGTCACCGTTTGCGCCCATGTAACGAGTCCCGTCATT
>DATNBH010000079.1:0-151261 GCA_035572035.1 Pyrinomonadaceae bacterium | reverse complement strand
GCCGCGCCGGACTACTCGCCAACGCTTTCAGCGTTAGCGAAGCAAACCCTTGCGTTATTCCCTGGGGCGTTGCCCCAGGCTGGAATTGGCTAACGCCTTCGGCGTTCATGGGGTTGATTCGTCAAGTATGTAATTACCGTTTCAACGGTTTGTCATTTAGAGTTGAAACTAACCGTTAAAACGGTTCCTGGAAAGTGCCATCAAGCTGATTCACCCGGTTGAAACCGGGTGAGAATGAGAATAGTCCAGACCCACTGAATTGAACTCCAGCTACATCAAAATCGGAATCCTGATTTCGGGCCGTGGCTCGAACATGGCTGCGCTTGCGGAAGCTGTTCGAGAGTCGCGCATCTCGGGAGCAACTATCGCTGTCGTGATTTCGGATAAGCAAAATGCTGGCGGTCTGGAACGCGCCAAAGAGTTTGGCTTGGAGACAGAGGTTATCGAGCGGCGTGGCCGCAGTCGCGAGCAACACGACCGGGAGATTATTGAAGCTCTCCGGCGTCATGACGTCGGTCTCGTTTGCCTGGCAGGCTACATGAGATTGCTGTCAGCAGAATTCGTTCAGACGTTTCGCAATCGCATTCTAAATATTCATCCGAGTTTGTTGCCGTGTTTTCCCGGGCTCGATCCGCACCGCCAGGCAATCGATCATGGCGTGAAGTGGAGTGGATGCACGGTTCACTTTGTTGATGAGTCCCTGGACGGCGGCCCCATCATCGCGCAGAAAGTTGTGCCGGTGTTGGATGGAGATACTGAAGAATCATTAGCAGCCCGAATACTGGTGGAAGAACATCGCCTCTACGCCGAAGCCGTCGCGCTTGTTGTCAGCGGAAAGTACGAAGTTATGGGCAGGCGAGTAATAGGTACAGGCGTTTAGAGTTCAAGCTTCAGCTTGTGGTACGAACAGCACACAATCTAAAGATTGAACTCTAAACGTCTGTTGCCACGTTGACTTCCCTACTCCCGGTAGCCGCGCAGCTGGAGTGCCCAGGCTGCTTGCTTGCGCACTCCTGAATCGCTGTCATTTAACGCCGCTCTCAAAGGAACCACCGCTCTCTCATCACCTTTCAGTCCCAACGCCCACGCCGCCTGCGAGCGCACGGATGCTTCCGGATCTCGCAAAGCCGCAATCAAAGGTTCGACCGCGCGACGATCGCCTTTCAGTCCGAGGGCCCAGGCCGCTTGTGCTCGCGCATGATCTCCAGCAGCTTTCAATGCCAGACTCAGTGGCTCAACTGCGCGTGCGTCGCCTTTCAAACCAAGTGCCCAAGCCGCTTGCGATTGAACTTCCGAATCCGAATCGCTGAGCGCCGCAATCAATGGCTCAACGCCCCGCTCGTCACCTTTGAGGCCGAGCGCCCAGGCAGCTTGAGAACGCACTCTCGCTTCTGAATCGCTCAGCGCCGCAGCCAATGGCGGGACCGCCCGGCTATCACCTTTCAATCCCAGTGCCCAAGCTGCTTGAGATCGAACCTGCCAATCTGCGTCTTGCAAGGCTATCATCAGCGGCTCAACCGCGCGTCGATCGCCAACTAGCCCAAGTGCCCAAGCTGCTTTTTCGCGCACATGCTGGTCCGTATCCTTAATTGCCGCGATCAAAGGCTCAACGACTCGGTCATCATGAATCAAGCCAAGCGCAAAAGCCGCGTTTGCTCGAGCTTGCCAGGCTTCAGCTTTCAAGGCGCCGATCAGCGGCTCAACTGATGCCGGACCCATTTTGGTTAGCGCAATCGCAGCCAGCTCACCCGGTGAAGTCTTGTTATCACCCTTCGAGCCCCACGACCCCTTCTGCCCGCAAACCGGCTGATCAACGGGAGCGTCGTCACTCAACAGCTTGATCAAAGCGGGAATCGCACTCGTCGCCCGAGCTTCTCCCAAAGCACAAGCCGCCTCAACACGATCGCGAGCATTGTCCGAGCTCAGCTTTTGAATGTTGGCTTTGACAGCGGCAGGGACATCCGCCTGCATACACGGGGCGGAGATGCTCGCGGGGTTGGCTAGATCCGGAGTTACGGAATCGAACGAAGAATCACCGGCAAAACTGAAGACAAGGGCCGCAGCGATGATGAGCGGTATCATTTGAAAATCCTTTCTGTTCGACCGAGCAAGAACGTCCCGAGGAGTGGTCTACAAACGTAACGCCGCGTCGAAAGGATTTGTGTCAGCTTTTATCAGAATTGTCAGGGTGAGATTAAAGAGGGCGGTGTATATCTGCGCCTGCTACTTCTTGCGGCCTAAGGCTTCAGCTCGTTGGTAGGCAGCCCAAACTGCTTTTGAGAGAACCGTGCGAAGACTGCCCTTTTCCATTTGGTAGATGGCTTCTGCTGAAGTTCCGCCCGGTGAGGTAACCATGTTGCGCAGCTCAGCCGGATGCTTGTGAGACTCTCCGGCAAAGAGCACCGAACCAAGCATCATCTGTTGCACCAAATCCTGGGCGACGTGACGCGAGAATCCCATGTGCACGCCGGCATCGACCAGCGCTTCCATGACCAGGAAAATGTAGGTTGGACCCGTGGCGCTCAGTGCCGTTGCCATGTCGATCTGGCGCTCATTCTCAACGTGAAGAGCTTTGCCCAGCGCCTCGAGCAAGGCGCAAACATTACGTTCCTGCGCTGCGGTTACCGCAGCACTGGCAGTCCAGGCAGTCATGCCGTAGCCGATCTGCGCGGGAGTATTCGGCATCGTCCGAACGATGGCCGGGTGACCTAGCTCAGCTGCAATTGATTCTGTCTGCGCGCCTGCAACTATCGAGACCACGAGTTGACTGGGATGAATGGAGCCTCTTAGTTCCTGTAGAACTTTGGTGAGTCTTTGTGGCTTAACTGCGAGGATCAGCAGTGAACCAGCGTTATCGTTAACCGGGTGGGACTCTAAGGCAGCTTCACGATTGCTTTCAAACATCCGCACCGCATACTTCGTGTAGAGCTCTTCGCGACGTCCGGCGCGCGGGTGGCTGCCAACAATCTGGTTCGCATCCACGAGTTTGTTTCGCAACAAACCAGCGATCATGGCTTCGGCCATCACACCGCAACCAATGAACGAAAGCATCGCATCGTGGAGCGGGCTGCGCACTTCAGATTTCTGTTCCTGTTGAGTCTCGTCCATGTCGCTTCCGTACGTCCTGGGATCGTGGCTAACGAGCATAGCGCACGCTTTACAGATGCGCTACTCTTGCGTCCATGTCCGCTGCAATCGTTAGCGAAGAAACCCTCGTCATCGAAACGCCTGAGCGCGTACCGCTTCACTTTGCTCTCGCGTCGATCGGAAATCGATTCCTCGCCTGTGCGGTCGATCACGCCATTCAAGTCGTTACGATCCTCATAATTGCCATTGCCTTTATGATCATCGCCAACTTTTCCAGCTTTGGAGATCGGCTCTCCAGCGCCCCCAAATGGGTTTACGCAGTCTCGATCGTAATTATCTTTCTGCTCATGACGAGCTACTTCGCTTTCTTTGAATGGTTGTGGAGCGGGCAGACTCCAGGTAAGCGCTGGCTCAAGCTGCGAGTTATTCGCGAGGACGGAAGGCCAATCACGTTCTTTGAAGCCGCAGTGCGTAATTTGCTGCGAGACTTTGACATCATGCCGGCGCCGTTTTATTCGATCGGCCTGATCTCCGTTTTCGCCAGCAGTAAAGATCAACGGATTGGAGACATGGTGGCAGGCACTGTAGTCGTGCGTGAACGAGAAGCAGAAGCACCAGCCTTTGCTCAGGTGTTTGCTTCGCCGGTGAGTGATCCTGCTTTGCGGCGGTCCTATCGCCCGGTCCCCTTCACCGCCAACGTTAATGTTCTGGTTGAATCGGAGATTGAGGTGGTGGAAACCTTCCTGCGACGGCGCTGGGATCTTTCAGATTTGCCGCGACAATGGATGGCGTGGCGCGTGGCGATGCCGCTGCTGTACAAACTTCGTCCTCAATACGATCTTTCGACGTTCAGCTACGAGGGATTTTTAGAGGAACTGCTTCATCGCTATCGTGAACATCATCGATTTGTAGATTAGCCAGAACCTCCCGCGCTGGATCTTCTCATTCTCACCGCCGCAGCCAAGCTCACCGCCGCAGCCAAGCTCACCGCCGCAGCCAAAGCCTGGATTGATGATAGTCAGATCAACCCGCCTCTTTGACCACCTGCAACGCGTTTGCTAGTCTCTTTTGTTTCGGAACAATTGCCGAATTCTCAGCCGGCACGCTGTGCGGCAGCACGAAACTGAATTGATAGTTTTAGCGTTAACTTAAGACCACGTTAATAGAAAGGTAATCCTGAAGATGTCTAATGAGGTTTTCATTCTTGGCGGCAAACGTACGCCAATGGGCGAGTATGTCGGAGCATTAAAAGATATTTCAGCAATAGATCTGGGAGCGATCGCAGCTCGGGGAGCTTTTGAAGCGACGGGTGTTGCGGCTGAGGACATCGATCACACGGTGATGGGCAACGCTCTACAAACTTCAGGCGATGCAATCTATGGCGCGCGGCACGTCGCTTTGAAGTCTGGTGTTCCCTTCGATCGTCCGGCGCTTACCGTGAACAGACTCTGCGGCAGTGGCATTCAATCGATTGTCTCGGGCGCGCAAATGATCATGTTGGGCGAAGCTCGTACGGCACTCGTTGGTGGAATGGAGTCGATGTCGCAGGCGCCTCATGTGATTCGCGGTGCTCGGTCAGGTTTCGGTTTGGGCCAGGGTCAGCTCGAGGACAGCCTGACGGTCGCGTTGCTCGACACTTACTGCAACACACCGATGGCCGGAACGGCTGAGAACCTCGCGCGCCGTCATGAGATCTCTCGCGAAGAACAAGATTCATACGCAATCAGATCTCAGCAGGAGGCGAAGCGCGCGCTCGACGCCGGCATACTCGCTGAAGAGATCATTCCC
Source organism: Pyrinomonadaceae bacterium (assembly GCA_035572035.1). GTDB lineage: Bacteria > Acidobacteriota > Blastocatellia > Pyrinomonadales > Pyrinomonadaceae > JAOAPY01. The sequence continues at coordinate 146,386 of DATNBH010000079.1, read as the reverse complement.
GTTGAAATTAAGTCACGTAAGGGCACGACTGTTTTCGATCATGACGATCACATGCGGCCGGACACAACCATGGAAGTTTTGGCGAAGCTACGACCTGCGTTCAACAAAGACGGCTTCGTCACCGCCGGTAATGCGTCGGGGATTGTTGATGGCGCTGCGGCGCTGGTGATCGCCGGAGCCGATTTTGTACAAAGCCGCGACCTGAAGCCTATGGGCCGGATTGTAAGCTGGGCCTACGCAGGTGTGGAGCCTGAGATCATGGGCATCGGCCCCGTTCCGGCAACGCGAGCAGCACTCGAAAGAGCAGGACTAAAACTTTCTGACATGGATTTGATTGAGGTCAACGAAGCTTTTGCAGCCCAGTACCTCGCCGTGGAGAAAGAGCTCGGTCTTGATAGATCGCGAACCAACGTCAACGGCGGAGCGATCGCCCTGGGACATCCTTTGGGAGCAACCGGCACTCGGCTGGTGCTTACTCTGCTTCACGAGTTGCAGCGACGAGGCGGCCGATATGGACTCGCTACCGCGTGTATCGGCGGTGGTCAGGGCATCGCGATGATCGTTGAACGCGTGTAGCGACGTTTGGAATGATCGGGAATCAGCGGCCTCGAAAATGTGGCGTACATCTCAAAATTCGGGGCGTTGAATTCTGATTCTCATATGAATATCCAAAATCTTGTTGATGCTTCCAAATTTGCGGAAACGGGCCAAGAAGATTAAGTGTAGACAAACACACTTGTTAAGTGTAACTGGGCGCGAAATCGAAATTCGCGGCACACATCTTGCCAATTTTATTTGATTCGCCCCATGCACTACTTAATGTCTAAACGGTTAACTAGTTACGAGTTGTTTTTGCCGGGTTTTTGCTTGCGCGAATCCCGCTCAGCATGATAGAAGGTGGGTCGCAGCAAGCGGTCTTATCGTTTTCTTTCCTACTGAGTTGCTAAAAATCAATTTGCTCTCAAAACTACAAGGTTAAGGTCTGTGCTTACCGAAAGCGCAGAAGAACTACCAACTTCAACTGACTGACTAAGGAGTTCCCTAACATGTCGAAGATTCTTCGGTTCTCTTTTGTTACATTTCTGCTACTCGCAATAAGCGCTGTGACTTTTGGTCAAGGAACGACCACCGGCGCTATTGGCGGCGTCGTAAATAATCCTAGTAAGGAAGTCGTGCCGGGCGCGTCCGTCACCGTCAAAAACACTGGAACAAACAAAGAAGATACAGTGTCGACTGATGACCAGGGCCGCTTCAAAGTCACCAACCTTGATCCTGGCACCTACTCCGTCACGATTAATGCGACCGGGTTCAGTGCCTATGTTCAGGATAAGATTATTGTCGAAGTAGGAAACACTACTCCGATTAGCGCAGAGCTTTCGATTGGTCCAGTGCAAGGCGGCACTGTGGAAGTAACCAGTGAAGCTCCGGTTATTAATACTCAACAGCAGGATTTCTCAAACAACGTCAACCAGACGCAGATTAATAACTTGCCGATTAACGGTTCGCGTTGGTCTCAGTTTGCTTTGCTCAATCCCGGTACGGTTCCCGACGGCAACTTCGGATTGATTAGCTTCCGCGGTATTTCCGGATTGCTCAACAACAACACCATCGATGGCGGCGACAACAACCAGGCGTTCTTCTCAGAAGAGAAAGGCCGCACTCGTTTGAGTTATACGGTCAGCCAGTCGGCTGTCCGCGAGTTTCAGGTCAATACCTCAAATTACTCAGCTGAGTATGGTCGCGCTGCCGGCGGTGTGACTAACGCCGTCACCAAGAGCGGCACCAACCAGTTCCACGGCTCGGCCGAATACTATCAACGCAACAATCGCTGGGGTGCTCGCAATCCACTCGGATTTATCTCGAGCTTCAGCGGCGGGGCGGTCTCGATCAATCCGTACAAGCCGAAGGATGTTCGACATACGATTCGCGGAACTATTGGCGGCCCGATTGCAAAAGACAAACTGTTCTTCTTCTTCAGCTATGACGAACAGCGACGAAATTTCCCCGGACTGGGCATCTTTAGCTCGACCGACTTTCTGACCACCGTGAACAAGTGCACGTCGGCAACTGATACGACTGGTGGACCTCGCGGGGTTCCCTGCACCGCGGCTCTTTTTGGACAGTCATTGAAAAAACCGGCGACTGGCTTCACCGACGCGCAGATCAATCAGGGTCTCGCATTTCTGACCAGCTTGACTGGCCCTGTGAATCGCCGCGGCGATCAGAGAATCTTCTTGCCGAAGGTTGACTGGCACATCAATCAAAATCACATCCTGACCGGTAGTTATAATCGCCTGCGCTGGAAATCTCCGGCGGGAATTCAGACCCAACCCACGAACACTCTCGGAACCAGAAGTTTTGGCGATGACTTCGTCGACGCCGACACCGTGAACCTGAGACTGTCATCGACGTTCGGTACCAACATGGTTAACGAGCTTCGTTACCAGTGGGGTCGCGATAATGAATTCGAATTCAGCCAGCCTCCCAATCCGGGTGAACCGCTGACTGCGCCGGCATATCCGGGCGTTACGACAGCCGGAACCCGATCACCCGACGTGTTCATCACTGGCGGTATCGAGTTCGGTACGCCGACTTTCCTTGAGCGCACCAAGTTCCCATTTGAAACTCGTAAACAGATTGCTGACACGGTTTCTTTGACGGTTGGCGATCACACCGTCAAATGGGGTGGCGACTTCAATAACGTCCTGGACGTCCAGGACAACTTGCGCAACTATGCAGGTGCGTACTCGTACAGCAACATCAATGACTTCATCATTGACTACGTAAACTTCGCGACTACCGGCGGACTCGGCGCAAGCGTAGCCTGCTCGACCAGCACGCGTGTACGCGGCCGTTGCTACACGAGCAACTTCAATCAGGGATTCGGTCCTACGACATTTGAGTTTTCAACTCAGGACATCAACTTCTTTATGCAGGATGAGTGGCGTTACACGCCGCGCCTGACCATCAACCTCGGCGTCCGTTATGAGTATGAGCGACTGCCGAAGCCGTTTATTCCGGGTCTGGATCCGCGCACCAACAACTTCCCGCACGACAAGAACAACGTTGGTCCTCGTGTAGGTTTTGCGTGGGATATGACTGGTGATGCCAAGAATTCGCTTCGCGGCGGCTACGGCATTTACTACGGCCGCATCATCAACTCGACCATTTTGAATGCGCTGACAAATACCGGTAACTCATTAGGACAGCTGCAAAGTTCGACGTCCCAGGCTGCTGGTCCGGTGTTCCCGAATGTGCTGCCCAGCGCTCCGGCGGGTGCTACGGCGATTCAGTTCTTCCAGCGTAACTTCCAGGCGCCTTTGATCCATCAGATGGACGTGGTTTACGAACGAGAGATTGCTCGCAACACCGTGATCTCGGGCTCATTGCTAATGAGCTTCGGACGTAACCTGCCGACATTTGTGGATACGAACCTTCCGTTCCCGGTGCAGGGCCCATTCAACGTGACTGTGGGCGCTAACACGTTCACCGTCAATCCGTCCTACACCATCACAAATGGTCCTTTCGCCGGACAAACGTACAAGGTGCCATTGTTCACGGGCGCTCGTCCGAACACGGCATTTGCTCAAATGACCGAGATTCGCAGCACGGTGTCGAGCCGATACTATGCGTTTGTCGCGCAGCTCAATCGGCGACTGACCAACGGCCTACAGTTTCAGGCCAACTACACGCGTTCGCGATCACATGACACGGGACAGTTCTCGCAGACATTTACTGCCAACAACGCTCCGTTTGACGCGAGCAATCCGTTGGGAGAAGAAGGCATCTCGAACTTCGACATTCCCAACAAGCTTTCGATCAACGCCGTCTATTCACCGCATTTCAAAGTGAATGGTGGAGCTGACAAGGTCTTGAACGGTTGGCAGTTGTCGCCAATCATAACGGCATATTCGGGTGTGCCCTACACTCCGTCAATCTCCGGTAGCTTCCCGACCGCTTGCGCCAATAACGCCACACCAACTCCCTGCACGAATAATGCGGGCGTGGTAGCTTCTGGTCCAACGGTAGGTACGCCGGCTGGCGGCCAGAACGGATCGGGCGGTTTTGCCCGCTTCAACCTGGTGCCGCGCAATTCGTATCGGCTGCCAAAAATCGTGAACTTCGACATGCGCCTCTCGCGTCGTTTCGCCTTTAATGAAAGCACCGCGCTCGAGGTCCTGGTCGAAGGGTTCAATATCATGAACCGAACCCAGGTAACCGGACTTAACACTGCCATTTACGCCGCGGGTGGTACCTACAAGGATCCGACGCTCACTTTGACGTCGAACTTTGGAACCACCAACGCCGCTGGCGGAACCCTGTTCCGCGAGCGTCAGGTGCAGTTGGCGGTTCGCTTCCAGTTCTAACGAAGCGAGTAGGTGATGTAAAGGGTGTGCTCTCCACGGAGGGCACACCCTTTTCGTTTTTCAGAGGTGAGTTGCCCACGGTAGCGCCCGAATTTGGAGTGCGCCGACCTGTCGGCGCTTTCGTCGCTGCGACCGGTCGCAGCAAGTCGTCGAAAACAGCCTATTATCAAAGCACGCGGTGTCGAGCCGTCGCGAGCGAAAGCGATGACAGGTCATCGCACTCCAACATTAGGGCACCACCACGAAAAGAATTTTCTGGCGTCGTTTCATCTATATTTGCTAGGATATTTCCCGCCACCGGTGGCACTTCCCGCCACCTGAATTTCCCGCCTCTCAAATAATCTCGAGCGAATGAACGACCAAAACTCAGATTTTCAGGCTGAAAGTGCGGACAACTCGTCATTTTCCAGCAGCCTTATGTCTAACGATATTCGCGACGCAGCCTTTGACGCCTTGCCGGACGCCGTCTATGTGTTCGACCGCGCCCGCCAGCTTCACCGTTTCAACAACGCCGCTCTCCTGATGCAGGGTCCAACCAACCTGCCGTTGGCGGGAAGACGTTGTTGCGAGATGTTCTGGCGAGTCGGTGAAGATGGTCCCTGCATTGTCGATCGCGCCGTTGAAAGCAATAGCCGCGTGCAGGTTGAGATGCTCGCTGGACCACACGAAACGCAGCCGACCCTGCTCATCGTGCAGCCCCTTAATCACGAAGGAGAGGCTGGTGCAATTGTCCTGGCTCGCGACATATCAGAACTGCGTCAGGCCGAAGCGGAAGCTCTGGAACATAAATCTTTCATGGCGAGCATTGCCGATCGCACTCCGGATGAGATTTACACTCTCGATCGCGAGGGTCGAATCACGTGGATGAATGAGCGAGCCGAACAAGACCAGTTATTGATGCTTGCCGGCCGTTACTTTAGCGAGTTCATTGCTGCTAACTCGCGAGAGTTAACCAATGACAATCTTCAACGTTCGCTGGACGGTGAAGATACCCAATTTGAAGTTCGCGCGATCCGCACCGACGGCACCATGCGCGTCGTCGAAGCTCATACGTCGCCACTCTGGAAGGATGGAAATGTAACCGGAGTCCTGGTCTTCCTCCGCGACGTGACTGAGCGTAAGCAGGCGCAGGAACTAATGGCGCAATCGGACAAACTTCGAGCAGTTGGAGAACTCGCAGCGGGAGTCGCTCATAATCTCAATAATTCTTTGACCGTGATTCAGGGTCGAGCGCAACTGCTGTTGATGCGCGGCACGGATGAATCCACGACCAAGAGCTTGAAAGTCATTAACAACGCCGTCGAGGAGGGCGCTAAGACTCTGCGCCGGATTCTTGACTTTGCCCGGCGCGAGGCTGTGCAGGAATTTGCGCCGGTTGAATTAAGTGAGCTGATTTCTTCGAGCATCGAAGTTGCCCGCCCCAAATGGCAAAGCAAACTTGCGCAGGCAAGCGGTGCTGAAATCAGGGTTCGAATTGAGCATAATGGGCCGGTTTATGTCCTGGGTGAAATCGCCGAGCTTCGCGAAGTAGTACTAAACCTGATATTCAACGCGGTTGATGCGATGCCGGAAGGCGGCATCATGGAAGTTGGTACTCGAGCAGAAGTTGATAGCGGCTGTTTCTGGGTCGCCGACACCGGCTGCGGCATGTCTGTTGAAAACGTCGCTCGTATATTCGAGCCTTTCTACACCACCAAAGGCAAAAAGGGAACGGGCCTTGGGCTCTCGGCGTCGCATGGAATCGTCAGCCGTCACAAAGGTCAGATCATGGTTGTGAGCGAGCTTGGAGAGGGCACTCGTTTTGAAGTGCGATTGCCGGTATGCGAGGATGATTCGCGTTTCGTCCGTGATCTCAATGACGAGACGAACGAAAGCGATCTGGTATTCTCAATTTGATTCAATTCCGTCCCAACTTCGGGCGGAGAGTTCGTTAGCCATACACGCCTGACCGTCGCAAAGATGCTTTTATCGAGCATCGGACATCGGGAACGGCGCTTGCACAATCCTCTACCGAAGACAGTCATCTACTAGGGAGGATTACGCGATGGGATTACCGAACAAGGATGAGATTAAAGGCAAGCTCGATCAGGCGAAGGGTCATGTGAAAGAAACAGCCGGTCGAGTCATGAATGATCGTAACCTCGAAAGCGAAGGGGCAGCCGATCGAGCGAGTGGTGAAGTGCGTGAAGGCTTTGGCGCCGCCCGAAGGAAGGTCGGAGAAGCGATAGAAGATATCGGCGAGAAGATTCGAGAATAGCTTCTCGGGTCTACTGGTGGAACCTGCGACGAGTCAACTCGTCGCAGGTTTTTGATTTTCCTTTGATTTTCCTGGAGCCAAAGAATTAGCCGCCGATTAGAGACGAGTCCTTCATCAATGGGCCGCTAATTCCCTTTCGAGTTTTCACCCTGCTGCTTTACTCAGTGCGGACGTATTGCGCGCCGACATCTTCCAGTAGTTGCTCGAGCTTATCAACCTCTTCATCTGTTTTGGCTTCGACGCCTAACAAGATTCCGCCGGTTCGAATACCGGTCTCGTAGACCTTAGCTCGATGCTCAGGTATGCCGGCGCCGATCAATCCGCCAATCAAGCCACCGGTTACTCCTCCGGCGCCGGCGCCTGCCAACGCAGCCGCTATCGGACCAGCAATGACAAGGTTGATACCCGGAAGGAAAAGTGTGGTGCCTACAGCAACTACCGCTGCGAGCACGGCGCCAATAGCTCCACCAACAGCGCCGCCGATACCCGCACCGTCAGCAGCGTGCGAGCGAGTCTGTAACGCAAACTCCTTAGAACGGGTCGAGTCTGACATCAGCACGCTAATGTCATCACGCGTGTAGCCTCGCTTCAAGATCGCATCCAACGCCGCCTCAGCCGCCACCCGATTCGTAAACAAACCAGTAACGAGTTTTGATTTCGACATTTTAGAATTCCTCTCATTTAGAAGATCCGCATGGTTTATCAAGATATCCAGTGGCAATAGGTATGCCGTCTCTTCGGAGCCCAAAATTGACAGAGGATGTATTACGAAGGCTCACGGGAAACAAACATAAGGCGACGAATCTGTTTTGGATCAGTACAAGCTGACCGGCTCACGCGAAGCGTGTTCGCCCTCGACACTCCAAAGCTGAATCTGCCAAAGCTGAATCTGTTTGAGAAGTTCTGGCGAGAAAGGTAAAGTTGTGGGCCGCGTTACTCGATAGCCGGAACCAGCCCATCTTGAGAATACTTCAACTCAGTTCAGCTCGGGCGTTTGGCGGAGGCGAGCGCCACGTTGCCGACCTTGCCAATGGGCTTTTGAGTCGCGGGCATGACGTATTCGCAGCCGTTCGACCGGCCTCGCCTTTGACTCAAGAGTTAAGAGTCTCTGCTGCGAACATAACTACTTTCAATTTGCGAAACGCGCTTGATGCGTTCAGCGCTGGCAAACTCGCGCGATTGGTTCGCGAACGCGAGATCCAGATCGTCCACGCGCACGTGGCGCGAGACTATCCGCTTGCTGCTTATGCCGTGTGGCGGAATCGAGGCAGCAAACTGGTCCTAACGCGGCATGTGCTATTTCCTCTCAAGCGACTGCACTCGCTAACGTTCTCGCGCGCTGCTCGAGTGGTCGCTGTTTCGGCCGCAGTTCAACGAGCGTTGATAGCTCAACACCTTCTTCCGACAGAACGCATCGAGGTGATCCATAACGGAATCGACGTGGCTCGATTTGGCCGAGCCACCGCCACGGAAATAACCGCCTTCCGTAACCGCTGGAGAATTGCTGAAGACGCGCTATTGATTGGAAGTGTAGGCGAGCTAACTCCATTGAAGGGTCATGGTGAATTCCTTCAAGCCGCAGCGATTGTGCGGCAACGCTTTCCCAAAACTCAGTTTTTGATCGCAGGCTTGGATGCCAGCCATGGCGAACGCAACCTGGCGGAACTTCGGGCGCAGATCAAACGTCTCGGCCTCGCAGATTCGGTTCGCCTGCTCGACTGGGTGGATGACTTGGCGTGTCTGTATCAAGCGTTGGATATTTTTGTATCGGCATCTCATACCGAATCGTTCGGCTTGGCGATTGCCGAAGCGATGGCTAGCAGCACACCGGTGATCGCGACCGCCACTGAAGGAGCTGCCGAGATTATTGAAAACGAAATAAGCGGACAGCTGGCGCCGGTTGGAAACGTCGAGGCGTTAGCAACCGCTATCGGCGAGCTGGTTCTCGATGGTTCGAAGCGATCTCTATTTGGAGATTCGGGCCGTGCTCGAATCGAACATTTGTTCAGCCTGGAGCGAATGTTATCGGCAACTGAGCAACTCTATCAGCAAGTCATCGAAGAATAATTAGAGCGCGTCAATCTTAGCTGCGAGTACAAAATCACTCTCCGTAAGCCCGTCAATCTTGTGCGTCCAGATCTTAATCTCGCAATAACCCCAACCAAAACAAATATCAGGATGGTGACCCTGCGACTCGGCGAGCTCACCAATGCGATTGACCAACTGTTGAGCCTCGCGGAAGTTGGCAAGTTTATGTTTCTTCACCAGGTGATGTTCGTCTATGACTTCCCAGCCATTTAGTTGGGCGAGGAGCGGTGTTATCTGCTCGCCTTTTAGCGGTGGAACCCCGCCGCGGCAGGGCACACATTCCATAGCAGCTAGTTCTGACATATATCTCTCCGTCCTGGTCTATCGAATCTTAACTAAAACTTGTCTTAGGCCTTCTTGAGCAGCGCAATCTGGCCAGCGTGATAAAGCCCGTGCTGAATTATCCCGTGAAGTGTGCCGTAGACTGACGACATCCCGGAAATAATTGGTTGGTCGAGCCGGGCATCGTCCAATCCCTGGATAGCGTAATGTAATTCTCGATGCGCTCGCTTCAGACTTTCAATAGTCTGACGCCACGCTTCTTCGCTGGTATCCACGACGGGAGGAAAATTCTCTTCATCGCCGAGATCGGCGCGGTCGCCGTTCAGTCTTCGCACTCCGGCTTTGTTCCAGGCCGCTATGTGCAGCACCAGTTCCCAGATACTGTGCGCGCCGGCGATTGGCCGCGCGGCCGCCTTAGCTGCGTCAACATCGGCAAGTAGCTCAAGGATCGCGGGTCCATGCCAGGCCCTGCCCGCAAATGCTCGCTGTAACTGTTCCTGGATTCTGTTAGCTTCCGTTGTCATGGTTGTTGCTCTTGTTGTGTTTGATTTTGTCCTTAGTTCTTCGTTCTTTGTTCTTTGTAGTTGACTTGTTTCTGAGTCGTCGCTTTTTTGTTCAAGCGGCAACTGTATAAAACTCAAGCACCAAGAACCAAGTACAAAGAACAAAGATCTGTTGCACATTCTAACTCACGGACTTGCTAAGAGAACGCTGGAGCGGATAGTCTTAACCCAAGCCTTAGCAAACAACAACTTTTGGTCCGGCAGATGAGTCTGTCGACCTCGAGATTCAAGAGGAGTTTCTTGAGTGGCGAATATCCGTCCTTTTAGCGCCCTGCGTCCGCCTGCTGAACGAGTTGAGGAAGTCGCGAGTGTTCCGTATGACGTAGTGAACACTGCTGAAGCCCAGGCTTTGGCAGCCGGAAACCCGCTTAGCTTTCTTCATGTTTCGCGACCTGAAATCGATTTGCCCGAGGGAACCGGCATTCATACCGACATTGTCTATCGTCAAGCGGTCGAAAGCTTCAACAAACTGCGCCAGAGCTGCCCGCTGGTCACTGAGGAAGCGCCCAGCATTTACGTGTACCGGTTAATCATGGGATCGCAGGAGCAGATCGGAGTCGTCGCTTGCTGTTCAGTAGACGAGTACGATAACGATCTGATCAAGAAGCACGAACGCACGCGCCGAGATAAGGAAGATGATCGCACTCATCACATGATGGTGCTACGCGCGCAAACTGGCCCGGTCTTCCTTACGTATCGAGCTCGCCGGGACATCGATACGATGGTCATGGAAATAACCATGACTGAGGCGCTGTTTGATTTCACGGCGCCCGACGGCGTTCAACATACAGTGTGGCGCGTGCCGGACTTAGTCCGCTTCGCCGAGGCGTTTCGTGAAGTGCCGCTGCTCTATATCGCTGACGGCCATCATCGTGCTGCCAGCGCCAGCCGAGCTCGTGGGGAGATGAGAGAACAAAGCTTTGCTCACACCGGCGACGAGGAATACAACTTCTTCCTCGCAGTGATGTTTCCGGATGAGCAACTGAAGATTCTGGCTTACAACCGCGTCGTAAAAGATCTAAACGGTCTTTCGTCGGCTGAGTTTCTGGCGAAGGTGCGAGAAAACTTTGACGTGACGGAATCGGCCAATGCCGCTCCCTCCGGACCTAAGCAATGGAGCGTGTACCTGGATGGCCGTTGGTATGGATTAACGCTCCGAGCAGATGCCGCTCAGCCGGACGGCATAGTCGCTTCGCTCGACGTGAGCTTGTTACAAGATCGTCTCCTCGATCCAATCCTCGGAATCAAAGATGTGCGAACAGACAAGCGCATTGATTTTGTCGGCGGTATTCGAGGTACCGAAGAGCTGGAGCGTCTTGTTAATGAAGGAAAGGCGACCGTCGCATTCTCGCTTTGCCCAACGACGGTTGAAGACTTACTTGCGGTTTCCGATGCTGGCGAAATCATGCCACCGAAATCGACCTGGTTCGAACCTAAATTACGGGACGGCCTGCTGATTCATACGTTCTGAATTTTGTTCTTAGTGCTTTGTTCTTTGTACTTAGTTCTTTGTTCTTTGTTCTTTGTAATTGATTCTGTTGAAAGTTCTTCGATCCATTTCAAGCAACCCGAAACGACAAAGACTCGAATTCACTCATGCACAAAGAACAAAGCACGAAGAACCAAGAACCTCATGGGGCTGATTACTGATTACTGATTACTATGTTGGTACTTCTAGCAGATAAATTCGAACAGTCAGGCCGGGATGGCTTGCAGGCGATTGGCTGCGAAGTCAGCTACCAGCCTGATCTAAAAGATGACGCGCTTACCGAAGCAATCCGCACCGTCGCGCCCGATGTGCTTGTCGTCCGCAGTACCAAAGTTACCGAACCGATGCTCGATGCCGGACCGGTGAAACTAGTCGTGCGCGCCGGAGCAGGCTACAACACGATTGACGTTACCGCTGCTTCAAAGCGAGGTATTTACGTTTCGAATTGTCCGGGCAAGAACTCGATCGCAGTAGCTGAGCTGGCTTTCGCATTAATCCTTGCCCTCGATCGACGCGTTGTCGACAACGTCATCACGATGCGACGGGGCGAGTGGAACAAGAAAGAGTTTTCCAAAGCTCGCGGTCTCTTTGGTCGAACACTGGGCCTAATCGGGGTCGGCAAGATTGGTCAGGAGATGATTCCGCGCGCACGCGCCTTTGGAATGCCTGTTGTTGCGTGGAGTAGAAGTTTGACTCCAGAACGCGCCGCCGCATTGGACATCGAATTCAAGTTTTCGCCAAACGATGTGGCGGCAGCTTCCGACATCCTAAGTGTCCATCTCGCCCTGGGAAACGACACGCGGAATATGATCGGCAAGAATTTCTTTGATTCCATGCGCGCGGGGTCTTACTTCATCAACACATCTCGTGGCGAAGTCGTTGACCAGCCGGCACTCGTTGAAGCGATGAAGACCAGGGGTATTCGGGCTGGCTTGGATGTTTATGCCGGTGAACCAACGTCTGGCAAAGGCGAGTTCACCGATGAGATTGGCAAACAAGAAACTCTCTACGGAACTCATCACATCGGGGCCTCGACCGACCAGGCACAGGAAGCGATAGCCGCCGAAACAGTCCGAATCGTTCGCGAGTTCAAAGAAACCGGTCGGGTCCCGAATGTGATCAATCTCGCTCGCCAAACTCCGGCAACCCATCGACTGGTTGTGCGGCATCTTGATCGGCCGGGCGTTCTGGCCACAGTTCTTGACGCAATCAAGTCAGAACAGATCAATGTGCAGGAAATGGAGAACATCGTCTTCGAAGGCGCAGCCGCAGCAGTCGCGCGAATTAATCTCGACAACGCTCCTTCATCGGCGATTCTCGATCGACTGCGAGCCGGGAATGCGAACATCCTCGAACTCGATTTGTTGGTAATGAAAGGTTAGAATCGCATTACGTGTAGCGGCCCTCGGAGACAACTATGTTAGACGTTAAGGAAGCGACGCAAAAGGCGTCAGAATATTTCGCCAGTCTCTATGCGACCGAGAATCTTTCGGATGTGCGACTCGAAGAGGTTGAACAGGCCGATCATGGGAAGTATTGGTTAATAACCCTTAGCTATCCTGTCCTACCTGGGCTAAATCTCGGGAAAAAGGAATATAAGATTTTCAAAATCGATGCAAAAACCGGAGATGTAAAATCGATGAAGATTAGGAAATTGGACTGAGATGGAATACATCAGCTTGCTCATCTCCCGTTATCGGAGCAAGGGTGCGTTGATTGACACTAATCTCCTTCTCCTTTACTTCGTTGGAGCCGGCGATCCAAACCGGATCTCAAGATTCAAGAGAACAAACGCTTTCACGATTGATGAATTCTGGCTTTTAGTAAGCTTCTACAACAAATTCGAAAGAATAGTAACGACACCCAATATCCTCACGGAAGTCAGCAACCTTCTTGGTCAACTATCGGAGGGCTTGCGTAGCTCATTTTATGAGGGTTTTTCCAGACATATTCCAGCCCTGGCGGAATTCTATACCCCTAGCTCGACTATTTCCGCGGCAACTCATTTCAGCAGCTTTGGCTTGACGGATTCGGGTATCACTAACTTAGTGAAAGATAAATACTTGGTTCTAACGGACGACTTGCGGCTGGCTCATTATTTGGAGAGTCGAGAAATTGACGTCATTAACTTTAATCACTTAAGACAGGTTAATTGGTAGCACGCAAGTTGGGAACTTCAACTCCAATGAATACTGCTCTCATAACCGGCGCCTCTTCGGGAATTGGCGAAGCCTTTGCTCGCAGGCTGGCGGCGCAGGGTCGGAACCTGCTACTCGTAGCCCGCTCTGAAGACAAACTGATTACGCTGTGCAACGAGTTAGGACGAATGAAAAGTATCCGCGCGCAACATGTCGCGATGGATCTGAGTCTTCCCGAATCGCCGGCTCGTCTTTATGAAGAAACGCAGAAACGCGGTCTGGCGATCGATCTGCTGATCAACAACGCCGGCTTTGGCGCCTTTGGCGATTTCGCCAGGATCGATTTAGACCGGCAGCTCAACATGATTGACTTGAATATCAAGGCTTTGGTTGAGTCGACTTATCTCTTTCTGCCGCCCATGCGCGAGCGCAAGCAAGGCACGATCATAAACGTTGCCTCCACTGCTGCCTTTCAGCCAGTGCCGTTCATGGCAAACTACGCCGCCACGAAAGCATTCGTGCTCTCCTTCTCAGAAGCGCTGTGGGAAGAGAACCGAAAATACGGCGTGACGATCATGGGGCTTTGCCCGGGAGTCACCGAAACAAACTTCTTCGAGGCAGCTCGCGGTCACAAGCCGCCTGCTCGTGCTTCGCAAACTCCCGAAGAAGTGGTCGACACCGCGCTTCGTGGTCTAAGCGGGCGTAAGAGCAGCATCGTTTCAGGATGGATGAACTTTATGATGGTGGAAGCAGAGCGCTTCGTCCCGCGATCGTTGGTCGTTCGACTCGCCGGAAAGATGATGCGCAATGAATATGATAAGGAACAACAGTCTTAGTTGAGATTGTTAGATTTCAGATCGGAGAACTTGGCGATCTCAGATCTCAAACTTCAGATCTCAGACTTAAGGATCTCGGGAGGAGATCATTTAGATGACGGAACGAATTTTTAACTTCAGTGCCGGACCTGCAGTGCTGCCACCGCCCGTTCTCGAGCAGGCGCAACAGGAATTAATCAGCTTGCCGGGCGTGGGCATGTCCGTGATGGAGATCAGCCACCGCTCAAAGACTTTTGATGCGATCATCAGCGGAGCTGAAGCAGGTCTGCGCGAGTTACTCAGGATTCCCGCGAACTATCATGTGCTTTTTCTTCAAGGCGGAGCGAGCCTGCAGTTCTCGATGATTCCAATGAATTTCCTTCCTGCTGACGGAAGCGCTGATTTCATCATTACCGGAAGCTGGGGCAAGAAAGCCCTGAAGGAAGCCAGGAAGACCGGCGCAGTCAATGTCGCTGCCACCATGGCTGATGGCGGCTTCACCCGCGTTCCGACTCAGGATGAATTGAATCTAAACCCCTCTGCGGCTTACGTTCACCTCACGACAAACGAAACGATTGAAGGAGTCGAATGGAAGTCAGAGCCCGACACTGGTGATGTTCCGTTGCTCGCTGATGCTTCGTCCGACATCCTTTCGCATCCGATTCCCGTGGACAAGTACGCAATGATCTACGCCGGAGCCCAAAAGAACATTGGTCCGAGCGGCGTAACTCTGGTAATCATGCGTGACGATCTGCTCGCGCGAATACCCGAAGGCATGCATACCATGCTGGACTATCGGACTCACACGGAAAACAAGTCACTCTACAACACTCCTAATACCTGGGGCATTTACATCATCAACCTCGTGTGCAAGTGGCTTAAAGACAAAGGCGGTCTCGAAGGCATGCATCGAGAGAATGAAGAGAAAGCTGGCATGCTCTACGATGCGATCGATGGGACGGATTTTTACCGTGGCCACGCCGATGCCGACTGCCGCTCGATCATGAATGTAACTTTCCGTCTACCTTCAGAAGAGCTCGAAAAGAAGTTCACGTCCGAGGCGACCGCTCAAAAACTTGACGGATTAAAGGGCCATCGTTCCGTCGGTGGCGTCCGCGCTTCGATTTACAATGCATTCCCGAAGGAAGGCGTCGAAGCTCTGGTCTCGTTTATGAAAGAGTTTGAACGCAAGCATGGCTAACAGCACGACCAATCAGTCGTCCGACGCCGAAGCGTTAATCTTCAGAATCGATGAAGTCGATGCAACCACCAGACTTGATGCATTCCTCGCGGCTCGCATTGAAGGCTGGAGCCGGGCCCGCCTGCAGCGTTTGATTGAAGACGGCGACGTTCTTGTAAGCGGACGCACTTCAAAAGGCGCTTACAAACTCAAAGCCGGAGACGAAATCGAAGTCGAGCTTATTCCTCGCGATGTCTCGAGCTTTGCTCCCGAAGACCTGCCGCTGGAAATCGTCTACGAAGATGAAGATATAGTTGTTGTTAACAAGGCTGCGGGGATAGTCGTACATCCTGCGGCTGGCTGCCCCTCAGGCACGCTTGCCAACGCCCTGGCGTTTCACTTCGCGCAATTGTCTTCAACAGCCGGCTCGATACGCCCCGGCATCGTGCACCGTTTGGACAAAGATACGTCGGGTCTGATGGTGGTCGCCAAAACCGAAGCGGCTCATGAGAAGCTCGCAGATCAATTTCGCGAACGCGAAGTCTTTAAGTCTTACGTTGCTCTGGTTCATGGAATCGTGAAAGAGAAGGTTGGAAAGATCGACCAACCCATCGCTCGCGATCGAAGCAATCGCACCCGCATGGCGGTGGTTCGTGGCGGCAGGCCGGCGCTCTCGATCTACAATGTTAGGCGGCAGTTCAGTCGCTTCGCCTTGCTCGATGTGGAAATCAAATCGGGACGAACTCATCAAATCAGAGTGCACCTTGCGTGGCTCAAGCATCCGGTCGTTGGTGACAGTGTGTACGGCGGCGGTCGAGACAACAGCCTTCAGGACCCCAGACTACGAGCAGCGCTGCGCAAGCTTGACCGGCAGTTTCTGCATGCCGAACGGCTCGAATTCCGTCACCCGCGCACTAACGAAATGATGAAATTCGCGGCCGCCCTTCCATCTGACCTGCTGAATTTTCTTAAAGAGCTGGAACCCACTGATTCATCCGCATGAAACTCTCGAGGACACCGCTTTCTCCCGATTTGCGTTTGTTTTGCCAAGCATTTGTATGCTTTCATAGCGTTTGCGCCGCTTACTCGAACACTGACTGAAAAGCAACAGCGCTGTTGCCAACTGCATCGAACGGACGCCCCATAAAACGACCGGGCGCCACAGCCAAATCTAATCGCATCTATTATGCATTTCAGAGTAATTCGCCCCTTTTTCATCATCACGGTACTTGTGACTGGCTGCCTTGGCGTTAGTGCGCAAAAGCCTAATCCAAGTCCGACGCCCCCGACCGAGCCTGGTGTTGAAATCATTCACATCAATCGCGTGCGACTTCCGATAACGGTGGTCGACAAGAAGGGCTACCTGGTCTCGGGATTAACCCAGGCTGATTTCCAAATCCTCGAGGACAGAATCCCGCAGACCATCGAGACCTTCTCAGAAGACATCGGTAAGGAGCTGCCGCTGTACGTCGGTGTGCTGATGGACACTTCTCCTTCTACCGCGGGAAAGTTGAAGTTTGAGCAGGAATCAGCAATGAACTTCATTCAGACGGTCGTGCGCCCACGAAGGGATCGAATTTTCTTCGCGACGTTTGATGATGAGATAAATCTGCGTCAGGACTTTACTGACCGTCTCGACTTGCTGGATCGAGCGGTTAATAGTGTGAAAAAGGTTGGCAAGCAAACGGCACTTTATGATGCTGTTTGGCAATTCTGTGATGAAAAGATGAGATCTGTTTCCGGACGTCGTGTCCTGGTTTTGATAACTGACGGCGAGGACACCTACAGTCGCGCCGATTTGCGTGACGCAATCGACATTGCGCAACGAACTGAGACTACGGTCTACGCGATTTCAACCAAAGCTGGTTTTTCAGCAACCGTACCCGGTGTCGAGATGGGCCAGGTTAAGGACGATCGAGATAAAGACTTAGTTAAGCTGGCTGAGGAGACCGGCGGCGCCGCGTTTTTTACCGGCGACATGCTGTCGCTCGAGCGTTCGTTCACGAAAATCGCGAAGGAGCTTCGAGCTCAGTATCTTGTCACTTACAGGCCGACAAACAATGATTACGACGGCAGTTATCGCCGCATCGATGTAAAGCTGGGCAACGCTCGAGGCGATTTGAAAGTCAGAACCAAGCGTGGTTACAAAGCTATCGTTGATGCGGTAAAGCCATAACTCGGAAGTTTTAGTTCCAGTGGGAAGTAGTAAATGCTTTTGCGCAGTATAACATTGAGGTCTTTGTCACTTTTCCTGGTGCTCGTAGTCTTCGCGGGCTCGATGTTCTTGATGCGCGCGCAAGCCGTTCAGGAAAAGAGTGGCTCCGATAGTGTTGCGCAGCGACCCGTTCCCTCGCCGAAACCCACACCCAAGGACGATGAGATTCTGCCCACGGAAGACATCATCCGGACGGAGACGAATCTCACCAACATATTCTTCAGCGCTGAAGACAAGTACAAGAGATATATCTCAACCCTGAAACAGGAAGACATCCGCGTTCTCGAGGACGGTCAGCCTCAACAAATCTTCACGTTTCAGCAGAACACCGACTTACCTCTCTCGCTTGCGATATTGATAGACACGAGTCGTTCCGAAGAGCGGACTCTGCCTGACGAAAAAAACGCGGCTCGTGAATTTCTTGAAACCGTGCTGCGCGCTAACAGAGATGAAGCTGCGGTCGTGTCGTTCACCGGTGAGGTTACGCTCGAACAGGGATTTACCGGAAGTCTGGATCGCCTGCGACGAGCAGTTGATCGCGTCGAATTCGTGCCGCCATCAGGTTACATCGGTGGCGGGATCGTCGTTCCTACCACTCCGCCGATCTCAGGAACTAATCAGGCGATGGCCGGCGGGACCGCCATTTGGGATGCCGTCTGGGCCACCTCAACTGAACTCCTGATGGATTCAGCAGAGCACACTCGGCGAGCGATTATTCTTTTGACCGATGGCGATGACACGGTCAGTCAGGTCAAGATGCAGGACGCAATCGAGCGGGCAGAAAAGGCTGACGCGCTAATTTATTCAATTGGAATCGGCGACCGATACAGCTTTGGTGTGAATGAGGGCGCGCTTCGGAAAATCTCGGATAAGACCGGCGGTCGAGCTTATTTTCCTCATAATGAAAGGGAGCTAAAAGACGCTTTTGCACAGATTCAGAGAGATCTTCGCGAACGCTATCTCGTAGCTTATTCACCCAAAAACCCGGTTCGAGATGGCTCTTATCGCAAAATTCAAATCGAGATCGTAAATCCGGCGATGCAAAAGGAATTAAAGCTGAACTATCGCCAGGGTTACTTTGCTCGCTCACCTGAGTCCTCGAGCCCTCGCAACCCACCTGGCAAACGGCCATAAAGTCTTGTAACCGTGGCTTCTACGGCCGTGTTTTCAACAAATACGGCGTGACAAAGGTTTGTAAACATTGTTATACTCTGCCAGTCGCGGTCGAATTTCTGACCGTCGTCCTGTGATGCGGGCCAACGTGCGTCCGGTCTCCGAAAACTCCAAGTCCTTAACAAAGGCTCACGGCAATCTCCTCTCGCAGTTAGATCTCCCAGCGCCCGGCTCTGCTTGGTTTTAGATCATGAGAATAGACTCAAACGAGCGCAGACGTGTCGTCGTCGTTGACGACGATCCTCGGATGCTGGATCTGCTTGTCGAGCTGTTGCAGCAAGACGGTTATGAAGTTACGTCTAGCGCTGACGGCAAGACCGCTCTGGATCTCATCCACTCGAGTGAACCGGATGTAGTCGTCAGCGATGTGGTGATGCCTGGATTCGATGGCATCGAGCTTTGCCGACGCCTGAAACAGGATGCTCGATCAGTTCACATCCCGGTACTGCTCATCAGCGGCGTTCGCAAGGCCCGAGAGTATTCACTCGAAGGTTTGACTGCAGGCGCTGACGATTATCTTGATGTTCCGTTCCGCAATGAAGAATTCCTTGTCAAAGTAGCGCGTCTCACCGAGCGCCATCGCGTAGAACGTCATTATCGACAAATTGTCGAGCAAGCCGTAGATATCATCTATACCCGCGACATGAATGGTCGCATCACCAGCATCAACGAAGCCGGCGCCCTGTTCTTTGGTAAGAGCTCGATGACTCTGATCGGAGTTCACCTGAGCGAGCTGTTCGGTGAGGAAGCTGCCGCCAAAGAGATCCGCACGGCTTCAAAATGGAGCTCGTTAGTACCCATTCGGTCGATTCATCGAATCAAAGACCTCAAAGGTGCAGATAGATATTTAGAAAGTCTGGCGACCGTCGAACGAGACGCACAACACCAACCCTGTCGAGTTCGCGCCGTTGTGCGAGACGTTACGGAGCAAAAGACGACCGAACAAGCTCTGAAGGAGAGCGAAGAGCGGTACCGCCGCCTCGTAGAGTTATCGCCTGAAGCCATCGTAGTTCATAGTCGCGGCAAATTCGTTTACGTCAATCCTGCAGCCCAACGACTCTGGGGAGCTTCATGTCCCGAAGAACTGATCGGTAAATCATTTCTCGACATAGTCCACTCTCAAGGCACACCGAGCGAGCCTGTTAGACCCGATCCCATTTCCTCGCAACCTTGTGAGCAGCAGTTTGTGACGCTGGATGGACGGATTATCGACGTTGAAGTGAGGGAAATGCTCTTCACCTTCAACGGTGAGCCGGCAGTCCAAACCGTGATCGCTGACATCACCGAGCGTAAGCGAGCCGAAGAAGCGCTGAGAATTAGTGAAGATGGCTATCGCGAACTCTTCGAGAACGCAAACGACATCATCTATACACATGATCTCGGCGGGACCTTCACGTCACTGAATCGCGCCGGCGAGCGCATCACGGGGTACACGCGTGAAGAGGCGCGTCGAATGAAAATCAGCGACGTTATAGCGCCGGAATATTTGGCGCTGGCTCGTCAGATGATTGCTCAAAAGGAAAAGGGCAGAACGCCGACTGTCTACGAGCTCGAAATCATAACGAAGGATGGGCGCCCGGTTCGTCTCGAAGTCAGCACTCGGATCATCTACAAGAATCGCGTACCCGTCGCTATCCAGGGAATCGCGCGCGACCTTACCGATCGCAAACGGTCCGAAGAGGCTCTACGAGAGAGCCAGGAATTCTTCCATCGCTTCATGAACAATAGTCCCGCAGTGGCTTTCATGAAGAATGAAGACGGCCGCTACGTTTACGTTAACGAGCCTTTCGAGCGAGTCTTTGGAAAGAAGCTGTCCTTCCTGCGAGGTAAGACGAGTTTTGATTGGCTGCCGGAAAGTACTGCTCGGCCCACCCACGACAATGATATGGAAATTCTGCGAACTGGACGCGCACAGGAGATTGTTGAGACCGTTCCCGCTGTCGACGGCTCGTCACATCACTGGCTGGTGTTCAAGTTCCCGATGACAGATGGTGAAGGTCGAAAATTCGTAGCTGGCGTCGGCGTTGACATAACCGAGAGAAGGAAGGCGCAGGAAGCGCTCGCGCAGCAAGCTGAGCGCGAGGCTTTGACGTATCACATCGCCCAGGCCGTTCGTCATTCTCTGGAGACTTCGGAAATATTCAAGACGGCTGTGGCCGAACTGGGAAATCTTCTCAATGTCGATCGTTGCTCGTTATTCATGAGGGATGAGCGGCGGAATCGAGCCGTGCAGATGGCCGAATACCACGCCGATGACGTCGCGCCCGCAGGCAAAGATTTTGATTTACCGCCATTCCAACGATTGATTCACGCCTTGGACAAAGACGGTGTGCTGGCGTTTGATGACGCCGCACATGACAGCCGCATTGCCGACCTCTATAACCAGCTCCTGAGCAAAGCGAACGTCCAGTCCATCATGTACGTCGCCATTCGCGTGGGCGACGATGTGCCGGCTGCGTTTGTGCTTTCGAACACGCGAGCACCGCGCGAATGGTCGCCATCCGACTTTTTGTTGGCAAGGAACATCGCTGACCAAACCGGTATCGCGATTCGCCAGGCGCAGCTTTATCAGAAGGCCGAGGCGACCTCGGTGCGAGAGGCTTTGGCAAATAGTCTAAGCAATGCGATTCGAGCCTCTCTCAGTTTGCCGGAAGTGCTGAGAACGGCGACTCACGAACTGGGAAGGGCATTGTCCGCGTCGCGCGTCTACTTGCATCTGTACGATCCTGACAATCCCGTTTCGCCCGCTCAGTATCAGTATGTTTCACCCGACTGCGAGAATCTCAATCACATAGAACTGAGCTACAGTGATCCGCTCGGTCAGCGTCTCAAGAGCGAGCCCAATCCGATTGTAATTAACGACACCTCGATCCACTCAGAAGGCTCGCACGAATTTCAGCAACACGTTCGTAGCCGGGCCGCCCTGTTCGGATTGGGATCGCAGATTTGCTATCCGCTAATCGTTAACGGTGTTTTCCGAGGCGCCCTCTGCATCGGTCAGGCTGATCGAGCACGCTACTGGACTGAAGACGAACTTGCGCTCGTGGAATCGGTAGCATCACAGCTCGCGACCGGTATCGCCCAGGCTGAGTTATTTGAAATGGTTGCGCGTGGTAAGCAGGAATGGGAAACCACGTTCGATGCCATGTCGGATGGCATTTTTATTTTCGATCGTGCCGGGCGACTCAAGCGAGTGAATCGAGCCGGCGCGGCCATGGAAAACGCAAAGCCTTCGGATCTGCTTGGTCATCGCTGTTGCGACATTTTGAGAACGAGCATTGAAGATGAATCCTGCGTCGTGGAGAAAGCTTTGGCGAATGGCGGCAGCGTAACGATCGAAGTCACGCCTGAACGTCTCAATCGACCCCTTCTGGTGACGATCGAAGCCGTACTTGATAAGGCCAATCGACCGGCTGCGGTAGTTTGCACAGCACGAGACCTTTCCGAACTGCGAAAGGTTGAGGCCGTAGCTCGCGAGCATCAGTCACTCCTGAACAACATTCTCGAGAGTGCTCGTGAATCAATCTACGCTGTCGATACGCAGGGTCGCTTCAAGTGGTGCAACAACGCGACGCTACGCGGGCTTGGCTATAAACGTGAGGAGTTCATTGGCCGGCATATGCTGGAGATGGTCTCCGAAAGCGATCGCGAAATGGTCAACAAGAAGCTGGCAGCTGCACTCAAAGGCGAGGCTCAAACCTGCGAGTTTCGTTATTTCGCAGCTGATGGTGAGATACGCTATACGCGCGTCGACAAATCTCCCCTCGTCGTTGATGGCCGTACGACCGGTGTTCTCGGCATTGCGCGGGATATCACCGAACAAAAGGAAGAGCGAGAACGCGCGGCCCGAGCCGACAAACTACGCGCGCTCGGTCAACTCGCTTCGGGTGTCGCTCACGATTTCAACAATTCGCTGGCGGCGATTCTCGGTCGCGCGCAACTTCTGCATCGACAAACGAAAGATCCTGCTTTGGTGCGGAATGTCGAGATCATTCAGACCGCGGCGCAGGATGCTGCTGCGACAGTGCGGCGTATTCAGACGTTTGCACGAAAGTCTGCCGCGAAGGAATTTGGATTCGTTGACGTTCGTAGTCTGCTGAACGATGCGATCGAAATTACGCGCACGCGTTGGCACAACGAAGCTCGTTTGCGTGGACTTAATTATGAAGTGAAACTCGTGGCTGAAACTGATTTACCCGCAAACGGCAGCGCTTCGGAACTGCGAGAAGTCTTCGTGAATTTGATCGTCAATGCAGTCGATGCCATGCCTCTCGGGGGATGCCTGGCGATAAGTTGTGCCCGTTTGGATGACGTTCTTCGTCTGCATTTTGCCGACACAGGCTCGGGCATGTCGGCGGATGTCCGCGAGAAAGTTTTCGAGCCGTTCTTCTCAACCAAGGGCGCGCAGGGTACCGGCCTTGGCCTTTCTGTGAGCTACAGCATTATCGAAAGACATGGCGGTTTGATCAGTGTCGATTCTGAACCGGGCCGCGGCACGACCTTCACAATCGAGCTTCCTGCTACCGAACCGTTAGCGCCAACTCTTGAAGAGTTGATGAGCAACCAGGCCGCTGACACACTTTCTGTTTTGGTTGTTGATGATGAGCCCTCCGTGCGTGAGACTCTGGCGGACATGCTCTCAGCCCTCAATCACAATGTTGAGCTGGCTGAGAGTGGAAGCGCAGCGATGATCAGGATAGGAGAAAAGCAGTTCGACCTGGTCTTTACGGATTTGGCGATGCCTGAAATGGACGGCTGGGATACAGCGCGGGCGGTACGGAAGCGATCTGCTCACACAAAGATCGTCATGGTGACTGGCTATGGCGCGGGCACGACGGCGCCGGATGGTGAGAACGGCCTGATCGATGCCATCATCGGCAAGCCGTTCGACTTCGAGCAGGTCGAGGACGTAATTCTGCGACTCTTTAGTCCGACCGAGGACCAGGAACCGGTACTGGTCTAATTTTGATCTTGTTCTTTTGTACTCAGCTCTTTGTACTTGAGTGCAAACTGCGTAGTCGCCGCGACTCAAGTACAAAGAACCAGGTACCAAGAACGTCTTAATTAAGACTCATCACGCCGGCGCTTGCAGTAAAGCCTACCCCAAATCCCACGACCATTGCTGGGCCACTCCAATCATCCTTTTTATGAGCCAGCATGAACCCAGTAGACGCACTGGAGAGGTTTCCGTAATTCTTAAGTACTTCATACGAACCGCTAACCTTCGACGAATTCCTCTCGAGATGCAGTTGCGAACAAACGCCATCAAGTATTTTCTTGCTGCCGGTGTGGATCATACAGTCGGCAACCTGGCCGAGATGTGAGACTGGCGAGTCGGGATGCTCTAAAACACTGTTCACCGTCGTGACGGCATAGTGAGCGCCGCGATTCGGCACATTCGGACGCATGAAATATTGAGGACGTCCCTTCAAAAGCGGATTGGTGCTGTTCTGAATCATCGTTAGCAGTTTGACATCTTCAATATCGTCGTTGGTCAAATGCGAGATCGGCCCGAAAGCGGGTTTACCTTCCTCCTTCCCTATCAAAAGTGCGACCGCACCGTCGCCAAACAGCATCGATTGAATCATGAAGGTCGTGTCCAATCGCATTTTGTCAAAACTAACGCTATCGATCTTTTCTTCTCGGCGCAGCCGAACCAGTTCGCGATAACCGAAGTATTCACTGCCGATGAGGGGAGCGACGAAAGGCGTGTGGGCTTCGGACATCAACACGATAGCGAGTTTGTTTGGGTTCGCGGCGAGGTACCATTGCGCTACTTCAACGGACTTCAGCAAGACTGAGCAGCCCTGAGACTGCATGCTGACTGTCCTGAGTGAGCGCGAAAGCAAACCGTGCGTCTGCGCCATCACTTCGGACGCAAGACAAGGTAACATTTGCTCGGGCGTGTTGGTGGCGGCAACTAACAAGCCAATCTTTGCCGGGTCGCCACCCCACTGTTCGACGCACTTCTTGGTTGCTGCGACACCCAGCGAGGTAGTTGTGTCAGACGGATTAATATTCCCCCCCTCCAGGAACTCTGGATAGTTGTCCATCACTGAATAGCGTTGATCGACGCCAAGGCTGGAGATCGTGTTAATTAGTTCAGGTGAGAGCTTGTGCATGAGGGCGGCAACAAGCTCTGTAGTGCTGAATTTCTGCTGGGGTGTTGATGTGGCCGATGCCATCAGATTTATCATGTCGCTGCGAATTTCTCCTTGAGTATTGAATCCGGCAATGCTCGCTTCAGGTCAGTAAGGTCGGGGAACCCGGGCTGCGGAGCATCAAAAATCTTTCTGTTGTTCTCTATTTCTTCATCAATCCGCGTTCCACAGTTGCTCGATATCTCACATTTAGGAGGAACTCCTCTAAAACAACCAGTTTCGCAAGCTTTGACACTTTAAGAGTGGGACCGACCAACAAAGAACCAATTGGCTACCAGCTATACAACTTTTGGCGATTCTGTGTCTTTCTCTGGTTTTCCACGGGTAATTTGAAGGAAATCTGCCTTGGTTAGTTGATATACACTTGAGTAGCAGGTAATCAGCCACCAGGCTTTGCCGCAAACATTTCTGTAGCCATCAAGCGAGGTTCATTGTGTGATGTGGCGGCCTCGTGGGCTTAGTGGTGGAAGCTTGCGCGACTTTGGGTAAAAGACTGTGGATTGTTGGTGCGTGAACGGGTCTAATATACGCGATTTCAGATCGCTTGTTGGCGTCACCGCAGTAACGACCGTACTGAATACAGCTTCCGCCAGGTATCGCCTCGGCGGATTTGGAACGAATGAGCGCGCCGAACCAAGCAGATACGCGAACGCGTCAGCGGGTCCTCGAAGCCGCGATAGCTCTGTTATCGACTCAAGGTCTGTCGGGGACTCTCTTGTGCGATGCAGCGTTGCTGGCTGGTTGTTCTCTCGAACGCGCCCACATCTTTTTCAAGCGTGATGAAGACCTGGTTCTAGCGCTCTACTCACGGCTCGCTGTAGATCTCGAAGCGCGCGTCGCAAACCTACCGGACGCCGACGTCGCTGAGCGCTTTCGACAAATCATGCTCGCCAAGCTCGCTCTCGTAGCTCCGCATCGAGAGGCGCTGACAGCATTGCTAGCCACACTCCTGGATCCGCGTCATGAGCTCGGCGCACTTAGCCCGCAGACTGAGATCGTTCGTAATCGCGTCATGGGAGTTTTTGCCGCTGTAGTACTCGGCGCGAAAAACGCCCCGGCGAAAGAAGCAGAAGCGATGACGCGCACGCTTTACGGATTGCATCTGGCAATAATGCTTCTTTGGACTCAGGATCGAACGGAAGATTCGAAATCGACACGTGCCGCGATCGATCTCGTCTCCAATCTGCTCTCGCTAACGAACAAACTTTCATGGCTGCCCAATTACAAAGGCTCATTCGCAAAATTCGATGAGATTGCAGCGCCGCTGGTTGAGCCATCGCCGGACGAATCGCTTAACGAACGCGCCATTGAAATTCTGAGGCTGCTTTTCAGGCATCGGCGCTTGCAGCCGGATTCAGGTTCGTGCGCGACCGATCCATGTCGCCAATGCCTGGCGCTCCATCTTGCGAAGGTGCGGCGTTTCGTGCGCGCGGGCGAGCCGATCCATTTCTTGTTGCCTGCCTTCCCTGCGAAATCGCCGAGTCCAAGGAAAGTCCTCGGACGATTGCCGGATCTTGCTGAGGAACTGGCGTTAAGTTTCCTGGAGCAAGTGTGCAACGAAATCAGGGAGGTATACCCAGCCGGGGCGAGGATTACAATTTGTTCGGACGGTCGCGTCTTCAGCGACCTCGTCGGCGTCTCGGACGTTGACGTTTCCGATTACGGCCGGGAAATCGAAGCCATCATCGAGCGCATAGGCGCGCCTTCTCTCGAAGTGTTTCGGCTGGAAGATTTGTTCGAGGTCCATGAGCACGAGCGCATGCGGGAACAGCTGCGTTCCAATTATGCTGAAACTCTTGAGACGATCGAAGAACGTGTT
Source organism: Pyrinomonadaceae bacterium (assembly GCA_035572035.1). Classification (GTDB taxonomy): domain Bacteria; phylum Acidobacteriota; class Blastocatellia; order Pyrinomonadales; family Pyrinomonadaceae; genus JAOAPY01. The sequence continues at coordinate 119,839 of DATNBH010000079.1, read as the reverse complement.
CATACTTACTCGCAGCAACAAGCTTTGTTCAATGGTATTCAGCGCTTCCTCTTTGAGGATCGGATCGGGCTGGAACCTGACAAGAGCCGCACCCAACTGCGCAATGAGTGCAAGCATCGCACCTATGAGGTTATCCAGCGCAGCGATGCATGGGGACGTTTGCTGAGCGATTGTTTCCCAGCCGCGCTCCGTCTTTCTATTCATCCGCAGAGTCCGCACTCGGAGAAGATCGGAATCCTGCTCGGTGATTCTGAGGACGTATGGTTGACGCCCTGGCACAGCGTCGCCGTAAAACAAAACGGTGGGTTCCAATTCATGCGCCGTCAGGATGCTGAAGGGCTTGGCGGGAAGATCGTTATGATGGACGGGCAGCCGAGCTACTATCAGGTTGGTGAAAACTAATGAACGGCGAAACCGTGCTGGCTGGGAGAGACCGTTATCTCGCCGAGAATTCGCTGAGCATCGAGAGCTATAGCGCGGCACGCTTTCCAATCTACGTCGGCCGTCGTCCCGTCTATGTTCCTAACCCAGGGTTTTTGCCCTGGCACGATCTTCACCACGTGGTGACAGGTTACAAAACCGGGCTTGTCGGCGAGGCTGAAATCAGCGCGTATGAATTGCGGGCCGGTTGTGGTTCCGTAATGGTTTTTATTCTTTGTGTTGGCGCTATGCTAATCGCGATGTTCATAGCGCCTCGTCGAATCATGCGCGCGTGGAATTTGGCCAAGGGCTCGCGCACGCTCTATCACACTAAGGTACCATACGAGACGCTGCTGAAGATGAGCGTGGTAGATCTTCGAGAGTCATTAGGTCTTCCTCGCGAAGGCTGTGTTTAGAAAGTTATGGCAGATTGGATTACGAATCGTCTCGAGCCGTTCGGGCTCGTGGTCGAAGCTGATGAGCCCGGCACCGACTTGAAATCCGTTCCGGTCACACAACTTCAAACGTGGGTCGACGAGAATCGTGTAGTCGTTCTGCGTGGCTTCAAGGCGTTGAACGGTTCGGAGCTGCCGGAATTCGGCGCTCGTCTGGGCAAGATTCAGGAGTGGGATTTTGGGGCGGTCAATGACCTGCAGGTCAGGACCAACGCTAAAAACTATTTATATACCAACCGCGTAGTTCCTTTTCATTGGGACGGCGCGTTTGTTGGTCAGATCCCACACTACATAGTTTTCCACTGCGATATTGCGCCTCACCTCGGATCTGGCGGGGAAACTCTCTTTGCTGACACCAGTCTCTTGCTTGAGCAAGCGCCGCGCGAAAAAGTGAGACTTTGGGAACAAGTAACCATCACCTACACGACCGAGAAGATCGTCCATTACGGCGGGAGCTTTACGTCAGATCTGCTTAGTCATAATCCACTCAATGGCGAAAACGTGATGCGCTTTGCAGAGCCGGTCGCGGACTTGAATCCGGTGAACCTCGAAATCATGGGTATTCCTGAGGCTGAACAGGCCGCCTTTCTCGATGACTTGCATGGTCGTTTGCACGATAACGCCGTCTGTTACCGTCATGAGTGGAAATCCGGCGACGTGCTGATTGCCGATAATTTCGTTTTGCTGCACGGACGAAACTCTTTCTCGCTCGATTCGGAGCGACGCATTAGACGAGTCAACGTTCTTTAACTGACAGTGATGCCGAACAAACTGCGCTATCTCGTTTACCTCCTCCGCATCCGGCGCATTGAGTTTCGCATTGCCGAAATTCCGATACTAATCATTCCTATCGTTTTGTTAGTGCACGACACGACGCCACTGCGAACTTTTACTTTTTGGGAAGGCATCTTCGTATTCTTCCTTCTGTTCGCTTTCGGAGACATGATCAACTGCCTCGCCGATCGGGATCTCGATGCCGTCTACAAGCCACACTTATCGGAAGCTGTTTACGGACTCGGCGTGCCTTTTGTGAAGTTCCAGGTAGCAGCAACTGCATTGCTCGCGCTCGCGCTGACGGCCCATCTTGCCCAGCAACTGCATCGCTGGGAACTGTTGCCGCTAGTTGCGATTGGTCTGGCTTTGGGCGCAGGCTATTCAGTTAAGCCCGTCCAGTTCAAAGGCCGAGGACTGGCTCAGCTCGTCTGTCTTTGGCTAATCATCTTTGTTGGTCCAATGCTGTTCGTTGGGCTGCTGGTAAGCAGCGCTCCGTCCACTGAGATGCTTTTGTTTGCCGCGGCCTTCGGCGCGCTGCAGATGGGAATTATTCTGGTCAATACAGCCGAAGATTATCCCGAGGATCTCGAAGCGAATATCAAAACCACGATCGTAGCTCTGGGTCTGCACCGCGGAATCAATTTGGCTTTTTGGTTGACTGCGGCGGGCTCTATCGGAGTAATTGGCGCGCTCGTTTTTATGTTCGCGCGCCGGCAGACGCCGGTGGTTTGGTTGTTGGCTTTGCTGCCGGCCATTGTGATTTGTATTTTCGTTCTGACTGACATTGGAAGACTCAAAAGCTCCATTGCAAAGCAGAGCTTGACCGACGCGATCGCGACTGTGAAACGGGCAGCTCGAAAGGTGCCGCTATGGCTAACAGCCGTGGCCTGGACTACGGTCATTGCCTGTTTTGCTTTTTTCATCGCCGGAAAGCAGTGATCACATGAATCGCATCGTTGAGTGCGTTCCCAATTTTAGCGAGGGCCAACGCCCAGAGGTGATTGAACGCCTTTGGGAAGCAGTCGAGGCTGTCGCCACCGCAACGGTGCTCGGCACGCATCGCGACCCGGACCACAATCGCTCCGTCATAACTTTCGTAGCCTCGCCTGAGCATATCGTTGAGGCTGCTGTTCGCGTCGTCGACTTAGCTTCTCGCCTGATTAACTTGCGGGATCACTCCGGCGAACATCCGCGAATCGGCGCGACCGATGTTCTGCCTTTCATTCCCGTCACGAATGTAACAATGGAAGAATGCGTGGCGTTGGCCCACGAGGCAGGTCGCAGAATTGCTGTCGAGCTAGGCATTCCAGTCTTCTTTTATGAGCTTGCCGCAATGCGAGCCGATCGCGTAAAGCTAGAGAATGTGCGTCGTCGAGGCTTTGAAGAATTGCGGACGCGAATCGCCATCGATCCCGAGCGCTCACCTGACGTCGGCGAGCCTCGTCTGCATGAGACAGCCGGTGCTATCGCCGTCGGCGCTCGCCCGTTCCTGATCGCATTTAACGTTAATCTACGGAGTAATGACGTGAAGATTGCGCGCGCGATTGCGCATGCCGTTCGTGAACGCGATGGCGGACTTCCGTTTCTTAAAGCCTTGGGTTTCGATCTCCATTCGCGAGGGATTGTTCAGGTTTCGATGAACCTGATTAATTATCAGGTCACGGGAATGGCTCAGGCGTTCGAGGCCGTAAAGTCAGAGGCTGAGAAAACCGGCGTCGAGATCGCCAGTACGGAGATTGTAGGTTTGATACCGGAGGCTGCGTTGGATAGAGACGCCGCTTATTTCCCGCTGCTGGAGAATTTCAGTGAGGACCTGGTCCTTGAGCACCGCATCGCATCACGAAACGCAGAACGTGCCTGACAGGTGTTCAGAGTTCAAACTTTAGTTTGTCGCGTTCAGCACACACAAGCTGAAGCGTGAACTCTTAACGCCTGTTAGGAACGCATCGACCCGAGCCGGATTATCTCCGCTCTAAACCTGGTATGCCTTTGCATTAGACGGAGGTAACGCGATTCATTAGAGCTGGCCTTCGCGAGGATGATTTTGCGTAGCAGTTCTTTCTCGGGTTCGCTCCATCTCTTCAGATCGGGAATCAGCATGAGCGGAAGAGCCAAATATTCCAAAGCTCGTCGCTCTGTGGATTTCAACTGATTCAACTTTAGTAAGCTTGCTGTTTCTTCAATCGCCTGGCTACGGAATCTTTCCGGGTTGCCGTCAAACTCTTTTGCCATCAGGCGCTGCACAGCAAGCCCAATATTGCGAACCTGAAACGCATCCCAATTCGCGCCTCTTGCTGGAGCCAGCTCGAAAATCATATAGCCCGCGGCAAGCTTGCGCAGCGTGCTCGCAGGCGTGCGGTAACCCGGACGATTAGCGAGCTTCTTCTCTTCACGCAAGGTGAGCTCGAGCAAATCCTTTCGAGTTGGACGAAAACCAAGCTTTCGATAAAACCAGAACGCGCCCGATTCAATGCCTTCTTCGTTTTCAAATCCGATTTGATAAGGATCCAACGTGAAAGTCGTCACGCCGAGTAGCTGCTTGAACACGCGCAAAATCTGGGTGTAAAGCCAGGCGGTTTCGCCATCGCGAAATGTGTAGTAAAGATTGAAGCCGCTTTCCATTCGCTCAAAAAGCGAGAGCCCTTCGAAATATCCAACCGGAATTCCATTCTTGAAGATCATCGCCGCGTGATAAGCACGAAGCGGCAATCGCCACTCCGGCGACACGCCGGACACAAACAACTGCACGCCACGACCGAGCTCAATCTTGACTACACAAGCTTCGTCGCCGTGCGTGAAGCCCCACAACTCCCGGTAACGCACAGTGGACGTTTCGCGAGCAAGATCGAGAATCTTTTGGCCCGCGATCCTTGAAAGCGTTTCTACTTGAAGCGCCGGCTTTTTCAACTCAGCGACCAGGGAAACGTCTTTCCGTCGTATGAGAGGCTGATTGTGAAAGAAGATTCTCCGCACGGGCAGACGCATTCCCGTTCGCGTGGCACGATACGGAGGAAGCCAACGCACGTAGAGCCGGAGTGATTCGTAAAGCTCAGCTATTTCCGCATTGCTTTTCTTGAGGCCCTCGAATCTTTCGATCAGCCACTCCAGTTCACTCTTACGCCCTTTGCCCCCGCGCAACCACTTGCGATAAGGAACGTTCGCTTCGACCATCGCATCTTCCTCCAAAAGCGGAATGAATCTTGGCAATGTCGCCGCCAAACGGCTTTCGTCCTCAACCCAATCCTCATCGAGCGCGACTCTGCCTTGCTCGCTGCGAACAAGCCATCTCGCGATATGGTAACCAAAGGTGTCGCTAACACCCGTACCTGCTATTCCTGAGATTTCGGGGTGCTCGAGAGATAAGAGATCAGTGCCGCTATCGGCCAGCTTTTCTACGCGTTCAGCGAATGACCGCAGTTCTGTCTCGGCCAGCTTCAACAGCTTTGCGTCTTGAGGATATGCCCGCAGGAAAAGAAGCGCTTCGTGATAGCGCACCAGCGCCTCGAGGTCGTCGATCCGGGATTGACTCAAACGCCTCAGCATCGTCGCAATGCGAGCGCGTCCCGCTGCGGAAAAATCCTGTTTCGATTCATCGAGTCGATCTAACAGGCGATTGAGAGAAATTGAAGTCACAGCGTTAATTTGATTGGAACAAGCTTACTCAGAGCTTGTCTAAGAGCGCATGAAGTTTCAGGGCATCAGATGGATGTTCGTGGTGAAATCTGTTTGGCTGGGTACAGTCGTCACCATTTGGCTTATGGGGCTCGGAAGTTGTCTGACCGAACCACAATGCTGGCTCGCAGAGCAGGGCTTCTTGCCCTTCGTCTTCATGTTTTCATTTCCTGGCAGCCTGTTATTCCTGATAGTTAATAGTGTCTTACTCAACTTAGGACTCGGATTCGACGTGGCACATCCACTGAGCTACAGCTATTTCGGGCTGGGTTCAATTGCGGTCGGATACGTGCAGTGGTTCCACGTAATTCCCGCCTTATTCGGTAAACAGAAATTAACGATCCTGTCACTGCGAAAGACTGAGGTGATTTCGCCGGTCACAAGCAAGCTGCAACTGGATCGACCGAAGGCTCACCAAGCCGTGCCACCGAAGATTTCAGCGTTCGACAAAACCGGGCGATCGCCGCTCGAGCGAGCTATGAACCACCCTCGGGGAAAGCTTACAAGTGCTTCCTGAAAAATCTCGCGATCTTCCACGCGTCGATTGCCTTCCACGGCATCTCGGCTAGAGTGTAATGACCGCACGGGAGCCACACGACGTTCAGATCCAGACCCAGCTTCCTGACTTCGCTAATTACCTGGCGAGACATGTCCGCCGGAAAAGTCAGGTCGTAGCGCGCAGAGATGAATCGCATTGGCCGCGATTTCATTTCGAGCAAGCGAGGAATGAATGGAATCGGACTAACGGGCAGCCAGAAATCGCGCAGCTCCTCGAGCGTGACATGCTGCTCAATTCCCGCGCGCACGTGCTGAGTGGAAATCCCCTCCCAGACCACGTCGGCAAAATATCCTGAAACGTGATTGAATATGCCAACGTTAATCAGCGGGTCGTGGGTGAAAGCAAGAAATGAAACGCAGGACCCAATGCTCGTGCCGAGAATTCCAATTCGTTCGTAGCCTTCATCATGAAGCCACTTCACCCCGGCACGCGCGTCCAACACGGCTTGTCTCATCGACTGGATCGTGCGACCTATGTTGGGACTGACTAAATGATCAGCTCGCTCGAGTTCCTTGGGCCGGCGATCTTCGTGGTAGGGCAGCGTTAGTCTGAGTGCTGAGATCCCCATGAAGTTGAAAATCCGGCACGCCTCCACATGACTATCCGGCTGAGCATTCCATTGCGGCAGCACCAGGACAGCGGCTCGAGGCCCTTTGCGTTCTTTTCGAGCCGGAAAGTAGCGAGCCCGTACCAAATTGTTGTCCGAGTCCGGCGTCGTTATCGCGCTGGTCCAGGTCAGGTAGTCAGCGGCAAGGCTGAAATCTTTGATTTCGGCAAGGCCATAGAACTCGTCGCTCGCTCGCATGGCGCTATCAGTGTGACGGCGCATCACGTCCCGGGGGTCGTCACCATTCACGTGATCGGCAATAAATGACAAGCCCCATTCGAAGGGGCGCACGATTCGATTATTGTCTCGTTCGTGATGCGCGCGCTCGCGGCCATGCATGTAGTTCTTCCAAAGCACTGTTTATGTCTCGCCGAAGTTAAGGTATTCCCGAAAGTGAGGGATCCTAAGACAAATCGGACCGAAAGGAAAATGTAGACAGCTAGTGCCCTAATTTGGAGACAGTGCGGTGACCTGTCACCGCTTTCTCCCGCGGCGGCTCGACGCCGCATTACCTGCTGCGACAGGACGCAGCGACCAAAGCGCCGACAGGTCGGCGCACTCCAAATTACAAGGGCGGACACAAAGGTCCGCCCCTGCCACTTCCGTAACTCGAGATTCACCTCAATTTCGCAGTGTTCTCGCGGCAGCAATGTTCGAGTAACCAGAGTTACCAACAGCATTGAAGGCCCGCACCCGATAGCGATATCTCGTGTTGCGTGATAGCCCCGTGTTGGCAAACGTAGTTACGTTCGCGCCGACTTGTGCAATCTGAACGAAGTTGGAGCAGTTAGCGCCCTGACAGCGCTCGATCTTAAAGCCAGTTTCATTATTTGAATTGTCCGACCAACTCAAATTGATTTGGCTCGTAGAAACAGCCGTCGCGGTCAAGTTGCTGGGTGCTGCCGGCACAGTTTGAGTAGCCTGCGTAGTTGCCGACGCGGTGTTCGAATAAGCTGAATCACCGCCAAGATTCGTTGCTCGCACTCGATAACTGTAACTCGTGCTTGCAGTCAGTCCTGTGTTGTTGAACGCGGTGATGTTAGCTCCAACCTGAGCAATCTGTGCGAAGTTCGAGCAGCCTGCGTTCTGGCACTGCTCAATCTTGAATCCTGTCTCGTTCGATGAATTGTCGGTCCAGGCAAGATTTATCTGACTGCTGGAAACTGCTGTCGCCGTCAGATTGGTTGGCGCCGCTGGCGTCGGTGTCGGAGTGGGTGTCGGAGTTGGCGTAGGTGTCGGCGTTGGTGCTCCGCCACATCCTGGGAACGTGAATGAACCGATCCGCGTTCGCCAGGCGAAACTGGTCGTCGTCTGGTAATACTCGGTCGTATACCAGAACGTACAATCGTCAACCGGATCAATCGTCATGTCGCTGTAGTCGCCCCAACGTCCATTGGTGCCTGTTTGACTGCCCGTGCCGTCGAACAGATGGACTTCAGCTTGAGGCAACGTGTTGAGAGGATCGCCGGCAAGTCTTCCGGCATAGCGAATCTGCGGATTGATCGAACTACTCGAAGCGCTGTAGCCGAGAGCCATATTCCCCTGCTGGTCCATCGCTACAGCTCCCATCCAACGATGAGTCGTGTCCGGCTGATAGGTGCCTTGCTGCGCGACACTCGCAGGTCCACTGGTTATGTTTCTCAGTTCAAACCATCTGGGCGATGCGATATTAGCGGAGTTCACCGTAAAGTTTCCGACGGTAGCCTCATGCCCATCTGAGAAGAAGCGCGTTGCCAGTCGGAACATTAGCCTGTCGGCCAGGGGATCCAGAGTTGAAGTTGTCCCCAGTTGCGGTATTCCGGCGGTTCTCAACGTGAATCCTGCTGAGGCCGGGCTGGCGAACAGAGTAAACGTCGAGTTAAGCGGTGTTGCGAAATCGACATGGAAATGGAAAATTCTAAAGCTGCCGCCGCCTGGGAACTCTACGAACGACGCTGGAGCGCCGACTGGCGGCAGAATCGATCCGTCGAGATCTGCGGGTAGATAAACTTCTTCGCCCGGGCCGCCGGTGACTCCCGGCGTGATGAAGGTGGCCGGCTGGCCAGCCAGCATCTTGGCTCGATCCAACGCGAATGGTTGTGGTCCAAGGAAAGCAGTTCCCGTCGAATTAAATACGTTCATGCTCATGTAGTAGGCATCGGGCCACACGCCAAGGTGTGGGTAATCAAAGAAGTTCGTGCCGAGGTGGAAGCCGTAACGGTTGTAGCTTCCAGTCGCATCACTGGTGGTGGAAATCGCCACGCACTCATCCGTCGGTACGCCGGCTCCTGCGAACTGACTCACCAGCCAACGATTCGCGAGCTGGTCATAAAGCACAACCGGATCTCCATCTCCCGCGCTCTCGCAAGGGCCGCCAAAGCCGGTCCAGATTGTCTGGATGCCGACGGGACCCAGCACCGAGGCGCCGGTGGTCTTGTTAAAGACCTGATAGCCTTCGTTGACTATCTGTACATATTGAGTTGCGCCGACTTCACCGTTGGTATCGGGTGGTGCGCAGTTGCAAGCCACGCCCGGAAAACCAATACCGTTGAAGTTAAGGAGCGGGCTCGGCATGTTGACTGAAATCAAACTCTTCAAATCACCAAACGTGGTCTGAACGACAGGATCAGCGCTGTCTCTATGTTTGGTGGGAATCTTTGGGTTCTCATTCTCGTGCTGTTGTTTCGAAAACACCGGCTGCGGTTTCATATCACGCAGTGGCTTTGAGGTGTCGTTATGGTATGAGGCCACCACCGTGATGCTGCCCTTCTGATCCTGCCCTGGGCTGGTGATGGTCGAATTAGTGAAGGCAGTTGGCTCTCCACTGTTTCTTTTCGCGTAAGCCTCACTTATTCGCGGAAGCATTATTACAGTCGCGAGCAGCACCGCTGCCACAATCACAACTATTGCCTTGGTTCGCGTACTCATTACTTATCCTCCGTGTTGGTCAAGGAACGGCGCAGGCCGATCCTTTGAGTTTGTTGACTGCCAAAAGCGGTTTTGAATTGACGGCGCGGCTTCGCAGCGATCGATTCTGAAAGCATGCGTTTAAGGCTTCAATACACCGTCGGGGCAGGGTTAAGAACTTCGGGAGTGGCTATCTACTAGCGTGATTCGTAGTAGAGAATATACGCTTCGTTGGAAACTAAATCAATAGTTTGGAATTGGAGTAGTGCTTCGTTAGTGTGTGTTGCCCGCGATCAGAACAACTTCAACCGCAGATTACGCAGATTACCCGGATTCAATAAGACTGATTCGCATCAACTTAACCTTTGATTCAACCAACATCTGTGGAATCTGCGTAATCTGCGGCTAAGTTTTGAAAGAGAGAGACCAGCACACCCTAGCGGAGCACTACCGAATTTCCCGGACAATAGTGAGCGTTAGCGCTTTTCGAACATGCGGCGAAGCATTTGTGGAAGCAACCGAGCGGAACTGAAGACCGATCCAGTCGTGAAGTATTTGGCTAATCCATGAAAGAATCGATTTGCGAGAGGCGAATAGCGAAACCACCACAGATCCGGCATGAAACTGATGCGATTCACATGAAGGTGCCGCGTCGAGACCAGCTCAAGCAATCCCAGCCGGCCGTGGGTGCGACCAAAGCCGCTTTGCTTTACACCACCCCAGGGAGTCTGAGCCAGAGCATGCGTGTAGACAACTTCGTTTACCATCACAGTTCCGGCGTCAATCTGCTCAGCCAATCGTTTGCCGCGCGCAATGTCTTTGGTCCAAACGCTCGCTGTGAGTCCGTAGATGCTTTCATTCGCCAGCTTGACGGCTTCGTCGTCTGTCTTGAAAGTCATGATCGGCAAAGTTGGGCCAAAAGTCTCTTCCCGCATAATCTCCATGCTGTGATCAACTCCAGTCAGCACGGTGGGTTCATAGAAAGAACCTGCTAAGCCGGGATGACGACGTCCGCCGGTAGAGACACTGGCTCCTCTGGCGAGTGCATCCTGAACATGCTCGTCAACAATACTAAGTTGCCGCTCGCTCGACATGGCTCCGACATCGGTGTCATCGATCGAGCCGACGTTCTGCTTCAGAGATTTTGTCTCCGCCACCACCCGCTTTACGAACTCAGTCGCAATCGACTCGTGCACGTAGCATCGCTCGACTGACGCGCAGGCCTGGCCGGCATTACAGAACGCGCCCCAAACCGCGCCACGCACGGCGTTCTCGAGATTGGCATCTTCCAAAACAATCATTGGATCTTTGCCGCCTAACTCGAGCACAACGGGAGTCAAATGCTTTGCCGCAGCCTCAACCACGCGTTTGCCGGTAGCCACACTGCCGGTGAACATAATCTTGTCCACTGGGGCGTCGATAAGGTCCGCACCTGTCGGACCTTCACCGATGAAAATGTGGAGCAAGCCTTCGGGCAGTCCAGCTCGGCTAAAGACATCCCCGATTTTCAACGCCATGAGAGGTGTTAGCTCGCTTGGCTTAACTGCAACTGCATTTCCCGCCATCAACGCCATTACTACTTCATCAAGAGGAGTGGCCCACGGAAAATTCCACGGCGAGATAATTCCAACGACTCCCAGTGGTTTGTAAATCAACCGCGAAGATCGGCCCATCAACCCGTATTGGCCGATATCTATCTTTTGCGGCTTTAACAGCTTCGCAGTATGCGTCGCGAAGTACTGCATGAGCTCGAGAGTGGGAACAACTTCCATCGAGATGGCTTCCGCGACGGGCTTGCCGGTCTCACGCGAGATCAGCAGCGCGATCTCGTCGATCTCTTGCAGCACGATTTCCCGAGCTTTCAGAATGAACCTGCCGCGCTCGCGGAACGAAAGCCTGGCCCAACCCACCTGTGCTTCGCGAGCAGCTTGAATTCCACGTTTGATTTCCGCCGCTGATGTCTGCCGGACGCGCCCAATCTCTTCGCCGCTGGCGGGATCGTAGGAAATAATCTCCTTCAATTCCGGAAACGGTGGCTCGACAGAGATTGGAACAGTCTGCGTGCTCATGCGCGGAGATTATTACTCATTAGGCCCATGTCTCGCCAGTTTCTTGCCACCAGACTCTCGGTTACAATTACCGCTTCAAACCCTGGGCAGTTAAGGAGACTTGTAATGATTCGACCGCAATTAGCGGAATTCATGAAACGGATGGACCAGAAAGCTGTCGCCATCATTCCCGCGGCACGCGAGGCTACTCGCTCGAACGACACCCAATATCGTTATCGGCAGGACTCAGACTTCTTTTATTTGACTGGGTTTGAAGAGCCGGAATCGATCGCGATCATCGCTCCGGGCAGGGATGACAAGTACACGCTATTTGTACGGCCACGCGATCCCGAACGCGAGATTTGGGACGGCAAGCGCTCCGGCGTTGATGGCGCCAAAAGGGAGTTCGGCGCGCAAGAAGCCCACCCCATCGCCGAGTTTGATGAAAAGCTCCAGGACATTCTCGACGGCGCGAACGTTCTTTATTACCGTCTTGGCGCCAACGCTGAGCTCGACGAACGCATCATTCGAGAAATCGCTCGCATGCGATCGCTGAATCGGAAGCCTATTCACCCGCCTCGCACCATCGTTGATCCGGCCACCATCATCCACGAGATGCGCGTGATCAAGAGTGACGAGGAAATCGAGTTAATGCAGCGCGCTGCTGACATCGCCGCCGAAGCTCACGTCGAAGCGATGAAAACCGCGCGCGCTGGAATGATGGAATACGAAGTCGAGGCCATGATTGAGAGCTTCTTCCGGCGTCAAGGCGCTTCCGGTCCTTCTTACACTTCGATAGTCGGCGGCGGCGCGAATGCAACTGTGCTGCACTACATCAGCAACTCCGGAGAGCTGCGCGACGGTGAATTGTTGCTGATTGATGCCGGGGCTGAGTACAAAGGTTATGCTTCGGACATCACGCGTACGTTTCCGATCAACGGCAAATTTACTAAAGCGCAACGTGAGATTTACGACCTCGTGCTCGACACTCAAATGGCTTGCGTGGAAATGGTTCGGCCGGGAACTACACACGATGAATTGAAGGCTCGTTCGGTAGAACTCCTCACGGAAGGAATGGTTCGGTTGGGCTTGCTGCAGGGCGACCCGAAGGAGCTAATCAAGGAAAAGAAGCACGAAAAGTTTTACATGCACGGGCTTGGACACATGCTCGGCATCGATGTGCACGATGTCGGCGTGTACTACTACGACAAGCAATCTCGCGCGCTCGAGCCTGGTGTAGTGATGACCGTCGAGCCTGGCTTGTACGTCTCGCCTAATGCCACGGATGTTCCCCAGCAATATCTCGGCATCGGCGTGCGCATCGAGGACGATGTGTTGTGCACCAACAATGGTCCTCGAGTGCTAACCAGTAAGGTCCCGAAAAACGCTGACGAGATTGAAGCATTGATGGCAAGGTAGGAATGGCAACAATTTTCGCTCACGACTAGTTAAACCCACCGCTTAACCACCACAGACAATTTTGAAGCTGGGACTCAGGTGAGTTCCAGCTGCTCATTAAGCGTCGTCGACTACTACGCCGAAGGCGTTCGTGAATTCCAGCCTGGGGCAACGCCCCAGGACAGGCGACGCATGATTTCTTGAACGCTGAAAGCGTTCGCGATGAACAACACACAAAGGAGCCAACTCATGTCTCAATCATTAGCTCGACTATGGATTCACCTTATCTTCTCAACAAAAGATCGATATCCGTTCTTAACGGACAAGTCCGTCCGAAGCGACATGCACGCGTATCTCGCAACGGTGTTGAGATCGCAGGATTGCGAGACGATTATCGTCGGTGGTGTTGAAGATCACGTCCACGCGCTGTTCGCCTTATCGAAAAACCATTCGCTGGCGGATGTGATTCAGGCAATCAAGCGAACTTCGTCGAGTTGGGTTAAGGGCTTGGCGTCAAATTTGCGAAAGTTTTATTGGCAACGAGGGTACGGAGCATTTTCAATAGGCCAATCACAGATTGAAGAAGTAACGCGTTACATCGAGCGCCAGGAAGAACATCATCAACGCGTAAGCTTTCAGGATGAGTACAGACTCTTCTTGGAGAAGTACCGCGTTGAGTATGACGAGCGGTACGTGTGGGACTAATTTGTTTTCGCGAACGCTTTCAGCGTTCTCTATCAATGAGCTGCCACGTTCCTGGGGCGTTGCCCCCAGGCTGGAATTCGCGAACGCCTTCGGCGTTGGAGTTGACGACTGCGTTATGCCAGCGAGCCGTCACTGGAGAGCTCGGCGACTATTTCGCGGATGAAGGCGCGGGCTTCTTCGACTTCCTCGGGCTTGAGTGAGACGGCTCCTACCACCGCATGACCCCCGCCGCCGTAACGTTCGCAGATCTTCGCGATGTTGTGAGTGCGCGGCTTAGGCGACCAGGGATTCGAGCCAACTGAGATTTTCGTTCGCTGTGATCCTCGCGTGAGGGCAACGGAGTAAGTGGCGTTTGGAAAGAGATAATACGGAATGAACTTATTGAAGCCGTCATAGCCTTCGTCAACCAAATCAAACTGCACCACGCCGTCCGAACATTTAGCCTTACGACGCACCTTCTCCAACGTTTCGAGATGCCGCTCGAGAATGGGGCGGAAGCGTGTTTGTACCTCATCGCTGTTGGCTACTTCGTTGAGTGCCTTCTCGGTCAATTCCCGGATCAAAACCTCTACGAATTGATCATCCGGATCAGCCTCAATTACCTGCATGAGCTGCAGCGCCGGCTCTTTCAGCTCGACACACTGAGCCGGTGATTCGTAAAGAGCCCCATCGATAACGTGAGCCCAGTGAATCAGGTCCTGCAGCGGCGCGTCATCAAAGCCAAACTGATCGCGCGCGACTCGGGCGATGAACTCCGTGCAGGATTTGCTGTTGATATCGAGAAATTTCTGACCGGAATTATCAGCGCGGAAATGCGCTTCGTCCGCGGGCTTCAAAAACGCCGACTCATGATGATCGAACCACCACGTAAGCTTTTCTGAGGGCGAGTATTTAAAGTCGACAATCGCGTTCTCGTCACCATCGAACATGTTTTCATCAAACAGATTTCCAGGCCGATGCAGAAGGCCCTGGTAATGCACTTCGGCGTCAGGACGAACGCGTTCTTTGTAGAACCGAGTAAAGGTCGCAGCCGAAGCTACTCCATCAAAACAGTGACCGTGATAAAGCAAGCGTAGTTTCATAGTGGCGTCAATTCAGAATTCAGGCGTTTAGAGTTCAAGCTTTAGCTTGCGTAGTCGCGTAACCACAATCTAAAGGTTGAACTCTAAACGCCTGTAGTTCCGGCTTCCAATTTCCTCTAGTTCTTACAGGGAACGATTGCTGCGGTTGATGATGGCTTCAGATGTTCGCTAATGAATTTGTCAACGTCGGCTTCGATGAGCTCGCCGTTAACCACCCATGCCTTCTCGGCCACAATCTCGCCGCTCTTTGTGCAAGTCGCAGGATCGAGAAATACGTTGTAGGGCGAACCCCACTTGCGCGTATCGCCAGTCAATTGGCGATAACCGTAATGCGGGGTCTTGTCGCGATCTTCTCGGGCCTCTGACTCGGACACCACCGGATAGGGCGATCCTTCAGGACCAAAGAAGCTCTTCACATCCGCGCGCGCTCCATACTCGCTCACTCCGATAATCTCAAAGCCCTGGCCTTTGTACTTCTCGTAAAGTCTGGCGGCAACCGGCGCTTCATTTCTCCAGTTCGGACACCAGGGCGCGAAGTAAAGCACCATCACCAACTTCTTACCCTCCATCAAGGAACGCAGGGCCACCGGCTTATCGTCCTTAAGACTATTAAGAGTCCACTCTTTGTAATTCACGGTCTTTTCCTGAAGGGGAGCGTACTCGTGGCCGTCCTGTGCGAGCGCGACGCCAGACCCGAGCGTCATCAAAAGAAAAAGAGCGAGGAAAGCTAATTTCGTCATTTGAACTCCTTAATTACCGTTCCGTGCCGTGGCAGCGGCTTCATCCAACAGCGGTTTCACCACTGCTTCAAAAGTCTCGCGCGTGCGCGGTCCATAAAAAGTCTGCCTGATATGACCCTGCCGATCGATGATGTAAGTAATGGGTAGTCCGGGACCGTTTCCAAACTTTGTGCCAACATCTTCGGTCCCACGCAACACAGTGTAGTTCTGTTTCAGGTCCTTTTGAAATTCGAGAATCACTTCGGGCGTATCGCCGGCTGAAGTAGAAATGCCCACCACGCTAAAACCGCGCGCATCGAGCGCCTGTTGCATCGTATTGAACTCGGGAACTTCCGAACGACAGGGGATGCACCACGTGGCCCAGAAGTTCAGCAATACAACTCGTCCGCGAAGATCGCGAAGATGAAAGGCCTTGCCATCAAGCGTAGTCATTTCCACATCGGGAGCGAGCGGATATTGACTGGTCTTATTCGTGGGAACGGGCGCAGTTTCCTTCACCTTCAGCAGATTCTCTGCATTGGGAAAATATTTAGCGATAAAACCGCTGGCAAGCAAGGTCGTCTTGTTGGTCATTATCAACAAGCCGATCACGATAAGAATGACGCCTGAGACGACTTCGACCTTATGAAGGTGTTTGCGAAACTTTTTGTAGAAGCTGAGAAACTGATTGATGCCCAGACCGGTCACCAAAAAAGGAACAGCCAATCCGGCTGAGTAGAACGCCGAAAGGATCAGGCCGCTCTTCCAACCGCCGCTAGTCGCCGCCAGACCGATGATGCCGCCAAGGATCGGTCCGATGCAGGGTGTCCATCCCGCGGCGAACGCGATGCCCAGAGTTAGCGAGCCGAGAATGCCGCGGGGCTTCTCACTCGAGAACATGCGCGTATCCTTGTACAGCGCCCCGATCTTCAACAGCCCGATTAGCTGCAAGCCAAAAGCAATAATTATCAGACCGCCGACGAGCCGCACCCAAAAGTTATTGATGACGGCGGAGCCAACCCAACCTGCGGTCGTTCCAAGCGCCAGAAAAATGACTGACAAACCGGCGTTGAAAGCCAGCGAGTTAATCAAAACCGCGCGACGGCCACCGGCGCTTGAACCTTCCTTGAGGTTCTCGACGCTGACACCCGACATCAACGAGATATATCCGGGCACGAGCGGCAAGACACACGGAGAAAGGAAGGATAAAGCTCCTGCCAGGAACGCTATTCCAATATTTATGTTCGACTGCTCCATAAGCACGCTGATTATACTGGCCCGCACCGCAATTCTGTTAGTTTGGAAGGGCGCGAAGTCCCGGCAAATTACCTCGCAGGCCGTTTCCTGAACCACAAGGTCAGGTTCAGATAGATGCCGGAAAACGCCGAAGTGAACGCCAAAGCCGAAAAGACTATCAGCAGCATCACCTGCCACTCACCAGCAAAAAAGTAAAAGTGAGCCTGCCGGAAATATCGCGTCAAGGTTCCGGGAAACGGTGTCTTGATGACCGTACCCGTTTCGGCATCAATTAAGAGCGACTCCGCCCCCATGCCTCCGATGGCTTGATACACGGGACGGCCTTCGCGTACGAGCAATGTGAGCGCGGTCGTCGGTAATTGGCGGCCCGCAAATTGGTTTGCGTGAGACATCGCTTCAGCAGGAGAGATATGGACGGACGCGGGCTTGATAGTCTCGACTTTTCCGCCTTCGACTGCATTGGGCCATGCATAAAGCAAACCGCTGGAGCTCCAGGCCAGAACCGGAATTGCTACGACTATTCCGAGCCACATGTGCGCACGATAGATTAGTTTTCGCATTTTTCAGAAGAGGGTCTTATGTTCTTTGAACTTTGAACTTTGAACTTTGAACTTTGAACTTTGAACTTTGAACTTTGAACTTTGAACTTTAGCGATTCGTGTTTGACTCGCGATTGTTTCGCGATTTCTCCCCCTCAAGGCTTTTCCGGCTCGCCGGGCTCGTCAAGTAACTTCTTGATCATCTTTCCGAGCGCGCTCCCCTGAGCTTCGCCGGGGCCGCTCGTGATAAACCGAACGCGGCCACGCCGATCGATTAGAAAAGACATCGGTATCGACAATACTGAATAGTTCGTCTCGTTCGCGCGCGAGTCGGAAACCGCAAATCCGTAAGGAAGTTTGTTTTCTTTTTTATACTGGCGGAGGTAATCGGTTTCTTCCTGACGAGACGCGTGGTGGCCTTCCATCTGGCCGTAGAAGTTTGTGATACCGATGATGACGAGCCCCTGATCGCGGTACTGCTGATGCCAGTCTCGCAGTTTCGGGTACGTAAACTTACAAGGCCCACACCATGTCGCCCAGAAGTCGAGTAGTACAACTTTGCCGCGAAAATCAGCGAGCTTGCCGGGCGACTGATCGATCCACAGATTGATGTTAACAAGCTCTGGAGCGACTGCTGCCGAATTCGTAGCAGCCCCATCAAATGCTTTTTCCAGCTCAGCATTCGGCTCGAACTCCTGCAATCGATTGAGCGCTAGCTTGTAGAGATAACCGGATGGCAAAGTGACGGACAATTTTCGCAAGTCATCCGCAACCGCGATAGCGGATTCCTTCTTGCCGAGCTTGTTGTAAGCTTCCGAAAGAAAGAGCGCGCCGTTGAATAGCATCTGATCTCGCTTGAACGGTTCAATCCGCGTCGCCGCAATCGCCTTCGCGGCTTTGTACATCTCCTCGCCGTGCGTAGTCATGCGCGGGTAATCCTTAACCTTATAAAATGCATCGACTGCCAAAGCTTGCATGTCGAAAAGCTCCATTTGATCTTGAGGCTCGCCGCGCGTGTAGTCATTCAAGGTGCTTTCCGCTTCGGGGAGCAAATTCTTTCTAAATGAGTGAACAACGATTGCGGAACGAGCTGTTTGAGCAAACTTTCCCGTCGTTGTCCTGGTAAGGAATTGTCGCAGCCAAAGCAAAGTCGCGTCAGAATTGTCGGCGAGGTGATAAAGCAATCCGAGGTAATAAAGATCGTCTCCTGCGACTGCGGTTTTCGAAGCTAACGCCGCGTTCCTCGCTGCCAGATCCTTCTGTTCCTGCCGGACCAGAGCTTCGATTCGAGGATCGAAGACGATGCTGCGACGGTTGAAGTCTTCGTACTTTTTCTCGATGTAGGTATTGGCTTCATCGTAAAGCTCGCGAACGGTTCGTTTATCGCCGGTCGAAATATTGACTGGAGCCGACTGCGCAAGCAGCGCGGGAGAAAATGAGCACAGCAAACTCACGACGACGCAGCAGGACTTAATAACGATGGCAAGCTTCACAGGATTCGCTCGATTATTTGGCGCCAATGAGATCAAAGCGGTGGGGAGAAAACCGGCTGAGCAACGGCGAAACGACATTACCCACAATCGCGTCGGCCAGCAACTCGCCAGTGATGGGAGCCAGCAGAATTCCGTTGCGATAATGACCGGTAGCATAAAAAAGTCCATCAACTTCGCACGGCCCCAGAACAGGCAGATTGTCTTCGCTGCGAGGCCTTAAGCCTGACCAGGTGTCACTGATCGGAGCTGACGACAGGCTCGGGGCAATTTCGAACGTGTGATTGAGTATCGTCGAAACACCGGCGGCGGTTACTTGCTTGCTATAGCCGACATGCTCTGTTGTGGATCCGGCGATGACGCGCCCGTCTCGTCTCGGAACCAGGTAACCGCGAGGACTGTAGAGAATGCGCTGCGCAGTACCAGGCTTAGTTTGCAGGCAAACCATTTGTCCACGCACCGGTTCGATTCTCACTTGCGAAACCAATTCAGCTTGCGCGTCCGATATCAAAGAAGTCCATGCGCCGGCAGCCAACACAACTCGAGGCGCGCCGATCAAGCCCTTTGAGGTGATAACTCCAGTCACTCGATTGTGCGCGATCTCCAGCGACTCGACTGTGGTATCAGTTACCAGTCGGACTCCGAATCTCTCGTTCGCAGCAATTAACGCCGTTAAGAGCCGGCGGTTATCGACTTGAATATCCCGAGGAAAAAATAGCGCCGACCGAACAGTCTCAGAGACGAGAGGCTCCAACTGTCGAGCTTCCGAAGCCGAGAGTTGATTTACCGGAAGACCTGTCTGAGTCTGCCATTCGTAGCGACGCGCCACTTCATTTTCGTCTGCTTCCGTGAGCGCCAGATACAAGGTGCCCGCGGTATTGAGCTCTATGTCGATGCCGGCTTCTTCGAGTAAGTCAATGGCAAGCGCGGAATAAAGATCGCGGCTCTTACAAGCGAGTTCGAAGAAGTCGTCAGCACAATCAGCCTCTGCTTGTGGCCCGAGAATCCCACCTGCGGCCCATGACGCTTCAGCTCCCAACTCTCGCCGCTCAATCAAAGTCACGTCGAGTCCTCGACGCGCCAGTGCGCGCGCGATCGTTAGCCCGATCACGCCCCCGCCGACAATTGCGACATCGGTAGTATATTTAGCTTGAATTGTTTCGCTTGTGACCATGGTAGCCGGGTCTTTGGCCTTGGGTCTTTGGTCTTGGACTAAAACCGATGGAACCTAAACTTTTAGAATGAGTGGTAGGCTGACTTAAGCTCGCCAAGTTGTCAGTTACCCTTCGGGTGCTTATTCTTTGGTGTGCGATTGGCGGGGAGACGATTTCCAAAATCAGTCCAAAGACTTAAGATCAAAGACCAAAAACCAAAATTCTTATGAATACTATCACACTGATTCCGGGCGACGGCATTGGGCCTGAGGTTGCAGCTAATGTGGTTCGCATAATCGAAGCTGCCGGCGCCGAGGTAGCCTGGGAGACGCATTATGCCGGGGCACAGGCGCTCGAAAAATTCGGCAGTACGCTGCCGCCAGAGCTGCTTGAATCGATCAAGCGCAACAGCGTCGCGCTGAAAGGCCCAGTCACCACTCCAATTGGCAAAGGCTTCACGTCCGTAAACGTCGGGTTGCGAAAAGCTCTCGACTTGTATGCGAATGTGCGACCAATTCGAGCTTTGCCAAACATTCCCTGCCGCTATCCGGAGCTCGACCTTGTCATCGTTCGCGAAAACACTGAAAGCTTGTACGCGGGTTTGGAACATGTGGTGGTGCCCGGTGTGGTTGAGAGCTTGAAGATTATCACCGAGAAAGCTTCGACTCGGGTCGCGAAGTTTGCGTTCGAATACGCCCGTCGTGAAGGCCGGAAGAAAATTACTTGCGGTCATAAAGCAAACATCATGAAGTTGTCGGACGGGCTTTTCCTGGATTGCTTCCGAAAAGTGGCAGCCGGTTTTCCTGAAATCGAAGCCGATGACAGGATCATCGACAACGCCTGTATGCAGCTCGTGATGCGACCGGAACAATTCGACGTGATGCTTCTGGAAAATCTCTACGGCGACATCGTGTCGGATTTGTGTGCCGGCTTGATCGGAGGGCTGGGCCTGGTCCCCGGCGCAAACATCGGCGAACAAGGCGCGGTGTTCGAAGCAGTGCATGGATCGGCGCCCGACATCGCCGGCCAGGGAATAGCTAATCCTACAGCGCTGCTGCAGTCAGGCATTCTGATGCTGAGGTACCTCGATCAGCGCGAGCCGGCTGAGAAGATCGAGAAATCGATGCTGAAAGTGTTTGCAGAAGGTAAGGTGCGGACTCGAGACATCGGTGGGACGGCTAAGACCTCGGAGTTTGCTGACGCGATTATTGCTAACTTGTAAGTGGCATCGGCATCTTGCCGATGGGGTGCACCCCACGGTCGAGACATCAGAAAACGTCGGAGTTTGCTTCTGCGATTATTGCTAACTTGTGAGTGGCATCGGCATCTTGCCGATGGGGGTGCACCCCACGGTCGAGACATCAGAAAACCTCGGAGTTTGCCGACACGATTATTGCTAACTTGTGAGTGGCATCGGCATCTTGCCGATGGGGTGCACCCCACGGTCGAGACCACAGAAAACCTCGGAGTTCGCCGACGCAATTATTGCTAACTTGTGAGTGGCATCGGCATCTTGCCGATGGGGTGCACCCCACGGTCGAGACCACAGAAAACCTCGGAGTTTGCCGACACGATTATTGCTAACTTGTGAGTGGCATCGGCATCTTGCCGATGGGGTGCACCCCACGGGCAAGACCACAGAAACCTCGGAGTTTGCCGACGCGATTATTGCTAACTTGTGAGTGGCATCGGCATCTTGCCGATGGGGTGCACCCCACGGGCGAGACGCCCGTGCCACTGCAACGCCTATCTGATCACGCCAGCCTTATCGAGTGCGACATAAACATCTTCCGCATACAAGCCAAGCCAGGGATCGCTGCTCGGAGTTAAGAACAGTTCCGCGTAGACTTTTTCGTTAAGCTTGGTCACGTCATCCGAAAACATCCTGCTAGCCAGCCACGAGTGAAACCTGGTGTGAATCATGTATTCGTTGCGGACCGTATCCAGCGCAATACTCTGCTGGAGTTTCTTTAAGAGACGCGCCGCCTTGTCCACGGAGTTCACACCTTCACTCTGCCAAACATCGCTCATTTGCCGATAAATTAGGCCGATGCTCTGCTGATCTAGCTTAGCATCTGCTGTGTGTCGTGCTGCGATTCGATTCCACGTCACTTCGTCGGTGACCGCTTTGAGCGAGTCGGCATCTCGAGTGAATGACTGCAGGATACTGAACTCAGTGATTGCCTTGGTGACCGCCAGTGGTGCGATGTCCACCGCTCGCCGGCTGGCTGCGTCACCCTTCGGTAAGAGGTAAGAAGGAATCGGACCACCTACCAGTTTGGCTTCCTCGAGCCACTGTTTGCTGGTTGCCTCGATCTCCTGCATGTGATGGTCAGAAATCGCTTTCATGCGAGCCTCGGCAGTTTTCCCAACAACGCTCCGCATGAGGCCTTCTGCCTTCGAAAGACCGCGAATGAAAGCCTCCGGTCCATAAAGTCCTGGGAGCGCGTCAATCACCCGACCGTTTTCGTCGAGCACATAGTGAATACTATTTCCGGTAACGGTGCGCTCAAGTTTGCGACCGTCGCCGAAATCGATAGTGATGCGCGGCGCGGGCCGCACCGACTGCCAATGCAGAACAAAGTGTTCGCGCAGGAACTTCGACACAGTGGCGTTCGAGTAAAGCACCGAGCGGAAGAATCGACTGTTAGCGCAGCTGAACTCTTCATCAAGATTACCTAGCAATCGCAGCGACAGGATTGGCTTGCCACTAGCTTTGGCTGCGGCCTGGGCCTCCGTCGCGTCTGTGTACCAATAGAGTTTCGAAAGATAACTATCCTTCTGCCGGCTGACGCCATCCAGCGCTGCATTCAAGCGTTGCCATTTGGGAGTTGCCGGTTCGAGTGGATTCGCGATGTGACGCGCGATCTCGGCCTGGTTGTCGGCAATGAGAGATTCCAGGCCTGCTGGGCCAAGCTTGCGCAGTTCCGAAATCGCGACACTGGATTCGGCTGCTTTCTCAGATACCGCCTTGCGGCTGAGTAACTCCGGACTCGAAGTAGCTATTGATGTAGTTGAAAAAAGCAGGAGTGAGAAGAACGCCAGGGTAAACTTCGCCTTCATGTCGACCTCCAGGACTCTGGAACTGTTGTGGCAAGGATCTGGGGTTGCTCCCTTTGAATCGGAATTTGAAAGCCGGGTTGTCCGCCGTAGCGTAGACTTCAGTCTGCGACCGCCATTCCTGTGAGTCACGCGATACTCCAGGGACATTGGAGCATAGCTGCCATTCAAGACCGGTCACTCAACTGATTTCTTGTGTGGGATCGGCTTGAGTTAGTCGAAGCTGTAACCACACACCAACTCGAGTGACCGGATAAGCTTGCTCAGACTGAAGTCTAAGCTACCAATTGCACGCTTTAACTTTCGGAGCGCCTGTAATAAAGTCGCTTGAACCAAGGCCAACAAATCGAGGAAAGATATGAAGACATCCCTTTCAGCGGATCAAATCCGAACTATGAGCGCGAAACTGCAGCAAGCAAACACCGATTTCGCAGCAACGTATCCCGGAGAATCCGGTCGACGCCAACCGGTCCACACCGTTTATGGCGGCGCTCATCTCTTCAAAGCCGACACTAAAGCTCGTTTGGGCGCCCTTGCGGTGCGCTCACTCGATCAGTTTGCACCGGACGCTTTCACCTTTGCCAAAGCGATCGGATTAGAAGGCGCAGACTCTTTACCGCAAGCTGGCTCGGTCGGAGCAAACGACCTGACAGCGGCGCTGGAAAAGAACGCGGATGCAGTGAAGGAAGTCGATCGAGCTGCCTGGCTTGCGCACACCATCTACGCGCGCGTGAATGAGAAGTTGCGACGCGAACCAGTCGAGGATTTTCGCATCGACTACGAAGACGGCTACGGTAATCGACCCGATGACGAAGAAGACGGACATGCCGCACAAGGCGCACTCGAAGTGGCGGCAGGAATGGAGGCCGGCTCACTTTCACCGTTTATCGGCATTCGTATCAAGCCCTTCACCGAAGAGTTGCGGGATCGCAGCGTTCGCACACTCGATATCTTTGTTTCAACTCTGGTTGAGAAAGCCGGTGGCAAGCTGCCGGCGAATTTCGTTGTCACCCTCCCCAAGATAACGATTCCGGAACAAGTCGCTTTGCTCTCAGATTTGTTCGATGAAATCGAGAAAAAGAACGGCATGGCCGCCGGCTCGCTGCGCATGGAGATGATGATTGAGACCACACAGTCGATCATCAACAGCAGCGGTTCTATTAATTTGCCGCTAATACTGGCGCCGGCTCGCGGTCGTTGTATCGCGGCACACTTTGGGACTTACGACTACACCGCGAGTTGCAGCATTACTGCTGCACATCAACACATGATGCATCAAGCTTGTGACTTCGCTAAGCACATGATGCAGGTGTCTTTCGCGGGCACAGGTATCTGGCTTTCAGACGGAGCGACTAACATTATGCCAGTCGCCCCGCATCGCGCCGCTGAAGGTGGGTCACCGCTGACAGCCGAGCAAGTAGCAGAGAACCAGAACGTCGTGCATCGTGCCTGGAAGCTTCACTACGATCACATCCAGCATTCCCTGACGAACGCGTTTTATCAGGGCTGGGATTTGCATCCGGGTCAACTACCGACGCGTTACGCCGCGGTTTACTCATTCTTTCTGCAAAGCCTGGATGCGGCTTCGGAACGGCTGCGAAATTTTGTTGAGAAGGCTGCTAAGGCTACGCTGGTGGGGGATGTTTTCGACGACGCCGCGACGGGCCAGGGCCTGCTCAATTATTTTCTGCGCGCGATGAACTCGGGAGCGATTTCGGAGGATGAGGCTTTGAGGCTTTCCAGTTTGACTCGCGAAGAATTACGCATCGGGTCATTTGTGCGCATTCTCAAGAACCGACAGAAGTTGTGATTTCTGGTTCAAGCATCTTGCGAGCGCCCTGATCACGGCAAGACGCTGCGACGCGATTGTTGTAAAATGACACCAGCTCACCACCACGGAGATTTCTGATGGCCGCCAGAATCGAACCATTAGTGACTGTTGATGACCTCGAGGCCCTGCCCGAGGACGGCAATCGCTATGAAGTCATCGAAGGAGAGATTTTCGTGTCGCGTGCGCCCGGTGTCCCGCATCAAGTCTTGTCCGGAAACATCTATTACAGTTTTCGAAAATATCTCGAAGAACAGCAAATCGGAATTATCCTGGCTACACCGGGATTAATATTTGACCAGTACAATGGGGTGATTCCTGACTTGGTCTTCTTTACCCACCGGACTGGCGAAACGATTATTGCTAACAATCGATTGACCGCCGCGCCTGAAATTGTCATCGAGATTCTTTCTTCCGGCGCCCAGAACGTCGACCGTGATCGCGTCGCGAAGCGACAGCTCTATTCCAAGAACGGCGTAAAGGAATATTGGATCGTCGACGGCGAGAACCGCGCAATTGAGATCTATAGACAAAGTCCTACTGGCCTCGAACCAGACACAGTGCTCACTCGCGGCGAGCGCATTACTTCACCCCTGCTCCCTAACTTTGACTGTCCCTTAGACATCATTTTCGAGGAGTAAGCTCCACTTCTTCCAAAAGAGAGAATAATCAGATGAATGTCTCGAAGACGATTGTTTGCCTGTGCTTAATTACGGCCTTTGTTGCGGCAGTGCCGTTGGCCCAGACGAGGAAGCCGAAAATGTCAGATGGGGATCCCGAGTTGGAAAAGAAGATTAAACGGTTCGCGCCGACCGTGATGACCGCAAACACGCGCCTCTCGGTTGGGGATCGCAAAGCGCTGACGAAAATCATTGCCGCGGCCAAGTTAATCGACCCGCTTTACTTAAATCAGGTTTGGAGCGGCAATGCCCTCATGCTCACGAACCTGGAAAAGGACACCAGCACCCTGGGCCGACAGCGGCTGCACTATTTCATGATCAATAAAGGACCATGGTCGCAGCTTGATGACGATGAACCTTTTATTCCGGGCGCACCGGCGCGTCCCGATCAGGGCTTCTTCTACCCTGACGACATGACCAAAGACGAGTTCAACTCCTGGGTCGCAACCTTATCTGCCGATGAGAAGGAAAAGGCCATTGGATATTTCTACACAATTCGCCGGGGAACTGATGGGAAGTTGACGGCAATACCATACAGTGAACAGTACCGAGAGTTCCTCGATCCCGCAGCCAAACTGCTTCGCGAAGCAGCGAGTCTGACCACCAACAAAACCCTAAAGGACTTTTTGGAAAAGCGAGCGACAGCATTCAGCACGAATGACTATTACGACAGCGACGTAGCCTGGATGGATCTGGACTCGCCGATCGAAGTAACGATTGGCCCTTATGAAACCTATGAAGACAAAATGTTCGGTTACAAAGCGGCCTTTGAAGCTTATGTGACGTTGCGGGACGACGCTGAGAGCGCCAAGCTCAAGAAGTTCAGTCAATACCTGCAGGAACTCGAAGACCATTTGCCGATGGATGCGAAATATCGCAATCCCAAACTCGGCGCCGCCTCGCCCATTCGTGTAGTAAACGAGGTCTTCAGCTCGGGCGAAGGCAACACCGGCGTGCAAACCGCCGCTTTCAATTTGCCGAACGACGAGCGCGTGGTGAAAGAAAAAGGCTCAAAGCGCACGATGTTGAAAAATGTTCAGGACGCGAAGTTCAACAAGACGCTGGTGCCAATTTCCCGCGAGGTTCTCAGCGCGGCTGATCAGAAGTTGCTGGCTTTCGATGCTTTCTTTACTCACATATTGACCCACGAGTTGATGCACGGCCTCGGGCCTCACAACATTAAGGTTGGTAGTGAAGACACCACTGTTCGCAAACAGCTTAAGGAGTTGTACTCGGCGATCGAGGAAGCGAAGGCTGATATCACCGGCCTGTGGGCTTTGCAGTATTTGATTGATCGTGGAGTTGTGCCTAAGACGATGGAGCGCACGCTTTACACGACTTATCTTGCGAGCGCGTTCAGATCAGTGCGATTCGGAATTGGCGAGGCCCATGGTCGCGGCGTCGCCATGCAGTTCAACTACCTCGTTGATGAAGGCGCGATCAAAGTCAACGAAAGTGCCGGGAAGTTCAGCATTGATAAAGCAAAGGTAAAGGAAGCGGTGCGCAAGCTAACTCACGACATACTGACCATCGAAGCTGAAGGCTCTTATGACAAGGCGAAGGCTATGTTGGACAAGTACGCGGTGATTCGACCGCCAATGCAGGCAGCGCTGGATCGCTTGAAGACGGTACCCGTCGATATCGAGCCCCTCTTTCCTCTGGCAAAGTAACGCGTGGCACGGGCGTCCCGCCCGTGGGTGGCGGTGGCACGGGCGTCCCGCCCGTGGGTGGCGGTGGCACGGGCGTCCCGCCCGTGGGTGGCGGTGGCACGGGCGTCCCGCCCGTGGATGACGTGTGGCACGGGCGTCCCGCCCGTGGATGACGTGTGGCACGGGCGTCCCGCCCGTGGATGACGTGTGGCACGGGCGTCCCGCCCGTGGGTGGCCCCTGATTCAAGCTTGCTTGAGAATTTGTCACGCAACACGGGCGGGACGCCCGTGCCACTAGCCGCGCCGGATGAACTTGGCGGCGATCCAGCCGGCGAGGATCAGAATCGAAAGGACAATCCAGTTGTAGCGGTCGCCGTAGGTAGTGGACGGAAAGTGGCTGCTGATCATGATGAACACAACCGGCACCGCCATGAACGTGTTCTGCTTCGAACGGAACTTCGCTTGAGCAGAAAGCGCGTCGTCAGGCTTTCGTCCTTCCTTGATTGCGGCAATCATCTTCTTTTGCGCCGGGAGAATGCGCATCCAAACATTCGCCGCCATGATGGTGCCGAACATCGCGCCGAGGTGGATGTAAGCCGCGCGTCCGCTTAATACTCTCGTCAGACCGTAGGCAATTCCCACAATCATCAAGTAGGCGATAACCGCAAAAACTTTTTCATTCTTGCCCAGTGGAGACAACATCAACAAGTCATAAATCACCCAGCCGAGCACGAGCACGGCAACGCCCAAACCTATCGCCTTCGCGACTGTAATGTCCGACACGTCCGGATCAATCATGGCGCTGCCGCCGAGGTAGTAGACAATGACAAGCAGCATCATGCCACTGAGCCAAGTCATTCCAGCTTCCCAACGAAACCAGTGGAGCTTGCGTGAAAGCTCGTCCGGGATCTTCCGCTTTTCCACCACGTAGAATCCGCCGCTGTGCACCATCCATATCTGCGCCGGCTTACCACCAGCAGTGGCTTGCTCTTCCTCGGTGAGGCGAGCGTCAAGCCACGTGAAATAGTAGGTGGTGCCGACCCACATGATGCCGGCAAATACATGAATCCAACGGAAGATTAGATTAAGCCACTCGCTAAGCTTTGGATCGATCATAGTCGTGTAGAGCAATCCCGAAAATGTCGGGATTGCGAAGCTAATGGAAGGGTTGGAAGTTGACGCAAACCGATCATTTGCGTGACAGCGTTAACTACCGCGATAAGTAGAAAAGCCAAACGGATTCAACAGCAAAGGCACATGGAAGTGCTGGGTCGCATCCTCGATCTTGAACGCAATGGTCACCTGCGGATAAAAGCACTCGGTGTCGAGATTAGAAAAATAGCCTTCCGTGTCGAAAATCAGTCGATAGGTGCCGGGACCCAGATTGTCCTCGACCAGGAAGAATGGACGCACGCGCCCGTCTTCATCCGTCCAGGCGTGACTAAGTTGTGTCCAGCTTTCATCCGGGTTTTGGGATTCGAGTGAAACTGCCACTCCGCTGGCTGGGCGGCCTCGTGAAGTATCGAGAACATGTGTTGAGATGGTACTCATAAACTTTGCTGCTTTGGTCTTTAGACCTTGTGGTTTCTTCTCATTCACACCCGGTTTCAACCGGGTGATACACCCTACAGATTCATCCCAACCGTTTCAACGGTTTCCAAACATTTCCGAAAGTGAAAACCGTTAAAACGGTTCGGAGGGTTCAGTAGTTATCTCTGGTCACCCGGTTGAAACCGGGTGTGAATGAGAAAAAGTCCAGGAACCAAAGACCTCAGCCACTTCTCAGGATATATCGAGCAATTTCCGTAACCTTAATTGAGTAATCTTTCGTTGCTCTTCAGCCGCGACGCGCAATTCATCCCCAGGCTCATTACCTAGTCGATTCTGCAGAATCTCCAGCATTTCCTCCGCAGACTTCCCGGTCGCGCAAACAATGAAAATGAATCCAAACCGTTCGGCATATTCGCGGTTGCCATCAGCCAAAGCTGTCATCGTGTTAGTAGACGACTGTTGCGTTCCGGACTGCTCCTGCTCCGACCATGTTTTAGCCACGCTCGATTGAGCTTGCTCGGCTTTCTTCTCACCGATTTTCGGATGACTTCGAAAAGCTTCCAGCCAATCTTCGGAACCAAGTGACGCCCAGATAAGATCAGCTTGGTCGAGGACAGCTTCCAAATCCGCGAAAGGGCGAGCGTTAACCATTTGCCTGGCCCAGCTCTTTGAGCCGCAGCACTTCAGGAATCCCGCTTCAGCCTGCTCCGAATCTAATGCGTTCAGCCATCCTACTTCATTCATCGAGTTCATTCGGGCAAGGTGCCGAAAATTCTCAGCCGGCTAATGCCGCCATCCGGATAAATATTGAAACGCACATGCGACGCGAGACGCGTGTCCATCAATTCATCAGCGAAGAAATGTCTGGTATGGGCCTGTAACTTTGTCTGCGCCAGCAGCGGTTGCCAGTCAAAACTCGCATCGTCCGGAGCGCTACAGGCTTCCAACGAACAGCTATCAGGATAATTCCCTTTGAACCACGACGTGTCGACTTCAACTCGCTTGATATTGCCGGCCGAGCCCAGCTTGATAATCACCCAGTCGTATCCAGGGCCGCGCCTGCGTTTCGTCTCCCAACCGTCGCTCATATCAAGCGCGCGACCCGGCATGATGAGATTGTGGCGGTGACCGAAAAACATGTCGCTGCACGAGAGCACCAGCGCTCCATTTTCGACGGCCGCGAGATCAACGTGGCCGCCCGCGCGTCTGATTTCTTCCCAGTCCGGCAGCACCTCACCGTAAACGCGCAACCGGGCAACGCCACCGTCGGGAAAGATTTTGAAGCGCAAATGAGTGACGCGCTCATTGTCGTCGATGGCAAATGGGTTTTGCGAATCACCTTTAAGGTTGGATTGCGGCAGGATCTCGCGCCAGGTGGTCTTGTCACTGGTTAGCGTGGCGACGTCAGGTTGCCCGGAGACGTTACAAGCCTCCAGCGAACACTGCTCAGGATAGTTACCGCGAAAGAAACTGGTATCAACCACGACGCCGCGCACAATACCCGGAAGACCCAGCCGAA
This sequence comes from Pyrinomonadaceae bacterium, assembly GCA_035572035.1. Classification (GTDB taxonomy): domain Bacteria; phylum Acidobacteriota; class Blastocatellia; order Pyrinomonadales; family Pyrinomonadaceae; genus JAOAPY01. Next base: position 89,787 of record DATNBH010000079.1, on the reverse strand, counting down.
GAATGCACCAATCGTAGCCCGGCGTGCGGCGGCGGCGGGACTCCCAGCCATCCATCCACTTGCCGAGATCAGTGTATTTGCCTTCGATAAAAATCGGCGCGGCCGGCTTTAACAAATTCTCTTTTGGCGCAAAGAATTCGTCGTTGGCATAAAGTACTGCCGCGCCCAATCTTTCCGAAGCAAGATCGATTAGTTCAGTGAAGTCCATTTTCGTTTGCACAAAGAAGTGGCACGGGCGTCCCGCGCGTGATGCCGGTACTTGTTCCGATCGAGCTAGCCGCTTCTATCAGCTTTTGTTGGTCGCAGCAGGTTGCCGCCGGGTTCTCCCAAAAATTCTCCGCCATCATATATCTTTCTGCCGCGAAGAAAAGTTTTTTGCACTACGCCCTGCAACAGCTCGCCTCGATAAGGCGTCAGCTTGTTGCGATGATGAATCTCTTCCGGCTGCACTTCGATCTCCCGGTTCGGATTCCAGAAGATGATATCGGCATCGCCTCCGGCCGCGATTGCGCCCTTCGTTCCAGCCAGACCAACTTGCTGAGCTGGGGCACTACAAAGCCAGCGAAGCAACTCTGCGTAAGAAAAGTTTCGCTGGCGCGCGGCCGTCCACATAATCGGCAACCGCAATTGCAGTGAGGCGATGCCGCCCCATGCCTCGAGAAAATTGCCCGTCTGCTTCAGTTTTAGATCTTCTGTGCAAGGTGAGTGATCCGATACCACGAAATCCAATGTTCCATCTCGCAGGGCTTCCCAGAGCTGTTCGCGATTTTCGCGCTCGCGAATCGGCGGACAGCATTTGAACTCGGTTGCGCCCGGCGGAATATCTTCGGCTGCAAAATACAGATAATGCGGACATGTTTCAGCCGTTAGCCGGATGCCGTCAGCTTTTGCTGCTCGCAATGCCGGCAAGGCGTCAGCTGATGAGTGGTGCACGATGTGAACTCGGGTGCCGAACTCACGGCTTAATCTGATGATCAAATCGACCGCTTCATTCTCAGCGGCGCGGGGCCGTGACTTTAGAAACGCTTGATAGTCGGAAGCCTGGCCGGTATCAGATTGAGCTTGGGTCAGCGAACACACATGATCGATTGGCCCAGGAACTTCGGCATGAACTATCAGCATCGCGTTAAGACGCGTCAGTTCCGGCATCGCTACGCGCAAATCACTCTCGGTAACATTTGGAAACTCATCGACGCCCGAGTGAATTAGAAAGCATTTGAAGCCGACCACTCCGTCTTCGATCAATTCCTCCAATTCATTGGTATTGCCCGGCACTACTCCGCCCCAGAATCCGACATCTACAAAACACTGCGCTTTGGCAACTGCAGTTTTTGACATCAGTCCGGCATGCGTCGTGGTGGGAGGGATAGAATTGAGGGGCATGTCGATTAGTGTGGTTACGCCGCCAGCAGCAGCAGCTCGGGTGGCGGTCGCGAAACCTTCCCACGCAGTCCGGCCGGGTTCATTGATGTGAACATGCGTATCAACCAACCCTGGAAATACGACAGCGTCCTCAGCCTCTTCAATCCGAACCTGGCTCGGAACGTCATTGAAGTCAGACACACGGGCAATTTTGCCGTCCTTGATGTGCACGGATGCTGGCGCCGGCTCAGCTTCGTCGGGCAAGCCAACTCTTTGTCCGCGAATAACTAAGTCGATGTCCGGCATGCGGACACTTAAACCACAAAACGGGCCTTTCCGCCAGTCCTATTTCAAGCCGAAAAGCCCCTGAAGTATGACCAATTTAGCCTCGATTCACGGCTTCGCGACTGAGCTTGCATCTCCGAAAGAAAAAATATTGCCTGACTTGGTCGAATCAGGTATTCTGTCAACCGGGTTTATCCACGGCCTTCATTCTTTAACCTCACTAAAATCAACACTCTCTGGGCGATATTACTCCCTGAACCTAAGTGTCCAGCAGGTAATCCCATCGTTATGTCGACCGAAAAACCGGCTCCAGTTTCGGATAAGGTACAGCTAAACAAACCTTTTATGTGGCTCGTGATCTTCGCGGGCGCCTCGGTTTGTGCCCTCTCCATCCTGCGCCTGGACACGTCAAAAATCGACCTGCAATTCTTGATACTGGCGTTTGTCACTCTGGTTTGTGGTTCCCGCATCGGCGTTCAAATTCCTCACGTCACGGCGGAGATTACCGTTTCCGACACCTTCGTATTCCTAATCCTGATGCTCTACGGAGGAGAGGCCGCAGTCCTGGTAGCAGCGGTGGAAGCGCTATGCTCGTCGATGCGCTTCGCTTCGAAGTGGGTCACGCGCTTATTCAACTCCGCTTTGCTTGCCACCTCAACCTTTGTGACGGCGCTCGTCCTGCAACTTTGTTTCGGGCAGATTCATGTGTTGAGTCGCGGTGGTTACACCGGTAATTTCATCGTCGCGCTTTTCATGATGGCCTCAGTCCAATACGTGACCAACTCGGGACTGGCGGCACTGCGTGAATCAATGAAGCGCAATCGTCCGTTCGTGGAGATTTGGCAGAAGCACTTTCTCTGGACTTCGATAACGTACTACGCCGGCGCCTCGGCGGCCGGCATGATCATGCGCCTCATCAATGGCGTGGGTTTGTACGCGTTCCTTGTTTCCCTTCCCATCATCGGCATCATCTACGCGACCTATCGAACCTATCGTCGCAACATCGAGGACGCAGAGCAGCACGCCAACGAGCAATCAAGAATTAGTCAGGCCCTGCAACAGAGCGAAGAGCATTTCCGAAACGCATTCGATCACGCCGCCGGCATGGCGTTAATCTCAGCTGACGGACAGTGGCGTCGGGTCAATCGCTCGCTCTGTCAGATTCTGGGTTACTCAGAACAGGAATTACTGGCCACCAACTTCCAGGAAGTGACTTACCCTGACGATCTCGGCGATGACCTGGTTCACATCTATCAACTGCTCGAAGGCAAGCGCAGTATCGATCAGCGAGAAAAGCGATACTTACACAAGCTCGGTCATCCGATCTGGGTCTTGCAAAGCGCGTCGGTGGCGCGTAATGCCGGCGGTGAGCCTTTGCATCTGATTCTCCAGATTCAGGACATTACGGAACGCAAACGCGCCGAAGAGCAGGTACATCACGCCGCTTTCCACGATGCGCTGACAGGCTTGCCAAACCGCACTTTGCTTTCCGATCGATTGAGTCTGGCCCTCGCTCGAGCCAAGCGAAACAAGGAGTATCAATTCGCAGTCCTGTTCCTCGACCTCGATCGCTTCAAGCTCGTAAACGATAGTTTGGGCCACACGCTGGGAGATCAATTGTTGGTTGAGCTCGGTCGCCGTTTGGAACTTTGCATGCGCAAGGCCGACACCGTCGCGCGGTTAGGCGGTGATGAGTTTGGCATGTTGTTGGACGGCATCAAGGATCCGTACGACGCGATTTATATTGCCGAACGAATTCAGGAAGAGCTAACCGAGCCATTCACACTTAACGGTCATGAGTTTCTCACCACTACGAGTATCGGCATCGCGTTCTCACAAACAGGCTACAACGGACCTGAAGACATTCTGCGAGATGCAGACATCGCCATGTACCGCGCGAAAGCAAACGGCAAAGCGCGTTATGAAGTTTTCGACGTGGCGATGCATTCCCACGCTGTCGAGATGCTCACGCTGGAACGTGAATTAAGACATGCGATCGAGCGCAAAGAAGTAAGCGTTCACTACCAGCCGATCGTGTCACTGGTCGACCGCAGGCTTGTAGGTTTCGAGGCGCTTGCCAGAATCGACTCACCCGAGCTCGGACCGATCTCACCGGCTCAGTTTATTCCGCTCGCCGAAGAAACCGGATTGATAATTCAGCTCGGCATGTTGGTGTTGCAGGAAGCTTGCCGGCAGATGCACGTGTGGCATGAACTCTACCCGCGCGAGCAGAACCTCACCATCAGCGTCAACCTTTCCAGCAAACAATTTACTCAGCTCAATCTCGTTGAGTTGATCCGAAAGGGACTGCAGGAAACGGAAATGGATCCAGGTTCGCTGCATCTCGAGATCACGGAAAGCGTGATTATGGAAAAGGCTCAGGATGCAGCCGAAATGCTTTCCCAGCTGAAGGAATTGGGCGTCAAGCTCAGCATTGACGACTTCGGGACCGGGTATTCTTCGCTCAGCTATCTTCACAGCTTCCCGTTCGACATTCTGAAAGTCGATCGCTCGTTCGTATGCCGCATGGGTACTGATCGCGAAAGCCTCGGCATTGTCGAAACCATTCTCACGCTCGCCCAGAAGCTTGGTAAGAAAGTGGTTGCCGAAGGCGTCGAAACTGATCAGCAGGTTGCCGCGCTTCTTGAGCTCGGCTGCGGTTATGGACAAGGATATTTGTTCTCGAGACCGCTGTGGGCAGCTGACGCTGCAAAGCTAATAACCAAGCATGGCGGGCTCGACCCGATGGCTGATAATCCGGTGGCTCACGATGTGGAAGTTTCCAACGAAGTCTATGCGATGTAGGTGAGACTTATCTGAAATCGGTTGGCGGTGGTGGTGGATAAAACGACTCTGCGGTCGCTAGCCCAAATACTTCACGATACGCGCAGGCTGTAGCCGCAAATCCCACTGGGAGAAACAGCAGCGCGCCGACGTAGCAACACAGCACTCCTAAGAATCCCAACAACGCATTCAATAAGAGCAGGCCGAGCAAACCCCAGAAGTTTGCCAGCGCCGCCTGCGCGCTGAGCTTGACCGCTTCGACGCCTTGCATCTTTCGATCGACGATCAGCGGATAAGCAAAGGTGAACAATACCGAGATCCCGATCAGCAGGATTAACAAAACGAATCCGCAAAGCAATGCCAGCGCGACAAAGATTCCCACTGGTGGTTCACGGCCGTTCTGGAGCACCAATAGTAAACTTCCCACAACGAAGATGACGCAAAACGGCATTATCACCAAAAAGACCGGGACCAGGTGAATCAACATCGCAATGACGCCTTGACCAAAAAAATCAAAGCCCTGGAAAAGCGTTCCGAATTCAACCTGCCGGCCGCGGATCTTTTCAAACAACACCACATAGACACCGCACATCATCGGCGCTGCTAGAATTCCCATGGGAGCGAGCTGTCCAATCAGCAACGCCACTAACGACATCCCTACAAACAGCAAATACTGGTCATTGATTAGATCCCAACCCGCTTGGAGACACTCGATCGGCTTTACTGCTTTGGGTGTGAAGCTCGGGTAGTTATGAAGCGGCATTAGGTAACGCGAACTGGTCGTCTGCGTGGTGTGATGTTAGGAGTGAAGTCTCAGGCCTACTTAGATCTTTCCGAGAAAGTCTCTCAACAGGTTTAGACAGACTCGCAAGCGATAGGCTCCGGTTGAGCGGATGTCGTCGATCGGAGTCACCTCGCGGGCCAACTCGTCAACAGCTCTACCGATCACGGTGTCATTCAGTTCGCGCAGCCGCAAGGCAGCCTCAGTCCTGACGCATCGCAACGGCACCGGCGCAACGCTGCCGAGCGCGATTCTGACGTCCTCCACGACGCCATTACTTTTGCTGGCGACGCCGGCGAAACAGACTTTCGAAATTGCCTGTGCTTTGCGAGTTCCAACTTTCCGATAATACTGATGCGTGAACCATCGATTGCGTCCAAGGCGAATTCTCGCGAGCAATTCGTCTGGTCTCAATGTCATTTGTTTATAGCCGGTGTGGAATCCGTGGTAAGGGATCCAGCGCGCGCCATCGATCGAGACCAACTCAAGCTCGGCGTCATACGCTAGTAAGGCTGGCGGCGAGTCGGCTGCAGGCGACGCGTTGATAATGTTGCCGCCCAGAGTGCCGCGATTTTGAATGGCGAGTCCGCCGGTTTCGCTCGCTGCCTGGACCAGCATCGGAAACTCGTCGCAGAGCACGTGATGCTCCTGCACTTCTGTGTAGGTGGTAAGCGCACCCATCGTGACGTGCTCGTCCGTTACATCGATGCCGTGCAGTTCCTCGAGATTCCAAATGTTTAGGTAGTTTTGGTGCGCAAGCTTTCCGGCTTCAAGCAGCACCATTAGATCTGTGCCACCGGCAAATAACTTCCAGGCGCCAGGTTCACGAGACAATAATGTCAGCGCCTCGTCGAGTCCAGCGAGTGTTCGAAGTTCATAACCTGGAACGTAAGCTCTCATTTAGAATTGGTATTAATAATCGTTGTGCGCAATTGCCCATGGATTGCCATAGCCATTCCGCCGCACACCGCGTATTCGAGCTCTTTCGTATGCAGAACCTCCACCAAAGTTCTGAACTCTTCGTAAAGATCTAACACGACTGTTTAGGACCTCTGACAAGCTCGAACCACCGACTCGAATATCTTCATATAGCCAGTGCAGCGACAAAGATTGCCTGCCAACCCCGTGCGAATATCAGACTCGCTCGGGTTTGGATTCTTCTCCAGCAGATTCATCGCCGCCAGCACCATTCCCGGCGTGCAGATTCCACACTGCGCTCCGCCGCAATCGATGAAAGCTTGTTGCACCGCATTGAGTTGCGTTTCGGACGCGACGCCTTCAATGGTTTTGATCTCAGCGCCTTCAGCCTGCGCTGCAGGTACGAGACAGCTATTTACCAACCTCCCGTTTATGAATACAGAGCAGGCTCCGCACTCGCCCTCGCCACATCCTTCTTTCGTTCCAGTCAAACCCAACTCTTCACGCAGCACATCGAGCAGACGCTCCATCGGAAAGGCGCGCAGACTCTCTGCGCGTCCATTAACCTTGCAGCTGATCTCTTGTTTGGTGATCGCTTCCATCGGATCGAGTTAACTACCGGAACCGTTAGTAAATGCTTTCATCAGCTCCTCCGGCATCAAGGGAATGCGATTGAAACTCACTCCGGTCGCGTGTTCGATCGCGTTCAGGATTGCCGGGGCTGGGCCATCCATCGGTAATTCACCGATGCCTTTGGCGCCGCCCGGTCCGTAAGCGTACGGGTTCTCTTCAAAGAAAACGCGAATCGGGGGAATGTCTGCCGGCGTTGGAATAATGTAATTGGTCATTTGATTGTTAGCCATGCGACCGTTTTGCCAGACAACATTTTCGAAGAGTGTGTAGCCAATCCCCTGGGCTACGCCGCCTTCAATTTGTCCGGTCGCCAGGATCGGATTGATTACTCGACCAACTTCCTGAATTGCCACAAAGTCGTCGACTTTTGCCTCGTAGGTCAGCAAGTCAACCGTAACTTCGGCAACATAAACTGCCCAGGCATAGGCGCCGTAAGCATCGCCCTGATACTTCTCGTCATCCCACAAAATGTTCGGCGGCGCCTGGTATCTGCTGAATGACTTCAAAGGTCCGAACTGTTTGATGTAAGCCCCACAGGCCTGTTGGAAGTCTGACTGGCTGTAGTTTTCCGAAAGCAGCCCACTGCCGATTAACGTCTGCTTCAGACCAAGCACCGCCGACTCGATCAATTTCCCCACCACCATACAGGTGCGCGAAGCCACCGTTGGTCCACTGTTAGGAACGTTATTGGTGTCCGGCTGCGCTACTTCGATGAGCTCGAAATTTACGCCCAGGGCTTCGGCAGCAATCTGCGTGAAGATTGTATTCGTACCCTGTCCAATCTCGGTGCTCGCGGCCAGCAGGCGAACATGACCGTCTGACGTAGCCTCGGCGCCTACAACCGATGACAAGTAAACCTCACCGGATCCAGTGAAGCCTGCGCCGTGCATGAACGTAGCAAATCCAATCCCTTTCCGAGTACCGGTCGAACTAGCATTCTTATTTGCTTCGACGAATTCTTTTTGCTTGGCGTGATAATTAGTCAGCTCAAAAGCGCGATCTAATAACCCGTCCAGATTTACCTTCTCGCGAATGACCTGACTCGTAGAGGTGGTCTCGCCCTCATGCAGGAAGTTACGACGTCGAAACTCTTCAGGGGTCAGTCCGACAGCCTGCGCGACCTTATCCAAATGTCTTTCGAGAGCGAAAATACTCTGCGGCGCCCCAAAGCCGCGAAAGGCTCCGTGCGGTGGAATGTTGGTCGCGACTGCCTGGCTGCGAATGCGGACGTGGGGACAAAAATATGGACCAGCAGCGTGAATCGTTCCTCGCGAAAGGACGACAGGTGACAGAGTGCAGTAAGCCCCGCCATCGATCACGAAATCGATCTCCATGGCCTGCAGCTTTCCATCTTTGGATACGGCAGTGCGGTGAAATGTTCTTGAGGGGTGACGTTTTGTCGTAGCGACCATGTCTTCAGCACGGTCGTAAATGATCTTTACCGGCTTGCCGGATTTCCAGGACAACAGCGCCGCATGTCCCGCAATCAGCGACGGATATTCTTCTTTGCCGCCAAAGCCTCCACCAGTTTCAGTTTGAATTACACGAATGCGATCTTCGGGAAAGTTGAAGAGCTTCACCAGGGCTTTGTGAACATAGTAGGGACACTGCATCGAACCCCAGACAGTTACACCGTCGAGGGCATTCGCGATTGCGATGGCGCCGTTGTTTTCAATGTAGAGCTGTTCCTGCGCGCCGGTGTGATACTCGCCTTCTATAATCAGGTCCGCGCCTGGCCAGACTTCGTCAACATTTCCCTTCTGGACCAAAAACTTTTTGAAGACGTTGTCTTTGCCCCAGATAACCTGCTTTTTCGACAATGAATCTTCCAGATTGAAGATGCCAGGTTGTTCTTCGATCTCGATCGCGACATGTCTTCGGGCTTCCTCGAGCAGATAACGATCGGCATGAGCCAGCAACACAACCGGTTCTTCGGCATGATTTACGACTTCGTCGGCGAGGTAAGGCTGATCATCCTGAATGAGGGCGACGAAATTATTTCCAGCCAGGGCTCCGTTCTGACTTTCTCCGTGAATACTTTCGCCTCGAATGTCCTTTGCGGTGACGATAGTGAATTCGTTCCACGGGATGTCGCCGGTAAAGGAAATGCTTTTAATGCGGCCTCGGGGAACGTGACTGCGTACGGTAGCGCCGTGCAGCAGGTTGGGGAAGCTCAAATCGTCGACGTAGAGTGCGGCTCCGGTGACTTTTTGACGACCTTCTTTGCGCGGATATGACTTGCCTATGAAGTGTGTTTCTGCCTGGCTCATTTAGGTTGGATTACTTTACAACTTCCCGCGAAATGTGTCAGTCCGTAATTTCACCCACAAAAAGCTAGCCGCGGATGAGCTGGCGTTTAGAGTTCAACTTTCAGGTTGCTGCTTTTCATCAACGACAAGCTGAAAGCTTGAACTCTTAACGCCTGTACCGCGCGTTGTCGAATCAGGGAATTACTTCGAAGTCGATCCACTGCGTGGTGGAGCGCTGCTTTTCCGGAGCCAGCTGATCGTCCACGAGTAACTCCAACTCATACTCTCCCGGTGTGAGCTGCGGACCAAGTTGAATACGGGCGGCGCCGTTCAATCTCTTCAAATCCGACTGGCCAGCCAGATCAAGAGGCACAGGATTGCTCATGTACACTTGTTGGCCATTCCGAAAGATACGCGTTTGAACCGTCAGCATTGGCAATCTGGTTGACTTGTTAAGGTGCGCATTGTAAACAGCGTAACCAAACAGCAGCGTCGCTCCCTGTCGAAACTTCCTGACAGCGGGTCCGCGTGTTAAGGCGTCCGAGCCCGTAACCGTTTTGGATAATCCACTCTGCAGGGTCCGCTCATCGCGTACCACGATTCCAGAAAGTGCCACTCGCTTATCGCTAAGATTTGGTACTTCGATAAACTGCCCGGCGGAACCCATGCGAGCTGAGGTTGAATCCCTGACAACCACTCTGAACTGAAGCGCGCCCGACTTTGAAGCCGGAGTATCAAAGCTATAGACGACTCCTTCCCTCATAACTCGTTCGTAAGGCTCCCCGCGTAAGCGCAGCTCCGCATTGTCATCTTTTCGACTCACCACCGAGCCATTATCGCCAAAGATAACGCTACTCAGATCGAGACTCGCCACGTGCGCCCCATCTGCTGAGTCTTTGAAAACCAAATCTTTGGCGTCGAGAAACAGAAACGATCGAAGCAAAGGGCCAGCGGTTGGGTCGTCGACAAAAAAGGTGGTGAGGCGAACGGTAATGTCGTTCGATCTGAATGGTGATACGAGCGCGCGATTCATGGGGTCTGCGGGGACTTTGTCTCGGGCCCGAGCCTCGTCTTCAGTGAGCCCAAAAAAGCCGGCTCGAGTGCGAACCGTTAAGCCTTCGCGTTTTACTTTCGCTTTGATGTGATGAAAACTGCGGTTGAAGGTTTCATCCCGCGGCTTGTAACCGATAAGGTAATAGCCATCCTGGTCTTCCATCACCGTTTCGATATCGTTTCTATTGGTCACGAGAAAGCCGCCGGTTCGTTCGGCCAACAGTAAGACTCCGTCGCGACTACTTTGCAGCTGCTTGAAACGGTCGCGCGTGATTACGATGGTCGGCTCGGTACCCGGCTTTATCTGACCCAGGCCTAGCTGCCAAATCTCATCAGCCGGCGCAATGCCGGTGGCTTGCATTCCGGATGTGTCGATCCCGTAAATAACCACGGAAGATCTGATGGCCTGCTCGGCGATGGAATTAATCTCGTCACTCAAGACAATCGTGTTGGCGATGATGTTTCTGATTGGGAGCTTTTGCCCTTCGCGGCCCTTGGTTTTGATGACGCTACCGGGATTGAACAGCTCCTGATTCTCCTTCGGGAAGTTGTCGGAAAGTATCACCATCGATTTCCGCCCCGGCAGATCTCGCATGCCTTTGACAATGAAATTGATCGCATTAAGCGTGTTGGCGAGCGAATTCTCAGCGCACGGGTTAGGGTTCTGATAGTCGAACGGATGAACCGGAGTCACGACGCGGTCGTTGACGCGGCTGCAGTGGTTCCACTTCAAAACTCTGATAGCTTTTTCCAGCTGATTTTTGTCGGTGGTAAATTGTTGTAAAGCGCCTACTCCGCCGCCGGTCCTCATGACGGCTACGAGATCGTTGGGACCGACTCGTTCCGCAATCAGTTTCGGAAGCCGTTGACGCATCAGCGCCATACTCTCGAATGAAAGTCCCAGGTCATCAATCACGAAGGCTATTGTTCGCCTGGCCGCGATTGGACTGGAAGGCGATAAATACGACGCTTTTTCCGGAGAGGCTGAGGTAGGTTTGGACTCGACGGCCGGCTTCACCAACGCGGTCGAGACATATGAAAACTGAGTAATTGTTTGGCGCTTGCCGTCTTCGAAGAGATCGAAGTCCTCCGCTTTGAGGTCTTTTACTTGCTTGCCATCTTTTGTCACGACCACATCAACCTGAACCAGATTGGTCGTGATACGCACCACATCCTGATCCTGTTCACCAGGAGTCTTTGTTGAGGTAGGCTGCTGCTGCGCATGCAGGTTCACGAGCAGTGACAACAACAAAAGGAAAACTAAAAGCAGGCGATTACTCATAGTCTTGTTTACGGCTTCGCAACCACGAGAGGATTACTTTCTAATTCACGACGATAGAAAACTCGAGGACGTTGTACGCTGCGCTTTTCGGGCTCAGCAATCTTTTGCTCGCCTTCCGTAAATGCTATCTGCAAGCCAATGTCCCGGCCCTGTTTCATTTTTTCTTCCTGCATCAGCGGCACTCGCTCAGTAGCAAAATCCAACCACTCACGCGCGCTTAGCAACCCGTCCTTCGGCTCGTTATCCGCCGCCGCGGTCTTCAAGCCTTCCTCAACGAGCGCGTAAGTCAGTAGTCCGTGTCCAAGCTGAGCGGCTTCCAGGGCAGCTTGATAACTCTGTGCGGCGGTCAGGATATACATGCCCTTTTCATAAGCAAGTTGAGCGAGACCTTTTGAGTTCATCGGTCCCCGACGTTTTTCTTCAGCCTCAAGCGCCTGGCCCGAATTGCACGCATCAATGATCAACAGCAGATGTCCCCCATCCAGATTCTCAACAGCTTGCTGTAGCTCAATATCGGAGATGCTGTGGCTCAAGATAGCTTGTAAGCCTCGTTCATCAAGCTTGGTGCGCTCGCCGGTGTAACCAAGGTCGTGCGGAATGAGATAAAAGCGCTGAGCCTGAGCCGTTCCGTGGCCGGCATAATAGATGATCACAGTATCTTCCGGCTGCGCTCGTTTCAATCCGGCGAAGGCTGCGTTCTCCGGTTTTGCGGGGGCGCCTGCGAGTTGGGCGACAGCCGCAAGAATGTTTTCCTTCGTTGCCTTGTCATTGAGAAGAGGCACTACTTCCAGTCGTTCATAGCGAGCGGCTTCCGGCAAACGCTTGCGCACTTCCTCGCCGAAGCTCTGCGCATCGGCCACAGCGTATTTCAGATTGTACTGCGGGTTGGCGTACTCATTAATCCCCACCGCAATTACATATGCCGTTCCGGCTCGTTTCAAGCTCTCAGCTCCGATTACATCAACCTGAGCGTCTTTGCTCTTCACGTTGTCTTTGTTGAAAGCGTAAGCAGTGAGCTGATTTGCTCCCGCGATTAACGTGACCTCCTGCTCGAAACTAATTTCGGCCTTTCCGTTTAGTACGTCTCCATGCCATACCTTGACGAGGGAGCCATTCCGAAACAAGCGCACGTCGCGCGCGCCGCTGCTTTGAGGGTGACTCTTATCAGCCGGCGCATCGATCACATTGATGGTCACCTTGACGGTGCGCTCAGCAATTCCGGAGGCGGACGCGCCGCCGGGCACAGACAACTTCACAATCGGTTGGCGACGATCCTTCCTGGAAACGTCGAGCGAAACTTGCGGTCGTTTACCCGCAAAAACATCGGCCAACAGTCCGGGATAATAGAACTCGTTGAAGAACAACTCGATCGGCGCTACGTTGAAAGTCTCCTGGTTGTAACGCCAGAGAATCTGGTTCCACGAAACCGGAGTTCCATCGAACAGACCCTGTGGGGTGACAACCATCCATTCCGCGCCATCATCGAGAGAAATCAACGTCAACAAATGCTCGCCTGAGGCTACGTCCCACAAGAACGTGCCGCCATCGTCAGCCGCTGATGCTAATAGTCGCCCGTCAGGACTGAAATCCATTGATTCAATATTTGAAGTGTGCCCGGTCAGCGTGCGCAACTCGCGGCGAGCAGCTACATCCCAAATCCTGATCGTGTTGTTACTACTTGCTGAAGCCAACAAACGGCCATCACGGCTAAAAGAAACTTGTGTCACTCCTTTACCGTGCCCTTTTAACGAGCCTATCTCGCGTCCACTCGATACGTCCCACAACACTATCTGACCATTAACTTCGACTTTCATGTCGCGCATGAAATCGTCATAGTTCGCGGTCTTACGATTTTTGGGGTTCTGCTGTGCAGCAGACATCATCCCGGCAAAATCAATATTAGATTTTGATTCTACTCCTCCAGTGGCGACCATCTTTCCATCGGGACTGAACGCGACTGAAGTTACGTTACGTCCCATTGTTCCTGCCTGCATGCCGCCGAGGACGCTAGTCATCATGGCCGAAACATCTGCGAGGTTAGGCATGGCGGGCATTGAGCCTCGCTTCATGTTCTTCAACGTCTTCGGGTCGAGGGTAGGCATTGCACCCAGATTTCCGGGCGTCCCGAAATTTGGAACCGATGCTGTCGAAAGACCGCCGGTGCGATTGCCTGACTCCACGTCCCACAGCGAAACTTCTCCACGCGCTCCGAGCGTTGCCAGTGTGCGCCCGTCGGCGCTGAAACTGGCTTCAGTTGGAACTCCACCCAGGTCGAGCGAGTGAAGTTCTTTGCCTGACTTTACCTCCCATACCTTTGCCAGATGCTCAAAGGCGGAAGCTTGCGACCCGTAGGCCGCTTGCGGGTCAGCGAGATAGGTCGTAACCAATCTGGTTCCATCCGGACTGAACACAACTCGCTGCACGGAGCCTGGAGCTACACCCGGCGATAGAGTTTGAATAGTACGTCCGCTCGGGAGCTCCATGACGCTTACGCTCGTACTGTTCGGAGTGTAGGCGGCAATGTAACGACCATCGGGACTCGGGATCGGAAACATGTTGTCTGATGGCGCAGCCGAAACGCGCAGGCCTCGTCCGGAGCGCAAATCCCAGCGCGTTCGACCTCCGGATGATAGACGAGTGCCGTCGGCACTGAAGGCGACTTTGTAAGCCATATTCGTCCGGCCAGTCATCCGCACTAATTGCTTGCCGCTCTCGAGTTCCCAAACAATGGTTGGAGTGACGAACCCGCCAGTCGCCAGCTTTTTTGCGTCTTTACTAATACCGACAAAGGCTCGGCCCTGTTCTCCAAACAAGCCACTATTCGGAACCAGCAAAGGTGCTAATTCTTTGCCCGAGCCCAACTCCCAGATCCTTGCCTTGTAGCCCTCAACGAGTGAGAGCAGCTTGCCGTCGCTACTAAACTGGATCTGATCCCATTTGCCTGCGGTTGATCCAAAGTCACGTTCTTTCGCCTTTGGATTGAAATCCCACACCTTTAGTCTTTGACTGTCCAGACCCGCAGCGATGAGATGCCCGTCGGGAGCAAATGTCAGTTGTAAGTTTTGGATGTTTTCAACCTCGAAATCGATGGAGCGGACTTCGCGACCGCTGTTCAGATCCAAAAACTTAATTGCGTTCTTTGAGCCATCGAAAGAGACAAACGCCAGCTGCGAACCGTCGGGTGTCAGAACGGCGCCACCGCCACCACCGACGGCTGCGGCAGCATTCATTGTCGATAAGTTAAGAGAGCGTAATTCCTGGCCGCTGTTGATGTCCCATACCCTGACCGCATCGCTGATGGTTACCAGGTGACCATTCCCATCGAAAGAAATGAAATAGACTCCGGTCAACGCCGAGGCAATCCCAGCTTGTTTGAACGAGAACGTTTGGACTTCTTTGCCGGTAGCAACATCCCAAACTTTTACTGCGTCATTTCCGGCCGTACCTGCTATCAATCGGCTATCGCGACTGAAGGCAACGAATGGTGAGAGGGTAAACCCGGACTGTGCACCGCCCGACAAGTTGCGTAGCTCACGACCCGTAGCCGTCTCCCAAAGCTTGATTGTGCTGCTGCGGAAAGTTGTCGTCGCCAGCAGTCGCCCATCCGGACTAAAGACGAGACGAGTGGCGCCGAAGAAGTTGCTGTAGCCGGTTTGCAGTACCAGCTCAGGCTTAGCTTCGCGCGATTGTGAATCCGACTGCGAGTTCGCCGCCGCGCTCGACTGAATGCCAAGGCTGCGTTTGTCCTGAGAATCGGGCGTTGGCGAAGGACTTTGCGCGAATACTGCGGTGGTTACCGCCAACAGCGAGATGACAAGAAAGAAACCCGACAACCTTGATTTGTGACTCATGAACTTCCCTAAATAAGTATTGCGGCCTTAAGTAAGAATACCGTCGTAGCCCGAAGGGCCGTGATTCAGTAGCCACGCCTGTGAGGGCGTTGGAAATCCTCCATCACACGGCGAATGAAATCAGTCTTACCGTTCGTGTACGCGATGCGGTCACCGCGATGCTCGCGAGCTAAGCTGAACTTCAACTCTTCATATTGCTTTGCCACGTCGGGGTGTTCGATCAAGTAGTCTCGAAATAGTAGTCGTTCCCAATGCTCAAAGTCACTCTCTACGAAGTGCAGATGATGTGTCCTCGCCCCGGTGGAGTTCCGTTTGATAAACCAGGCGTAAAACGGCGGGCCGTCCTCGCCATGAGTAGCTCGCCAAAAGTAATCGTAGCGCTGCGACTCGAGGATCGGGACGATTCGCGTCTTCGTCTCAGCCAGTGACGAAACTTCCACCAGCATATCCACGACCGGCTTGGCGGCGAGATTAGGAACCGCCGTGCTTCCAAAATGTTCGATGCGATTTATTAGTTCTCGGGGGAGACAAGCGAGCAAATGAATCTTTTCCGCCTCAAACATCCGAGGCCAATCAGGATTGTAAGGAACAATCTCGATTTCGTCGCGCAAAACTCGCTGAACTTTTTGCTCGAGCGATTCCATAACTTGTAAAAACTTTGCCACAGATTACGCAGATTGCACAGATGTAAAAGCAAGCCACAGGGCATGATTTAACCGTAGCTGCTCTGCGTGGATTGTCAAAGATTCTGTGGCTTCAAGCGACACTCTCTCATGTACTTTTCAATTCGCGCTGGACAAAAACATCTGTGGAATTTGCGTAATCGGCGGCTAAATCTTTTTCGCTGCAGGCTGGCAGCCGGCAGTACATTTCAGGAGAACTTCACGTGCTCGAGCAACAGCAGTCCAATCGCCACGACGGCGAGCACATACATCACCGGCTTAACCTCCCGGGCGCGTCCAACGAGAATGTATAGCCCGGCATGCGCGATGAACCCCCAGAGAATGCCTTGAGTGATCGAGAAAGTTAGCGGAATAAGAATGATGGTCAAGAAGGCGGGGAGTCCTTCTTCGATCTTCGAGAAGCTGATCTCGGCAACGCTCTTGAACATCGAAGCGCCCACCAGAATAAGAACGGGTGCGGTGGCGTAAGCCGGCACCATGCCCGCCAGCGGAGCCAGGAAAAAGCACGGCAGAAAACAAAGCGCAGTAAAAACTGAAGTCATTCCTGTGCGGCCACCCATATCGATGCCAGCGATACTTTCGATGTAAGCAGTTCCCGACGAAGATCCTGCCAGGCCGGCGCCCAGCGTCGCGAACGAATCAACTATTAATCCTTGTTTTAGATTGCGCGGATGGCCCTTCTCGTCGAGCAGATTTGCGGCATGAGCAACACCAATGAAGGTCGAGATCGAATCAAACAAGTCCGTGAAGAGAATTCCGATTATCGCCGGCAGCAACGAGAGCTTGAGCGCTCCGATAATGTCGAGCTTAAGAAAAACTGAACGAAAGTCGGGACTGCTGAAGAGCTGATCCGGCGCTTTTATCTGACCCGTAATCCACGCTATCAAAGTAACTATGAGTATTCCCGCCAGGAAAGCAAAAGCACTTTTACGGACCAGCAGCACTGCCGTAATGCCGAGTCCCACAATCGTAAGCACGGCGCTGTAACCCAGAGTGCCGAGCTTAACGAACGTCACTGGATCGCCAACAATAAATCCAGCATTGCGGAGACCGATGAAGGTGAGAAAGATACCGATCCCGGCTGCGGTACCGATGCGCAACTCGCGCGGAATGGCTTTGGCAATCGATTCACGAACGGGTGTCACCGAAATCAGCAGAAACAAAACTCCGGCCCAGAAGATGATTCCAAGCGCGACCTGCCACCACACTTTCTGACCGAGAATGATCGTGAAAGTGAAGTACGCGTTGATTCCCATCCCGGGTGCTACAGCAAAAGGCAACTTCGCGTAAAGCCCCATCAGCAACGTCATCACGAAACAAACCAACACCGTTGCGGTTAGGACACCGCTGAAAGACATGCCCGTGCCGGGAGTTGAGAGGATGCCAGGATTAACCACCACGATATAAGCCATCGTGAAGAACGTGGTGATACCCGCGACTGCTTCGGTGCGAAGATTCGTTCGCGGGCCACTGTTCGTGCCGTCAGTCGCCTGCGAATCTGAGACTGAACTCATAATTGGCTGTGGTTTGTGCGAATGGGATTGACGAGCGCGCCCGTCAGTCTATGTCAGGCAGGAAAGGCTACGCAAAGTTTTTTCGCAGTGACAGGAGATCGGATTTGGCCACAGATAAACGCGGATAACACACGGATCTGAAAGAGATTTAGACAGTAACTAACAGAGATTGAGACGGTAACTAACTTAGAAAGTAAATTAAACAAGTGGTTCCCGCAGCATCACTCGAGTTGGATCAGCTCATGGTGGAGAAGGGTTGCTTGCGCCCGCTCAAGTTGCACTGGCATTCAGTCATAAGGAGAGGTGCAAGCCCATAATCAACATTGAATGCTAATGCAAGTTGAGCGGGCGCAAGCTACCCTTCCCAACCATGAGCTGATCGCAATCGAGTGATGCCACTGACGCACCCGTTAATTTACTGTCCATCCCACTTTCAGATCCGTGTTATCCGCGTTCATCCGTGGCTAAATCTCCCGCATTTTCCTGCCCACTGCCGCTATCTATTGCGCTCCGACCTTACGAATTAGACCAACACGCAAACACTTTGAAGATGAGCTTGCGTGTTTACCTGAGTGGTCCACAAACTGAATTGAGCGCCTCATGAGAGGATGGTCGAATGTTATTCGTCGCCTTGATAGGTCAGAAACGGTTCCGAAAATCAAAGCGTCCTCGAATCACCCGGTTGAAACCGGGTGTGAATGAGAATGGCAACCCGCGATGCGGCCCTAGTCCCATCAAGACTCTTTGGCTATCATGGTCGAGGATTTGTTCAAAACGCACTCCCTAAGCTCGCGACTTATTCGTTCGTCGGACCAGTCAAGGTTGTGCCCCGCAATCATCGCTGCACTGATAGCAGCGCTTCTTCCCGCGTCCGAGTTGAGTCCAACCATTGTTCGGCGTAATAAACAATCGCCAAGCGTTTGCGCGAGCTCATGCTCGAAGGCAAAAACGATCTCGGCGGCAATCGCTCCGGTCTCTTCATCAAAAGTCTCGAACAGTTTCTGATCGCTGGCCGCCACTCTCAAGATTTCCAAAGCGCGAGACCCGTAGACCCGAACGAGGTGATCGATCGTCTTTGGCGACAGCTTGCCGCTCTTCTCGAGCTCACTTCGGATGGCATTGAAGTCAGAAGTTGCGGCTCCCGGTAATGGCTTGCGATGAGTCTCGCAAACCGGCGGCGTGCGGGACAAAGCTTCGAATACAACGTTGACCGCCTGCTCGGAGAGACTGCGATAGGTGGTCAGCTTGCCGCCAACGATCGAGAAGAGGTTCTGTAGTTTTTCATGCTTGTGAATAAAGTGCCGGCGAGTGATGCTCTGCTCACGTTTGTTTTTCGTGAAGGGGAGCGGACGCACTCCCGAGTAAGCATACAGAATCGATTCGCGAGTGAGCCTGGCTGCAGGTATCACCCGGTTTGTTTCTGCGAGCAGATACTCAACCTCTGCGTCGTCGATGGCAACGTGATCAAGGTCTCCGTCGAACCGCTGGTCCGTAGTTCCGATTAGAAAGTTTCCATTCCACGGGATGATGAAGAACGGACGAGCATCCACTTTGGCTTCCACGTAGAGAGCAGTTTTCGGAGCGCCGGGAAATTCACCGACTATGATGTGACTTCCTTTTGTCCCACCTATCAGTCGCTCATTAACGGTCTCGCCTGCGACTTGATCGACCCATGGGCCGGCAGCGTTGATCACCACGCTGCCGCGCATAGAATGGTTTTGTCCGGAAATCAGATCAGTAACCTCGATTCCGAGCGTCCGATTCTTCTCGACTATGAACCTGTCGACTCGATTGTAGGTGCGGATGCTGGCGCCGTGGTCCTTCGCCGCGAGCGCATTCTCCAACACCAATCGTTCGGCAAACTCAACCTGAGCGTCAAAGTAGAGAGCGGCGCCAAGAAGACCTTCCGAATTGAGGCCGGGCGCCAGTTCCAAAGCCTGGCGCTGAGATAGCATGCGATGACGTGGAAGCGTCTTGCCGCTGGACAGCAAGTCGTAGACAGTCATTCCGGCGCGAATCGTCCAGGGACCTCGTCGAGCTCCGCGATACAGAGGAATGATCATCGAGAGCGGCTTGACGAGATGTGGCGCGATCCGAAAGAGGATCTCGCGTTCGTGCAGCGACTCGCGGACCAATCCAAATTCGGCGTGTTCAAGATACCGTAGGCCACCATGAATGAGGCGCGTTGACCAACTCGAAGTCCCGCCGCCGATGTCTCCCTTGTCAACGAGCAGCACGCTGAGTCCACGCATCGCGGCATCCCGGGCAATACCGGCGCCATTGATGCCCGCACCGATGATGATCAATTCGTAGTTTTCTTGAGAAATGGCGTTGGTCCCTAACGTACGACAGGCTGCCAGCCTGTCGCGGTTTCATTAGCGCTGCTGTGACTAACAAGCTGCAGGCTGCCAGCCGGTCTCGGTTTCATTAGCGCTGCTGTGACTAACAAGCTGCAGGCCGCCAGCCTGTCGCGGTTTCATTAGCGCTGCTGTGACTAACAAGCTGCAGGCTGGCAGCCGGTCGCGGTTTCATTAGCGCTGCTGTGACTAACAAGCTGCAGGCTGCCAGCCTGTCGCGGTTTCATTAGCGCTGCTGTGACAAACAATCTGCAGGCTGCCAGCCTGTCTCGGTTTCATTAGCGCTGCTGTGACAAACAAGCTGCAGGCTGCCAGCCGGTCGCGGTTTCATTAGCGCTGCTGTGACTAACAAGCTGCAGGCTGGCGGCCGGTCGCGGTTTCATTAGCGCTGCTGTGACAAACAATCTGCAGGCTGCCAGCCTGTCGCGGTTTCATTAGCGCTGCTGTGACTAACAAGCTGCAGGCTGGCAGCCTGCAGTACATCGGCCTTCTTCACACCATTTAGTGCTAGCGCTGCACCATCTGGCATGACGAATCTAACTCGTGAGCTAACCACAAACACACAAAAGAGCAAAGTTCAAAGACCAAAGATCAAAACACAAAACCGTTTTTCCTGGGCACAAGCCTTGCTCTACGTCTGGACCAGCTAGTTCAAGCTCCGCAAAAAAAGAATATGCCATTGCCTCGGTTGCGGAGATTGACCGCGAGACCGCGTTAACACCTGCTCTCTCGACGCGTCTTTAGATTCTGATTGCCGGCGCGCAATTCTGCTGCGTGCACGTCGCAGTCTCTTCGAAAATTGAAAGGAGCTGGTCATGCGTCCAAACAGGTATCCGATCATCCTGTTTCTTTCTCTCCTGTTAACCATACTTTTTATTCCCACCATCGCGCTCGCTGACGATAACAACGACGCGGATGATTACCAGGTCAAAGCGCGCGTAGTGCGCATCAGTCTTATTCACGGCGGGGTCAGCCTCAAGCGACACGATAGCGAGGAATGGGAAAAGGCGCGCCTGAACGCGCCGCTCGTTGAAGGCGACACCATTTCTACTGCCGGCACCTCACGAGTTGAAATTCAATTTGATGCTCGCAATTTTGTAAGACTGTCGTCGGACTCGCTGCTGAAAATAATTACGCTCCGTGATGAAGGTGTAGCCCTAAGTCTTACCGAAGGGACCGCGACGCTTCGTCTCGCGCGTTTTGATAGGGACCGCGAGTATTTCGAGATTGATGCGCCACAAACTACCGTCGCAGCCGAGCTCAAAGGCCTCTATCGTCTCGATGCTTTACGCAAAGGCATCATCCGGCTAACCGTTCTCGATGGTGGTCGGGCTCGAATCTATTCGGATACAGCCGGCTTTACTGTTCGAGAAGGAACAGTCGCGACGCTGACTTATGAAGGCACGGATGCCGGCGATTGGCAGAGTGCGAAAGTCGTTTCGAAAGACAGTTGGGATGACTGGGTCATTGAGCGAGAACGATATCTCGCCGCCCGGCTCAAGTACGACGACCACATGCGTTATTACGACAATGCGGTTTGGGGCGGTGAAGATCTCGATTCCTATGGCAGCTGGGTTTACGCAAATGATTACGGATGGATTTGGAGACCGAGCATCACCATCATTAACAACTATAACGACTGGGCTCCATATCGCTACGGTCATTGGGCCTGGATCTCGCCGTATGGGTGGACGTGGATTGGCGATGAGCCCTGGGGCTGGGCGCCTTATCACTGGGGACGATGGGTTTACTACGATAATTATTGGGCGTGGTGTCCGCACGGGTATTACCGCTCTCGTTGGTGGAGACCGGCCCTGGTGGCGCTGCTCAATATTCACATCAGTTTCGGTTCCAGCTATTGTTGGTACCCGCTGCCGTATCATCACCGAGATCCGCTTTCAAATTATTACCGCGATCGTTTGCGGCCGCTGCGTGCTGACGAAATCGCGAATCTTAGACGGTTAAACCCTGCTTATCTTCGAGCAGTAACAGCCGTTCCAGCTCGAGATTTCGGCGCCGGCAATGGTCGATTGCAACGAGCATCTGGTGAGGTGGCTCGTCGCGCACTCGATGCGCAACCGCTGCGGGATTTACCGGCAAGACCTGCGACCGTCGTCCGCTCCGGAGACAGTGGCATCACACGTCCTCAACCGGCGATTGCTTCGCGGCCTACTGGCGCCACGGCTCGCACTCCCGGAGTGGCGCTCGATGGTGAACTTCGTCGCAGCCGCATCTTCAACGGCCGCGAACCGGTGGGTGCTTCCGGTGGAACACCAGGCGGCGCAGGCTCAACGGGAGTTGGGCCAACACGAGCAGCCGACACTCGGGCGACTGGAGCCGTGACTCGTCCTGATCCTCCAGTCAATCGCAACCTTGACATCAAACGAAATCCAGACGGCGCCGGAGTTGAGCCGAGACCTGGCGGCGTTCCGACTCGACCTCGAACCAGCGATCCCGGATCCGTGGACCACAATCCACCCGCGCGCGGAAGTGATGTGGGCGAGCGTCCTTCGTCAGGTGGATCACCGGTGCGACCGGTGCGGCCGCGTGAAGATACTCCTCGTCCGGACGCGGTGGATCACAATCCACCTGCCCGAGAAGAGCGGGAACGTCCTGCGCGCCAGGAACCGCCGGTGCGGCAGGAACCGCCGGCTCGACAGGAGACTCCGGTCCGCCATGATCCGCCGGCACGACCGGATCGACCGGATCGACCGGATCGACCGGAGCGAAGCGAGCGGCCATCACGCGAAGAAAGTCCGGCGCAGCCTGAACGGCCAACACGATCAGAGACACCTCGATACGAACCGCCGCCGCAGCGCCAGGAATCTCCGCGGTATGAGCCACCCCCGCGAAATGATCCGCCGACACGGAATGATCCGCCGCCACGGAATGATCCTCCCCCGCGTAACGATCCGCCGCCACGGAACGATCCACCGCCGCGCAATGATCCGCCGGCGCGCAGCGAGCCTGCTCCGCGTGCAGAACCGGCTCGCCCCGACAAACCGGATCGGCCGTCACTGCTCGATAAAAAGAGCAACGACTCGTGAAACGGCAGTGATCGAAGAGCGACGGCAAGGCCAACCAGCCTTGCCGTTGCTCACTAACCCTCAACTCTCCTCGGGATCTTAATCAGATTGCATCACCGGGAGTTCATCATGTCAGTCACACGTTTTTGTTTTTATCTCATTCTCTTGCTCGTAGCCTTAACTGCTGGCGCCTATTTATTTGCGGTCGCTACCAACGCGCAGACTCGAACGCTGGAACAATTGAGACCGGACACTCGCCGGGTCGCGTTCGCGACCGGTCAAAAAGTTGGCGATAGCCACGGGCGTCCAAATGCTTATAAGCCGGAGCGCGCGCCCGGAAAAATGGAGGTTCGGTCCACTGAAAGCAAAGGCGCTCGCTCGGTGCGAGCTACTGGTTTTAATCGATACGCACTCCGGCCTGATGCGGCTACGGCCGGAATTACTCCAGGCACCGCGCTCCACCGGATTCTGCATACTTCGCAACTAAGCCTGGTTTCTTCAGCGGGAACTGACGAGCAGTTGGTCGATACGAATGGAAATCTGATAGCCGATCAACGTCAGGCCTTCGATGACCTGGGCGGCTCTTTCGATATCGCCGTGGGCCAGTCGGGAGCACGTTACGCGGTTTATTCAGGAACCCTCCAAGGCGCAAACGTTGGCGTGCTGATGCTGGCGCTCGACACGAACGGTGATTTTGTCGTCGACAGTTCAAGCACTTTCGATCTGCATCGTGACTTTTCGCTGCCGTCGGCTGCAGCCGTCGTCGTCGGAACTTCAAAGGCAGGCCGAGAATTCGCGATCGTCTGTTCCAGCGGCTACTACAACTCGTCGAACCCGAATGATCCCAACAACGAACCGTCTCCGGGCATCGTGCTGCTCGTTCGAGATCCTGTGACCGGAGGCTTTGATACCACGCTTTCCAAGACGCTGGTGACGGTTGGAGACAATCGTTTATACAACGCCAACGCCCTAGCGTTGTTGCCCAACAATGATTTATTGATTGCTGACTTTCATTCGAACGAGCTGCGCGTCATCCGCGACACGGACAACGATGGCATTCCGGATCAGCTCAGAAACGCGGCTTATTATCAGTACGCGTTTTCGGACGATGCTCCGCTCGACATTGCGGCGAACTCGCGTGGCGTGGTTTTCTCGCACTCGGCGGGCAATGACATGTTGATGCTCGCAGTGTATGACGATAACGCGGATGGAACTGCGGACCACGACGAAGTTGTAGTCGAGGGCCTTTCCATCGACAACAATCTGTTCCTGCATGGATTGACTGTCGACCGACTCGGCAATGTTTACGTCATTCAGGATGCCAGCGGCCTGGCTGACGGCTCAGCAGGCAACGGTGGAATTCCACGCGTTGATGCTTTTCCCGATCCCTTTCTTAACGGCTTTCTGCAGAACGGCGAGATCTTTTTTGAAGCGGATGATGAAAACACGCAAGGGCTATCGGGCCTGGCTTTTGGCGCCCTCCTCTCAAATCAGATCAACGATGCGCAATTCTTTGTGCGGCAGCATTACCTCGATTTTCTAAATCGTAACCCCGACGCGTCGGGACTGAGCTACTGGACCGGTCAAATCACACAATGCGTCGACAACGACGCGTGCATTAAGACGCAACGCATCACTGTATCCGCGGCTTTCTTTATCGAGCAGGAATTCCAGGACACCGGGTCGTACGTTTACCGGTTTTACAAAGCGTCCTACGGACGACGACCGACGAACTCCGAGTTCGTGGCTGATAGAGCATTGGTGGTGGGCGGTTCGGATCTGGAAGCGAAGAAGCAGGCGTTTGCCAATGACTGGGTCGCGCGCGCAGCCTTTCAACAGGTCTATCCCACTGCCATGACTAACGAGCAGTTCGTGAATAAGCTTTTCGACACTGCGGCGCTGACACCGTTCACCAGCGAGCGGCAGCAATTGATCGCGGACATGAATGCAGGCAAGACTCGCGCTCGCGCTGTGCGTGACGTAATCGAAATCGCAGCCTTCAAGACTCGCGAATACAATCCTTCGTTCGTGTTGATGCAGTATTTTGGTTATTTGAAGCGAAATCCGGATCAGGCGGGCTATGACTTCTGGCTCAACACTCTGGACAACCGAGCGCCGAACAACTATCGAGGGATGGTTTGCGCATTCATTACTTCGCGTGAGTATCAGGAGAGGTTTGGTTTGCAACTGCGTCGAACGAACGCCGATTGCTTGTAGGTTCGCTTTGAGATCTCAGATCTGAGATCTCAAATTGCTCACTGCTTTTCGCCGATTGATTTCTGAAGTTTCTGAATCAAGTCGCGAGCCTGAGGAACAAACTCGCCTTTAGGTGAGAGCTTTACATACTCCTGATAAGAACTGAGCGCTCGTTCCTGTTGATTCAGTTTTAGCAGGATATTTCCAGCGAGGAGATGCGCTTCGGCGAAGTCAGTCTTAAGCTGCAGCGTTCGTCCGACGGCGGCTCCAGACTTCGGAATTTGATTCGTGTCCCAATACAAACGGCCTAAAGTAAAGAATCCATGCCAGGCCTTGTCATCGAGCTTTAGCCCGGCAAGCAAAATCTCCTCCGCCTCTTTGTATCTTTTCTGACGCCAATAGACTTCGCCTAATGCCAGCATGGTGGGAGGGTTTTCGGGCCGCTGTTCGAGCGTGCCCAGCAGAACGGTCTCAGCTTGAGACCACTGTCGCTGATCAATCAAAGCAGTAGCCAACAGCATGCGCGCTGCGAAGAATTCCGGGTACCCGGTAACGGCGTTTTGAAGATGCGTGACCGCCTCCGGATAGCTTTTCTTTGCGAGCGCGGATCGGCCCTGGACGAACTCATCGCGCGCGTTGGGTGGCACTCGGGCATCGATTACGTCTGGACCTGAGCCCAGGCTCGCCAATGAGCTCGGGCTTTCAGAAATCACTTCGAAGACGAGGTAAACCTTCGCTATGGTCTGAAGGTCGGCGTCCTGCTGTGCCGGTTTATATCCGGCGACATTAATCACCACGCGGTAATAGGCTCTGCTTATGTTCGCAAACCTAAATCTTCCGCGCGCATCAGTATTCACAGTGTCGATAGTGCCACCGCTGAACCTCTCTAAACGCACGGTCACATTCTGAGCCGGTGAGCCAGTCCCAAGAAGATTGACTTGTCCGGTTATCTCCGAGCCTTGATTGTTGGGGTTGTAGGCGTCGCGGTCCCTTTGCGCGAAGGTGGTTGAGGCAACCAGCAGAACCAGCGCCAGAGCAACAGGTCGATACATGGAAGGCAACATGTTCGGTACCTCAGTGGAGAACGCGGGGCTCAATAATGCTCTCGTAGAGGGATGAAAAACAAGAGCGGTAACGCTCGGTTCGAGTTCGTCTTTTGTTTCGTAAGGTGTTGCTACAAGGTAAAGAGGCCGGACGATTCCGAAGAACCGCCCGGCCGAGGAACATTTGTTTTGAACCTAAGAACTACGTCAGTGCCTATAGGTTAAACCAAATTGAATCAATCGAGCCGGTACCACCGTGGTAGTGATTTGGCCGAATGTTGCTGCAGTGGCAATTGACACTGAGCTTGGAAACCCGAAGACCGGGTGATTCCACATGTTGAACATGTCCATGCGAAGCTGGAGCTCATGCCCTTCACGAGGACTGAATCGCTTCTGAACTGAGAAGTCCCAATTCTGTTGGAATGGTCCACGGAAAGCGTTACGCGGCGTGGTGCCGTATCCGTGAGCTCCCGTTCCTGCCGAGTTGGGAATATTCGGTTGCGGTGTAATCCAGCAGGCGCGATTCAGGTAATTCGCGAGTTTCACAGTGGTGCTGCCCGTTGTGTACGCATCCTGCGCGCTGGCGCATTTGAAGAGTCCGGTGCTGGTGCCGCCGCCGAAAGCGCCGCCACCTGTGTCCGTAACCGAGAACGGCAACCCACTTTGGTAGGTGATGATGCCGCTGATGCCCCAGCCGCGGAAGAGCTGATTCTGGAAGAAACTGCCCTTCGGTACTGGAAGATCGTAGGAATAGCTCACTACCAACCGGTGACGTCGATCAAAGTCTCCAACCGCCTTATTCTGTTGGACGTTCGCGCCGTTATTCAGAATGTTGGCGCCGCCTTGCCCGTTACGAGTAGCATTCAGCTCATCCGTGCTCTGAGACCCACTGACGTTGTCAATTGTCTTCGAGAACGTATATGCGGCCTGGAAGTAGAAGCCTCGAGTAAGCCGGCGAGACAAAGTGGCTTGCAACGAATTGTAAGTTGCGAACCCAATGTTGCCTGAGTAACGCGAGCCGCGCTTTCTTGAAAGGCCAAGAATCTGATGCCGTAGCTCTTCGTTGTTAACGGTGTTGGCCGTAATATTGTAGGTGACGCCGTTCTTGTCCTTGACGACGATTGGGGAGGTTGGGCTCGCTTCCCTGGCCAGGAAAGGATCCCAGATTCCCAGACCGCCGACAAAGTGCGTACCCACGTAACCGATCTCAGCGGCCCACCCGCCCTTCAATTCACGCTGTACATTCAAATTCCATTGCTGAGTGTACGGGGTGTAAATGTCGCGTGGTACGGTTGTAAACGACGCGAGATTAATGGAGCAGTTAGTGGCTCCAGTAGCGGTATCTACCGCCGAAATGTGCGATGCGTAGTTCAGACACCGCTGTCCTTGCTCGTTAACGAAAATCGGCCGAAAGCCGGAGAGATTTACGTCATTCGGATTATTCGAAATCGCCCCAGTGGCCGTATTGAACAGTCCTGCAAAGTAGGTGTTCTGCGGAATGAACTGGGTTGCGACTATCGATGGAGGCGGTATTGTGCCAAAAGGATTGGCTAGCTGACCCGGGTTCGGGTTGGGATTGCTTGATAGCGGCTGAACCGTGAACGGCGCTGCCAAAGAATTCTGCAGAATGTTCTGGTTCGACAGCCTCTGATAATACATACCGTAACCGCCGCGAATAACCGTCTTTTGATCGCCATTCATGTCCCAGGCAAAGCCAACGCGTGGGGCAAAGTTATTGCCGTCAAAGCAGGTGGACAAGGCGCAATCAGACACGCCCGGAGTTCCATGGAACCCCGCGAGGTTAACCTTTTCGGGAATTAAGAACGGATTCAAGCCTTGGGCCGCTCGCTGTGGATCAAAGATTCCAGCGCGATAGAGTTTATCGTGGCCAAAAGCCATGCCTTCCCAACGCAGACCAAAGTTGAAGGTCAAGCGCGAGGACCAACGATAGTCGTCCTGAAGAAACCCGGAGTAGTCCGTCGCGACAAAGTTTCGTGCCGGATCACCAAAGGCTGATTGGATTGCCGTGATACGGCCGCGCAGAAAATTCTGGAAACCGGTGCACTCGTTGGTATCGAGCGTGCAGCTTGTAAGCGGATCCGGCGCAGGACTTATCCCTGAACTGGTAACCCCAGTTGTCAGAGCGCCGCGAACGGCAAAGTTATTGAATCGATTCAGCTGGTACTGGACTCGCTCAGCGCCCATGCGCAAGCTGTGCTTGCCGAGGGTCCACGAGAATGAAT
Source organism: Pyrinomonadaceae bacterium (assembly GCA_035572035.1). Classification (GTDB taxonomy): domain Bacteria; phylum Acidobacteriota; class Blastocatellia; order Pyrinomonadales; family Pyrinomonadaceae; genus JAOAPY01. The sequence goes on along the minus strand of DATNBH010000079.1, from coordinate 61,527 downwards.
CGACGATGTTGTAGGTATTTGAGACCGTGCCACGATCGTCATTCACACCGGTGCCCAGCGAAAACAGTCCGCCGATGGTGAACTGGTAGATGCCGGGGAAGATACTGCTATTGCCCCTGCTCGCGCCGACGTCGGAGAGATTGATCGAATCAGTCGGAATGTTTGCGAAGAGGAACCGGCTGTAGCCGAGTCTCAACTCATTTACTTGCGTCGGACTGAAAATATGCGTTTCAGTGATCGAGAGGAAACGATTTAGCTGAGTATCAGTTCTCGGGAAAGCGAGATTGCTGGCCGTGCCATAAGGTTTGTCGACTGCGCCATTGTCCCAGAACCAGCGTCCCGAAAGCTTATCGCGTCCACCCTTCCAGCTGCGGTCGAGACTGATAGTGTATTGATTGTCCTTGATAGGAGCGACGGCGCTGAACTGGCAAGTGAAGGTGCTGATTGGCGAAGCAGTCCCAACCCCGCATCCGCCCTGACCGGGACGCGGTATCAGATACTGTCCGCCGTAAAGGCTGCTCTTCAAATTGAGAATGTTGACGGCGATGGGATCGATCTGCGCTGGGGTTAGACCAAACGCCATAGCGAGTTGAGCAGCAGATGTCGATCCGTCCGCGTTAGTTGGGAATTTCTGAATCGTCGGTGAAAGAGCGGAACCGGCTGGATCCAATCCGTTTCGGGCCCTGACTCCCTGATAATTAAAGAACCAGAAGGCGCCGATACCAGGAACTGGACCGCTGCCCGAGCCGCCAAAAACATTTTGCAGCAAGCGAGCACGTTTGCCTTTCAAGTTTGGCTGCGCATTGCGAAACCATTCATTAGCGTTAAGAGCGTCGTTGCGATGCTGCCAATAACCTTCCCAATGAAAGTCCTTTTGACCGGACTTGATCACGAGTCCCAGTGCGCCGCCGCCCTTGCTGCCTTGAGAGGCATCGTAGAGCGAGGTCGAGACCTTCATCTCTTGCAGGGTGCTTGGATTCGGAAGCGGCACGGTGTCGAAGTGCGCCAGGTTGAAGTCATTAACGTTGATGCCTTCAAGCGACACGCTGTTGTTGCTGGTGCGCTGACCGTTCACAGTCACATCCGCCGTACCTCGTCCCGCGGTGCGCACGTCGGTCGGCTCACCGGTAACGCCGGTTGACAGGCTGAGCAAGAACAGGAAATTGGGAGAAGCCAGCGGCAGCTGTCGCAACGTCTGCGAATCAATGGCCTGCCCCGTCGTAGCGCTGCTCGGGTTGATTAGCGTAGGGGTGGCCTCAACATTGACCGTTTCTTCAATGCGGCCGGCTTGCAGCGAGACGTCCTGCCGCGCGCTTTCAGTAATTCTTACCTGGACCGCGGCGACTACTGCCTTCTTGAAGTTGGGCGCCGTGACTTCGACGCGGTACATTCCCGGCGGCAGCAGCGTGGCCGTGTAGGCGCCATCGTCACCGGTTGTGGTCGTACGGACAGACTTGCCGGTGCCTTCGTCGACAACGTCGACGGTGGCGCCTTTCACCAAGCCTCCGCTTTGGTCGGTAACGACACCTGTAATACCCCCGGTCTGGCCGCCTTGAGAATATGCAGCCACACACAGAAGGGTCAAAACCAAGCCGCTTGCCAGCAAGCGTAAAAAGCTTCGCATAACAGCTCCTCCTTCTCGATGTCTCTAACTTTTGGTTGGACTAGTTGAAAACTATTAAGAACGCCGAGGGTACCTATTTTTGGAAAAAAGCCCTGTGTGACCGACGTTATCCGAAATTTAGGCAAGCGGCATTCCATCTTGTGAGATTTTCGTGATGATTATGGAAGTGCCGAAAAACTTGGGGATTCATTTTGGGACAAGGGCTATCCGTAAGTTCCGTAGCGAACTCCTGGAAGGTTTTTGTTCAAATTCATGGAGAGTCTATAGATTTTCATAAATCCGGGGCCTCGTAAGACCTCCAAGCCAAGACCAGACAATCGACCTCCCTAAGGTCGGATTCGGCCACGAACTTTTGCAACTGGAAGGCGATCTCAGCACGGGAAAATTCTGGCTCGTTGCAGGATTCTCCATTCCAAACCGGCGTTCAGAGTTCAATCTTCAGATTGTGCCGCAGCCAGCACGCAATCTAAAGATTGAACTCAAAACGCCTGGGCCGTTCGTTCATTTCTTATGACCGTTTGAGCGCTTCAGATGTGCACGCAGATATTTTCCCGTTGTGAGGAAAAGACCCCGTCAGTACTCGTAACCTTGGCTGCTTTCGAACTCGAGAGCAAGGTCAAGACTGGGCGCCTTAGTGTAGAGATAACATTTCCCGCCGTTGTACCAAAGAATTCTTGCCGACTCCTGCTGGTAGTTGTCGGCTGGAAAGAGAGCAACCACACGCTCGCCCTTTTCTCCAAAACGATTCTCGTAATCCGAGACTCGTTCGACAATCCGGGACGACTTGGCCAGGAGATCTCGCCACGCCTTCTGCCCTTGCTCGGTGGACTGCTTGCAGAAACTTCCCTCATTCATCCTTTGGCCATCAGGCAACTCGTAAAGCCGGTCATAGCCCAGGCCGCAGGCGCGCCCGATGAGTGTAAATTGTAATGGCGGAATTTGGCTTAAACCGATTGATCGAATGATAGATGATATGGATGCTTCTTTCCGCATGACGAGGCTCGCTGACAGCAGACCCGCGCCAAACGTGATTAGAGAAACTGAAAGATAAATGATTGCGCGTCTAATTCGCATAGCCTGAGACCAGCTAATTGCAAATACATTAGACCCTCAGAGCTCGCGCGAGTTCCATTGAGTTTGTGCGCGAGTGCTGCTGCGGTATTGAATTATGAGGAAGCAGCTTCGCCCGTTTCGGCAGCGGGAGCAGTTTCGTGATGCTCGGGATGTTCGGTTGTGTACAGCCGCAGAATATCCTGACCTTGACGGGATCGAGGATCGATAGTGCGGAGGTGTTTGCGACCTTGCATTTCCCAAATCGCTGTGACCACGCCGTCCTTTTCAACTGCGTGATAAGTGATTTCTTCCGTGCTCTGACTAGCTGGCTGGTTTTCTATTGGCGCTTCCGTCGCTTCCGCGCTCGGAGCAGTTTCGTTCTCAGACATCGACAATAAAGCTCTCCTCTTGACGATTCATCTCTGTTTGATTGTTCTTGGATTGTTGCATAGCCTCGCGAGATGTGTCTAGCAAGCATCACGGACTGTCAGCCTGTTACCTATCTGTTTGAGGTCGAATAAGGCACGACCAAATGGATTTTCCATATATCATTTTCCATATATCAATTGTCATTGGAAGGAGCGTAGACGTCCTGTTAAGCACCATTGAGCTGGATAAAAAATGACGATTGGAAAATGATGAATGGAAAATCGAAAGGCCCAGTGCGCCAATAAAAAGTAGGTAAAGCATAAATGGTGAACTGAAGCCTCAGCCGATACCACAGGCTGGCCCTGTGGTGTTTCATGCTCACAGCTACAAAACAGGCTGATCCGTCGGTTCGCAAGATGCCACGGGCTGGCCCCGTGGTGTTTCATGTTGCCGCCTGCCAGCAGCATGAAGCGTGAACACTCCACGGGACGAGCCCGTGGCATCACCAAAAATCCCGGCCCGCCTCAGTTAGCGACCAACGTGAGTGACCACGGCGCCAGGCCGTGGCCTCAGTTTTAGCGACTACCTACTTTTTTCATGGCGCACTATCGAAAAGCTCTCTCGAAGCAAACCGCACGCTACTTCCCATACTTCAATGCAGTCTCGACAGCAGCTTTCGCGCCGACAACGCCCCAGCCTTGTCGATCAACATCAATCGACGGTACACGCTCGGCTGTTTCAATGAGGATTCTCTTCACCTGTGGTGGAGTCAGCCGCGGATTGGCTTCGAGCATGCAAGCAACTATCGACGAGACAATCGGCGCCGCGAAGGATGTTCCGTCGACGTACTTGTAAAATTGATTGATGACGTTGCCTTCACGCAGCTTGATCGTGATGAGTTGACGCAGCAAAGGAACTGGCAGCTCCCGCGCTTCGTCGATATCGCTATCGACTCCTCGATGCGCATCGATGATTGTCCTCAGCTCTTTATCGAGCGCTTGATCGAGCTCAGAATACAACTGCGCTTCTCCAGCCGTCGGCGTATGCGGAAGGATTGGCGCGGCCACCCAGATTCCCGGCGCGATCACTTCCGGCTTTTGCAGCCCGTCGACTGTGGGGCCATACGAGGAGCGATACATACCGCGCCGAGCTCGATCAAGTGAGTTTTGATCGTCAAGTCCGCCGACCGAAATAGCTGCGGGCGAACAAGCTGGCGGCAAGACTTCATGGCTTGGTGACATTCCCGCATTACCGACAGCGCAAACAACAACCAAGCCTTCGCTAACGGCTCGCTCAACGGTTTGACAAAGCGAGTTGGTCAGATACGACTGCGGGAAATCGCCTCCGGCAGAAATATTGACGACGCGAATATTGTGCTCGTGGCGATGATCGATCGCCCATTTCAAACCGCGTTCGATATCGGAATCCGAAATGTGACCGGTCCGGCCAATTTTCACGAGAGCGACGTTGGCATCCGACGCAATGCCTCGATAGAAACCGTCCGAGAGATACCCGTTCCCCGCGGCAACGACTGACGTCATCATCCCGTGCCAGCTGGCCACATCAGTAGTTTCAAGTGAAGTCTGATCGTGCTCGGCGTCGAAAATACTATGGTAGGCGACGATACGATTCGTGGGCTTGGATAGATCGTCGTGACGAAAGAACCCGGAATCAAGAAATGCGATCGTTACTCCGCTCCCGGTGAATCGTTCATCGGCTTCCATGCGCAGCGGCGTTGGCAAGACATAACTTGTCTCCTCAAACACTTTTGCGTGTGAATCGATTTGGCTTTTGCCGCGCCGGAAAATCTCAACGCAGGGAGGGCAGATTCTGGCGGTCGGCGCCAGCGTTGACGCATTCGCCTTAACGATTGAACGCAGCTCCGGCTTTAGATCAGACAGTAGGATCGATCGTTCAACTGACTTGCGTGCACAAACATCGCAAGTTTTGGGATCTGAGGGAGGCGATGGTTGTGGTTCAGCGGTGGTCAGTTCCTGTGACATTCACATGTGACGATAACACGGGAACCGAAAACCGGGAAAAAGTCCGTGAACCGAAAACCGGAAACCGTGAACAGTTTGACGCCGACCGCGTCCGAGCTTGTTCTCATCGTTGACTTACATTTACAACGATTCTGTTCGCAGCTCTCGGTTTACGGTTTACGGTTCACGGTTTCCGTCTTACTGCTGGGAACCGAAAACCGGAAACCGGGAACAGTTTGACGCCGACCGCGTCCGAGCTTGTTCTTATCGTTGACTTACATTTACAACGATTCTGTTCGCAGCTCTCGGTTTACGGTTCACGGTTCTCGGTTCACGGGTTTACGGTTTCCGTCTTACTGCTTTATTCGGACGCGATCGCTCTTGCCTCGAGCAAAGGTCTCGGGGTGGTACATCTCTTCTACCTTAACCGGGGGCACGACGAAGTTACCCGGTGTCGTAGCTCTAGCCACATACGAATATCCATAAACACCCGGCCAGAGACGCGCAGTGAAAGCTTCCGTGCGCTCATCGCGGAGGTTCTGTTGGTCAAACCAATGTAGTTGCCGATCCATTTCCATTTCTGACTTGTTGTCCTCAGAAACTGTTTGGCTCACGACGAGCGCGGGATTCAAAGTTTCAAAGCCGCCCGGCAACGGATCGGTAAGCGCGACGTGATAACGCTCAGCCGGAGCAAACATCGTGAGACGAACTCGTACGCGGGCGCCGGCTTTGATTTGCCAACTTCCGTCAGCGGCGCGAATAACATCTCCCGGATCGTCTATCGCTACATACTCACGCTGAACAGTAAACCCTGAATCAATAGACTTAACGTCCAAATCAGACGGCGCATAGCTCATCCCGATTCGATAGTAGAGTCTGCCTGCGCCTTCCTTGCTCAAGGTTAAGCTCCGGGCGCTCGGGTTGTTCACCAGGTAATTCATCGGCACCTTAACATCCTGTCTGTCGGTAGCGCGCCCCTGAAATTCCTGTTGGCCCGCGTAGGCGTCACCCAGCCAAACTCGCGCAATAAAGTTCGGCGTCACTTTCTCGTAAGTGTGGAAGTAACGATCGAGCGCCAGCAAGACGAATGCGTTCTCCTGTGTGTTTTCCCAGCGGCCGCGCGTGCGATGTTCGAGCAGACCGCGCACAATTTTCGGAATCAGATCATTTGTCTTCTGGTCGGCAATCAGAGCCTCGAGAATGACCGCGTCGGTGCGTCTTTCCGAATTCAGCAGCAGGTAGTTGCCGTCAGAGTAGTCGCTCACAAAGTGCGCCGTACTTGCAGTCTCAGTCACTCGGTTGTCGAGGTGGCGTCGAATCAATTCAATCTGAGTTTGTGACGCTTTGTCGCCAGCGAGCACCGACAAGATCCAGCCAACGGCCTCCAATGAAAGATTCTGAAGTCCAGCGGTTGCGATCAATTTGCGAGCGCCTGCAGCGTCCCGTTTACCTAATTGCGCGCGGACATAAAGCGAATAAGCAATAAGCGCGCGCCGTGCATATCGATCGTAGAGATCGTATCGAGCGGGAAGGTGCGATTCGACGTTCTTTAGATACTCGCTCACATTTTCGATCATCGCCGCGGGCACGTTGAACTTTTTCTGCTTCGCTCGAGCAAGGGCATGCGCGACATGAATTGTTAAGTAAGGCCAGGACTCATCCCCCCTTTTCCAGAAGCCGAAACCTCCATCGCTGTTCTGCATTCCCTGAAGCCGCGTCAGATCTCGAACGACGATGGCTTCGAGCTCGGCTTGACCAGGCATGTCCCTGGCTCGGAACGAAGAGAGCACGTCGCGCAACGCTGCGATGCCGATAATTCGAGAAGACAATTGCTCGGAACATTCATAGGGATAATTAGTGAGGTACAAAACCGCGTCGGTAAGCTGCTGCAACTGCGTCGACGAGGTCTCGATTTCCAAGCCGCCATACTCACTGAAAACATTTTTCGGAGTAGCTATGCTTTGCGTAATTGCGCCGTCGTCAAGCTGACCGTAGGTCGCGAAAGCCTCGGTCGTTGCCGGTGTCCAAACTGGAAATGAAGCCGACGCTGCATCCGACATTTGGCCTGACGCCACGCTAAGTCGAAAGACTGCCATGCCGGGCTTAACCGTCACGGTCGGTATGCGGATTTCGACTCGATCGTTGGCAGGCACATTCACGCGTCGCCCCACCTGTACTGCAGGCTGCCAGCCTGCAGTTGCTGCCGACAACTCAACCTCAGTCAACGATTCAACAAACCTGGCATTGATAGCTCTTACTGCCACAGCTGCGGTCAGCGCTTGATTGGTCTGATTTTGTACGACGACTGGAAGCTCGAACTGATCCCCCATATTCAAGAAGCGTGGCACCGACGGCCTCACCATCAACTGCATTTGCGCTGTCAAATCAGATTCCACGCAGCCAAAGTATTTTCCGCCTGACACCGCGTAAGCCATGACGCGATAGCGTGTGAGGTTATCGGGTAGTTTGACTCGAACGGTGGCGTGACCGTTTGCGTCGGTCTTCACAGCGGGAGCGAAGACTGCGAGCGCATCGAAGTTTTCTCGCAATCTAATCTTCGGTAGCTCATCTGGTTCATTGGTTCCGGACTTCGTCACGACGTTAATATCACCACTCTTGATCTTCCCGAATGCAGCTGAGTAAACCGAACCTGGCGCCAGCAAGTAAAAGCCTGATAAATTTCGGACCCCCGATACCATCTGACTTCGGGCTGCAAGTAAACCGCGGCCAACACCTGGTGCTTCCGGGTAGCCGTAGCTGCTGCGCCGCCAGTAATGTGAAATAAATCTTTCGATCTCGTCCTTCGAATGGGCGCCGGTCACGTTGTCCCGTAGTTGATAGTGGGTGGTGTCATCAGAGCGCGAGGCATAAAAAGTCGTCAAAGGATCGACCAGTTCATAATCTGTCAGCGCCAACACCGATTCGTCGACTGCGAGCAGTGTTACCTCACTTCCACTTACCGGCGCACCGGCAGCATTTTTCACCTCAACACTGATTTGAGTTTCGGCGCCGGGCTCGAGGGTTCTGTCTCGCGCCGTTGCCGTCACCTGGAGTTTTCGGTCGAGGGGCGGGATCGAGAGATCCAACTGTCCCGTGGCGTATGACGCTTCCTTGTCCTGGCCTCGATTGAGCGTACCGTTCAGGTTGACCCGCACCGTCACATTCGGCGTCCAGGCAGCCTCAATGGGAATTCGCAACGTGTGGGTTGGTCCATCAATATGAAAGGCTTCAGTCTTCAAGATACCGGACCGCAGCAAAGTGACCATTCCCTCAGCAGGATAGAGATGAGTTTGTACGAGGATTTCCGCGTTGTCGCCCGCGTGGTATTCCTTCTTGTCAGGAACCAATTTGACCTCATTCAGCGAGTAACTGTATTCGGAAGCCGGAGTGTTCCCGGCCACCCAAAGAGTTAGCTCGCTTTCATTGGCGCGTCCGCGCTGATCGTGGATGGCGGCAAGCACTCGATACTGTCCGCTTTGCGCAGTTTGGAAGTTACACGTGGTTGTACTTGCGTTGGAAAGTGCGCTGCACTCCTGTGGGTTCTTCTCAACCTGAACCCAGTTGCCGCTCACGTGTTGCCACTCGAGCAAAGCTGCATGCATTTTTATTTCACGCTCAGACACCAGCTTGCCTTCGATATCCGTAACGATAGACTCGACGATTAAAGGCTGGCCTTGCTGAACGAAGGTTTTGTTACTGCGCAAGCCAACGTAAAGATCGGCGGGATGTACCAGCAGCGTTGTAGTTGCGCTCCAGGTTTGTCGGTTGACGTCGGTGACCGAGGCTTCTGCCGTCAAGACAGTCGGACGCGGAGGATCAACGGAATCGAAGTCGATGTGGAGGCGATGGTTGCCATCCGCATCAGTTCTCGCTGAGAAAGTTTCGGTGTGATTCTGAGAAGAGCGGGTCGAATCATAAGTCGAGCCCCACCACGGTATCCATTTACCAAACGTAAAGTCACCGCGATTCGGAGGGGTGAACTGGCCCGCCTCCGAATCCACTTTCCATCGAATTAGCGCATCGGCAAGACCGCCCCCGGAATAATATTTTGCGGCGACTGACAGATCGGCCGCAGCGCCTACAAAGTGTGGTGGCGCGCTATCAACTTGTGCTTCGACTTCAAATTCGGGTCTGCGAAACTCTTGAACCTGAAATTGGTGAGTAAAGCTTGAGTCGGTCAGTTTACTGTTGGTCACGAGCTCTGCCCGAGCGTTGCCCAAATTCATTGTCGACGGAAGCTTGAAGGTGAAATCAAAACCACCCAGAGGGCCTATTTGAGTTCCAGCGCGCGCGACGTCCACACCTCTCGAATCCTTCACCGTGTAGAGAACATTAGTCGTGGTATTCGCATCACGGGCCAAGCCGACATCGCCAAACGGATCGCCGCCGATGCGACGAATCCATCCCTTAATGTGAACTTCTTCGCCCGGCCGATAGATCTTGCGGTCATCGAAGACGAACCAGCGCAGACTATCGATATTAGGATCGCGAAACCAGTTAGCTGAACTGTCCCAGCTCGTTGTTTGTTTAGGCAGCAGCGCTACATCATTCCCCAGCCTGGCCACGAGGGAATCTGATGTTATGGATCCAAGGGCCAGACGAGCTGTGCCATCAACTACAGTCGACTTCTTGATCCCCGCAGAAAGGAGTTCCAACTCAACATTGGCAAGAGCTGAACCAGTCCGCAGCGAGGTGGCCCAGCCGACCAATTGAGTTTTGTCTACAAACGCATCCAGACCGATGTCGGTGCGCTGCAACCACGTTTCAACTCGGTAGATCGCGCCGCCTCGAACCTCTGGCGACTCGACTACGATGATCATTTGGCCGTGACCGTCTTTTAGGGCTGGACTGACATCAATCGGTGTTTCAATCGCTTCGTCGGGTTTAGCCTTTACCGCAATGGTGCGAGACATAACGAGCCGGCCGGGACGTTCCGGTTGCTCTCCCTTCTCAGGCGGATTTTGATAAAGAAGCCACTTCGAATAATCCTCCGGCTGGACCGAATACAGTCGTACTTTTAAGCTGCTGTAGTTGTTCGAGTAGACAGAAAACGTCGGAGGGCCAAACGGGTTTAGTACCGCAAACGATTTCTCTGGAGCTGAGAGTACGGGTTGCGAGTGCGAAACGTAGAAAGCGACGGACTGGCTGCGACCGAGTGATTGCCCAAACTCATCTTTTATTCCCTGGTCAAGTGTCACACGGTAGGTGATTCCCCCACGCTTAACGCCATCTATCGACAGGGTGTCGCCATTGATCGATGTTTCCATCCTTTCGATCGCAGGAGTGACTTTGACCAACGAAGATTTGAACGATGATTCATCGAGGTCATTGGTAAACTTGATATCGAAAGCATTATTGCGCTGGCATCGCTTCGAGTCATCGCAGTCATGACCAGCTACGCGCAACGCACCGTACGTCGGGAAAGAAAACGTTTGTGCTTTGGTGGAAAGTTTTGGGCCCTCGGCAGAAGGCACTCCAGGGCCGATGATCACTGTGGCTCGAGTTCCCGGAGGCAAAGCGGCTGATATTTGTTTCGGGTCAGGGTTGACTGCGAGAAAAGCCAACCAACGATCTGCGGTAGCTTTGTCAGCGAGTTGTTGTATCTCTTCGTTTCCGCGCACTTCCTCGGTGGTCGCCAGTCGAGCGCTTCTGATCACATTGCCTGCGCGAATCTTGATAGTCTTCACGACGGCTTCGGAGTCAATTCGCTGATTGAACTCAACGAACATCATGGGATCCCTGGTTTGGGTATCGTCTTTACCTGGAAAAGTCTTCATGACCTCGGCAGGCGGCGTAGCGAAGCGCCAGCTCTTGCTCGCTTTAAGAGTGGAACCGCTCGTCGATCGAGTCCCCGGCGGAACCGTCACCGCATAGTCAGTAGCCATGGGAAATCTGCCGTCGGGCTCAAAGACAAGGGTGTTGGTCCCGAGCCAATGCCACTTGCCTGGAGGTTGCGGCGACAGTTTTAGCGGAACATTAGCGGCGACGTCTTCCAGCGAACCGATCGGCGCCATTGGCTGGGAAAACGTCACGCTCAGATTCGGAGCGATCGAAATGTTGCCTTGCGGAGCAACTCTGAGAACTTGCAGAGCGCCAGAAACAGATTCAGCGGCTGTGGTTGCGCTCGACCCCGAGAAGGGAGTGTTTATTGTCTTGCCGGTGCGTGGCGGAGGTTGCGAACGGTCACGAAGCGCAAACGGCTGATCGTCAGAATCTGTTACTTTGATTGCGGGAAGTCTGCTCAGAAGTCTGTCAGTCTCGGCAGCCGAAAGAACAGTAGCAGTTGTGATAGAAGCGCGCGTTTCCGGCTTGCGCTGAGCTAGACCTTCGCTAAGGCGAAACTGCAAGCCCTTTTTATTCTGAGTTCCTTCCGTCTGGTTAGATTCTGCCGCTTCAGCACCAGCGCCCAAGACCGGCGACGTTATTGTCGGGAGGCAGCCGCTGATCAGGAAGAAGGTTAGGAGTGCTGCAGTGATGCGATTCGCGATCAAGGTAAACTCCTGAAGTGCCTTTGAAGACTCATCGAATTAGACGCGCCCGCAACGTTCAAGTTCCCGGAAGAACGTTGCGAGGGCACAAGTGCTCGGTTGTGCTTCATGACGGTCGCGTGTAAGGTATTTCTACCCTTTTAACGAAAGCAAGAAGACGAGGTTTCGCTCTGATGGCTAATGAACAACCAAGTGTTGCCGACCTTTTCCGCCGGGCCCAGACTATTCGGCGTGACAGTCCAAAGACATCTTATAAACAAATTGCGGCGCAACTTGCCCGAGAGTCTCAAGGCAAACAGTTTCCGCCGCTGTATAACCTGACCATTCCGGAACAGGATGCGCTCGCGCCTGAGGAAGATTGGAGCGCCGGCCTGCCGATCGTGCGACGTGGCATTCAGTTTCAGGATTGGAAGGAAGTCGCGCAGGGCATTGTGCTCTCGCTTGAGCAGACCGAAGAGTATTCAAGTCAACGCGGGCCCGAGGGAACTCGGGACGATTGGCACGATCGTTCGGTCGGTATCAATGACGCTGTCTCGAAGGGCGTCGGCAAATGGATGCCGGAAGAGTTGATAAAGCTGGCAGAAGATCGAAGTAAAAAGTAGAACGGCCTTCAGTCTGTCCTTGTGTCTCTCGGCACTCGAGCTTGATTACATTGAGTTGGAGTCAATAAGAATCCCGCTCATGAACAATGGTCAGACTGAAGTCTAAGCTACAAAAATGAGTTTTCTGAATAACCTTTTTCAGGATCCTGATTACCAGACCACCGATCCTCGTCCGCCCGAAAAGATTGAGGATCCAGAGATCGTCATCAGCCCGGACACTCGTCGCAGTGACCGAATCCCGCAAGGACAATCACGAACGAAGAAGTGGCCCGTGCTCGACGCCCATGGAACTCCCGACGTCGACCTCGCGATTTGGAAGTTCGAAGTCGATGGCCTGGTCGAGAAGCCACTTTCATGGTCGCTCGACGAATTCATGCAGCTACCGCCGGTGAAAGTCTACGCCGATTTTCATTGCGTGACGCGCTGGTCTCGACTCGACAACGTTTGGGGTGGTGTCTCGACGCGTGAAATTGCAAAACTGGCTGGCGTAAAACCCGAAGCTAAATTTGTGGTTGCGTTTGGCTACGATTACGGCTGGACCACGAATGTGCCCATCGAATACTTCATGATGGAAGATTCACTGTTTGCCTGGTCTCATGATGGCAATCCCATTCCTCCTCAACATGGTGGTCCAGTCAGATTGATCATTCCTCAGCTCTACGCCTGGAAGTCGGCCAAATGGGTCAAGGGTGTCCGCTTCCTTGAAAGCGATCAAGCTGGCTTCTGGGAAGAGGGTGGCTACCACATGCGCGGCAATCCCTGGGTTGGCAATGATGGCGAGCGATTCCGCTGGTCTTGATTTGCAGAGCGGTGACCTGTCACCGCTTTTCTCCGCGGCGGCTCGACGCAGCGCTGCTTTGGAAAATGGGAAGGTTTCGCCAACAGGCTGCGACAGGTCGCAGCGACAAAAGCGCCGACAGGTCGGCGCACTCCAAATAAATGCCGAGTGTCCCTAAAGACGCAGCCGCCGTCATACTCCTTCGTCAAAACACAAATCTCAGCGATCCCAGCAATCCCATTGGCCCGGAAGTTTTCTGGGTACGTCGTAGTCGTCAACTAGCCTTTCTCGGCGGCTTTCACGCTTTTCCTGGTGGACAGCTCGATCTCGCAGACTGCGAAGTTGCAGTCGAAAATGGTTCTGATGCTGAAGCGTCGGCGTTAATAAGCTGCGCCGCCCGCGAGCTGTTTGAGGAACTCGGAATGCTTGCGGCCCGCGGCGCCGGAACTTTGACGATAGGTCAGCGAGCTTCGCTCCTTGACGATCTAACCTCGGGACGCATGTCCTGGGCTGGCTTATTGAAGCACTACGACCTCCACCTTGACGCGAGTGATTTCACTTTCGTCGGGCGTTGGGTAACACCGCCATTCAGCGCTCGTCGATTTGATACTTCATTCTTTCTAGTCGAATGCCCAGCTAAACAGGAACCTCGAGTCATACCTGGCGAGTTGGAAAGTGGGGAATGGATTGTCGCCGCCGAAGGTTATGAACGCTGGCAGCGCTCTGAGATCCTCGCGGTGCCGCCGATACTCCACGCTTTGCAGACTCTCGCCGCTGGTATGACGTCTGATCTGGTGCCTCGTTTTCTTTCGAAGCCGCAAGCGCAAGCCGAGCCTGTGCGACGGATCGAGTTTCGTCCTAACTACATTTGCTTTCCGGTGCGAACTCCTACCAGGCCACCCGCGACCCACACCAACTGTTATTTGATTTACACGTCAAAGTCTTTGCTGGTGATTGATCCCGGTTCGCCTTACGAGGATGAACAACTAGCCTTGCATACTGCCGTCGAACAGTTGCTTGGCGAAGGTCGCAAGCTCCATAGCATCCTCTTAACGCACGTACATCCGGACCACATAGCGGGCGTGAACGCACTGAAAGATCACGTCGGGGCAATGGTTGTAAGCGCGCATGCTGAGACTGCGGCGGCGCTGCCTGAAAGTATTTCCGTCGAGGCGCTGCTCTCCGATGGTGATGTGGTTGTACTTGAAGGTGAGCCGAGAATTGAATTGCGCGTGCTGCATACGCCTGGGCACGCGCGCGGTCATTTGTGTCTTCACGATGAACGCACCGGCACTTTGCTCTCCGGCGACAATATCGTTGGACTCGGGTCGGTATTAATCGATCCTCCGGAAGGCAACATGCGTAACTATCTTTCGTCACTGCGACGAGTCCGCGAAATCCCAAACCTCTCCGTGATTTTTCCCGGGCACGGTCCCGCTATCGCGAATCCTTACGAAAAGATTGACGAGTACATCAATCATCGGCTCGATCGCGAGCAGAGAATTCTTGCCGCGGTCACCAATGGCGCTTCGTCACCGTCTCAGATTGTTACCGTTGTTTATACGGACGTCTCGCCCAAAGCACATGCGATGGCCGAACGAGCCGTGCTCGCGCATCTCGAGAAGCTTGAAGCTGATCGCCTGATTGTGCGAGAAGGTGATTGGTTCGTCGCAACAATGGGTTAACGCAAACATGAAGTTTGATAGCTCATCGGGTCGTTTGCATGAAGCGAACAGAACCTATCCACAGATTACGCAGATTTCACAGATGTTTTGGCAATGCTTCGCAGAGATGTCCTTGAAAATTTCGAGGCCGGTTTGGATAGCAACAACAAAACATCTGTGAAATCTGCGTAATCTGTGGATAAGTTTTGTGTCTTTGCCTCTGGTTTGCCCCGAGCCCCGACTGAAGTCTCAGCTGGTTCCGTATTAAGATAAGAAAGCAAATCCGCGCCACGCGCAAAGCAAGGTCAAATAAATGCACCAACCAAAAACTCTGGGCGAGTTAAAGCAAAGCGGGTACAAACGCATCTCAGTAAAGGACGAGCTGCGCGCGAACCTGGTAAAGAAACTTCAAGCTGGTGAAAAACTGTTTCCCGGAATTGTTGGCTACGACGAAACCGTGATCCCGCAGCTCGTCAACGCCATTCTGTCGCGTCACAACCTGATCTTGCTCGGCTTGCGAGGTCAGGCTAAGAGCAGAATCATTCGTCAGCTCACCGACCTTCTCGATGAGCAGATCCCAGTGATTGCAGGCTCCGAAGTTAACGACGATCCGTTCCAGCCTATCTCAGCTTATGGCCGGCAAATGCTCGAGCTGCACGGTGACATGACTCAACTCGATTGGCTTACGAGGGGTTCGCGTCTCGTCGAAAAGCTGGCGACGCCCGACGTGACGATTGCCGACATCATCGGCGACGTCGATCCGATTAAGGCTGCAAAAGGCGGCCACTTGTTGAGTGATGAGCTGACCATCCATTACGGACTTTTGCCGCGAGCCAATCGAGGAATTTTCGCAATCAACGAGTTGCCGGATCTGGCGGGCAAGATTCAAGTCGGACTTTTCAATATCATGCAGGAAGGCGACGTCCAGATTAAGGGCTATCCAGTGCGCTTGCCGCTCGATGTGATGCTTGTGTTCTCAGCCAATCCGGAGGATTACACCGCGCGCGGAAAAATTATTACGCCTTTGAAAGACCGCATCGGCTCGGAAATTCTGACGCACTATCCGGCCGAGTTACAGACTGCCGTAGCGATTACGAAACAGGAAGCATGGGTGGCGCGCGATGGCTTGAGTCAGCGTCTCAACATTCCGGACTTCATCCGCGAACTCGTCGAGCAGATCGCGTTCGAAGCTCGAGATGATAGTCGAGTGGATCGGCGTTCTGGCGTATCTCAGCGTCTGCCGATCACGGTCACGGAATCGGTGGTCTCGAATGCAGAGCGACGGGCATTGCTGACTGGTGAAGAAGCAATCGTGCCTCGCATCGCGGATGTTTATGCTTCCATTCCCTCGATGACCGGGAAGATGGAGTTGGAATATGAAGGCGAGCAGGTCGGAGCCAATCGTATCGCCAAGGATCTAATCAAACGCGCCGCAGGTGAAGTGTTCGAGGGTTACTTCGTGGGGATTGATTTTGCGGCGACCGTTCGCTGGTTCGAGGCCGGCAATAGCCTGCGCTTAGCGGACACTGCGTCAGCGGCAGAATGTATGGGATTGCTGGAAACGGTCCCTGAATTGATCGATACCGCTTTGATTCCATTTACGATCAAGCGCTCCGATGACGCTCAAGTGATTTCAGCGTGCGAGTTTGTACTCGAGGCGCTTTACGCCGAGAGCAAGATTAGTCGCAACGAGGAAGGCGGCTACACGGCTGTTACCAAAGCCAAGAAAGATCGTCGCGGAATGATCTATGATGACCTGACTGAGACCGGTAAATATAGTTAGGGAGTTTTAGCCGCGGATGAACGTGGATAGGCGCGGATAAGAAAGAGAAATAATTGTGAGTCTCGCTCGGGCTTCACTTAACACCACCGTTGAAAACTTCATAAGGAGGTTTCGACCGTGGATAAGAATGACGCCCGATCAGGAAATCCAGTTAGGAGTTTTAGCCGCGGATGAACGCGGATAGGCGCGGATAAGAAAAGAGAGAAATAATTGGGAGCCTCGCTCGGGCTTCACTTAACACCATCGTTGAAGACTTCATAAGGAGGTTTCGACCGTGGATAAGAATGACGCCCGATCAGGAAATCCAGTTAGGAGTTTTAGCCGCGGATAAACGCGGATAGGCGCGGATAAGAAAAGAGAGAAATAATTGGGAGCCTCGCTCGGGCTTCACCTAATACCACCGTTGAAACCAACTTTTGTGGGAGGTTCGACTGTGGATACAAGTGAAGATCGACTTAAGCATCGGGCTCTAACGGACCGAATCATTGGCGTGTTTTATGAAGTTTACAACGAGCTTGGACACGGCTTTATTGAATCGGTTTACGAGAAGGCGCTCGAAATTGCGTTAGTTGGGAACGGCCTAAGGGTTAGGCGGCAAATCGATATTGAGGTGTGGTTCCGCGGAAAGAAGGTTGGCGATTTTACTGCTGACATGTTGATTCAAGAATGTGTTCTGGTAGAACTCAAGGCTTGTCGAACGTTAGATGTCGCCCACGAAGCTCAATTACTGAACTACCTTCGAGCGACTGAAATCGAAGTTGGGTTATTGCTGAATTTTGGATTGAAACCGCAATTCAAGCGAAGGGTATTCGATAATGTTAGAAAGCACGGGCCGGCCGGATCCCTACTTAAGAACTTGCTTTCACCCAATTAGTAGTAAAACTCGTATGATTAATCGCTTGATTTTTGCCGGTTCTGATCCGCGCTTATCCGCGTTCATCCGCGGCTAAATCTAATGAAGTTCACTCGCTATTCAAAGTTTAATGGTCTCGACATCTCGTCTTTGAATCTCGGCGAGCTGATGGAAGCCTTATCGGACGAGCAGTAGTAAAACTCGTATGATTAATCGCTTGATTTTTGCCGGTTCTGATCCGCGCTTATCCGCGTTCATCCGCGGCTAAATCTAATGAAGTTCACTCGCTACTCAAAGTTTAATGGTCTCGACATCTCGTCTTTGAATCTCGGCGAGCTGATGGAAGCCTTATCGGATGAGCTCCTCTACTCGGGCTACGATGACGACTACTATTGGACTCGGCAGCAGACACCGCTCGACACTTCACTGGATGCATTGCGTAGAGCACTTCTTCAGGCTCTCCTGGATCAGAAACTCATCAGCGAACACCAAGTCAACCAAATGCTCGCCGAGAACGACGGTCACTTCAAAGGCTCGCAGCTTGAAGAGATGCTCAACCAGTTAATCGAACGCCTGGTTGAGGAAGGCTACTTGTCATTGAAGGAAGAGCCGACGAGGTCACCTAACGGTCGTGATCGCAGGCATGGCGGAAATGGCAACGTCGGCGAGCCTTTGCCGCGCAACGTAAAGTTTGAACTAACCGAGAAGGGATTGGACTTTCTCGGCTACAAGACTTTGAGAAATCTGCTCGGAAGCACCGGCAAGAGTTCGCTTGGCCGTCACGACACTATGCATCTCGCTACCGGTGTGGAGGCTGAAAGCGCAAGCAAACCGTACGAGTTTGGCGACACCATTAATCTCGACGTCAACACCACTCTCTTGTCGGCGATCCGGCGAGAAGGTCTCCAGGTTCCATTGAATCTCGAATATCGCGATCTGCATGTCCATCAGTGTGACTATCAGTCTTCGTGTGCAACGGTCGTAATGCTCGATTGCTCACACTCGATGATCTTGTACGGCGAGGATCGATTCACGCCGGCAAAGAAGGTCGCCCTTGCCCTCGCGCACCTGATTCGAACTCAATATCCCGGCGACTCTCTAAAGATTGTTTTGTTCCATGACAGTGCTGAAGAGCTGGCGCTGGCCAGGCTCGCTACGACACAGGTCGGCCCGTATCACACCAACACCGCCGAAGGTTTGCGACTCGCTCGCCGCATTCTTCAGGCCCAGGGTAAAGAGATGAAGCAAATCGTGATGGTCACCGACGGGAAACCCACGGCTTGTTTCGTTGAGGGAACAACGATCGGTGCTGGAGGCTCGCTTTCTTCGCGAAGTGCCGCAAAAAGGGGCGCGGCAGCGTCACCGGACCAGCGCCGGCTCTACAAAAATTCCATGGGCGGCGATCCATTCGTCATGGACGCTACCTTCAAAGAAGTCCAGGCTTGTCGCAAAGCTGGTATCATGATCAATACGTTCATGCTGGCGAGCGACTATTACCTGGTCGAGTTCGTCAAGCAGATGAGCGCGATGACAAACGGGAAAGCTTACTTCGCCAACCCGAATAACCTGTCTCAGTTTGTTCTGATAGATTTCCTCAAGCGACGAACCAGCCGGGTCAGGTAGGCGGGTCGATTGGAAAACAATTAGAAATTCAGGCCGTCAGCCTGTAATCAATCGTCAAAGCAAAGGGTAGAGATTTATTTGACAGCCAAACCGTCTGTTGTTCGTACCGGGGCAGTGATGCAGTCACCCAGCCAGAAACCAAGTCAGGGATTGCGTCGGGCGTTACTTCCCTACTTTGTATTACTCACTTGCCTGCTAGTCACAGTTCTCTTCACTTACTACGTTGCCCGAACCGCGCGAGCAAAGGACCAGGCCCGCTTTAATACTGCTTTCCAGGAAATTGATTCCGCGATCAAGAATCGGCTTGACACGTATGTAGCGCTGCAGCACGCCACTACCGGATTGTTCGCAGCTAGTCATCAGGTAGAGTTGGATGAATTCCATCGATTTGTCCAACAGTTGCAGCTGAGAGAACGATACCCGGGTGTTCAGGGAATCGGATTCGCACCACGGCTTCTGGCGGATCAACGAGCCGATCTCATCAAGGCGCTCGAGAGTCAGGGCATCACAGGTTTTCATATCTTTCCCGATCATGATCGAGACGAATATTTCCCCATCATTTATTTAGAGCCTGTCGATCGTCGTAATCAAGCTGCGATTGGTTATGACATGTTCACGGAGCCGGTTAGGCACGAAGCGATGGCGCGTGCTCGTGATACCGGACTGCCGGCGGCCTCTGGCAAAGTCACTCTGATTCAGGAGCTTGACGCTGAAAAGCAATTCGGATTTCTGATTTACACGCCGCTTTACCAAAGCGATCGCGCGCCGGCGACGCTGGCTGAGCGCCGTTCAGATTTGCGAGGTTTTGTATACAGTCCATACCGCGCCGGCGATTTGCTCAACGCGATTCTCTCGAGCAGGCGCGACTCCGGTATCCACGTCCAAATCTTTGACGGCGCCCGCGTAGCTGCGGAAAATTTGTTGTTTGATTCGTCTCCCTCATCAACGCCGGCTCCCAGGTTTTCCACCTTTACATCTCAGAACATAGCCGGTCGTACCTGGACAATGTCGTTCGCTACGTTACCGGAATTTGACTTTGCGTCAGGCCGGCACCTGACGCCTTACGCGCTAATTGGTGGGCTGCTGCTAAGCTTTCTCCTTTTCTTCCTGATTCGGGCACAGGTCAACGCCAGATTTGCGGCAGAGCGTTCGGCAACCGATTTACGCGGCTCTGAACGGCGAGTACGGCGAACTCTTTCCGATCGCGAAAAAGCCGAAGAGGCTTTGCGACAAAGTGAAGAACGATATCGCGAGCTGATTGAGGCTGCGAACGACATCATCTACACGCTGGACTTGCAGGGCAACGTCACGTCGGTGAACAACGCCGGGGAATTGATTACGGGTTATTCGAAAGACGAACTGCTTAACATGAACCTCGCGCGACTGCTGACCAACGAATCGATTGCTTCCGGTCGGCAGATGTTGGATCGCAAGCTCGATGGCGAAGTGCGTACCAACTACGAGGTTGACGCCATCGCGAAGGATGGCAAGCTTATTACTCTCGAAATCAGCAGCCGGCTGATGACGCAAGACGGTAAGGCTTTTTGTGTTCAAGGCGTGGCTCGGGACATCAGCAAACGCCGTCGTGCTGAAGAAGCTTTGCGCGAAGCGGATCAGCGCGCGCTGATTGAATACGAAAGATTACTGGAGCGCATTACGGCGCTGGCTCAAACGCTCGGCATGGCTCGAGATTTGGAAACTATTTATCGCGGGCTGCGAGAGTTCGCTTTGGTGTCAGTGCCTTGCGACGGGTTCTTTGTCTCTCTTTACGATTCTGTGCGTGACGTGCGCACTGCGAGCTACGCGTGGGGAGACGATCGTGAAGTTGACGTCTCGCAGCTCCCGCCGATGCCGATCACGGCTGAAGGACCAAATAGTCGCGCCGTCCGCACCGGTGAAGTCGTCATAACCGAAGACTACATGAATGCCAATCGCACTGCTCCGGTTGTTGTAGTGGGTCCCGAGAACGGCATGCGGCCTCAGAGTTCACTGGCAGCTCCAATGTCAGTGATGGGCCGGATCATTGGCACTATTGAAGTGCAAAGCTATGTTCCTTCAGCTTATAAAGAAGGCCATATCACGGCCATGCGCATGGCGGCGAATCTCACTGGTGTAGCGATTGAGAATACGCGTTTGTTGGCAGATGAAAGCAAAGCGCGCGCTGCAGCTGAAGAATCGAACCGGCTTAAAGACGAGTTTCTGGCGACAGTTTCTCATGAGCTGCGCACTCCGCTGACGGCTATTCTCGGCTGGTCCCGCATGCTCGAAACCGGTCTCGATGAAGAGACGGCAACGCGAGCTATCGAAACCATTCGTCGCAACGCCAGGAGCCAGTCACAAATTATTGATGACATCCTCGACGTTTCGAGAATCATTACCGGCAACCTGTATCTGGAGCTGCAGCCACTTGAACTCGCGCCAATAGTCGAAGCCGCGGTGAATGTGGTTCGGCCGACTGCTGAGGTTAAGCGGATTGGCATCGAAATCGAACTCGACTCAGAACCTAACCTCGTGCCGGGCGATGCCAATCGACTGCAGCAAGTCGTGTGGAATCTGTTGTCGAACGCAATTAAGTTCACACCCGCAGGCGGAAAGGTGCGCATCGCGGTAAATCACTCGGATACCGATGCTGAAATTTCAGTCAGCGACAACGGCCAGGGAATCACGCCCGAGTTTCTGCCATTTGTTTTCGACCGCTTCCGACAAGCTGACAGCACGACAACCAGGCGTCATGGAGGCTTAGGACTCGGTCTGGCGATTGTTCGCCACCTGGTTGAGATACACGGTGGCTCGGTGCATGCGAAAAGTGACGGCGCTAACCAGGGCGCAACGTTCACAGTAAAGCTTCCGGTCGTCAGCGCCAGGACAACGCCGACAGTCAAAGATGTCCCCGGCGAAGAAAAGAAAGAGACTTGTTACGTCTCGCTCGACGGCCTACGCATTCTTGTGGTTGACGATGACCATGATACTTTGGAGATGATGACCGCGGCGCTGAGCGAAGCTAAGGCTCAGGTGACCGCAGTTCCTTCAGTCTCGGAGGCCCTGAACCGAATCACAGAATTCAGGCCTGATGTGATTGTTTCCGACATTGCTATGCCGGTTCATGACGGTTATGAATTCATTAAAAGTGTGCGAGGGCTGGAGGACGGCTTGGCCACGATTCCCGCTGTAGCGATCACTGCGTATGCTCGTGAAGAGGATCGAGATCGAGCGTTAACCGCAGGTTACCAGGAGTACTTACCTAAGCCGGTTGAACCGCTGGAGTTGATAGCGTTGCTGGCACGGCTCGGAGGCCCAAAGGCTAACGGCAAGAATTGAACTCAAATTATGGCTAAAGCATCAATCAGGGGAATCGAAATTGGCTACGACGAAGTAGGTACCGGGACGCCGGTCGTTTTGCTGCATGGCTATCCATTCAATCGCTCGATGTGGAGTGAACAGATCGAGGTGTTGTCCGCTCGACATCGGGTGCTCGCTCCGGATCTGCGCGGTCATGGGGAAACTTCAGCGACGACACAGCCGGCCACGATGGAAGAGATGGCGAAGGACGTTGCCGAATTAATGGAGAAGCTGAACATCTCTCGCGCGGCTGTGTGCGGTTTGTCGATGGGAGGGTACGTGGCTCTCGCGCTTTACCGGATGTTTCCGCTACGCGCGCGGGCGCTCGTGCTCGCGGACACACGGCCTGGTCCTGACACTGAAGAAGCTCGAGCCAATCGTGAGGTGCAAGCAAAGAAAGCTTTGGAGGAAGGCATGGCAGGAATTGCCGATGCAATGCTGCCGAAGCTATTAGCACCGAATACGGTGGCAAAGAATCCTGGCGCCGTCGCCCGCGTTCGCGACATGATGTTGAAGACCAAGCCTGAAGGCGCTGCTGCCGCGCTTCGCGGCATGGCGCAACGACGCGACCAGACTTCATTTTTGTCGCGAGTCGTTGCGCCGGCGTTAATTGTCGTCGGGAGTGAAGACATGATCACGCCGGTGTCCGAGTCCGAGCTAATGCATCGCGAAATCGGTGGATCCCGGTTGAAAGTAATCGAAGGCGCTGGCCACGTCTCGAACATCGAGCAAACGGAAAACTTCAACCACGTGCTTAGTACTTTCTTGCGCGACCTGGAAGTTTAAGAACTTTTATCCGCAGATTACACCGATTACACAGATGTTTTGTTGACGCCGGAAAAGCGATCTCTGAAAAGTTAAAACTGCTATTCCTAAGATTGTTCAAACATCTGTGAAATCTGCGTAATCTGTGGATAGTTTTTTCATGGCCGAAAACTGGAAATACACGATCGAGGAGCGAGTGCGCTGGGGCGACGTGGACGCGGCGCGAATAATCTTCTACGGATCGTACATTCGATTCTTTGAAATAGCCGAAACGGAATTATTCAGGGCCGTAGGACTTTCCTACGGAGTCATGTTCGACGAGCTTGATATCTGGCTGCCACGAGTGCACCTCGAATGCGACTTTCATCGCGTAGCTCAGCTGGACGACTTGCTCGAGCTCTCGGTTTATGTTGGTCCTCTCGGAAACAAATCGATGCGTTTGAATTTTGAAGTACGTCGCAAAGGGGAGCAGGAGATCATCGCCGACGCGCACTTCGTCCTCGCCGCAGTCAGCCGCGATACTTTCAAAACCGTTCTCATTCCTCCAATTCTCCGTGATCGCCTCGCTCCCTACACCATGCCAGTGGTCTGATGTACGACAGGCTGCCAGCCTGTCGGGTACGTTGACTGGTTACAATGTTAACTAGGACGAACTATTTGCCATATATCACTTGCCATTTATCATTTGCTATTCAGTAAATAACCTTCTTCAGTGATTAACCGCTGGTTTTGTCGTGCCGATGACAAATGAAAACTGGCAAATGATATATGGCAAATCGCTCCCTCTTCTCGGCTGCAGGCTGGCAGCCTGCAGTACAACGATGTATCTTTCACCAACCATGGAATCTTCCGTCGATCAAACAATCAACGAAAGCTCTGCCGATCCGAATCCCATTAATCAGTTTCGGCGCTGGTTTGATCAGGCGCGGGCTGCAAAGATTCCTCTAGCCGAAGCGATAACCCTCGCTACTGCGACCGTCGATGGCAAACCGTCAGCGCGAATGGTCCTGCTCAAACAAGTGGACGACGAAGGGTTCGTTTTCTACACCAACTATCGCAGCCGTAAGTCGCGCGAGTTGGACGCGAATCCATTTGCCGCACTCGTCTTCTATTGGCAGAAACTGGATTACCAGGTGCGCGTCGAAGGCGTGGTCGCACGCGTGACGGCGGCTGAATCGGATGAATATTTTGCGACTCGACCGCGCGAAAGTCAGTTGGGAGCGCACGCCTCACCGCAGAGCGACGTAGTAAGCGATAGAGCATTTCTTGAAGAGCGGTATGCTGAATTAGAGGAAATGTATTCTGGCGCGGATGTGCCGCGTCCTGAACATTGGGGCGGCTATCGACTCAAGCCGGACCGCATCGAGTTTTGGAAATCACGCGTCGGTCGTCTCCACGATCGCCTATTGTATGAACGGCAACCTGACGGCTCCTGGCTCCGCACTCGTCTCGCTCCATAAGCGTCAAACACTTATCCACAGATTACGCAAATTCCACAGATATTAAGAGGTTGCGAACGAACGCATGAGGTGGAATTCAGATTGTCCTCAATTAGCGGCAACAAAACATCTGTGAAATCTGCGTAATCTGCGGACAGTTCTTAGTTAGATCGAGACGGACTGTCGTTCCTCGCGTCACCTGCGCGCGTTGCGGCAACAACCACGTGTCATGCGCCAACGCCGCGCAAGCGAGAACTGTTGTCAATACTATTGTTGAAACCAGCTGTCTCTGTTTCATGGCTATGGGTATGGGATGGAGTCTTTAAATGGGTCTTAACGCACTGCGGGCAAGCTTCCTCTTCAAGCCAACATAGCCCTGATGCCCGGCGACGAGATCGCCAAGCACGCGCTTGATGCCTCGATGTCCCCACGCGAATTCAATCATTCGTTCCGTGAAAGGCGCGCCCCAGAAGTTTCCATAAAATTTGCGCCGCATTTCTGAAGCTCTACGTAGCTCCCCGCCGAAGTCCTTTCGCCAGGACTGCTCGTACGAAGCCGGCGAACCCGCGAGATAACTCTCAGCAAACAATTCTGCCGAGCGAATCGCGTAGTAGATTCCTTCTCCAGTAACTGGATCCGCAAAGCCCGCCGCGTCGCCCAGCAACGCCCAGTCCGAGCCACAGGCGCTGCGTGTGTCCCAGGTCTTCGGAGCCAGCCCGGGAATTCTCGCTGCATATCTTTCCGCAGTGTCGCGCAGAAACTTACGCAAGCGAACGTCACGCTCTTCATCGACTTTGCGACTGGTCCACAGCTTTGCTTTCGCATCTTCACGCATGCGGTAATAGCCCAGCATGAAATCCCATAGCAGGTCATCCAGGGGCTGATGCTCGAAAGCATCCTGCGAAGTGGCGATCCCGAATGAGATGTGATCGACGCGTGGAAACGCCCAGGCATAACCAACCCATCCCGGAAGAAACGCGACGACGGTTGGTGCTGCTGCTTGCGCGGGCAACGGTGCGCGATACCCGAAGGCCACTTCCATCTCAGCCGGCGGCAACGGTCCGGCCAGACGCTTAGCGATGGCGCTGTTTGCTCCGTCGGCACCTACCAAAAACTTTCCGCGCCATTCCCCGCCGTTCGCGTTTGTTAGGCACCAGCCATCCGAAGTCCTGGTGATGCGACGGCCGGGAATTTTTTCTTTAATGACTTCAGCTCCAGCTGCCGCTGCCAGGTCACGAAGATAAGTATCAAACTCGCGGCGCGAGTAAATCGCAAAAGGGTCCTCGAGTTTGAGATGAACACGACGGCCAGACGGCGCATACATCTCAAGCTCGGTTACGGTCCGGCTTACGGCGCCCAGCAAATGTGGCCAGGCCTTCAGAGCTTTGGCGGTCACGCCGCCTCCACAGGCCTTAGGTTCGCCTTCAGGGCGTCCATCGAAGAGCGCTACTCGCACTCCTGTTTTTGCGAGTCGTTCCGCGGCGAACGAACCTGCCGGACCCGCACCGATTATGAGAACATCGAACATATGGATCTGCTGATTTGTGATCTCTGATCGGAGATTTCAAGTTGAAGATCTTTTCATCCGGTCGCTACCGCTCCCGGTTCTGACTTTCGCGGTGCTAGAATAAGCCCGATTCCCAAACAGGTCGAGTGCGGTCGATTTAGAAGCTTGCAGGGCCGCTCTATGCGCCCGAACAAATGAATCGAGTCAGGGCCACAAACAGTTTCGCCCTGACAACTCCACCAAGAGCCATCCATGGAGACTGTAGGCTCAATCGTATTCTCCGGCATCGCACCACATCCTCCGATCATGGTGCCCGAAGTTGGCGGAGAAGCAATCGTCGACGTTCAAGGCTCGATAGCAGCCATGGGTGAGTTAACTCGTCGCCTGATTGCCAGCGGCGCTGAAACTCTCGTGCTCATCTCGCCGCACGCACCGCTGGACGCGACCGCCTTCGTAGCTTACAAGGCGCCGATTCTTCATGGGGACTTCAAAAAGTTCAGAGCTCGAGGAACAACCGTCGAAGCGCCTTTGGACGAACCGCTTTTGAGTGCAATTGCCGAAGAGGCAAAGGCGCTTGATTACGAGGTCCTCAATCTCGGACCTTATGAATTGGACCATGGCACCGCGGTGCCGCTTTACTTCCTCCTGCGCAATGGCTGGCAAGGAAACGTAGTTGCGCTCGGATATAGTTTTCTGACAAACGAAGATCATCTCCGTTTTGGAGCATGTATTAATCGTGCCGCCGCGAAGATTGGACGGCCAATTGGTTTCATCGCCAGCGGAGATCTTAGTCACCGGCTGAAACCGGAAGCGCCGGCCGGTTACAACCCCAAGGCTTACCTATTCGATGACGAGGTAGTAGCGGCGTTACGCGAGAATGCTCCGCAACGAATAGCTGAGATCGATCCGGAACTTCGCAAGCTGGCCGGCGAATGCGGATATCGTTCGATGCTGGTGGTTCTTGGAGCCACTCAACATCTCCCCTCAAGCTGCGACGTCTTGAACTATGAAGCACCATTCGGGGTTGGCTATCTCGTAGCCCAGATCACGAACGCTACCGATGAGGATAGCGAGGATCTTGCTGAGCAAGTCAAAGAGCTGACCGGCCTCGCGCGGGCTGCAGTCGAAACATTCGTCAGTGAAGGCTCCCAACTAAAACCGATCGAAGCCCCGCAAGGATTATTAGCGGCGCGCGCCGGGTGCTTCGTGTCCCTCAAAACACTTGCTGGCGATCTTCGAGGCTGTATCGGAACGATCGAACCGCAGCGAGACTCGTTGCGGGATGAAATCATCGCGAATGCTATCAGTGCTGCCACTCGCGACCCGAGGTTTAGTCCTGTGACAGTCAATGAACTGTCACAAATGAAGTATTCCGTGGATGTACTGGGCGCGCCCGAGCCGGCAACCATGGCCGAGCTCGATCCGGTTCAGTACGGAGTGATCGTTGAAGATGAACGCGGGGATCGACGCGGCTTGTTGCTACCTGACATCGAGGGCGTCGACACTGTCGCCAGACAAGTGGAGATCGCTACACGCAAGGCCGGGATTCGATCGGGAGAGTCAGTAAAGCTATTTCGCTTTCGCGTGGACAGATTTCGCGAAGAGTAACAGGCGCTTAGAGTTCAATCTTTAGATTGCGGGCTGTCGTTGCCACAAACTGAAGTTTGAACTCTGAACGCCTGTTTCGCAGGCCAGTTCCTACACGTCCAGATTTCGCACGTCGAGCGCGTTGTCCTCGATGAACTTCCGCCGCGGCTCGACAGCGTCACCCATCAAGATCGTGAAAATGCCGTCTGTCTCGACCGCATCATCAATTCGCACTTTCAGGAGAGTGCGCTTCTCAGGATTCATCGTCGTTTCCCAAAGCTGGTCGGGATTCATCTCACCCAGCCCTTTGTAACGTTGAATCGTCAAGTCCTTCTTCGCCGCCGCCAACACTTTTTCAAGCAGATCTTCTCGAGTCGCTATGTCTTCTTTGGTGCCATTCTCTCCCACGGCAAACGGCGCCTGCAGCTGATCTTCAAGCATTGAATACAGTTCCAGGGCTTTTTGGAATTCGACATAGCTTGCGAAGTTCCAATCGATGACAACGTTCGTTCCGGTGCTCGTTCGTGTCTTTATCTCGAAGAGACCGTGTTCATCGTCCTGCTCGAGTTCCGCGTCGTACTTGGCCTTTTGCAAGACCTCGACGACTTTGCCGAGTTGGTAGCCGTCCTGAAAAACCTTCTTCAAAGTGGCGTCTTTCTTTCTCATGACGCCTTTCTTACCTGCGAACCCGTCGAGCAGAAGCTTCAGCAACTTGTGATCGCCCATGGTGCGTCGCGACGCGCGCTCGCGCAGATGCTTGAGGTCCACCATCTTCTCGAGAATGTCCGCCAGTTCCTTACCTTCAATTTCTTTGGTTGCATCGGCGGGCTTGACCTTCAGATCAGCCGTAGCCATCCGCATCAAATACTTCGTCATCGACCCTTCGTCCTTGATGTACTCTTCCTTCTTGCCGCGCTTTACTTTGAAGAGCGGCGGCTGGGCGATGTAGACATAGCCGGCCTGGATCAGTTGCACCATCTGCCGATAAAAGAAAGTCAGGAGCAAGGTGCGAATATGCGAGCCGTCCACATCGGCGTCGGTCATCAGAATGATCTTGTGATATCGACATTTACCGATGTCGAAGTCGTCAATGCCGATGCCGGTGCCCAGCGCGGTAATCAAAGATTTGATTTCGCTATGACCCAGCATCTTGTCGAAGCGTGCTTTCTCGACGTTCAGGATCTTGCCTTTAAGAGGAAGTATCGCCTGGTTTTTGCGGTCTCGTCCTTGTTTAGCCGAGCCTCCCGCGGAGTCGCCCTCGACAATGTAGATTTCTGAATTCGCCGGATCGCGTTCCTGACAATCAGCAAGCTTGCCTGGCAACATCGAGGAACCCAGTGCGCCTTTGCGAACGATTTCGCGAGCCTTGCGCGCTGCGTCTCTGGCTCGCGCAGCGTCGAGCGCCTTACCGACGATGCGTCGCGCTGTCGGTGGATTCTGTTCGAGATACTCAGTCAGCCGATCGTTCAGGAAAGACTCGACTGGGCCTTTTACGTCCGAATTCAGCTTGCCTTTCGTCTGACCTTCGAACTGAGGCTGCGGAAGTTTCACGGACACCACTGCAACGAGTCCTTCGCGGACATCGTCACCACTCAACGCGCCTTTGAAGTTTTTCGCGAGACCTGATGATTGCGCGTAAGCGTTGATCGTGCGCGTCAGCGCTGAACGGAAGCCTGACAAATGCGTGCCACCGTCGACGGTGTTGATGTTGTTAGCAAACGAATAGACCTTCTCGTCGTAGCCGTCGTTGTATTGAATCGCTACCTCAATAGAGAGGGCGTCTGCCTCGCGCTCGAAGTAAATCGGCTTGTCATGGATAGTGCTGCGGTTCTTGT
Organism: Pyrinomonadaceae bacterium; assembly: GCA_035572035.1. Classification (GTDB taxonomy): domain Bacteria; phylum Acidobacteriota; class Blastocatellia; order Pyrinomonadales; family Pyrinomonadaceae; genus JAOAPY01. The sequence goes on along the minus strand of DATNBH010000079.1, from coordinate 32,236 downwards.
TGAGATGTTTGACGAATTCAGCGATGCCGCCTTTGTAGTAGAACTCGTGTGACTTCTCTCCCTCTTCACGCTCGTCTTTGATCGTTATGCGGATGCCTTTGTTGAGAAACGCTTTTTCGCGCAAGCGCTCCGACAACTTATCAAAGCTGAACTCGACGTGATCAAATATCTGCGCGTCCGGCCTAAAGGTTATCTTCGTGCCACGCTTCCTGGTCTTGCCGGTTCTCTCGAGTCTTTCCTTCGCGATGCCTCGCGCGTACTCTTGTTCGTAAGTCAATCCATCTCGCCAGATCTCAAGGCGCAGAGACTCGGAAAGGAAATTTACGACTGAAACGCCGACACCGTGCAAGCCGCCTGAAACCTTGTAAGCGTTGGCGTCAAACTTTCCGCCGGCATGTAGCTTCGTCAACACAACTTCGGCGGCCGACTTTCTTTCTTTCTTGATTTCGTCGACCGGAATTCCACGTCCGTTATCGACAACGGTAATTGAGTTATCGAGATGAATTACTACCTCGATCGTATCGCAGAAACCAGCCAGAGCTTCGTCGATAGAGTTGTCCACCACTTCATAAACCAAATGGTGAAGGCCCATGTCCCCGGTCGAGCCAATGTACATTGCCGGCCGTTTTCGAACAGCTTCTCGACCTTCAAGAATGCTGATAGAAGAAGCGTCGTAAGCCCCGCTTTTTTTGTTTGCGATTGTCTTGCCTGGTGTAGCCAATATATCTACCTCTGGGCTGTCTTTGCCGTCGTCTGATTTGTCCATTTCTCGTATCGCAGTCTCATGCGTCTGCAACCATCAGTGAACCTGGCTCACGCTCTGATCGCACCACGACTCCGTTCTCAATTTCATACACGCTTGCTTGCGAAAAGAACTTTCCGACGTGACTGCTTTTTGAAGTTGTAATAAATGTTTGAGTACGTCCTTCAAGATATTCCAACAGGTTCCCGATTCGCTTTTCATCCAGTTCCGCATCGACATCATCGATGAGGAAAAGTGGATAATCCTGGTGCCACGAATTATACAGGGAAATTGCTGCTAAGTCTAATAGTAACAATGCGCTACGCTGCTGGCCGGCACTCCCGTAAACCCTCATTTCCCGGCCGTCGAAAAGGATGGATAATTCATCTCGATGAGGGCCTATCAAAGAGTGCCCCGAGGCCAGCTCGGCAGCGAGCCGAAGCTTGAGTCGCTCGGCAATTAGGGCTTCGTAATCATTCAAGTCGCCCTTGCCGGCGAGCGACGAAACGTAGCTCAAATAGATCTCTTCACGACCGAAAATGTGACGCGCCAAAACCTGGTTTAGCTGATCCGCATAGTTGCTGCGGCCTACGTGGATTTGCTTTGCGAGTGTGATGAGCTGAGTGTTCCAGGGCGCTACCAGGTTTTCCGTTTCGCCGAGGCTAAATTCACGCTCCGAGGCGTCTCGTAAAATGTAGTTCTTTTGCTTGAGAACTCGGTTGTAGTCGAGCAGCGTCTGAATGTAGGTTGGCTGCAGCGACGAGACGCCGCGATCGAGAAAACGGCGCCGAGCGTCAGGCATGCCACGCACAACATCAAGCTCGTCCGCGGTCAGCGCCACCACGTGAATTTGCGTGAGGTATCTCGTCAAAGGCTCGCGCTTGCCGTTCACGAGAATGGTTTTGGTCTTTCCTTGAATTGAGACTTGGAGCTCTCGATGAATCTCTGTGCCTTGCGTGATGCGCCCGTGGACAACGGCGAGTTCTTCACCGAATCGGATAGACTCCTGCAGATGTTGCGTGCGGAAAGATTTGGAACGAGCGAGTGTGTGGATGGCTTCGAGCCAGTTCGTTTTTCCCTGACCGTTGTTGCCGTGAATGATGTTGAATCCAGGTCCCCAATGAACCCTGCCGCTTAAGTTGCGAAAGTTGTGCGCCTCGATCCACTCAAGCTGCATCCATGGATCTTAACATAGCGCCCCAGTCAGAACCGGGAGCGGTAGCGACCGGGTCCGATCACGCCAGATTGATCAATAAAAGAATCATACCCGGCCGCTACCGCTTTCGGTTCTGACTCTTTTGCTTTTAGAGCTTACTCACTTCGATGTAGAACAAATCCGTCGCCACTTCGAATTGCTCTTTCGACACGCTGGTTTTCATCGTCTGCCACTGAGTCGTAGGCTTGAGCATCTGCCAGTGACCTTTCTCACCAACGCTCACAGGCATTGCGAAGTTAGGCTCATCTACTTGCCAACGGTAAGACACTGAACCTTGCGCAAACTTAAGCTCAAGCACGGGCAGAGCCGTGTGTCGCAGGTATTGATCGAAGACTGGCGTTAAGTTCATTCCGGTCTTTTGATTGAAATACGCAACCATGTCTTCGGTCATGATGTTTTGATACTTGAAATGCTGGTAGACATCGCGAATTAGCGCCCACCAGCGCTTATCGTCGTTCACGACGCTGCGCAGCGTGTTGAGGAATAAAGCGCCTTTGAAATACTGATCGTCTGATTTAGGCTCAAAGCGCACACCGCGAGGACCAATGATCGGAGCTTTATTGCGGACTTTCGTTTTGTAGCCGTTCACGTATTTGAGCGCGTCTTCGCGGCCATAGTGATACTCGACGTACAAGCATTCGAGATATGTCGTCCAGCCTTCATGTATCCACATGTCAGACGTGTCGGCAGCGCTGACGCTGTTGCCGAACCACTCATGACCGCTCTCGTGAATGATGATGAAGTCGAAACGTGGACTGATTTTGACTCCGGTCCAGTCGCGACCGTAATAACCGTTCTCGAAGCGATTGCCGTACGTGACCGCGCTCTGGTGCTCCATCCCGGTGTAGGGCACCTGTACCAGCTTGTAGCCGTCTTTCTTGAATGGATACTCACCGAAGTAATGTTGAAAGGCCTCAATCATTCCCTTCGCCTGGGCAAACTGTTTCTTTGCCTTTTCCAAATCCTCTGGCAGCGCGTAGAAATCGAGCGGCACATCTTTCAAGCGATCGGAAAAGTGTTCGTACTTACCGATGTTCACTGAGACGTTGTAATTGTTAATCGGATAGTTAATCTGCCAATCCCAACGCGTGTAGCCATCGCCAAGGTTCTGCTTGCCTAGGAACTTTCCATTGGACACATCGACGAGATCGTTAGGGATGGCGACGCTGATACGCATCGACTCGACTTCGTCTTTCCACTGATCTTTGTTGGGCCACCAGATGCTCGCGCCCTCGCCTTCGCAGGCTGTGAAGACCCACGGACGACCGGCGGGGTCTTTTCCGAATGTGAAGCCACCAAAGCGACCGATCTGCTGCGGAGTGCCGGAATAGTAAAAATCGATCTCGTAAACACGACCCGCTTTGAGAAGCTCCGGAAAGTCTACGAACACCGCACCTGAGTCACGCTCGTATTTCAACGGCGTCCTCGCATTCTGCGGCGCCGTCCTTTGATCCGAGCTCTCAAATCTGAGATCTGCATTCTGAGATCTGTGATCTGAATTCTGAGATCTGAATTCTGAGATCCGCTTTTGCGTTATTTGAGCTCCCCAATCCGAGCTCCGGTTCAATCCATTGTAAGATCCAATAGCGACTTTACCCCCTGCCCTTTGCTCTTTGCCGAGTCTCGCCAACTGCACGGTCCCAGCCAGATCAATCTTATCCACACTCAAGTTGTCATACAGGTCCAGCTGAATCCGATTATCATCCTTCAGCATCTTGAACCGGATCGTATTCTTCCCTGTGATCGTCTTCTTCTCCGGATCAATCCGCACATCCAGGTGATAACTCAGCAGATCATTATTCGCCCGATACCGCCCATACTCACCTCGCAAAAGGTCCGCATGAGTTGGCGCTTGCGCCGCTTGTTGGAGTGCGACAATCGTTTCCGCCCCAGAGTGCGCCGCCGTAGGTATGAGAAAGAGTGCGGCAATCACAGTTGCAGACAAGACCGCGAAAGCACGTTTCATCAAGATCTTTGGGAACATAATTGTTTCAGTGAACGACAGCGAGCAATATTTACTGGTCTCGGATCATAGGCACTCGGATTTTTTCAGTGACTGACCGCGATTTGTAGTTGCTAAATCTGACGAGAACGCAGCATTCGGATTAGACAGTTTAGTGGAATACATCTTGATTCGAGAACCGGAACCGGTTTCGAATCATTGATGCGCTCTTCATTGATGCGTTTTTCAATTGAGGCCGCTCCTAATTGAGGCACTTTTCATAGATGCGTTCTTCAGCCGCGTTCACGCGGCTTGCCCGCTACGGGTTACTAGCCCAGCCCTTTAGGGCTGGGTTGCGCCTAACTAGAACTAGCTCCGTTCCTCGTCATATCCATCAAGGGCGCTTTAGCGTCCTTCTCGCTAATGCTTTAGCACCTCATTCTTCACGGATGATCAGCCCTCGAGCGTGTCCGGGTCTACCCAGAACTCGTCTTTGGGATTCAACTCCACATCTGGCATCGGCTCGAACTTCGATTCATCGAACGGCGGAAGCTGTGGCTCGGGCGCGCCGAGTTCCTGAAGATGCTTGTGCGCATTAGTGAGTCCGTAGTGATATGCGTAGCACACTTTGCCATCCGCAGATATACCGTCGCACCAAGCCAGCGTGTACGCTTTCGTAGCGGCGGCGATGGCGGCTTTGTGGTTACCTTCGTCACGTTCGATCTGCGCGAGCACGTTCAAGGCGTCGGAGTGGAAGATGGGATACGGGCCGCGTTCGGCGGCATCCCAAACCTGATTGAGGAGTTCGCGGGCGATGGAGGGTTCGTTTTTGCGCCGGTGGAGTTCGGCCTGCGCGGTGAGTGTGGGGAGTTCTTCTTCGAGGCGACTGACCGCGCGGGCGCGGGTGAGCGCGTGCTGGAGGCGCTCGGCGGCGGTATCCAAGTCGTTCAGACCGAGCGCGGTGGTGCCGTGAAGACGCGCGGCGCGGATGAAGTCGACTTCGTAGCGCTTGACTCCGGCAAGTTCCCAGGCGCGTTGAGCAAGGGGAAGAGCACGGTTGGGTTCGACGAACCAGAGGCGGCTCTCGGCGAGGAGGGCGCTGACAAGGCCCTCGCCTTGTTGATTTTTCCCCCACTTCGAGATTTTCAGGTAACGCTTGAGGACGATTTCCGATGCGGTGCGGACGCCGCAAAGGGCCAGATTAAGTCCCCGCTGCTGCTCTCCCAATCCTTCCGAATAGCGGTGCTGATGCTCGCGGCCCAACTGAATGGCCCGCTGGCTAGCAGAGTCGGCCTTGCGGAAATCCCCAGAAAACGACAGGGAGTAGGAAAGATTAGCCAAATAAATGGCGGCATTCGTAGGGTCGTTTTCGCGCTCGGAGATTTCGACGGCACGGCGGAAAAGAAGAACGGCACGGCCGGGCTCACCGCGAAGAACGTAAGCCGCCGCCAGCGAATTGAGGGTGTAACTCTGATCTCCGGCCGCTTGCAAGCGAGGCGGGTTCCCGATCCCATCGGGGAAAAGGGGTTCCAAAAGTTCGGCGCGCTGGCGGCTGGCGCTAAAGCGATAGAGAGTGGCCTCGTCCAAGTGTTTGCTGAAAAGGTAGAATGCATCGCGATAGCGTTCGAGGCCAATCAGGGATTGGTAAAGTTCGATTGCCGGCGTGAGATCCTCGAGGCTTCCTACATCGAGATATGCCGGTGGTCTGGGCACGGCGTCGAAGTAGTTGCGGAGATCGGAATAGATTCCCTTTCGGGATTTGCCATCGATAGCCTGCCAAACAACACCGCGAACAATGGGATGAAGGTCGTAGCGGTTGGCTTTCTTGTCCCAGCCAACTAAGCCGCGGTCTTCAAGTTCGGTGAGGATTACGTCGAGGACAGAATCGGTGTGACAGGTTTTGAGGGCGCGACGTTTGGACCGCTTTCCCTCGTTCTTTTTAACTGGTGCTTGCGGCGTCTCAAGGTTGCGCTCCCGTTCAACCAATAGCGCACACAGCGTGTCCCAGGTAGCGGGCATGCGGAAAGCGGCGATGGTATGGAGGACTTTGCGATGATCGGCTCGGAGACCACGGAGCGCGAATTGGAGAACATGGGTCTTGGCGTTTTTTAAGTCGAGGTCGCCGGGATTGAAATCAGAATTCTCAGCAATCCATTGATCGAAATTACCCGGAGCAGGTTTGTACTCTGCGATTTCTCCAGCAAGTGCTCGAATCAAGAGCGGGTAGTTGCCGAAGGCGTTGAAAATCTTCAGGAGTTGATCCCGCGACCCGGTCACCTCAAATTCGCGCCATAGATTGATAGCGTCATCATCACTGAGGCCCCTTAAAAACTGAACATCGCAGCCTCGCAAAGGTTGGGCCGTCACGGTCTGAAGCTCGGCGGGGTAAAGGCGAGTCGTAACAAGAATGCGTGAAGCGCGGATGGTAGCAAGCCGTCGCAGAAACCGCCCGGCGTTAGCATCAATGCACTGACGGAGGCGATGCTTTTGTAGGTAAGTTTCGCGTATGTTTTCCGGAATGCCGGCGAACATTCTTTCTTCGTGAGCGGTTTCCAGATCGAGATCATCGTCGAGCATTTGCGCGGCATCCATGCGCGCATAAGCGAGCAGGATGCGCTCCAATCCGTCGAGAACGATCAGGAAGGGTTGCTGGTCGAGGATGTTCCAGAGCCGGTTTTCGCGCTCAGGCGATTTCATTTCGCGAACTTCTTTTTCGGATAATCCTGAAACATAGACGAGGGCGCGGATGATGAAGTTAACCCAGTGTGCATCGCTCTCATAAAAGCTCCACCACATGTGCCCAGCAAGATTCGGCAGTTCGTTTGGCGCGATATCGTTGAACCATTTCCAGGTAAGCGCGCTCTTACCCATGCCGCCGATGGCCACCAAGTTGAAAATGCGCGTGTGAGCAGGCACCTGCCGATTCGTCGTGACCCAATCCGTGAGGAGATTCAACTCAGCCTGACGACCCACTACATCTTTCGTCTCCAGCAACGAGTAGGGGTGTGCGATGTAAGGCTTAGGAGGTTTGGGTATTATGTTTGGCGGATGGAAATCGGGAACCTTCGTTTCTCCAGCTGTAGCCTTCAGTTGAGGCACCAGAGCGGACAGTGACTGGATTATATGACTTCGAAGCTCGACGGCGGATTGAAACTCTAAGTGTCCCCGACCGGTTGAAGCGCGCTTCTTCAAAGCCTCCAACTTAAGCTGAGCGGTGGCGTCGGCTTCGACCATGTTGCGCGATTCGAGTGGGTGGTTGTCGTGCATCAGGAAAACAAGTATCGGGATGCCTCGTTCGACTGCGCGGTTTAACTCCATCTCCGTGATTGAGATGTCATGGTCTTGCGGTATGTGACCGTAACGCCATCCATAGACGCCGATGTAAATATCCGCCTTATCCACCATTTCCAAAGAAACTCGGATTGCGTCGGCATCGCTCGCCGGAAGGTGCTCCATTGCGATAGGAAAAACGTCCTGGCGAAGGCAGGCATCAATAGCCTGCTGCCGATGGGCCGGTAAATCAATCGACGTGCTGCTGATCATCGCCGTGAGTTGGCCGGGTTTGCTCATCGTGTAAGGCTGCGAACGGTGGCGGTGAGCCTAAGAAGGCGACTACGACATGATTACGGAAATTGCGTGAGGATTATATGTTGGAAACTCGCGTCAGAGCCATAGCGATAATTCATTCCTTGGCTCCTCGTTGAGGACAGCCTCAGTTGAGAACTTTCGTCCTCATTTGAAGAACAAATCTAAAACTCGTTTTGGTGTCTGGTTAGGGGCGGTTGCTGGGAAGTCCTTGTAGGTGTGGACCTGGTGTCCGCCCTGGGCCGGTGCGATTCAACGCGGGGCGGACACACAGGTCCGCCCCTACAAGAAACAAAGGCAACGCGATGCAAGAAAGTTGTGGGCGATTCACCATTCATTCGTCGCTCACGCGACGAAGGTGATCAGGGCGGGCGAAAGGCTCATGACGCATTGTTGCGTTGAAGTGCACGTTCCACGACAGCTTTGATGCCATCGCGAATTGGGGCTAGCGCCATGTCGTGCACCTGGAAGTCGTGCAGCACCTCCGCCCACGACTTTACGCCCGGTGGCACACGCTGAATTTCCATGAGCCAGCCACACTCGTCCTTGCCAGGATCATGCACCAGGACCGGCACTACTTCGATCTCACCGTTGTCATAGCGCTTCTTCGCCAGCGGCGACTCCACCTTGGAGATGTACGTTGATACAGCAAAGTTCACCGAAACCAGCGGGATGAAGACATGCATCTCCGCCAGCGCCTCCCTGATCTCCTTATCCCAGCGCAAGCCGGGCTTAATCTCCTTGTCATTCCATGTCTTTACCCGCACTCGAGGGAAGCGCAGCAACGGCATCAACGTATCCATCCAATAGGCATCCTTGTGTGAGTAACTCACAAAGACGCGCACCGGGGACTTCATATGCGCTCCTCCTTTGCCCCGATGCGTTCCTCCCATTCCAGTTCCAGCACGCCGAATTTTTCGAGTGTTTGGCGCGGCACCCATTGACCATCGAACCAGTGTTGCTCCGTCACCTGGAGATTCCGGTATTCATTGAAGAGCTCGTTCAGCGTCCCGCGAATAATCGAGAGCAGTTCGGTTCGATCTCCATCCGGCCCAGCCACAGTTGCGAAAAGATATTTTTCCTCCGGCGTGGTCCACACCCTGGCTCGCGCGCCCGGGTAACGCAGAATCACCCCACGCTGCCAGAGCTTTTTCTGCGCAATGAGTGAAAAGGTCCGCACTATGAAACGCGGCAGTAATGGCGCCGGCACTACGGCAAATTCGTAACGCAGCTGCACTCTATCGCCATCGTTTGGTTCGTCGGTTTGCGGTGGCGGTTCTGCGCCCAGCAGAGTGGGGCAAAGCTGCTCGGTACCGTCCTCATTGAGTGGGAAACTGAGTTGGAAAAGATTCATCAGTCGCAGCAGGAACTCACATTTTTCCGCAGGGTAGTCTTCGGATCTCAGCATCTCCACTGGTTTCTGCGCGGCTACGGAGTAGATTTCGCTGAGCTTCGGCGCGGTTAGCACCGCGTCCGGCGCCAGTGGTTTTCCGGGTCGGAAAAGATTTGCGCGCAGTACTGCATAAATACCATTAGCCAGCCAATCCGGACGCAACACCGTCGTGTCGCGCAGGCGCTCGTCGCGGGCGTAGTTCATAGCTACGCCGAGGTCATGCATGAGCGCCGCGACCTCTGCCTGCTTCTGCGGATCCGGCTCGCCTCGCTGCGCACATTCATTGGCGAAGACTTCATAATCGAGATAGTTCTTGCCCTCCTCGTCGAGCTTCTCCAGCCAGTCCTTGATTGCCACCCACTTCTTCGGGAAGCGCTTGCGTGGCTCCGGCATATTGGGCGCTTCTGCCGCGAGGGTGAGGGCGGTTCGTAATCGCTCGATACTCGCATCGGCGCCGGGACAGTCCGCCTCAGGCAAACATTCCGTCGGCACCCAGGCGATGATGGGTCCATAAATCTTCTCCAGCGATTCTTTATCGAGCGGTCGCTCCACGCAGTGGCTCTTGTTCAACGCCACGACCACCGGCGCATTTGGCGCGTAGCTGCGGATGAGTTGCAACCAGTATTTCGCTTCGGCTTCCGCGCGGTCACCGCGCTGCTCGACAACCAGCAGATAGAGGCTGCGCGCGGTGAGGAAAAACTCGTGCATCGCATGCAGCACGTGCTGCCCACCGAAGTCCCAGACCCTTGCTTTCAGGTCTCCGTCACTGCAGTGAAGCACGAGTGGCTGAATCATAATGCCGTGCGTCTCTGGCTCCGTGGGATCCATTGCCTGGCGGTCCAGGCGCTTTACCAGTGTAGTCTTACCCGCTTTTCCCCAGCCCACCACAATGAGCTTCATCTCCCTGAGCGCCACGCCCGCTTCGCCGCGCGTGGCGAAGTAGTAATCGAGAATTTCTTTCGGGGGCTTGGCTTGAGCCTCATTTTTCACCACCGACTGCCAATTTGGACCTAAAGCATCTTCTGGTATTCCGAGCGCCGGATTGTTATGCAGGTAGAGATGTTGGAGTTTGGTGAGATACGCCAGCGACTCCGGCAATTCCGTCAGTTCGTTGCCGTTGAGGTACAGGCTCTGCAACTGCGTGAGTTGGCTCAGCGACTCCGGCAGCTCCCTCAGTTGGTTCCCGGAGAGTGACAGACTCTGCAACTGCGTGAGTTGGCTCAGCGACTCCGGCAGCTCCCTCAGTTGGTTCCCGGAGAGTGACAGACTCTGCAACTGCGTGAGTTGGCCCAGCCACTCCGGCAACTCCGTCAGTTGGTTCCCGTCGAGCCTCAGAAGCTGCAATTGCTCGAGTTGGCTCCGCGACTCGGGCAGCTTCGTCAGTTGGTTCCGGGAGAGGTACAGACTCTGCAACTGCGTGAGTTGGCCCAGCCACTCCGGCAGCTCTCTCAGTTGGTTCCCGGACAGATACAGTCCTTGCAACTGCGTGAGTTGACCCAGAAACTCAGGCAGCTCTCTCAGTTGATTCGTGAAGAGGTAAAGATGCCGCAACTGCGTGAGTTTGCCTAACGACTCAGGCAACTCGGTGAGTTTCTGATCGCTAAGGTCGAGTTCTGTTGCCCCTGACAGCCGCGCTTTTTCGATCTCTCGTTCCGCGCGATAGGCTTTGTCTTTTGCCATACAGTAGTCCCAAGTCAGTGTTTTCGCGGTGTCGTCGAGCCGCCGGGATTGAAGCGACGGTCCTTGCTTATCGTAAGAGGACGTGCCGGCGCAGTGTGCGTTGTAAGGCGCTCTTGTAAGACTGTTCTGAGTCTCGCGCGGATTATACTTGTGAAAGTTCGAGGGGTTAAGTCAGTTTTGCTCTGTGCTGGCGGAGCAACTGTTTGAGTTTAGTCCGCGGGGATACCACAGGCTTGCCCTGTGGTATTTCATGCTCGTGGCTACCAGAATAAGCTGATCCACAACTTCGACGATGCCACGGGCTCGGCCCGTGGAGTCTCACGTTGCCACCGGCAACCGGAACAAGCGTGAACGCACTCCACGGGACAAGCCCGTGGCATCTCAGAATCTCTATCCGCGTCTCTGTTAGCGACCGACGTGAGGCACCACGGCGCAGGGCCGTGGCATCAGTTTGGCGATTACCTACTTTTTCTTGGCGCACTGTGAGCGGCAGACCCTGACGGGTTGTTGTGCGGCGCTTCCACTACTTTGTTGACCAGCGGCGAGCCGGTGATTAACGATGCGCCAAAGGGTTGTCACGGCCTTTGCTTTTTGGTCGAAGAAGTCTTCGAAAAAGCCGGCCTTGTTAAGGGAGGGAGGGTATGAATATCGCTCGCCGTCATCACCAAACTCAGTAACCCAATCAGAGGGTTCGGTTGAATCGACCACTGAGAACAAAGTTGGCCTATAAAGGAACGGCCGACCTTTGTCATTCAACAAGCGAAGCTCGTCAGCTTCGATTCCGATCACCAGATACGGCTGTCCGAAGGTCAGATCTCGATGTGACGAGTTCTTCTTCTTGAGTTTGACGATCATGCTTGCTTCACGCTTACCTGTCTCAGCTCGACCCCTACTTCAGTTGTGCGCTCGCGCGGTCGATCGCAGCGGCGATTTGATTAATCGTGTCGGAAACCAAACCAATTTGTTGTTCGGCCTCGGTCCAGTTGCGTTGTTCGATTGCCTCGCGAATGGCAGGCAGAGTTTTGACGCCGTAGCCCGTATAAAACCCGGGCGCGTAGATCTGATGCTTGAACCACGGACGCCGCGGAAGCCCCTGCTCGCGAACCATCGCGCGCTCAGTTTCCATCAAAGCCCGGTTGACTGCCTGTTGCGACGGCGCCGTCAGCTTGCCGCCATTTATCCGGTAGGCCGCGTCGTACTTTCTCGAGCTCTCCTGCAATCGTGCGAAAGCATTCTGCAAAGGCGCGAAGTTTAGAAAAGGCACCGCGTCGTCCGGAGTCGGCACGACATAAGTTTCGGTTGGATCAAAAACAGCGATGAACGTTTTGTCGGCGATGCGACGATTCTTCTCTTTCGAATCTTCACGCATGTCGTCGGTAAGCTTTACTACTTCTCTGACATAGTTTCCGACTGAGTCAGCGAAGTTTGAGAATGCATAGGGCAACACCTCTGCATCGGCGAATCGCAAGACTGCCCGGCCTCCGGTTTGCGCAAGTACGACCCCGTAAGCGAAGTTCGGATCACCAAACCGCGTGTAATGATCGAACGAATCGTAAATCGAGTGATAGACACCACCCGTGTCGCCTTCCCCGCCGTAGCCAAGATTGAGCGACGCAATGCCGAGGTGATCCAGGAACACTGTGTAGTCTGAGCCTGAGCCCAGCGCGCCAATGCGCAAGTCTGTTCGCTCACGCGCCTCACGTCTGGCTTCGGTTGAGCCGGTGAGAATCTGTTGGGCGCGAGCGCGTTCATGCACAGTGATCTTCTTTTCGGGATCGATCACATCGCGCGCTACTTCATTCATGAACTTTTCGATCGTATGCGAGCCACTCACTCCGAGAAATCCGCGCGCGTTCGAATCGGAGTTGATGTAGACGACCGCTTTCTTTCGCAGCTCGTCGGCGTGAGTTTCCGCCCACTCAGTTGAGCCCAGCAGACCGGGTTCTTCGCCGTCCCAGGCGCAGTAGATAATCGTGCGCTTCGGCTTCCAACCGCTCTTTACCAACTCGCCGAGGCCCTTCGCTTCAGCCATCATCGCCACCAATCCGCTCAGCGGATCATTCGCGCCGTTAACCCAGGCGTCGTGGTGGTTCCCGCGGATAACCCATTCGTCCGGACGTTCCGACCCGCGCAACTTCGCAACCACATCAAAGGCACTCACGCGGTTCCAATTGGATTCAACTTTGAGATGAACAGTAGCTGGACCAGCACCAAGGTGATACGTCAGCGGCAGGGCGCCTCGCCATGACTCCGGCGCGAGCGGACCCCCGAGCGCGCGTAGCAACGGTTGCGCATCGCTGTAGGAAATGGGCAACACCGGTATCTTGGTGAGCGTCGGCGCGGATTTGAGATCGAGCCGCTTGGCATCAGCAGTAGCTCCCACGCCTGGCGTCAAAGGATCGCCGGGAAAGAGTGGCATGTCAGCTACCGAGCCGCGCTGCGCGCCGTTTTCATTGCGCTGTGGGCCTTTCGGATAAACGTCGCCGAGGTAATAACCGTCGTTGCGCGGGTCGGAATAGATCAGGCAGCCGACTGCGCCTCGTTCGGCCGCCACTTTTGGCTTGATGCCTCGCCACGAGCCACCGTAACGCGCGATCACAATCTTGCCTTTTACGTCGATGCCGCGCTCAGTCAGTTCCTCGTAATCGCGGGGGACGCCATAGTTCACGTAGACCAGCGGCGCGGTTACGTCACCGTCTGCTGAATAGGCGTTGTAAACGGGTAGCTGCTCTGAAGCTTGGCCCGAGGTTGCGTCTTCCGGAATGCCCGGCTCTGTCAACTTCGCCGTAAATTTTTCGGGAGCAGTTAATTCGACGACTCGAGTCTTTGGAGTTGGGAATAAGACGCTGAACTCTTCGAGTTGAGTATCAAAACCCCAGGATCTGAACTGCGACGCAATGAACTCCGCGTTTTCTTTGCCGTAAGGCGAGCCCAAGTGGTGCGGACGCGCCGAAAGTCGCTTCAGCCACGTACGCAAATCTTCAGCTCGCAGCGTGGCGTCAAAACGTTCTTCAAGCGCGCGTTCTGCTGAAGTAGATGCGGTGTCGAACCCAAGCAAGGATCGATCTTCCGTCGAGGCTGCTTGCGTGATGATGGCGAATAACAGGACGAACGCACCAGTAAGGCGCGCTACACGGAATAGACGACTATGCATGGAACCTCCAGGATGGACGATTAATTGTGCCAGCGGAATGCGGTGAAGAGGTTAGCTCAAGAAACCAAGTGCGTGCAATACAGGAAAAACTCATCCGCAGATTACGCAGATTCCACAGATGTAAAAGTATGAAATTGGTCGAGTGATTCGACGGTAGCAACTGCGCTAGAATTCAACTTTAGCGGCGGTGAAGACGAAGTAGTTAAGATCAGTGGTATCCCAAAACGCGCTCCCAAAGTACCCTTCGGTTCCCCTACAAAACATCTGTGCAATCTGCGAAATCTGCGGATAAGGTTTTTTGCTTCTATCGCTTGCTTTCACGAGCTTTGACGCCGCGGATGGCGCCGGCGATCATTCGATTTAGAGCTGCGATCGAAAGGCCGCCTTCATCAGTCGAGGGGATCGTCGCGAAACCAATGGCAGAGGCTTTGGGATACCGACTGAAGATAGCTTCGAATAGTTTGGCGAGTTGTTCGCTCGACGGACCGTTCGGGACCTTGTTTTGATGGCCCATGACCTCGCTGGGATCAAGCACGTCCATATCGATGTGAACGTAAATCTTGTCGGCGAGTTTGCTCAGCCGATCCATCTGTGCGAAGACGGCGGGAGTCATGTTACGAAGATCGTCGACACTTACTTGCTCGATTTTTGATTGATTGAGCAGCTCCTGCTCGAGCGGATCGACAAGACGCACGCCACCCATTACTACAAATTGATCTGGTAACGGAGGATCCAGATGCGCATCAAGACGCATTCGCTGTAAAGCTCGACCGGTCGCGACTGCGACTGGCATCCCACCGAGCGAGCCGCTGCGTGTCGTCTCAGGCGTGTTGAAATCCGGATGAGCATCGAGCCACAGCATTCCAATCTTTATCGGCTTGTTCGTCGTTCCTGAATGCTGCAAACCGGCGACGAGTCCCGGCATCGATGGACAAGTGGCCAGGAGACCTACCGTGAAGTATCCATCGCGCTCGTTCTTCGCGACGATATCAGCGAAGTGTCCAAGCGCCATCCCAAGCTTTTTCCAGGCGCCGTACTCCTTCGCTTCCTCAGCAGTCAGAGCTGCTTCGTCGAGACGCACGACGGCGCCCATTTCAGCAAGACTTTGCTGAATGCCACCGCCCGCCATTGTGTTTGGTCCTTGCGAGGTTCCGGTTGGTGAGTAGGACTGCTTTGCCAGCGCTACTCGTAACTTACCATCAGCGTTCGTGTATCTCTGCGCAACCGCAGACGGAATCCAAAGAAAAATGACGAGTGCTATTCCGATCACACGGGCGAGACGCCCGTGCCACACGCTTTCAGATCCAAGGTAAGTCTTCATCCAGATCACAAACGCATGGGCATGACGATGTATTTGTAGTCGTAGTCGCCGGAGTCAACGGGGCGAAGTTGGGCTTGGGAGTTGCCATCCCTGAATTCAAAGGCGACGCGCCCTTCGCCGTTGACGCTCATGAAATCCTGTAAGTACTGGGCGTTAAAACCAATGTCTACTTCCTCACCTGTGTAGGATGTTTCGACTACTTCGCTGGCTTCACCTTCTTCGGCGTTCTGAGCACTGATTACGAGTTGATTGGGCTCGATATGAAAACGAATCGCGTGCGACCTTTCATCCGACATTAAAGCAACTCGGCGCACAGCCTGGCTGAGCAACGCGCAGTCAAACTCGACTGACTTGTCGTTGTTCTTGGGGATTACCATTTCGTAATTCGGAAACTGGCCGCTCAGCATTCTTGAAATCAACAGGCGAGGACCTACTTCACAGTAGATGTGATTGTCGTCAATGCCGAGGCTTATATCTCCGTCGTAGCCCGCTGTGAGCTTAGTTAACTCAGCCAAAGTCTTTCGAGGAATCAATGTATCGATCGATTCATCGGTGTCATTCTTGATGACGTCTTTCTTTTCCACGTACGCGAGCCGGTGACCGTCAGTGGTGACCATCTTTGCTCCGGTCCCATCAAGGATGAACTTTGCACCGGAGAGTGTGTAACGCGATTCCTCCTGCGTGATTGCGAAGATGGTGCGGTCGACAAAAGTTTTTAGAACGTCAGCGGCGATCTTTGTCGGAGCCGATTTGAAACTCGGTACTTCCGGAAAAGCATCGCGCGCAACGCCGACCATTTTGAACCGTGACCGGCCGGACTTCACGGTAACCCAATCATTGTCTTCCTTCGTGAAGCTCACTGGACCATCCGGCAACAGTCTCGCGATCTCGAAAAGCTTGCGCGCCTGGACACACATCGCGCCGGGGACCTTGATTTCTTCCGCGTCCATGTCACATCGAATCGTTACGTCAAGGTCAGTTCCTGTAACCCGAATCGTTGTTTCTCCAACCGATTCGATCAGGATATTTGAAAGTACCGGAATCGTGTTCTTGCGTTCGACGACACCTTGAACGAAACCTAACTCTTTTTGCAGATTTTGCTTGTTAACGACGAACTGCATCTGTTTCTCCTTGCGTAACGAATCGATTGCGATCTGAGCGGCGTCACGTTTCTGATCATACTGATCTAAATAAATGTTTAGATCTTTCTAGTAGCAGTAGTAGTGGCCTGTTGATTTGTGGATAAACAGTCTAAGCCGTTGAATCCAAAGTGCCCCGAGTTCCACATTCGACTGATAAGAATTGGGTCAGCTACTATACCAACTGTTAATTCCGTTCCCAAGCGCATCTCGTTTCATTCATCCACAGCTGCCGCAAACCATCCACTTGTGGAAATTGTGGAAAACTCGAGTTCTACCAATGCAGCAACAAGCTTTGGCCCAGGCCGGGCTGATGAAAACAGCTTTGTTACTTTTGCGGTGGCCCTTCCTCGAGTGCGCGGTGAGCAATATCCGTAGCAGAATCAAACCTACTTTTCCAAACTCTCAGTAATCTCCGTAACGAGGCGCTTGATATCGCCGTCACGCTCGACTAAGCCTTCGATCTTACTGAACGAATGAATCACAGTGGTGTGGTGCTTACCACCAAAGGCTCGGCCGATCTCAGGATAGCTATGCTTCGTTAACGTCTTGCAAAGATACATTGCCACCTGGCGCGGTAAAGAGAGGCGACGGGTATTACTCTTCGAAATCAGCTCATCCACTCTAATTCGATAACTTGCCGCGACCGTTTTCTGAATCTTCTGAATTGTTAAGACATCGGATTCAGCCTCAGCCACTGTGTTACGAAGAGAATCCTGAGCGAGAGTTTTCGTTATCGGCACCCCGCGAAGCGATGCAAACGCCACGATGCGAACTAACGATCCTTCAAGCTCGCGAATATTGTTCTTAACGCGACTCGCGATTGTTAACGCCACTTCATCAGGAAGCGCCACTCCCATCGCTTCAGCTTTGCGTTTGAGAATTGCAACCTTCGTTTCCAGATCAGGAGGCTCGATGTCAGCAATTAGTCCCCACTCGAAACGAGAATGTAGACGTTCTTCAAGTGTTGGGATTTCTCGAGGAGGGCAATCAGAACTAATCACGATCTGTTTTTGCTGATCATAGAGAGAATTAAAAGTGTGGAAAAACTCTTCCTGCGTTCTCTCTTTGCCGGCCATGAACTGCACATCGTCGATTAGTAAGACATCAACCGAACGATAACGTTCTCTGAACCCTTGCGTCCGATCGTAACGAATCGCATTGATCAACTCGTTCATGAACTTCTCAGACGAGATGTAGCAGAGTTGAAGGTGATTGTTTTTCTGCTTGATGGCGTGGCCGCACGCGTGCATTAGGTGTGTCTTGCCGAGGCCCACCCCGCCGTAAATGTATAACGGGTTGTAGGTCTTGCCGGGCGCATCGGCAACAGCGGAAGAGGCTGCGTGCGCGAATTGATTGCAGGAACCGACAACAAAGCTTTCGTAAGTGTACTTTGGATTTAGAGTCGGCGGTTGCAGTGCCTTTTTTGCTCCGGCAGCAATCGCAGGCGCCGGAGAAGTACTGCCATTGCCCGGGGCAACCGGCATGTTGTTGTCTCGATCGTCAGTCATTTGGAGCACCGGCGCCGCGCCGAGCTGGTCGATCTTGTCATCAGTTGACCAGCGAATCAGGTAGCCATCCAGACGAACTTCAGAGAGCGATTCGTCAACGAGCGAGGAATAATTCGTGTTGACCCAGTTCTTAATATCAGTGTTAGGAGCCCGCAACCGAATCATTCGTTTGGAGGCATCAAGGCCTTCAAACGAGAGCGGGCGAAACCAGGTATCAAAGCTTTCCTGACTCAGTTTTGACTTGATTGAACGAAGGATCCCAGGCCAAACATCACCCTCGAGTACGTGGCTCATCTACTAAAATCCCCACCAAAGACAGATTATTCAAAGTGTCCGGATACAATACTGTGGAAGACTAACGCTGAAAATGCCATTATCGAAGGGACTTCAGGGCAAAAGCGGTGCTTTCGCAATTTCCACAAGCTTATTCACAGGTCTGTGGAAATTCAGACGGCCTTAAAGTAAAGCATCAACTATATAGTTATCAACAGTTTACGAGGAAATCTCAATCCGAGTGCGGGAGACTAACACAGTGAGATTAGTCTGATCAAGGAAAGCTGACCATAAAACACAGCGAAGCCGATGAGTGGGTTCGGACATGAGGGAAAGTGGAGCTGACCGACCTCGCTAGTATTGTTTTAGAACGACTTTCATGCCCGTCAAATAGGCTCAAGGGCCCGGAGTTTGGCGGCCGACCTCACGCTCGGAGCCGGTGATCACGGCCGATAGCAGTTCGTAAACGTCGCCCTCCCGGATGAAAATCTTCACTCGGTAACACGCATGGAACCATCGCAAACACGCGCTCGTTTCTTGACACAAGTGGGACTGGCGTTTAGTCTTATCGTTTCGTTTGAAGGGAGAATCGTGAACAATGTCCAAAAGGACCTTCCAACCCAACAACAGGCGCCGCGCTAAGACGCATGGCTTTCGTGCGCGAATGGCTACAAAGAATGGGCGGCTGGTGTTGCAGCGTCGCCGCGCTAAAGGGCGAAAGCGGCTCACTCCTTCTCATTACTAGAGCCTGTGAAAATTCACCTGCGTCGTAGCAGCGAGTTCAAGAAAGTGTACGAGAATGGTCGACGCTACGACAGCTCCCTGATCACCGCCTTTGTTCTTCCAAACGATCAGCCTAATCATCGGTTAGGAATTACCGTTTCTCGAAAAACCGCCATGAGGGCGTTAGACCGCAATCGAGCGAAACGGTTGCTCAGAGAAACATTTCGATTGAAGACAGATTCGTTGGCTCAACTGAAAGGGAAATACGATTGGGTTCTGAACGGCAAGAGATCGCTGGTCACCGTGAAGGTGAATTCACCGCTCAAAGAATTTGATCGCATCATGGTTCGAGTTGCTGCTGATGAGGCATAGCGTTACGCAGCGTGAAGAGAGTCTTAATCGCATTACTGAGATTCTATAAGTTGGCTATCTCGCCTCTACTTCCGCCGTCTTGCAGGTTTGAGCCGACCTGCTCAGAGTATGCAGCGCAGGCTATTGAGAAACACGGTGCGTTGCGCGGCACTTCGATGGCAGCGCGCCGCTTATTACGCTGCCACCCCTTTCATCCCGGTGGTTATGATCCGGTGAAGTAACTATTAGTTGAGGCGACAGCGACTCCCTAGAATTAATGCAGCAGAAACGTTTAGTACTCGCACTCCTAATCTCGACGGTCGTCTTAATCGGATGGAACTACTTGTTTCCGATTAAGAGCCCACAGAACACCAACAAGCCGGCGCCGACGGCGTCTCCAGCAGCTCCATCACCTACGGCTAACGCTCAAGCTAGTCCAGCTGTGACGCCATCATCAACGACCAGCGTCATTAATCAATCGGTTCGACAACGCGGAATCATCGTCACAACGCCGCTTTATCACGCCAGGTTTGATAATCAGGGAGCAGTCGCGACCAGCTGGATTCTTACTCGCAACAAAGACACCGGAAAAGAATTAACTTCGGCAGGCAGCGACAAGAATCATACGATTCGGCTCGAGTTGATTTCTGAGGAGGGACTGAAACACGTTCCGCGGGAAGCACCGTTTGCTTTAGCGACCGGCGATCCCTCGTTGGATTATCTGCTGTCATCGAGCAACTTTGAAGTCGAAGGTTTTTCAGACAGTGGCGGCGGAGATCTTGAGATTAAGCTCGCTGCCAATGAACAGAAGCGCGTGAACTTTGTGCTTCGAGATAGTGCGAACAACCTTGAAGTAACGAAGGCGATCACCTTCAAGGCCGACACTTACAGCACCGATCTCGAGGTAAAGATTAGACGCGGTAACGATGTAGTGCCGCAAGTTAAGGTCCAAACTGGTCCAAGTATAGGCGATCAAGGTCTCAAGGGTTTCAGCTTCTACTCAGTCGCGCCTGAAGCAATTGCTGCGGTTGGTGACGAAGTCGTGCGCCATACTTCACAGGAGATCAACGAGAACAAGAAATCTCCAGACCATCTGCCGCTCGGCGGCGAGGTTGATTGGGCTGGAATTGGCGACACCTATTTCGCCATGGTCGTCATTCCCGCGCGACGAGTTTCGGGGCTGGAGTATTTCTGCGCTGCCTACGAAGTGAAGCCCAACGGAAAGGCCGAAAAGCGATACCTCATTCGCGGCCTGGTTCCCGTGCCCGCTGATGGATCCAAATCAGCAGTTTATATCGGGCCGAAGGATCATTACGTCCTGGAAAGGGCGAGCGGTGAAGTCAGCGCACAGGTCAGCCGGAACATCGATCTCGACGGTCTTATCAACTACGGATTTGGCGCCTTTATTTCGAGGCCCATCGCGCAAAAGCTTCTTTGGTGTATCAAGAAGCTCTATCAACTCACGGGTAGTTATGGCGTTGCGATTATTCTCTTCACAATCATCATTTATTCGGCGTTCTTTCCTCTGAAATGGCGCTCATCGAAAGCCATGAAGAAGGCGCAGAAGCATGCGCCGAAAATGAAAGAGCTTCAGGAAAAGATCAAGAGCATGAAGCAGACGGATCCTCGTCTGAAGGAGCTGCAGATGGAGCAGCTTCGACTGATGAAGGAAGCAAATCCGCTCGGAGGCTGCTTACCACTGCTGATCCAGATGCCGTTTTTGTTCGCCCTGTACCGAGCAATCACCATCTCACTCGACTTTCGACAAGCAAGCTTTCTGTGGCTCCCGGATTTATCAGCTCCGGAGCCTTATTTCATTCACATTCTTCCGATCCTCATGGCAGGAACGATGGTGGTGTTGCAGTTAATAACTCCCGCACCATCGGCTGATCCATTGCAACGAAAGATGATGGCCGTCGGCATGCCGATGTTCATGCTGTACATCCTTTGGTCGGCGCCTGCAGGGTTGTTGGTTTACTGGCTCGTCGGAAATATTGTAGGCTTCATTCAACAATTTCTGATTAACCGCTGGACCCAAACGGACGAGGAAAAGCGCGCCTTGGAAGAAGCGAAGACCAAGCCTCAATCCAGTAAAAAGAACTCTGGGCCTGATCGGAAGTGAGATAAACATTATGGAAGCAAATTGTGAACAGCCGGCCGAGTTTCTTCGCTCTATTATTAACAGTGCGTCATTGGCTCTGAATGTCTCTGCGCAAGAGTCTGAGGAAGGGTGTCGCCTGGACATTGACGGTCCAGATTCCGACTTACTGATTAGCCAGGGCGGCGAACTACTTGAAGCGCTTCAACACCTGGTTAATCAAGCCCTGTTGCACGAACTGCCAAAGGGTCAGCGGGTAATTTGCGATGCTCAAAGTTTCCGCGCCACTCGCGAAGCCGAATTGCGCGCGATGGCTAAACATGCGGCGGAGCGAGTGCGTTCAACCGGAGCGCCTTTTATGTTTGGACCGATGACAGCGAATGAACGACGCATAATTCATCTCACTCTCAGTGAAGAAAGCGATCTTTTCACCGAATCGGTCGGCGAAGGTCATGCTCGCAAGTTGAAGGTCACTCTCAAGAAATAACACCCGCGATCAAGCTGGGTTCAATCCCACCGTCAAAAGCGCCATGGATACAATTGTCGCGTTGGCAACGCCACCTGGGCGCAGTGCGATAGGCGTTATCCGTCTAAGCGGCGATCAAGCTTTCTCCTACCTTCAAACAATCGTTGAAGATGATCGGCAGTCGCAGGATGTTGCGCACGCCACTCTTAGAAAACTGAAAAACCCTGAAAGTGGTCTTTCGATCGATCAAGCGCTCGTTACTTTCTTTCAAGCCCCCCACTCTTTTACTGGCGAGGACATCGTCGAAATTAGTTGTCACGGTTCTCCTATTATTCTCCGGCAACTTATTGATGTATTGCTGAAATTGGGAGCGCGTCTAGCCGGCCCAGGTGAATTTACCCTGCGAGCACTGGGCAGCGGGAAGATTAATCTTAGTCAAGCAGAAGCTATTCGCGACGTTATCAACGCGCAAACAGACGCTGCTGCTCAGCAGGCGTTGAGGCAATTGAGCGGTGAACTTTCCAATCGATTGCAGCCTTTGAAAGATCAACTTCTGGACGTCATAGTCGTGTTGGAATCAGCAGTCGAGTTTGTCGAAGACGACTTGCCGCAGGTGCAGCGCGATCGCGTCAAAGCAACGTTGAATAATCTGATAGCCGAGGTTGCCGCGATGGCCTCAAGCTTTGCTTCGGGGCACCTTCTCCGCGATGGCTTTAAAGTAACCTTGGTGGGCCGTCCAAACACAGGCAAGTCGAGTCTTTTCAACAGTTTGCTAAGAACTGATCGAGCCATTGTCACCGATATTCCCGGCACTACTCGAGATACATTGAGCGAGGTTATCAACATCGGTGGCCTGCCGGTTTTGTTGACTGACACTGCCGGTGTTCGCGACTCAACCAACCGAGTAGAAGGCATCGGTGTCGAACGAACCAAACGAGCGATGGCTGAAGCGGATCTTTTGCTGGTGGTTGTCGACGGCACTGCGGACCTCACGGCAGATGACTTGGACTTTCTCCGGCTCACTGCAGATCAGAAGCGCGTTATCGCCGTCAACAAATCCGATCTGCCTACGTTCCGAAGCTATCTGAAGATTGAGTTCGACAATCAATCAAAGGTTGTTGAAGTCTCTGCAAAGGAAGGTTTCGGTCTCGATACTCTGCGCGACGCTATTGTGGAACCGTTCATCTCGACGCTCGGGAACGATACCGGGTTATTGATCACCGATGCTCGACATCATGATTTGTTAGTGCGTGCGCAGGGGGAACTGGATTCGGCATTGCAGTCAATGGAACGATCTGAAAGCGAAGAGTTGGTTCTCGTGGGTCTTCACAATGCGTTGCGGTACCTCGGGGAGATCACTGGCGAAACCACAGCCGAAGATGTACTCTCAAGGATCTTCTCGACGTTTTGTATTGGTAAGTAAGTTATGGTTTTTGACGAATCATTCGACGTGGTGGTTATCGGCGCCGGGCACGCTGGCTGTGAGGCTGCAGCAGCTTCAGCTCGCCTGGGTGCGCAGACTGCGCTCGTCACTATTAATCTTGATCTGATTGGACAGATGTCTTGCAATCCAGCTATCGGAGGTATTGCCAAAGGTCATCTTGTTCGTGAGGTTGACGCTCTGGGCGGCTTGATGGGCCGCGTAATCGATCGCACGGGCATTCAATTTCGACTGTTGAATCGCTCTCGCGGTCCTGCGGTTCAATCGCCAAGAGCGCAAGCTGATCGCGCTTTGTATCGCAAGGAGATGAGGCGTGTTCTGGAAAACACCCCCAATCTTCACTTGAGACAAGGCATGGTCATCGACCTGGTTGTGAAAGATAAAGCGATAACGGGTGTAGAAATGCAGGACACGCGACGGATCGCAGCGCGAGCCGTCGTGATAGCAACGGGGACTTTCCTCAATGGACTCATTCATACCGGTCGTCGAACGCATACTGCAGGCCGAGCTGGGGAACCAGCTTCGATCGAATTGGCAGAGTCGTTGAAGCGGCTCGGATTTCCAGTCGGCAGATTGAAGACTGGAACACCGCCGCGGTTGGACGGCCGCACGATCGACTGGAATGCTTTTGAGCCGCAGTTTCCAGACGAGGATCCGGTCGCGTTCTCGTTCTCGACCGATAGCATCGATCAGAAGCAGATCAATTGTCACATCGGCTATACCGTCCCGGAGTTGCATGAGGCGATTCGGAAGAACCTGCATGAGTCACCGCTTTATTCCGGCAAGATTAAGGGCGTAGGACCGAGGTATTGCCCCTCGATTGAAGACAAAGTCGTGAAGTTTGCCGATAAGGATCGGCATCAATTGTTCCTGGAGCCGGAAGGGCACGACACCAATGAAGTTTATCTGAATGGCTTCTCAACTTCCCTGCCCGCGGAATTGCAACTCGAACTGGTGCGGATGATTCCGGGTTTGGAGGAGGCGCGGATTATTCGGCCCGGTTACGCAATCGAATATGATTTTGTCGATCCCCGCGAGTTGACTCCGGATCTTCAGTCGCATCGCATTCGTGGGCTCTTTCACGCTGGTCAAATTAACGGGACAACTGGTTATGAAGAAGCCGCTTGCCAGGGATTGATGGCTGGCATCAACGCGGCTTTGACTGTCCAGCATCGAGAGAGTTTTCGACTTCACCGGAGCGAGTCGTATACCGGCGTGCTCATTGACGACCTGATTACCCAGGGAGTCGACGAGCCTTATCGCATATTTACCTCCCGCGCGGAATATCGCTTGGCGCTACGACATGACAACGCGGATGCGCGCCTGGAGCCGTACGGTCGAGAACTTGGCTTGGTTGGAGACGCCGACTGGGAGCGTTTCAATGCTAAGCGAGATCGTATCGCTGAGGTGAAGCGGAGACTAATGTCGACCCGTCTGAAAAGATCCGATCCGCGTTACACAGCGGTCCAAACGATGATTAATGCTGATTTGGGTGATTCAATCACGCTCGAGCAGTTGGCGCAGCGACCGAACGTTACCCGCGAGGTAATTCTTAATCTCCTTACCTCTTCGGGTGATTCTGTCGACTCGCGGGACCTGGAATCAGCACTAGCGGACAGTCTGTATTCGGGATACATAGAAACGCAGCGAAACGCGATTGAGCGCCTGAATCATCATGATGCGCTTCGAATTCAAAAAAATCTTCAATACAAGCGACTGGATGGACTTTCCCACGAGATGGCTGAGCGGCTCGAGCGGACTCGACCGATGACCTTCGGGGAGGCCCGACGAATACCCGGTCTTACTCCGGCCGCACTCTCGTTAATCCTCGTGGAATTGACGTCGAAACAGGCCAAGGTGGCTTAATGTTTCACGTGTCCCATTCCTGATCCTCACAAATTCGACACATGAGTTAATCAAAAATATGGCGAAACGCCGCCTTCGTGTGCTAGTTTGTGGGTTCCGGCAACTGGTCTGATTCTAAGCTTCATGGCAAAAATAATTGCAGTCGCCAATCAAAAAGGCGGCGTCGGCAAAACCACGACTGCGGTCAATTTAGCTGCGGTACTCGCCAGCGCAGAGCTTCCCGTCCTCTTGGTTGACTCGGATCCCCAGGGCAACGCCACCTCCGGAGTTGGTATTCAGCGCGGCAGTTTTCGCAAAAGCGTCTATAACGCCATTGTGCTTGGTGAAGATTTGACGGGCCTGGTTCTGACGACCGAAATTCCGTCTCTCCACGTCGTTCCTGCCAATAAGGAGTTAACCGGGGCTGAGATAGAGCTCGTCGAAGTCGAGCAGCGCGCATACCGGTTGCGCGCGGCGCTGGAAGCTATTGAGGAGAACTACGAGTTCATAATCATCGATTGTCCGCCTTCGTTGGGGCTGTTGACTTTGAATGCGCTGACTGCCGCGCGGTCACTGGTTGTCCCGATTCAATGTGAGTACTACGCCCTGGAGGGAGTCACCGAGTTGTTCGACACGCTCGCCCGGATTCGCCGGCACCACAACCCCAACCTGACCATTGAGGGTTTGCTGCTGACGATGTATGACGAACGCACGAAGTTGTCGGCGGCGGTCGCCAGCGATTTAAGGGACTTCTACGGACAACAAGTTTTCCAAACGGTCATACCTAGAAATGTGCGCTTGGCCGAAGCTCCGAGCTATGGCAAGCCCATCATTTTGTACGACATTCACTCCAAGGGCGCCGAGGCCTATTTTCAATTAGCGAAGGAGATACTCGCTCATGACACGAAAAGCTCTGGGCAGGGGGCTGAGCGCTCTGCTGTCGGCTGACCAACCGGCTCCGCTCGAGGAAACCTCAGAAATACCGGTTGATTTGATTGATCCGAGTCCGGTTCAACCGCGCAGCTATTTCGATGATCGAAGCCTTCAGGAGCTCGCGATGTCCATTCGGGAGAATGGCATCGTTCAGCCGGTCCTGGTTCGGCCAAACGGTATCCGGTTCGAATTGGTGGCCGGAGAACGGCGCTGGCGCGCTGCCCAAGTAGCTGGTCTGACTCAGATCCCGGTAGTCATTCGAGACATTCCGAGTGACAAAGTGCTGGAGTTGGCGTTGATTGAGAATATTCAGCGCGAGGACCTGAACGCCATTGAAGAAGCGCGGGCGTATAAAAACTTAATTGAGACCGTGGGTCTGACCCAAGAATCTTTGGCGCAGCGAGTCGGCCGAGACCGTTCATACATCACCAACCACATTCGCCTCCTTCGACTGGCAGACGATCTGCAGCAGTTTGTTCAGGAGGGGCGGCTGTCGGCTGGACACGCTCGCACCTTGTTGGGTGTCGATGATGTCGCTATTCAGCGAAGGGTCGCGCGAAAGATCATGGAGAAGGGACTGTCGGTTCGAGAGACCGAAAGAGTGATCCAACAGTTTGCCTCCGGCGCCAGGACTTCGAGTAAATCAAGAGCGGCTGGCTCCGTCGATCCAAACCTCAAGGCTGCTGAGACAAAGCTGAGGCGCAAGCTCGGAACCCGAGTCAACATTATTCCGAGCAGTTCCAGGCCAGGGGGCAAGATCGAAATCGAGTACTACGACGATCGAGACCTCGATCGCTTCTACGGGCTCTTAATGGGTGGGATGGCGGCGAGCGCTGGCGAAGTTTAGTAAAGCGCATTCACGGTACTTCTTACATCGCCAGAAATGATTTACTTGGCTCCCTGTTTGAACGGACCGGTTTCCAGTGTTGGTCGATGTTGATCGTGAAAGCCGTAACCTTGCGGTGTGGAATGTCCTGGTTTTCCTTTGCAGCTTTGCGCCTTGGCGGGAAATCAAACCATCTCCCGCAAAGCTGCCAAGCCCGCAAAGAACACAACTCCACTAACACACTCAGCACGTCTGGCTACTCGGCACTCGAAAAATCCGAGCAAAACAAGCTGCTTCGTTTGACGCTGTAATCTAGCGCATGCTAGACTCGCCAGCTTTTTTATTCAGCTAAAAGTCATCAGTGCACCCTCCTCATTTGGAGTGGTTTTCTGTCAAATGATAATCCTGGCCTTTGCCGAAAACTCGATTCAGTTGGTTCCAGACGGAACCATGTTGATCCACATTTTGATAGTGGTAGGAATGGTATTCATTCTTAATCGAACGATGTTCCGTCCCATCAACAAAGTATTGGCCGATCGTGAGGCACGAACGTCGGGACGATTAACAGAGGCACAGAAGCTTCAGGCTGACATCGAACAAAATATGAAACGCTACGAAAGCGGGTTGCGCGAAGCAAGGTCTGCTGCGTATCACATGGTTGAGGGTGAACGAGCGGCGGCCCTCAAGTCTCGCGAACAAAAGGTCAACCAGGTTCGAGAAGAAATTCGTGCTTTGACGAATCGCGAAAAGAACGAGATTGAACGTCAAGCTCAAGCTGCTCGCGAAACGTTAAGAGCCGAAGCCGTACAGACTGCGGCCGAGATTGGATCACAGATTCTGCGACGCAGAGTTGGTTAAGGTCGCTTCCTAAAACATATCAGCAGCCATGTTGCTCATTACCACTTCAACTTTTCTTCTGTTACTGGCCGAAGGCGAAGCTCACGCGACGCCGTGGTGGGATTATCCGGGGCTCGAGTTATGGAAATTCGTGAACTTGTTCTTGTTTGTAGGGCTGATGGTTTATCTCTTGAGGCACCCGCTGTCTGCAGCCCTGGTTGCACGAAGAGAGTCCATCAAGAGTCAGTTAATAACAGCGCAGCAAGAGCGTGATGCAGCTGTGAACAAACTCGCTGAAGTCCAGGCTCGGCTGGGAAAGCTCGAGTCCGAAGCGGCCCTCATCCAAGAGAAGTCGAAGTCTGAAGCAGAAGCCGAGCTCGAACGCATTCGAAAAGAAACAGAACAAGAGATCAAAAGACTGCAGGAACAAGCTCAAAGAGAAATCGAAGGTGCAGGAAAAGTCGCCAGACATGATCTAAGACGTTTCGCGGCGCAGCAGAGTGTGCAGCTCGCGGAAGAGCTGATTCGACGCGATATTAAGTCCGAAGATGACGCGAGACTGATCAAGCTTAACGTGGAACAACTGGGGAGGATGTAGCTTGAGTTTACAGACAATAGCTCGACGCTACGCGCTCGCGTTGGCGGACGTGGTTATCGAGCGCGGCGAAGCTTTAGCTGTTCAGGAGGAGCTGGGCCAGTGGGCCAGCATGATCGACTCACATGCGCTCTTGAAAGAAGCATTGTCGAATCCGACGGTGGCTTACGATAGCAAGCGAAAAGTTTTGCAGGAGCTGATTCAACGCACGCGAGTCCGCGAAACAACCGCTAATTTTCTGCAAGTACTGTTGCGCAATCAACGCCTCAGCGAGCTGAACGAAGTTTACAAGTGGTTCGGATTGATTCTCGATAATCGCTCGGGTGTTGTGGCTGCGGATGTAAGCACCGCGCGCCCGGTATCTGCGGAATCTGTCGAAGCGTTGCGACAAAAGCTCGCCAGCATTACCGGTCGAAAGGTGAGACTGAATTTCACTACGGATGCAGATCTGATTGGCGGGATGGTGGCGCGGATCGGCTCGACAGTTTATGACGGATCTATAAAAAATCAGCTTCGCGAGATGGAATTGAAACTGGCAGGGAGCTAGGAACTAATGGAACCAATTAAGGCAAACGAAATTAATGAAATCATTCGCAAGCAAATTGTGAATTTCGAAGCCGGCGTAACGGTCATGGAAGTCGGCACCGTCATCAAGGTCGGAGATGGCATCGCTGAGATTCACGGTCTTGAGAAAGTCATGGCCGGCGAGCTGTTGGAGTTTCCTCACGAAGTTCGCGGCCTGGCGCTGAACCTTGAAGAAGACAAAGTCGGCGCCGTGTTGTTCGGTGATTTCCAAACGATCAAGGAAGGCGACCTGGTCAAGCGAACCGGACGCATCATGCAAGTGCCTGTCGGTGAAGCTTTGATCGGCCGTGTGGTCGATGCGTTGGGAAACGCTATCGATGATCGCGGGCCCATCGTCACTGAGAAGTACAATCCGGTTGAGCGTATTGCTCCCGGAGTGATTGATCGCCAACCGGTAAAAGATCCACTTCAAACGGGGATCAAGGCAATTGACTCGATGGTGCCGATCGGTCGTGGCCAGCGCGAGTTAATCATTGGCGATCGTCAGACAGGCAAGACCGCTGTAGCTGTCGACACGATCATTAATCAAAAGGGCAAGGACGTAATTTGCATTTATGTAGCAATTGGCCAGAAAGCCTCCACCGTGGCCCAGGTCGTGAAGACGCTCTCTGATTTTGGCGCCATGGATTACACGATCGTTGTTAAAGCGACAGCGTCGGATCCGGCCGCGATGCAGTTTCTGGCGCCCTATTCCGGCGCAGCGATGGGCGAGTACTTCCGCGACAACGGAAAACACGCGCTGACAATCTACGATGACCTTTCGAAGCAAGCTGCAGCATATCGCGAGATTTCGTTGCTGCTGCGACGTCCTCCCGGTCGCGAAGCTTACCCGGGCGACGTTTTTTATCTCCACTCACGTTTGCTCGAGCGCGCGGCCAAGTTGTCTGACTTAAAAGGTGGCGGGTCGCTTACGAGTCTTCCGATTATTGAAACGCAGGCGGGTGACATCTCGGCCTACATTCCCACCAACGTGATTTCGATCACCGATGGACAGATCTTCCTCGAAGCCGATCTTTTCAACTCGGGAATTCGGCCCGGCATCAACGTAGGCAACAGCGTCTCGCGAGTGGGCGGCTCGGCACAGATCAAAGCGATGAAGCAAGTAGCCGGTTCGTTGCGACTCGACCTCGCACAGTTCAGAGAGCTGCAGGCATTCGCGCAATTTGGTTCAGATCTCGACAAAGCTACGCAATCACAGCTTGCTCGTGGTGAACGTCTGACTGAGATTTTGAAACAACCGCAGTACCAGCCGATGTCGGTGGAGAAACAAGTGCTGGTCATTTGGGCGGCGACGAACGGCTATGTGGACGACGTTGCGATCGAAAATGTGCGACGGTTCGAATCTGAGCTGCTCCAGTTCGTAGAGAATTCGCACCCCGGATTGCTGCAGGCAATTAGGGAGAAGAAGGCGCTCAATGAAGAGATCACCGCTGATTTGAAACAAGCGCTCGCGGACTTCAGGACATCCTGGAAAGACCAGCTGGCAGCAGAAGCCGGCGCGCCGGCAGTCGCGGGAGCGTCTGCTTAGCGTTGATATTGGACGAAGAAACTCGTAGCTAAACTTTCATGCCGAATCTTTTGGATCTTCGCCGGCGAATTAAGTCGGTCAAGAACACTCAGCAAATCACTAAAGCCATGAAGATGGTGGCGGCGGCGAATCTAAAACGCGCGCAGGATCGCGTTATCACCGCGCGCCCATTCGCTAGCAAGATGACCGAGGTGATGCGTGCGCTCGCTACCCGCACCGATGAGGATTTTCATCATCCTCTACTCGACGCTCGCGGCGACGATCGTTACCTCATGGTATTGGTGACCGCCGACAAGGGACTCTGCGGAGCCTTCAACACCAATCTCATCAAAGCAGCGCAAGCCTTCATTCGCCAGAATCCGGATAAGCAAATCGAATTGATGCCCGTCGGTCGGAAAGGTAGAGACTTTTTCCGGCGCCGCCATTTTTCAATCGTTGCCGAATATATAGGTCTTACTGGAAAAGGCCGCGTTGAATTGTCTGAGGCGCAAGACCTCGCCGGCGATATCATCAAAAGGTTCACTGAAGACGAGGGAATCGACAAAGTCTTTCTCATCTACAATGAATTTAAGAATGTCTTGCAGCAGCGAGTGGTGATCGAGCAGTTGATGCCGGTAGAAAAAGTCACTGAGTCTGAATCGTCGGCTGCGGCTGACCGTAATTTGACCGACTACATTTATGAGCAGTCACCGACGGAATTGTTCAGCGTGCTGTTGCCGCGGCTGGTTGATACACAGGTATTTCGAGCCTTGATCGAATCGGTAGCGTCGGAACAAGGCGCGCGCATGACGGCGATGGATTCAGCTTCAAAGAATGCAAGGGAACTGATCGACAGTTTGACGTTGAAGATGAATCGCGCTCGTCAGGCTGCAATCACCAACGAGATCATCGAGATTGTTTCCGGCGCGGCTGCGCTTTGACGTCCCAGCACCAGTGTTCATCAATCGAATTGGGAAGCCGTCACTCGCGGCTTCCCTTTCTTATTGCCGAGGTAGCATAGACTTCAGTCTGTGTTCAGTGTGGATAGACTAGAGCAAGTTGAAAGCGAACAACGATAACATGGCGTTAAGACCATAGCGTCAATTTGCTCCTCAGATTGAATCTATCGAGTTGAGAGCCATCAACGTTGAGAGAGCTTTGCCCGAAAAGTCTTAAATCCCACCTGCGGCAGCTGGTGGATGGTTCAAGTCCTGTCTATTTCCGTTTGAGAACTTGCGAGCGAGGCTGCACTTGAAACATCCCTCAGCTGCCGCTGAGGGGATTCAAAGGACCAATCTCAGCCTCTCTTTGTAGGTCGAACTTGAACTATCCACCAGCTGCCGCAGGTGGGATTTAAGACTTTTCGGGCAAAGCTCGTTGAGAGGTTAACATCGAACGAAGTGCCGATTAGACAAAACACAGACTGAAGTCCGTGCAACTCATGAACGAACCAGGAAAATTCTCCAGCCGACTGGGCCGTTACGCGCCCCTCTTGATTTGGATGGCGTTTATCTTTTTCGCTTCGACGGGAAATTTTTCGGCTGACAACACGGGCGCTCTCATTCGCCCGTTGCTGCTCTGGTTTTTTCCAGACTTGTCAAACGAGCGGCTGATTGCGGTTCATTTCTTCATCAGAAAGCTCGCACACTTCACCGAATATGCAATCCTTGGCTTGCTGACTGCTCGTGCCTTTATCGACTCGTCGCGAGCCGGATTGAGAAGGCACTGGTTTGTAGATGGGCTCATCCTCATCATTCTTTATGCACTCTCCGACGAATATCATCAAAGTTTTGTGGCAGCGCGGACGGCATCAATCTTCGACAGTCTGATCGACATCAGCGGCGGCTTGTTTGCGCTTATGATGTTTGCATTGTGGCGGAATAAAACCGTGAACCGAAAACCGGAAACCGTGAACAGTGCCAAGTCAGTTGCCAGACTTGATCGGTAGTCATACAGGGTAGAACTTGTGCGAAAGAGCGAAGCTCCTCTTTTTCGCTGCTCTGAGGCAGTGCGCCGACACTTCAACAAACAGCGCGCGGCACCGGCCTGTCCGTGCTGTTGCTTGGATCGAGC
>DATNBH010000078.1:0-15342 GCA_035572035.1 Pyrinomonadaceae bacterium | reverse complement strand
TTGATCAGCTCGGGGTCAGGAAGGGTTGCTTGCGCCCGCTCAACTTGCACTAGCATTCAGTCAGTAGAAGAAGGTTCAAGCTTAGCCACCACTTGAATGCTGATCCAACTTGAGGCGGGCGCAAGCAACCCTTCCCAACCTCGAGCTGATCAAGTTTGAGGGCTGCCTTGTAGCTTGAGCCTGCCTGATCAGGCTCCCTCCCAACATCCACACTCAGTTTCGCATCCGTGTCATCGGTGCGCATCTGTAGCCGAGCTAAAGTTGAGTGGCTGCGAGCCATCCTCTACCGCAGGTGGAACTGACTTGGGCGAACTTGCTACAATCCCGTTGCTGTTGACACAACCTCCGACTAGTAGAGTCAATTGCCCCGGAAGTTACGTCGAAGAATTGCTTGTCGCTAATCTCCCCTTAGCCCGTCGACCTTTCGAGTCTCAGCTGAAACCGGATCGGCCAGTCCCGCAATCAAAGTTCAAGATCAATTAGGAGATAGTTATGAAGAAAAACTCGCGCAAAAAACAACATCTGAATTCCAAGCCAATTTCACGAAGGAAGCTCGTCTCCGGCGCAGTCGCGTTGGTGCTTCTCGGCGCCGGTCTGGCCTTCGCCTTTTCGCGCCAGGAAGTTGACGCTCGCAATTCTGCGCCTGCAAAGAGCAACGCTGCGAACTACATCACGCGAAAAGTTGGAAATCAAACTATCCAAATTGATCCGCAGACTGGTCAGATAAAACCCTTAACGCAGGAAGAAGCGCAGCGACTCGCCCAGGGCCTGAAGGAACTCGCGAACCAATCGACTGAAGGATTGAAGCAAGTACCTCATGCGGATGGCTCTGTGACAATGGATCTGGAAGATCGCTTTCAGAATGTCACCCTTGCCCGTCGAGATGCGGAGGGCAATGTCACAACGTCCTGTGTCGACAACCCGGAAGCAGGAGCAAAGTTCTTCGGCATCGATCCGAAATTGGTGGCGCCTGAGAAAACAAACTCAGCGGCAACCAAGTCACCGGCAAACCAATAACGGATTCGAACTGAAGGAGTTACTCTCATGAAATCACATCGCTATTTGCGCGCCGGCTTCATGTCATTCATCACCGGCCTAATTCTTCTAACCGCTACTTCAGCTTTTGGTGCTGCGACGATTGTTATCCAAAACGGTGACGCTGCGGGCGTAGGTTTCAACGACCCTACAGCGGTCGCGCCTGTCGGCGGTAATCCAGGAACCACACTCGGCCAACAGCGCTTGAATGCATTTCAGGCGGCGGCAAATATTTGGGGCGCTACCTTGAACAGTTCACCCACAATTACCGTGCTTGCCACCTGGGAAGCCTTGCCCTGCACTTCAAATTCCGCGGTCCTCGGCTCGGCTGGCTCAGTCTCGATCGCCAGCGATTTTCCTAACGCAGGTTTTGCCGGGACCTGGTACAGCATCTCGTTGGCAAACAAATTGGCGAGCTCTGATTTGAATGGCGGGTCGGCCGAGATACGTGCCCGCTTCAACGTCAACCTCGGCAATGCCGGGTGTTTTGACGGCTTTCCTTTCTATCTGGGGTTGGACAATAACCACGGGGCCAACGACGACCTCGTATCAGTAGTCATTCATGAGTTCGGTCACGGGTTAGGTTTTCAGACTTTCACAAACGCCAGCACCGGCGCGCAAAACTCCGGGATGCCCACCATCTATGATCGTTTCCTGATGGACAATTCTTCCGGCAAGACTTGGGTGCAAATGACAAATGCTGAGCGTCAGGCTTCAGCAATCAATACCGGAAATCTCGTATGGAATGGTTTGCAGGTGACGGGCACAGTGCCACTGGTTTTGGGCGGCACGCCACGCGTCAAGGTTAACTCTCCTGCCGGAATCGCCGGTAACTATCAGGTCGGCACCGCTCAATTCGGGCCCGCATTATCATCGCCCGGCGTAACCGCAAATGTGGTACAGGCGACCGATCCTTCTGACGGAAACGGTCCCAGCACCACTGACGGCTGCTCAGCATTGACCAACGCCGGCGCGGTCTCGGGAAAAATCGCACTTATCGATCGTGGCACGTGCACTTTTGTCACTAAGGTAAAGAATGCTCAGAACGCGGGGGCCGTCGGCGTCATCATCGTCGATAACGTAGCCGGCAGTCCGCCGCCGCCTTTGGGCGGAGCGGACGCAACCATCACGATTCCTTCCGTGCGAGTCACTCTCGCAGATGGAACGACGATTCGAAACCAGTTGGGCGCGGGTGTAAATGCGACCTTAGATCTAGATCTTACGAAACGCGCGGGCGCTGATGCAGCCAACCGTCCGCAGCTGTATGCGCCGAATCCATTCGAGTCTGGAAGCTCGGTCTCGCACTTTGACACGGCTGAATTTCCGAACCAGCTGATGGAGCCGAACATCAGTCCAGATCTGACGCACAACGTAACCCAGCCGTCCGATCTGACTTATGCGCTGCTGAGGGACATCGGTTGGGTATCGGCAAGTGAAACCACGATCCAGTACAGCGCGAGTAACTACAATGCCAACGAAAGTGACGGCAGCTCGGTGGTGACGCTTAATCGGAGCGGAGATGTTGCCGGTGTATCTTCCGTTTTGCTCACGTCTTCGAACGGCACCGCCAGCCAGTTGCGAGATTACGAAGCCGCCAACGGCGTTGTAGTCTTCTCGCCCACTCAGACAAGTCGCACGTTCCGCGTTTTGATCGTTGACGACGCGTTTCCTGAACCGAGTGAGACCATCAACCTGACTGGCTCAAGCCTCCAGGGCGCGGTTATGCCCACTCCTGCGACGACCGTTACGATCGTCGACAATGACAGTGCCGGCGCCACCTCGCCGGTAGCAAGGCAATTTGTTTCGAATCTTGTCGGCGCCGACGAAGTGCCGCCCACTCCGAATGCAGTCAAAGGAAACGGTGGAATTTTCCAACTCGCCAATGACGACTTGAGCGGAAAAGTTTCGCTGCTGTTTTCAGGGCTCACCGGAGCCGAGACTGGTGCTCATGTGCACGCAGCCGCTCCCGGAGTGAATGGTCCGATCATTTTCCCGCTGCCGCTTGGTAATCCCATCAGCAACTTTGTGGTTAATCCGACGGCGCAGCAGGTCATTGATCTTCGCGCCGGTCAGCAGTACATGAACGTGCATAGCACGGGTTTCATAAACGGCGAGATACGCGGCCAACTGCAATGGAATCCTGCCGAAGAAGCCGACTTCTTTGTACGCCAGGCTTACTTCGACTTTCTCGGACGCATTCCTGATGCGGGAGGCTTCGCATTCTGGCAAAACGAGATTACACAATGCCAGAGTGACGTTCAGTGTCTGCGCAACAAACGCGTAGATGTTTCCAACGCGTTCTTCTACGAACTCGAGTTTCAACAGACTGCCGCTTATGTGTTGCGCTTGTACCGGGCGGCCTACGGCAACAATCAGCCGTTCCCGAACCCCAACCCGAATGGCGGGTTCCCGAATGAAGAGAAGAAGATCCCGAGCTATACCGCGTTTGTTTCCGATCGAACGCGAGTCATTGGCGGCTCGAACCTGGCTCAAAGACAGTTTGATTTGGCCGGCGACTTTGTGAATCGGCCGGAATTCCTGACAAAGTATCCTTTGAGCTTGGCGACCGCTGGAGATTTCGTCGATGCGGTGTTGGCGACGCTTCAGACTGACATGAGCGTGAATCTGGCCAGCGAACGCTCGAACTTAATTAATGTTTACAACACGCAAGGCGGTCGAGGCGGCGTGATGTACCGGCTCGCCGATGACAACACGACAAACCCCATCGCAAACCAGCCGTTTATCAACGAGGAATACAACCGCACGTTTGTTTTGGGTCAGTACTTCGGCTATCTGCGTCGCAACCCAGACATACCGGGATTCATTTTCTGGTTGGGCCAGGTGAACGGCGCGCCGCTTCGAGATGTGCCGCGGCAGCATGCGATGGTGTGTTCATTTATTACTTCGGCGGAGTATCAATTGCGCTTCGGACCAGTCGCGAGCCGCAATAACAACGAGTGCCCGCAGTGATCAGGAGGCGGGAGGCGGGTTGTTGGGCGCTCAAATTTGATTGCAGAGCTCAAGCTTGATCAGCTCGAGGTTGGGAAGGGTTGCTTGCGCCCGCTCAAGGTGCATCAGCATTCAAGTGGGTGGCTAAGCTTGAACCTTCTTCTACTGACTGAATGCTATTGAAACTTGAGCGGGCGCAAGCAACCCTTCCTGACCCTGAGCTGAACTCACTGGAGTTGTGAACAACTTACTTGAGAGCTTGTTACGGATGTGCGGAAGCAAGCTTACCCTTCCAACCTGGAGCTGATCCAGTTTGAGCGCTGCCTTGTAGCTTGAAATCCAAGCTCAGTTTCGGATCCGTGTGATCTGTGTGTATCTGTGGCGTTGCTGTGGGTGAGGAGACACGAGCATGCCGACGGATCGGGATACTGACTTGACTACCATCTTTTCCTCACTAACGATCGTCGCGTGACCGATACTCACCTGACGATAACTGTTTTTATTCTCCTACTTCTCATCGCATCCGCGGTCGCGATGATTACGAAGTGGGTGCCGGTGCCTTACACGCTGGCACTCGTGATCGTCGGGCTCATAACCAGCCAGCTGAAGTTCCTGCCAGCCGTCCATATCTCACCCGATTTGATTCTGCTCATCTTTTTGCCCGCTCTTCTTTTCGAGGCTTCGTGGAATCTTGACCTGGCAAGGCTGCGTGAAAACCTGGTTCCAATTCTTTGGCTCGCTTTCGCAGGTGTGTTGGTTTCAGTCGGAATTGTTGGTTCGGTCTTGCACTACGCCGCCGGACTAGATTGGCCAACGGCGATGCTGTTCGGTGCAATCATTTCTGCAACTGATCCGATCTCGGTCCTGGCGCTGTTTAGGAAGTTGGGGGCTCCGGAAAGGCTGGCGGTAATCATCGAGGGTGAGAGTCTCTTCAATGACGGAACCGCGGTCGTAGTCTTCCGCATCATTTCCGGAATTGCTGTTGGAGTTACAGCGACGACCAGCTATTCCAAAACTGCTTTAGCCGCGATTGGAATGTTTTTCCTGTCATGTCTTGGCGGGTTGATTATTGGAGCCGTAGTCGGCTTTGTCGCTTCAAAAATTACGACTTACTTTGATGATCATCTGCTGGAAATTACGCTGACCACTATTTCAGCTTACGGGTCTTTCATACTTGCGGAAACGGTAGGTGTGTCGCCGGTTATCGCCGTTGTAATTGCGGGCATTGTTATCGGCAACTATGGGCGCCGGAAAAGTATGTCTGCAAATACTCAAATCGCGGTTGATTCGTTTTGGGAGTACGCCGCGTTTGTTGTTAACTCATTAGTCTTCCTGCTGATCGGTTTGGAAATTCCACTAGGACTGCTTACAGAGCATGTCAACGTGATCTTTTGGGCCGTCCTGGTAATGCTGCTGGCGCGGGCGATTTCTTTGTATGGGCTGCTGCAAATCTCAAATCAAGTTTCCAAACCGATAAGTGGAAAGTGGCAGCACGTACTTTTTTGGGGCGGCCTTCGCGGGTCATTGTCAATTGCGATGGTGCTGAGCTTGCCGCTCACTCTTCCTGGTCGAGTCCAACTTATCGCTATGACTTTCGGCGCAGTGACTTTCAGTCTCTTGATTCAAGGCCTCACGGTTTCTCCTTTGTTGCATTTGCTTCGCATCGAGAAGAACAACTAGCCACAGATAAACGCGGATGACACGGATCTGAAGAGCAGTAGGCAGGCACTGGGCGGTCAGCACCGCGTACCCCGTACCTGCAGAGCGATGCGCAAAGGTGAAGTGCCGGCGAAGTCAGTAGCATATTAATTGACACTTTGAAGTTGGGTTTTCTATAGTGGCGCCGAACTCGGAGACATCGTGTAGACACAATTGACCTCGATCTCGTTTGTTCCTCTGTTCCTATTACTACACAGTCTCAGTCACTAGAGCTAAATCTATTGACAAGCGCATGACAGACTTTCGAACCTGATCTCGTCGAGATTTCTCAGGCGTCCAGGCTTCCGCAATAAACTGACAATCAAGAGGCTCACACCGAACGTGAGTTGCGTCAACTACGGTTGTTTATAGGTTTGACGAGGGAATGAAACGATTGCTAATGCGTCGACATAACATAACGAGGGTTCTTGCGATCTTATTGATTAGCGCGTCAGTGTCTTTTCAGGCTTTTGCCCAGGGCGGGCGCAATAAGGCTAAGAAGCAGGCACTGCCAACTTCATGTCTGCCCAATGATGTAAAGGCTGACGATGTGGTCGAATATCGCGAGCCTCAACCAAACATCACGGTAGCCGGTAAGCTGAAACAGCTTGACGCTCTTTGTGTGAAGGGCAAGCTGATGACGAAAAAGCGACGAGAGATTCGGTTCTTTCGTCTGCAGTGCTGGGGTATTCAACCGCCAGACTATCAGAAGCGTCAAGCTGACCAGAGCCGCCGGCTCAAGGCCCTTAAAAAACGATACGCAGTAGTTGTGATCGAGTGCGATCCTCGCATTCCCTGATTTGTTACTCACATCATTCAGGTTCCTGGAATAACTTTTATGCCTCAATCTAATCTCCCACTGTCTCTCCGTAATCACAGAACCCAGTTGCTATCAGTTGTCCTGGTGACTCTTGGCATTGGCTTTGGCGCGCTGGTGTTCTCCAGTCGACACGATCAGAAGTCCACTACGGCCGTGTTGTTAATGACCCCTGCCGAACTCGCTCACGAACAGCCGAGCAATCTCTTAAGAGGTCGCAAACGGCCCTTTGAGTGGTCGAACCTGTTATCACAAAGCACACGAGAGTTGGCCATCCCAGCTGAGGCGCCCATTCGAGAGCCGCAAATGCAGGATGAGTTTGAAGGCGACGTCGAACAGCGGCGCCAGTGGTTTATCTCCCAAAGAATGTTTCCTTTTGATGAGCTGCCACCGGAAGCGCGCCGCAAAGCGTGGGACTCTCGGTTGGAAGAGAAAGCCTCGATTAATGCCCTTGAGGTTTTGCAATGGCAGCCTATCGGGCCGCAACCGACAACTTCTTATTTCCCGAGCAATTGGGGAAAGACGAGTGGACGCATCAATTCAATTGCAGTGTCGCCGACTGATCCCAACCTTGTTCTGGTGGGAGCAGCTACAGGTGGAATATGGCGATCAACTGACGGCGGTACGAACTTCGTTCCTGTCTCCGATAGCCAGGTGGATCTGGCGGTCGGCTCGATCGCATTCGCACCGACGAACAGTTCGATCGTTTATGCTGGCATGGGCGATAAAGACGGCGGCTACCTGGGAACTGGCGTTTTGCGCTCAACCGATGCCGGCGTCACCTGGAGCCGAGTCAGCAATAGCACGCTTCCTGCCTATGGATTGATCTCGCAGGTATTAGTTGACGCAACTGATGCTAATCGAGTTTATGTGGCGCAGTACGCCTTTTCACAAGCCAACAATATTTTCTCGAGCGGGTTTTTCTATTCGACTAATGGGGGCGTCAATTGGACCAAGACGATTGGGGGTACAGCTCGCGATCTAGTCTGTCACCCCACTCAGTCAAGTACGCTTTACCTCGCTGAAGGCTCAGCCGACGCTGCGAACGGATCGAGTGGCGGCATTTTCAAGTCAACCAACAGCGGTCAGTCCTGGACCAGAATCTATACTTCACCATTCGGGACCGCGGACAACATCAAGGTCGCAGTCACGCCGGCGGCGCCGCAGAATTTATATGTGTTGGTAGGCAAGACCACCGCGCGTGTGGAGGTAAGTACGAATGGCGGTAGTTCGTGGACAAACCTCGGAGCAAATTTCGACGTGGGGCAGTTTTTCTATAACTGCTATCTGTTTGTTCACCCGACTGATACAAACACTATCTTTGTTGGCACACGAGACCTGTGGCGCTCGACAAACGGTGGCTCCACTTACACCAACATAACTAACAACTTCAGTATCTCGGGCAACTACACGCCAAATTCGGCAAAAGCCCATCCAGACCAGCATCACTTCCATATTTCAACTTCCAGTCCCAATACGATTTACATCGCCAATGATGGCGGCCTTTGGAAGTCAACCGACGGCGCGAGCTCGTTTGCATCACTGAACAACAGCCTCTCGCTGACCATGTTCACAAGTTATGACCTGCATCCGACTGATGCATCGCGCAGCTACGGTGGCACCCAGGATAACGGAACTCAGAAAAGGACTGGGGGACAAACCTGGCGCGAATTTGCTGCCGGCGATGGAGGACAAACTTTTGCCGACACTCTAGATCCGTCGATTGTCTACGCAACTTATATTCAACACACCATGTTTCGCTTTTCGAACAACGGCGATAGTCTCTCAGCCACAATCGGTAGCCCCGCTACCTTCAATAATGATCGTGTTGATTTTTATCCGCCGTTTGTCGGCAATGATACGAATTCAAATCTTTACTTCGGCACTTACAGGCTCTACGTCAGCACTAATCGTGGCTCGAGCTGGACGGCTCCCGGGGGAAGTACTGATCTCACCTTCGGGCGATTCCTTTCGGCCATCGCGGTTGCCAAATCCAACACTAACGTAATCTACACAGGCTCCTCGGACGGCAGGGTCATGGTTAGTAGCAGCGGTGGCTCAGGCTGGACCGATCGCACTGCGGGCCTGCCGCAACGATTCATAAAGAGCATCACGGTCACTCCCACAGATCCCAACACTGCTTATGTCACGGTTTCAGGATTTGCTTCCGGACACGTTTTTAAGACCACGAACGCCGGCGCGAGTTGGTCGGATATCAGTGGGAATTTGCCCGACGTTCCGGCTAACACCCTATTGATTGATCCACGCGCGGGGAATTCGAACACGCTTTACGTGGGAACGGACGTTGGCGTATTCCGATCCACTGTTGGTGGAGGCGCCTGGCAAAGCTTCAATACGGGAATGCCGCCGACGATTATTAGTGAGCTTGACGCCCAAGCGAGCGGCGTAATGCAAGCAGGAACGTATGGTCGTGGAGCTTACGAGATCAATCTTAACGACACCACAGGATCCACGGTGCAGTTCAGCTCTGCAAACTATTCCGTTAATGAAAACGGCGGAACGGCAACCATTACGGTGACGCGCAGCGGTAGTACTGCTACGACTTCATCAGTGAATTACGCCACGTCCAATGGAACAGCTTTATCGGGTCAGGATTACACGGCCGCTTCCGGACCGATCAGTTTTGGAGTAGGAGAAACCAGCAAGACTTTCAACGTAACGATAGCCGATGACGGTGCGGTCGAGGGTAATGAAACAATCAACCTAACCCTTAGCTCCGCCTCAGGCGCCACGCTTGGTTCCCCATCCAGCGCGGTGCTAACCATCAATGATAATGATCAGAACTGTAGCTATGTATTGAGTCCAACCA
Organism: Pyrinomonadaceae bacterium; assembly: GCA_035572035.1. Taxonomy (GTDB): domain Bacteria; phylum Acidobacteriota; class Blastocatellia; order Pyrinomonadales; family Pyrinomonadaceae; genus JAOAPY01. The sequence continues at coordinate 6,013 of DATNBH010000078.1, read as the reverse complement.
GTCAAAGTTTCCCCACTGCCGGCGGTAACGGCTCTTTCACAGTAACAACAGCTGCAGGATGCGCGTGGTCAGCGGTTAGTAACGCGTCCTGGCTCACCACGACCAGTTCCGGCACAGGGTCGGGCACAGTCAATTATTCGGTAGCGTCCAATTCGGGTTCTGCGCGCTCAGGCGCCATTACGGTCAACGGTCAGACTTTCACGGTTAATCAAAGTGGCAGCGGCGGCGGATGTGCGTCGACAAGCATCGCCTATGGGCAGTCCATTACCGGAACTCTTACAACTTCCGACTGCATCTTCACCGGGACCACTCGTTACGTCGATGTTTACAATTTCAGCGGTACCTCTGGCCAACAAATCGCGATCTCGATGAGTTCAACCCCGTTCGACACCTATCTGTATTTGCTCAACAGCAGCAACCAGTTACTCGCGGAAGACGATGACGGCCTCGGCGGCACGAACTCTCGCATCCCTACGACATCCGGATTCTTTACACTACCAGCCTCCGGAACTTATACGATTTATGCGACGTCGTTTTCCGATGGCAGCACCGGCTCTTACACGATCAGTCTATCCAGCGCGAGCTGTAATTATGCGCTCAACCCGACGAGTCAGAGTTTCGGATCCGGTGGAGGCAGTAGCTCGTTCAACGTGACGACAGCTGCGGGATGCGCCTGGGCGGCTGTCAGCAATTCATCGTGGTTGATAACGAGCAGTACCGGCTCAGGAAATGGAACCGTGAGTTTCTCGGTATCCTCCAACAGCGGGTCGTCTCGCTCCGGGACAATCACGGTTAATGGTCAAGTCTTCACAGTGAATCAAAGCTCTGGGGGTGGGTGTCCTGCGACCAGTATCGCCGTTGGTCAAACCATTAACGGAAGTTTAGCGGCGGGTGACTGCATCTTCACTGGAACAAGTCGCAATGTCGATGTCTACAGCTTTACGGGTTCAAGTGGCCAGCAAGTAGCAATCGTCATGAGTTCAGCGAACTTCGACACCTACTTGTATCTGCTGGATTCAGCCAATCAATTAATCACACAAGACGACGATGGCGGTGGCAGCACCAATTCGCGTATTCCCGCGACGTCAGGTTTCCTTACCTTACCTGCAAGCGGGACTTACACAATTTATGCTGCTTCCTATTCATCCGATGGAGTTACCGGGCAAACCGGTAGCTACTCTATCAGCCTTGCTGGTCCGTCGAGTTGTTCCTACACCTTGAGTCCAACAAGTGAGAGCTATGGGGCCTCAGGCGGTAATGGCTCGTTCAATGTAACGGCCGGTGCCGGCTGTTCCTGGACCGCAAACAGTAATTCTGGCTGGCTTACTACGAATTCCAGCGGCTCCGGCAATGGCACGGTTACCTACATTGTAGCGAGTAACACCGGATCGTCGCGCACTGGAACTATAACCATCGGCAATCAGACGTTCACCGTGACTCAAAATGGAGGAGGCGGAGGATGTCCGGCGACAGGCTTGTCTGTGGGACAAACAATGACGGCCACGCTAACCACTTCCGACTGTATTTTTACGGGGACGACGCGATACGTAGATGTCTACAACTTCAGTGGAGTTTCAGGTCAGCAGATCGCAGTCAACATGAACTCGTCTACATTTGATACCTACTTGTACCTGCTCGATGCAAATGATCAGTTAATCATGCAGGACGACGATGGTGGCGGTAACACCAACTCTCGTATCCCCACCACGTCCGGCTTCTATACCTTGCCTAACTCCGGGAGCTTTACCATCTACGCGACGTCTTACTCTGCGAATGGACTCTCGGGCAGCACCGGCGGATACTCGATCAGTCTGGTCACCCCATCGCAAGGCACAATGCAATTCAGCCTCGCGAACTACAATGTTAATGAAGGCAGCAACAGTGTTTTGGTGACCTTAACTCGCTCTGGTGATACTTCCAGCGCCGCGAGTGTCGACTATGTAACGACTGACAACACGGCCAGCCAATCGAGAGACTACACTTTGGGGGCAGGAAGAGTCTCCTTTGCCGTTGGGGAAACCAGCAAGAGCTTTACCATTCTGGTTTCGGACGACTTGCTGGTTGAGACGAGTGAAATGATCACCATCAGTCTCACGAACGCGAGCGGCGGCAGCGTGCTCGGCAATCCGGGCGCGGCGACCATCACAGTCATCGATAACGACAGCAGTTCCCCGACAACCAATCCGCTTGACAATGCGGACGCGAGATTCTTTGTGCGGCAGCACTATTCAGATTTCCTGAGTCGTAATCCGGATTCCAGCGGTTATGACTATTGGTCCGGTCAGATAAGTCAGTGTGGTAGTGACGCAGCCTGCCGGAGAATCAAGTATACGGACGTATCTAACGCCTTTTTCTTCGAGCAGGAATTTCAACAGACGGGTTCATACGTTTACCGACTTTACCGCGCGGCCTTTGGGAATAATCAACCATTCCCGAATCCGAACCCCGATCCCGCACATCCGGGTGAAGAAAGAAAGTTTCCTTCATACACACCCTTTATGAGAGACCGGGCCCAGGTCAGAGGTGGATCGCAGCTGGCGCAGTTGCAGCTGGATCTTGCGAATGCATTTGTGGCGCGAGGAGAATTCACCACCAAGTACCCGACTAACTTAACCGCCGCCGGCTTTGTAGATGCCGTGCTCGCGGTTATGCAGACTGATATTGGCGTGAACATGACTTCGCAGCGGACGGCGTTGATCAATCTGTTCAACTCGAGCGGGCGTGGGGCCGTCATGTATCGCTTAGCCGACGATAACGCTGTCACAAATCCAATAAACAACCGGGCCTTCATTGATGGTGAATACAACCGCGCCTTTGTGTTTACTCAATACGCTGGTTACTTGCGTCGCAATGCCGATATGGCGGGATTGCTGTTTTGGCTTGGACAGGTGAACAGCGCACCTCTGCGCGATGTTGGCAAGCAGCACGCCATGGTATGCGCCTTTATTACGTCGGCGGAGTACCAGCAGCGATTCAGCTCCGTAGTTACTCGCTCGAACACCGAGTGTCAGTAGTTGTGCGTCACAGCTTCGGTAGCTGAGTAGCGAGCGGCAGGAGCCAGTCGGCAGGAGGCAGCTCAATTCCCGATTTGGCAGCTCAAGACTGATCAGCTCGGGGTTGGGAAGGGTTGCTTGCGCCCGCCTCAAGTTTCAATAGCATTCAGTCAGTAGAAGAAGGTCCAAGCTTAGCCACCAACTTGAATGCTGATGCACCTTGAGGCGGGCGCAAGCAACCCTTTCCAACCTTGAGCTGAACTCACTGGAGTGTGAACAACTCACTTGAGAGCTTGTTACAGATGTGCGGGTGCAAGCAACCCTTCCCAACCCCGAGCTGCACAGTTTTGAGTGCTTGCTTTTGCGAGCTGATCAGTCTTAAGTGCTTGCTTTGGCGCTGATGGTTGGCTGACACCTGAGCCAGGAGAGGGCACTCCACTGCGTACTGCTGCTGCCGACTGCCGCTGCCGAGGTATGGCAGAAGCAACCCGGCCGAATAAATCCCCATCTGTGTAACTTCCCGATTCAATTTAGACCCCTCAGGGCCGTGACCTATAATCACATCGATGAAAATACTTGTAGTATCACTCTTCCTCTTGCTGCTCACTGCCATTGCAATCGAGGCGTCGATGCCAGACGAGCCGGCGCCTGCAGCTAACTCAGCCGCGATGCAATCTGCCGAGCCCGACAAAGCTGCCGCAATTCGAAACTCACTCGCTCTGCTGCTCGCAAACTCGGGTGTGCATGTCGAAGCCTCGCTTCCGCAGTTTGACGGTCGCAGTTACAAAGACCTGCACGTGCGTTGGGAGAGCTCAGTCGCATCCGGGCAGAACACCTTGATCAAGCAACCGGGGATTGGCCGTTTCGCAGTTCTGTCTGCCAGCAAGAAGTCCGGGTCATTGCCACGCGCCCGCTCGCTCGAGCTCTCCCCAAATCAGCTTCTGGCGATTGCGGTTGATGGCAAGAATAGTCTGCGGTGGTGGAAACTCCTGCTTGATCCGCGGCTGGTGCGAGCCGAAGCTCCGAACGCAAACGGCGACCTTCAAGGCGAAGAGCTTTACCTCACCAAGGTCGAATTCTGGGTGGCGATTCCTGACGATCCAGATATCAAAGAAGTCCGCCTTTATCACCCCCGATGGACCGGAAGAGATTTTCAATTGGAACTGGTAAGCGTCTTAACTGTGGAGTAGTCGACCATGATCAACCGCAGTTTCATCAAGGTTTTGAGCGTGCTGGCTCCGGCGGTGTTACTCCTGCTCGCCTCAACAAACATTCACGCAGAGCCATTTGAAACGATCGTCAATAATGGCAGTCCCGACAATCGTGTCGATATCGCGATTCTGGGCGATGGATACACAGCAGCCGAGTTGCAAAAGTATCGAAATGACGTGACGAGTTTTCTGCAAGGCGTCTTCGCGGATGAACCCTTTCGCGAGTACCAACGCTTCATCAATGTCCACCGCATTGATGTTACCAGCAGCCAGTCCGGCGCCGACCATCCGGAACGAAGCGTATTCGTCAACACTGCTCTCGACGCGGCTTATCACTGCGGCGGCATCCAACGTTTGATCTGCGTCAACGTTTCCAACGTCAACACCATCGTCAACAATACGCTCGGGCAAACGCAACATGACATGGTTTTGGTGATCGTGAATGACACCGAGTACGGGGGCTCGGGAGGCGCGGTCGCGGTCGCCTCGACTAACGCAGCTGTCGTCGATTTGGTGTTGCACGAAGAAGGCCACAGCTTTGCTTTTCTGGCTGATGAGTATGGTGGACCGCCGCCGCCGAGCTGCAACAATACCAACGAGCCTTTTCAGCCGAACGCGACCAAAGAAACTCAGCGCGCGTTGATTAAGTGGAATCATTGGATCGACGCGGCCACGCCTATTCCCACGACTTCGACTAATTCCGGAGTGCCCGGGCTTTATCAGGCGGCGCTGTACTGCGATGTTGGTCTCTACCGGCCTACTTATCTTTCGAAGATGCGCGCGCTGGGATTTCCCTTCGAGCAGATCAACGTCGAGCAGTTGGTCAAACGAATTTACTCGTTCGTCTCGCCGTTTGATTCCGCAACGCCAGCCCCGGGGGCTGTGACGTTGAATCAGGGCCAAACGCAAATGTTCAATGTCGTGACACCGCTGCCATTCACGCACTCCCTTACGATTACATGGTTAGTTGACGACCAACAGCAGGCAACGGGGCCGAGCTTTAATCTGGACAGCACGAATCTCAGCCCGGGCGAACACTCGGTACAAGTAACCATCGTGGATCAGACTCCCATGGTCAGAAGTGATCCGGTCCAGATGTTGAGGACACAGAGATTCTGGTCTGTCAACGTTACTTCGTCAACGCCATCACTTCAATTCGACGCGAGCAACTACAACGCGAACGAGGGTGACGTGTTTGCAACGATCACCGTGCTGCGAACTGGCGACACCACCGGGGCTTCGACGGTTGATTTTGCTTCGAGCAACGGCACGGCGAGCCAGATTCGTGATTATCAGGTGGCGAATGGCAGGCTCAGCTTTGCGGCTGGCGAGTCCAGCAAAACGTTCAGAGTTTTGATCGTCAATGATGTCTTTGCTGAAAGCAGCGAGTCAGTCAATCTCGCGCTCAGTAATCCCACTGGAGCTCAGTTGTCATCGCCGAACACAGCCACCCTTTTCATTGCTGATAACGACGGCGGCGGCAGCACGTCGCCAATCGCGCGGCAATTCGTTTCGAATCTGGTGGGCGCCGACGAGGTGCCGGCAACTCCGAATGCGGTGAAGGGCAACGGCGGCATCTTCCAGCTCGCGAGTGATGACTTGAGCGCGAAAATCTCGTTGCTGTTCTCAGGTCTGACAGGAGACGAAACCGGCGCGCACGTCCACGCTGCGGCGCCGGGCGTGAATGGTCCGATCATTTTTCCGCTGCCGCTTGGCAATCCCATCAACAACTTCGTCGTCAATCCGACCGCGCAACAAGTGATAGATCTTCGCGCCGGCCAGCAGTACATGAATGTGCACAGCACGGGT
>DATNBH010000077.1:0-94755 GCA_035572035.1 Pyrinomonadaceae bacterium | reverse complement strand
GCTCGATCCAAGCAACAGCACGGACAGGCCGGTGCCGCGCGCTGTTTGTTGAAGTGTCGGCGCACTGCCTCAGAGCAGCGAAAAAGAGGAGCTTCGCTCTTTCGCACAAGTTCTACCCTGTATGACTACCGATCAAGTCTGTGGTCAGTGGCCCGTGTCTTGGTAAGAGAAAGTAACTTGGCCATCATGGAGGTTGCTGAGGCGCTTGTTACTGAGGGCTACGCGAAAGATGTCGGGGCGAGATACTGGAAGGCTTGCTGGCCTGAGCCTCGCCAAATAGCCTGGTTATCCCAACAAACGCATGCACTTCGCTCATTACAGTTTTTGCTGCATTCACCCATCGATTCAATATTCTCTTGCTGTCGGAAGCTGCCAATACTTAGCGAATTGCTAGATCTGGCTTGCAGCTGGTTGAAACTTCAATGGTGTTTGATGATGCTCTTGCGGCGCTTCGTCAGAGGCGTTCTACTGGTTAGTAGATTCTTATGCCGATTATCGAGCATGTTCCGAAGGGCTTGATGTGAGACACCTAAGAGGCTGGCAGCCTTTGTTATCCGACCTTCTGCTTTAGTCAATGCTTCTTCGATGAATTTACCTTCTAAGAAGTGCATGGCGGACTTGAGCGTGAAATTCTTATCTAGCTGTGGGCCGCCGAGTTGATTGATAGCTAACCGGGCACAGCCGCGCAACCGTGACATCACTTCTTCATCCTGCGTTTTGGAAAGACACTCATCGGCGGTTCGATAGACCCGAAACAAAGCCCGACTGGTAAGCTTGAGTTCTTCGATCATTGAGATCGCAGCCAGGCCTACGTTGAACCGTGCGCCGGAGTCCTCACCAAGCTTTATTGCTTCTTTGTAAGTTTGAGAGGAAAGAACATGATTTCCCAGTCGCGCATGAATGATGGCTTTGTTCGTGAGTGCGTCAACCAACAATGCCGATTCGCCACCTCTTTCCAATATCTCAACAACGCCTTTAATCACGCGCAAAGCATCAACATACTCTCCTTCAGCAATGAAGGCGCGGGCACGGGTTTCCTCCACTTGGGCGATGTGACCTTCATCTCTTAGACGAGAGAAGATTAAATGCGCTCGGTCGAGTTGTTCGTGAGCGTCAGCATAACGTCCTAACTTATAGAGAAGGAACGCGAGATTGTTGAGATTATCTCCGCAGTAGCGAACGTGTCCAGCCAACTCGTAGTGATAGATTGCTGCGGTGTACTCAATAATCGCTCGGTCAAAATACTCAGTTCGGTTGCGCGACATTCTTCGTAGAATTACTCCCATGTGGGCGTGCCAGCGACCCTTTAGTGCATCTGACGCGGTATCAAAGAAAGACCGTTCCTTGACCAAAATGTCCCGTGCTTCTTCGCAATGGCCGGTGGCGATTTCGATGATTGCGTTCCCAATTACGATCTTTCCGAGCAACTCATTAGTCGCACCGCCGAGAGCTTCGGCCAACACTACCCGTGCTTCTTCATAAGCACCCTTTCGGTAATATGCAATCCCTAGCTCATAGTTAGTTTCGGACACCTTGGCCGTGTTCTTCTGTTCTTGAAATATCTGTCGAGCCTCACTCAAGAGGTCTTTGGCGCGCTCTTCTAAGTCTACAGCTTGAGCGTCAGCCAGAAAGCCCGATAAGCAACCACATTGCAGCAGAGCCTCAGCTGCGATCTCCGGCGGGTAAGCATCCACCGGTGGACGCTCGCCCACACCACGCCACAGGTCGCCCATAACTTCTTTCGCCTGCTCGTATTGCCCTGAATAGATCAACGCCGAGGCGTTGACGCATCGTTTCAGCGGCTCGGTGATCGCAAGGTCTGCTAAACTCATGTGAGGACACCCTTTCTCAGACTTCAAACATTTGTTTCAAGGAGAATCCTAATGAAAGCATTGAAGAGTCTCATGCTCCTTCTAGCTCTTACTGGCGCAACTTATGCCGGTGAGATTTTGCAACCGGGACCGCCACCGCCATCGGCACCCGCTGCAATTACAAAACCAACGATGGCAGACAAAGCAGCAGATATTCTGGTAGCTATTTTCCAAAATCTCCTGTCGTTGCGCTGAAATGTAAATTGACTGCCGAGTAATGCCCTTGCCGTCGCCCTTAGCACGGTAGAGGTTTAGTGTGCCTACGCATCATAGCAAGAAGCCCTGCAAGGCGGCGATAAAACTCGCAACATTTGTTGCGATCCTGGCGGGTGCAGTTTGCAAAAGGCCCCAGAAAAAGATTGAGTTGGAAGCTTGCCACAGCACCATGGACGCGGGAAGGAGAATCGTACGCGAGAGCGTGAAGTCTTTGGTTCAGTAAAGTACCAGCCGCCGCGAGTAAGTGAGAGAAGCTTTGCAGAATATGACGCTCTGCTAAGACGTTACGTGCGCGAGCCGCTAGGGAAAGACTAGGACACGCGAGCATTACTCCAACCTTGGATGTGTACCGTCACGTCTTACCGAATACGCAGAAAGCCGCCACGGACAAGATTGAAAAGATTCTTTTTAGACGCAGCGCCAGACATCAGAGAAAAGGGCAGCTAACTTGCTGCCGTAACTATTTGATCTGATTGGTGCCCCCGCAGGGATTCGAACCCCGAACCAACAGATTATGAGTCTGCTGCTCTAACCGTTGAGCTACAGGGGCACACGTGCTGAGTTAGTGAGACTCGTTGTCTAACCGACCTCATTGCGATAGCGAGTGTGGTTCATGAGCGAGATGCGCGAGTCACACAAATCACGGGCGAGACGCCCGTGCCACATCGCGAGTGCCGCGTCGATGCAGGAGGGAGTTTAGCTGCACAGGTTTGAAAGCTGCAAACGGCTGGCCTACCAGAACGAAATCAGCCTTATCCACAGATTACGCAGATTCCACGGATTGAAAGGAACGCTGAAACTCCCTATTTCTCCTCATCGGCGGAATCTGCGTAATCTGCGGATGAAGGATTTGAAACGACTTGTACTGTACTTCAGCAGCAGTCAGCTATTCAGCAGCAACTCAACGATTCAGTGGCAAATCGGCGATGATGGGGCTGTGGTCGGAGATGCGATCTTTCAAGCTGTAGTTCAAAGCCTTCAAGGTGCGGCCGAATTGGGGGGCAAAGTTATAAGGCTGTTTGGTATCTTCGGGATCAGTCAGGCCGACGGGCTTCACGAAGATCCAATCGAGCTTGAGCTGGATGTCGATCTTACTCTTCAACTCAAGCGTGCTCGCAAATCCTTTGTTCGCGCGTTCGTTCGAGTCAGAAAGAGTATTATTGTGGCCGCCAATCGAATACTCTCGGGCGCCGCGGAAATCGAACGCGCCGCCATCATCGAAACGAAAGTCCTTCAACGTCGTGAAGAACTTTTCTTCGGGATTCTCGGAAACGAACTTGACGTTCTTCACGGTCGGATCACTTCTGGTGCGCCAGAACTTAACGAGTCCCAACGTTACGTCGTAAACAAGGCCCACACCGGTCGCGTACTTGATTCCTTTGGTTACCCAAAAAGATTTGCTGCCCATGCGCTTCTTGAACTCGCGCTGAAACGAAGTAGGTGTCGAGTCAGAGCCAGACGTGTTCATGTCGCCGGCAACGATGACGGGATTGTTAACGCTCTTGATTGTGGCTAGCAATTCCTGAAGCTGCTTCACCCGTTCACTCGGTTTGGCTTTGGCTTCAAGATGCGTGGCCAGGATAGTCGCAACGCCACCGGGAATGCCTGCGTCTTCGATGTCAGCCAGCAGCATCATTCTGCCGCCGCGGCGAACTTCACGTTGGATCTTTTCGCCAAAGATCGTTTCGGCTGACTTCTGTTTGCCCTTCTCGAGTACCGAGATTCCCTTCTTCTCGTCGGCATACCAATCGTGCCCCTGGTTGACGAACCGCACGATGCGCACGTTTTTCAAGGGGAAGCGGCTGAGAATTGCCGTGCCGTGCAGACCCAGTGTCCGCGTCTTATCGACAGAGATGTTCTCAAGCATCTCAGCTTTGTCAGCGCCAGTCTCGTCGTCCAGCGTTTCGGTCCCGATTGTTAACGGATCGACTTCGACGAACTCAACAGCGTAGGCGTAGTTCATCTGCATCGCGGTAGCAAGCTCGCGCCCGACATTGTGGTAGTCAGTGCGACGCAGACCCCAATCAACTTCATTGAGGACAACTACATCAGCGCGGCGCAGCTCATCTGACTGTCTCAGAATTGCCGGCAGATCAAAATTGGAAGACCGCTGGGCCGCGGGTAATCGCTGAAAGAACCTTTGATCGCGAGTAAGCGCTGCTTTGACGGCGTCGAATTCGAGGCCTCGCTCGATGTTCCAGGCTGCGACGCGAATGAATTTGTTGCTGCCGGCTCGAGCTGTCACCGGTTGCGAGGCAGTGCGGTTGGCTACGAGAGGAGTAGCCAGCAGCCTGGCCAACTTATCTTCCAGCCCGGCGGATGGAGTTGGGTTTTCGTAAAGCTCGACCAATTCGGCATAGGTAAGCAGAGGAATATTATTTACGCTTTGTTGGGCCCGCAGTGTGGACTCCGAGCAGATCAATACGATCAAAAGAGCGATTACAAGTGAAAGACGACGCTCTTTCGGAAAGTGCAGGATGGACCTTCGGCTCATTTGCGCTCCTTGAATGTTGTCGACGAACCACGTCAAGTCTAATTGGGCCAACAGGGGAACGGCTATTGTGGCCGATGAGTTGGATTTAGTAAATGTTGAATGTGGAAGTTGGTCCAACTGAGAAGCGTCGCCTTCTGAAAGTTCTGATTAAGTGGCTTCGACGCGCCTCTTCGTTGCGAGCTTTGCGTCTTGGCGGAAATTTACCACGATCCAAATCCTTTCCCGCAAGACGCAAAGCTCGCAAAGCCAATCCTGGTTCTCCAGTTTGCATGTCGTTGAAGCCGAGAAGATTGAGTTAAGTCTACCAGTGCGCAGACTGAAGTCTACGCTACATCGGAAGTAGATCATCGAGGCGGGAGCCGGGGAGGACTTCGAGGGGCTCTTTGTTCTTGATGAAGATGCGCGCGCCGGTAGTGCCTTTCAAATACATCGAGCCATTCTCCACACGAATCATCGCGCCTTCCCGGAGGCCAGCGACGGTGGTGTCATTCTCTTCGAGGAACTGGCGAATTCGCTCTTCTCGAGTTTCGCCCATGTGAGTTGAATTCGGATCGGGATCCAGGAAATGCGGATTTATTTGAAATGAGACCAATCCAAGGGCATCGAATGAAGGCGGCTGCACGATAGGCATGTCATTGGTGGTTCTGATGGTTGGTCCAGCCACGTTTGAACCAGCGCTGGATCCTATGTAAGGCAGGTTGTCCGCCACTCGCTCGCGGATGGTATCGAGCAGATCATTGTCGTAGAGAGTTTTCAACAAGCGAAAGGTGTTGCCACCGCCGATGAAGATCGCTTCGGTGTCCCTCACCGCTTGTTTGGGATCTGAAGCGGTGTGCACCGACGTCATTTCATAGCCCATCTTTTCGAATCGCGCCCGGGCTGACTCTGCATACTGATCGCGATCGTAAAGCGCGTACGGGACGAACAGGACGCGCTTCACAGTTCCAAGAAAGTCTCGAATCTCCGCCTCGGCGTGATCGAGATAGCCACTGCCATGCAGCGTAGAGTTGCTTATGAGAAGAAGCCGCTTCATGTACCCTCCAAAACCTTTAGCCACAGATTTCGCAGATTACACGGATTCAAAGAGAAGGGCTATTCTTTTCGTGAAATGACTCAAGGTTGATCAGCTCGAGGTGAGGAAGGGTGGTTTACCCCCGCTCAAGTTGCGCAGCTATCAAGCGACCAGGAATCAGAATGGTTAGAACTCAAAATCACTTGCGCGGCAGGGTATCGTTCACGAGCGGGACGCTCGTGCCACGTTTAGTTTTGAATGCCGATGAAGTTGAGGCGGGCGCAAGCGACCCTTCCAGACCTCGAGCTGATCGATCTTGATTGCTGACTAGAAACCAGCTATTCGCGGTTGAGCATGAACATGAGGGACTGGCCGTTGGCGGTCCAGCCGGCTTTTGAGGAAGTGATGGGCAGGTCGACAAAGTTCACCGAGGCTTCTTCTTCATTCCAGGTGCTCCAGGAAACTTCCTGACATCGGAGCAGGTAATGCTCGACTCCGGTGAAGACGCTGCGCCAGTAAAGCCCGCAGAGTGTCTTGTAAACAATACCGCCCACCTGGATGTAGACACTGCTGCCTTTCAAAATTCTGTAATTTATCCGGCCGAGTAGATCGAGCAAACGGCTTTGGTCCCGCGCATCACGATGAAGGGCTTCGTACTTGTGCATCGGTGGATACATACAAGCGTCACGAAGCAAAGCATTCTCGTCACCCCGCCAGCCTCCAAACTCGTATTTGGGCGCCCTCGGACGAACCATTTGGATTTGCTGTCTCATGAAGTTAGTACTCTTTCGCTCGACCCTGTGAACGAGGGCCCTCAGCCTGGGCTGCAAATGCGAGAGTAGTACCATTTTACCTTGAGAGCAATACTAAATTTGATCCGGGATTCTGACAGAATCCACAGGATTTACAAGAACTATTAGACGCTTAATCACGGCGCGACTCCTCTTTCTGTAAATCCTGAGAATCCCGTCAAACTTTTTTCACAACGGCAGCCTGAGAACTGCTTCGCAGCCGCGGACGCGGTTACGATTCTCCAGCGAAAGCGTGCCGCCGTGGGCCTCAGCTATCTGCCGCGAAAGTACGAGCCCGATACCGGATCCATTAGCCTTAGTCGTAAAGAACGGCACGAACAAGTTAGCAGTATTGGCCAATCCCAGGCCTTCGTCACGTATCCAAACTTCGATGTGTCCGTTGTTCTGCGACCAGCCCATCTCAACCTTGCCATTCGTTTCCATCGATGCGTCAACTGCGTTCCGCAGAAGATTGATCAGCATCTGTTCGAGCTGAACTTCATCGCCTTGAATAACGATTTCAGGTCCGCCCTCAACTCTTACCGGCAGTCTCGTTTCGAGACTCGCCACGCGCTTGACTAGCAAAGCTATGCTCAACGGTTCAAAGCGCGGCTGAGGCAAACGCGCCAGCTTTGAATAGGACTCAACGAACCGAGCGAGCGAATCAGCTCGCGACGAGATCACTTCGAGACCTCGCTGCATGTCTTCGCTCAAGTCAGGCGGCGTTGGTTCGCGACTAACTAAATCTGCGAGGCTTCCTGCAACCGACTTGATTGGGGCCAGCGAGTTATTCAATTCATGCCCCAGGACACGCAGCAATCGCTGCCACGCTCGCCGTTCTTCCTCGCGCAGCGTCCGGCTAAGATCTGTTAGCACCAATAGCTGATGCTGCGCGCCGCCCTCGCGAAAGACGCTGCGACGCACGTCCCAACGTCCCACACCGCCGGGAAAAACCATTTGCATCGTGTGCGGTTCATCACCGGCGCCACGGTCCAAACACGCGGCCAGGCCAAGTTCCTCGCTGGTCCGATCCAGCAGCCTTGTCGACGGCTGGGCGAGTAATCTTTCTCCCGCGCGATTCACGAGACGCAAACGATGCTCACCATCAAAAGCAAAGACCGCAACATCGATCTCCGCCATCACGGTCCGCAGCAACGCCGTTGCTTCCAGAGCACCCAGTCGCTGGTTACGAAGCGTTTGCCCGAGGTCATTAACTTCGAGCATCACCTCGCCAAGCGCGTCCCCCATTTCGGCGCGCCGGCCTCGAATCGAATAATCGCCTTCGCGAATAGCGGCCAGAATATTCGAGAGCGTTTGCAGCGGCCGGACAATGCGTTGCTTCAAGCTAAAAGAAACGCCGAGCCAAAGCAGCACCAGGAAAAGATCAACGGTCCACTGCACGCGACCTGAGTAGTTGTCGTACCACAGCAGCCACGCGCAGAGCCCGACGGCGGGAAACCCGGCTGCCAACGCCAGGAACGAAACTCTATGTTCGAACGTCAGGCGACCGCCGCCGCGCTTTAGCGCAGGATCTAGGTGCGGAAAGCTACTGACGGTCTTCGGCGCTTTGACGGGCGTACTCACAGTGTCAATGATAACCCGTATTACCTGTAGGGGCGGACCTGCGTGTCCGCCCTCGCCCGGTCGACTTAGCACAGGGCGGGTCCGCGCCTACATAAACGAACTTATTCGGACACTACGACAGCCCGTATTTCTGCAAGCGACGGTACAACGCGCTGCGACTTAACCCAAGCGCTTCTGCAGCTCGATTGGCGTTGCCTTCGAATCGAGCCAGCGCCTTCTTAATCAACAACCGCTCAGCCTCTTCCAAACTCATTTCCTCCAGACGTGCTGAAAGTCGCGCGTCGGGAGTAGTCTGCAAGGCAAGATCAAATGCGGTAACTACGCTACTCGAGCTCATCAACACGGCGCGCTCGACAACGTGGTCCAGCTCGCGCACATTTCCTGGCCAGGCATGTTGTCGCAAAGCATCGGTTGCCTGCGGAGTAAAGGCCATGACACCGCGCCGGTATCGCTCGCTGTGCTGTCTGAGGAAATGTTCAGCGAGTGGGGCTATATCTTCGCGGCGCTCGCGCAAAGGCGGAATGAGAATTTCGACGGTGTTCAGACGAAACAACAAGTCTTGTCGAAATCTTCCCTGCGTTACTTCACCGTTCACGTCGGCGTTCGTCGCTGATAAGACACGCACATTAACTTTGCGGGTTTTCGACGAACCGACTCGTTCGAACTCGCCCGTCTCAAGCACGCGCAAAAGCTTTGGCTGTAGATTGAGCGGCACATTCGCTATCTCATCAAGAAAGAGCGTGCCGCCGTCAGCCAGTTCAAAACGTCCCACCCGATCGGTCTTGGCGTCCGTGAAAGCCCCGCGCACGTGGCCAAATAATTCACTCTCAAAGACGCCTTCGGCGAGCGCGCCGGCGTTCACGGAAACAAGCGGCTTGCCCGAGCGAGCTGAGCTGGCGTGTAAAGCTCGCGCGATGACTTCCTTGCCGGCGCCGTTCTCGCCAGTGATCAGGACGTTGGCATCCGCGGGGCCGATGCGTTCGACGATTTTCAGGATCGACTTCATCGGCTGGGACTCAGCTATGATGCGAGGCGTTCGCGCCGCGGGATCGCTGTCTCGCAAGGTCAGGTTCTCGGCTTCGAGACGCTGACCTCGTCGAAGAGCAGTGGCCAGCTCAACCTGCGTGCGAAG
Source organism: Pyrinomonadaceae bacterium (assembly GCA_035572035.1). Taxonomy (GTDB): domain Bacteria; phylum Acidobacteriota; class Blastocatellia; order Pyrinomonadales; family Pyrinomonadaceae; genus JAOAPY01. The sequence continues at coordinate 85,655 of DATNBH010000077.1, read as the reverse complement.
TACTGCCAGCAGGCGCGCGTTGTCCCACGGCTTCTGAATAAAGTCGCGCGCGCCTCGGCGCATGGCTTCGACGGCAAGATCGACGCTGCCCCAGGCGGTCATCACCACGACCGGCAGAGTCGGATCGATTGCCTGGATCCTGGTTAAGAGATCGAGGCCTTCGCTACCCGACGTCGTGTCGCGAGCGTAATTCAGGTCGATGAGCACAACGTCCAGCTCATGCGAGTCAACGACTTGAATGACACCTTCCGGCGAAGACGCCGTCTCGATCTCAAAGCGATCTCCTTTGAGAAGTAGACGCAGCGCCGCCAGGACGTCTGCTTGATCGTCAGCGATTAATATCCGAGCCATTTGAGCAACGCTTCCAAAACCAGTCCCGTGAGGCTACCACAAGCGATCAGTAATCAGTAATCAGTAACATTCGCCAGCCTTTCCAGTGCGCCAAGAAAAAGTAGGTAAAGCATAAATGGTGAACTGAAGCCTTAGCCGATACCACAGGCTGGCCCTGTGGTGTTTCATGCTCACAGCTACAAAAACAGGCTGATCCATCGGTTCGCAAAATGCCACGGGCTGGCCCCGTGGCATCATCAAAAATCTCGGCCCGCCTCTGTTAGCGACCAACGTGAGTGACCACGGCGCCAGGCCGTGGCATCACAAAAAATCTCGGCCCGCCTCAGTTAGCGACCAACGTGAGTTGACCACGGCGCCAGGCCGTGGCATCACAAAAAATCTCGGTCCGTCTCAGTTAGCGACCAACGTGAGTGACCACGGCGCCAGGCCGTGGCCTCCGCATTCCGCAATCGGTTCTATTCATAACGCAGCGCTACGAGCGGGTCGACTTTCATGGCTCTGCGCGCCGGGATGTAAGTTGCCAGCACGGCCACGCCGGTTAACAACACGGACACTATCACGAAAGTCACCGGGTCTGTGGCGCTCACTCCAAACAGCAACGTAGTCAGCAGGCGTGTGAGCGCGAACGAGCCTACTAATCCAAGCACCACGCCATTAACAGTCAGCACCAGACCCTTTCTCAACACCAGACTCAAAACATTTGAACCGGTAGCTCCCAACGCCATGCGGATACCAATCTCATTCGCGCGCTGCGTTACTGAATAAGACATGACGCCGTAGATACCAACTGAAGATAACAGGAAGGCTACGCCAGCGAAGACGCTCAGCAACAAAGTCGCAAACCTGGTTCGCGAGATCGAGTCCGCCATCAAACTTTCCATCGAGCGAACTTCGGAAATGGGCTGGTCCTTATCCACGGCAAGCACCTCGCGCTGCAAGGCAGCCGCCAGATCAGTTGGTTCGGACTTCGTCTTCACGACAACCATCATCGGAAAATCAGGTAATTCTCCTTGAGGCCAATACACCATCGGCCCGGGTGTTACATCCAGCGCTTTCCATTTCACGTCGCCAACCACGCCGACGATTTCACAAGGTTGGTTCTCGTTCTTCATCTGAATCGTCAAACGGTGGCCCAGCGGGTTCTCGTTCGCAAAGTGAGTTCGAGCCATCGCCTCGTTGATGATAACGACATGGGTCTCTTTCTCCACTTCACGGTCGGTAAAGTTTCGTCCTTTCGTTAGCGGAATGCCCAGCGTCTTAAAGTACTCCTGATCGACCATGCGCACGTCCGTTACCGGTTCGTCGGACGCAGCTACTGCCGGCCGGCCTTCAATGGTGAATCTTGTCCCAGCAGGAATTCCCGCGAATGGCGGACCGCTGCCAATGCCGGCGGAAGATACACCGGGAAGTTGCCGGACATTCGTTAGCAATCGTTTGAAGAAGTCTATCTTCTGTTGCGATTCGGGATATTTTGCGCGTGGCAACGAGACAGCTACGGTAACCACATTCGCGCGATCAAAGCCGGGATCCACCGACTGCAGTCGAATCAAACTCTTGATCATCAAGCCTGAGCCGACCAACAGCATCAACGACAACGCGACTTGCGCTACGACAAACCAATTCAGCGCGCGTTGGCTGCGGCCGCCGGTGTTGCCGCGTCCACCTTCCTTCAGCGATTCGCTGGTTTGCTGGCGCGACGATTCAAGCGCGGGCAACAGTCCGAAAATCAAACTCGTCAGCACTGAAACCAAAACCGCAAAGCCAAGCACGCGTTTGTCCATCGTCACACTTGTAAGCGACAGCAGATCAGGCGGGCTCAGCGCCAGCAACACTTCAATTCCCCAACGAGCGAGAGCCAACCCTGCCACACATCCCGCCACCGCCAGCAACAAACTCTCAGTCAGCAACTGCCGGATGATGCGCAAGCGTCCGGCTCCAAGCGCAGCTCGAATGGCAAACTCTCGTTGCCGCGCGACCGCGCGTGCCAGCAAAAGATTCGCCACATTCGCGCAAGCGATCAGCAGCACGAACGCCACCGCTCCCAATAAAATCATCAGCGCTGGTTTGAGATTTCCAGCAAACTGTTCGTGCAGCGGAACCAGGTTAATGCCCCAGCCTTTGTTAAAGTCCGGATACTGCTCTTCAAGCCGAACCCCGAGAGCATTCATGTCGGCGCGCGCCTGCGTGATAGTTACGCCAGGCTTAAGTACGCCGATGGCACTCATGAATCTTCCGCTTCGCACGCGCGCATTCGGACCAAACGCGACTGGAAGCCAAAACTCCGGCGCCTTCTTCACGAAAGCATTTTCCTGAACAAAGAAATCAAAGCCTGGCGGCATCACGCCTATGACTGCTTGAGGCACACCATCAAGTGCGAAAGTCTTGCCAACCACATTCGGATCGCCACCGAAGTGCTTCTGCCAAAATCCGTAGCTGAGCACAGCCACGTCGTCTTTACCTCTAACTCCATCTTCCTGAGTGAACGTGCGACCCAACAAAGGCCTGTTGCCGAGCAAGGCAAAGAACGACGGAGTCGCAGCCATACCGGTGACCTCTTCGGGATTACCGAGACCGGTCAGGTTATAACGCCCGGCGTAGAAAGCCGACATGTCTTCAAACACATGATTCTGTTCGCGCCAGTCGAAGAAGTTCGCAGCCGAAATGACATTCCGCTCCCTCGAGCGCACCCGGTTGTTCTCCCAAATCATTACCAGGCGTGGGCCATTGGGATAAGGCAGCGCTTGTAAAAGCACCGTGTTGACCACGCTGAAGATTGCTGTGCTGGCTCCGATGCCAAGCGCAAGGGCGATTACGGCGATTACAGTAATGGCCGGCTTGTTCGCCAGCATGCGAATCCCAAAGCGAATGTCTTTGATAAGTGTTTCCATGTTCTCCTGTACAGTCTTTGATCTCGCGTTTCAGGTTTCAGGTTTCAGGTTTCAAGTTTCTCATTCTCACCCGGTTTCAACCGGGTGCGAGGCATAGGGATCGGAGATTCAACCGTTTCAACGGTTTCCCCCTGCACTTCAAATCAGCTACAAACAGAACCGTTGAAACGGTTACGAATCAAACTACCTTGCTCAACACCCGGTTGAAACCGGGTGTGAATTAGAGAAGACCGAAACCGAGATGCTCGGAGTGGGACGCCACCAGCGAAAGTGTTTCTTTGTGAACAAACATGCTTTTCTCGGTTCCCGGTTTCCGGTTCTCGACTCCCGTTCTTACTTTTCCTTTTTACTTGTCCCACTCGTAACGTAACGCGACCACTCTGTGTTCTCCTTTGATCAGCACTTCTTTGGTCGTCAGCTACTCAGTGTTGAGCTCCTTCAATCCGGTAGCTTCAACTGGTTCGTCAAACACAGACTGAAGTCTGTGCTACTCGTAACGTAACGCGACCATCGGATCTACCTTCGTAGCTCGACGGGCCGGCAGGTAGCACGCCAGCAGCGCAACTATGATCAGAACCAGCGAGACCGCAGCAAAGGTCAGCTTGTCCGTCGGCGTTACGCCGAAAAGCAGCGTTGACATCACACGTGTGAGCGCAAACGCGCCGGCCACTCCAATCACGACTCCGATCAAGGTCATGGTCATGCCGGTCCTGAGAATCAACCGCAGCACGTCCGGCGAGCGCGCTCCCAAGGCCATCCTGATGCCGATTTCCTGCGTGCGCTGAGTCACGGCGTAAGACATCACCCCGTAGATGCCCACGGCCGCAAGCACAAGAGCTAGACCGGCGAAGATGGCGAGCAACAACATATTGAAGCTGCGCGCAGCAAAGGAACTGGCCGCCACTTCATTCATCGTCTGTGCTTTCGTTACTGGAAGTTGCGGATCTACTTTCCAGATTTGCTGTTTGATTGCCTGGCCCATGGTGTTTGGATCGGCTTGAGTGCGAGCCACAAACGTCATCCAGCGCTTCCAGGGATTGATTTGAGTGTAGGGCATGTAAAGTCCGGGCGCGTCCGGTAAGTCCAAACCAAAGTGCTTCACGTCACCAACTACACCCACGATCGTGATCCAATGGACTTGAGGATCGCGCGCCCAACCAACTCGTTTGCCGATCGGATCTTCATCTTTGAAGTAGGTCCGCACCATTGACTCGTTCGCAATTCCTACGAGCGGCGCGTGATCAGTGTAGTCCTGAGGTCCAAAATTTCGGCCCGCTTTCAAGGGAATCTGCATCGTGTGGAAGTATTCGCCCATGATGCTGCGCGCTTGCAGACTGGGTTCATCACCCGGCGCGATCGGCGGCCGGTTCTCGATCAGAAAATCATGATCGAGTGAGTCACCACTCAGCGGCAACTCACTCACCATCGCTGCTTCAACTCCGGGCAATGAATTCATCGAAGCGAGTGCTTGAGTACGAAAGCGCGTCTGTTGACTAATCTCCTTGTATCGAGCCTCGGGCAGTTCCACGCGCATAGTCATCAAGTGATCGGGATTGAAGCCCGACTCGACCGAGCGCAGGTTCCAGAACGTTTTGATAAGCAATCCGGCTCCCACCAGCAGGATGAGAGCGATTGCCAACTCGCCTACTACAAACGCGCTTCGCAATCGCTGTCTGGCAACGCCTGCCGTGCCGCTGCGGCCACCTTCTTTTAATGCCTCGTTGACGCCGCTGCGCGATGCGGTCCATGCAGGCAACAAGCCGAAGATCACGCCGGTGAGTAACGAGAGGCCAAAGGTAAAGCCAAGCACGCGCATGTCAACGCCAATCTCCTCAAGTCGCGGGAGGTTTTCCGGCTTCAGCCAGACGAGCAGATTCGTTCCCCAGACTGCCAATAACACGGCAATGGCGCCGCCGGTTAGCGCGACGAGCACGCTCTCGGTCAATAACTGACGAATCAGCCGCCAGCGCCCGGCTCCCAGTGCTGCTCGAATCACAAACTCACGCTCTCGTTCAGCAGAGCGCGCTAACAAGAGGTTGGCGAAGTTTGCGCACGCGATCAGCAACACGAGGCTGACGGAAGCGAACAGAACCAGTAATGATTCACGCGATTGACCAACGATGCGCTCCTGCAAAGGCAGCAACACGGAAGCTCGGTTCTTGTTGTCCGCGGGATATTGGGTGGCGAGATTTTTATCGACGACCTGAGTTTCAGCTCGAGCCTGTTCTAGTGTGACGCCGTCGGCAAGGCGAATGTACGTGCGCAGGAAATGCACCCCACGGAAGTTCGCAGCGAGCGGATTCGAAACGTGAACTGGTGTCCACGCTTCAGCGTTATCTCGCGGCGAAGCGAAGTCAGCCGGCATCACTCCAATGATTGTGTAGACATTCCCGCTCAGCGGAATCGTCTTGCCGAGGATCTGCGGATCGCTGTTGAACTGTTGTCGCCAAAGCTTGTTGCTCAGGACCACGACATAAGGCGCTCCAACCTTATCATCGCCAGCCGTGATGAAGCGCCCGCGCTCGGCGTTGATGCCGAGTGCTTCGAAGTAGCCTCCGGTCACCTGTCCGGTCTGAATTTGGAGCGGTTCGCGACCGGCTGTGTAATCGAGGGCCTGGCGGACCTCGCCGCCAATCTTAGCGAAGCTGCGTGTTTGTGCTTCGACATCTGCGAGATCGGGCCCCGATTGATTTGAACGGAACGTGATCAGGTTAGCTGGATCTCGATAGGCTAGGGGGCGTAGCAGGACCGCGTTAATGACGCTGAAGATTGCGGTATTGAGACCAATGCCAAGGGCGAGCGTAAGCACCGCGATGGCAGTGAACGCGGGCCGCTTTAGCAGGCTCCGCAGGCTATAGCGAAGGTCTTTTAATAAGGTATCCATTGTGTCTCCAATCAGCAATCAGCAATCAGCAATCGGTTCTATTCGTATCGCAGCGCTTCCATGGGATCGACTTTCGCTGCCCGCCGCGCCGGGATGTAGCAAGCCAGCACAGCCACTAACAAGATCAAAATCGAAACGACAACGAATGTCGTCACGTCAGTAGCAGTAACGCCGAACAGCAAACTCTTCATCAGTCGCGTTGCGGCAAACGCGCCTGCCAATCCCAAAACAATTCCGACGAGAGCCAGTGAAGCGCCGTTCCGAATAACAAGCCGCAGCACATCGATCGCGCGCGCTCCGAGGGCCATGCGAATCCCCATCTCGTGACGGCGCTGCGTAACCGAGTAAGCCATCACGCCATACAAACCAATCGCCGCTAACAACAAAGCCAGGCCGCCAAAGAAGCTGACCAGCCCCGCAAACGTGCGTTCTTCCGTCAATGTCTCGCGAGTCTGTTGAATCTGAGTCGAGACTCTTGTCACAGGCAGATTCACGTCTGCAGTTCGCACAACTTCGCGCACGGCCGGCACGAGCGAGAGCGGATCGCCGCCGACGCGTACTGAGAAGTACATCTCACCAACGTTCTCGAGCTCCTGCCGCCAGGGTGTGTAGAAGAGCGGCTCAGTGTCATCGCGCTGGCTGTTGTACTTGGTGTCGCGGACGATACCGACTATTTCGATACTCTTCTTTGTCCTGTCCATGGTGACCCGTTTGCCAATCGCGTCGTCGTTCGGAAAGAATTTTTTGGCGAGCGTCTCGCTGACGATGGCCACGAGCGGAGCTTTCTCGTTGTCCTGGGGACTGAAACCGCGTCCTCGAATGAACGGAATCTCCATCGTCGCAAAGTAGTTTTCCCGTACGACCTGAATGTTCGTTGAATGTTCCGCTGCTGACTCAGGTGTTTCTCCCGGCAGAATCAAGTTAGTGTTGTTCATGTAATGCGCGATCAACGGCACACTGCCAAAGGTGGCCAGATGCGCGCCGGGAATAGCATCAATGCGCGGCAGGAGCTGCTCGTAAAACTGCGCCAGCTTTTGATCTTTATATCCGACGATGGACGGGTTGAGAGTGAAGAGCAGCAGGTTCTGTTGATTGAAGCCGACATCGACGTGTTCGAGATTTCTGAGCGTGCGCACGAACAAACCTGCGCCAACGAGAAGCACGAGCGACATCGCCACCTGGATCACGACCAGACCTTTTATCAAGCGAGACCGCGTGATAGCGCTCGAGCCGCGAGTGCTGGTTTTCAAGGCGCTGGTCAAGTCAGCGCGAGTTGCTCGCCAGGCCGGCGCCAAACCAAACACAATGCCTGTAATTAATGAGACGCCCACAGTGAAACCGAGCACTCTCCAATTCAAGCTGTATTCATCGCCGGGCGGTAGAAATGAACCACGTGTCGAGCCCAACATGGACAAAGCTTCTTTTCCCCAAAAAGCGAAAAGGACACCAACTGCTCCGCCTAACGCGGAGAGCAATAGACTTTCAGTCAATAACTGACGCACGAGCCGCCTTCGTCCTGCTCCCACAGCCAGCCGGATAGTGATTTCACCGCCGCGTGAAGCCGAGCGTGCCAGCAGCAGGTTTGCGACATTCGCGCAGGCAATCAATAGAACCAGGCCCACGACGCCGAACAAGAGATAGATCGTGCGCGAGTAGATCTTGCGCATCTCCCACATGCCTCGAGCGCCGGGAAGCGCGACCAGCACCGGATAATCCTTCGTTTCGATTTGAGCTTTTTCATTTTGCTTTCGCGGCGGTGGCATCATTTCGAGGGCAAGCGCCTGGAACGAGCCATTTAGACTGTCGCGCGCTTGCTCCAGCGTTGCACCGGGTTTCATGCGCCCCATTACGTGCAACCACCACGAACCTGGTTTGCCATCACGCCTAACCACCGCACTATTTTCGCCGAGCAGCATCGGCTCAAACGCGATTGGGATCGTGATTGCAGGACGATCATCGACTTGCAGCGTGCCGTTGAAGCCCGCCGGAGTCACACCGACAATAGTGAAGGTGTTTTGATTGAGCTTGATCTGTTTACCGACCACGGAGGGATCGGCGCCAAACCGCTCCTGCCAGTAGGCGTGACTAATCATGGCCGCCGGTGGGGCGCTCACGTTGTCGTCTTCATCAGTGAGCGTTCGACCGAGCCGCGCGGGTACACCAACTCCGGCGAAATAGCCGCCGGACACACCGCAGATCTTGGTCAGCTCAGCCTGACCGTCAATCAAGGCGTTCTGTTCCCAGAAGTTCGCGAATGCGAACAAGTCAGTCAGAGGCGTCTGGCCGGCTTTCACTTCGTCGCGCATCTTTTCATAGAGACGGCCTTGAAAAGAGGAGCTACCGCGGCGATCAGGAGGCAAGCCGCCGACGAAGATGCCGCGAGTTCCAGTGAGGCGAAAAGGTTTTCCAGCCTGCCAATTGAACAAGACCAGGCGCTCAGGATCTTTGACAGGCAAGGTCTTGAGCAACACCGCGTCAACGGAGCTGAACAGTGCGGTGTTGGCGCCAATGCCTAACGCCAAAGAGAGTATGGCGATGCCGGCGAAGCCCGGTGACTTTCTGAGCATTCGCAATCCATAACGCAAGTCCTGAAGAAGTGTGTACATCGCTTCGCGTCCTTTGTTCTTTGTCCTTAGTTCTTTGTTCTTTGCAATCAGCAATCAGCAATCAGTTCTATTCGTAACGCAATGCCACCAACGGATCGACTTTCGTGGCGCGGCGAGCGGGAATGTAACAAGCCAGCAACGCGACGAGGAGCAGCAACACTGAAACGCCAACGAAAGACGTCACGTCAGTGGCGCTAACGCCGAACAACAAACTCGCCATCAATCGTGTTAACAGCAGCGCGGCAGCGAGTCCGACCGCCAACCCTGCCAGCGCCAGTTTCATTCCACGACCCACCACCAGCTTCAACACATCGATCTGGCGCGCGCCCAAAGCAACTCGCACGCCAATCTCAGGAGTCGATTGTGTGACGAAATAAGAAAGGACGCCGTAGATTCCGATTGAAGCCAAGACGAGGGCGAGGCCGGCAAACGTCATCAACAAAGTCATGGCTATACGACGCGGCGCGATCTCTTTGCTGAGCACGTCATCAAGGGTGCGCACATTCGACACCGGCTGATCCACATCGACCGCCTTAATCTCCCGCCGTACTGCAGCAGCAATGCTCAGCGGATCGGTCGTCGTGCGAATCACTAGATCACGAGGCGCGTAAAAATGAACGATCTCCTGCCGGTAAGGGAAATACATTTCAGCCTTGACCGGAAGGTCCGGGCCCATCTGGTGGACGTCAGCCGCGACGCCTACGATCGTGACCCACGGCAACGGCTTGTCGGGATCGCCAAGAGTGAAACGCTTGCCTAGAACTTCCTCGCCGGGCCAATACTGGCGGGCCATAGTTTCATTTACGATCGCTACGGGTTGCGCTTGTTCATTGTCAGCTTCCGCGAATGACCTGCCGCGCAAGATCCCAATACCCATCGTCTTCAGATAGCCGGCGCTGATTTGTCGATGATTTGAGTCGAACGACAATCCGCTGGCCACTGCTTCAGCATAGCTCCGACCTTCAGGAAAGAATCCACTCGTGCCGCCTTTCCAGACGAGGGGAATCGTCGTCGTATATCCGGCAGATATAACGCCAGGAAGCGTTTGCACCCGATCGAGGACCTGACTGTAGAAGGCCGCGCGTTGTGAAACGTCAGCGTATTTAGTTCGCGGCAGTTGGGTGCGTAGTGTCAGCACATTTGCTCCGGCGAGCGCTGAATATTGATGGCGCAAACTGAAAAATGTTTTGAGCAGAAGTGAAGCGCCGATCAATAGAACCAACGCCAGCGCGACCTCTGACGAAACCAGGACATTGCGCAGACGGTTGCTCCCCGGTCCAATGCCGCTGCGGCCACTTCCCTGCTTCAAAGCTTCATTGAGATTGAGTCGGGAGGCTTGCAGGGCGGGAACCAATCCAAAGAAAATTCCAGTCGCAAAAGAAATTACGAGAGTAAATGCGAGCACCTGCCAATCAAGAGTCAGCTCCGTTCCGAGGGCCATGCTCTCCGGAATCAGTTGGCGTAGAAAAGCAAAACTCCAAAACGCGCAAAACATCCCGAGGATGCCGCCGGCGCCAGCCAACACCACACTCTCAGTTAGTAATTGACGAATGATGCGAGCTCTGCCTGCTCCCAAAGCTGCGCGCAAAGCGATCTCTTTGCGACGAGCCGCGGTGCGCGATAACAACAGGCTGGCGATGTTGGCGCAGGCGATCAGCAAAACAAAACCAACCGCGCCCAGCAAGATGATCAGAGGACGGCGTACATCGCCGGCTAGTTCATCGCGAATTGGCACCACGCTTGAGCCCAGTCTCTCGGCCTGGCCGGGGTGATCGTGAGCAATGCGTTGCATGATCCCGCGAATGTCAGCCCGAGCCTGACTCAGAGTGACGCCCGGTTTCAGTCGCGCGAACACAGTCAGATAGTGACCGCCGCGATTGCTTAGCTCTTCGGCATCAAAGGCTGCCGGAACCCACAAATTCACTTCCTGATCGAGGAATTGAAATCCCGCCGGTGTAACTCCGATCACGGTGTACTTCTCGCCATTGAGCAGAATGTCTTTGCCGATGATGCTGGCTTCGCCGCCCAGCACTCTCTGCCACAGCTCGTAACTTACGACTGCAACTCGGTTGCCCGGTGGATTGTCATCTTCAGGAACAAAGCCACGGCCCAGCATTGGCTGCACGCCGAGCAGTGAAAAGAAATTCGCAGTTGCGGTATTGGCTTCGAGCTTCTCCGGCTCTCCCTGCCCGGTGAGGTTGAAGCTCTTCGTAGTTATCGCGGCCATGCCTTCGAATGATTGGTTTTGGGATCGCCAGTCCGCGAAGTTAGCCGGAGCGGGTGTGTTCTTGGGAAAGCCTGCAAATGATGCGTCTTCCCAAACCATCACCAATCGATCGGCATCGTGGTATGGCAGCGCTCGCAGTAGCACTGCATTAACGAGCGAAAAGATTGCTGTGTTGGCGCCGATTCCCAACGCGAGCGTGATAATTGCGATTGCAGTGAATGCCGGCCGCTTCAACAGCCCCCGGACGCCATAGCGAATGTCGTTAATTAATGACTCCATTTTAGCTTCCCCGATCTACATATTCTTTCGCGGAGTTAGTGTCCTGATTTCCTTTGCTGCTTTGCGCCTTTGCGGGCAAAATCAATCGTTTCCCGCAAAGCCGCCAGGAACGCAAAGGAACACCGGAATCTCACCCCTTCACTAGCTCGTTGAGCACGCGCGAGATCTTTGAATGCAGATCCGCAGGCGCTCCATAAAAGACCGCCGCCGTCTTCCCCGTTTTATCGAACACGAACATCTTCGGAACGCTGCTCAACGAACCAAACTGTTCAATCACAGCTTCAGAACCAAGCGCGAACTGAACCGGGAGATTCATTGACAACGTCAACTTCCGCACCTCATCTTCCGGCGACTCGACGGCAATCGCGACGATGGCGAGATTGTCGCCGTACTCCTTCTTGATCTTTCCCAACCATTCAAGCGTCGAGAGACAGGGCGGACACCACGTGGCCCAAAATTCAACTACTACGATCCGGCCTGTCAGATCAGACGCCGACAGCGGCTGACCCTTCAGGTCTGTAATGCTGAGGACGGGTAGCGTCGCGAGTTCCTTCTCGTCCAACGCGCGGGCGCCGGCTTTTGCTACTCCAGCGCTCGGATCAGTCAGCACGATGTCGATCATCCGCGAGAGGTCGCTCTTGAAGCGATCGTGATTCACGGCTTCGCGCCACGGAGTGTATTTGCCCTTCGCTCCGAACCAGCCGAAGTCGGTGGGCTGAGCAAACAAGACTTCGTTGACAAAGACCACCGGATACTTCTTGACGCCATAGCGCTCGGCGAGTTTTGAAGTGCCCCAATTCTCACTCACGAACCGCGCGCGGCCTTGATAAGTTCCAACCACATCCTGAATCAGCAAACTTGCTGGATCAGAAAGCGTTCACGTGTAGGGCCAACGAACGAGAGTGATGGTGACGAGTCGATCTGAATTCGATTTCGCTTTTTGGCCTTTGGTCTGCGCGCCGGCAACATCGGCCATGATGATGATCGCTATGACCAGGGCAAAAAACTTTAGCCACAGATTACGCGGATTACACTGATGTAAAAAAAGGCCTTGGATCTTTGGTTTTTGGTCTTTGAGTTGTTCTTGGTGCTTTGGTCTTAGTTCTTTGTGCTTGAGTATTTGCTCGGTTGCTTTATTTCGTCGTAAAGGACCAGGAACAAAGATCAAATCAACGACCAAAGTCCAAAAACCAAAGACCTTTTTGTCCGCGGAATCTGTGGCTAAAGCTTTTCGCGTTTTCAAATTATTCATTTCGTGTTTCCGATTGAACTTTCATGTAACCGGGGAGAACCTTGTCGACAATCACTGCTGCGCGCTTAAGCGCTGCCTCGCTTTGCGCAGCCAAAGCCATCTCGAGAAAAGTCAGACCAATAGTTTCATCACTGTTCGCGGCAGTCAGCTTCGATCGCATTGCTTCCGCCTGACTCTTGATCGCGACGGCGCCCTGCGCATCCGGAGTGGCGGCGTCAACGAGGCCATACTCCATCAACGCGTCCAGGTAACACTTCAACGACCCGGCATACCGCTTCTCAGCATCAAGCTCGCGCGCCATTTTTAGCGCTGAGTTGATGAGGATGAAGGAACGCTGTTTCGACGCGTTGTTAGGATCCTGAAATGCCTTGATGGCCGTCTGTTCCAGCGCTTCGATCTGAACGCTGATCGATTTTAGTTTTGGCGAAGTCTTTGGCAGATCGAATTTGAGTTGCTGGCAGAAGACAGCGAAGTCCAGATTCGCCGGCGCCAGGCCGATGTAATAAAGCCCGGCGTTGATTGTGGTGTTCTGTCCGTAAAGACGTCCGGATTGATAGTAGGGTTGGACCTGAGTTAGCGAAGCTTCAACCAGCGCTCGCACGGCTGCCGGCAGTTGCGGATTTCTTTTTGCGGCTAATGACTTTTCCCTGGCAGCAAGTTCCTTACCAACTCGAGACCATTCGCTCTCGAAGGCGGTCAAGCCTTGCTTTTCGATGTCCGCGTGAGCTTTCAAATACTCGTGGGTCATCAGCTCGACGCGAGTCCGTTGCAGGTAGTTCATTGCCTGGTACAAGTTCCGGGAGCCTACGGCACTGTCGATGAGATTTATTGAGGTGGTGTAGGCGGATACCTGGTCATCGGAGAGTTTCAGAGTTGGGAGTAGTTGCCGCAGACGAGCGCTCTCTGCCCCGATCTGCTCCGCCGCCGTTTGCGCGCGAACAACCGATGCACTAATCACCAAAGCTGCCAACAGAAATGCTTTGCCGAGTCTCATGATTTTTGGTTGCGGCTCCACTCACTCACACTCAAGTACAAAGAACCAGGCACAAAGAACTAAGAACCCATTCCGCGATCAGCAATCGACGGCACTTTTTACTTGTTACTTATTCATTCCGCAGCGCCACGACCGGATCAAGCTTCATCGCGCGCCGCGCCGGCAGATAGCACGCCAGAACTGCGACGATAACGAGCAACAACGGCACGCTCGCGAAGATGATTGGATCAGTTGCCGTCACGCCAAACAGCAAACTCGCGAGCAGTCGCGTCAAACCAAATGCCCCCACGATGCCAATCACGACGCCGGCGATGGTCAACATCAGGCCATGGCCAATAACCAGCTTGAGTACTTCGGCCGAACGTGCTCCCAGGGCCATGCGAATCCCAATCTCGCGTGTACTTTGCGTCACCGTGTAAGACATGACGCTGTAGATCCCAATGCTTGCCAGGATCAAAGCCAACGCCGCGAACGTGCTCAACAACGACATATTCAGACGCTGATTCGACACGGACTCGTCAATGACCGTACTCATCGTCTTCACGTTGTAAACCGGTTGGTTCGGATCGAGGCCGCGAAGCTCACCGCGAATCGCGGCGATCAGGTTAGTAGGATCCCCGCTCGAACGAACTACCAGGCTAACGGTCCGCGTAAAATTGTCTCCAACTTGTTGATTGAAGTAATAAACCTCGGGCCGTGCGGCTTGAGTCAGACCCGACTGCTTCACATCACCCACGACACCAACGATCGTGATCGTCGGCTTTCCATTCTCCAACAGATGCACACCGAGCGGGTTTCTACCTTCCAGATATTGTTTAGCGAACGCCTGATTGATGATCAGCACCGTCGGCGACTTAGGCTGATCGTGATTGTCGAAGAATCTTCCCGAGATCAAAGGAATCTCGAGCGCCTGGAAATAGTCTCCACTAACCGAGCGAAATTCAGCGATCGGTTCATGTCCGGGCACGTAAGGAGCATCGCCTTCAATGGCAACGTCGCCGTTGAAGCCCCACTGTTGTAGCGGCAGCAGATTGATCATTCCGGTGGCCTGGACTCCAGGCAGGGTTTCAACCCTCTTCAGTAGTTGCTGCTGAAATCCAACAATAGCTTCGGACGTGCCGTATCTCGCCTGAGGCAGCGAGATACTCATCGTCACCACACTATCCGGTTTCAAGCCGGCATCCATCCGTTGCAACTGCCAAAAGCTCTTCAACAACAAACCCGCGCTTATTAAGAGGACCAGAGCGGCAGAAATTTCAGCCACGACAAGAAAGCCGCGTAATCGATTCCGCTGCGGGCTACTTCCCGCGTTACCCGTATCCTTCAGCGCGGTTTGGACATCGCTCTTCGAACTTTGCAAAGCAGGAGCGAGGCCAAAGGTGATCCCCGTCAGGACCGAAAGTCCGAAAGTGAATATCATCACGCGATTGTCTAATCCGATTTCGTTAGAGCGCGGCAATACTCCGGTCGCCAAAGCGACCAGCAGCGAGACACCCCACTTCGCAAGTATTAGTCCCGCGATTCCACCAGCGAGAGATAGCAGCAGACTTTCGGTTAGAAACTGTCTTATCAAGCGCGCGCGTCCGGCGCCGAGCGCAACACGAATTGCGATCTCACGTCTTCGCCCGGCGGCCCGCGCCAATAACAGGTTGGCTACATTGACGCAGGAAATCAGCAGCACCAGACCAACAGCACCAAACAACACCAGCAGAGCAGGTCGCACGTTCTGCACGACTTCTTCCTGCAGTGGAATTAGTCGTACGCCGCGACTGGCCTGAAAATCTTTGTATTGATCTCGCAGCCTCCCGGCAATTGTCGTCATTTGATCGCGAGCTTGTTCGAGAGTAACACCCGGCTTTAACCTGCCCAGACAGAGCAGAAAATGATTACCGCGATTGGCATTGAGCTCCGGGGAAATATCTAAAGGAACTAAGATCTCTGTTAACCGTGAGGGAAAGCGAAACTCGGGCTGCATCACGCCGACGACGTCGTAGTTCTCGCCGCCCAACATTATTTTCTTGCCGACGATGGTCGGATCCTGGTTGAACCGTCGCCGCCAAAGCTCATGACTAAGAATGGCGACTCGATTGTTACCCTGCTGATCTTCACCGGCTTGAAAGCCACGACCGAGCCGCGGCTGCACGCCAAGAACATCAAGAAAGTTAGCTGAGACAGTGGCTGCAGGAATGCGCTCGGAGTAATCGCCGCCCTGCAAGGAGTAACCGGCAGTTTGATAAGCGGCGATTCCCGTAAAGACCGTGTTCTGCTCACGCCAACCTTTGAGATTTGGAACTGACGCCGTACCGAACCCACCGCGATCAAAACTTTCCCAAAGCTTGATTAATTGGTCGGGCTCATTGAACGGAAGAGGTCGCAGCAGAACTGCATTAACCACGCTGAAGATAGCGGTGTTGGCTCCGATTCCCAGCGCGAGCGTGAAGATTGCCACGACGGCAAAGCCTGGTCTCTTGACCAGCATCCGCAGCGCATATCGCAAATCCTGCAGCAGGGTTCGCATAACTATTTCCTCTTATTCTCACCCGGTTTCAACCGGGTGAAGTAAAAAGCAGAAATTGAGCAGAACCGTTTCAACGGTTTACCTACCATTCAGAGCAACTAAAACCGTTGAAACGGTTCAGTATTTTGATTAGCCTCTTCGTTCACCGGGCTGAAGCCGCGGTGTGAATGAGATAGCCAATCGAATAGGGACCGCTACTTGCCACTTAGGTCCGCCCCTACAATCAACAAACCAATTCCATCTCCTCGACCACCGGCGCACTGTCGAGATTGAGCGTCACGCTTTCGTCCAGCGGCACTTTCATAATCACGAAAGTCAAATCGTCGTACTGCGGCGCTCCCCTGGACCACTCTTTGACTCGACGCACCAGCTCGTCACGAATCTCATAAACGGAAAGACGCGAATGAGACTTCAACGTTTCCTTGATACGGTGTTCTCCAAACTCTTCGCCGTGGCGATCCAGCGCTTCAGTGAGACCATCCGTATAAGCAAACATGAGATCACCGGGCTTAGTTTCAATCAGAGCCTGTTCATAAACACAATCTCGAAAAGCTCCGACGATCAAGCCGCCGCAATTCAAAGGTGTGAAATCGTTGAGCGAGTCGGCGCTCATATAAAGCGGCGGATTGTGTCCGGCGTTGACGTAGACCAGTTGCTTAGTGCTCGGATCGAACTGCGCGTAAAAGAACGTCACGTAGTTGGCGCCGCCGGTCGAGTCGCAGAGGAGACGATTCAAAGTGCCTACCGTTTCGGCGAGCGAAATGTGACCGTTCGCGGTGTTGCCATGCTTCGCCGCGAGACTGCGGAGCGTCGCTTGCACGGTGGACATCAGCAGTGCCGCCGGCAGCCCCTTGCCCGAAACATCGGCGATGGCAATTCCCAGTTGGCTATCATCGCGGACGATGAAGTCGTAATAGTCGCCGCCAACGCCTCGGGCCGGCTCACAAAAACCAGCCAGCTCGAGGGCGGTGCTGTCAGGCGATCGAGCAGGCAAAAGACGGCGTTGCACCTCCACCGCCATCGCCAGCTCGCGAGTGAGCTTTTCCTGAACCACCATGCGCTCAGCCAGACGCGAGTTTTCAACTACGAGCGCCAGCTGACCTGCAACCGAGGTCAGCACTTCTCTGTCCGAAGTTGAGTAACGAAAGTGCCCGCGCCTGAGACCGAGCGAAAGAATGCCTACCAGTTGATCTTTGGAACGGACCTGGACCAACAAATGAGACTTCAACTGCCTGAGGACATCTCGTTCGGAGACGCGCGCGCTCCGGGTCAACGACGTTCCGGTATCGAGCGCTCTATTCCAGATTTCGAAGTCGGTAGACTCGATCACAAGCGGTGTCGAAAGGCCCTGGAGACGCTTTACTACGAAGGCATCCCGAGACAATTTTGCTTGTCCCGAATCATCGCTCGTTGAAGTTGAGGAGGACACCTGGGCTTCGAAATCTCCGGTGACATCGCTGCGCACGAGGATGGACACGTTGTCGGCTTCGAAAGCGGAAGCGATGCGTCTGGCGATCGCTTCGTAGAGCTCCTGTATGTTGGTTGCTGAGCGCGCTTCCTGTCCGAGGCTGAAGAGCACTTGACGTTCCTGATAAGCGGCCGGCGAGATGTAGCGCGCGATTCTGGGCAGCAGGTAATGCTTCGCGAGCTGGTGCAACGCGACCATCACGCCGGTGAGGAGAAATATGGCTACCAGATCCGCGCGGCGGCCCCAACTATCAAGAACGGCTGCTCGCTTCCCGGTGAAGATTATCGTCAACCCCAAAACAAAGATTAGGGCTTCAACCCCCAGGGCGATGCTCTCGACCGACAGATCCTTCCACCATCGCCGCCACTTTCGGAGATGACGTTTCAGTTTTGGCTTCTTGATGCGCGGCAAGATTCTCATTAATAGGCGTTTTTGGTGCTTTGTTCTTTGTTCTTTGTTCTTGGTTCTTTGTAGTTGGTCTTTGGTCTTAGTATTTCGGTCTTTGGTCTTTGGTCTTTGGTCTTTGGTTTTTGAAAATCTGCAATCAGCAATCAGCAATCCTCATTCGGGTCACTCGTAGTGCAGCGCTTCGATCGGATCGACGCGAGAAGCGCGTCGAGCGGGGAGATAGCAAGCGAGGAGAGCTACGAGCGATAACAAGACGGCCACGGCACCGAAGGTCCACGGATCTTTAGTGGTCACACCAAACAGCAGACTCTCAATTACTTTTGTCGCTGCAAACGCCCCTATCAATCCCAGCCCCAGCCCCAGCAACACCAGCTTGAAGCCTTGCGACACAATCAACTTCAGCACATCGCGTGTCTGCGCTCCTAACGCCATGCGAATGCCAATTTCATTCGTGCGTTGAGCGACCGAGTAACTCATCACGCCGTACAACCCGACAATTGTCAGGATCAAAGCCACCGCCGCAAAGATTGCCAACAAGGTGGTGTTGAAGCGTGGCGTTGCTACCGTCGCCGAAATGTATTCTTCCATCGTCTTGATGCTGTAGACGGGAATTTCAGGATCCATTTGACTAACTTCGCGCTGCACGGCCGTAGCCAGGCTGTGCGGATCACCGGAAGTTCTAACTATGAGAGTCATTTGATCGAATGGCAGCTGAGCTTCCGTGATGAAGTAACCGGGCCGGAAGTCTGTGCTCAAGTTACGATTCTTAACATCCGCGACCACGCCGATGATTTCGCGCATGGGCGCTTCCTCATCATCAGTCGAGATGCCGGGCTTGATGTGTTTGCCGATGACGTCCTCGCCCGGAAAATGCTTTTTCGCAAAAGCCTGATTCACGATGACCACGGGCACGCCTTTTTTGTCGTCTCGCTCCGTGAAATCACGACCCTTCAGGAGTTGAATCCCCATCGTGTTGAAGTAATTCGGATCGACTACAAAAATATCAGCAGAGGGCTCATCGCCTTTGGCCACCGGTCGTCCTTCGATCTCAAACGAGATGCCGAAACGATCTCCACTGAGTGGCAGCGGTATGACCGCGCTGGCTGTAGTGACGCCGGGCAACACTTGCAGCCGCTTCACCAGGTCGCTGTAAAATTGCGACTGTTTAGCGCCCGTCGGATACTTGACTTCGGGAATCCCAACTACGAAAGTCAAAACGTTTTGAGGATTGAAGCCGGGGCTGACCTGGCGCAGTCGCCACAAGCTCTGAATCAACAAGCCCGCGCCAACCAACAACACCACGGCGATTGCCAATTCGGTAACCACCAGGAAATTGCGAATTCGACTGCGACCGCCTTCAGTCGAGCCGCGGCCGCCTTCCTTCAGCGATTCCGTCAATTCAGTTCTGGACGAATGAAGCGCCGGAAACAAACCGAAAACAATTCCCGTCAACATTGAAACGGCCAGCGTAAAACCGAGGACGCGCCAGTCGATTCCGATCTGAAGGGCTCGCGGAATATCCTCTTTGCCGAGCGCAATCAACAGGTCGGACCACCACACCGCCAGTACAAGGCCCAGCGCGCCGCCTATGAGCGATAGCAAAATGCTTTCGGTGAGCAATTGCCGCACGACTCTCAGTCGACTCGCGCCGAGCGCTGATCGAATAGCCATCTCTTTGTGACGAGTCATCGCGCGCGCCAACAGCAGATTGGCGACATTGGCGCAGGCAATCAAAAGTACACAACCAACTGCCCCCAGCAGGATGAGCAGGGCCGGCCGAATATCACCAACCAGCGCCTCAAGCGCAGGTTCCAGATAAACACTGCGGCGCAGATTGCTGTCCGGATACTGCTGCTCGAGCCGAGCACCGATCGCGGCCATCTCAGCCCTGGCTTGTTCTTTTGAAACACCCGCTTTTAGCCGGCCAATCACGTTCAGGAAATGAGCCCCACGTTGGGACGAGATTGGTTCTTTTCCCTCACGATACCCGGCCGTCGTGGCCCAGAGCTCGATCGGATCGTTTTGTATCGGATACTGAAACGAGCGCGGCATGACACCGACGATGGTGTATTGCTTCCCGTTTAGAGTTACTGACTGACCCACTACCTTTGGATCGGCATTGAAGCGCTTATTAAAGAGATCCTGGCTGAGGACTACGACGCGACCTCCGTCTCCGGGCTTATCTTCATCGGGAACGAAAGTTCGCCCGAGCATTGGCGTCGCTCCAAGAATGGCGAACAGATCCGCACTAACCACGGCGGTCTGCAGGCGCGTAGAGTCGCCCCGACCGGTCATGGTGAAATCAGAGGTGTTAACCGCGGCCATGCGCTCAAAGGCCTGGTTTTGATCGCGCCAATCGGCAAAGTTCGGGTATGAAACGGAGCCGCGCTGTTGACCGCGAGTGGAATCAGTCTCCCAAAGCATCATCAACTGTTCGGGATTGTGAAATGGTAACGGGCGCAGCAACACTCCGTTGACCACACTGAAGATGGCGGTATTTGCGCCAATGCCGAGCGCCAGCGCGATGATGGCGACAATGGTGAAGCTCGGCGATTTGATAAGCATGCGAGCACCGTAGCGCACATCCTGCCATAGTGTATTCATGACTTTCTCCGCAATCAGCATTCAGCAATCAGCAATCAGCAATCCAAAATCGGTTCTATTCGTAGCGCAGCGCTACGAGCGGATCGACCTTCGTTGCTCGCCGTGCCGGGATATAACAGGCTAAGAGCGACACCACGAACAGCGCGCCGGCCACGAGACCAAACGTGATCGGATCGTTAGCACTAACTTCGAAAAGCAAACTGCGCAGCAGCCGCGTCAAACCAAACGCAGCCACGACACCGGCGCCGACTCCAATCAAAGTCAGCAACAATCCCTGACTTAGAACCATCTTCAAGATGTCGGTGGCCTGTGCTCCCAGCGCCATCCGCACTCCAATTTGGTGAGTCTGCTGGCTAACCGAGTAAGAGACCACGCCGTAAATGCCGATTGATGCCAGCAACAACGCCACACCGGCAAAAACTCCAATCACCACTGCTGGAAAGCGCCGCATGAATGACGCCGGCGACGTCGAAACCAACTGCTCCATGGTGTTGACGTTGAAGAGCGCCACGTCAGGCTCGAGGTTGCGGATCTCATTTCGCACTGAGGCAGCCAGTGTGGCCGGATCGACATTAGTCCGGACCACCAGGCCCGCCGCTAAACCTGCGCTTTGACGAAACGGATAGTAGAGAACCGGCTTGAGCGCGTCGTCGAGTGCGGTGACCTTCACATCGCCCACCACGCCAACGATAGTGTCAGGCTGAGATCCCTTGATACCGGCATAGTTGATCTTCCTGCCCACCGGATCGCGACCACCAAAAATCTTGTCCGAAAGGCTCTTGCCGATGATCACGACTCCCGGACCGTCCGGTTTGTCTCGATCATCGAACATTCGTCCGGCAACCAGAGGAACACCCAACGTTTGAAAGTAGGTGTCGTTAACAGTGCGGATGTTGCACTCAGTTTCCTGCCCGGGCGGTGGAATCGGATCGCCTTCGACATAAAAGCGGGTGGTGTTGCCCGGAACCAGCGGCAGAATATTCACCGTGCCCGCGCCGGCAACTCCGGGAAGTGACTGCACTCGCTGCTGCAGTTGTTCGACGAAGCTCACTCGTTTGGGTACATCGTTGCCGTATTTCGAGGCCGGCAACAGCACTGTCATCGTCAACAGGTTTTGCGTTTTGAAGCCGACATTCGCCTGCAGCAAGCGCGCGAGACTCTTCATCATCAGCCCCGCGCCGACCAGCAACACCACTGCCAGCGCAATCTCAGACATCACCAGCGCGCTGCGCAGACGATGGGTGGCTCCGCCGGTGGAGCTGCGTCCGCCCTCTTTGAGAACCTCATTTAGATCGAGCCGTGAAGATTGCAGCGCGGGAGCCAATCCAAACACGAGACCGGTAAGAAATGAGAGGCCGACTGAAAAGGCGAGGATGCTGGTATCAATTCTCAGCGTCTTGAGAAATGGAAGAGCCGCAACCTGATTAGCCGGCAATGCTGCGACGAGCGCGCCGACGCCCCAGTACGCGATGACCAAGCCGAAGGCGCCACCCAGCAAGGCTAAGATCAATGATTCGGTAAGCAACTGCCGGATGACTCGCCAGCGAGTCGCGCCGAGCGCTGCGCGAATAGCAACTTCTTTCTGCCGCGCCAGCGATCTCGTGAGCAGCAAGCTCGCCACGTTCGCACAGGCAATCAATAAAACGAAGCCAACCGCTCCTAACAGGATCAATAGAATTGGTTTGACTGTGCCTACCACAGCTTCCTGCAAAGGAACGACCGTCATGCCGGTGTTCGCGTGCGACTCGTTATGCTCCTTTTCGATTCTTCCGGCGATTAGTCCCAACTCGGCTTGGGCCTGCCGCTGGCTAACTCCCGGTTTGAGCCGTCCTATGAGATTGGTCCCATGCATGAACCGCCGCGAGAGTTGCGCCTCAGTCGGCTGATAGGGCAGCCACAGGTCGTTTGGTCGAAACGCAAACTGAAAAGTCGGAGGCAGTACGCCGATCACAGAGTAGCTGACGCCGTTGATCGTGAGCGCTTTGCCAATGATCCCTGGATCGGCGCCAAATGATCGCTGCCACATTCCGTACGTGAGCACCGTGACCTTGGGGCCGCCGGGTTTGTCTTCACCCGGTTGAAAGGTGCGGCCAAGGATCGGCTCGACACCAAGCACGGAAAAGAAATTTGCGCTGGCTGAAGGTGCGTTGATTCGCTCGGGCTCGCCACTTCCGGTCAGGATGGCGCCGCCGCCGGTGTAGGCAACAACTCCATCAAGCACCTGGTTCTGCTGATAGTCCTGATAGTCAGGATAAGAAAACTCTCGCTGCGAATATTCCTGTTGAGGCGTCTTCTCGAAGAGGTGAACGAGATTCTGCGGTGACTGATAAGGAAGGCCGCGCAACAGTGCGGTGTTAACCACGGTGAATATGGCTGTGCTGGCGCCAATTCCGAGCGCCAGCGTCATCACTGCAATGATGGTAAAGCCAAAGTGCTTTACCAAAGCTCGTATCCCGAAACGAATGTCTTTGATTAAGGAATCCATAGTCACCTCAGCAATCAGCACTCAGCAATCAGCGTTCGGTACAGGCGTTAAGAGTTCAAACTTCAGTTTGTGGTTTTGAGCGGTCGCAATCTAAAGATTGAACTCTAAACGCCCGAAATCAGCAGTCCGCAATTTGTTTTTACTCATTCGTAGCGCAGCGCGACGAGCGGATCGACTTTGGTGGCGCGGCGAGCGGGAACTAAACAAGCCCCGAGCGCCACCATCGCCAACACGATCGAGACGACCGTAAATGTCGTTGCGTCAGTCGCCTTTACGCCGAACAACAAACTCACCAGGAATCGAGTCAATCCAAACGCGCCCACGAGCCCGATCCCAACGCCAATCGCAGTGAGTACCAGCGCCTGTCCAAAAATCATCTTCAAGACATCGCGTGTTTGCGCGCCCAAAGCGATGCGCACGCCAATCTCGCGCGTGCGTGCCGCGACCGAATAACTCATCACTCCGTAGATACCGATACTCGCCAGTACTACCGCGAGCAGCGCAAATCCGCCGAGCAGGATCATGTTGAAGCGCCGCTGGGCTATTGAGTCAGCAACCAACTGGGTCATCGGCTTCACGTTGTAGACCGGCTGGTCTTTGTCCATGGCGCGGATCACGCCGCGCAAGGGTTGGGCAAAGTTCGACGGCGATCCGTTTGTGCGTGCCACGACCGTTAAGTCATCGACGTAGGTTTGCCCGTAAGGCACGTAGTATTCGGGACCTGAATCGGCATCGAGTCCGGCATGGCGCACGTCGCCGACTACGCCCACGATTTCACGCGCGAATGGTTTTGGTCCTTCACCGGGAATGATCCGTTTTCCGATCGGATCCTCACCCGGAAAATAAAGTCGAGCGAACGTTTCGTTGATGATGGCTACCTGAGTCGCTTTCGCCTGGTCCTGATTACCGAACGGTCTTCCTTTTTTCAGCGGCGTGCCCATGGTGCGGAAGTAGTCAGGACTGATTACTCGGCGATCGGCGGCTGGTTGTTGGCCGGGCTGAAAGGGCGGTCTGCCGTCGATATCGAATGTGTATGACTCGAAACTTCCACCCAGCGGCAGCGGATAAACGACGGCCACACTCTGCACACCCGGCAAAGCCGCCATGCGCTCGAGTGCTTCGTGATAGAACGCGACCCGCTGTGCGTCTTCTTTATATTTGTCCGGACTCACTGACACATCGGCAGTGATGACATTGGTCGGATCGAAGCCAGGTGGCACTTCAAGCAAGCGCCGCAAGCTTTGGAACAGCAGCGTGGCTCCAACGAGCAGAATCAACGACAAGGCAATTTCGGAAACAACCAGGGCACTGCGAATGCGATTGTTTCGGATCCCGCCGCTGCTCTCGCGAGTAGCGTCTTTTAGAGTTCCATTTAGATCGGTGCGGGCAGCCTGTAACGCCGGGGCCAATCCAAAGAACAGACCAGTCACAGTCGTCAGTCCCAGCGTGAAAAGAAGCACCCGACGGTCCAATCCGATTTCGGCGACTCGAGGGAGACTTATTGGATTCGCAGCGATCAATAGATCGATCGCCCAGTACGCGAGCAGCACACCGGCAATTCCGCCAATGATCGAAAGCAGCAAACTCTCCGTAAGCAATTGACGAATTACTCGCCAACGGGTCGCGCCGATCGCGGCGCGGATGGCGATTTCTTTTTGACGAGTAGCTGCCCTTGCGAGCAGGAGATTCGCGACGTTCGCGCAGGCAATCAACAAGACCAGCCCCACGGCGCCCAACAAGACGAACAGCGAAGGACGTATTTGTCCGACCAGCCGTTCTTGAGTCGCCACCAGCGTGACATTGAGGCCCGTATTAACAGCCGGGTATTGAGCTGCAAGTCTGGCGGTAATCGCGTCAATTTCACTCTGCGCCTGAGTCAGGCTGACATTAGGTTTGCGACGCGCAAAGATGGCCATGTACACCGCGCCGCGCGCGGTTCGACCCCGCGGCGAGATGCTTGAGATTAAAGGCATCCAAAAATCCAGTTGCCTGCTCAGGGGAAATTTGAATCCCGCAGGCATCACACCCAGGACTGTCGTTTGCCGATTGTTGAGAAGTAGTGACTGGTTAATGATTTTCGGATCGCCATTGAATCGTTTTTGCCAAAGCTCGTAGCTGATAACCATGAAGTTCTGATCCGAGCGTTCTTCAGCAGGAGTGAAGACGCGGCCTATGACTGGATTCTTGCCCAGCATCGGGAACAGCTCTGACGACACGTAGGCCCCACGTAAACGTTCGGGTTCATCGCCGCTGCGAAGAAACTGCGTTGTCATGTAGAGCGCCGCAGTCTGATCGAAAACGTGATTCTGGTCCCTGATGTCTTCAAAGTTCGGGAACGAATGCGAAGAAAAGAGAACTCCGGACGAGTCTTTTACGAGCACTGACGTGAGTTGATCGGAATCAGGAAACGGGAGCGGCCGCAGCAGGACTGCGTTCACCACACTGAAGATGAACGTATTCGCCCCGATGCCCAGCGCCAGGGCGACGACCGCCACGAAAGTAAATCCCGGGCTCTTCCACAACTTGTGAAAGCCATATCGAATGTCCTGGACTAGAGTTTCCATAATCCCGTAGCACAGACTTCAGTCTGTGTTCTCCTTTCCGTTGACGCTTCGGTCGTCGTGGCTAAGAACGTTGACTCGCTTCAACCCGATAGACGCAACTCACAATGAACACAGACTGAAGTCTGTGCTACTCGTAGCGCAGGGCTACAAGCGGATCGACTTTCGTGGCGCGGCGCGCAGGTAAATAACATGCGAGCAGCGCGGTAACGAGCAAACAAAGGGCAACCGCGCTGAACGTCAGCAGATCCGTGGGCTTCACTCCAAACAACAAGCTGCTCATCAGTCGAGTCAACGCGAACGATCCAACGAGGCCAACAACAATGCCGATTGCCGCCAGCACCATTCCGCTTTTCAATACCAGCTTCAACACGTCACTCATCTGCGCGCCCAGAGCCATGCGTATGCCTATTTCCTGCGTGCGCTGCGTAACGTAATAGGAAGTCACGCCGTAGATCCCGATCATTGCCAATAGCAGCGCTACGCCGGCGAAGGCGCTGAGCAGCAACATTGGTGTGCGCCGCGGTGCTACTGAAGTTGCGAGCACGTC
Source organism: Pyrinomonadaceae bacterium (assembly GCA_035572035.1). Taxonomy (GTDB): domain Bacteria; phylum Acidobacteriota; class Blastocatellia; order Pyrinomonadales; family Pyrinomonadaceae; genus JAOAPY01. The sequence goes on along the minus strand of DATNBH010000077.1, from coordinate 59,580 downwards.
GTTAACTGTTCTGACGTTGAAAGTAGGAATGCTTTTATCGAGCGAGCGAATCTCGTTGCGTGCAGCCGCGGCGAGACTCATCGGATCTTTATTGGTACGGATTACAAACGACAGTCCTTGCCACGTCGCATCCTGTGCATACGGCACGTACATCTGCGGTTCGGCAGGTTCGTCCAGCGAGACTTTGACATCGCCGACCACGCCGACAATTTCGCGTGAAAATTTTTCGTCTCGCCAGATGTGCAGGCGTCGACCGACTGGACTCTCGCCGGGCCAAAGCTGTTTCGCCATCGTTTCATTGACTACCAGCACCTTCGCCGTTTCATTCGTGTCCTGATCGGTAAGCGGCCGACCGGAAAGCAAAGGTATCTGCATCGCGCGAAAGTAATCAGGCGTGACCACCAGGTAAGCTGCGCTACGCGCTTCTTCAGGAGTTTCAGGCCGGCCCTCGCAAATGTACCCGCGTCCAACGTCGAAGGTGTCACCACCCAGCGGCAGGGTCAGCACCGCGCCAACCGATTGAACGCCGGGCAGCGACTTCAACCGGTCGACAGCCTGTCGGTAAAACTGCGCCCGAGGCTCGCCTGGTTTGTACTTCCCGCCTACGCCGGAAACGCGCAGCGTAAGTAAGTTATCCGGATTGAAACCTGGGCTGACGTCACGCAAGCGCATGAAACTCTTAATCAACAAGCCGGCGCCAACCAACAACATGAACGAGAGCGCTATTTCAGACACCATCATTAAGCTGCGCACGCGGTTGTGACCGGATGTAGACCCGCGGCCGCTTTCTTTCAACCGTTCATTGAGATCGATTTTGGACGATTGCAACGCTGGAACCAGGCCAAAAACGATCCCCGTCAGCAGCGTGAGCCCGACAGTGAATAGAATCACCCGCAAGTCAGGCCTGACCTCATCGAAGCGAGGGCTGTTGGCTGGACTGATAGCAATGAGGAGCTTAGTCAACCATAGGCCCAGCATTAGTCCAGTGGCTCCGCCTGCGATTGAAAGGATCAGACTTTCAGTTAGCATTTGTCGTACAAGTCGCCCTCGGCTTGCACCCAGTGCGGCACGCAGCGCCATTTCTTTCGCGCGTACAGTTGCTCGCGCGAGCAGGAGGTTGGCGACGTTGGCACAAGCTATCAGCAGTACAAAAGCTACCGCTCCGAGCAACACCAACAGCGAGGGCCGCACAGAACCAACCAGCCGTTGGTGAAGGTTAATTACCTTTACAGTCCAGCCGCTGTTGGTGACGGGATAAGTCTCCACCAAACGTTTATTGATGGTATTCAAGTCCGCCTCAGCCTGGGCCGGGCTTACCCCAGGCTTGAGTCTTGCTACTACGCTTAAGAAGCGGTTGTCTCGTTGCTCCTCGGCTGGGTCGAGAGGAAAGGGAAACCACGCTTCGGTCCGAGCTGGGTAGTCGAACCCGGGCGGCATCACACCGACAATTGTTGTAGGCTCGCCGCCAAACTGTAACTTAGTACCGATGATGTTTGGGTCGGCGCCGAAACGCCGTTGCCATAGACCGAAGCTTAGGACAGCCACCGAGTCTCGACCTTTTTGCGAATCGTCGGCAATTAACGCTCGTCCTTTAAAAGCGCTCGTGCGGAAGAGTGGGAAGAAATCGGCTGTAACTGAGGTTCCGCGAACTCGTTCAGTTTCGTCCCCGCTGGTTAATAATGCTCCGCCAGTAACAAACGCGGTTAATTGCTCGAAAACATGATTCTGACTATGCCAGTCCACAAAGTCAGGCACGGACATGCTGCCTTGCGTGACTCCAAGAGCGGGATTGACGCCTTCAAGGACCGCAATCTGCTCTGATTGCGGAAATGGCAGCGGGCGCAGCAGCACCGCGTTAACGACTGTGAAGATGGCGCTGTTCGCGCCAATGCCGAGCGCTAAAGTTATTGCCGCAACGATCGTGAAGCCCGGCCGTTTTAGAAGGCTTCGAATGGCATAGCGGATATCTTTACCCATCTTCAAGTAGCACAGACTTCAGTCTGTGTTCTCCTTTCCGGTAACGGTTCGGTCGTCGTGGCCATGAACGCTGACTGGCTGCAAATCGATAAACTCAACTCAGTGTGAAAGCAGTGACGCTTCGATCGTCGTGGCGACCAACGTTGACTTGCCTCAACGCGACAGTCTCACTTCACAACGAACACAGACTGAAGTCTGTGCTACTCGTATCTCAAGGCTACGAGCGGGTCGACTTTCGTGGCTCGGCGGGCGGGCAAGTAGCACGCAAACAAAGCGATCACTCCGAGACCCGCCGAGACAACCAGGAAAGTCATTAAGTTGGTCGGCGTGATGCCGAACAAAAGACTCGCGATGAATCTCGATAATGCGAACGACGCTCCGAGCCCGAGCACAACTCCTGCTGAGACCAACAACATTCCCTGTCCGATGATGAGCTTGAAAACATCACGCGACTGCGCCCCCAACGCCACGCGAATGCCAATCTCACGCGTGCGTTGCGCGACTGAGAAGGCGAGCGTGCCGTAAAGACCAAGCGCAGTCAGAAGAGTCGCCAACGCGCCGAACGCCGTGCACAACCATGTCATCAAGCGTTCCTGAATGAGCGAGTCGTCAATCTGCGAATCAAGCGTCTTGACGTCGTACAAAGGGATATGCGAGTCGAGACTCGCCAGCCGGCTGCGAACCTGATCGACAATCGCGAGCGGCTCGTTCCTGGTCTTGAGGTGCATAGTCATCTCGAACAGTCGCTGTTCTTGCGCGATGGGCGTGTAGAAATGGCGCAGAGCTGGCTCTCTCAAGTTGAGGTATTGCGCGTCTTTGACCACGCCCACGATCAAAGTGTCGGGTTGATCTTCAGTGCCGATCTTCCTGCCGATTGGGTTCGTCTCGCCAAAGTACTTGTGGGCCAACTTTTCATTGATGATGGTTACCTTGGGTGAGCCTTCGGTGTCCTGATCGGCAAAATCACGTCCCGCTATCAACTGAATACCGAGCGAGCGGAAGTAGTCGGTTGAGACTAATGAGCTCTGCGCGTTGACTCGTTCGCCCTGGCTCGGCTGGTAACCTTCAACTACCAAACCCATTCGATCCCAACTGCCCGAGATTGGTGAATCAGTTGCCAGACTCGCAGCTTCGACGCCGGGAATGCTGCGCAGCCCGGACAGCAAATCGCGATAAAAGGTTTTCGTCTTTTCCTGCGTGTAACCGTTCAGCGTGGGATTAATCGATCCAACCAGCACGTTGCTCTTGCCGAAGCCGGTATCAACTCCGCGCAGATTGCGCAGGCTGTTGAGAAAAAGCACTGAGACGATAAGCAACGGCAACGATAAGGCGACTTGCAGCAGGATGAGACCGCTGCGCAAGCTGAACAGACCTCCGCCCGAAACAAATGTCCGAGAATCGCCGCGCAACGCAAACGCTGACTTGGAGCGCGCTGCTCGCAATGCTGGCGCCAGGCCGAGGGCAACGCCCACAATCACCGACATCAGAAATGTGAAACCGAAGAAGCGCCAACCGAGTGGCTGATCGAGATTCAAACGGACGTCCTGAGGGACATACGAGACCAGCGCCGACTTAATCCACGAGCCCACTAAAACGCCGGCGGTAGCTCCGAGAACTGCGAGCAGGATCGCTTCCGTTAACCACTGGCGCAGCAAGCGCAGTCGCCCCGCGCCCAGTGCCAGTCGTACCGCGATTTCCTGATCACGCACCGCATCTCGTGCCAACATCAGATTCGTCAGGTTGGCGCAAAGAATCAGCAAGACAATGCAGGTAGCGGCAAAGAGAAAGACGAGCGGCGTCTTCATCTCTTTCTGCAAATCCTGAAAACCCTGGCTGCCTTCCAACAGCCGCATCTTGACGCCGAGGAACTCTTCACGATCGGCCGCCGTGTAGTCCTGCGACAGTTGTTGCGCTTCACCGTTGCGAATCTGTTGGAAGAGAATCCCGATCGATGCCTGGGCCTGCGGTAGCGAGACACCATCCCTGCGTCGCGCCATTAGTGTCAGCCACTGATGTCTGCGGCTCGTGAGGCGAGTCTTGGGAAGCGGGTTGTAAACCGTCGTCATCATTAACGGAACCCGAACGTCGGCGTTATTCGACATCTCTATTCCGTAAAAGCCCGGCGGTGAGACCCCAATGACCGTGAGTGGATGTTCATTTACGAGGATGGTCTTGCCGATTAGGTTTTGGTCTTTACCAAAGCGCCGCTCCCAAAAGCCATAACTGAGAACAGCGACTGGATGCGCGCCGGGTGTGCGATCGTCTTCCTGATTGAAAAGACGACCAGCCCACGGCCGCACGCCCAGCACATCAAAATAATTCCCACTTACCATCTCGCCGCGCACGCGATCGTTGCGCCCTTCATAGCTGATGCTCATTTGTGCGCCGCCGCGCGCAATGACCCCTGAAAAGACTTCGTTCTTGTCTCTCAGATCCTGATACATCGGATATGAGAACGAATTATTGGAATCTGCTTTTTGATCGATAGTCGTGATGGCGACGAGCTGTTGCGGCTGTTTGACGGGAAGGCTTTGCAACAACACCTGGTCGGTGAGCGAGAAGATGGCCGCATTCGCACCGATCCCGAGAGCGAGCGTAAGTACGGCGACCAGCGTAAATCCCGGCCGTTTGCGCAACATGCGCACCCCGTAACGCAAATCATAAAAAGTATCCGCGACCATAATTGTCTCCGTTAGCGGTGTGGCACGGGCGTCCCGCCCGTGGGCTTTGTGAGCCACCACGCGATCCACGGGCGGGACGCCCGTGCCACACCTCTTCTATTCGTACCTTAATGACACCACCGGATCGACTTTCGTGGCGCGTCTTCCGGGTATGTAGCAGGCGACGAGCGCCACCATCGTCAACAGCAACGAGATGCTGGCAAAGGTCAATGGATCAGTTGCCTCAACGCCGAAAAGCATGCTCGCCATCAATCGCGTGAGAGCGAAGGCTCCCAGCAGCCCACAGACAACACCGATGACTGCCAATAACATGCCCTGACCGAGGATCATCTTGAACACATCGCGCGGCCGAGCGCCGATTGCCATGCGAATACCGATCTCGTGCGTCCGCTGCGTAACCGAATAAGACATCACGCCATAAATGCCGACAATCGCGAGCACGAGCGCGATTCCGGCAAATAAGCTCAGCAAAGTCAGGTTCAGTCGTTCGCCTGACACAGACTCCGAGCGAATCTGGTCCATCGTTCGCACGCTGTAGATTGGTTGGTCGGGATCGATTTGTTTGACCTGCTGGCGTATGGCGCTGACCAGCTGATTCGGATCGGTAGAGCCTTTGACGACCACAGTCATGTCGCTGCTCGGTATCTGCAAAAATGGAAAATATCCCTGAACTCGGTTCGAGTCCTGGTTTAAGCCTTCCATCTTTACGCGGCCGACCACGCCCTGAACGGTTAGGAAACGCGGTTTTTCTTCAGATCCCATCTTGACTCGTTTGCCGACCGGGTCTTCGTTGGGCCAATACCGGCGCGCAAACTCCTCGTCAATGATGATGGCATTGAGCCCGGCTATCTCTTTTTCATCATCGTCGAGTTTGCTGAGATCCTTGCCGGCGAGATGCGCCCGATCATCCTGGTCCGTGAAGAAGCGCCCGCGCTTGAGCGGAATGTTCATCGCTTTGAAGTAGTCCGGTGTGACCAGACAAGCTTCCATCAACGGCGTTTGGTTGCGTGGAGGCGCTGGACGCCCGTCGATCCTGAAGGAAGTTTGCCAGCCGTTGTTCCCCAGCGGCAGACCTGATGCGGCGGCACTGACTTCAACTCCTGGCAGGCCACGCAGGTTCTCCAGCAGCCGCTTGTAAAAGCTCTCCTGCTCAACACTCGTCTTATATTTCTTTTCAGGTAGCGACACACTGAAGCTGGTCAGGTGTTCGTACGAGAATCCGGGATTCACTCTCTGCAGCCGATAGAAGCTGCGAATCATCAGTCCAGCTCCGATCAGCAAAATCAGCGTGGTGGCAACTTCCACAACGACGAGTGAGCTGCGCAGCCAATGCTTTCGCGAAGTGCCTCTTCCGGTTTCTTTCAAAGTCTCGTGCACGTCAACGACGCCTGCCTGCAGAGCCGGCACGATGCCGAACAAGAGCCCCGTGACGAAAGCAATGCCAATCGTGAACGCCATTACTCGCCAATCGAGACCAATCTCGTTCGCCCGAGGGATCGCGTCCGGACTTATGTAAAGGATCAGCGCGACGCCCCAGCGAGCCAATAACAATCCAAGTGCGCCGCCAATCAAACCGAGCAAAACACTTTCGGTGAGTAATTGGCGCACGATACGAAAACGGCCTGCGCCCATAGCCGCGCGAATTGCCATCTCTTTTTGTCGAGCCGTCGCGCGCGCGAGCAAAAGATTCGCGATGTTGGCGCACGCAATGAGCAAGACAAAACCCACCGCGGCAAACAGCACCCAAAGCGGGCGCCGAACGTCACTGATGTAAATCTCAACTAGTGGTCGCACACCGACGCCGTTGCCGGCATTCGAATCGTAGTACTGCTTCTCAAGATTCGCGCCGATCATGTCCATCTCGGCGCGCGCTTGTGCGAGCGTGACGCCGGGTTTAAGACGAGCCACACCGTAAAGACCCGGGTGATTGCCGCGCTCCAGCCATGACGTCTGGCCGGAGAGCTGGCCCACGGGAACCCACATTTCGACTCGCGTCGGCATTTGAAATCCCTGCGGCATGATCCCGATGACGGTGTAACTCTTATTGTTGAGAGTGATGGCTTGATTGAGGATGCTCGACTGGCCGCCAAAGCGGCGCTGCCATAACGCGTAACTGAGCACGACGACTGGATCGCTGCCGGGCTTGTCTTCATCGTTGGTGTATAACCGACCCCAGCCTGGCTTTACGCGCAGCGCGTCGAACATATCCGCCGACATTTGGGCGGTGACGATGCGCTCGGCTTCCCCCGCGCCCGTAAGGTTGTAGCTGCCTCGGTTGTAGACTCCGATCTTCTCAAAGACCTTGTTTTGATTTCTCCAGTCCGTGAAGTTGGGATACGAGACAGAGATCTCGTCCATGGTCTTGGCGGTCTCGTTCAGGAAGACGAGTCGATCGGCCTCTTCGAAAGGCAATGGCCGAAGTAAGACTGCGTTGACGACACTGAAGATTGCGGTATTCGCGCCGATACCCAGCGCGAGCGCCAGGATCACCACGAGCGTGATCCCCGGATTCTTCAGCAACATGCGAACGCCGTATTTCAGATCTTTAATTAAATTTGTCATGGCTTTGGTCTCAGCAATCAGCGTTTGGTACAGGCGTTTAGAGTTCAAACTTCAGTTTGCGGTTTGGGCGGGCGCAATCTAAAGATTGAACTCTAAACACCTGTAATCAGCACTCCGAAATCTGCATTCCGCAATCGGTTCTATTCGTAGCGCAGCGCTACGAGGGGATCGACTTTCGTGGCGCGGCGAGCGGGGATGTAGCAAGCCAACATCGCCACGATCACCAAGCCTCCACAAACGACCGCGAAAGTCATCGAATCGGTTGGCGTCACCCCGAAGAGCATCGTTGTCATCAACCTCGTCAAAGCCCAGGCGCCAATGACTCCAGCGACCACGCCAATCAAGGTCAGCGTGAGCCCCTTCATCACCACCAGCTTCAGCACATGGCCGCGATTTGCTCCCAACGCCATTCTTATTCCAATCTCATGTGTCCGCTGGCGCACTAAAAATGACATCAATCCGTAAATGCCCACGGCCGCGAGCAACAATGACAGTCCGCTGAACACCGCCAGCAGGATGGTCTGAAAGCGTTGCTGGCCTGAGGCAGTGGCTACGAACTCGTCCATAGTCCTGATATTGAAGACGGGCAGCTCGGCGTCGAGCGAAGCCACGTTTGCTCGCATGGTCGCGGCTAAAGAGGCTGGCGGCACGCTCGTCCGCACCACCAAAGCAAGGTTAGGCATACCGATGTGGCCGTAGGAAAAGTAGAAGGCCGGCCGGCCCTCGTCTTCGAGCCTGAGATTTCGGACGTTACCGACGACGCCGATCACTTCTCCGTACGGATTGTTAGTCCCGGGTTTGAACCGCTTGCCGACTGGGTTTTCATTCGGCCAGCAGCGCTGCGCGAGCTTCTCGCTGACGATCAGCGTGAGTGGAGAATCACCGCGGTCCATTTCACTAAAGTCACGCCCTTGCAGCAACGGAATACCCATCGCGCGAAAGTAACCAGGTGTGATGGCGCGGACGTCCGCCGAGAGCGGCGCATTGCTGGTGTCACCTTCCGGTTTTACTTCCATGGCCCAGTTGCCACTAGTCAGCGGAGGCTGAGTGATACCCGCTGCATCGACGACTCCCGGAACTGTTTTGAGTTGCGCCACCAAGCGATCGAAAAAATTGACGCGCGGATCGCCGCCAGCGTATTTCGCGGGCGGAAGGTTGATCTGCATTGTCAGCAACTTCTCTGGCGCAAAACCAAGCTGGACTTTTTGTAACTGAGCGAAGCTGCGGATCATCAGCCCGGCGCCAACGAGCAGAATCAGGGCCAGCGCGATCTCGGCAGCAACGAGAGCGCTGCGCAAACGATTGCGTCCTTCAGTTCCGCCTTTCATGCCCCCGTCTTTGAGTGATTCAGTGAGATTGAGCCTGGTCGCGCGCCAAGCCGGCGCCAATCCAAAAATGAGTCCGGTAAGTAGAGAGATGCCAAGCGTAAAGCCGAGGACGCGTCCATCGACACGCGCTTCGTCCAGGCGTGGGATGTTGAGAACTGTTGCGCGCGCTACGGTCGACACGCCCCAAAGCGCCAGCAAGACTCCAACGCCGCCGCCTAAAGAAGCCAGCATTAGACTTTCCGTCACGAGCTGTCTGACCAGACGGGTGCGGCTACCGCCGAGTGCTACTCGAATCGCCATCTCGCGCCGGCGCGTTCCTGCCAAAACCAGCAACAGGTTTGCGACATTCGCACACGCGATCAGCAGCACGAAACCAACCGCGGCCAGCAACACCATCATGGATAGTCGTAGTTCTCGCGGGACAATCCAGTCATAGAAGGAGCGCATGCGAATGCCCCAGCCGGTATTCTGCTTTGCATATTGCTGCTCGAGCCGACCAGCGATGGCTGTCATGTCGGCGTTCGCCTGGTCCAAAGTTATTCCGGGCTTCAAACGTCCGAAGATTGCCAACGTGTGATTGGTTCGATCGGAGCGCCACGGTTGTTTCTCGGGCTCGAGATTCAGTGGGGTCCAGATTTGACGTTCGCCGATGAACTCAAACTCTGCCGGCAAAACACCGACGACGGTGTAAGGCTCACCGTTCAGGCGTATCGGCTTGCCGATCAGGTTTCGATCGCCGCCAAAACGTCGCTGCCACAGTCCGTGGCTAAGGACAACAACCTGATTGTGTCCAGGCTGTTCTTCTTCCTGCAAAAAAGTTCTTCCCAAGGCTGCAGTGGCGCCGAGCATTGGAAACAGATTCGCGGTCACCGCTCCCGCTGGAATTCGTTCCGGCTCGCCGTTGCCGGAAATGTTGAAGGTGCTGAACTCCATCGCGGCAAGGTGTTCGAACGTTGTCTGCTGACTCGCCCAGTCCCGATAATTTGGAGCCGAGGCTGAGAACTCAGGCCAGTTGCGTTCGGGATTGCTCTCAAAAATTCGAACCAGGCGGTCAGAGTCTTTGAAGGGCAGCGGTCGCAGTAGCACTGCATTGACAACGCTGAATATGGTCGTGTTAGCGCCGATCCCGAGCGCGAGCGTGATCACCACGACTGCAGTGAATCCCGGCCGCTTGAGCAATCCGCGCACTCCATAACGAAGGTCTTGTAGTAGGGTTTGCATTGGTAGCACAGACTTCAGTCTGTGTTCTCCTCTCGTTGTCTCTGCCGTCTACCGCGGAAATTAGGTATCACTCGCCACTCAAGTCGAAAGCTCAGTCTGTGTTCTCTTCTCGTTGTCTCTGCCGTCTACCGCGGAAATTAGGTATTACTCGCCACTCAAGTCGGAAGCTGGGCTGCTCGTACACAGACTGAAGTCTGCGCTACCTATTCGTAGCGCAGCGCTACGAGTCCCGGCCGCTTGAGCAATCCGCGCACTCCATAACGAAGGTCTTGTAGTAGGGTTTGCATTGGTAGCACAGACTTCAGTCTGTGTTCTCTTCTCGTTGTCTCTGCCGTCTACCGCGGAAATTAAGTATCACTCGCCACGCGAGTCGAAAGCTCAGTCTGTGTTCTCTTCTCGTTGTCTCTGCCGTCTACCGCGGAAATCAGGTATCACTCGCCACGCAAGTCGAAAGCTCAGTCTGTGTTCTCCTCTCGTTGTCTCTGCCGTCTACCGCGGAAATTAGGTATCACTCGCCATTCAAGTCGAAAGCTCAGTCTGTGTTCTCTTCTCGTTGTCTCTGCCGTCTACCGCGGAAATTAGGTATCACTCGCCACTCAAGTCGAAAGCTGGGCTGCTCGTACACAGACTGAAGTCTGCGCTACCTATTCGTAGCGCAGCGCTACGAGTGGATCGACTTTCGTGGCGCGGCGCGCGGGCAGGTAACAGGCCAGCAACGCCACCAGTGTCAGCAGCACTGCGATGACTGAGAATGTCAGCGGATCGGTGGCGCTGACTCCAAACAACAAACTCGAGATCAATCGAGTCAGCGCGAATGCACCCACCAGACCGATAGCGACGCCAATCACCGCGAGCGTCAGCCCTTGCCTGACAACCATTTGCAAAACATCGCGAGCCTGCGCTCCGAGCGCCAAACGAATTCCGATCTCGTGTGTTCGTTGCGTGACTGCGTAAGACATCACGCCGTAAATACCCACGCCGGCCAGCAGCAGGGCCACGGTTCCAAACAGACCAATCATCTGTACGGCAAAGCGCCGATTCGCGAGCGACGTAGCCACAACGTCTTCAAGCTTTTGAATACCGAACACTGGCAGCTCGTGATCGACGGCTTGAACCTGCTCGCGCAGTGGCTGAGCAAATGTTTCCGGATTAGGTTCAGTGCGAATGTAGACGGCCATCGCGTATCCCGCGTTCTGGAACATCGGGATATACAGGTGTGGCTGATCTCGCGCTTCGAAACTTTCCGTCTTGATGTCGCCCACGACGCCAACGATAGTCATCCAGGGCGCCTGGGAAGTGCGTGGTCCGAACTTCAAGCGTTTGCCAACCGGATCTGCATTGGGCCAGAAGCGAGCCGCCATCGTTTGATCTACCAGCACCACACGCTGCGTTTGGTTGTCATCGCTGTCGGCGAAGAAGCGGCCTCGAATCAAGGGCGTCCCCAACACGCGGAAATAATCCGGACTGACATTGTTCGTTTCAGCCAACAGCAGATTCGAGCCCTCGTCAGCCCGTTCTTCAATCGTGAAAGTTCCGTTGTTATGAGGACCAATTAGCGGCACTCCGTTTCCACCGCTCATGGCCGCATATTGAACTCCCGGCAAGGCGCTCACTTTTCGCAAGACTTCACGCGCGAAACCAATGCGCTTGGCAGGAGGCCGATAAGGATCGAGATCGGGATTGTTGGGAACAGGCAGCCAGATTCGCGCAACTAACGTGTGGTGAGCATCGAAACCTGGATTGACGTTCAGCAAGCGCCAGAAGCTGCGCAACAATAATCCCGCGCCGATCAGCAGCACGAGCGAGAGCGCAAACTCTGAAACTACCAGCGCGTTGCGAAAGCGAACTTGTCGCGCGCCGGAGCCTGCACCCTTACTTCCATCTTTGAGACCGACAAGAATGTCGGGTCGTGAAGCTTGCAGCGCCGGGAACAAACCAAAAAGCAATCCCGTGACAATCGAAATCGCGAAAGCAAAGACAAGCATGCCCACGTCAAACTTTACTTCGTTCAAGCGTGGGATATTCGTGGGAACAAGCTTGAGCAAAAGTTGAACAAGCCAGGTCACCGACAACAACGCCAAGACTCCACCACAGAGTGACAACAACAAACTTTCTGTGAGGAGTTGTATGACCAGGTGCCGGCGAGTCGCGCCCAGCGCCACACGAATGCCCATCTCTCGCTGTCTTGCTGAAGATTTAGCCAACAGCAAGTTGGCGATGTTGACGCAGCCGATCAACAAGACACAGCCGACTGCCGCGAGTAGAAACACGAGCGTGGTCCGAACGCTTCCCACCAGGTTCTCCTGCGGAACCAGCAGCCGAATTTTCCAGCCGGCGGCTCGCTGATAATCATTCGGATACTCGCCATGCAATCGCTCGACAAAAGCGTCGAGTTGAGCCTGAGCTTGTTGAAGGTTTAGTCCGGGCTTAAGTCGTCCAATTCCTCCCGGCAAGAAGCGACGCGCTCGCAACGGCTCCGGAAATGGATTTGAGCTGAAGCCGGCAGTGCCCCACATGTCAATGTCATCGCGCAGCGTTTTGCCCGGATGTCGAAATCCCGGCGGCATCACCCCAACGATCGTGTAGAGATCGTTATCAGCGCGCACCTTACGACCCAATATGTTCGGATCGGCGCCGAAGAGCCGGTGCCACAAGCCATCGCTGATGACCACTCCTTCGGCAAAGCCCGTGGCCTGATCTTCCGGACCAAAGACGCGACCGAGCTGCGCGCTCGCGCCTAACAACGAAAAGTAGTTCGGACTGACGGCAAGCAGTTCAATTCGCTCCGGTCGATCGGAGCCGGTGAGATTGGCGTCCACCGGCCAAACCGCCGAGACTTGATCAAAGACACCGGAGCTCTTCTGCAGATCCCACAGCTCGTTGACCGACATGCCGACATTCTCGATCTGTTGGCCCGTCAGATCGTCACGCACGAGTACGAGTTGTTCCGGATGCGGAAATGGCAGCGGCCGCAACAGGACGGCATTAACGACGCTGAAGATGGCCGTGTTGGCTCCGATCCCGAGCGCGAGCGTCAGGATGGCTACGGCAGTGAACGCCGGTTGGCGCATCAGGCTACGCATTCCGTAGCGAATGTTTTTGATTAATGTGTCCATGGTGGTTCTCTCGGCGGGGCTTCCGCTTTTGTGTCCTTCTCATTCACACCCGGTTTCAACCGGGTGACCTGCGTAACGACATTTAGAATCCAACCGTTTCAACGGTTTCCCCTTTTCCATCGAGCGCGAGAAACCGTTAAAACGGTTCAGAGCCATTATCTCGCTCCCCATCACCCGGTTAAGACCGGGTGTGAATAAGAGAAGTCCAAAAGGAAATGCAATTGTTCCTACTCATATCGAAGAGCAATTAATGGATCTACTTTCGTTGCTCGCCGCGCGGGAATGTAGGCCGCGGCCAACGCTGCAAGCGCCAACAACAACGCCACCGCCACGAAAGTAAACGGGTCAGTTGCGCTAACGCCAAACAACAAACTTCTCATCAGTCGCATCAGCAGCAGCGCTGCCGCAACACCAATCGCAAGGCCGACAATCGCAACCCGCATTCCCTGCCCCACTACGAGCTGCAATACATTGCGCGGTTGCGCTCCAAGCGCCAGACGAATTCCGAATTCGTTGATCCTGTTCGTGACGCTCAACGAGATCACGCCGTAGATACCAATCACTGCCAACAGCAATGCGGTTACCGCAAACGCGACCAACAACAGGCTGGACAAGCGACGCGAGCTGACTGAACGAGCTACGGAATCATCGATGGTGGTGACGTCGAAGAGAGGCAGATCCGGATCAAGTGACGCGACCTGACTGCGCAACCCGGCAATCAACGAGGTCGGGTCAACCGACGAGCGGAGCACAATCGAATTCTCTCGACGCACCCACTGATTGAAGGGCTGGTAGATGTAGTACCTCGCATCTTCATCCAGTTGACGGTTCTTCACACTCCGAACGACGCCGACGACTGTCAGCCAGGGTGCTTTGTCTCCGCCCAGCCTTACTCGTTTTCCTAACGGGTCTCCATTCGGAAAGAACTTGCGAGCCAGCTTTTCATCAACAATCGCGACCAGTGGCGTCTTCTCCTGATCGGAGTTTTCAAACGCTCGCCCCTGCAGAACATTGATGCCCATCGTCTTGAAGTAATCGGGCGAAACACTGCGTCGCCAGGTGACCGGCAAGGGCTCATTCGGCGAGAGTTGATAACCTTCGGCGCTGAACGGATAGCCTCCGCCGCCGCCGCTGAAGGGAACGATTTGACACAAGCCAGCCGAAGTCACCCCCGGCATTCGTTGCACCCGCGCGAGTAACTCGTCATAAAAAGTTCGTACGCGAGTGTCGTCGCCGTAACGTTGCTCGGGAGGGCTCAGACTCGCTGATAGCACGTTGTGCGCACTAAAGCCTGGATCGACTGAGATGAGGTTGCGAAAACTCCGAACCAGCAGCATCGCTCCGACCAACAATACGAGTGACAACGCGATCTGTGAGACGACAAAGGCGTCATTCAATCTTCGACTCGATCTCGAGGCCGAACCGCGCGCGCCTTCTTTGATTGCCTCCTGGAGATTCAGACGCGAGCTTCGCAAAGCAGGAGCTAACCCGAAGAGCACGCCAGTGAGCAGAGATATTCCGACCGCAAACAGCAGCACTCCGGAGTTCAGACTGACTACTTCAACGAGTGGAACTTCATTAGCCAGGAACCTTCGCAGCAGAATGACGCCCCAGGTCGCGAACAATATGCCGAGCCCTCCGCCGACGATTGCGAGTAAAAGACTCTCAGTCAGCAGTTGTCTGGCGACTCGGAACGGACTGGCGCCGAGACAGCGACGCAACGCCAGCTCGCGATGTCGCATTGCCGCGCGAGCCAGCAGCAGGTTGGCGATGTTCGCGCACGCTATCAAAAGCACGAGACCCACGCCGACGAGCAGGACCAACAGCGGAGTGCGCACGTTGCCGACAATTCGCTCTTTCAAGGGAATCATCACGATTGAAGTGTTTGGACCCAGCGATCCGGCGCCCAGCAAGGCGTCGTTCTGTCGAACAAACTCTTCCCACAACGACTGCATTTCTCGCTGCGCATCTTCCTGACGCAGACCCGGCTTCAACCTTCCGACGGTTTGATAATTGAAGTAAGTAAGGTTCTCTCGATTGATGGCGAGCGGAACCCAAACGTCAACGCGCCTGGGAAACCCGGCGCCCTCGGCCCGGTTTGGAAAATTAGTAGCGGGCGGCATGATGCCGACGACTACTGTCGGCACGCCTTCAAGATTAATTGACTGCCCAACGATCGGACTTCCAGCAAAACGCCGCTGCCATAATTCATGACTGAGGACGGCAAAACCACTTTTCCCGGGAACATCTTCACCAGGAAGAAAGCTGCGGCCTTGAGTCGCATCCACTCCGATGGCGCGAAAGTAGTCCGAAGTCACAGCGGCGGCATCCAGCACTTCAGGCTCACCGCGACCGGTCAGACTTACGGCGCCCGTTTCATAAGCAGAAAGATGCTCGAGAGTTTGAGTGCGATCGCGCATCAGCGCGAACAGTCCGGGCGTTATGTTGGCTTCTTTGATCTGTTTGACTGGCGCGGTGATCCAGAACGTCATCAGTCGATCGGGATCACGCAACGGGAGTGGATTGAGGAGCACCGTTTGAACGACACTGAAAATTGCCGTGTTGGCGCCTATGCCAAGCGCGAGCGTCAGCAGTACCACGGCTGCAAAGACGGGCCGCTTGAGCATGCTGCGCAAACCGTAACGTATGTCTTGTATTAGTGAATTCATGGTTCTTGAAATCAACGTTCGGTACAGGCGTTCAGAGTTCAAACTTCAGTTTGTGATCTTGAGCGAGCGCAATCTAAAGATTGAACTCCAAACACCCGTAATTCCTTTGGTTCGAACTTTTTCCTTTTTACTTACTCGTAGCGCAGCGCTACGAGTGGATCGATTTTCGTTGCTTTGCGGGCGGGCAGATAACAAGCAAGCAAAGCCACGCCCGCCAGAATCACCACTGTCACCGCAAAGCTGATTGGATCCGTTGCACTCACACCAAACAAAAGACTCGCCATCAACTTTGTCAGCCCGAATGCGGCGCCCAGTCCAATAACAATGCCGAGTAAAGTCAGCGCCATCCCTTTCCTGAGCACGAGAGCGTAGATGTCCTTTATCTGCGCGCCCAACGCGATTCGCACTCCAAGCTCGCGCGTTTGTTGTGCGACAAAAAAAGAAAGCACGCCGTAGATACCCAACGACGCCAGCAACAAAGCGAGCCCGGCAAACGCCGCCAGCAGAAACGTCCCGAGTTGCCTCGAGCTCGTCTCGTCATTCAACAATTCACTCATGGTGGCGATATTCGAGACTGGTTGATCGGGATCGATGGCATGTATCTCGCGGCTGACAGGCGCCACCAGTGCGAGCGGATCGCCCGAAGTGCGAACGATCAAATCGCGCGGCGCATAACCCCGGTGAGATGTGATTTGGCGATAGGGGAAGTAGAGCTCGGCCTTGACTGGCTGATCCATTCCCATTTGGCGCACATCGCCGACCACGCCGACAATCGTCACCCATGGCGCGTTCAATGTGCCCAGGCGAAAACGTTTACCCAGCGGATCCTGACTGCCAAGGTACTGGCGCGCGAGCGTTTCGTTGATGATTGCAACTGGCGTCGATTCCGGTTTATCGCCTTCATCAAAATAACGCCCTTGCTTGAGCGACATACCGAGGCTCTGCAAACAGCTTAGGCTCACCTGACGATGGATGGCGTTTGGCTCCAATCCCGGATCGTTCTCATGCCCTTCGAAACTAAATCCATTTGAGCCACCCTTCCATTGCAAAGGCACAGAGGTGGTGTAACCGGCCGAGACGACTCCGGGTAAGCTGCTGACGCGCTCGAGCACCTGGTCATAAAAGCCGACTCGCTTCGCATGCTCGCGATATTTGTACGCTGGAAGCACGGTGCGCAGAGTCAACAATTGTTGCGGCTCAAAGCCCGAGTACTGTTGGCGCAGGCGAAACAGCGTCTGCATCAACAGCGCCGCGCCAGCGAGCAACACTACCGCCAGCGAAACTTCCGCAACCACGAAAGCGCCGCGCAGTCTGGTTCCGGAGGAGCCCGCACGACTTCCTCCCTGTTTCAATGCTTCATTCAAATCGATCCGGGAGGCTTGCAGGGCGGGCGCCAGACCGAAGACGATCCCGGTGAACAACGAGATTAGTAGCGCAAACACCAGCACAGGAAAATCTATCTTGAGGTTTGTGGAGAGCGACATCGCCGGCGGAACAAGGCGCTTCAACAAAGTAAAGCTCCAGACTGCGACAGCTAAGCCAAGCACGCCACCCGCTCCTGACAACAAAACACTTTCCACCAGCAACTGCCTGATGAGGCGGGTGCGGCTGGCGCCGAGCGCGGCCCGCACGGCGATCTCGCGGCTGCGCGCGGAAGCACGCGAGAGCAGCAACCCGGCAACGTTCGCGCATGCAATCAGTAATACGAGCGCGGCCGCGGCCAACAACAGGAGTAGTTGCCGACGGCTGCCGGCGGCGAATTGTTCGCGCAGCGCCACTACCGACGAGCTGACTCCAAACATTTCATTCGGATGATCTGACGCGATGCGTTGTGTAATTGTTTTGAGCTCTGCATTTGCTTGTTCGACCGGCACACCATGCTTCAAGCGGGCTACGACATTCACATAATGACTATCGCGCTCAGCCAGCCTTTCAGCGCTGAAAGCTGCGGGCACCCAGATACCGACGTAAGCTTGTTGAAACTGAAACCCTTTCGGCATCACACCGACTACCGTGTATTTTTCTCCATTGAGAATCAGGTTCCGCCCCAACACGCCCGGTTCGCCTGCGTAACGCCGTTGCCAAAGTGCGTGACTGATGATGGCTACCTTGTTTCCACCCTGCTTGTCTTCATCAGCCGTGAAGTTGCGGCCGAGCGCGGGCTTAATCCCGAGTAGTGGAAAGAAGTTCGCGGTCACTTCGTATGAGGTAATTTTTTCCGGCTCGCCGTCGCCCGTAAGGTTCAGCGGACGGAAGCTCAGCATGGCCATGTCGTCAAACACCGTGTTCTGTGTTTTCCAATCGACATAACTGGCGGGCGCGGCGTCGCTCGGCTTAAAGTCTGAAGCCGGCATTTGCTCCCAGACCATGACCAGCCGATCCGCCTCCGGAAACGGCAGCGGCTTGAACAGAACCGCGTTCACCAGACTGAAGATGGCCGTGTTGGCCCCGATGCCGAGCGCCAGCGTAATGAGCGTGATCGCGGCGAAGCCCGGCTGCTTCGCCAAACCCCGAATCCCATAACGAAGATCTTGAAAGAGTGTGGTCATTCTTTTTGTTCAGCAATCAACATTCGGTACAGGCGTTAAGAGTTCAAACTTCAGTTTGTGGGTTTGAGCGGACGCAATCTGAAGATTGAACTCTAAACACCCGTAATCAGCAGTCCGCAGTTTACTTACTCGTAGCGCAGCGCTATGAGCGGATCGACTTTCGTGGCGCGGCGAGCGGGGATATAGCCCGCGATTACCGCTACGATGAACAACGACAGCCCAGCCAAACCGAGCGAAATTGGATCGGTTGGTTTCAAACCAAACAGCATCGACGAGGCAAAGCGCGTCACGCCATAAACGATTGGCAATCCGACAGCGACGCCAATAACGACGAGCAACACCGCTTCGCGCAGAATCAAAGTCAGCACTTCACGTCGCTGAGCTCCTAACGCCATTCGAATTCCGATTTCTTTGGTGCGGCTGACGACGCCGTAGGAAAGAATCCCGTACAGTCCGATGGCGGCCAACAGCAGCGCCAACACCCCAAAGAACCCGGACAACGTGGCCATCAGACGATCGCGCAGCAGCGACTCTTCGATCATCTTCTGGTAGCCGTAGAACGTGATGCTGATGCCGGGATTGATTTCGGCCAGCGCGCTTTTCACAGCCGCAGAAATCTCAGCTTGAGGCAGGCTCGAACGGACCAGGATTCTGGCACTGGTTCCGGGAGCGGTGTCCTGCGCGAGAGAACGAAAGGCGAGTGGGCCGGACTCTTCGCGGAGATCACCGTACTTCGTGTTTTTCACTACGCCCACAATCTCGTAAGCAGTCTCCTTCTCATAAGGAGTGGTTTCGATTCGAAATCTGCGGCCCACAGGATTTGGCCCTGCGCCTAGTTTTGCCGCAAAGGCTTCATTGACGATCGCGACCCTGGGAGAATTGGCTGCATCGCGTTCGTCAAACTCCCGGCCGGCGACGAGCGGCGTGCGCATGGTCTTGAAGTATTCGGGGCTTACTGAACTATGGGAGACAACGAATGCCTGCTGCTGCGTCCCACCGTCGAGCCACATATTGTTTGAAGTCGAGCCACCGCTAAGGGGAACAAGATTGGTGTCTGCCGCTGCTTCAACGCCAGGAATAACTCGAATGCGTTCGAGTATCTTGCGCTTTAACTCGGATCGACGTTCGGGCTCGATATTCAATCGACCAAAGCCGGCGCTCGTAATCAGGATCCCCTCCTGGCGAAAGCCAGCATCGACGTTGAGTAATTTGTTAAGGCTGCGAGTAAAGAGCAGCGCGCCTGCCACTAACACAAGTGACAGCGCGACCTGCGTAACGACCAGGGCTCGTCTCAAGCTGAACCGTTCACGCCCGGCGGTTAGTCCACGGCCGGCAGCTTTCATCGCGGCGCCGGGCTCAATGCGAGTCGCCCTTAGTGCCGGAGCCAGTCCAAACAATATGCACGTCAGCGCCGCTACGAGTGCGGCAAAGCCGAGCACTCTCCAATCGGAAGCCAGATCGAGAAACACCTGGTCCGACGAGGTGCTGATGAAGGCAACGAGAAACTTACTGAGGCCTTGCGCGAGCAATGCTCCCAGCGCGGCGCCAGTGGCGGCAAGCAACAAACTCTCCACCATTAGTTGACGAATCAATCGCCAACGCGATGCGCCGACAGCTTGTCTTACCGCCATTTCGCGTTCCCGCGAGCTCGCGCGGGCAAGCAGTAGATTGGCCAGGTTCGCGCAGGCAATAAGCAGGACGAGAGCGGCTATCGCCAACAAGATCCAGAGAGAGCTTTCATAACTTTCGCGTAATTGAGAGTAACCACTGCTGCCGGGGACGGCCTGAAGCTTGAAGTTCTTGTAATAGTCGATGCTGACGGCGGGATAATTCGACGGCAAGGTCGTTTCGAAAATGCCGGCTGATATCGCGCGCAACTCGCTGCTCGCCTGCTCGAAACTCACACCCGGTTTTAGGCGTCCGAACGGCAGCAACCACCAGGTGGTGCCCGAGTCTAAGTCACTACTACTCTTTCCCGAGACGATGGCTTCGGAACATACCGGCAACGCGAAATCAAACGTCTGACCAACTTCAAGACCGTAAAAGTTCGCGGGAGTGACGCCAATAATTTCAAAAGGATGTTTCGCGAGAGTGAGCTTGCGACCAATGACATCCGGCGCGCTACCATATTCTCGCTGCCAGAATGAATCGCTGATGACCACTCCTGGATTTCCACAGCCGCGCACATCGTCGGCGGCGGTAAAAACGCGGCCCTTCACTGGCGCCACCCCCAGCACGTTAAAGAATTCGCCGCTTACCCACAGCCCTTTGCCAAGGCGGACCTCGCCCCCTTGAGAAAGATTGAAACTTTGGAGCCCCCATGCCGCGATTCCGGAGAACGATGTTTGACGATCGCGTATCTGTTCCCAAATGGGATTCGTGAGAGCGTCGTAGGCGGTCAGGTGGTTTCCACGCGCGCCTTTTGTGTCCTCAAGGCGGATCTCAGCGAGTTCATGGGGCGCCTTGACCGGTAAAGCTTTGAGGCGCACCGCATCGAGCAATTGAAAGATGGCTGTATTCGCGCCGATACCAAGCGCGAGGGAAAGCACCGCCACGACGGTGAATCCCGGATTCTTAATCAGCACGCGAGCGCCGTAACGCAAGTCTTGCCAAATTTTGTTCATAACACCCCCAGTCGGATTGCGGATTCGGTACCGGCGTTTAGAGTTCAAACTTCAGTTTGTGGTTCTTAACGGGCGCAATCTAAAGATTGAACTCTAAACACCTGTTGGATTTGCTGAATGGCTGACTTCTCCCGTTGATTAATATTCCGCAATCAGCATTCAGCAATCAGCTACAACGTTCTGTACCGGCGTTTAGAGTTCAAACTTCAGTTTGTGGTTCTTAACGGGCGCAATCTAAAGATTGAACTCTAAACACCTGTTGGCAATGAACACAGACTGAAGTCTGTGCTACTCCGTTCTCAGCGCCACCATCGGATCAACTTTCGTAGCCCGTCGTGCCGGGATGTAGCACGCCAGCAGCGCCACGGTGGCCAGCACAACTGCGACTGCAGCAAAAGTCGTCGTATCAGTGGGCGTTACTCCGAACAGCAAACTGCCGATGACGCGCGTTAGCGCAAATGAGCCAATCAATCCCAATACTTCGCCGGCTACAACCAGCAGCAATCCCTGTTTCATAATCAATCCGAGCACATCGGTGACCTGCGCGCCGAGGGCGATGCGAATGCCCATCTCCTGCGTGCGCTGCGCGACTGCGTAAGACAGCAAGCCATAAATCCCGACCGCCGCCAGCACGAGAGCCAAACCGCCAAACAATCCCATCAAGGTCATGCTCAGTCGCGGTTGCGCGATACTGTCGTCGACTATCTTTTCCATCGTCGCGATGTTCGCAATAGGTTGATCAGAATCGAGAGACCAGACCGTCCGTCGCAACGCCGGTAACATTGCCGTGGGGTCATCTTTCGCGCGGATGAGCACCGTCATGTCTACGACCGGTCCCTGCACGGCGGGCACGTAGTACGCAGGCTCAGCGGCTGCGCTCAGCCCGGCGGATTTCACGTCACGGACAATACCGACAATTTCGAATGACGTAAGTTTTTGATTGTTCCAAAGACGCGCCGGCGCGTTGAGCTGGAGTTTTTTCCCGAGCGGCTTTTCATGCGGGAAATGCCGGCGCACAAAAGCTTCGTTGACCACCGTGACGCCGGGATGATCCGGATCATCCTGAGGAGTAAACAGGCGCCCGCTAATTAACGAAACGCCGACAGTGCGAAAGTAGTCAATGCTTACCGGACTGAAATTCGCCGACAATGATTCGCCAGGCACCGGTGGACGGCCTTCGATCGAAAAACTATCGATCCAATTCGATTGGAGCGGATGGTCATAAGCGATCGACGCGGCCTCGACTCCTGGCAACGTCGCAAGGCGCTCTACCAAATCGTTGTAGAAAGTATTGATCTTCTGCTGACTGTCGTACTTTGAACGAGGCAGCGTCACGCTCAGGGACAAAACGTTTGCCGCTTTGAATCCGGGATCGACGCTGCGCAGCCGCCAGAAGCTTTTCATCAGAAGCCCGGCGCCAATCACCAGCATCACTGCCACGCAAATCTGAAAGACAACCAGCGCTTGTCGAAAGCGTTGTTTGGCGGGCGCCATTCCGGATACACGACGACCTTGCTCGAGCGTCGCTTGTAAATCGGGCTTCGAAGCCTGCCACGCCGGCAACAAGCCAAACAGCAGGCAAGTCACGAATGAAAGGCCGATCGTGAAACTCAAGACTCGCCAGTTAAGTTGAGTCTGGCTGAATCGCGGCAACTCATCGGGCACCAGCTTGAGAATCAGAGTGATGCCGACTCGCGCAAGCACAAGTCCGGCCGCCGTTCCGATTGCTGACAACAACAGACTCTCGCTCACGAACTGTCGCATGAGCGTTGACCTGGCAGCGCCCAGCGCCGAACGGATCGCGACTTCCCTGCTTCGCGTCGCGTGTTGGGCCAACAGCAGGCCGGCGATGTTTGCGCACGCGATCAAAAGCACCAGTCCAACTGCGCCCAGCAAAGTCATCAATACTGGTTTGACGTTGCCGACCATTTCATTCATGAAGTCATTGACGATGATTCCCTCGCCTTTGTTGGCGGCGTATTCGCGTTCAAGCCGGACACCGATTGCATTCATGTCGGCTTGCGCCTGTTCGATCGTGACGCCAGGTTTCATTCGTCCAAGCACGCCGAGCACATGAGCTGTGCGCAGCGCCGCTACCTGCGCGTTGAATGACATCGGAATCCAGAATTGCTGTTGAGTCTGATCGAACGAATACTTTCCTGCGGCGTTTGGCCAGCTCGGATAGATCGCCTGCGGCATGACGCCAACTACAATGAAGGTGGCGCCATCGAGCGTGATCGATTGATTGACGATGTTCGGATTGCCGCCGAATCGTCGTTGCCAGAAGTTATGGCTGAGAATCGCAACCCGCCCTTTGCCCGGCTCGTATTCTTCGGCGGTGAACGCGCGGCCAAGCACGGGTTCGACTCCGATCACATTGAAATAACCGGCGCTGGCTCGCGTGCCGAGGAGTTGTTCAGGCTCGCCGCCTCCGGTCAGGGTCATCGAGCCGGCGCCAAACGCGGCCATGTCTGCGAACGTGGTGTTCTGCTTCTTCCAGTCAAGATAATTTGCGGGTGTGACGCGCCATCGACCGCGGACAGGCACGTTCTCCCAAAGTGAAACGAGGCGATCGGGATTCTTGTAAGGCAGCGGCCGCAGGATCACCGCGTTCACCACCGAGAAGATTGCTGTGTTAGCGCCAATGCCGAGCGCCAGTGTGATTACTGCGACGGCAGTAACGCCCGGCTGCTTGCACAGCATGCGAAATCCGTATCTCAGATCTTGAAGGAGCGTTGTGAACATAAAAACCTCAATTCAGCCATCAGCCGTAGCCCGGACTTCAGTCTGTGTTCCGCTAGCCAACGTATTCCGTCGTGGTGGCGAAAGACGTTGAGCTGTTTCAACTCGATAGACGCAACGCACATTGAACACAGACTGAAGTCCGTGCTACTTACTCGTAACGCAGCGCTACGAGGGGATCGACTTTGGTGGCGCGACGAGCGGGGATGTAGCAAGCCACTAACGCCACGCCAAACAATCCAATCGCAGCCAACGCAAACGTCGCCGCATCCGTCGCCGTAACTCCGAACAATAAACTCTGAATCAGTCGAGTAAGAGCAAAGGCGCCCGCCAATCCAATCACCAGTCCGAGCAGCACCAGTCTTAATCCGTCTTGCAGGAAAAGCCGCAGCACGTCCCGCTTCTGCGCGCCGATTGCCATGCGAATGCCGACCTCGTGCGTGCGTTGGGCGACTGTGTAAGAAGTCACGCCATAAACACCGATAGCTGCGAGCGTCAAGGCCAGCGCCGCGAACAACGACAGCAGCCCGGCATTGAATCGCTTCGGCGAAGCTTCACGAGCCAGGATCTGATCCAACGTCGTTATCTCAACCACCGGGATGTCTTTATCGATCTCATGAATCGACCGAGTCATGGTCGTGACCAGGCCCTGCGGGTTCCCACCTTTGGTCCGCAGCGACAGCGTTGGATTCTGAATCGCCGCTCGTCCCATTGGCGTGTAAATCTTGATCAAAGGCTTGGCCTCGGAGCCGTAGCGTTTTACTTCTTTGACTACGCCAATGACCTCATGCGGGGTAGGACTGTCGTATCCGATATGTTTGCCGATCGCGTCTTCATTCGGCCAAAACCGGCGCGCCAGGTTCTCGTCAACAAGAACGACAGGTTTGCCATGCGAGTCCTCATCCACAGTGAACGTGCGGCCCTTCAAGATTGGGATTCGCATCGTCTTGAAGTAATCAGCACTGACGATGTCCCAATCGACGTTAATCAGCTCGTCTTTTTTCGGACGTTCATAACCTTCGACGGCGATGTCGTTGGTCCAGCTTTCAAAGCCCGGCAAACTCGCGGTGAGGCAGGCGGCTTCAACTCCCGGTTGCGCTTGCGCGCGCTCAATTATTTGCTGCAGGACCCGCGCTCGCTCGCCCTGGCCGGTGTAACGGTTCCGCGGAATTTTCAGATCCATCGTCACCACATCTCGCGCCTCAAATCCGGCGTCGCCATTCGCGAGCCGCAGCATGCTCTTGATCAGCAAGCCGGCGCCGACCAGCAAGGCGACAGACAAAGCAACTTCGGCAACGACAAGCGCGCCGCGCAACCGCTTCCCTTCACTCTCACTTGACGTAGAGCTGCTGGCCTTCAGCGTCTCTTGCAACTCGGTTTTTGAAAATCGCCAGGCGGGAGCAAGACCAAAGATGACGCCGCTAAGAACTGATACCAGCAGATTAAATCCAAGCACGCGATAACTAAGCCGCGCATTTTCGAGTCGCGGCACAATTTCATTCGCCACGCGAGCGAGCAAGGTTGTTCCCCAGGAAGCGAGCAACAGTCCCAACACGCCGCCCGTGAGCGAGAGCAGTAAGCTTTCGACAAGCAGTTGTCGAACAATGCGCGCGCGGGTGGCGCCGAGCGCTGCCCGCACCGCGAATTCCTTGCGGCGAGTTGCTGCTCGAGCCAGCAGAAGGTTTGCGACATTCGCGCAGCCGATGAGCAAAACCAAACCCACCGCGCCAAAAAGAACATACAGCGACGGAGCGACACGCCCCGTAACACTTTCTTGTAATGAAAGGACGTTGACTCGATCTGCGCCACCGTTATGGATTGGGTATTCACGCAACAACTGTTGGGCTATTGCGTTCATCTCGGCGCGTGCTTGTTGTATGGTGACGCCCGGCTTCAAGCGGGCAATGACGTTGCCGCCGATGCGCACGTCTCTGGAGTTCCAATTCCGTGGACCGATGGGCAGCCACAAAGGCGGCGGACCCTGATGCGTAAAGTCTTCCGGCATCACGCCAATAACAGTGAAGGCGTGATCGTCAAGGATGATCGACTTGCCAACAATGTCTTTGTCGCCGGCGAACTGCTTCTGCCAAAAAGGGTAGCTGAGGATCAGCACCGGCGGCGCGCCCGGCTGGTCGTCTTCAGCCGTGAATGATCGGCCCAGCATCGGCGCGACCCTCATTACCTTGAAGTAATCGGCGCCCACCATGCGCGCGCTTAAGTCCTGCGCATGATCTGTCCCCATAAGCGTTACCGACCAACCGCGAAACGTGGACATTGCTTCAAAGCTGGTGCTGCGCGCTTGCCAATCTTTGAAGTTTGGATAAGAGACCCAGCGGTCGGCGACTTCGGGACCGGTTTCATTCATCCAGACGAGGCGATCTGGCTCTGCGAACGGCAGCGGCCTGAGCAGGACCGCATTGATGACGCTGAACATGGCTGTGTTCGCGCCAATACCGAGCGCGAGCGTCGCGATCGCAA
Organism: Pyrinomonadaceae bacterium; assembly: GCA_035572035.1. Taxonomy (GTDB): domain Bacteria; phylum Acidobacteriota; class Blastocatellia; order Pyrinomonadales; family Pyrinomonadaceae; genus JAOAPY01. The sequence continues at coordinate 33,633 of DATNBH010000077.1, read as the reverse complement.
GCAAGGTAAGACTGGGCCGCTTAAGTAAGCTCCGCCATCCGTAGCGAATGTCCTTTATTAATGTGTCCATCTGGTAGCACAGACTTCAGTCTGTGTTTCCTTTCGAGAATTGCGTTCTGAACTGGAACCGAGAACGCTAATTTGTTTCAAGCCGGTAGACTCAACTCGTCTTGGTTTCCCTACGCGTTGCCTTGTTTCAACACACTAGACTCCCCATCACGCTGAACATAGACTGAAGTCTGTGCTACTACTCGTACCTCAGTGCCTTTAACGGATCGATCTTCGTGGCGCGGCGAGCTGGGACGAGACACGCCACTAGTGCCACCAACCCGAGCAAAAGCGGCACGGCCAGGAAAATCGAAATGTCATAGGCGCTGACGCCGATGAGCACTGAAGACAACACCCGTGAAAGCGCCAGCGACAGGACAAAGCCCAGCACAATTCCAACCAGCGCCAGCTTCATTCCCTGACTCGTGATTAAGCGCAGCACGTCAACACGTCTCGCACCCAGCGCCATCCGAATGCCGACCTCGCGCGTGCGCTGTGAAACGATGTAAGCCATCACGCTGTAGAGTCCGACTGCCGCCAACAACACCGCGACGAACGCGAACGCAAGCGCGAGCGTTGCCGCCATGTTCGGCGCCCACAGTGGCCATTGCATGTGCTCGTCCATCGTCTTGATCGCGAACAAAGGAATGCGACGGTCGAGCGCCTCAACTTCTTTGCGAATCGGGACAACGAGATCTCGAGGCTCGCCGTTGGTGCGCACCATTAACGTCATGCCGCCGGGCCCACGCTGATCCATCGCCCAGTAAAAATAAGGCCGCGGATTCTCAGCGAGCGCGCGATACTTGCCGGTCTTCACGACGCCAATGACTTCAAGCGGATTGGCGCCGGCGGCGCCGACGAAAAGCCGTTTGCCGATGGCGCTTTCGCCCGGCCAAAGCATCTGCGCCATCTTCTCGTTCACGATCACGACTCGCTGAGCGCCTTTGCGATCGCGTTCGTCGAAATCGCGTCCGGCCAGGATGGGTATTTGTAGTGTTTTGAAATGTCCCGGGCTGACTACGTTGTTGGCAATGTTTCGTCCGGCCGTTCCGGGAGGCAGGGTCTCGCCTTCTTTTAAGATTGGGCCGTTGGAGTTTGAGCTGTCACCGAGTGGCGTCAAGCGGCCAACGCTCGCAGCCTGCACGCCAGGTAAGTTACTCGCGCGCGTCACGATCTCACGAAAGAAGTTTTTCGTTTGCTCTTCGTTGTACCCAATCAGCTCGGGATTCAGCGTCACCAGCAAGATCCCGCGGGTCTCAAAGCCCGGGTCCATCTTTTGAGCGTTGCGAAAACTCTTGATGAAAAGTCCGCCGCAAACCAGGACAACCAGCGATAGCGTCACTTGCGCGACTACCAGCGAGTTGCGCAGCGTGAAGCGGGCCTTCTTTTGGACCTGCGTGGCATCGCCTTTCAACACTGGCACAATGTCAGCATTCGATGCGTGCCATGCCGGGGCCAGGCCAAATACAAATCCCGTCAGCACCGCAACGATGAGCGTGAACACCAGGGCGCGCCGATCCAACGCGAAGAAATCCGTAGCCATGTTGTAGGGCAAAGCCGGAATAAAGCCCTGCATTAATCCGGTTATCCAATAACCCAACAACAAGCCGAGGCCGCCTCCGAGGATCGCGAGTAAAAAACTCTCGGTGAGCAACTGCCGAATCAAGCGAACGCGACTGGCGCCCAACGCTAACCGCACTCCAATTTCTTTTCGGCGAGCGGCCGCGCGCGCGAGCAGAAGATTGGCCACATTGGCGCACGCAATTAAGAGAATGAGACCGACGACTGCCATCGCGATCGCTGACCCGCTCTTCATGACCGCGGTCGCATCGCCCCAGCGGCCTTCGACTTCGCTCTTTGCCATCGCTCGAGTCGAAGCGGCGCGATTGTCCGGGTAGGCTTGATTCAAACGCTGCGCGATCGTCGACAATTCCGCGGAGGCCTGCGCAATGGTGACGCCGGGCTTTAAGCGCCCGAACATGCTCATCCAGTGACTGCCGCGTTCTTTCAAGAGTCCGGGGTCTCGGCGAAGTTCTTCGGCCATCGCCATCGGCGCCCAGAAATCCATCACCAGACCAAACTTCGTGCCTTTGAAGAATTCCGGAGCGATCCCGATTACGGTGTAGGCCCGGTTGTTGAGATCGATGGTCTTGCCGATGATGTTTGGATCGGAGCCGAGCCGGCGCTGCCAAAGACTGTGACTGACTACGACGACTGGCTTGGCGCTGGTGACCTGATCTTCATCGGGGGTGAATGAACGTCCCTGTGCCGGCTTTACACGAAGGACGTCGAAGTAGTTACCGCTGACTACCTGGCCCCAGATGACATCGTTCTGGTTTTGCGCACTGATTGCTGCTTGCGCCATGTCTTCCGCGACCAGGCCTTCGAACAACGTGCTTTGATCGCGATAGTCGAGGAAGTCGGGATAAGCGAAATTATCAGCCTCGCCACGATCGTCGGTGACCTCAAAAGGTCGAACTATCTGCGCCGGCTCCGGCACCGGGAGAGGCCGAAAGAGAAAGGCGCTGACGCCGCTAAAAATTGCCGCATTGGCGCCAATGCCAAGTGCGAGCGCGAGCACCGCAACCGCGCTTGTGCCCGGCGTCTTTGCCAACATGCGCACGCCGTATTTGAGGTCTTGAAGAATTGTGGTCATTCGATGTAGCACAGACTTCAGCCTGTGTTTTCCTTTCCTCGACTGGCTCTCGTCTTGCACCTAATCATGTTGATTTGATTCAAGTCCGGTTACTCAATTCCCACTAAACAACTCAGACTCAGTAACGCTATCGACTTGTCAGTCGGTGGCGTTGCCTTACTTCGACTCGCTTGACTCAACTCACGCTGCACACAGACTGAAGTCTGTGCTGCTACTCATAACGTAGAGCAATTAGCGGATCGACTTTGGTCGCGCGTTGAGCCGGAACAAAACACGCGAACAATGCGACCGCGGCTAACAAGATCGACACGCCGACAAAAGTAACCATGTCCGTGGCGCTGACGCCGTAGAGCACCGTCGCCAAGACTCTCGTCAGCGCGAACGCTGCCAGCAACCCGAGCGCAATCCCGCAAAAAGCGAGCTTCATCCCGTGTCCAATAATCAATTTGCGCACGCCACCGGGTTGCGCCCCGAGCGCCATGCGAATTCCGATTTCATGGGTGCGGCTATTAACCAGGAAGGCCATCACGCCATATAACCCGGTCGCGGCCAGCACGAGCGTGAGCACCGCAAACGCACTCGATAGCGAAGCGAGTAACTTCGCCGGCGCCAGCGGTAAGCGCATGTGTTCCTGCATCGTCTTCACATCGGTCAAAGGTAAATTGGGATCGAGCGCCTTCACTTCCGAACGCAGCTGACTAATCGCGGCTACCGGACTACCAACGGTTGAAACGTGAACCGTCAACGCCGAATTGAACCGCTGGCTCAACGGCCTGTACGCAAAGAACAACGGCTTCTCTGCCAGTTGCTCGTACTTGATGTCACGAGCTACGCCGACGACTTCGATGTAGTCACCTTTCGAATCCATCTTGAAACGCTTCCCAATGGCGTTGCCTCGGGCATCGAGACGGCGCGCTAACGTTTCATTGACTACCGCCACTCCCGGGCTCGTGGCCGTGTCGCGGTTATCAAAGTCACGACCCTGGAGGAGCGCAATGCCCATGGTTCTGAAGTAATCAGTGCTTACCGCGGTGTGCTGCAGTAACGAGCTCTCATCGATTTGTTCATAGTTCGCAGCCTCGCCTTCCACATAAAGCGGCGAGGTGCTACCGCCGCCGCGGAGCGGAACCGACTCTGCCAGGGCCGCCGAGCGAACTGGCGCGGATGCTCGCAGCCGATCGAGTAACTGCTGCTCGAATAGCTTCGACTTCGTCCGGTCATATCCCGCCAGATCGAGATCGAACGAAGCCATTAAGCCGTTCTCGATTGCGAAGCCGGGATCGGCGTGCTGCGTGTTACGCAGGTTTCGAATGAAGAGACCTGCTGCTACCAGGAGGAGTACTGAAACCGAAATCTGAGCGACTACGAGAAGGTTGCGCAGGCTTAATCGACGTCCGGCGCGGAATATGACCTTCTCGTCCTTTAGCGCGGCGACGACGTTTGGCCTTGAACTTTGCAGCGCCGGCAATAGTCCGAAGATAACTCCGGTTGCGAGCGATAAGATCAAGGTGTAGCCGAACACTCGGACATCAGGAGTGACATCGGGCGCTATTGAGTTTTCACCTAAGACTCCCGACAAAAGCGCAACCGACAAATCTGTGCCCCAAAACGCGAGCAACAAACCTGCAAGCCCACCAAGGACGGAAAGCAACAAACTTTCGGTCAGCATCTGCTGAGTGATGCGCCAGCGGCCGGCGCCGAGCGCGAGTCTTACCGCGATCTCTTTGCGACGATTCACGGCTCGCGCCAACAACATGTTGGCGACGTTCGCACACGCGACCAGCAGGACCAGGCTGACTACCGTCATCAATGCGACTGCGATCGTGATCGTTGGGGCGCGGCCTTGTGGAGGCGCCATCAATCCGCGAGCCTCGACCACTGCGACTGCTCGACCACCTGGTTCCTCCGGTCCGGAATGGCGCTCTTTGCGTTCCTGATGAAGTGTCGCCGCTAACATTGCCACGGCTGCTTGCGCGCCACTTAACTGCGCGTCCGATCGCAACCGTCCCATCATCATTAGCCAACCGCTGTCCGGCTGGCTGAGAGCCTGTGAGCCGGAATTCGCGATTGGTTCCATCGTCAATGGCACCCACATATCCGGAGGCGAGATGACGGTAGCGCCTGCGAATTTCTCAGGCATGACGCCGATGATTGTGAAAGGCTGTTGGTTGAGATTGACGCTCTTGCCAATTGCAGAGGGATCAGAATTGAAGCTGCGCCGCCAGAGATTGTGGCTGATTACAACTACGGGCCTGGTTCCAATTGAACGATCTTCTTCAGCGCTGAAGCTGCGGCCCAACACCGGATTCGCTTTCAAGACCTCAAAATAATTCCCGCTAACAAACTCTCCGTAGACTCGTTCTGATTGTCCATTTATGACGAGGCTCAGCGGGCGCTGCGCGTAAGCTGCGAGGCCCGCAAACTCGGTGACCCGATCGCGGTAACGAACGTAGTCCGGATAAGAGATGGATTGACCATCCCAAACGCGCGCCAGTTGGTTGGGCTCGGGAAAAGGAAGTGGACGGAAAAGCGCCGCATTAACGAAGCTGAAGAGCGTCGTATTGATGCCGATCCCCAGGGCTATTGAAACTACCGAAACGGCCGTGAATCCAGGATTCTTAGCGAGCATGCGCATCGCATAGCGAAGGTCTTGAAGAAGTGTGGCCATTTGTACTTTGTTCGTGGTCCTTTGTTCTTTGTTCTTTGTGTTTGAATCTTTGGGTTGTTGTCGCTTGCTCTTTAGTCGAAATAAGACAACTGAACAGAGACTCAACCACAAAGAACTAAGTACCAAGAACAAAGAACCGAAATTGGCAATTCTCTACTTTTGCCTTTTTACTTTTTCCTTTTTGCTTACTCGTAGCGCAGCGCTACGAGCGGATCCACCTTCGTGGCGCGGCGCGCGGGGATGTAGCACGCCAGCAAAGCAACCAAAGCCAAGACGCCAACCACGCTCATGTAGGTCAGCGGATCGGTGGCTGTAACCTCGAACAACAAACTCTTCATCAGGCGCGTCAGAGCAAAGGCGCCGCCTAGTCCCACCACGACTCCAATTCCGAGCAACAGGAATCCCTGGCTGAAGATAAGCCGCAGCACATGAATCCGTTGCGCTCCCAACGCCATGCGAACGCCAATCTCCTGAGTCCGTTGGGCAACCGCGTAGGCCATCACGCCGTAGATACCGATCGCCGCCAGAAACAATGCGATCGATGCGAACGTGGCCAGCAGGATAGAAAGAAAGCGCGGCTGGACCATTGAGCGTTCAACCACTTCAGTCATTGGCCTGAGGCCGTAGACCGGCAGGCTGGGATCGACTTCGCGCACCGTATTGCGGATGCCCGCTATCAGCGCTTCCGGATCGCCCTGACCGCGGACCACAAAGTTTTGAGTGGTGAGACCGAACTGCTGCTGCGTCACCGGAAAATACAATTCAGGCCCCGCGGGCTTATCCATCCCCGCATTCTTCGTGTCTTCGACGACGCCAATAATCGTCAACCAAACTTTTGGATCCTGGAACGAAGCGTTCACGCGCCGTCCGAGCGGGCTTCCTTTCCAAAAACGTTTCGCGAGCGATTCGTTCACGACTACGACTTTCAGAGCTTTGTCACCTTCATCGAGTCGTTCAAAGGTTCGTCCTTCAAGCGTGCGAATCTTCATCGTCTTGAAGTAATCGGTGCCGACGAAATTCCAGTAATCGATGTTTTGCGGCAAGGCATCAGGCCCCGCTTGATAGCCTTCGACCTCCGTATCGTTTGCATTGATACGGCGCAGGGGTGGCAGGCCGCCGGCCATTGACGCAGCCTCCACTCCCGGCAAAGCTGCGAGACGTTGAGTAATATTGGTAGAAAACTGGATGCGTTTGGGATTGTCGTAAACAGTGCCCGGCAACTGGACACTGAAACTCATCACCTTTGCAGGCTCGAAACCGACTTTGACTTGTTGCAGTTTCCAGAACGCGCGGATCATCAAGCCCGAACCAATCACCAGGATGACGGCGAGCGCAATCTCGGTAATGACAAGCCCTTTCCGCAAAGCTTGTCCGCCCACTGCGATGGCTCGCTGTCCGGCGCCACGAATCCAATTGGCGAGATTGCGTTCGCGAATCTGTGCCAGCGGAGCGAGCGCAAAGAGAAACACGGCGACGAAGGAGAGTCCCAGCGTAAAACCAAGCACACGCAGATCGACGTGAATCTCGCCAGTGCGAGGCACGCTGTCAGGCGCGAAGAGCAGCAGCAGTTGTAAACCAACGACAGCAAGCACGGTTCCGAGTACGGCTGCGAAGAGAACCAGCACCAAACCTTCCGCGATGAATTGTCTGACCATGCGCTTCATACCGGCCCCAAGCGCGAGCCGTACAGCAAACTCGCGATGACGAGCTTCGGCACGCGCCAGCAGCAAGTTGGCAACGTTGACGCAGGCGATCAGGAGCACAAAGCCGACCGCACCCATCAGCATGAGAACTGCCAAACGCGCTGACCCGACGACATCCTCGTGAAGAGGCAGCATGATTACCGGATGATTAGGATTATTCAACAAATGCTGCGCGCGGTTTTCAGCCTTCCATCCAGTCATCAGGCTGACCATTTCCGATCGCGCTTGATCGATGGAGACACCAGGCTTCAATCGCCCAATCACAGAAAGAAAATGAGAGCCTCGGCTGCCGGGATTGGCAGGATCGAATTGGAAAGGAAGCAGCACTTCGACCTGGTCGTTGCTGCCCGGAGGAAAACCAAAGGTCGGCGGCATCACTCCGATGACAGTGGTCGCTTGGGAATTGACCTGGATCTGTTTGCCGATAATTCCAGGCTCGCTGCCAAACGCGCGTTGCCAAAGTCCGTGTGAGATGAGCGCAACACGCGGACCGCCATTGAGATCTTCTTCCGGCGAGAAATTACGGCCAAGCTCGGGCTGCACTCCGAGAACGTCAATCAAACCGCGAGTGACCGCTGCCGACGTTACTCGCAACGGCTCGGTGCCGGTGCCAACATTCTGACTACCGGGGGCCCAGGCGCCAATCGCTTCCCAGGACTTCGCTTCCTTTTGAATGTCGAACATCTCTGGCGGCGAAATCCAGAACTTATTGAGCTTCATGCCCGGGAACTCGCTGTAGACGCGCACGAGTTGCTGTGGCTGGCGGAAGGCCAGCGGCCGTAACAAGACTGAGTTGACGACGCTGAAGATAGCGGTGTTCGCGCCGATGCCGAGCGCGAGCGTGATTATCGCCACCGAAGTGAAGCCTAAATTCTTGCGCAGCATGCGCAGCGCGTATCGCAAGTCTTGTAAGAAGATTTCCATTTTCACTCCCTCACCGAAATCTGTGATCTGTGATCTGAGATCTGAGATCTGAGATCTGCGATCTGCGATCTGTGATCTCAGATCCCAAATCTTAGATCCCAGATCCAAAGACCTAAAACAAATTCGAAATCCGAAATCCCTATTCGTAATGCAGCGCCACCAGCGGATCGACTTTCGTCGCGCGCCGGGCCGGCAGATAACACGCAAGCAACGCCACCACGACCAGCAACACTGAAATTCCTACAAACGTCACGGGATCGGTCGCGCTTACCTGGAAGAGCAACCGCGCAATCAAACGTGTCATTAGCCACGCCGCCGCCAACCCAATTCCCACGCCGAGCAACACCAGCAACATGCCCTGCTTCAGCACCATGCGCAGGATGTCTCCCATCTGCGCGCCGAGCGCCATACGAATCCCAATCTCCTGCGTCCGTTGATTCACCAGATAACTGATGACGCCGTACAGCCCAATCACCGTCAGCACGAGCGCGAGTGACGCGAAGATTCCCATCAGCGCCAGCAGGAACTTTCGATCAGCAACGCTGCGGTTAACGAGAAACTCGACCGTGCGAATTTTCCACATCGGCTGATCCGAATCGATCTTCCAAACAGCCTGACGCACCGGCTCGGCCAGCGACATCGGTTCGACAGTGGTACGAATCACAGCGGTGGCAAAAATTCCCGGATCCTGGCTGTAAGCTCCGTAGACCTGGGATCGCTGCGACTCTTCGAGCCAGTAATGTTTCGCATCGCCGACCACGCCAACGATCGTTCCGAGCGAGCCGTCCTGGAATTTGATCTGCTTGCCGAGCGGATCCTGGTTGGGCCAGTACCGCTGCGCCATGAATTGATTGACGATCACAACGGCCGGAGAATTGAGCTGATCCTCGTTACCAAAAGTGCGCCCTTTGAGAAGCGGGATGCCGATAGTCTCGAAGTAATTCGGCATCGCGGTGTTGTACATCACTTCGGGTTCCTGGCCTTTGGGTGGGGCTTCTCGATCTGGCAACGTGATTGCAGTCGTGCCGCCGTTGCCGCTGAAAGGCAGACCACGCACCAGCGAAGCTGATTCAACGCCGGGCACCTCTTTGATCTTTTCTATCACCTGACGATGAAAGTTCCATTGCGCCGCCGGCTCTTTATATTTGTTTCGAGGCAGCCGGTATTCGAGACTCAAAAGTCTTTCAGGTTTGAAACCGACATTAACTTTCAGGAGCTTGTCAAAACTACGAATCAACAACCCTGCATTCACGAGCAGAAGCAGCGACAACGCTACCTGCGCGACGACGAAACCACCGCGCACGCGATTCCAGCGAGCGCCTTCACCGCTACCGCGGCCACCTTCCTTGAGAAACGATTGCAATTGCGGGCGCGCCAGCTGCAGCGCCGGAACGAGTCCGAAAAGCCATCCCGTGATCAACGAGACGCCAATCGCGAACAGCAGAACTCTCGTTTCGAGTTTTGCCTCCGCAACTTGAACAAAGTTCTGCGGTATTTTGAGGAGTGCATAAAGACCCCAATGGGCCAGCAGTAAGCCACCGATGCCGCCGCACAGACTGAGCAAAGTCGTTTCAGTTAGTAACTGGCGAATCAAACGCCAACGACTGGCGCCCAAAGCTGCACGCACAGCAATTTCTCGTTGTCGCGCGAGACCACGAGCAAGCAACAGATTTGCGAGGTTGGCGCAGGCGATCAGAAGAATCACGGCCACCGCTGCGAACAAGAGCCAAAGCATCGGCCGCACGTCTCTGATCATCAACTCGCGAAAGAACTCGACTCTTGAGCCACGGCCGGCGTTCTCTTTCGGATAGGCTTGCGCCTGCTGGCTGGCAATCGATCTCATTTCAGCGGCTGCCTGATCGAGCGTGACGCCGGGCTTCAGATGGCCCATCACGAACATGAAGCGCGCATCACGCTGCGCCGGATTTGCAGGAAAGCCGGGGAAGGAAGACAGCGGCATCCAGGCTTCCACTTCCGGATCCATCGGCTGCTTGAAGCTTTCAGCGATGACGCCAATGACGCTGTAAGGCTCGCCGTTGAGGATCAACTTCTTGTTGCTCAGGTTGGTGTCGCTCCCCAGACGCTCGCGCCACATCTTTTCATTGACGACGACAAGCTTTTCCGCGCCCTTTCGATCTTCGCCGGGAGCGAGCGTTCGTCCAACGATCGGATTCAGGTTGAAGAACTGGAAAAAGCTTGCGGACACAAAAGCGCCGCGAATTCGATCGGGTCGATCGTTGCCGGTGACGTTGACGCTCTGGCTTTGAAATCCCGCGCCGTCTTCGAGCGACTTCATCTGGGCGAGATAGTCTTCACGCTCGGCAGCTGACATGCCATCAAGGTCTCCACCGGGACTAATGGTGGAAAGGACTACGAGACGATCCGAGTTGTGATATGGCAACGCTCGCAGCAAAACTGCGTTGACTACGCTGAAGATGGCAGTGTTGGCGCCGATGCCAAGCGCCAGCGTGATGACAGCCACGATCGAAAACAACGGCTTCTTTGTCAGCATGCGCGCGCCGTAGCGAAGATCTTGATTAAGGATGCTCATATCAATCTCGTTTCTTGAAAGCTTTCGACTTAACTAATCTTTTCTGTTCTTGGTTCTTTGTTCTTGGTTCTTTGTCCTTTGTGCGCTCCTCTAAACCGGACAGTCGCTTACCAACTGAGGCGGAGTCTTCGATGTACTCGTCAATCCCAACACACGAACAAAGAACTAAGGACAAAGAACTTTTTTACTCATGGTCTTTGGTTTCAAATCAGCATTCCGCAATCACCAATCGGTTCTATTCGTAGCGCAGCGCTACGAGTGGGTCGACTTTCGTGGCGCGGCGCGCGGGGACGTAGCTCGCCAGGAGCGCAGCCCCGAACAGCACGCCAGTCGCAATGCCGAACGTGGTCAGATCAGTCGGCGTAATCGCGAACAGCAAACTGACAATCACTCGGGTTAACGCAAATGAAACTGCCAACCCAACAACCGCGCCGATGACTGACAAGACCAACCCCTGCATGAGCACGAGTCGCACGACATTTTGCCGAGTGGCGCCGAGCGCCATGCGAATTCCAATCTCCTGCGTGCGTTGCGAAACGGTGTAGGAAATAACGCCGTACACTCCAGTCATCGTCAGCAGCAATCCCAGCGCGCCGAACAATCCGAACAAAAAGGTGTAGAAGCGCGACTGCGTGACCGTGTCCGATATCGCCGCCGTCAGTGGTTTCACGTTCGTAATCGGAACTGTTTTATCGACCGCGCGAATTTCGCGACGAAAACTGTCAGCCAGCACCGACGGATCGCCTTTGGTCCGAATCAGAAAATTCCCCCAACCCCACGCGTTTTGGCGATAGGGCAAATAAATTTCAGGCGTCGCCGCTTTCGTGAGGCTGCTGTGATGAACGTCGCCGACTACACCGACGATTTCCCAGATCTCCGGATCGCCATCATTCTGGTTCGCGCCGATTCCCGAGATGCGTTTTCCGATTGGCTCTTCATTGGCAAAGTAACGATCCGCCAGCGCCTGGTTGACTATCGCTGCGCCGACGCCGCCGCGCTTGTCCTGCGAGTTGAAGTACCGGCCTTTCAAGAGCGCTATCTTCATTGACTGGAAATATTCTTCAGACACACTGCGGTTGTTCGCAGTCGGCGCTTTACCCGGATCCGGTTGCGGACGTCCGGCGACGACAAAATCTGAGCCGACATTGCCGCCGCTGAACGGCATGGGCGCTACGAAGGCAACGCTTTCGACGCCGGGCAAGGCTCGCAATCTCGCCAGGATTTCGTCGGTATAGCGAACGCATTCGTCGGGGTTGTTGTAGATCTCGCGGGTGAGACTGATGCGGCCCGTGAGCACGTTGTTCGGATCAAATCCCGGAGGCACGCTTACCAGCTGGGCAAAGCTGCGAATCATCAAGCCGGCGCCAACGAGCAGGATTAGACTCAACGCAATTTCTGCAACTACGAGCGCGTCGCGCCAGAAACGCAGACTGCGACCGCTGGTGGCGGTCCTGGTCCCGGACTTCAACACTTCGTTGACGTCAGCGTTTGAAGCTTTCAACGTTGGAATCAGGCTGAAGAGCAGGCCGGTAAGAATCGAAACGGCGAAAGTGAACAGCAACACGCGCCCGCTGATTTGCACTTCATCGAGACGCGGAAGTTGGTTGGCGCCGTAAAGGCGAATTGCTCCGAGCCCCCAACCGGCAATCAAGACACCGGTAGCGCCCGCGAGCAGCGACAACATCACACTTTCAACAATCATTTGCCGAGCGAGGTGCCAGCGGCCCGCGCCGAGGGCGGCTCGAATCGCGATCTCTTTTTGCCGAGCGCTCGCGCGCACGAGCAGCAAGTTCGCCGCGTTCGTGCACGCAATCAGAAGAATGAACCCGACAGAACCCAACAGCAGCCAAAGGGCGCGGCGCACATCACGGCCGACGATCTGCTCATGCGCACTGACGAGATAGACCGTCGTGTCCTTGTTCGTCTTGGGATATTCCGCGGCCATGTTGGCAGCGACTGTGGCCATCTCGGACTCGGCCTGATTAATACTGATGCCGGACTTCAATCGTCCGACCGCGAGCAAAACGTGCGCGCCCCGCTCCGGCAGGTTGCCGCCTTCGCCGGAAACCGTGGTCCAAATCTCCGCGTCTTTCACAGACAATGGAAATTGAAACTTGGGAGGTAGAATCCCGATGATCACGTGTGGTTTGCCATTCAAAGTAACCAGCTGATTCAGGATTGCTTCGTTGCCTCCGAACCTGCTTTGCCATGATTCGTAACTGAGGATGGCGACCGGCTGACTTTCGCGACGATCCTCTTCGGGCGTGAAGTTGCGGCCGCGAAATAATCCGACTCGCATCAGCGGAAAGAAATTTGTGGTCACGCGCATTCCCTGGATGCGCTCGGCTTCGCCGTTGTTGATGAGATTGAAGCCGTTCTGTTTGAAGCCGGCGATGTCTTCAAAGCTGTGGTTGCGTGCTCGCCAGTCCTGCAGATCGAGGTACGAAGCAAAGCCTTCTATTCGCTTATTTGTCGGCGTGGCCCAGACTGCAACCACACTCTCCGGGTCCTTAATTAATGGCGGGCTGAGGACAAGCGCGTTGATCAGGCTGAAGATGGCAGTGTTGGCGCCGATGCCGAGCCCAAGCGTCAACACAGCGATGGCAGTGAAACCAGGTCGCTTGGCCAGGCTTCGCGCGGCATAGCGAATGTCTTTAAAGATTGTTTCCATGATCATCCTCATGAGATCTGCTTATTCTTGAGCAGGGCCGATAACACGCGGCCGCGCTCATACTCAGACCCAATCGTTTCGACCGCTTTCAAGAACAAGTCGCGCAGTCGCGCATCACCCGTGTACGCATTCGAAGCCTCAAGCAGAAACGTCGCTTTCTCGTAATCAGACGAGATGCGACTCGCCGATTCGAGCATCCTTGCCAGCACCTCTGCGCTCAGCTTGCTGCTCTTCAAAAGCGCCGAGAGCACCCCTCGATGTTCGTAGTCAGACTTGATCGACTCGACAGTCTGAAAGTAAACCGTCCGCAGATTCGGATCGTCGAGGTACATGCCGGACACTTCCTTGAGCACGCTCGCTTTTTCGTAATCAGAATCGATAGCCGCAGCAGATTTCGCCACCAGCAACAGCACTTCGCGGTCCCGATTTCCCTGTTTCAGCACCGTCGTGAGAACCCGTTTGCGCTCGTAGTCTGATTTGATCGTGGCGGTAGCTTCGAAGAACGCAGCTGAGGCCGACTCTTTTCCAACGAGGCGATTGGCGACACCAATTAGAAGTTGCGCCTGTTCGTAATCAGACGAGATCTGCTGCGCGGCCAGCTTCAGCACGCTCTGCAAGTCCGCCTGGTTGAGATTGCCCACGTTGATGAGGGCTTCGAAATAGTGACGTTGCGCATAGTCGCTGTTGATGAGCGCGATCTCGTCGAGCACGCCGCGAACGCCGCTCTTGCTCAGAATTCTCTGCACTCTCTTCTCGGCATCGATCCCACTTTGACGGACGGCGTCGAGGATGATCTTTCCGACCCAGGCACGGCCGGCGTCATCAATTGGCCGGTTCTCACCATTGACGGAGTAATAACGTTGCAACTGGCCTGACGAATCGCGACGAATTTCCAGGCGCCGCGACGTTCCCTTGCGGTCCTCTTCAATGCGCACGTAACCGCGTTCGGAAATGTCTTTAACGTCTGTGTAGTCTTCCGTGAACTCGGCTTTGCCACGGATTTCCATTCGGAATCGTTCGCCGTTGTCACTGTGTTCCCAATGCATCGTGGTGTGCGATTCGTCTTTAGGAATGTTGACCTTCTGGCCTTGCGAGCGAATCGCCTTAGTCGCCAGCACGCCGATAGCGGCAAATAATAGAAAGGTAAGGATGGCTTTCAATATTGATGACTTATTCATAATGTCTCCGTTCGAAGTAGCACAGACTTCAGTCTGTGTTCATGTCTCCGGGCATTTTTCTGCATTCTTACCAGCGCCACGCCGGCTTCATTCAAGTCCATAGGCTCAACCATGATCGGCAGCGCATGATCAGTAGCAATTGCGACGCTCGGTTCCTGGAAACTCCGTCTCGTCGTCGTCACTCTGCTTACGCTCGAGCTTTTTCAATTCAATAGAATCTTCTCCAGGTTGAAACACAGACTGAAGTCCGTGCTACCTACTCGTAACGCAGCGCCACCATGGGATCGACCTTCGTGGCACGACGCGCAGGTAGGAAGCACGCAACCAAACCCACCACGGTCAGCAACACCGCGGCAGTGGTGTAGGTCCACGGATCACGAGCTTCAACTCCAAACAACATCGAGGTCAGGCTCTCGAGATACTTAGTCAACACGTAAGCTCCACCCACACCCAGTACGACTCCAATCAGGGTCAAGCTCATGCCCTGCTTCATAATCATCTGCAGCACTTTGCGCCGATCGGCGCCGATAGCCATGCGAATCCCAATCTCATGCGTGCGCTGCGATACTGAATAAGCGAGCACGCCATAAAGGCCAATGGACGCGAGTTGTTGTGCGAGCAATCCAAACAAAGTGAGCAGCTTTGCGAACAGACGTTCCATCACCAGAGTTTCCTCAGCCTGCTCGATCTGACTCTTGATGTTGCTCACCGGCAGGTTAGGTTCGACTTCACCAACGGCCTGGCGGATCCCGCTGATTACGGTTCCGGGATCAGCAACCGTGCGCACTTCAAAAGTGACGCTTCCCATGGAAGAAATTTCCTGACGCCAGGAAAGGTATGTTGTTGGCGGCGTGTCATCCCTTTGCCGCGTGTACTTCGTATCTTTCGCCAGGCCTACAACCTCGATGTTGGCAGGCGTGTCCGGGTCAAAACTAAAGCGCTTGCCAATTGGGTTTTCGTTGGGAAAGTACTTCTGAGCAAAAGTCTGGTTAACCACCGCGACTCGCGGAGCTTTCGCATCGTCCTTAGCAGTCAAGGTGCGGCCCATCAGCAAAGGGATTTCCATTGCTTCCAGAAAGTTCTCGCGCACCTGATGAATGTAGGCGCTGCCGGTTGGCTTGGTGGCGCCGTCTGGTCCAACAGTCGCTGAAGGCAGATAGAAGGACCGGTCGCTCGAGCCTTGCGAAAGCAAAGTCATGCGCGAAAATGTGACCGTGCGAGCGCCGGGAACCGCTTCGAGCCGCTCGAACATCTGTTGGTACAGGCTGTCGAGGCGATCTTCTTTGTAGCCAATCAAACCGGGGTTAACGGTGAACAGCAAAAGCTTCTCGGCATTAAAGCCAGTGTCGACGCGTTGTAAGTTGATGAGCGAACGAACCAGTAATCCGGCTCCAATCAATAGCAATAACGACACGGACACTTGAGCTACGACCAGTGACTTGCTGAGGAAGGATCGTGACGCAGTGCTCGAGGAGCGGCCGCTGTCTTTCAAAGTTGGCGTCAGGTCAAGCCGCGTCGCTCGAAGGGCCGGAACTAATCCAAAGATAATTCCCGTCAAGAGCGCCAGACCGAAGGTGAATCCGAGCACGCGCAGATTCAGGCGCGGATCCATCACGGTATCGCGGCCGCCCCAATCATTTACCGCCAGCAGGCCATCCTTGATCCAGAGAGCGAACAAGACCCCAAGCGCGCCGCTGATAAGGGACAGCAACACGCTTTCAGTCAGCAACTGGCGAATCAAGCGCGCTCGACTCGCGCCGAGCGCCAGTCGCACCGCAATCTCTTTTTGTCGAGATGACGCGCGCACCAACAAAAGGTTGGCAACGTTTGCGCACGCTATCAGCAGCACGAGGCCTACAACTCCAAATAAAAGACGCAGGGGCTTCACAAAGAAGCGCCGGGTATTCATCTCGCCCTGGCTACCTGATTCGACTATGAGCCGCGGGTAGTCTTTTGGTTCGAGTTGTTTGAACGCCGTAGTTGCGCCTTTTGCCTTTGCCAAATCGTAACGGGCCTGACGATGATCAAAAACCGACTGCAGGAAGGCGCCGTCCATGGCAGCCTTCGCCTGGTCCAGCCTGGCGCCCGGCTTAAGTCGGCCCATTATTCGTACCCACCATGTTCCTGCGCCCTTCATGCGTGAGCGTTCGCCACTCGCTTGGGGCTCCCAGGCAATTGGAATGGTGATGTCCTGCGAACTCCCTACCTGACCGGCGCCGACGAACTGTGGCGGAGTTACTCCGGCAATCGTGAACGCAACTCCATTGAGATTGATTTGCTTTCCGACAATGTTGGGGTCGCTGCCAAAGTTTCTTTGCCAAAAGCGATGGCTGAGCACAGCTACGGCCGGCGCGTTCGTCTGATCGTCGCTCTCGTTAATCGTTCGGCCCCGGTACGCCGGCACGCCAAGTACATCGTAGTAGTTTCCCGAAACAGCTTGACCTTCGGCTACCTCAGCGCGTCCGTCAGATTTGATATTGAAAGAGATCTGGCCAAACGCCAGCACATCAGAAAGGGGCGACTCCTTTTGACTGCGCAGGCGTTGGTAGGTGGAATAAGCAAATGAAGTGCGAACTGTTAAGCCCGTCGCCGGATCGCGGCTGCCGCTGCCGGTGTAATTGCCGGGGCTGAAATCCTTACTCGACGTCCAGGTGAAGAGCGCGAGGCTGTCTGGATCTTTTACTGCCAATTTTTTCAGCAGCACCTCATCGACAACGCTGAACAGAGCCGTGTTCGCCCCAACTCCGAGGGCCAAGGTCAGCACAGCAACCAGGGTGAAGCCCGGGTTCTTGGCCATCATCTTCAGCCCGTAACGAATGTCTTGTAGTAGTGTGTTCATGGCAGTAATCAGTAATCAGCAATCAGCAATCAGCAATCAGCATTCCGCAATCAGCAATCAGCAATCAGCAATCAGCAATCAGTAAGTTACCGGCCCGGTGGTATTTGGTTTCAAATCAGCATTCCGCAATCAGCAATCAGCAATCGGTAATCGGTTCTACTCGTAGCGCAGCGCTACGAGGGGATCGACTTTGGTGGCGCGGCGGGCCGGCAGGTAGCAAGCCAGCAGCGCCACTGCGATCAAAACTACGGACACGGACGCGAAGGTCACCGCGTCCGTCGGCGTGACGCCAAACAACAACGACGTCATCAACCTTGTCAGCGCAAACGCGCCCGCCAAACCGATCGCGACGCCAAGAAGCGCCAATCTCATTCCCTTGCCGAGCACGAGCCTGAGCACGTCAATCGCCCTCGCGCCCAACGCCATGCGAATGCCTATTTCCTGAGTACGCTGCGTAACCACGTACGACATCACTCCGTAAATGCCCGCCGAAGCTAACGACAACGCAATCATTGCGAAGACGCTCAGCAGAAGTAGCGTGAACCGTTGTGGAGCGACGGATAGATCAACTTTGCTTTCAAGCGTCGCCACTTGCGCGATCGGCTGGTCCTTGTCGATTGCCTGGATTTCTCGCTTGATGCCTTCGATAAGAGTGGTTGGTTCGACTGAGCTCTTCACCAACATGTCATGGGCGCGCCTGAGATTCGCTTTCCACTTGGGCGTAATCTGCTCAGCCGGGCGATAGACCTGCGCGAGGCCTTCTTCATCGAAGCCGTTTTGTTTGACGTGTTTGACTACCCCGACAATCTCGCGCCAGCGGGCGTCGTCACCGCTAAGTTTTACGCGCTTGCCGAGGACTTCGGATAACGGCCGATTCGGAAAGGCCTGGGCCGCAAACTGATCGTCAACAATCACCACGAGCGGCGCTGATTCCGTGTCATGAGAATTGAACAAGCGGCCTTCACGAAGCGGGATGCCCAGAACCTGGTGATAAGCTTCGGTGACATCTTGTTGAATTGCCGGTGGCTCGCGTCCCGGTGGAGGTTCGGGTTGGCCTTCGACTGCGTAACTGATATCGCCGGTGCGACCGAGTGGAAAACCGCTGGCCATCGCAACTCGCTCAACACCCGGAAGAGCTGCGACGCGGGCGATCGCTTCGTTACTAAAGGCGCTGGTTTTTGCTCCATCAGGATACTTCGGGTCCGGCAAACGCAATCTCATCGTCAGGACGTTGTGCGCGTCATAACCGGGATCGACGGAAAGCAAGCGACCAAAGCTCTTCAAAGTGAGCCCGGCTCCAATCAAAAGCATTAGCGCCAGCGCCACTTCAGCCGCTACTAACATTCCGCGCAGTCTTCCCGAGGCACCGGCAGTGGCTGAGCGACCGCCTTCCTTCAACGCTTCGCTGAGCTGCGTACGAGTGCCTTGAAGCGCCGGGGCCAAACCGAACAGCACCGCCACAATCAAAGTGATCAGAAAAGTAAAACCGAGCGCCTGGAAATCGACGCTGACGTCTTCGATACGATTCAAGCCGTCGGGCTCGAGCTTGATAAGAAGATTCACGCCCCACGTCGCCAGCAAAACTCCGAGTGCGCCTCCGGCAACCGCGAGCAACACACTTTCTGTCAGTAGGTGACGCGCCACTCGCCATCGCGATGCGCCCAAAGCCAGACGTAAAGCGATCTCACGACGTCGTGCTGTCGCGCGCGCCAACATCAGATTCGCGACGTTCGCACATGCAGTCAGCAACATGAAGGCTACGGCAGCAAACACGACCAGCAGTGCGCGTCGCGAATTACCCACATATTCGTCGAGCAAAGACACGACCGTCGCGCCGGTGCCGGTATTCGAATCCGGGTGTTCCGCTGCTTGACGCGCCGCGAGCGAGCTCATCACCGCGCGCGCCTGTTCAAGAGTCACGCCTGCTTTCAATCGTCCCAGGACTCGGACAGTGTGCGAGCGCCGTTGGTGCATGTATTCTTCCGCACTGATTTGACCAAGCGGCATGAAGAAGTCGTTATTGACGTTAATGCGTCCGTAGAAATCGAATCGGGCCGGCATTACTCCGACAATCGTCCAGGGTTCGTTGTTGTAAATGATTGGCTTGTTGATAACGTCGGGGTTACCACCGAAACGTCGCTGCCAAAGCTCGTAGCTGATAACGATGGCGCGGGTACCGGGTTGATCTTCAGCATCAGTAAAGGCGCGTCCCAGCGCGGGCTGAACACCGAGCGTTGAGAAGAAGCTGGCCGTGACCAGACGACCAATTACCCGTTCCGGTTCGCCGCCGCCCGTGATAATTCCTCCGGCAGGCATGCGCGCTGACAGGTCTTCGAAGATAGTCTGTTGCGAGCGCCACTCGAGATAGTCGGGGAAAGAAACGGACATATCCGGCCGCTCAATTGAATTCTGCGAGAGGCTCACGAGGCGATCGCTGTTTGGGTACGGCAGAGCTTTGAACAAGACCCCATTGACCACACTGAAGATAGTCGTGTTCGCGCCAATACCGAGCGCTAGAGTCAAGATCGCAATGACCGTAAACACCGGCTGCTTCACCAAACTTCTGATTGCGTAACGGAAGTCCTTGATCATGAAAGGCTCTTGATTCCTCTTTTGTGTCTGCTTTCGTGTTCTTGGTTCTTTGTCCTTTGTTCTTTGTTCTTTGTGGTTGACCTTAGTCACTGTTGAATGCTCACGGTGAAGAAACGTCGTTGCTAAAAAAGCTCCGTTCCTACACGCAAGCACAAAAAACAAAGAACCAAGTACAAAGAACAGCTTTTACTCATATCGCAGCGCTACGAGTGGATCGACCTTGGTTGCTCGGCGTGCCGGTATCAGACATGCTGCGATCGCAACGAGCGCGAGCAATCCAGCAACCACGACGTAGGTCAACGGATCTGTCGCCTTCACTTCGAACAACAACCCGGTCAGAAACCGAGTCAGTGCCAGGGCCCCAACCACTCCAATCACCAAGCCGCCAAACGTCAGCACCAAGCCCTGTTTCAGTATCAGCCGCACCACGTCCGCAGATTGCGCGCCCAGAGCCATGCGCACACCAATCTCGCCCGTTCGTTGCGTCACGTCGTAGTTGATAACGCCGTAAATTCCGATCGCCGAAAGAATGAAAGCGAGGGCTGCGAACAATCCGATTAAGAAAGTATTGAAGCGAGGCTGCGCCACTGACTCGGACAGCAATTGCGTCATCGTCGCGAATCGCGTGGGGCCTTCTTCCGGGTCCACTGATTGAATTTGCGAGCGCACCGCCGCTATCAAACTGGTTGGATCGCTCGACGCGCGCACGACGATGCGCATGCCGGGAAATGGACTCTGCGCATGAGGAACATATGTTTGCGGTCCAGCTTCGACACCGAGCCCCTGATACTTAGCATCGCCAACGACTCCTACAATTGTGCGCAGCACGCCGTTCACCGTGATGCGGCGGCCGACCGGATCTTCGTTGGCAAAGAAATGATTCGCGAGAGTTTGATTGATAACTACGATCCCTGGAGCCTGGGCGGTGTCCGCTTCGGCAATCGTGCGGCCACGCACCAGTGGAAGGCCGAGCGCCTCGACAAACCCGGGCGTCGCCGGAATGTAGATCGCGGACGGCAGTTGCTTTCCGGGTTCAACGGGTCTTCCCTCGATGGTGAAACCTGAGCCTTGCTGAATATACGTTGGCGGCAGACTGGTGGCGGCCCCTGCGGCAATCACTCCGGGCAGCGCTCGGACGCGTTGCAGCGCCTGCTCAAAGAAAGCGACCTGACGCGCGTCTTCCTGATAGCGCACGAACTGAAGACCCAGAGACATCGTCAGCAGATTGTCGGGATTGAAGCCCGGGCTGATATCAGTAAGTCGCTGAAAACTCTTGAGCATCAAACCCGCGCCCACCAGCAGCATCACTGCAAGCGCAATTTCGCTCATGACCAGCAGGCCGCGAACGCGCTTGACCCGGGCCATGCCGGCAATGCCGCGGCCGCCTTCACGTAACGATTCGTTCAAACTCAAACGCCGCGCATGCCAGGCTGGAGCCAGTCCGAAAAGCACGCCAGTGCCGATCGAAACAGCAAAGGTGAACATCAACGTCCAGCGATCGACGCTGACGCCTTCGAGCCGCGGAATCTCCTTCGGCGTAAGTCCCAACAACAACTGCACGCCCCAGGTGGCCAGCAACAATCCGATTCCGCCGCCGAGGGTCGCGAGCAAAATGCTTTCGGTTAGCATTTGGCGAATCAGCCGCACCTGACCCGCGCCCATCGCTCGACGAATTGCGATTTCCCGATCGCGAGCAGCGGTTCGCGCCATCATCAGGTTGGCTACATTGGCGCAGGCGATCAGCAGTATGAATCCCACCGCAACCAGCAAGACCACCAAAGGTTTTTGATAGTTGCCAACGATCTGAGTGCGCAAGGGCACCAGCACCACTCCCGTGCCGCCATTTGAATCCGGATAGGTTTGGGCCAATCGTTCCGCTAGTGCGCTCATCTCCGCCTGCGCCTGCTCGACCGGGACGCCATTCTGGAGCCGGCCCACCACGCGATAGCCGCGCAGGGATCTTCCATTAATCCAATCCGGACCGTTCGGCTTGGCGTTGCGCTGGTTGTAAATGGAGGCCATGGTTGCCCAAAGCTCGATGTCAGGAGTGGGAAAACGAAACGACGGGGCCATCACGCCAACGACCGTGAAGGTCTCAGCGTTGAGATTGATCGTCTTACCAATGACATTGCGATCGGAGTTGAAGCGGCGACGCCAAAGCTCATCCGATAAGACAACGACACTTTCGCGCTCGTCGGCCGGCTGCAAGGAGCGGCCCAGTGCGGGCGCCATACCCATTACGTCGAAAAAGTTCGTGGTGGCGAACACGCCGCGGGTATCGTCCGGGCCTTCCTTGCCTGACACGTGAAAACGATTGAAAGCGTAAGCAGCGAGACCGGTGAGTGAACGCGTCTGCTGTTGCCAGTCACGAAACGTCGGCAGCGAGACGGGATATTGAGAATCGGGACGCTGCAGGTCTGTGGTCCACACGCCGACGAGTTGTTGCGGAGCAGAAAACGGGAGGGGCTTGAAAACGATTGCGTTCACCACGGTGAAGATGGCAGTATTCGCGCCAATGCCCAACGCGAGCGTCAGCAAGGCGACAAGAGTGAACCCGCGATTCTTGGTCAGTACGCGAATCCCAAAGCGAATGTCTTGTAAGAATGTTTCCATCTTGGTAGCACAGACTTCAGTCTGTGTTTTGTCCGATCGGCTCTTCCTCGGTCGTTAGCCCTTCAATCTTGACTTCATTCAAGTCCATGCACTCAATTTGCCAGTCGAACACAGACTGAAGTCTGTGCTACTACTCCTCACGTAGCGCTACCAACGGATCGATCTTCGCAGCGCGGCGGGCGGGGATATAGCAAGCCAACATCGCCACCAGCAGCACAAACGCAGCCACAATCACGAACGTGGCCGTATCAGTCGGCGTCACTCCAAACAACAAGCTCGTCATCAGCCGGCTCAATGCCAGCGCGAGGCCTAATCCCAAAGCGAGGCCGATGATCGCGATCGTCATTCCCTTTCCGATAATCAAGCGCAGTACTTCACTGGTCTGCGCACCGAGCGCGCGACGAATTCCGACTTCATGCGTTCGCTGAGTGACCGAGTAAGTCATCACGCCGTAAATGCCGAGCGCCGCCAGTACCACTGCGAGGGCGGCAAACAACGCAAACAACATCATGTTGAATTTGCGCGGAGCGATAGTTGACGCCACCACGTTATCGAGAGTTTTCACGCTCGCAACCGGTTGGCTGCGATCGATTGCCGCGACCGCGTTGCGAACTGGGGCAGCCAGCTCTTCAGGCTTGCCCACGGTGCGCGCGAAAAGAATTTGATTGCGTTGTGGACCAAGCGGGCGTGAGAGATACCAGTCCGGAGCCGGCGCAGAATCGATGCCTCGATGAGGCAGATCTTTGGAAATGCCGATAATCGTGACCCAGGGATTGTCAGGTCGTGGCAAGCCCAGCGTGATGCGGCGGCCGATCGCGTTCTCACCCGGCCAATAACGACGCGCCATGCTTTCATTGATGACGGCAACGACTGGAGCCTGCTGGTCCATGTCCTGCGAAGTCAGGTCGCGTCCCTGGACTACCGGGATATTGAGAGTGCTGAAATAGTTCGCGCCCACCATTTGCCAGCCGGCGAAACTGATGTTCGCCGGATCAAGCGATCTTCCTTCGATCGCAAATGGATCGTTGCGCGCGACGCCGCTCAACGGTCTGGAGGTGCTGACCGTCGCGGCTTCGACTCCCGGCAAGGCTTCAACGCGATTAACCAGGTCCTGGAAAAAGGCGGAAGCTTGAGCAGCCTCTCGATACCGCGATTCAGGAAGATTGATTTCGACAGTCAACACTTTACTGGTTGCAATCGCGGGACGCTGTCGCTGCAAACGCAGAAAGCTGTTGACCAGAAGGCCTGCTCCGATGAGCACCACAAATGCTAATGCCACCTCGTTAACCAGCAACAGGTTGCGCCAGAAGTGATGCCGCCATTCGCCAATTGCTGCCGCCTGCTTCTCTTTCAGGGCTCGCTGCAGATCGAATTTGGCTGCTTGCCAGGCCGGCATCAATCCAAAAACCAGCGCCGTCACCATTGTCAGCACGACGGTGAACGCGAGCACCCGTGCATCCACATGGATCTCATGCAAGCGCGGCAAATTTGCCGACTGGAGTTTGCTAAGTGAATCAACACCCCACAACGCGATCAAAAGTCCAAGACTCCCGCCAAACAAAGCGAGCAACAAACACTCAATCAACAACTGCCGAGCAATTCGCCAGCGACTCGCCCCGAGCGCAGCCCGCATCGCCAGTTCTCTTCTTCTCATTGCGGCGCGCGCGAGCATCAAGTTCGCGACATTCGCGCAGGCAATCAGCAACACCAACGCTACCGCGCCGAACAACAGCAGCAGAGCTCGCTTGCTGTTGCCGACTACTTCTTCCTGCATTGGGACAATCGTGATGCGCCAGCCGCCATCTTCACCTTGCGGCCCTCGATAACCTTTATAAGAAGTCTCAAAACGTTGGCCGAGCGCTGTCATCTCAGATTGCGCCGTCGTTAACGACACGCCTGATTTCAGCAAGCCAATAACATTCAGCCGGTAAGGCCCGCGCCGTTGCGCCACTTGCTCAGTGGTGTAGCTCAGCGGCAACCAAAGATCTGCAGGTTGAGCAAACGAAAAGCTCGCGTGTGGAAATTCAAAGCCGGCGGGCATCACACCGATGATCGTGAAATCTTCATCGTCGAGCCGCAGTGTCTGGCCAACCGCGCTGGCTTGTCCTCCAAAATGGCGTTGCCAGAAGCTGTGGCTGATCACGACAACTTTGTTCCTGCCGCTTTTGTTTTCATCAGTTGCGATAAGGCGGCCTTGAGCCGGCTGAGCGCCAACCATTGCGAACAGGTTCGCAGTTACTCTCGCGCCACTGACGCGTTCGGCTTGTTCAATCCCGGTGAGGTTCAGGTTCTGATTTTCGAACGCTGCGACTTGCTCAAAGACTCGATCCTGAGAGCGATAGTCTTCATACTCGGCAACTTTTGCTGATAGATGATCGATGCCGAGTTTATTGAAGTTTCCCCAGACCATTACGAGTCGATCGGAATTCTGGAACGGCAGCGGGCGAAGCAGGACGCTGTTAACGACACTGAAGATCGCCGTGTTGGCGCCAATGCCAAGCGCCAGCGTCAGCACTGCAATTGCGGTGAACGCCGGGCGCTTCATCAAGCTGCGCCAGCTGTAGCGAATGTCTTTGATAAGTCCGTCCATGTAGCACCCCGCTAAGTAGCACAGACTTCAGTCTGTGTTTTTCTCCACTGGCACTTCCCTGGTCTTGAATCTTTCAACGTCGACTTCTTTCAAGTCCATGCACTCAATTTGCCGGTCGAACACAGACTCAAGTCTGTGCTACTACTCGTAACGTAAGACTACGAGGGGATCGACTCGCGTAGCTCGTCGCGCCGGAACATAACTGGCAAACAAAGCCACCAACGCCAACAACAGCGAAAGTCCTATGAATGTCATCGGGTCGGTCGGCGTGACTTGGAACAGCAAACTCCTCAACACTCGTGTCGCCGCAAAGGCGCCTACTAATCCCAAGCCCACGCCAATCGCGGCGAGCCTGAGTCCTTCGCCTAACACCAATCTCAAGACATCGCTTCGGTTGGCTCCCAAAGCGAGACGAATACCAATCTCGCGCGTACGCTGCGAGACCGAATAGGAAACGATTCCGTAAATGCCAACCGACGCGAGGATGAAGGCGACGCCGGCAAAGATTCCCAGCAGCTGCATGTAGAAGCGCCGCGCCGCTATCGACTGGCTGACAACCGCGGACATCGTCGTTACCTTATCGATTGGTTGATCCTTGTCGATGCTTTGAACCTGCTGACGGATTGATTCGATCAAATTCGTGGGCTCGGAATTTGTTCGGACGACCACGCGCATGAAAGGAAATGGGCGTTGGGCAAACGGTGCATACATTTCGGGCTTTGACTCCTGATCGAGCCCGCCATACTTAATGTCATCCACAACTCCCACTACTTCCGCTAACTGATTCTTGAAGCCATGCTTGATCCGCTTGCCCAGCGGCTCCTCAGATGACCAGAGCTGGCGGGCCATCGTCTTATTGATGAGCACAACCGATTGGCTCGTGGCGTTATCGCGATCGTCGAACGCTCGGCCCTTCAGCACAGGAATTCGCATCGCGCGGAAGTAATCCGACGTAACAGCCCTGAACCCAGCGGGAAGCGAACTGCCGGCTCGGCCCTCGACCGCCGCCATAAAGACCATGTTCGTTCCACTCAGCGGAAGATTGCTGGTGCCTCCGGCTGTTTCCACGCCGGGCAGTGCTTTCACTCGTTCGAGTAGCTGCTGGAAGAAGGCGCTACGCCTCGCGTCATCGGGGTACTTAGAATTTGGCAGGACTAACTCCGTAACCAGGACTCGCGACGGATCGAAGCCCGGATCTACAGCATTCAATTTTGAGAGTGTCTTTATCAGCAAGCCCGCGCCGCACAACAGCACCAACGCCATCGTGATCTCGGTGACGACGAGGGCCTTGCGAAGAGATTGTCGCGGAGTCGTAGCGCTGCGCGTTTCACCTTCCTTGAGTGCCGAAGACAAGTTTGACGAGGAAATTCGCCACGCGGGTATCAAGCCCAGCAACGTGCCACAGATCAGAAATGAGACGACTGCAAAGAACAGAACGGAGCTGTCGATACGCGCAGCTTGTAAGCGAGGAATATCACTGGAGGCGCCAATGGCGATGAGCAGATCGATCCCCCAGGCTGCGAACAGAACGCCGGCGGCGCTGCCCATTAATGAAAGCAGCAAACTCTCAGTGAGGAAATGCCGTAATTGCCGAGCTCGATTGGCGCCAAGAACCGTTCGTAAAGCAAGCTCCTTCTGCCGCTCAGCCGCGCGCGCTAACATCAAACTCATCACATTCGCCGCAGCTATTAGAAAAACCAGCACGACCGCGCCGCCCAGCATAAAAAGATAAGGCCGAACTTTGCCCACGATGTCCTGCTTCAAGGGAATGACGGTGGTCTGTCCCGAGACCAGTCCGGGGAATTGAGCAGCGATACGTTTCGCGATAGCGGCGACGTCGGCTTGAGCCTGGGTTACCGAAACGTTCTGCTTCGTTCGTCCCACCACATCGAGGTAGTGAGCGCCTCGTAAACCACTCATGTCTTCCGGCAAAGTTAGCGGCACCCACACTTCGACCCGTTCGGGTTGAATCGGAAACTCGAACTCGGCGGGCATCACGCCCACCACCGTATAGCTCTTATTGTCTAAAGTGATTTGTTGGCCGCTTACATTTTGCCGACCGCCAAAGTTTCGCTGCCACAGGGAATATCCGATGAGTGCTACCTGGCTCTGACCAGGTCTTTCTTCGTCGGCTGAAAAGCTTCGGCCGAGGAGTGGGTTGACGCCGAGTACGGCCAGCAGATTGTGAGAGACGCTGAGGCTTGGTATCCGTTGTGGATTTCCCGAGCCACTGAGAATGAAGCTGCCGCCGGTGTAGCCGGCGATATTTTCAAACGCGTGGTTCTGCGATTGAAAATCCAGAAGGTTAGGAGGAGATACTCCCATTCCTCCCTTACCTTCAGTTTCATCAATTCGGACGATCCGCTCCTCATTGGCATAGGGCAAGGGACGAAGCAGTACAGCATTAATGACACTGAAGATTGCGGTATTCGCGCCGATGCCAAGCGCAAGCGTAATCAACGCCACAGCGGTGAACGCCGGTCGCTTCATCAAGCCGCGCATCGCATAACGGATGTCTTTAATTATGCCGTCCATCTAAGTAGCACCTTCCAAGTAGCACAGACTTCAGTCTGTGTTTTTCTTCTCAAGGCACGTCTTTGGTCTTGCACCTTTCAACGTCGACTTCTTTCAAGTCCATGCACTCAATTTGTCGATCGAACACAGACTCAAGTCTGTGCTACTCATCGCGCAAGACAGTCTGTGTTTTTCTTCTCAAGGCACGTCTTTGGTCTTGAATCTTTCAACGTCGACTTCTTTCAAGGCCATGCACTCAATTTGCCGGTCGAACACAGACTCAAGTCTGTGCTACTCATCGCGCAAGGCAGTCTGTGTTTTTCTCCTCAAGGCACTTCCCTGGTCTTGAATCTTTCAACGTCGACTTCTTTCAAGTCCATGCACTCAATTTGCCGGTCGAACACAGACTCAAGTCTGTGCTACTCATCGCGCAAGACAGTCTGTGTCTTTCTCCTCAAGGCACTTCCCTGGTCTTGAACCTTTCAACGTCGACTTCTTTCAAGTCCATGCACTCAATTTGCCGGTCGAACACAGACTGAAGTCTGTGCTACTACTCCTCACGCAGAGCGACGAGCGGATTAACTTTCGTGGCGCGGAGAGCGGGAATTAAACAAGCCACCAGCGCCACTGCAGTCAGTCCAATCGAAACCATGACGAAGGTAGCCGCATCAGTCGGTGTTACTCCAAAAAGCAAGGTCGCCAGCATTCTCGTAAGCGCAAAGGCTCCGCCCAATCCGATAACAACTCCCAGCAGTGCCAGCGTCATGCCATTCCTAATCACGAGCCGAAGCACATCCCTCGCTTGTGCGCCGAGCGCCATCCGAATACCAATCTCACGAGTACGGCGGCTGACTGAGTAAGAAACGACTCCGTAAACTCCGACTGTCGCCAGCACCAGGGCCAGCGTTGCGAAGCTGCCGAACAAAAGCATCAACGAACGTGTTGAAGCGACGGCTTCAGCCACGCGCTGCCTGAGCGTCTTGACGTCATAGATCGGTTGACCACTGTCAACCGATGAAACGACGCTGCGCACACTGCCCACCATGTTCAATGGATTGCCGTTGCTGCGCACGATGAGCGTCATCCCATTGAGCGGACTCTGTTGATAGGGCAAATAAATTTCCGGACTCGCAGCTTCGGTGAGACTGTCCTGACGAATATTTCCGAAGACTCCAGCAATCCCACGGCAAAGCTCATCCTTCGGACAATCCACCGAGATTCGTTTTCCGATGGGGTTGTCGTTCGGGAAGAACTTGCGAGCAAATGCTTCGTTAACTATCGCCACCGGCTGTCCCGTCGCGTTGTCATGTTCGTCAAAATCACGGCCACTGAGTCTCTTTATTCCGAGCGCGCGGAAGTAATCGGGAGTGATCACTCCCATCGGAATCAAGCGCTCGCGTTTCTTCACTGGATCGGGCTGGCCTTCAATGTGGAAAAAGCCAATCTGACTAAAGCCATTGAGCGGCGTGTGACTGATGGCGCCGGCGACGTCAACTCCTGGCGTTGCCTGCAACTTCTCAATTAGCTCTTTGTAGAAAGCCGCGGTCTGCGCCGGCTTCGCATATCGAGAACGCGGTAGATTCACTCGCGCGGTGAGGACGTTGTCTTGATCAAAACCCGTCTCGACTGCAGTCAGCCGGGCAAAACTCTTAATCATCAAACCCGCGCCCAACAACAGGACCAGAGCCAGCGCCAGTTCGGCGACGACGAGCCAGCCTCGCAGGCTGCGCCAGCCAAAACCACCGATCGCATAACCGGCTCCCTCGCGGAGCGACTTCACCAGATCGGGACGCGACGCTGTAATCGCCGGCGCCAGTCCGAAAATGATTCCCGTTACGGTCGAGATGAGCACCGTAAACACGAGCATCTGCCGATCGATCGCAATTCCTTTGAAGTTATTGATGGCGCCGGCCAGCTCGGTTGGAATTAGTGACACCAGCGAGCTCGTGGACCACGCAGCTAACAGCACGCCCAAAACTCCGCCACCCAATCCCAACAGCACACTCTCCGTTAACAATTGCCGGATAAGTTGCCAGCGGCGGGCGCCAACGGCTGCGCGAACAGCCATCTCTCTTTGCCGGGCAAGAGTGCGCGACAACATCAGGCTGGCCACATTCGCGCACGCGATCAGCAACACCAGACCGACTGCTCCCCACAAAACCAGGACCGTGGTGCGAATGCCGGCCACGAGATCTCGATGCAGTGGCGTGATATCGACGACAGCGCGTGGTAAAGCTTCGCGCCTTTGCAACGGAGCTTGTTCAGAAACTTGTTTCGAGATGAGATTGATGTCGGCTTGAGCACTCTGAACGGACACGCCCGGCTTCAACCGGGCTACCACATCGATCAAGGAAAACGTTTCACCCTGCGTCTCGACCACAGGATCAAGAGCCAGCGGCATCCAGATTTCGTACTCGCTCGGGAAGCGGAAGTTTGACGGCATCACGCCGACGATTTCGTACTTCTTGTCATTGAGCGTGAGACTGCTGCCGATCATTGCGGGACTGCTGCCGTAGCGACGTCGCCAGAAGCTCTCATTAACTACGATTGCGCCAGCCGCGCCGGGCCGATCTTCTTCAGCAGTGAAGACGCGGCCTTGAAGCGGCTGCGCTCCAAGGAGAGGAAAGAGCCCAGCGGTTACTTGCGCGCACGAAATGCGTTCGGGATCGCCCTGACCAGTAAGATTGAAATTGTCGCTGCTGTATGCCGCTATGCCGTCAAAGACTTTGTTGCGTTCATGCCAAGCCAGGTATTCGTAGGCAGCTAGTCCCGGGAAGCCGCCAGCATTCGGAGACTTCTTGATCGAAACAAGCTGTTGAGGATCTTTGAACGGAAGGGCTTGTAAAAGGACGGCATTGACGACGCTGAAGATGGCTGTGTTCGCGCCAATACCAAGCGCGAGCGTCAACACTGCCACGACCGTGAACCCCGGCCGCTTCATCAAGCTTCGCGCCGCATAACGGATGTCTTTAATTGTGTTATCCAACATTGTTCCGGTTCAATTTTTCAGTTTTGGTTCTTAGTCCTTAGTTCTTTGTGCTTTGAACTTGACCGCTGGGAAACTTGAATACTTTCCATCAGATCGGAAAGTCAGTTAGTCAACGTCAACGAGGTCAAAAGACAAAGCACAAAGAACCAAGTACAAAGAACAAAGAACTAAGAACAGCACTTCATTCATATCTCAATGCGGTCAGTGGATCGACTTTGGTGGCGCGGCGCGCGGGTACGTAACACGCAATCAGCGCGACGGCGATCAATCCAGCGGAAACGCTTACGAACGTAACCGTGTCAGTCGAAGTCACTCCGAACAACAACCCTGCCATCAAACGCGTCAACGCAAACGCGCCAACCAATCCAGCCGCCACTCCGAGCAGCGCCAGAAACATCCCGTTACCGAGAATCAACTTCAGCACATCACGATTCTGCGCCCCGAGGGCCATGCGTATTCCGATCTCATGAGTGCGCTGCGCCGCGACGTAAGACATGACGCCGTAAATCCCCACCGCTGCCAGCACCAGAGCCAGCGCCGCAAAGACAAACAGCAGCCCCATTACAAATCGCCGAATCAGAATCGAGTCGGAGAACAACTCTTCAAGCGTAGTCACGCCATAGACCGCCTGATCCTTGTCGACCGCGCGAATCTCGCCACGCACCGCATTGACGAGCGAGTTGGGATCTACCTGGGTTTTGACAACGATGGTGTTGAAGGAGGTCGGAAACTGACTGTGCGGCAGATACATCTGCATGGGTGGTTTTTGATCGATCCCATACTGAGATACGTCACTCATCACACCCACGATGGTGCGCCACTGCGTGGTCTTGCCGTCGGTATCGGCAGGCATCGCAATGTGCTTGCCCAGCACATCCTGGCCCGTCCACAACTGTTCGGCCATCGTCTTGTTCACAAGCACGACTTTGAAGGAATCTTTCGTGTCTTGCTCGCTAATCGGTCGTCCTTTTAGAGTCGATATCTCCATCGCTTTGAGATACCCGGGCGTCGTCACGTACATGTCTACGCTGATCTCTTCACCGGGCGGCTTGGGAATGTCTTCGATCCCAATACCGCGACCGTCGAAGTTCGAGCTCAGCGGCAGCACGCTCGTGGTGCCGGCAGCCTTAACGCCGGGGAGATGCGAGATTCGTTCAGTGACCTGTTGATAGAAAGCGATTTTGTCTTCCGGCTTCGGATACTTCACGCCCGGCAAGCCAATGTTCATCGTGAGAATGTTGTGCGTGTTGAAGCCTGTATCCACGGCACGCAAGCGCATGACTGTCCTTATTAATAAGCCTGCGCAAACCAGTAACACGAGGGTCAACGCGATTTCGGATACGACCAGGACGCTGCGCAATCTGTTTTTAGCCGCTGAAGGGCCGGAGCCGCGGCCCGATTCTTTCAACGATTCTGCGAGATTAGGCCTCGAGATTTGCAGCGCCGGGGCAAGTCCAAAAATCAATCCGGTTAACAGGGCGAGTCCGCTCGTGAAAGCCAGCACTCTCAGATCGAGATGGATGTCCTGGAACATCGGGTTGATCTTTTCGCCAGCCGACGAAACCAGACTCGTCCCCCAGACTGCGAGCAACAGACCCACGAGGCCTCCCACAATGGAGAGCACCAAACTCTCAGTGAGCAACTGTCGAATGAGTTGTGAACGGACGGCGCCAATTGCCGAGCGGATGGTGATTTCTTTGGAGCGCACGCTGGAACGAGCGAGCAACAGGTTGGCTACGTTGGCGCAGGCAACCAGCAAAACGAAAACGACCGCGCCAAAAACCATCCACAGCGTGCCGCGAATGCCGCCAACGATTTCATCAGACATGGAAACTACTTCGACGCCCCAGTCGTGATTAGTTAGCGGATGCGCTTCCTCAATACGCCTGGCAATGATCGACAGATCGTTTCGCGCCTGACCAATCGTGACCCCGGGTTTTAGCCGAGCAATGGCGCGCAAGTGTCGTTCATCCCGAGCACTCTCGTTGTAGGTCTCGGCTATGGGCCGGTAGAACTGGCCCTGGGGTTCGACCAGCGTCGACGGCAAGGGATGAAAATCCGGACCCATGACGCCCACGATCGTGTATGGCCTGCCGTTAAGTTGGACCGCTTTGCCAACGATGTTGGGATCGCCGGCATAACGCCGCTGCCACAGAGCGTGCCCGAGAACAATCACGAAGTCTTTGCCATCCTCCTGCTCTTCAGGAGTGAAGACGCGGCCGAGAATCGGAGTGCCCTTCATGATCTTGAAGTAGCCGTCTCCGACCTGGATAGCAGGAATTCGCTCAGCTTCGCTGTCACCGGACATGATGGGATTCCATCCGGTGTAGGTGGTGACGTCTTCAAACGACTGCGATTGAGCGCGATAGTCGAGCACGTCAGTCCATGAGACCTGATTGTGCTTTTTGAGTTTGGTTTCGTTTTTGGTGTCACCCCACACGAGCACCAGCCCGTTCGGATCTTTATAAGGAAGTGAGCGCAGCAGGACTGCATTGATCACGCTGAAGACGGTCGTGTTAGCACCGATACCAAGCGCGATCGAGATCACAGCCACCGCCGTGATTCCCTTGTTCTTCGCCATCATGCGAAAGCTGTAGCGAAGATCTCGAAAAATTGTTTCCAGCATTTTCCTAGTAGCACAGACTTCAGTCTGTGTTCTCCTTAATCAGCTCATCCTCGGACTTGAGCCGCGCAACCGTCCTGTCATTCAAGTCCCGAGATTCAATTTGGTTCGGCCGACACAGACTAAAGTTCGTGCTCTCCTTAATCAGCTCATCCTCGGACTTGAGCCGCGCAACCGTCGTGTCATTCAAGTCCAGAGATTCAATTTTGGTGCGGCAGACACAGACTGAAGTTCGTGCTCTCCTTAATCAGCTCATCCTCGGACTTGAGTTGCTCAACCGTCGTGTCATTCAAGTCCCGAGATTCAATTTGGTTCGGCCGACACAGACTGAAGTTCGTGCTCTCCTTAATCAGCTCATCCTCGGACTTGAGCCGCGCAACCGTCCTGTCATTCAAGTCCCGAGATTCAATTTGGTTCGGCCGACACAGACTAAAGTTCGTGCTCTCCTTAATCAGCTCATCCTCGGACTTGAGC
>DATNBH010000076.1:0-72361 GCA_035572035.1 Pyrinomonadaceae bacterium | reverse complement strand
AAGCAAACCAACCATACAAATGAAAACATAAGAACTTTAGCCGCAGATTACGCAGATTGCACAGATGTTTTTGTTTCGCGCGGGTAGCAAGGTACCCGGGCAGGTGATGCAATCGATGGACGCTGATTTTCTAATAATCCCTGTCACGTTGCTGCGGTTAACCAAGCTTCCGGCCCAATGCTTTTACATCTGTGCAATCTGCGTAATCTGTGGCTAAAGTTCTTTTGTTTTTCATTCGCCGATAAAGTATTCCCGTTCACGGATAGGTTAACTTTACTTCGAGGCCGTGGCGCACTGGGCCGGAATCAAAGGCGACAATCCTCGCGTTCCAGCCCAGATTCAGCACTTCCATTTTCTGGCCGGGGAATCTGCTTTCCAGGTACCACTTCATTTCATGTTCAGACCGGATCGGGTTGTACTCCACCATTTTCTTCCAGTCAGGATGTGCCACCAGTTTTTTGAGATTTGCATCGAACTCCGAATTCTTTTTCTGCGCGTTGATCGTCCTCAGCTTGTCCTTGATGAGTTGTGGGTATTCTTTGATTTTCACCGGCACGGTCACCATATCCACAATCAAAAACTTGCCGTCGGGCTTCAGCACTCGACGAATCTCGTGCAGCAGCGGATCCCAGTCAAGATAGCGAAACGACATGAGGGAAATAGCTACATCAAAAGTCGCCGTCACGAACGGCAATGCCGGTGAATCCACGTGCTTGAACTCTAAATGCTGGTGAGCGCTGTTTCGCCGGCGAGCCTTTTCAAGAATCGCTTCCGATTCGTCCACGCCAGCCCCATAACTTATTCGCGACGCCAAAGCATTCAGCAGAGCCCCATTGCCACAGCCGATATCGAGCACCTTCAAATCTCTTGATTCCGGTAAATGCTTGTTGAGCCATGCCCATTCATCCTGGCGCACGGTGATATCGGTAAACGTAGCATCGTACAACTCAGCAACCTGATTGTATGAAGTGTCACCAGTCGGAGGTTGCGGCTCGAAGCGCCGCATGGTCTCGGCCGGCATCAAGCCTGAAAACTTAACCAATGATGCCGCCAGGCCGTGTGACTTGCGACCTTTGCAACCGATGGTGAAGAGCTTTTCCACGTCGGCTGCGGGTGACGCGTATCGATAATGAGTTTTGCTTTTCGAAAACGTGGTGTACCAGAAAAAGCCGTAGGCCGGGACGTTGAAAGTGCGCGAGAAGTACGGAGCGAACCATCGAGCCGAGCGACAGCAATGAAAGTAGGCAGCCGCGTCGGAGTCGAACGGAATTCTCATCGTTTCCCATTCGTAGGGACTGAACTGCTCGGGAAATGCTACGGTGCCAAACATTGGCCCATACATCCCGGAGTGACCTACAAAGTGGAATTCCTTGATCGTTTTGCCGGCTGTAGCAACTTCGTCGAAGATCGCCAGCACTTCACGCTTGCTTTCGACTGCACGCGCTATGATCTCGTGCGCCGTGCCGACTTCCGCTTTCTCTCGAGCAATCGTATTGGCAACGATAGGAAATTGCTCGCCACCTTTGCGGTAGAGCGTCGTGTAAACAATGATGATGACGCCAGACATGGGAGTTCAGGTCGCAAACAGGAGTTTAGAGTTCAAGCTTCAGCTTGTGTAGTAACCACGGCAACAATCTAAAGATTGAACTCTCAACGCCTGTTATCGCGGCAGAGGCTGTGGAAAGTTTGCCAGCGTGTAAGCGAGCACTGACATCGCAGCGGCATTTTCTGCGAGCTCTCGGGGCACAACTTTGTCGAGCGTATCCGCAGCCGTGTGGTGATAGTCGAAGTAAGTCCTGGTGTCCTGGATAAGGCCGAATGAAGGCACACCGGCTGTGGCAAGAAACGAAATGTCAGTCTCAGTGTCGGTGGCCACTTTTAACAAGCCGGCCCCTGAGCTTTGCAGCACGGCAGACATCGGCGCCAGTAGCGGCAGAACTTCAGGCTTCGTTTTGCATTCAAATCCAAGCGGATGACCGGCGCCTCGATCGGATTCAATCGCGGCAAAGTGGTTGGGAATCTCAGCCTCGTATTCCTTAGCGTAAGTTCGGCCGCCTACGATTCCGTTCTCTTCGTTCATCCAGGCAATGAATCGAATCGTGCGCTTCGGTTTCAATTTCAACTGCTTGATTAACTGAAGCGTCTGCATGGCGACGACTACTCCAGCGCCATCGTCAATAGCCCCGGTACCCAGGTCCCACGAATCGAGATGACCGGAAACAATAATGACCTGCTCCGGATGCTCGCTTCCTTTCAAGTCCGCAATGACATTGTAGCTAACTGCATCGGGAAGCTCCTTCGGCGTTAACAACAATTGCATGCGCACCGGTCCCTGCGCAGCGAGACGCGCGATCAAATCACCGTCTTCGGCTGCTACTGCTGCGGCGGGAATCTTTGGTGCGTCCTCCTCGTAACGAAGCGAGCCTGTGTGTGGCAGTCGAAACTCAGCGCCTCCGGAGGAGCGATTGAGCGCAGCTACGGCGCCCAGTCGAGCCGCCGCACTCGCGCCCAGCCCGCGATAAATAACGACTTGTCCGTAAGCCTCGCCTCCATAACCCTGGGCAGACATTTCACGATCGTAGCGCGCATTGAAGAGGACAATTTTGCCCGCAACTTTTTCTTTGCCGAGCGCCTTGAGTTCGTCGAAAGTGTTGACGACGACGACTTCGGCGTTGATTCCTTCGGGCGCGGTCGCAACGCTGCCGCCAAGCGCGGTTAAGAAAATCTTTTGAGTAGTTCCGGCTGCCTGACCAGGATATTTGGTGAGCGAGCCGGTCTCCTCGCCGCGGACCCAATGCGGCACCATGAGCTTTTCGAGTTTTACATCGCAGCCGAGGCGCTTCATTTCTTTGGCTACGTAATCGACCGCGGCTTCTGCTTGCGGCGAACCGCTGAGTCGCGGACCAATGCTGTCGGTCAAGTGCGCCAGTTGGCGATAAGCATAGTCACTCGCAAGCGCGGCTTGTTGGAGTTGCTTCAGCTCAGCAGTGAGCTGCGCTGGGTAAACAATTGCGGGTGTCGCATCCGTTCGGCGTTGCGGTAATGACGATGACGATGCCAGCAGCAGCAAAGCAAAGGCAAGGACGTAGGTTGTATTCAGCCGGCGCGATCGAATTAAAGTAAACATAGTTATTGTTACCGAAAACCATTAGCCGCAGATTACGCAGATGACACAGATTCAAACCCAAAGAGCGAGCCTTGTAGTTAGCCAGTCTAAACGCTTAATCGGTGTAATCTGCGTAATCTGCGGCAAAATCCTAAGTTAGGTAAGACTCATCGGTTTTGGATTCTTAGGATCCTGCGTGTAGTCGTAGAAGCCGCGTCCCGATTTGCGACCGTACAAGCCAGCCAACACCATTCGCTTAAGTAGCGGCGGCGGCGCAAAACGTTTCTCGCGAAACTCATTGAACATGATTTCTGCGATGTAGTAAGTCGTATCCAATCCAACAAAGTCCCCCAACGTAAACGGACCCATCGGATAACCACAGCCGAGTTTCATCGCATTGTCGATGTCGACAATCGAGCCAACACCTTCTTCCAGAGCTCGAATCGCATCCAGCATGTAGGGAACCAGCAGCCGGTTGACAATGAAACCAGTCTTGTCTCCGGCGCGCACAGGTGTCTTACCCAGCTTGGCGCCAAACTCGATTGCTTGTTCATAGACGGCTTCATCGGTGAGAATCGTGCGAATCACTTCCACAAGCTTCATCAACGGGACCGGGTTGAAGAAATGCATGCCGATGAAACGCTTCTGTCGCTCAGCGGATGTTGCTGTCATCATTTCAGTGATCGAAATTGAAGACGTGTTCGAAGCGAAGATCGTCTCCGGCTTACAAAGCCTATCAAGCTCCGCGTAGGTCTGACGCTTCTCTTCGAGGTTTTCAATAATGGCTTCGATGATAATGTCGCAATCCGCCAACGCCTCGAATGTAGTTGTGCCCGATAAGCGGCCGCGGATCTCCGTCTGTTGCTCGGCGGTGATGGTTCCTTTTTCAGCAAAGCGGGACAGGGATTTCTCAATGCCGGCGAAGCCACGTTGGATCAAGTCGTCCGACACTTCGCGAACCACTGTCTCGAAACCGCCGCTCGCTGCTACCTGAGCAATGCCGGATCCCATCAATCCACATCCGAGCACGCCTACCTTCTTAATTTCCATTGCTTATTTTTCTCCCAAATCAATTTGTTTTTGAAAACGTCTTAAGCCAATCGTTGTAGTCCTGTGTCCATACCGTGAACTCTTTGGAAAGCTCGAGTCGCCGTTCATCGGGTTTCGCGGCGGCCTGAGGTGTTGGAGCGGACAGCTTTGCGCGCTGGAGCAAGTCACTCAGCTTGCGTCTCAGCTGGTCGGACTTTATATCAGGCGCCTGAGTGTTTTCGAGTGCAGCCACGGCCGAATCGACACCACTGGCGTCACCCTTGATGGCACTCTCGAAAACCTCTTGCGAGTCATTCATGATTTGAAAAAATTTTTGAAACGGTGCGTCTTTGCTGTCAGGAGCCGGCGTCGCAGCCTCTGCTTGAGCAATCGGGAGTGGATCGTTGAAATGCTGGACGATTCGCGCAAAGCTGATTAGCACAATCGCGATCGCGGCGCATTGAACGACACGCCAAAAGATTGTCATGCTTGACTGGTCGCCCGGACGACGATAACCAACCAACAGCGCCAGCGCAGCGCCCGAAAACAACCCGCCCAGATGCGCGGCGTTGCCAATAAAGCGTTGGCCAACAAAGCCAATGAAGAGGTTGAGCACGATGACCGGTAACAGACCGGTGCCAAATGCCCGCTTGAATCCCTCGGGAAGTTCGTTCCGAAACTTGATCCCGAAAACGAAAAGCACTCCGACGAGACCAAAGAGCGCTCCGGATGCGCCCGCTGAAGGCACGTCCTGGGTTTTGAAAATAAATCGTCCGAACACGCCAAGATTCGTGTCAGGCGAAAGCAGAGTGAAGTAGCTCGCGGCGACGCCCGCAATACCCGTCGCAACGTAGAAGAAAACAAATTTTGCCGAACCATAGAGCTTTTCCACATAAGGGCCAAGCATCCACAGGCTATACATGTTGACGGCCAAATGCAGAACGTCGATGTGGACAAACATCGGCGTTACAAAACGCCACCATTGGTGAGGCTGCTGGTCAATAAGCAGATTGAGCTTGGCGCCATACGCCAATAACACGGGGGTCGGAAACACCCACAAGGCCTTTCCGGTCATGCCGCTCGAGTGCCACATCAGCAGGAACACGAAAAAGTTGGCTATCAGAATCGCGATGGTGAAGAGATAGGGCCGGTTCAAAACCGATCTAGCGAAACGGAGAGTCTCGTGATCGTAAACTACTTTTGGTTCTTCGCGCGCTGATGAGGCGGCGGGTGATACCAGGGCTCCGCAAACAGCACAGGCATCCTGCCCGGCCCCGACGATAGCCCCGCAACTACGACAAACGCTGGGGCCTGTCCTGGGGGGCGGGTTTGGTTTTCGATCGAACAAGTTAAGTGTTTATGAAAACAGAAAACCGAAAACAGAAAGACTATCCGCAGATTACCCGGATTTCACAGATGTTTTTGTCGCTCGATTTAACGTTAAGGGTACAAGCGAAAGTTAGCAAAGAGCTGCGATCAAATCACTAACAATCCCTGCGAATCTACGTTGGTCAGTAAGTCATCTGCCCACGCCGCTTTTACAGCTGTGCAATCTGCGTAATCTGCGGATAGTACTTTCTAAACGTTTGCTGCTTGCGAGCTGCCGGTCCCAAATCCCTCCAGCAAACTTACGAGATCGTCGGCGTGCTCTTCTTCAACCGCCAGGATGCCTTCGAGCATGCGCCTGGTGGTCGAATCATCGTTGCCGAGATAGGCAATCATTTCGCGATAGCTATCGATGGCGATGCGCTCGGCGACCAGGTCTTCCTTGATCATGTCGATCAATGTCTCGCCCTCGACATACTCTGCATGGCTGCGAGTTAGTAGTCCTTCCGGCGAAAAATTCGGCGCTCCCCCAAGCTGCACAATACGTCCGGCAATCTCATCAGCATGACCCTGCTCTTCGTTTGCATGCTGGAGAAATTCAGCTGCCACACCTTCAGCGTTTATTCCCGTTGCCATGAAGAAGTGCCGCTTGTATCGCAAGACACACACGATCTCGGTTGCCAGGGCTTCGTTGAGAATCTTGATGACGGTTTCACGGTCCGCTAAATAGCCTTCGGTGACGGCGCCGTTCTCAATGTGCTTGCGGGCGCGTTCGCGCAGGGTTTGGATATCAGTCAAAAATGGTTTATCAGCCACAGTGGGCCTCCTTGAAAAGAAGATTTCTTTGGGGGTTAAGCGATATTACTCGCGGGTCAGAGGCTAACGCAAACGCCGATTCAACCCTGCTAACAGGCGTTCAGAGTTCAATCTTTAGATTGCGATGGAATGGGAACCACAAACTGAAGTTTGAACTCTAAACGCCTGCTATTCAGCCGTCACTTTTCCGTCCACTTTGATCTCGCGTGACGCGCTGGGGTCCTTAGTTACTTCCACGGGGGCGCGCCAAACGAGTGTCTTGATGCGGCAAGTGCCGGTGTTGTCTTCGCGACAGTAGACAAACGAGAACTGGACTCGCAATTCAGCTGTGCCGGGCTCGAATGATTGGATGTGCAACCGTAGCGGCAGCTTCGGATTCTTTACCGATTGACTGACGGAGCGCTCGGACGAATTGGAATCGTTAACAAGGCTAATCTGCTTGCCTCCACTTTCAACCGAGACTCGATAACGCTGAGGCGCTGCAGCATTGAGGTGATACCCCGAAGGCAGCTCAAGATTTATTAGCAGCGAACCCTTGCTGTTGGCGCTCAACTTTTGCAGATTAAGTTTGATTTCTTCCGAGTTGACGCCTTCCTCATTTTCCGTCATGGCGGCTGTGGCCATCGCCGGTGGCTCGAGGCCATTGAGACGTAGTGTCCGAGTTTCCTTCGAGCTCAAATCAATTACTCGAATTGCGTGATTGTTGGTGTCGGCGACATAGAGTTTGCCATTCGCCACACTCAAGCCGCCTGGCTCATAGAATGACGGCGTGCCCCCATCGTTCTGGCCGGGCTTTCCAGTACCTCGAAAACTCGTGACTATTCGCGTTTTGGGATCGAGCTCTTTGATCTTGTGATTGTAGGTGTCGGCGATCAGCAGCTTTGAGCCATAACTGACAATTCCGAGAGGATGTTGCAGTCGCACCCCATCGCCTGAGCCATCCTTGTCTCCAAACTCGAAGAGATCACCACCCACGAGCGTGGTGACCTGCTTCTTATTCAAGTCGATAGCACGAATGATGTTTGCTTCGCTATCAGCTGTGTAGAGATTCACGCCGTCGGTTGTGATCCCCGAAGGCTGAGCGAAACCAGCTGCTAACAACTCGCCATCCTGGCGGGCTTCATTGCCGGAGCCAGCGAAAGTTGAAGTTATGTTTTTGTCGAGATCAAGCTGCCAAATCTGATGAGGCCCAGCCATGGCAATGTAAAGCGTGCGGCCTATTAACTGCAGGTCCCATGGCGAGTTCAGACCAACGGTCAATGCCTCTCCGGTCTTGAAGTAATCGTGAGATTGTTTGCCGGTGCCTGCCGCCGTCTGCACGTTGCGGCTCTTGAGATCGAGCCGGCGGATAAGATGATTTTCTGTGTCGGCTACATAAAGCGAGTCGCCGTCGAGCGCCATGCCTTGCGGCCGATAGAATTTTGCCGTTGCAAAACTTCCATCCGTCGAACCTGGTTCTCCGGTTCCGGCGACATCCAGCAGGGAACCGTCGAGTTTCGTGATGACGATGCGGTTGTGGTCTGAGTCGGCTATGAAGAGCCGTTCGCCTTTGCCGTCGGCCAATACTTTTCCGGGGAACGAAAGCGGCAAAGCCCCGACTTTGGCACGTTCGAGTGCGAGCTTCAAAGGCTCCTCGTTGAGCTCTCCACGCTTGCGAAACTCCTCGATCGTTTTCGACACGGCTTGATCAATAACATCGTAATTACCTTCGCCAGAGACACCGCCAATGATGTACCCAGCCGGATCGATCAAGACTTGCGTGGGCCAGGCATTCACGGTGTAGCTTCGCCAAACTTTGAAGTCGGCATCGTTGTAGACGGGGTGTTCGATCTCGTAGCGGAGAATAATGCGTCGGATGTTTTCTGTTTCTTTCTCGTTCTCGAATTTGGCTGAGTGAACACCGATGACAACGAGTTGGTTTGGGTACTTCTGCTCGAGGCGCTTCAGATCAGGGATGATGTGAATGCAGTTTATGCAGCCATACGTCCAGAAATCCAGCAGGACGACTTTGCCTTTAAGGGCTGCGAGCGAGAGCGGTTTATCTGTGTTCAGCCAACCTCGACCTCCGGTAATCTCCGGCGCTCGCACGCGCGCCTTGTCTTGAAGTGACATATGAGAACCTCTGAAACTATTAGGCTGATGAGCCTGAATAGTCACGTCTCCAAAATGGAAAGAAGAAAGCATGCACGCAAACACGATTACGAGTGCAAAGATCTTCATTTGTTTGGATAATCCCTTCCTACCGCCATCCAAGTCGTCTCCTTCTCACCCGGGTGACGGCGATCACTGTCCTAACCATTTCAAGGGTTTCTTTCCCCGCCCGGGAACTAAATCGTTCAAACGGTTAAAGGATCTCTCGAAAAAGCTCTCACCCGGTTGAAACCGGGTGAGAATGAGACGGCTTGAAGTCTATTCGAAACGCTCAAACATTAGACTTGGTTTCCTCGCCGAGCGCGGTGTCAACGCGATCAATCGCTCGACGCAAATGGGGAATCGTGATCGATCCTCCAACTACCAGGGCCACGTTGAAGGCGTCGAGAAACTCCGCGCGCGTCACACCAACGCCGGCGCATTGTTTGATGTGGTATGTGATGCAATCGTCGCAACGCAAAACGATCGACGCTGTTAAGCCCATCAACTCCTTGGTGCGCTTGTCCAGCGCGCCTTCCTCGTAAGCTTGTGTGTCGAGAGCAAAGAATCGCTTAATTCCGAGGTGATTACTACCCAGCAAGCGCTCGTTCATTTCTGCTCGATACCGATCAAATTCATCCATGGATGACCCCTTTGCGCCGGACGCGATATGACAGACGCTCCCCGCTGCATTAGTCGCGAGAATCTCTTGAACCTTACAAACGATTCTAGCTTGAGCGTAGATAGGTAACAAAACAGAAGAGCCACGGGCTTGGCCCCGTGGAGAAATCGTGGGGAAATCGTGGAGAAATCCGTGGGGAAATCACGCGCGACTGCTACAAAAATCATTGATCCCTTCACGATGATGCCACGGGCTTGCCCCGTGGAGATTCACGCGCGGCCGCTACAAAAAATGATTGGTTCCCTTCATGATGATGCCACGGGCTTGCCCCGTGGAGAATCACGTTAGAGCTCGGTTCGAAGGATTGACTCCTGGCTGTTAGCGTGAAGTACCACGGCGCCAGGCCGTGGCATCCCCTCGAGATGGGAACTCTCTTCGAGTAGCTGCCAGCGTGAGGTACCACGGCGCCAGGCCGTGGCATCCCCTTGAGAAAGGAACTCTCTTCGAGTAGCTACCAGCGTAAATGACCACGGCGCCAGGCCGTGGCATTGTGCTTGAGAAAGGAACTCTCTTCGTGTAGCTACCAGCGTAATTGACCACGGCGCAAGGCCGTGGCATCGCCTTGAGATAAGAACTCTCTTCGTGTAGCTACCAGCGTAAATGACCACGGCGCAAGGCCGTGGCATTCTCACGCGAACCAAGGCAACGTTTCCTCCGAAAGGCTATAATCGACGCCGACAATGAACGAAGCTCAAGCATCAACAACGCGAGCGGTGCGAGTATTAACCGTCGGACAGCGGCGTTTCGGCATCTTCGACGAAGAAATCGATACCATTGTCGGTTGGCGGCCTCCGACACCGCTGCCCAATGCTCCAGCCGGCATCCTGGGCGTCGTCTGTGTTCGCAGCCGCATGTTGACCTTAATAGCAGTGAACTTATTGCTGGATACTGGAGCGGATGCCGGAAAGAAGATTGTTGCTCTCCGCGGCGAAGAACAAATCGGTCTCGCAGTCAGTGAAGCCCGTGAACTAATTGACGTCGATTCATCGGAACTGCAATTACCCGATGGCAAAGAAGCGCTCACGCTAGGCGTGATCACAGCTGATGGGCAGCCGCTATCGATCTTGAATTCGAAAAATCTATTTGCTACTGCGATGCGTGGGCGGGAACGGCGCAAGCGTCAATTCTGAAATGCACGAACAATCTTTCAATATTCTTGAGTACTCGGAACTGCTGGCACTAGTCAGACGCGGCGCGCAAACGCCGATGGGATACCAGCGCATCGAGGCACTGCGTCCGTTCGATGACTTTGCGGATCTCACCGCCGCGCTGACGTCCCTTTCAGAATACGTGGCTCTCAAGCAACGAGGTGTCAATTGGTCGCTTTCCGAACTTAACGATCCTGAAGAATCGCTCGCTCGACTACGCATAGCCGGCACAGGACTTGAGCCGCTCGAGATTCTCGAGTTGGCGCGCCTTTGTGAAAGAGCACTGACTGCGCGAGCAGCGGTGCAAGCTGAACGTGAACTGGCGCCGACAATTTGGAGCCAGCTCGCAAGTCTGCCCAGCACTTTGAATAGCCTGGTTGCTCGCGTGCGCAACAAAATTCTTCCGACCGGCGAGTTGGACGATCGCGCCAGCCCGGAACTTGCACGAGTACGTCACGAGATTGGGCGCTTGCGGTCAAACATCACCCGCGCGCTTGAAAACCTGATGCGACGATCTGAAGAAGCGATTCAGGACGAGTTGGTTACCCTTCGCAATGATCGCTTTGTCATTCCAGTCCGTTCGGACCATCGCGGTCGTGTCCAGGGAGTTGCGCA
Organism: Pyrinomonadaceae bacterium; assembly: GCA_035572035.1. Classification (GTDB taxonomy): domain Bacteria; phylum Acidobacteriota; class Blastocatellia; order Pyrinomonadales; family Pyrinomonadaceae; genus JAOAPY01. The sequence goes on along the minus strand of DATNBH010000076.1, from coordinate 61,509 downwards.
TGGCTTCTCCTCGTCCGGCGCAACGGCGTTCATTGAACCGCTCGAAACGATTGAGGCCAACAACGAACTGCAAACACTGCGTGAAGTCGAGCTGCAGGAAATTGCGCGCATCTTGTTCTCGCTTACGGAGGAGCTTCGTGGCCAGCTCGACGCAATCGAGACGGCGGCAGCAGCGATCGCTGAACTTGATTTCATTGGCGCGAAGGCGGCGTTCCATCAACGCTTTGATTGCGTCGTACCGGCGGTGAAAGCGTCGAATGATGAAGCTACATTGGCGTTTATCGATGCTCGCCATCCACTTCTTGAAGAGAACTTGCGAGCTACCGCCGGCGCCGTGGTGCCGGTTTCATTCTCGCTCGGCGATCCGAAGTCCACCATGGTTATTTCGGGCGCCAACGCGGGAGGAAAGACCGTCGTTCTGAAAACGGCAGGCTTGTTGGCCCTGATGGCGTTATCGGGAATGCCCGTGCCGGCTCGTAAAGCGCGCGTGCCTTTTTACAAATCCGTTCTGGCAGACATTGGCGACCATCAATCACTCGCAGCAAATCTTTCGACCTTCACTTCGCATGTCGCAAACATCTCGCGCATGATTGACTTGTGTGAAGCTCCGGCGCTGGTGTTGCTGGACGAAGTTGGCACCGGCACCGATCCGGAAGAAGGTTCTGCGCTTGGCGTAGCGGTCGTCGATCACTTCCGCCGCAACTGCCGCGCGCATGTGATGGCTACAACTCACTATGCCGGATTGAAGATGTACGCCACCAACGATGAAGACGTCCTAAACGCGAGCGTCGAGTTTGATGAAAAGACTTTACGGCCGACTTACAAACTGATCATCGGTCTGGCGGGCTCGTCATCAGGGCTGGAAATTGCTCGCCGCTTCGGCATTCCGGCCGCCATCATCAATAAAGCTAGCGAACAAGTCGCAGAATCATCACGCGCAGCCGTTGAGTACCTGCACCGCATCAAGCGCGACGCAGAAACTGCGGAAGAATTGCGGCAGGCTCTGGAAGAAGAGCGCGCCGCCGTTGCTGAAAAGTTCGCCGGCCTTGAAAGGCAGGCAGCGCGTCGAGAAGACGAGCGTCAGGCTGCATTTGCGCGCGAGCTACAAAGAGCCGTCGCCAATTTCGAAGCGAAGTCGCGCGAGTTGATGGCGACGGTTAATGATAAGGCAGAACGGTCAAGACTCGAGCGCGAGGCTCAAAAGAAAGTTTCCGAGTTGAAACGCGAGGCCCAACAAGCGGTTGCTGCCGGCCAGACTACCGCGCCAGCTGCCGACAAGACCAAAAGCGTTCGCGTGGTCCGCGACGGAGTGGTCCAGGCTGCCGCGTCTAAAGTGGAACCAGAAAATGTGACGCGCACACCGGATGGCAAGCAGTATGTTGTTGCTGAGCCGCGGCCAATCGCGGTTGGCGATCGAGTTCGTTTGCGTTCTTTTGGATCGATAGGAATTGTCGACAGCATTAAAGGTCAGGACGTCGAAGTTCGCGTCAAGTCTGTCCATATGCGCGAGAAGCTTGCGAATTTGGAATTGATGGAAGCGGCGCCGGTTGAGGCTGGGCGAGCGTCGAGGCTACAGGTTTCACGCGGCACTGAAGTAAAGCTTACCAGCGACATCGAAGCTGCGCGTTCAGAAATCAATGTGATTGGACAGACGACGGACCAGGCGGTGGATGCCGTCGATAAATTTCTCGATGCAGCTTTTCTGAACAGCCTGGCGCAATTGCGAATTGTTCATGGCCATGGCACTGGAGCTTTGCGGAAGGCAATTGGAGAGTTTTTGAAGGGTCACCCGCACGTGTCACGCTTTGCAGCTGCCCCGCAGGATCAAGGTGGCAGCGGCGCGACGATCGTCGAGCTCAAGCAGTAAACAAGTTAAAAGTAAAAAGGTAAAAGTAAAAAACATGGTTCTGAAACTTTTGCCTTTTACTTTTAACTTTTTACTTCTTTAGCGACTCTTAAAAACGCGCGGGCGGCATGAGACAGGGTCGCGCCCTTCCGATAAATCAAGTGCAGGCGCCGCTCCAATTTCATTTCGCGTACCGTTAACGCTTTGACCTGGCCGCGCTCAATCTCCGTTCGGGCAGTTAGTCGCGGTACCAATGCCACGCCCATGGCTTGCTCCACGCAGCGCTTGATTGCTTCCAGCGTTGGCAACTCCATCGAAATATTGAGAGGCGTTTTGTATTTCTCGAACGCGCGAATGACACGCTCGCGATAAGGCGACGGCACGTTATGAGCGATGAAAGACTCGGCGCCGAGCTCGCGCACTGACACGATAGTCTTGGCGGCGAGCGGGTGTTCGGGTGCGACGATTAATGCCAGCTCGTCCATCAACACGGGCATCGCGGTTACGGTCGGATCGTTTGGCTTGAAAGACACGATCCCGATTTCAGTCTCGCGTCCGAGAATTTCGGAAGCGATGCGACTGGCAAGGCTGCGCTTCACTTCGATCTTGATGTGAGGATGCCGCGCGCGAAAGACTGGAATCAACGGTAAGAGGTACATCACGGTGTATTCATTGGCGCTGAGAGTCAGCTTGCCGCGATGCAGGTCCTTCAGTTCTTTTAGCGCAGAGTGAGCATGGCGTCTCAGGTTCAGCATCTGCTGAGCGAAATCAAACAGGACACTGCCCGCAGCAGTGAGAGTCCCATCTTTAGAGGAGCGATCGAAGAGTGGCTCACCCAATTCTGATTCGAGCCGCCTGATAGCCTGGCTTACCGCCGGCTGCGTGCGATGCAAAGTCTCGGCAGCTCGCGAAAAGCTCTTCTCCTCAGCGACCGCTACCACCACTTCAAGTTGATTAATATCCATAGTCGAAATCTTTATCCACAGATTACGCAGATTTACACGGATTAAGTTAGACAGATGCGCATCAAGATGACTGTGATTCAACCAACATCCGTGGAATCTGTGGATAGGTTTTGAACGCCTGGACTTATCCTTCCAAAAGCGGAAGTTATCGTATCACGAGACGTTATCTTTTCATAGACATTATAACTTTGACTTTGACGGGCCGCGGCCCTAGCATTCGGGCTTCGTCCACAGGAGGAGAAGAATGTCCGAACAACGAATAGCTATATTCGACACCACGCTGCGTGATGGCGAACAGTCCCCCGGTTGTTCCATGGATCTGGCCGAGAAGGTCCGCATGGCCCGCCAGCTCGAAAGACTGGGCGTGGATATCATCGAGGCGGGATTCCCAATCGCTTCCGAAGGAGATTTCGCCGCCGTTGAAGCGGTCGCCAACGAATGTCGCTCGGTAACCGTCGCGGCGCTTTGCCGGACTTCCGAGATCGATGTACAGCGGGCCGCGGATGCTTTGCGAAATGCCGCTCATCCCAGGATCCACACCTTTGTGGCGACGTCGGACATTCATTTGGAGTACAAGCTGAAGAAGAGCCGTGCTGAAGTGCTCGAGATGACTCGCAAGGCTGTCGCCCTGGCTCGCAGCCACGCGGACGAAGTGGAATTCTCCGCGGAAGACGCCACGCGTAGCGACGTCAATTATCTTTGCGAGGTTCTCGACGTGGCGATTGAAGCGGGCGCCTCGGTCATTAATATTCCTGACACAGTTGGCTACACGATGCCTTCCGAGTTTTCGCGGTTAATCGAAACTGTGCGGGAACGAGTGGTCCGCGATCGTGATGTGGTAATCAGTGTGCATTGCCACAACGACCTTGGGCTCGCAGTGGCCAACACACTGGCAGCAGTGAGTGCCGGCGCGCGACAAGTCGAATGCACGATTAATGGTATTGGTGAAAGAGCAGGGAACGCTTCGCTCGAAGAGATTGTTATGGCAATGAAGGTTCGCGCGGACCGGCTGCCATTTGAAACCGAGATCGACACGCTACAGCTTTATCCAACCAGCCAGTTGCTTTCCTCGATTATTGGTTCTGACGTTCAGCCTAACAAGGCGATTGTCGGACGCAACGCCTTCGCGCACGAAGCCGGCATTCATCAGCACGGCGTGATAAGTAATCCGCTTTGCTATGAAATCATGACGCCTGAATCCGTAGGCGTGCCGACGAACAGCCTCGTGCTGGGTAAGCATTCGGGGAGGCATGCGCTTTCACTTCGTTATGCCGAGCTGGGATATTCATTGCGGTCAGCCGAGCTGGAGACTGCTTATCATCGCTTCACGGAGTTGGCTGATCGCAAGAAGCGAATCTATGATCAGGATTTGATTGCCCTGCTATCATCAGCTGCACGCGCCGATTGGGTTCCGGGAGCAGGGATACGAGAGACAACGCGCGGTGCTGCTGTCTCGGCCTGATTCAATTGAGTGCCGCCAAAGGCGCGCCGTTATTCTTGCTAACACTGTCCCGGGGCGCTGCCCCAGGCTTTGCACTGCGCACCTTTGGCGCTTTGAAGGTTAATGGACAGCCGCGCTGCGGCGAAAAGACATGCAACTGAAAATAACTATCCTTGAAGGCGACGGTATTGGTCCCGAAGTCACTCGTGAAGCAGTAAGAATTCTCCGAACCATCGGCGGAATTTACGGTCACCAGTTCGAGTTTTCCGAACACTTGATTGGCGGCGCCGCGATCAATGCACACGGTTCACCTCTGCCGACCAAAACACTTGATGCCTGTCTCGCGAGCGAAGCTGTATTGCTCGGCGCTGTAGGCTCGCCAGATTTCGACTCGCTTCCCCCCAACAAGCGTCCCGAGGCCGGTTTGCTTCTCCTGCGCCAGGCTCTCGGGGGCTACGCGAATCTGCGCCCGGCGATCTCCTATGACGCAATTACTGCAGCGTCTCCCCTGCGTCCGGAGATCGTCGCAGGCGCAGATATTTTGATTGTGAGGGAGTTGCTGGGCGGCTTGTACTTTGGCGAACCGCGCTCCGTCATTCATGACAATGGCGAGTCGTGCGCAATGAATACGATGCGTTATTCGACTACCGAGATAGAGCGAGTGGCTCGAATCGCTTTTGCAGCTGCTGCCAAGCGGCGGCGCAAAGTTACTTCAGTAGATAAAGCCAACGTGCTCGAGACGTCTCAGCTCTGGCGGCAAACTGTGACGCGAGTGGCTCTGGACTATCCGGAAGTCACGCTGGACCATCTCTATGTGGACGCCTGTGCGATGCATTTGATTACGAATCCGCGGCGCTTTGACGTGATCCTGACGGAAAATTTGTTCGGCGACATTCTTTCCGATGAAGCGGCTGTGATTACCGGCTCGTTGGGAATGTTGGGCTCGGCGAGCATCGGCGGAGAAGTAGGATTATTCGAGCCTGTGCACGGATCGGCGCCGGACATTGCCGGCAAAGGAATAGCTAATCCGTTTGGTGCGATTGCTTCAGCGGCTTTGTTACTGCGTTACAGCGGCGGCTTGGAGCAGGAAGCTGACACTATCGAGGAGGCGATTCGCGCGGTATTAAAAGCCGGGTTCAGGACGAAAGATATTATGACTGGCGAGCGCGGTTTTCTGGCGGCGACTTCCGAAATTGGCAGGTTGGTCTCGGAGGCGATCACGGAAATTGCCGACCGCCGCCACGCGTATCATGCTGTATGAAGTTGTGCTGTTCCTGGTTCTTGGTTCTTGGTACTTTGTTCTTTGTGCTTGAGTTTGTGGATGCTTGCGTCGTATTTTCAATGCGGTCGACAATGCAGATTTACAATCTTGATTGAAGGTAGATTTCGAATTGGGAGACCAGGAGCAAAAGAGGTTTCGAATTAGGAGACCAGGAGCATAAGTTTGCATTCAACCAGTGTTGCCCGAAAAGTCTTAAATCCCACCTGCGGCAGCTGGTGGATAGTTCAAGTTCGACCTACAAAGAGAGGTTAGGATTGGTCCTTTTAATCCCCTCAGCGGCAGCTGAGGGATCTTTCAAATGCCGCCGCCTCGCGTGCAATCTACGGCGGAACCAGGCAGGACTTAAACCATCCACCTGCTCCCGCAGGTGGGATTCAGTAAACAGCGACAGCAAACATTGGTAGGCTGGACCTGAAGTAACCACCAGCTGCCGCAGGTGGGATTTAAGACTCGGTGGCGGCTCCCACTTCTTCGTTGCTCACTTTCGCGCAAAGCCCATTCAACCACAAAGAACCAAGCACAAAGAACAAACCTGATTGCTGATTGCTGATTACTGATTACTGATTGCTGATTACTGACTACTGATTACTGACTACTGATTACTACCCTAATGCCCACTCTTTTTGACAAGCTTTGGTCTGCCCACCTGGTTCGAGAGCCCAAAGATCAACCCGCGCTGCTTTACATCGATTTACATCTCGTCCACGAAGTCACTTCGCCCCAGGCGTTTGAGGGACTGCGAGGCGCCGGTCGTCGTGTCCGCCGTCCGGACCTGACTGTGGCCACGGTTGATCACAACGTCCCAACCACGGCTCGCCACCTCCCAATCGCGGATCCTGTTGCTGCAAACCAAATCGAAACCCTGCGACAGAATTGCGCCGAGTTTGAGGTTCGACTCTTCGACATCAGCTCACCTGAACAAGGCATCGTGCACGTCATCGGCCCGGAGTTAGGTTTGACGCAACCGGGGATGACGATTGTTTGCGGCGATAGTCACACCAGCACGCACGGCGCATTTGGAGCGCTAGCCTTCGGCATCGGCACCAGCGAAGTCGAACATGTGCTCGCGACTCAATGTCTGCCGCAAAACAAGCCTCGCACGATGTTGATCGAGACAATCGGAAACTTGCCTACAGGTGTGACAGCAAAAGACCTGGCGCTTCATATTATCGGCCGGATTGGAACCGACGGGGCCGGCGGCCATGTCATTGAATATGCAGGCGACGCAGTCAGATCACTGTCGATGGAAGGACGGATGACACTCTGCAATATGAGTATCGAGTCCGGGGCGCGCGCGGGAATGATTGCTCCGGACGATTCGACTTTTGCTTACCTGAAGGGGCGACGCTTTGCGCCAGCAGGTTCAGCGTGGGAAAGCGCAGTTGATTATTGGCGGACACTCGTATCGGATGAAGGAGCGAGATTTGACCGTCGTGTCGAAGTCGATGTCTCGAGTCTTGAGCCTCATGTAACTTGGGGCACCAGCCCGGGCATGGTGGCTCCGATTAGCGGCCGCGTTCCCGATCCGGAACTTATCAACGACGAAACCGACCGGCACGCTGCCGAGCGAGCGCTCGAATACATGGCGCTGACACCGCTAACACGCATCGAAGAGATTCCCATCAACCGCGTCTTCATCGGCTCGTGCACGAATGCGCGCATTGAAGACTTGCGTGACGCCGCCAGGATTGCGCGTGGCTATCGAGTTAGCGAAGCAGTACATGCGATGGTTGTGCCCGGCTCATATGCCGTCAAACAAGCTGCGGAAGCCGAGGGCCTCGATCAGGTTTTTCTTTCCGCCGGATTTGAATGGCGCGACGCCGGCTGTTCAATGTGCCTCGGTATGAACTCCGATATTTTGCAGCCGGGTGAGCGCTGTGCCTCGACCAGTAATCGTAATTTTGAAGGCCGCCAGGGCCGCGGCGGCCGCACCCACTTGGTCAGTCCAGCGATGGCGGCAGCCGCGGCCGTAGCTGGACACTTCACGGATGTACGCAAGTGGGAGTATAAGTAACTCTCGAGGCTCGCTCTTCGGAGTGAAGTTTGAGCGTCAAACGTAGTTCTCCCCAACTTAACCAATCTCGCGCGGCACCCGCCGCCAAACCTAAACTCGGACTGACTATGATCCCCTTTCGTTCACACACCGGACTCGTGGCTCCGTTGGATCGAGCCAACGTCGATACCGATCAGATCATCCCTAAACAGTTTCTCAAGCGTATTGAGCGAACCGGCTTCGGCCAGTTCCTCTTTTATGATTGGCGTTACCGGCTGGATGGAACGGTGGATGATCGGTTTGTGTTGAATCGGCCGCGCTACCAGGGCGCTTCCGTGCTGGTTACAGAAAAGAATTTCGGGTGCGGCTCGTCGCGCGAACACGCGCCGTGGGCGCTCGCTGATTTCGGATTCAGGGCGATAGTCGCGCCGTCATTCGCTGATATCTTTGCGAACAATTGTTTGAAGAATGGTCTGCTGCCTGTGGTGCTGAACGAAGCCGAGGTCACGGACCTGCTGCGGCGGGCTCGCGAAGTGGACAAATATGAATTGACCATCGATCTGGAGAGCCGAACTGTTGCCGACTCGCGCGGTTTTGAGTCAGGTTTTCAGATAGATGACTTCGCGCGCTATTGCTTGATGGAGGGACTCGACGATATTGGTCTGACGCTGCAACACGAGCCCGACATCGCCGCGTACGAGGCGAAGCGCGATGACAACCCATATCGTCGACTTTGATAAAGCGGCTTTGCCGCCGCACCAGTGCGGAAAGGCTCTTCCTTTCCGATCGAGATACAGGAGGCTATGCCTCCAGATGAGCGGGTCGAGGCATAGCCTCTCCCAAATTCTTTGGTAAACGGAACGGAACAGCAGAGCCTTTCCGTACTGTGCGGCGGCAAGCCGCGATGACGCATCCATCATCACTTGTGGCCACATTAATCGAATGACGAAGCGCCTCCTCAAGACTGTGACAATCCTGATCCTCCTCCTAATGGCGGGGCAGGCCGTGGTTGCGAAGGACGCGTGGGTGAGCGTTCGCTCCAAGAACTTTTTCCTCATCGGTAATGCCAGCGAAAAAGAAATTCGCCAGGTGGCAGAGCGACTGGAGCAGTTTCGCGAGGTCGCATCGCATCTTTTTGCCCAAGCCAACCTGAACTCGCCGATTCCAACTCGTGTTGTTGTTTTCAAGAACGACAACTCGTACCGGCCGTTCAAGCCAAACGCGCACACGGCTGGTTACTTTCAACCGGGTCCGGATGTGAACTACATCACGCTCAAGACCGAAGTCGGCGATGATCAGAATCCGTTCGGCGTGATCTTTCATGAGTACATGCACCTGCTCATCAACAATACATCCGCCAACGTGCCAACCTGGTTCAATGAAGGGCTGGCAGAGTACTACAGCACCTTAGCGATGTCGGATGATCAGAAAGTCGTGCTCGGCAAGCCGATTCCACAACACGTCTATCTGCTGCGCGATGCCAAGTTCCTACCGTTAAGGACTTTGTTTAGGGTGGACCAGGACTCGCCTCATTACCACGAGCGGGACAAGCAGTCGATCTTCTACGCCGAATCCTGGGCCCTGACGCATTACCTGCTTTTGGGTGATAACGGTAAGCGCGCCAGCCAGCTGGGCAAGTTCCTCCAGTTGATGGACGCGAACATGTCGATCGAGGACGCGTTCAAAACGGCTTTCCAGACGACGTTCGAAAAAATGGAGGACGATCTTCGCAATTACGTCAGAAATGATCGTTATCCGATTGCGCCGGGACATTTCGAACGCAAGCTCGAATTCAATAAAGAGATTGCAACGGTGGTTCTTTCCGAAGCTGAAGTCCAGGCTTATCTGGGTGATCTGCTTTTGCATAGCTATCGTCCCGAAGCCGAAGCCTACATACAGCGCGCACTAACGCTCGATCCCGACCTGGATATAGCGAATGCTGCGCTGGGCATGTTGCGAGTGCGCGAAGGAAAGATTGACGAAGCACGGCGTAGCCTGGAGCGCGCTGTGAAGGCCGATTCAAAAAACTATCTGATCCACTATTACTACGCCTATGCGCTCAGCCGGGAAGGAATGACTGACTCGCAGTTGGTCCTCGGTTACCAACCCTCGACCGCAATGAAAATTCGCGAGGAACTCAAAAAAGCGATCGACCTGCGGCCGGATTATCCCGAGACTTACAACCTGCTGGCTTTCGTAAATCTCGTCACTCAAACTGAACTTGATGAATCAATCACGCTTTTGAAACGTGTCATTGAGACTTCGCCGGGCCGCAATGATTTGCACTTCATCCTGGCGCAGATTTACATGCGCAAGCAGGACTTCAACACGGCGCGTCAGATTCTTGAACGGCTTAGTCAAGGCAAAGGCGATCAGCGCTTGCGTCAACAGTCGCAGTCTTTGCTCACTCAGTTGATCGCGCGAGAGGAAGAGATTGCGGCCTATGAAGCAAGACGAAAAGAATTCGAAAGGAATGGACCGACACCTCCGGGCGTAATTGGTCCTGCTGATGCGCCTTTCGTAACGCCGGATCCCTCGACCTTGTTGCGCGAGGTGCTTCGCAAACCTAATGAGGGAGAACGGCAAGTACAAGCGAAGTTGGTTCGGGTTGACTGCGATAACAAAGGCATCGTTTTTACCGTGCAAACTGACGACGGGCAGATCAGGCTGCGCACTGACAAGTTTCAAAACGTGAGGATGATCGCACACAGTCCTGATGCAGGCCGCGAGATCACCTGCGGCGCTCGCAAGGTAGAGAATTCCGTAGTTGTTTGTTACGTCCCCAACGAAGATTCTCGAGCCAGTATTAACGGCACCGTGAAGTCCATCGAGTTCGTCCCCCAGGAATTCAAATTAAAAGGCTGAAAGAGGGCTTTGGTCTTTGGCTTTTGGTTTTGATTTGTTCCTTTTCTGTTCTTTGTCCTTGGTTCTTTGTGCTTAGTTCTTTGTTCTTAGTTCTTTGTGCTTGGATCCCCAGGTTTCTTGCTGCTTACCTGGCAGGAATAACGCAAGCGAATAAACACTCAACCACAAAGAACAAAGTACAAAGAGCCAAGAACAAAAATCAGATCTGCGGTTTCTTGCCTTCTGCCGTCCGGCAGGAATAACGCAAGCGAACAAACACTCAACCACAAAGAACAAAGTACAAAGAACCAAGAACAAAGTTAAAGACTAAACCAAAGACCAGAGACACAGATCTTGTAACGAACAAATCCTAGGGCAGCATCGTATAGAGCGGGCGGAGGTTCACTAAACAAATGCGCGATCCAATTCTCGCGGGCTTTCTCAGCCTGCTCATTCCCGGACTGGGACAGATTTACAACGGCCGTGTCCTGATCGGAATTATCTGGCTGGTCGTGACGGGAGTGTCGTGGATTGGAACTGCGGGTTTTGGTGGTTGGATCGTTCACCTCATCGCCGCCTGGTGTGCATACAGCTACGCCAAAGATCACCCCGTCCGTACATGACGACTGTACTGCAGGCTCACCAGCCTGCAGTACCTACCCAAGTCCCCTAGCCAAGTCCAATGCGCTGCAACAAGACTTGAAAGCGTGGGTCTCCGCGTAAACGATCAAACACCGGGTCGGTCCTGAGAAAAATCAACAGACTGTTTCGCTCAGCGACGCATTTGTCCAGCCATGCAAAGGCAGCGTCCTTATTTCCGAGCTCAGTGTATAGGCGTGCCAGTCGATGAGATGAACCCTTTCCCTGCTTGAGCAAATCCAGAGCACGCTCCAATTCCTTTTCCCAAAACCCTTTCATCCCCTGGCTGCAAAATCAATTTACGACTCCACGACGAAGTTGAGTTTGATACCACCGGCTTGCCCGGCGGAGTGTCATGCTGGTAGCTAAGAAAGTTGTGTGCATGTTGGCGTGATGCCACGGGCTTGACCCGTGGAGCTTCACGCTGGCTTTCTAAGTAATCCGTTGCCGGCACTCTCAACGTGAAACTCCACGGGTCGAGCCCGTGGCATCCATTTTTCTTCCGCAACAACTAGGTTGTAGCTGCCTGGCGTGAGTTACCACGGGTCGAGCCCGTGGCATCAATTCACAGCGCAGCCGTTCACGCGCAGGCATCGCGCTCTTGGGCAGCAACGCGCAGGTCAGCACCATCTGCTTCCGCAGACGGTGCTGACTCAGCTAGCAACCTGCTACCGCAGACCGTGCTGACTGCGCGGTGCTGGCTGGTGTTCAGTTAAGGACGTGCAGGTTTCTTTACCGGTGGCAATGCGGGAGGAATATCACCATCATCGGTGATTGCGTTGCTGACGGCTGGCTTTAGTTTAGGCGGTCCGCCTCCGAGCATGGGCGGCAGTTTCGGTGCAGAGACTTTTACGGTTGCAATCGGTTCGCTACGCTTCAGAATTGCTCCGCCTCGTCCAGCTACCCAAAAGTTCATTCCACCTCGATAAGCCACAGCGAACAGCGCTGAACTTGTAATCGAGTGTTGAGTCTCCCAGGTGTTGCCCGCATCCTTACTGCGCAGGATGCGACCGTAATCGCCAGTCACCACTACATCGTCACGTCCCGCGACCGCCACGGCGAAAAGATTTGTGCTGACGTCTGCTTCAACATCTTTCCAGTTAGCTCCGCCGTCGTCAGTTCTCAGAATGACGCCTTTTTCGCCGACTGCATAACCCCGCAGACTATCGGCGAAGGCGACTGCATAAAGCCACTCTTTCAAGTTGCGATCGATCCGCTTCCAGTTCTCGCCGCCATCTTCAGTCCTGAGAATGGTGCCGTTAGATCCGACAGCTATCCCGTGCTTTTGATCGATGAAGTGGACATCTTCGAGCCACGTCATGACATTAGCGTGCTGAACTTGCCAGGTTGCGCCCGCATCCTGAGAATGAAGGATCAGGCCACGCGCACCGACTATCCAACCTTCGTCCTTCGTAACGAAATCGATGCCCAATAAATCTTCGGTGAAGTTGACCGTCGTTGGTTCCCACGAGACGCCGTTGTTGACTGAATGCAGGATTGTCCCGCGATCTCCCACAGCCCAGCCCTCGTGCTCGTCAATAAAAGTGATCGAATTCAGTCGAGCATTAGTTCCGGAAGGTCGCACCGTCCAGTTCTTTCCACCGGAGCTGGTAAAGAGAATCTTTCCTCGCGAGCCGACGGCCCAGCCATGCGAGTTGTCGATAAAGAACATGTGCGCGAGATCTTCACGGCCGCCTTCAGTAAGCCTTTGCCAGGAAAGTCCACCGTCATCAGAACGTAGCACTAAGCCGTCACTGCCCGCGGCCCATCCGGTGGCTTCGTCGGCGAAATACACCGTCACCAGTCGTGGGCTGGTCCTGACATTGATCGGCAACCAAATCTTGCCGCCATCTCCGGTAGTCAGCACCACGCCGCTGTCCCCGGCGGCCCAACCATGAGTCTCATCGGAGAAGTAAACTGAGAACAAGTCGGTAGAGACCAGCGTGTTCAGTGTTTCCCAATTGGCGCCGCCGTCATCGGTGTGCAGGATGGTGCCGCCGTAGCCAACTGCCACGGCGCTTTTGCCGTGCGTAAAAGCCACGTCGGTAAATGTCGTATCCGTTTGCGTTTGTTGCGTCCAGTGCGCGCCGCCGTCGGTCGTCATCAACAAGGTGCCCTTGGCCCCGACTGCCAGGCCGGAATCCTTGTCGCTGAACGAGACAGAAAACAAATGATAATTAGTACCGCTCTCTTGCTTCTTCCAGGTAATCCCGCCGTCCTTGGTAGCGATGATGGCTCCGAACGTGCCGACTGCCCAACCCAGCAAAGGATCGGCAGGTGAGAACGAAAGTGCGAACAAATGATCACGAATTCCGGTGGGCCGCAGGAGCCAGCGTTCACCTTCATTGGTGGTCGTTAGGATCACTCCATTCGCGCCGGCGGCAACCGCGCGAGACTTGTCTCGAACATGAAGTCCATACAACGTCGTGTTGGCTGGTGAAACCTGTTCTTTCCATTGAAAGCCGCCGTTCGTTGTGTGAAGAATGGCTGAGTCGGCGCCGATTGCCCACCCATGTCGTTTGTCTTTCGCGAAACGAATTGCATTGATCAGATTGCCTTGCGGTCTGGGGTTCTGCCATTCCCAGGCGCGAAGCTCATTTTGTCCTTTTGCAAGCGGCAGAGAGAGAAAACTGACAAACGCGAGCACACCAAACCAGACGAAACACGTTCGACGAGAGGAAGTAACAATGGAGGCGATTTCGGGCAAGGCGTTCAATATCGGGTTTTACTTAACCTGGACTGATTCTGATTACTCGCAAGAGCAAGGATTATAGGTTCCCCGGCCTTTTAATAGCTAATGATGATGAATGTTGACGACTTTAGAATTTCTCAGCGCGCTGACGTGGAATTGACGTCGGGTGTAGCCGCAAGGGTTGCCTGCGGCACAAGATAGGTTGAGTGTTATGGCTGTGTTATAAAATGTGGCACGCGCAGCTTGCGCGTGATTCACGGCGTGGAGTCCCGCGCCATTCCGGCAAACCGCACAACGTCCGAATCGACGTTTCTCAAGAAGCCTCTAAGTGGGAGGGGAACGCATGAATGTGTCACAGCGTCGACTGATAAGAAGCGCAACTGCTCTTAGCGTTATGTGCATACTACTGAGTGCGCCTACGAGCACCTTCGGCTGGGGCGCGGGCGGACACATGATGATTGCGTATATCGCTTACAAGCGGTTGAATCCTAAAGCTCGCAACAAGGTAAGTGAATTGCTAGCGATAAACATAGCCCCGAGCAGTGTGACCTCGAAGAGCAAAGACTTTGTTAATGCGTCGCATTGGGCGGACGACCTTCGCCCGTTTCCCGAATTCGACGAATTCAAAGTTCGGCATTTTATCGACAAACCGATTTTAACTGACGGCACACCCCCGCCTCCTGAGGATTCGGATAACATAGTCAAAGCGCTCGAGGACAATCTGCAGATCCTGCAGACGAGTACCGACAAAAACGCGCAAGCTCGAGCACTGCGGTTCATCATTCATTTTGTCGGCGATATCCATCAGCCACTCCATTGCTCGACCAAGGTGGACCAGGCTCATCCGGAGGGAGACCGAGGCGGGAATCTTTTTTCCCTTTCTATTCCGGACAAAGGCGGTAAGAAGCGCCTTACGAATCTTCACAGCTACTGGGATGGAGGTCTTGGATCGTTTCCACCGACGGGCGCGAATTTTGCTCCGCCGTCGCTCAGCACGATACCTGCAGCTGCAACCCTCGCCATGAAAGCTAATCCAGCCACAGATCCACGCCTCAAACTGGATGGGCCATTTATTTTCCGCGATTGGGCTGATGAGAGCTTTGTTTTGGCGCGCGACAGTGCCTACCAGGGAATACAGCCTAAAGGCTTTGTGTCAGCCTCGTACACTGCCAAAAACTTAAAAGTTGTCCGAACGCGCGTGGCTTGGGCCGGTTATCGTTTGTCGGCATTGTTAAATGCCATTTGGCCTGATTGAGCTGAGGCGAGGATGGGTTCGTAAGGTTACGTTCTTCGCTTGATATTCAAAGTCCGGCTGACTCAGCACATTTCATTATCTTCGTCAGCCTCTTCACTCTCTCGTTTAGACGGAAGGCCAGACTGGCGGCATAATTGGCTTTCGAGTTTACTCCGACTCCCTCATATTTTTTACGCAAATTATCGAACTCCTTGTAATTAGCCCTGAGGTTTGGCAAAAGATCACATCCGTCTGGGAGCTGGTCCAAAGCCGAATAGTTTGATTCCGCCGCCTCCAAGTCGCCGTCCAACAAGACAGTCGAGGTCCTTAAGTAAGAATCCGCTTTGGATTTCTCGCTCTTCGCCTTGCGTTCGTTCCTCGTTGCCAGGTTGGCTTGGTCGAGGGCCTTTTGTTTATCCAGCAACGCGTCACTTCTAGCTTTTATGAGTTCGTCGGTCTGCGTTTTCAGAGTATCAGTCTGTTTCTTCAGCGTGTCGGCTTGTTCCTTCGCCAATTTCGTTTGATTTTCTGCGACAACTTGGGCGTCGTGGGCCTTCCGTGCCTCAGCGGTAGCTTTCAACTGTCCATCTATGGCGAAACCCGCGGCTATCACCGCGATCAAGCCCATGACACCAAGGATCACAGCGGCCCACCGGAGATAGATGGCGGATTTCGCCTTCTCCTCTTCACGTGCCTTTGCTTCAGCCTCTGCCCGTTCTTTTTGGACCTTTTGATCCAATGCAATTTGCTCTTGTTCGCGTACTCGGCGTCTGCGCCAATCCAGGATCGGCGCGGCCAACACGTCGTGGAAGATTTCATAGCGTGGCTGGCCCTCTTTTCCATCCGAGCCAGAGACGCCGCGCAAAATGCGCATTTTGCCTGAAGCCAAAACTTCCAGGACGGTTTTCAGTTTCTCTTCCTTAAGCGACGCGTATTCGGAGAGGTCCCCGATCGTGTGGGCAATCTTGGTGCCGCCGGGCGTCACCAGATAGTGGAAAACTTCTGCGGCTATGTCCTGTTCCTCGGCCGACAAGGTTTTCATAACCCCATCCAGATGAGTGCGCACGATGCGCTCTGCGCCGGATTCGTTCGTGGCTTTGTCAGCCAGTTGTTCTAAAGTTTTCAGCCGCAGCACGCTGGACCCGTCCCGCATTTCCTCGTCCCACAGTCGCATCATCACCATCTGAAGAAACGGTGTTTCGATCTGTCTGGACGGTTGATCCCTCAGGATTGTCCCGCGGCCGGTGCCTTCGCCCACAATCACCTGTCCAGTCTCGACCTGTCGAAGCACCTCGGTGACCAACTCGGGCTCAATGCTGATCTGTTTCGACATAGCCGTGTTGTATTGATCGAGCGGCTTCTGAATTGCATCGCGACCAGCCTCGGGAGTGAGATGATTCAGTTGGAGATAATTGCCGAACACATCGGGCATGCGCACTTTGAAGAAGGCGAGCTTCGCGAAGGCGTCCTCGCGAAACGAGAGCAGGAAATTAGCGGGAAGACCGACGCTTTTAACAGCTTGAGGGAATTCCTGGGCGAAGGTCCCTGGGCCATCTTCGTTTTGGTGATAAAGAAAGTACTCCTCAAACTGGTCGAGAATAATCAACAGTTGAGCGCGGCAGCGTCTCGACCATTCAAGCAAAGATTCAGTGAAAGAAAGCGAGGCGCCAATCGGGGCCCACTGTTCTCCCGGCAGCGTTCGCTTGATGGCGCCCTCAACCTTGCCCAGCAAGGCTCCCAACGTATTAGGCTCGCGCCAATCATTAAAGAACACGACGACATACTTGGGTTTACCCAGCCTCTCGACATTCTCTTGAGCCAGACCAATGAGGTGATGGCTGACACCGGCACGCAGGATCGAACTTTTTCCAACGCCGCTGCCTCCGTAGAGTAACGTGAGGCGCTCGGCGAGCAGGTTCGCGGTGATGAAATTCCGTTCGTTTTCTCTGCCGAAAAAGTACTTGGCATCCTCTTCCACGTATGGAATAAGGCCTTTGTACGGCAGTTCTCTTTTTTCAGTGCTCACGGGCGTTCTCCACCAGGAGGATTGCCTTGCAGGCGCTGATCAAGATCCTGCACGTAATCGCGGAGGTTCGCGTCAAAGATTTCCACGCCGCGCGAATCCCAAAACTTTTGCTCGAGTTCAGCCGGTCGCCTTTGAATGGCCCAGGACTTATAAAACTCGAGGTTCTGTTTCTGTTGCATCTGGATCCGGTTAAGGAAGACCCGCAGATTCCAGTCTCGCAAGCTATAGCCAAGAAACAAGAAACTACTTTGAGTGAACTTCTCTTTGATCGTGGCTGGAACTAATGAGGCGATGTCCGAGCGCGTCAAATATTCGAGATAGTTGTCCTCAGTAATGACGTAACTATCACGGGGACGCATGGCTTTGCTGACCGTTCGATCCACGGCGCCGTGGACTTTCAGAATGACGGGATTTTTGAGGTTGCGCTTTTCATCGAGTTTGATCCCATCATAGGTTGCTGGGTCATCAATGGCGCGCGGCTTGCCATGTTCAGTCCAATGCAGCAACTTGCCGCGCTGGTCGTTCTGATCGCCGATCCAGTACGTCACCAGATCGAAAGGTTGGTTGACCTTCTTGAAAGCCGTCTCGAGAAGGTCATCGTAGTTTGTAGTCACGATCAGGAATGTAGACGGTAGGTTTTTAGCCGCCAATTGCGCGGGTAAACCGGCGAAAAACTTATGTAGAGAGGTGGGCGGGTATTCCCGGTCAAAGATCGCTCGCAGGCTTTCGTAAAGCCTCTTGAGTGTGTGCATCAAAGCTACGTATTGCGAGACACGGAGCAGGTCATGGCTGTCGGGCCAGGGATAACCAAACTGTAGAGCAAGGGCCCTCGAAAGTTCCTCACCGCTGGGTAGAAACTGTCCGTTTGGATGCCATCGTTCCCCCTCGGGGCGATCACACAAGTTGACTCCGGCACCCAAAAATGGAATCAACTCTCCACCGTGGATGGCATCGATCATGCCCTGATAATC
Organism: Pyrinomonadaceae bacterium; assembly: GCA_035572035.1. Taxonomy (GTDB): domain Bacteria; phylum Acidobacteriota; class Blastocatellia; order Pyrinomonadales; family Pyrinomonadaceae; genus JAOAPY01. Next base: position 43,576 of record DATNBH010000076.1, on the reverse strand, counting down.
TTCTTCGGAGAGTCCTTTCGCGGCCTGCGTCTCTGATTGCTGAACCCCGCCTAACTCGAGCACGGCGATGTCGGCAAACTCTTCCAACGGCACGACCAGTTCGCTATCCAGGGTTCGCCAGGAAAGAATGCGAGCTTCAAAACGCTTACCCTTTTCAATAAACGGGAAGTCGACCATCACAATGGCATCGGGGGCAGGCGCACTGTCAGCAGTGATCCCTAGCGCCAAAGCTACCATTTGGGCACAAGTGATGACCTGGTTGTCAGAGACCCGATAACCAATTCCGACTACGGAGCCTTGCTGATTAATGAGTCGTACAACTGAAGATGTAATTTGATCGGCCATTCTTCAGAACTTCTAAATTGACTATGCCGAATCAGGCCTAAGTGTTTCCGGTTGCCACAACCAGCGATGAAAAAAGGACCGCTCGTGACCTGATTTAACGAATGCTAATAAAGTGAGTTTGTGTGCTAGACGAACGGGGCCTGTGCTCTTTCAGGCTTGCTTATACCGCAGCGGTGAGTTGCCGTCAACGTTCTCCAAGGTTCACGTTCTCCAAGGCTTTCCAGGTATTCGGTGACGCTCGATTAGTATGGTGCTTTACCGGGTCAAATCTTTTCCGCGGTTTCGGAAGATTCGACCTGACTTTATGATTGAGGTTCTACAACCGAGTTGGTGGTTTCGGTAAAGTCGAACGAGCCCAACTTCTCAATTGGCGTGTGCAGAACAAAGGACAAAGAACTAAGAACCCACTGTGGGATCGACGGTGCCGACTCGGTCGACGGCATCTCGCAGTATTTTTTCGTCGGCCCTGCCGGTCTTGGCGATGGTGCGAGCGGCGCGATCGGCCGCCTCCTGAACTATGTGACCTGCGTGTCCTTCAATCCATTCCCAGGTAACCTGATGATCGCGGGCTGCGCGGTCAAGACGATCCCACCAGGTGAGGTTGGCTTTGCGTCGAAAGCGCCCACTCATGGTTTCAATCACGTAACGTGAATCAGAATGAAGATGCACGCGACAGGGCTCTCGCAAGCTCTCGAGCGCGAGCGCAGCAGCGGCAACTTCAGCCTGTTGGTTCGTAGCCGAACCCAGGTACTCGCCAAAGCAGCGCCACAAGCCTCGATATCCGAGCAAGGCTACCGCGGCGGCGCGCATATCTTCACGCCCGTTGCCAAGGCTCGACCCATCGCAAAATACCGTAACTTCTTTCATAGAACTCAACGGTCACTACAGGCGTTAAGAGTTCAATCTTCAGATTGCTGCTATTGGACGGCACAAACTAAAGTTTGAACTAGCTTTGCCCGAAAAGTCTTAAATCCCACCTGCGGCAGTAGGTGGATGGTTCAAGTCCTGCCTATTTCCGTTGAAACTTGCAAGCGAGGCTGCACTTGAAACATCCCTCAGCTGCCGCTGAGGGATTCAAAGGACCAATCCCAACCTCTCTTGGTAGGTCGAAATTGAACTATCCACCAGCTGCCGCAGGTGGGATTTAAGACTTTTCGGGCAAAGCTGTTTGAACTCTAAACGCCTGTTACCAAAGATCATCAACCTTCAATTTTGAGTCAGCATTCTTCCAGGCCAGCTCGTACTCGCGCTGCACGAGCTCCGCTGCAAAAGTCTTCTTCTGACCTTTCAAACTTTCCATCAATCCAAACAGTGAGCGTCCGTTGCGTTTGTTCTTTTCGAGATCAGCACGGAAGACCTGCTCAGCGCCGGCGTAGTCACCACTCTTCAGCAGGGCGCCGCCCAGCATTTCGCGCGTTGACGAGAACCACGCCGACGGCTCGTCGTAGGCCAGCGCATCTTCAAGCGCAACAGCCTGACGTAACAAATCCACTGCGCCCGGATCCTTCTTCGCTGTCGCGATTCGTGCTGCCAAGATCTTGTCAGCGATGCTCATCACTTTCGCAGCTGGATTGAGACCAAACATCGCCTCTGCGGGCGTACTCGCCATCGTCTTCTCGAAAGCTTTCTGTTCTGCTTCAGCTTGAGCCTGATTTCCTGTAGCCGCGTTAGCCATCCCTCGCGCGAACGTGCAGACTGCATTCAAGCCAACCAACGAAGCCTCAGGTTGTTTCAGTTTCTTGATCTCTTCCCAGCGGTGAAAATGAACCAGGACCAAAGGCGTAACCGTCATAAAACCTTCGAGCATGGGCATCTCTTTCAGCGCCGGTCCAACATTTCCGTCGAGCTGCTTTGATGCATTCAGGGCTTCAATCAACCGCCCCTGCATGACGTAAGCAATCGACAAAAAATGAAGATTATGACTGTAGTACATCAGCGGATAGATTCCCCTGCTGCCAGCCTGGGAAAAGTAGTTTCGATCCGCTGCTGCCGCGTCGCGATTGCTTTGTTCCGCGGCTTCGTAGTCTCCAGTGCGTTGGTAAATATGAGCGGGCATGTGAACGATGTGGCCCGCAGCCGGCATTAACCCGCCCAACTTCTGAGCATAAGCAAGGGCTCGTTCAGGATTTGGCGAAGCTTCGACCGCGTGGATGTAATAGTGAATTGCGCCGGGATGATTCGGATTGCGCCGCAGCACTGATTCAAGCATCGCCACGATCTCTTCCGTACCCGGCGCCGGCTTTCCTTCGGGCGTCCAGAGTTTCCACGGCCGCAGGTCCATCGAGCTTTCCGCATAGAGAGTGGCTGCGTCCAAATCATCCGGATAAGCCTTTACCAGCTCAGCCATCGCCTGCTTGTACTCGACGTCGAGTTTTTTCAGATCGGCTTTAGGATCGTCTGAATAACGTTTCGCGAGGGCGGCGATGTAAGCGCGTTCAATTTCGGAAGCGTTGCTTGCCAGGGCGACCGCTTTCTGTACTGCATCGTAAGCGGCTTTCTCTCTCGCGGGATCGACTTCGAGATTGATGTTCGGTCCCAGCGCGAGGGCCACACCCCAATGTGCCATGGCCAGCTGCGAGTCCAGCTCGGCGGCGCGTTGAAATGAACGCACGGCCTCGTCATGGTTGAAGGCAAAGACAAGCGCGAGTCCCTGATTAAAGAACCGCTGTGCCTCGAGCTTGCTGGTAGTAACGGGATGATGAATTGTGCCCAGACCGGTCATCAAAGTGGCGGGCTTTTCTGACTTTGCCGGATGAGCACTGTGCTGAGCGCTGACGTTGGTCAAAAGGATCACTAACAAGGAGCCTATTGCTGCAAGGTGTTTCATGAGTTGTTCGGTTTCTACTCCGGAAGAGGAATTTCAATAATGCTCCCGCGTTGGGCGGTGCTTAAAGCGTTATCGATGTCCGAAATCAATGCCTCAATAATTGGTACCTGGTTGCTGGGCAAAACCAGCACAGACAATCGCCGATTCGAGAAATTCTGTTGATAAAGAAGATTCTTATCGGCGGTAATGAAGACGTCAAACTGCTCTTCAGCAACGGCCATCAAGTCCCCATTCTTAATTCCGCTCCAGCCCATTTCCTGAACAGTTTGAATATCGCGATCTGGCAGCCGCTTCTTTATTACTCTGGGTGTGCATTCATCGAGCAGAATCTTCATGCCGCTTGGCCGAGGCGAGTCAACGTTTCTTTCGCAAATTCGAGGACTTGGATTGCCTGATCTCGAGTAACCGTCGGAAAATTATCAAGGAACTCGTCCAAAGTCAGGCCAGCCTCAATATTTTCCAGCAATGCGGCAACCGGTACACGCGTGCCGCGAAACACGGTCGCTCCGCTCAGAATGTCCGGATCACTGGTAATCGGTAATTGTTGGTCCGTTTGTTCAAGGTTTTTCATTGAGTAACCTCTGAGAGTGTACCTCCAGCATCGCAGCACTGTTTTCAGTACCACTGTTTCCTCATAGTCCTGAAGGATTATTCATTAACCTTTAACACCGCCAGAAACGCCTCCTGGGGAATCTCGACGCGGCCGACTTTCTTCATTCGCTTCTTGCCCTCTTTTTGCTTCTCGAGCAGCTTGCGTTTGCGCGAGATGTCTCCGCCGTAGCACTTGGCAATTACATTCTTGCCGAGCGCCTTCACAGTCTCGCGAGCAATCACCTTGTTGCCGATTGCGGCCTGGATTGGAACTTCAAACAATTGTCTCGGAATCAACTGCTTCATCTTTTCCGCAAGCACCCGGCCCTTAGACTGCGCGGTATCACGATGCAGAATCAGCGAAAGCGCATCGACCGGCTCGCCCGCGACCAGCACGTCGAGCTTGACCAAATCACTTTCCCAGTAGCCGGAAAGATTGTAGTCAAGCGAAGCGTAGCCTCGGGAAACTGACTTCAATCGATCGTAAAAATCCATCACGATCTCATTCAAGGGCAACTCGTACGTCAGCATCACGCGGTTGGAGGCGATGTATTCGAAGCCTTTCTGCAGTCCGCGCTTCTCTTCGAGCAACGGCAGAATGCCGCCGAGATACTCGTCCGGCGTAAGAATGACTGCGTGAATGACAGGCTCTTCAATCTTCACAATCCGCCCGGGGTCGGGCATCTTCGCTGGAGAATCGATTTCTGTAAGAACTCCGTCGGTGGTCGTAACGAGATAACGAACGCTAGGCGCCGTTGTAATCAGATCGAGATTGAACTCGCGCTCGAGACGCTCCTGAACAATCTCCATGTGCAGCAGTCCGAGAAAGCCACAGCGGAAACCGAAACCCAACGCGGTTGAAGACTCGGGCTCATAAAAAAAGGAAGCGTCATTCAAGCGCAGCCGGTCCAAAGCGTCCCGCAATTCCTCGTACTGGTTAGTGTCCGTTGGATAAAGTCCGGCGAACACCATCGGCTTGATTTCCTGAAAGCCGGGAAACGGTTCCGTCGTCGGTCGAGCTGATTCGGTAATCGTGTCGCCAATCTGTACATCAGCAACTTGTTTGATCGAGGCAGTAAGAAATCCGACTTCGCCGACGCTCAACTGATCGATCGGCGTCGGCCGCGGTCGATTAACGCCGAGAGTTTCGATTTGATAGTCACGGCCGGTATTGAAGAAGCGGATTTTCATGCCGGGCCGCATCACTCCATCGATGATCCTGAACAAGACAATGACGCCTCGGTATGAGTCGTACCAGGAATCAAAGATCAATGCTTTCAAGGGCGCGGCTACATCGCCCTTCGGCGGCGGCACATCGCGCACGATCGCCTCGAGCACCTCATGCACACCCTCGCCGGTCTTCGCGCTCGTGAAGACCGCGTTATGAGTCTCCAGGCCGATCAAGTGCTCGATTTGCTCAACGGCTTTGTCGGGTTCAGCACCCGGCAAATCGATCTTGTTTATGACGGGAATTAGCTCGAGATTGTTCTCGAGGGCAAGATAGGTGTTGGCGAGAGTTTGTGCTTCAACCCCCTGCGAAGCATCTACGATAAGCAACGCCCCTTCGCAGGCTGACAGCGAACGCGAAACTTCGTAAGTGAAGTCGACGTGTCCGGGAGTATCGATGAGATTGAGTACGTATTGCTGTCCGTCTTCGGCCTTGTAGTCGAGACGTACAGCGTGAGCTTTGATGGTTATGCCGCGTTCACGCTCCAGATCCATGTTATCGAGAATCTGGTCTTCCATGTCGCGGCCGGTAACGGCGCCGGTTAGCTCGAGCAGCCGATCGGCCAGCGTGGATTTGCCGTGATCGATGTGAGCAATGATTGAAAAATTGCGAATGCGGTCTGAATTAACCATTAAAACCGTTCTTGGAGCCGAGTCTCATCAAATACGAAGGACAAAGTACCAAGAACAAAGCGCAAATGTACAACAGGCTGCCAGCCTGTTGTGACGCTTGCCCATTAAGGACCGAAAAGACTATCCGCAGATTACGCAGATTCCACAGATGTTTTTTGTTTGTCGAAGATAGAAGGGTACATTTGCAACGCGACGCTTTGGATTACCACTGAATCATAAGCAATCCTTGCGCAGTAGATACCCCTGCATCCTGCATCACGTCCATATGCTTTTACATCTGTGCAATCTGCGTAATCTGTGGCTAAAGTTTTTATGTCTGCACCAGAGCCTGCAGTACATCACTCTTCGAAATGAGCATCTATGTAAGCGCGAGCTGTCTCGGGCGTGTTTATGGAATTAACGAAGGCCGCGTTATTAATCGCCCAACTGATGTGTTCCTTCACAAAATCTTCGTAGCCTGGAGCTGGAGTGCCGTCGGCCTTGAACAAGCCAATCTTCTTGACGACTCTCTGCAACAACTCCGCATCTTTAGCCATGCCCGCCGCCTGGAAAAGTTTGTGTTTATCGTCGTCTGAATAAGAAGACGAGGAATCAGGGGCGTCTGAACTGGGCGAGCTCGAGGAGTTACTATTGTTCGAATTCGAGTTGATATTAAAATTGAAATTGCGGTTGGCGGTCCGATATCTGGTGCTGCTATCAGACGACCGCCAAAAGTAAAACGCTGCTCCGGCGATTCCGATTACGATTAAGCCCAGGCATCCTACGGCGCCGCAGCCGATTCCGATCTTTTGATTTTTGTTCATTACGCTCCTTAGTTATTTTGAGCTAACTTTCAGGTTTGCTCGTGTCTGAAACGCCAGTCGCTTTTCCTAGCGGCGCGCCTTCATCCAAATAATGCATCTCTCCAAATGCCGCCGCATGTTTTCAGGGCTGTCGTGATGAATTCGCCCGTGACCGGGTAGTACCCACTCGAAATCATAGTCTAACAACTTTTCCATCGATTTGATTTGTTCGTCCCATGAATACCAGCAAACGCTGCGAAACGCAGTAAGAGTTTGCCGCTCGGGTGACCAGGCGAGGTGATCGCCGGTAAACAAGTAACGCTGCTTGTAAAGAAGAACAGTGTGGCCTCGCGTGTGGCCCGGCGTGGGGATGGCTAACAAATCACGATCGACCTGGACGGCCTCTTCTCCGTTTACTATCCACTCAACGCCAAGCTTAGCCGCGTTATCGGCAGCATGCATAACCCTTTCGAAATCGAACTTCTCTTTGAACCTGACGTGGTCTGCGACATCATCGCTATGACTTAGGAACATCTTGCGAGCGCCACCCATTGCCGCAATCTTTTTCACGAGCTGACCCGCAAACCGCGGCGAATCGACCATTACATTTCCGCCTTCGTTTTCAGGCCGAAGAATTAAATAGCTCCAGGCGCCGAAGCTGGCTTCCGAGGTGAAGCCGCAGAAGTAAACATCTTCGGAGATGGGCATCGGGAAGGCGTCAATGCCGGCGCGAAAGTCTTGCGGAGTCAGGCTGCCGATCGAGCCGGTAGGACAAGCTACCAGCGCCATCAACGCGCGACGAGTTTCGGTGATATTTGCGGGCTGATGATAGACAATGGAAGCGTCGCCGGAATCAAGAAAGATTTCGGGCGCGAGTTGCCGACAAGCGTCGCAATCTATGCAACTAGAGTCGACAAAGAAGTCTCCCGGTTCATTTCCCGCAAGTCGCTTCTCGACATTGGCCATTGTAAATGTCTCCAGGGGCTACAACGCATGATGGCCTAAATGCGAGTCTTGATTCAAGCAGCGAAATATCCTGGGAATGATCGAGACAAAAACTTTAGCCGCAGATTACGCAGATTGCACAGATGTTTTTGTTTGCCGAAAATAGAAAGGTACATCGGAATGCGAAGCTTTGGATTACCACTGAATCATAACCAATCCCCGCGCGGTAGTTACAGCTGCATCCTGCATCCCGCCCACGTGCTTTTACATCTGTGCAATCTGCGTAATCTGCGGCTAAAGTTTTCGTCTGCCTGCGGATAGTCAGCTGTTTCCTACCGGCCAAGTGCTTGCGCGTAGTAATTACAGCGCATAAGATTTCGAGGACTTCCCGAGATCGAATTCATTCCGGAGATAACGATGCGAATACGAAGAGTTCTTCTCCTAATTCTCTGCATTTCTGCCTTCACTTTCTTAAGCGACAACGTTTCAGGCCAGCGGCCGGCCGCGGCTAAGACAGTCGAGATTTCCTCCACGCAGGCTGAGTACGAGGTGGGCCAACACGTGAAGTTTTCGGCCGCTGCGAAAGATGAAACCGGAAAGACCTTGAATGAAAAGCCGGCGCGCTGGTTTGCCGCGCCCTTCGATCTTGCAGCCATCGATGAAGATGGACTGGCCAGCTTCTACCAGCCGGGCGAAGTGACCATTGGCGTCTTCGTCGCCGGGAAACCTTTTCTCAAGAAGATCAAAGTCAACGCCGCAATTCCGAGCAAGGTCGAAATTGAGCCGGTGGGAAGTCCGGTTGTTGTAGGCGGCACCATGCCGCTGCTGGCAACGGCGCTATTGGCGAATGGCGACCCGCGCCGCGATGCCACCATTACCTGGTCTTCTTCAAACCCTCGTGTAGCGACGGTCGATGCGGCCGGAGTTGTTACCGGCGTTGCGCCTGGCTCAGCGATCATTCGCGCCGTCTCAGGTTCAGCGATGGGAACCTTATCGCTGACGATCGTGGAAAATACAGTCACTAGCTTGTCGCTGGCGCCGGCCACGAGCAGTGTGGCTACCGGCGACGTCGTTCATTTCAAAGCTACCGCGAGCGGTGGTTCATTTACACCTCGTTGGGCCGTCAATGGTAACGGCGCCACCGTAGATGCAAGCGGCGGATTCGTGGCTGATCAACCTGGCACTTACCTGGTGACAGCCAGCATTGGAAATCACACTGCTGCGGCATCGGTCGTCGTCAGGCCGCGTAACGCTGAACGTTCAATCGAAATCATCGGACGAGTCAAGCTCAAGGATGTGCAGGCTGCGGAAGAATGGATTATCGGGAACTACGCTTACCTTTCGACTATTTCGGATCACTTTCTCGTTTACGATATTTCCGATCCGGCGAATCCAAAGCTCACCGACAAAGTTAAAGTTGATGCGCGGCTGATCAATGACATCAGCACCACGCCTGACGGCAAGGTTCTCGTAATCTCGCGCGAGAGCGCTTCCAGCCGCAAGAACGGAATTGCGTTTTACGACACTTCCGATCCAGCCCATCCGAAACTCATCTCGGACTACACTGCGACAGTTAGCGGCGGCGTTCATAGCGCCTTCGTTGACAGCCATTATGTCTACCTGACCGATGATGCTACCGGGTCAATGCGCGTCATTGATTTTGGCGATGTCAAGAACCCGAAAGAAGTCGCGCGGTGGGAAGTGAATAACGAAGTCGCGAACTCAGTCAAAACCGATGAGGGAGTCGAAATTCATGGCCGGTACCTGCATGACCTGCAGGTTAAAGATGGGTTGGCTTATCTCGCTTACTGGCGTGATGGGTTAGTGATTCTCGACGTGGGCAAAGGTTTGAAAGGCGGTAGTCCTGAGAATCCAAAGCTCGTGAGCCAGTTACATTTCAATCACAACGAGCTTTACGGGAATGGGTGGTTGGCTGGAACTCACTCGGTGTTTCGCTACAAGAATTATGTTTTTGTCGGTGACGAAGTGTTCCCGGCCATCTTTGATATTCACGCCAAGCCGCGCATACCGGTGCGCGGAATTGTTCACGTTGTCGATGTGAGCGAGATCGAACAGCCACGCAAAGTTGCTGAGTATCCCGTGCCCGAAGCCGGCGCGCACAATATGTGGGTTGACAACGACATTCTTTACATGGGTTATTACAGCGGTGGCGGGCGCGTGCTTGACGTGTCCGGTGAGTTGCGCGGCGATCTGTATCGGCAGGGTAGGGAAATGGGCCGGCTTTGGACGGGAGATGACGAAGGCTTTCGAAGTAATCAGCCATTCTGTTGGGGAGCCCAACCGCACAAGGGTCTGGTTTATTTCAACGACCTCAATTCAGGAATGTGGATCGTAAAAGTCGGACCGCAGATCGATAAAGGCTCGACGACCAGCCCGGGGAATTAGGAGGCAGGGGCGGGAGGCAGGAGGCGGGAGGCAGGAGGCAGGAGGCGGATTGCACATCAAGTTATCTTGCAAAGTTCAAGTTCGATCAGCTCGAGGTTGGGAAGGGTTGCTTGCGCCCGCTCAAGTTGCATCAGCATTCAAGTGGGTGGCTAAACTTGAACCTTCTTCTACTGACTGAGTGCTATTGAAACTTAAGCGGGCGCAAGCAACCCTTCCCAACCTCGAGCTGAACTGACTGGAGTGTGAACAACTCACTTGAGAGCTTGTTACAGATGTGCCTAACCCACATCGACATCCAACGTGATCGCGAAACTTACTTGCTGAAACTTTGATTTACCACTTGAGAGCCTTGGAATGCCGGAGCGGGAGTAAACTGCCCTTCCCAACCTGGAGCTGATCGAGCTTGAGCCTGGCAAGTAACGTGGATGGCTAGTCCAGCCAACTGCCCTTCCCAACCTTGAGCTGATCGAACTTGAGTGATTACTTGAAACTTACTGCGTTCGGAGCACCTGCCGACTGCTGCTGCCTCCTGCTGCTGTCTTTACACGTCGAACTCATTTATTAGTCGGTGCAAGTACGAGCGGCTAATGCCCAGTCGCTTGGCGGCGGCGACTTTGTTGTCGCCTTCAGCCTTGAGAGCGTTCACGATCAATCGCCGCTTCAAAGCCGTCACCGCACCTTCGAACGTATTCTCATCAGAACTGCTTGCCTCAGGCAGCGTGCGCAACATCTTTTCAGGTAAGAACTCCAGGCCTAATACCGACCCACTGCCAAGGACCACCAATCGTTCCATCAGGTTCTCAAGCTCGCGCACATTTCCCGGCCATTCATAATCCTGGAGCGCTTCCAGCAATAACGGATCGAGCTCAACGTTTCCGCGATTATGTTTCTCAGTCGCCTTCGCCGCGAAGTGAGCCGCCAAAACCGAGATGTCGTCCTGTCGTTCACGCAATGGCGGCAGGCTCAGAGGCACCACATTCAGCCGGTAATAAAGATCGCGCCGGAATCTTCCCGTTTCGACTTCCTTTTCGAGATCGGAATTGGTGGCCGCAATTAACCGGATGTCCACATTCAATGTCTTTGCCGAACCAACTCGTTCGAAGGCCCGCTCCTGCAGCACGCGCAACAGCTTCACTTGAACGGTTGGTGAAAGCTCGCCGACTTCATCGAGGAACAACGTTCCCCCATCAGCCAATTCAAACCGCCCCTTGCGCATCTGCGTGGCATCTGTGAACGACCCTTTCTCGTGGCCGAAGAGTTCGGACTCAATCAAAGATTCGGGTAACGCTGCGCAGCTCACCGCGACAAATGGAGCCTGAGCTCTGGGACTTTCTTCGTGGATCGCGCGAGCCAGCATTTCTTTGCCGGTGCCATTCTCGCCAACCAAAAGCACGGTTGCGATCGTCTTCGCCACGGCGCGAGCTTGCTTGAGAACTTTCTCGAGAGACGGACTGGCTCCAATCAAGTGAGCAAAGCCGCGTACAGCCGAAAGCTCTTCCCGAAGTTGACAGATTTCCTGTTCGAGCCGCCGCACTCGAACAGCCTGACTGACGATATGCGAAACTTCTGCAGCATCGACCGGCTTTTGAAAGAAACCGTAAGCTCCGCGTTTGACGGCTTCGATGGCAGCATGTTTCGAGCTGCTGCCGGTAATCACAACCACCGGAACCGCTGGTCGCGTTCGCCGGGCGACCTCAATGATCGTCAAGCCTTCCGACAGATCCTCGACATGCGGTGGCAGTTGAAGGTCGAGGAGCACGACGTCTATGCGCTCACGTTCAAGAAGCTGAGTGGCTTCAGTGCGAGTGCTGGCTTCGAGCACACGGTATTCACCATCCAGCGCCCAAAACAATCCACGACGGATCGCCTCGTCGTCATCAACGATCAAAATTGTGGCTTTTGGTGGCGTAGCCATAGCTGAACAGAATTAAGCGCTCACGCCGCTGATTCGTGGTGCAATAACACCCGCGGCGAACGTATCTGGGCTTTGCCTGAGAGGAATTAGCGCTAACAGCGATTGAGACCGCTAACTACGCCTTGGCGCTATCGATGCTGTGCCGATGCTAACACGACGCGAAAAGTCGTACCAGCGCCGGGTTTGGATTCTGCGGTAATTGAGCCGTTGTTGTGTCTTAAGACTTCGCGACAAGTGTAGAGGCCAAGCCCAATGCCCTGGCTTTTCGTGGTGGAGAAAGGACGAAAGAGTTTGTTTCGAATAAAGTCGGCAGTCATTCCGGTACCAGTATCGTTGACCGTGAAGAAGGCCTTTGAGTCTTCGGTCAAGCCCGCGCTGATCGACAACTTGCCGCGGACATCGCCCATGGCTTCGAGTGCGTTGAGCACCAGGTTCTCCATCACCTTTTCGATCCGCTCTCCATCCACGATGGCGAACAACGAGTGCGGTAAGTTGACCTCGATTTCGTGAAGGCCGTGCTTCGGTTCAGCGATCTGATCGATCACTCGCTTCAACAACGGAACCAGATCGGTAGGACGGGGAAATTTGTATTCGCCGCTGAGCGTATTCACGGGATTGCTCAGGCGAGCTACGAGTCGCTTCAATTTATCCACTGAAGCAGCGAGTGCGTTCATCGTTTCGCGGCGAAAACGAGGATCTTCAAAATGGCGTTCCATATTACCCACCATTAACGAGAGTCCTTCGATTGCGTTTTTCAAATCATGCGCCAGCATTGCGGACAGTTTGACGAACGAGTCGAACTGGCGCGACTCGGTTTCGCGCGCAAGTTGCTCGCGCAATCGTTCGGTTACAAGGTTGACATTGTCAGCCAGACCACGCATGTTGTCACTCGAGCGGAGCAAAAGTTCCTGGTCGAGCTTTCCACCTGCAATAGCAGCTACGCTGGCAGTTACTCGTTCTAAACTTTGTGATTTTCGTTGGTAGAGGAAAGTGACAATCAAGCCTGCGAGTAAACCTAAAACGACAGCGAGTCCCATCCCAATCCAGCCCGCGCGCCGGGCCGGCCGCAGCGCGAGCGATAGATTTCGCGCCACTGCCAGTGAAAGTCCTTGACCCAATGGTTGGTAATTCGCGAGCCAGGAATTTCCATCGGCATCTTCAAATCGCCCGAATCCGCTCCCCGCCGGGTCCTTCATTGAATCAGCCACAGGAACAAAGCGTGGTAACGCACTGGCGACAGTCTGATTTCTCAACGTGGGGTGGTAAACAATTCGTTGTTCGGGATCGAGCGCTATCAGGAATCGATTGGATTGATTGGACTCGGCTGGCATAGCAGTCCGGTCGATGTCGCTGAAGATTTTGTCGATCCTGATATCGGCTACCAACGCACCGTCAGGAGAATTCTGTTTTTGTTCGCGAGTGAGATAAAGCGGCAGGCTGCAGCGCCACACTTCTCCGGTTCGCGCGTCAAAAGTCAGCGAGCAGCGTCTGGACTTTTCACTAAGTGTCCAAACAGACTCGTCTGGAACGATTCCGTTGGGAATGAAGTCACGTTCGCGAATGCTCCATGAACCAGAGTTTGTTTCTCCGAGCAAGATCTGCTTTTTGTCAGCGTCAAAGACGGCGACAGCCGCGTAGGTTGCCGGGAGATTTGAAATGGCTTTCATATTAAGTCGCGAATCACTTTTGGTGGGCAGGCTTTCGCGAGCGATAGTGTCGGAAACGCTCGTTAGTTCCCGTTCACGATCTTCGATCAGTCGCTTAAATTGCTGCGCCGCGTCTTGTGATTCGTGCTCGAGCGCGCGCCTGAGCAGCGACTCCGTGTTGCTGAGGCTGTAAAAGAAATTGAACGTAGCGAGGATCAATAAAGGAACGAAGCAAATCGCCGCGAACATGAGAAATAGTTTGGAGCGAAACATAATTGTAAGGGTGTAGGACTTAGGGTGTGGGGTGTAGCAAAAACCCAAACATGGGGAGCCGAAATCTATGCTTTCCTAAACTGTGAATGCGCCAAACATCTATCCGCAGATTACACAGATTCCGCAGATGTTTTTGGTTGTCGAGAATAGAAAGGCACATAGGACGAGGCGCTTCGGGATTCCACTGAATCTTTAACAATCCCCGCTCGTTAGCTCCAGTCAATCATACTTCCTGCCAAGTGTTTTTACATCTGTGAAACCCGCGTAATCTGTGGATGGATCTTTTCGTTCCTTCCACACCCTCACCTAAGCCGGCAGACGTCCGAACTCGGCCAGCAGCGGCCCCAGAGTTGAGATGACCTGCTCGTGAGCTGCGCCATTGGTGGCGACTAGTCCATTGCGATGTTGCACGTCAGCAGCATTGTAAGTGATCGCGTTGCCGAAAAGATCGCTGAACGTGCCGCCGGCTTCCGTAAGAATGATCTGCGGCGCGCACGTGTCCCACTGTTTGGTCCTTGGAGACAAATGCACGTAGATGTCGCACTGCTGCTCGATGATGAGCCCTACCTTGATGCCGACCGAGCCCCGTTGAACTTCGTGCTGCACACCGAGGGCCCGAACCACTCGATCCATGCGTGGGCTGCGGTGTGAACGGCTGGCCGCCAGTCGCATTTGCGCCAGACTCGTGTGTTCAGAAACTCGAGCCTCTATTAGATCGCTATCGGGCGATTCGATCCAAGTGCCTAAACCTCGCACTGCCCGATACAACAGTTCCGTCAACGGTTGATAGACGACACCCAGAACAGCTTTGCCATCGACTGACAGGCCTATCTGAACCGCGAAGTCGCCGTTGCCGTCGATGAATCCATTCGTTCCGTCCAACGGGTCAACCATCCAAACGCGTCGTTTGCCGAGCCGGCGATCCGTATCTTCAGATTCTTCCGCGAGGATGCCATCGTCAGGAAAGCGCCGATGCAAGCCGGCAACAATCAGCTCGTTGGCGATCCGGTCTGCGAGAGTTACCGGCTCGCGCGCGTTCTCGTCAAATTTCTGCAAGACCTCAATCGGTCGATTGTAGAACTCGAGGATGGCTGAACCAGCGTTCCTCGCGAGGTCGACGGCGACGCCTAATTCATCCTGATAGTCCTGAGTCTGAGCTGCTTCCGTCAAGATATTACTCGACCTCCAACGACAGGGCGGCACTTCTGATTACCTCAATCGTGTGGTCGAGGTCGGCTCGAGTAGTCCGAAAATTTGTGATGCAGACACGCAGCGCAAACTTTCCATTGACGGTCGCGTTAGATAAGTAAGCATCGCCGCCACGTTGGACGGCATGCATAATTCGGGTGTTGATCTCATCCAGCTCTGCAGCATTGGATTCAGTCCCGGCAGCTCTGAACTTCCGCGGCAGATAACGAAAGCAGCAAATGCTTAGCTCAACGGGCGCCAGGACTTCGAAATCTCCAGCCGCATTTAACTTTTGAGCAAAGTACTGCGCCAGCGCGATGTCCTCAGCGATGGCTGCCGCAATCTTACGCGTGCCGAAGTAGCGGAGTGTCATCCAGATCTTTAGCGCGCGAAAACGTCTCGACAACTCGACGCCATAATCCCAGAAGGCAAAGGACTCGGCGCTGGTTTGTTCGTGCACCTTAATGTAGTCCGCTTCGTTTGCCGCAAATGCGATCCGGGCTTTTGCTTCGTCTCGAAATAACAGACAGCCGGCGTCCATCGGTGTGTAGAGCCACTTGTGCGCATCGAGTGACAGCGAGTCTGCTCGTTCGATGCCGCGGAATAGAGGACGCTTAGTTTCATCCATGGCCGCCAAAGCGCCGTAAGCGCCATCGACGTGAAACCAAAGATCGAATTCGTTGGCGATCAGTGCCAACTCATGCAGCGGATCGACGGCGCCGGTGTTGACGGTGCCGGCGCTCCCGACGATGCAAATTGGTTTGTAGCCGTCCTTGAGATCGCTTTGCAGGCGCTGGCGCAGCGCGTCGAGATTAATACGAAAATTTTCATCACACGGTACGAGCCGCACTTGATCGCGTCCAATGCCGAGAATGTCCGCGGCTTTGGGAATAGACATGTGGATCTGATCGGAAGCGTAGATCGTTTGTCTTTGAGCTGTGTTCCAAAGTCCCGCGCGAGCGACATCTCCATCAGATTTGCAGCGATGGGCCATCAGGATGGCGGTTAGATTCGCAAGCGAGCCTCCGCTCGTTAAGAGTCCCTGAGCCTTATCGCTAAAGCCAACTAACGATCCCAGCCAGCGCACGGCGAGTTGTTCTACTTCTGTTGCAGCCGGACTCGATCGCCACGCTGTTACATTCGCATTTAGTGCTGAGCTGATAAGGTCGGCGAATGCTCCCGGAGCTGTGGCCGGAGAAGCAACATAGCCGAAGAAGCGCGGATGGCCGTTGTGACGGCTGGCGTCAAATATCGCGCGGCAGTCGTTCAAAATTTTTTCGACCGGCAGGCCTTCAAGCGGAAGCTCTTGCCCGATCCGACGCAGCGTTGCTCCACTCGACGTTTCGGGAAAGACCCGAAGTTCACTGACTCGCGCAAAATACTCCAGGACGAGCGTTGCGACCTGATCTGACAACACCTTCAGTTCAGTTTCCGAGATATCAAGCGATGATGAGCGCGTGTCGATAGCTTCTTTCATTTGAACCCAGGCGCTATCGCCACCAGTATCGAGAGCCGTTCAGGGCCGGTATTCGCAACGCCGTGAGGTACTCCGGCGGGCGCGGTTACCAGCTTTCCGGGTCCCGCTTCAAATTCATCGTCACCGATAGTGAAGCGACCACGGCCTTCGAGAACGAAATAGATTTTGTCAGCGCCATTATGAGCATGAATGCTTTGAACCTGGTTGGGCTCGAGACAGTTCAGCCCAATCATTAAGTGGCTGCCTTGCCACAAGGTGCTCTTGAAGAATTTCTCGGGGTTGGCGCCGGCGTGTTCGCGCCAATCGACTGCTTCGCTCATCGAAATGTTCTCGAGATGTTTTTGATTAATGTACTCGTCAAAACTACCACATCATCGCCGCGAGTCAGAACCCGGAGCGGTAGCGACGGGGTAGGACGAAAGACATTAGCCGCAGATTACACTGATTGCTGCTTAATTGTTTGGCATCACGAACATTTCATAAGACGTCTGCGCTTGGAAGAGGCTATTTGCCGAAGCAAGTTCATACAATCAGTGTAATCTGCGTAATCTGCGGCTAATGTCTTTGGTCCTAGCCCGTCGCTACCGCTCCGGGTTCTGACTGGTTTATAGTCATCGACCATTGATGACAATAAAAGGTTACGCTACGCTCGAAGGTACGACACACTATCGCGAACGATTCAACGGCGTCGCGGCCCTGAATCATTTTCGCCTTGAACAGAACATTTGGCTTTCGTCGATAGGCCTGGGAACCTATCTTGGTAACGCAGACGATGCTACCGACCGCCGTTACCGCGATTGCATAACACGCGCAGTCGAGCTGGGCGCGAACGTGATCGACTCAGCCGCCAATTACCGTTTTCAGCGAAGTGAACGCGCGATTGGCCTGGCCTTGTCGGATCTGACATCGACACAGGGCTTCCAACGCGAAGAGTTAGTCGTGTGCACAAAAGGCGGCTATCTGCCCTTTGACGGAGCGCCGCCTCGAGACGTTCGCAGCTACGTCGAAGAAACGTTCGTCAAGCCCGGCGTCGCGGACTTTGAAGACATAGTCGGCGGCAGCCATTGCATGACTCCGTCTTATCTCCAGAACCAACTCGAACAGTCGCTGCAAAACCTGGGCCTGTCTTGTGTGGACGTTTACTACATTCATAACCCTGAATCGCAGCTTGGGCACGTTACGCCGGGTGAGTTTCATACTCGCTTGCGCGCAGCTTTCGAGCGCCTGGAACAGAATGTGACCGAAGGCCGGCTGGTTAGATATGGAGTGGCAACGTGGAATGGCTTTCGAGTGCCGCCGAACTCACGCGATTATCACTCACTTGAAAAGATGGTCCAACTGGCACGAGAAGTTGGAGGCGAGTCGCACCATTTTCGCGTTATTCAACTTCCGATCAATTTAGCCATGACCGAAGCGTTGAGTTTGCAGAATCAATCAGTTAATGGCGAATGGATGTCACTGTTAGAAGCTGCTTCGGCACTGGAAATCACAGTGATGTCCAGCGCTTCAATTTTGCAAGGTCGAGTTGCAAGTGGCTTGCCGGATACCGTTACCGAGCCGCTTGGTTCATTGGCGACGGACGCACTGACCGCGATTCAGTTTGTGCGTTCGACTCCCGGTGTTGCGACTGCGCTAGTCGGCATGAGCCACCCTGAGCATGTCGAAGAGAATCTGCAATTGACTCGAATTCAACCGGTGGGTTCTGATGATTTCAAGCAGTTGTTCCAATGAGAGGCTAAGACGAACAATGACAGAGCGCCGCTTTCAATCATTCGAAGAGTTCTGGCCATACTACGTCGCTGAGCATAGCCAGGCGCGCACTCGCGCGATGCACGCGATAGGCACGACCGCCGCGCTTGCTTGCGCCGCTGCCTGCATCTCGTCTCGCAAATGGAAGTTGTTGCCGTTGGCTCTGATTCCTGGTTACGGCGCCGCCTGGTTGTCCCACGCGCTAATCGAAAAGAACAAACCGGCAACATTTGACTACCCGCTCTGGTCTTTCCTGGCAGATTACAAGATGGTGGGGCTGATGCTGGCCGGCAAGATGGACGAAGAAGTTGTCCGCATTATGCGCGAGGCTCGCCACCGCGAGCTTGGTGAGTAAGCTCTGTCAGTACCACCTGCGGTAGCAGGTGGCTCCCGAGACTCTGCTATAAATAAGCCACACGCTACCGCAGCTGACAGAGCTACTTATTCCGCAGGCAGTACCGACTATTGCATGCGGCTCGTCCTAACTCAGCCAGTGCTCAACTCTCACCGCAGGCATGATCGCGAGCTTTTGCAAATTCAAGATGTGAGCAACGAATGAAGCGCGAGCATAGAAAGCTCGTGAAGTGCTCCCGTGACCAGTACCTTTCGTGCGCGCCTGCACATACTTCCCAGTATCGCCCGTCAGCGATTCAAATCCCTTCGCGCGAATGATCTCGCGAATCGCTTCGTAGTCCTGCTCCACCTGTCGATAAATCGCCGGGTCATCGAGACCGAACTCCGCAGCCGAGTGGAGCACCGAAGCCGTGTCCTCCGTGTTCTCGAAAATCCGAGCGACGACAACCACGCTGCGCAGCTTGTCGTAGAGATGGCTGTCGCGAAACTTGTTGGCCAGCACTTCCGCAGGCTCGATCATCGTGATCGCCATCGATTCTTTTACCTTCACAGATCCATCAGCCGCGCGTCGCAACGGCACAACTTTCAATTCCCAGGTTCCGAAATCCGGTGCTTGCAAAGAATTCTGCGGCAGGCCGAGATAGTGTTCGATGACCTGTCCGGCCCAGCCTTTGTTCTTCCGTTTGTTTTTCCAGACCGTGATGCCGTACTGATCGGCCAGGACTCGCAGATCTTTGCCGGTGAGTTGGCGAATACGCGCGAGTCCTTCGGCGCGCTCGATCTTTTGAGTTTGAATAAACAACATCAGAAGTGATTATTGGCTTAACCTGACTGCGTCCCTTTGCGGCTTTGCGCCTTTGCGGGAAACTGGATCTTATTTAACTAGCGGTGTCCCGCAAAGACGCAAAGACGCAAAGACGCAAAGGAACTTATTGTATAGAATACCGCTCTTCAAAGCTGCACTTTCTGAAAGGCCCACGGATGAGAGGAAACATTCCGATCCCGGAACTGAATTACGGCGAAGATGTTTGGCTAATCCTGGTCGTGACCTTGGTGCGCGAAAGACGAACGCAGCAAGGTAAGTTGTATTACGACGCTCAAGCTCGCAACTCTACGGGAAGCGTGAATCTCAAAATCTGGAATGAAGCAATCGAGACCTGGAAAGAAATTAAGCCGGGGATTTGGGGTGTCGCTGGTCGTCTTGAAAGCTCACAAGATCGGCCGCAATTTGTCGTCACAGAATACCGCCCCGTGTCCGTCGAGAAATACCGCGAACACCTAAGCGCCGACCCGATCCTCCCGCGAGCCTACACGCTCGACATCGAGACAATTCCGCAGCCTGATTATCGTGAACGAATCGGACCGTCTCTTGAGCGTTCAATACGACTCGGCAACATGCGTCAGGAGCAGCAACAAAGATATCTGGAAGACATCGCTGCAGAGGAGGAACGTTGTTATCAACTCGGGGCTCTGAGCGCGGCTACCGGTAGAGTTCTCTGCATTGCCGTTCATGTTGGGCCAATTCCCGGACTTGATATTGAAGGCGCTCAGTTGGGAGAAAGCGAGACCGTCTTTGGCATCGACCAGAATGGAAATGAACAGGATGAGAAGCAGACGCTCAACGCCTTTCTTAAATTCATGAATGGGTTCGATCCCGACACTGACGAGATTGTGGGACACAACATCATCAGTTTCGACCTTCCGTTCATTTTTCAAAGATGTCTCGTGCATTGCCTTTCGGCGGCGCCGTTCGTCGATCTGAGCGAGTTCAAGGTCAAGGGTGTGTTCGACACGATGCATCACTGGTGGTTCGGAGCGAAGCGCACGGTGAGTCTCGACGATCTCGCCTGGGCGCTGAGCCTGGAATCGAGCAAGACCGCCGAAGTCGAAGGCAGCAAGGTATTCGAGCTTTACTCCGCCGGGAAGCTGTCTGCCATTCGCGAGTACAACCTCAACGACGTGCGGCTGACCCGCAAAGTCTACGAACGAATGGTAGGCTGTTTTGGGAGATAGTCGAGTGACTATGCCAAAACCTTCAATTCCACCTGCGGCAGCCGGTGGATAGTTCAGGTTGATAGTTTGAATTCGTTGTTTCTGAATCCCACCTGGGGTAGCAGGTGGATGGGTTCAAATCCCTGCTTATTTCTGCTTTTAGATTTTGAGACCGAGGCTGCACATCCCTCAGCTGCTGCTGAGGGGATTCAAAGAACCAATTCCAACCTTTTTTCCAGGCTGGATTTGAACCATCCACCAGCTACCGCAGGTGGGATTTTGGACTTCGAGCAAAGCGCAGCAGTCTTTGTTCGAAAAGCTCCGTAGGAGCGTAATCACATTGGCCTCGGCGAATCATCGGCTGGCCGCGTTTCGCTCCTAAAGGAGCGAAGATATTTCGGTTTCCGCTTATCTCTATAAACATCTCGCTCCGCGGGAGCGAAGACAAATGACACTGGAGCACTTGAAGCTTGAATTCTCCAGTTAACACTCGACTGTTGCAGAACGTCTTAGTAAAACCGTCGGCCGAAAACTGATAGCCGGCCAAACTTGTACGAGAGCGAGCCAGACGGATTTCCGTTTCACGTTTCATCATTTCGTTTCCATTTCTGCATTAATAAGCATTAGTTGGTGAGGAGGGCGACATGAAGTGCCTGCGAGGACGATGCGCAACCTTTGCATTGCTGGGAATACTCTGTTCCTCGTTAGCTTTTGAAGTCAGGTCGCAATCGTCTGGCGACCGAGCCGGCGCTAATTTTGATCGCACCTTTGCCCAGAATTTTTCTTCGGTCTCGATCGAGAATTTCAGCGGGCGTACGGAAATACAAACCTGGAGCAGCAATCGGGTAAGGCTGATTGCTACCCAACCTGCGGGCAATCGTTCAAAGACGCTCGAATCTCAGGTACATCTGGAACTGCCGAAAGCGGACGCCTTAAAGATCAGCGTTGACAAAGACGTCGAGATTAATCTGCTCGTTTACGTTCCCAATCACATAATTCTTACCATTCGGGGCGGGGTGAACGAAGTCGTCATGAAGGGCGTAACCAGCGCCATCTCGGTCGAAACGGAAAGCGGCAACATTGCGTTGCAGATGCCGCCCACGACTGACACAAACCTTTCACTGCGCGCAATTGACGGCTCAATCAGTGCGAATCTGCCGCTGGTGATTTTTGGCGTCGTGAATTCTCATTCGCTGGACGGAAGAATCGGAAACGGCGGCACACCGGTGATTCTGCGAAGTGCCCGCGGCTCGATTGAGCTAACGCCGGAAGCTCCCGGCCGCCGGGCGCTCAGCGAGAGCGAGGTTAGCTCCAATGCCCGTGTTGTCCCGGTGGCGCTTGCATCTCAACGGAATTCAGCAGCTGTAACTCGCGACGAGCCTGGCGTCGGCCTTGGCGATAACCCGGTCGACGTCATCAAGATTGATACGCGGATGGTTAATCTCAACATCAAAGTTACAGATGCCAACGGCAAACTGATACCTGATCTCATTAAGGAGGATTTTCAAATCTTCGAGAACAACATCGAACAGGAACCCGTGTATTTCGCACCCGTTACTGCTCCGGTGAATCTGGTTCTGCTTTTGGATTTGAGCGGCAGCACGAAGGATCGGATGAAGATCATGAAGAAGGCAGCCAAGAAATTCATCGATACGCTCAATCCAAACACGCGCATAGGCGTGGCGGGATTCTCCAGAAGATTCATAGTCATTTCAGATTTCACCGACGATCGAAAGCTCCTTAAGGATCGCATTGATGATCTCAAGAATTCTCAGTCAGGCACGGCGTTTTACGATGGCATGTGGAGCACGCTGGAGCTTTTCAAGGAGGTTAAAGAAAAGCGGCGAGCAGTGGTTGTGCTCACCGATGGAGTTGATAACTCTTTGTCGTCTGACGAATACGAGCCGCGCCATCCTTTTGACGAGCTACTCTCGCGTTTGACTCAGGACGACATCACTATTTATCCCATCTACTTTGATACGGAGTACGAAACGATCGTGAAGCACGGTGGAAGTGATACGCACGAAGCGTATGTTACCGCGCGCAAGCAGCTGCACGAGATCTCAGAAACCACCGGCGGAACTTTGTTCAAAGCGGATCGGGTGGAGGATTTGGACGCTGTCTACGCGCGCGTAGCCGCAGAGCTTCATACCATGTACACCGTCGCTTATTATCCAAAGGACAAGGACTACAATGGTGAGTGGCGGCAGGTAAAGATAAATGTGAAGCGACCTCAGGGCGCGACCAGGACCAAACCTGGCTATTACGCTAAATAGGTGTTTGTAGGGGCGGACCTGTGTGTCCGCCCTGCGTTGTTTGGCTAAGTCAAGGGGCGGACACACAGGTCCGCCCCTACACAAACTAAGAACAAAGATCTAAGATCAAAGACCAAAGATCAAAAACCGTAGACCGGCGACGACATTCATCCCTCGCGATCACGAAATACCTTTCAGGACACACCGTTTCATATCCGCAACGCGCTCTGATAAACTGCAAGCTGAATGGAAATTAATCTGATTTCAGTTATCTTGCTGCTGATTGGCTTGGTAATTGGCGGACTTGCGGTTTGGCTCGCGCTTCGAACCAAAGCTCAGCAAAGTTACGACGCTGCGAAGGCTGAAGGTGCAGCTCAATTCGCAACCATTCAGGAGCGTCTCACCGCTCGCGAGCAGGAACTGCACAAGGTGCAGCATCTCTTCGAGAAGAGTGCCGCCGAGAGCGAAACGCTCAAAGACAAGAACTCTCAATTGAAAGCTGAACTGGAAGGCGAGCGCCGCGCTGCGACCGAACGTCGCGAGTCTTTCAAGCAGGCTGCCGAAGAACTTTCCGAAAAATTCAAAGCACTTTCCCGCGACGCTCTTAAAGACAACAACCAGTCTTTTCTTGAGTTGGCTCGAGCCTCGCTAGGCAAATTTCAGGAGACCGCGAAAGGCGATCTCGAGCTGCGCACGCGCGCTATCGATCAGCTCGTTAAGCCGCTGAAAGAGTCGCTTGAGAAAGTTGACGGAAAAATCAGCGAGCTCGAAAAGGCGCGAGCCGGCGCTTACTCGGAATTGCGCGAGCAGGTGAAGGCGTTATCGACTTCGCAATCGCAACTACAAACAGAGACTGGAAATTTGGTGAAGGCTTTGCGAGTGCCGCATGTGCGTGGCCGCTGGGGCGAGATTCAACTTCGCCGGGTTGTCGAATTAGCCGGGATGCTTCAGTACTGCGATTTTGTGGAGCAGGAAACGATCGCGACTGAAGATAGTCGCATACGGCCTGACTTGATTGTGCATCTGCCGGGCAATCGAACGATGGTCGTCGATTCGAAAGTGCCATTCGATGCTTTCTACGAGTCCATCTCGACTACGGATGAAACGATCCGCGCGGCCAAGCTCAAAGAACATGCGCGTCTGGTGCGATCGCACATCACTGCTTTGAGCCGAAAGTCGTACTGGGAAACCGTACAGCCGACGCCCGAGTTCGTTTTGCTTTTTCTTCCCGGCGAAACTTTTTACAGTGCGGCGCTCGAGCACGATCCGAAACTGATTGAAGATGGAGTTTCGCAAGGTGTAATCATCGCGACTCCGACGACGCTGATCGCTTTGCTTAAGGCCGTGTCTTATGGCTGGCGCCAGGAGCAGATGGCTGAGAATGCGCAGGAAGTGAGCAACCTTGGAAAGACTTTGTACGATCGGCTGCGAGTCTTTACGAGTTATTTTGCGGACATTGGCAAAGGATTGGATCGCGCGTTGGAATCTTATAACCGCGGCGTTGGCTCGCTTGAAGCTCGCGTGTTGGTGACTGCGCGAAAGTTCAAAGAGCGCGGCGCCATCGCTGGTGACGACATCGAAACGCTCGAACCAATCGACAAGAATGCGCGAGCACTAAGTCTCGATGAAGGCGGCCTGTTCCCCGATCTGGTTGCTGGCGAAACGGTCGAAATCGAGGACGACGACGCCTTCCCGTTGTTAAATGTAAGAAGCAAAGGTGCGGGGGAATAAAGACTAGCCACAGATTACGCAGATTTCACAGATGTTTTCGTTTGGTGAACATAGAAAGGTTTCAGGGAAGTCGACGCCAGGGATACCACCGAACTTATTAGCATCCCTGCAAAGCAACCGATTCATCAGCATCCCTGCAACGAACGGATTCATTAGAATCCCTGCAACGCAACGAAGGTGAAATCATGCTACCTGCATCGTGCTTTTACATCTGTGCAATCTGCGTAATCTGTGGCTAAACGTTTTCAGTCCGTTCCAAGGCTTAGACTTAATGTGGCAAAAGAAATCTGGTTAGGTCCTCTCCTGGGAAACAATCGAGCGCGTTTAATCGAACGTTGCTCCGAACTCGTTTCACAAAATCAAACTCATAAGTTCCTTTACCTGACTGCTTCGCATCCGTTGCTGGAGCTGGTTACTCATAGCATTCTCGACGGCGAGCGCAATCGTGGTGTCTGGGGCGAGCTTCCTGTCTATCTTTTCCGCGGCTTTGTCAGACGATTGCTGTCGACTGCTTCAGATAGTGAAGGCCAGTTACTGACTCCGCGCGTTCCCATCGACCAGGAAGAACTTCCGCTCAAGCGAAGCTTGATTTCGCAAATTCTTTCTCACTTGAAAGACACGAATCAATTGCCCGCCATCGCGCCGCTTGCGAACCGCGAAGGTTGCGTGAACACGATCGCGAAATTAATTGGCGAGATTGAGCGAGCCGCTAAATCCCCCGCTGAGGTCGCGGAAATCGTTGCCAGCCGAGCTTTGTCAGAACCCCGACCTGTCGGGATAGCAGGTGGCTCGGCTGATCGACCGGCGCGTCAAATCGATTTCGATCGCGAAGTGGCGCTGATTTACTCAACCTACTGCGACCTGCTCGATCAGCATCTGTTGACTGAGGCTGACGCCGATCAGCGCCGAGCGCTCGAAATTTTGAGAGGCAACGTCAACGGCATAGACGTGCAAGTGCCCTGGCTTGCCGACGTCGAGTTGTTGGTGCTCGATGGGTTTTTTGATTTCACGCCGGTGCAGGGCGAAATTCTTCGCCACCTGGTTCCCACAGTTCCCGACGTGCTGGTCAACTTGAATCACGACACTCGCAATCCGGAAATCTTTCTACCGTTTGAGCAAACCATTGAACAGCTCTCATCAATGTCGGATTTTGCGCAAAAGACGAGTGACGAAGAAACTGCGCTCGCACCAGGCTCGCTCGCAGGTTTGCGTGAACGGCTCTTCAACTCATCGATTAACTCATCGATCAACTCATCGATCAACTCACCGATCGAAATGCCCGGTGAATCGGAGGTGCTCCGGCAGCAGGCAGAAATTCATTACCTTGAGTGCGGTGATCGCGATACTGAAATTCGAGCCGTAGCCAAAGAGATAAAGCGACTCATCCTGACCGAGAAATTTGCGTTAGGCGAGATGGCGCTCGTAGTCCGCCAGCGCGCCTCTTATGCGGAAACAATCGAACGCGTCATGCGCGAAGAGTCGTTGCCATGTAGCCTCGAGGCGCGGATTGAGGCCCGCGATATTCCCGCTAATCGCGCCGCGTTGAAGTTGTTGTTCTTACTTGAAGAATTAGCGCGCCAGGAATCAAACAAGCTGCGAACAGCTGAGCTCGCCGACCTGATCAAGTCTGAATACTTCCGACTGGGCGCAGCTGATTTGGAGAAGTTACTCGAGCGCTTCGATTCAACTTACCCAAATCTTCTTTCAGACAACGACGAAAAGCTCGACCCGGATCGGCAGGAGCAATTGAAACGTCTTTACCGCATCGGCGTTTGGGATGCAGATGCGCTTGAAAATGCTTTCGCTTACGTCGGCAGTGAGCTTCCGGTCACCGAATGGCTGAAGCGAGCCCACAAACTAATCAAAGAGTTGCCGGGCGCGGCGGCGACGCGCGAGCTCCTGAACATCGGTGGCATCGAGCAGGCTCGAGATCCTGATGAAGCCGATCAGGTTGAGAATGCCGAGACCGCGAAAATTGAAAGCGCTGAAGCTGAGAAGAAGCGAAGACCCTCGCGTGATATTCATCCTGCCGCAATTGCCTGGACCGCGCTCGTTCTCGAAAGCTTTGCCGAGCACATTCAAGGCGTCCAGCGCGAGGGAACGCCAACTGACTTGCGCGGCGGGTTGATCAAGCTATTCGACCAGCTTTGCTTTCGCGACCAAATTGCCAGGCCAATCAGAAGGTCATTGGCCGATGAAGAACTACCGCAGGCGATGCTCAATTTCAATAGCCTGGAAACGTTGCGCCGCGCGTTCGGGGCCGCGATCAAGAGCGTCACGTTGACTGGAGAGCGAGGCCGGTTGATACGGCTCGATATTTTCATAGATGAAGTCCGGCGTTGTCTTCTGTCTCAGTCCCAAACGATTGGCCGATCTGATCGGGCCGGCCTGCGCGTGCTCGAGGCTACAGATGTTCGAGGCTTGCGATTTCGGGCCGTGTTCATCGCCGGTTTAGTTGAAGGCGGTTTTCCGATGCGCGCCTCGCGTGACTGGATTTATCCACATGAAGAGCGCGAGCGGTTGAAGCAGTACGGCTTGACGCTCGAAGATATCTCGCCGGCCACCTTACTCAAAGAGGAACACTATTTTTACCAGGCAGCTTGTCGCGCGACTGAGCGTCTTTATCTCACGCGCCCGCTGTTGTTGGAGGATGATTCGGAGACTGTGGCTTCGTACTTTATTGACGAGTTGCGTCGCGCGGTCGCCCCGTTTGACGTTCCCACTGAGACAGTCCGGCGAGATTATGACGGCTCCGATCTGAACTCCGTTTCGCGAACCGGCGAGCTAAACATCGCGCTCGTGCGGCAACAGGAACGGCACTTTCATCGTGGCGAAAAACAGAAGCTGTTACCTCAACCGCGGATCAAGCGGTATCTGACTCTGTCGAGGAATGATTCTCTCCTGAGTGGTTCGGCCCTGCGTCGCATCGAGATTGAGCGCGAGCGCGCCGGCCTCGCTTTTGGGCCATACGACGGCGAGATCACAGATCCGCATTTGCTGGCCCTGATTAGCCAACGTTTCGGCAGCGAATATGTGCATAGCGCCAGCAGTTTGGGAATCTACGGCAACTGCGCTTATCGATTTCTGGGCCAACGCGTTTTGAAACTCGAGCCGCGTGGCGAGGCGGCGCTCGATCTACAGGCGATTGATGCGGGCAAGCTGCTTCATGACATTCTGCGCCGCTTCTTTGAACGACATCGACGGCAACCTTTGTACTTGCTCGATCGGGACAAACTTCAAGCTGAGTTGCGAGAGTTGGCTGACGAAGTATTTGACGAACACGAGCGTGTGGTGCCGCCGCTGAACAAGCAAATATGGAAGATCGATCGTGAGATTCGAAAGATCCTGTTGGACCAGGTGCTGCTCTACGAAATGAGAATCCAGGAAGAGGCAGCGCCTCTGGGCCTGGTTCCAGCCTACTTTGAAGTTTCTTTTGGCGGCGCCAGGTCGGCAGCCCGAGATCCAGGTTCGCAAGATGAGCCGTTAACGATTACTCGAGCGACTTTTGTTGGCGAGGAAGCGATCAAGGTGAGCGGACAAATCGACCGCGTTGACGTGGCCAACGACAAGACCCTGATTGCTTACGATTACAAACTATCAACGGGCTCGTCTCGGGAAGACATCAAATCGGGTCGCAGTTTGCAGCTGCCGATCTATCTCGAAGCGCTTGAAAAGTTAATCCTGCCTGAACATCCAATTGCCGGCGGTGGTTACTACATCATTCGGGGTGGCAGCGATAGACGTAATCGCGGACTGTATCGCGCCAGTCAGGCAAGCTACACAAATCTGCAGGCGAAGAACTCGGTTTTTTCAGACGAGGATTGGAGTCAGATTCGAGCTGAAGTGATCGCGAAGGTTTGGGATTTTCTCGACGGGATGCGCGCGGGGAAATTTATGGTTCGGCCGGCTGAGAAGGACAAGACCTGCCGGTTCTGCGACTTCAAAGCGGTATGCCGCTACGAGCGCTATCGAATTGATAGAAAGAAATGAAAGACGTTATCCACAGATTACGCAGATTCCGCAGATGTTTTTGTGTCGGCCATAAAGAGAGGTATTTGTGAAAGTAACAGCAGATCCATATGTTCGATGTTCTCATAATCGGTGCGCTGGTGATACCGATGATTACCAATAATCCATGCCACGCGCGCACCATTGAATCATGCTAGCCGCTTCGTGCGTTTACATCTGTGCAATCTGCGTAATCTGTGGATAGTCTCTTAATGCCTTTATCGAAAAGAAAACTTGAACCGGAGCAGGCGGCCGCAGCCTACGCAATCGATCGTCACATTTCAGTGACGGCGGGGCCGGGCTCTGGCAAGACAATGGTCCTGGTCGAGCGTTACCTCCACGTCCTCCGCACGCAGAAACTCAACATAGATCAAATTGTCGCCATCACTTTTACGAATCGTGCCGCAAATGAAATGCGCGAGCGGCTCCGGGCGCAACTAAATCAGCTTTTGCGGTTGGCTACGGATGCGGAAAGGAAGCTGTGGCTCGGCTACAAGCGCACGCTTGACGGCGCAGTCATCACCACCATCCATGGTTTTTGCGCGCGCTTACTTCGGGAGTTTCCGGTCGAGGCCCGAGTCGATCCGCAATTCGTCCTGCTTGATGAACACCGCGCAGCCATGCTGCTCGAATCAGTCGTCGAGGAGACTCTCACCGAGTTCATCAGCTCCGGACACGTCGAGATCTCGCGACTAACGCTTGGCGTTGGTCGAGGCAAGTTGGCGGTAGCTCTCGCTGATCTTTATCGCGACGTTCGCGGACAGGGTCTTTCATTTTCTGACCTTGCTCGAGCGACGGCGGACAGTCATGCGACCGAGCTCGACCACGCTGAGGCGTTGAGTAACTTATCGCGGTGCATGAATGATTTTCTGATTGCGCCGCGAAAGACTGAAGCAGCAAAAACTAACCGAGCCGAGGTTAGCTCGCGCTGGGCGACGCTACAGTCTCTGCTGCAGACAATTCCGGAGCCTGAGAATCTCGCCGAATACTTGCGAGCGATTGAGAGCTTTCGCGAAGACGTACGGCCGACGGCCCGCGGCGATCTCAAGAGCTACGTGAATGCGGTGGATGAATTAGTTTGGGAAAAGGATCTTCGAGGCCGAGTGCCGCAGATCTGTCTCGACTTGTTCGCGAAGCAATATGCGCTCGAGATCGTGAACATTATCGGCCGTATTCACGAAAGGCTAAACGCTGAGAAACAGAAGTTGTCGGCGCTCGATTTTGATGACCTTGAAACTCGCACGCTCGAATTACTCGAGAACGCGGCAGTGCTTACTCGCGCCGCTGAGCGCTACAAGTTTTTCCTCGTCGA
Source organism: Pyrinomonadaceae bacterium (assembly GCA_035572035.1). Taxonomy (GTDB): domain Bacteria; phylum Acidobacteriota; class Blastocatellia; order Pyrinomonadales; family Pyrinomonadaceae; genus JAOAPY01. The sequence goes on along the minus strand of DATNBH010000076.1, from coordinate 13,920 downwards.
CGAATTTCAGGATACGAATGGTCTACAGCGACGGTTGTTGGAGCGGTTAGCCCTGCAGAAAGGGCGTCGAGAAAGCGCGAATCTTTTCATCGTCGGCGATCGCAAGCAATCGATTTATGGCTTTCGGGGCGCTGACGTCGATGTCTTTCGAGCAATGACTGAATCGCTGATCGCGGCGGGCGGGATCGAGCTGCCACTGCTGCTGAACTTTCGCAGTCAGCCACCGCTGATCCATTTCTTCAATCATCTTTTTGAGCGACTGTTCACGCCGCTGGAGGAAGTCTCGGCGAGTGAGCTTAATGAGCTCGGCTATGTTGCGCACGAGCAGAGCGAGCCCAAGCGTGAACAAGTTGATGCGGAGCCGTTGGTTGAGTTGATGATCACGACGACTGAAGGCGCGGGCGCCGAAGGCGATCAAAAAGCCGAACAGGACTCTCGAGAGCTTGATGCCGCGCAGCTGGCCCAACGGATCGTCGAATTGGTCGGCAACAATGATTCGCCAAAGTACAGCGACATCGCGCTCCTCTTTCGGGCGATGACAAATGTTGGGACATACGAGTCAGCGTTCCGTCGGGCGAATATTCCTTATCAGACCGTGCTCGGTCGCGGATTCTATGAGCGCCCGGAGATCACGGACCTGATTCAGCTGCTGCGCTTCCTCGATAACAAGACCGATGAGATCGCGCTCGCGGCTGTCCTACGCTCGCCGCTTTGCGGGATTTCGGACAATGCGCTGCTGGCTTTGCGCTGCGGTCCCACGCTGGCTGAAGTCGAAGCCGGAAACTCTTTGAAGCATTTCAATAATCCTCGCAGGCTGTTCACCGCGCTTCGCGTTCACCGTGAACTTGCATACATCGACGACGAAGAACACGTGTTGCTGGATCGCGTAGCGGCGCTGCTCCAGCAATTGATTGCGCGGCGGCATCATTACGGTCTTGGGGATTTGCTGCGGTTCGCAGTCGAGCAGTCGGAATACCTGACCGTGGTTGCCGCGACGTTTGACGGGGCGCAGCGGCTCGCAAATGTCCAAAGGCTTTTCACCCTCGCGGAAAGATTCGAAAGCGCGGGCACGCATTTGATTCGCGACTTTGTGCGCTACGTCGAGGAATTCGAAGCCATCGGTAGTCGCGAAAGTGAAGGTCAAATCGATGAGGCTGCCAATGCCGTTCGTTTGATGACAATTCATCAGGCCAAAGGTCTCGAGTTTCCGATCGTCGTCATTCCGGATCTGCATCGCTCGACGCGGCCGATGGATAGTTGGGTATTGCTCGATCGACATCAGGGGCTAACGCTGAGGGTGCCTGATGGTCGAGGCAAGTCGGTGGCGGGCCGTACCTTTGCTCGCTTCAATCAACGTCATGAAACTCGCGAGCACTTCGAGAGCATGCGGCTGCTGTATGTGGCGGCGACGCGGGCTCAGGATCGACTAATTCTTTCCGGCGCCAGTAAAGATCTTGAAAGTCTGGTTGGGAAGACCGACACGTGGCTGAAGTGGATCTGGAATTCTCTCGACGTGCCGTTGCGTAAAGAAAGCGGCATCATCGAGCTAAGCAATGGCGTTCAGGTTCAACTCCGGCTTAATTCGGTCGAGCAAACCATCAGTCAAATCCCACAGGCCGGTGAAGGCGCCTCGGCTCCCACTGACGGCGCCGACTCTTTACTCGAAGCCTTTCCGTTGCTGCAAAAAGTCGAAGCTCAAACCGGGCAAGCTGTGAATCGCTTCAGTGTTACCCAACTAATAAATTATCAACGCTGTCCGCGACAATATTATTTCGACCGGGTATTGCACGCGCCGTCGACCGATGCAGTAGCGACGTGGAACGATGCTGAAGCACCCGAGCCGCCGGCTAATTTGACCGCAACTTTGAAAGGCGCGGTGCTCCATCGTTTTTGTGAGACCTTTCAAGCCGGCGAAGACGCGAGCGAACGTTTGTTGCGCAGCTTCAAGGAGGTGACTGCAGCTCGCCAGGCCGAGCTGGCTGAGCGCTGGATGGAAATTGACACCGACAAAGTAGTCAACGACCTGCTGCCGCTCGCGCACAATTATCTTGCGAGCGATGTATTCAAGCGAGTTGAGCTGGCGCGCCGTTTGTCGGTGGATCAAAGCGAGCGATTGCCGCAGGGCGCAGGCTTGTGGAGCGAAGTTCCGTTTCGCTTGCGACGGCCATTGGGGTTGTTGACGGGTGCAATCGACAAGCTGCTGGTAACGCGTAATCCGGATGACGATGGTTTTGAAATTGAGATTGTCGATTTCAAAACGAATCGCTTTATCAACCCTGTTGCCGAGGTGGTTACTCCGGGGCCGGGCGTTTCCAGCACTGGCTCTTCTCGGAAAGGAAAAGGTGCTTCTACTCAGCAAATAGCTTTTGATTTTTCGTCTATCGGTACCACCGCGCCTCCGATTGAAATATCGTCGATTGAAGATGAAGTAGCTCGGGTAGCGGCTGACTATCAATTGCAAATGCAGGCTTACGCCCTCGCCGTGCGCGAACTCATGCCGGCTACTGAAGGTAAGGTGAATCGAGTCAAGGTTACGCTGCACTTTCTCGATCCGAATCAGGAATTTCAATTGTCGGAGTCTTTGCTCGATCAGCGAGCGTGTGAATTGGCAATTGACGAAGCTATGCGTGAGATTGCTGGAGCTCATCATCCAACGGAATTCCCCGTCAATCCCGCCCGGCATTGCCGCATGTGTAAGTTCCTCGAGCTCTGTTACGCCGGCCGCCTATGGCTGCGAGCCTAACAGGCGTTTAGAGTTCAAGCTTCAGCTTGTGTGGCGACTACAGCACACAATCTAAAGATTGAACTCTGAACGCCTGTTGGGCTCGCATCGATATTTTCAGGCAACGGATTCTCGGAAGTTTTCCTCAAAGCGCAAGAAGGCTCCCCGCCATCGTTCTATCCTCAAGCACCGCGGGTCTCCCCCGGACCAGGACATCGACTCAATCAGACCGCGCCCTTGCGTTCTTTGGCCGTGGTCTGTCCAACAGCGGAAAAGGAGTGAGGAAAATGAAGACGACAAATTTCGGAAGGGGAAATCCAGTTGTTTGGGTGCTCAGCATGACGCTGGCGATTACTGTGGGCCTGGTGATTACCGCGCAAATGAGTGGCAGCTCACCGGCGCCTCAAAAGGTGAAAAACACGAAAGAGAGCGAGTATGAGATTACCGGACCATACTCACACAAGAATTTGACGGTCTTCCTGGTTCATGGACCTGACAAGCTGCCGGGCAAGAACTTTCTTACTTTGCAGGAAGCACTCGAGCAAAAGAAGGTGATCGTCTTTGAGACCAAGTCAGTCAACGAACTCGCCATTCAAAACCTCTCGAACGAAGACGTCTACGTGCAATCCGGCGACATCGTCAAAGGCGGCCAGCAGGATCGCATGCTCGCAGTCGATCTAATTGTGCCCGGAAAGTCCGGGAAGATTCCGATCGCAGCCTTCTGTGTAGAGTCAGGCCGCTGGACCAAACGTGGCGATGAAGCTACTTCTACTTTTGCCAGCTCGTCTGAGAGCGCTGCTACTAAAGATCTGAAACTGGCGGCGAAGGTGTCGAAATCTCAGGGAGCAGTTTGGGAAAACGTGACGGTCGCCCAGGATAAGCTGAGCTCGAATGTGGGCTCGAGAGTTAACGCGGACGTCTCGGAATCGAGTCTGCAACTGGCGGTTGAGAATGCAAAGGTCCAGGAGAATGTGAGCGACTACACCAACGAGCTCGCGGCTGTCACTAAGAAATCCCAGTCAAATGTGATTGGCTACGTCTTTGCAATCAACGGCAAAGTCAACAGCGCGGACGTGTACGCTTCAAATGCTCTGTTCATGAAACTGTGGCCCAAGCTTTTGAAAGCGAGCGCCGTCGAAGCAGTCGCTGAGCTGCAAAAGGATGGAAAGTTCGAAACGCTATCAGCAGACCAGGTGAAGACATTCCTGGCCGAATCTGAAACTGGCACAGCTACAGAAAAGGAAGTGACTGCGCGGGTAAGGTTGGTAACCCGTGAGAATAAGCAAAGCGTCTTCTTTGAGACCGTCGATAAAGCCGACGAAAGCGTCTGGGTCCACCGGAACTACATTAAAAAGAACTAAGAACCTCTAGCCGCAGATTACGCAGATTCCACAGATGTTAGGTTGAATGACAGGTAAGCCGTGTCATAAATTTCTTAAACATCTGTGCAATCTGCGTAATCTGCGGATGTCGTTTTCTGCTCCTTAATGCACTAGCTTGGTTGAAAACAGCACGCCGTAAATAGCGTCGGAGTGACGGGGATAGTCTTTGCCGTCGGTGGAGATGATGATGTTCACCATCTGCACCTGACCCGCGTACTTTCGAAATGCAATCCACTGCGTGCGTCGGAAGCCATCCGGCTTTTCGGGGTTCGACTCGCGGAACTGCACGCCCTTCACGCCGTCAATTTCAAGCCAACGCAGTTCATCAACCTCGCCATTCTTCATCCGCGTCTTAGTACCGTCGTAGGTCGCCTTAATACTGGCGTCCGTGGGAAAGTTGTCAGCCATCGCGGATATCGAAACGATCAGATTCGCGGCGTCAAACCCGCCGGGCGAGCGAGCCGTAAATTGATCGCGATCTTCACTGACCTTCGTCCACTTTGGCGGCAACGTCCAGGCCATGCCTTGCTGGTCCCACTTCACAGTTTGACCACCCTCCAGCGCTGCTATTTGACCCGCAGTGGGCTGCGGCTTCTCGGCAACGATGGCATCGCCGGAAGAAGAAGTGCCGGACCCGGCTGGACCGGACGAAGTGCTCTTTGATTTGGTTAAGTTACAAAGTGAAAGTGCTAATCCGAGCAGCAAGAGTGCTGGAATTGATTTCATGACTTGGACCACCGCCCCTTTTAGATGAAATTGCAGCTACGGCTTTTATTCGAAATACAGCAGTAAGTCAACGAGCGGAGTCAGGTTAGCAGCGGTAGGCAGCGACGCGTGGGAGTCAGGCTCGGCCATGTGGAAGCGTTGTGGAGAAGATTTGCCATATATCATTTGCCATTTTTCATTTGTCATCTCCGTCAACGGTTGGAGCGCCTCCAACTTTTTGCCGCCGGCTGCCCTTAATTCCGCAGAGCGAGCGTGATGGAACGAGCCGTGCGGTTGTGAGGGTGCCTATGGGTTTTGGCGTTTCGTTCACCGTCAATGGCAAATGATAAATGTCAAATGATATATGGCAAATCTCTGTCTTTTGAGCTAACGCATAGGCTTCTGTCTACTGCCGCTCAACTTCACGGTCCTGGACCAGCCGTGTTATCCTCAACGCATCCCTCTAAAAGCCCCTTCGCAATCATCAGGCGCTTGTGCGTCATCATTCGAACACGGAGATTCTTATGCTCAGCTCTGCTCTCAAACTAACCATACAGCTCTCTTTATGCGTGCTATTGTTCGCAGCCTGCGGCACGCCGACGAATACGAATACCAACACCAACTCGAATGCGAACATCACCGCAAATACTAATGCGGCGCCAGCCAACGCCAACACGAGCGCTGAGTCGCTTGCAGTAATCACAGCGCGTGAACCTGACAAGTATCGCGCGACCTTGACGCTCAGTGCGGAAACAGAGAATGGCGAGAAGACCATCGGCATGCCGACTCTATCTGTCGCCATCGCGCGTAGCGGTGATTCACGGCGCGTCTCTTTCAAGATGCCGGATGGTTCCGACCTTATTTATATCGATACTACCGATCATCATTACGTGGTGTTGCCGGCTCGCAAGCAATACGCCGAGTTGACTCCTGATGCGGTCGGCTTCCAGATTCAGAGATTGATGACGCCCGGCCAAATCGTCAAACATCTCGAAAGGCTGAAAGGTGTGCAGCAGGCGGGTGAGGAAAAATTCAACGGGCGCACAGCCATGAAATACAGTTATTCATCGCAAGTGGACACGAAGACGCAGGCGGGTGAAGTTAAGAACCAGGGCTTTGTTTACATTGACAAAGATACGGGCCTGCCGTTGCGAGCTGAGTTGCTGGCGCAAGCGAGCGGCGAAGTAAAAGGCGTGAAGTCAGCGAAAATCGTAGCCGAAATGCGCGACATCAGTACGGATGTAGATGCTGCTCAGTTTGAAGTCCCGGCTGGACTCAATAAGATTCCGCCTGAGCAGATTCGCAGCCACATCGACGCTATCACCAGTGCCGCAACAGCCCTGGTCAAAGCGCTGCTGGCGAATATGAACGCAGCCCCGCCGGCAGCAGCTTCGCCGAGTCCATCAGCATCAGCAAATCCATAAAGGACACTCAACATGAAATACGTAATCTTGCTAGTGGTCGGCATCTTGCTGGGAGGAGGAGGCGCGATTTATTGGCTCGGTTCGCCGCGTGCTCACAAGTTACCGGGCACTCCCGTTCAAGCTCCGGCGCCAGGTGGTGACGCTCCCGGAACGTTGGTGATGGGGCTCGATGACAAGTTCTTCGAGCAAGTGTTGGGCAGTATCTTTCGCGATCTCGGATCGCCGGCGCTTCAGCTTTCTCAAAAGAATGAAGAGAGCTCGCCGATGCAGCCGGCAGTTTTCCAGTCAGGTTGCGCCAACACTATTACAGTGCTCCAGGAAACTGACGGCGTGAAGACGCGCGTGCAATTCACCGGCGGCAAGATTATGGTTCCGCTCGCTTTCAACGGCAGCTACAGCTTGATGGGGAACTGCATGCAGTTTAAGGGCTGGGCGCAAAGCAGTATTCAAATGTCATTCGATCAGTCGAAGCAGACTGTCTATGGGCAGCTTAACGTCGAAGGTGTGAATCTCGAGGGTGTGGCGCCGGTAGCTAACAGCATGCTGACGGTGTTCGTTCAGAATGCGATCAACCAGCGTGTTAATCCGCTCGAGCTTGTGCGCGCGCCACAGCTGGCTCCGGTGATTCCGGTAAAAGCGAGCGGCGGAGTTTTGAAAGCGCAAGTAAAAGATGTAAGGGCGGAGATCCTGGACGGCTCGTTGAAGCTACATATCACCTACGACTTCAAAGGCGAGAAAAACTAAGTCAGTATCACCTACGGTAGCTGGTAGAGTTTGTCAAGAAGCAGCTTAGCCACAGATTCACGCAGATTACACGGATCTGAACCGATTGTGATTTCAGATCCGTGTTATCCGCGTTTATCTGTGGCTATTGTTTTTGAGCAGTTACCCACGCGCTCCGGCAAGTGGTACTGACCGCAACTTCACCTACGACTTCAAAGGCGAGAAAAACTAAGTCAGTATCACCTACGGTAGCTGGTAGAGTCTGTCAGGAAGCAGCTTAGCCACAGATTCACGCAGATTACACGGATCTGAACCGATTGTGATTTCAGATCGAGCACAGCTGCCGCCACCCGATGACGTCCCAATGACACAATCGGGGAGTCAAGCACCTGTTGCCGACTGAACCGTGTCGTGAGAAGGAAACCAAGTCGCTTAACCTAAGTTCAAGCGCAAAGAACTAAGAACAAAGCACAAAGTACTACGTCGCATTTTCGGCGAGGGCACGTTGGCGGGCGAAGTGTTCGACAATCTCTTCCGCGGTCTTCTTGCCGACAAAAGGAGCGAGCTCGGGAACGCTGGCTTTGGCGATGCGCTGAATCGATCCCAGGTTCCGCAGCAACCTGTTCTTGCGTTTCTCACCAACTCCCGGAATCGCCGTCAACTCGGATGTGAAATCGCGCAGCTCGCGTCGCTTGCGATGATAAGTGACCGCATAGCGATGCGTTTCGTCTCGAATCATCTGCAGCAATCGCAGAATCAACGAATGAGGATCGAGGTAAACCGGCTCGTCTTCACGACCCTTCACCAGCAAGTGTGAAACCTCGTTGTGACGCTGCGGAGGCTTTACTACACCAACCATCGGCAAAGCTTCCAGATCCAGTTCACGAAGCGCGCCGGCTGCAGCGCCCAGCTGGCCTTTGCCGCCGTCAATCATGATCAGATCAGGCAGAGGCTTGCCTTCATCAAGCACGCGTCGATAGCGTCGCGACACCGCTTCGCGCATGGAAGCCACGTCGTTCGAGCCCTCGACGGTTCGAATCTTGAACTTGCGGTACTCCGATCGGTTCATCCTTCCGTTTTCACACACGACCATACCGGCAACATTGTCTGAGCCTTGAATATTGGAAACGTCGAACGACTCGATGCGCGCCGGGAAATGCGGCAGCTCGAGAGTCTCCTGCAATTCCTCCAGCACGAGTTTCATATCCGGCTGCAGCACTCGAAAGCGCTGCTCAAAAGCAAGCTTGGCGTTCTTCTCAACGAGATCGATCAAATCACGCTTTTCGCCTCGTTGAGGATCGATAATGCGGACGCGTCTGCCCTTGCGGACGCTAAGCGCCTTTTCCAAAAGTTGTCGATCATCGAAATCCACCGGCACATAGATCTCTCGCGGCACATAGTCTGAAGAGTAGTATTGCGCGAGCACCTCGCTGAGAAATGGTGCGGGATTGAAATCATCGGGCGGCAGATCTTCCCAAAAGAATTCCCGGCGTCCTACGATCTGGCCTTCGCGCAAAGTAAAAAGCTGCAAAGCCAGCCGCTGTGCTTCGCGGTAGTAGCCAAAGATGTCCACATCACGCTCAGGTGAGCTGGCCATCTTTTGCTGTTCTGAGAGTTTGATGACGGTCTTCCGCAGGTCGCGATATTTAGCGGCGAGCTCGTACAGCGTCTCTTCCGACGCCACGTGCATGCGGCCCTCGAGGGTGTCAGCCAGCTCAGTGTTTCTTCCTTCCAACAACAGTCGCACATCGCGCACGGCTTCCTGATACTGTTCCGGAGTGCACAAACCCTTGACGCATGGACCAAGACAGCGCTTGATGTGATATTCAAGACACGGACGTGGAGCCTTGCCGTCAATTTCGATGTCGCAGGTGCGCAGCTGAAACGTGCGATTGATCAGATCGATAGTCTTACGCGCGAGGCTCGCCGGCAAAAAAGGTCCGAAATAGAGCGCGCCGTCTCTTTGAATTCGGCGAGTGATAACGACCTTCGGAAAAGGTTCGTTGACCGTCAGCTTAAGGTGCGGGTAAGACTTGTCGTCTTTGAGTTTGTAATTGAAGCGAGGTTGATGCTGCTTGACGAGGGTGGCTTCGAGAATCAGAGCTTCGACTTCGTTATCGGTGACGATGAATTCAACATCGGCGATTTGTTTGACGAGCTCAACGGTCTTGATATCGTAGCCAAACCGCACCGGCCCACCGGCTTGAAAATACTGGCGGACGCGGCTGCGCAGACTTTTGGCTTTGCCGATATAGATGATTCGTCCGGCAGCGTCTTTGTGCAGGTACACGCCGGGTGAAGTTGGTATTTCTTTTAGTTTCTGTTCCAGGTTCATTAGTGGATCTTCAGGGAAGCAGTGGTATTTTATCCGACCTGTAACGAAACTGTTAGTTTGGTACCCAAAAGTTCGACAGGATAACCGGATTAACAAGAAAGATTCGGTCAGCCGTCAAACCAACTATTTTTCGCGTAAATCCTGTCGATTCTCAGCCGGCAGTTTGTAATACAAGATGCGCTTTCCTTTTCAATTAACGGACAACAAAGAATTCGATGCGGTCGGCTTTGGCCTGAATGCCGTCGACTATCTTCTGGTCGTGCCCGAGTATCCAGCCTTTGACGTGAAAATGCGGTTGCTGGATTACAAGCAAAGCACCGGAGGCCAGACTGCGAGTGCGATGGTGGCGCTGCAACGGCTGGGCTTGCGTACAGCCTATGCCGGACGTTTTGGCTCAGATGCCGAAGGAAAGTTTGGACTTGAGTCGATCAAAGCCGAAGGCGTGGATTTGCACTTCGCTGAAGTCGTCGAAGGCGCGCGCAATCAGATCGCATTCATAATCATCGATCAGCGCAACGGCGAACGAACGATAGTTTGGGATCGCGATGACAGGATCGGCTATCCGGCGGACGAAGCGCCTGTCGAATTGGCGCCACGCGGCCGAGTCTTGCACCTCGACGCGCACGATCCGCCGGCTTGCGCGCTTATGGCGGCGGCTGCTCGTGCTGCCGGCGTGATCGTTTCGGCTGACATAGACAACATCTACGAAGGCCTGCCGGATTTGCTGCCCTTGATTGACGTGCTGATCGTATCGAAAGAGTTTCCGCATCGATTGACGGGAATCGCTGATGAACGAGCTTCACTGGTTGAGTTGAAAGCGCGCTATGGATGCGCGATCGTTGGCGCCACGCTTGGACAGCGCGGCGCCGTGCTTTTTCACGAAGGTCAGTTTCTCGAATCGGGCGCGTTTGAGGTTCCCGGCGGGTGCCGCGACACGACCGGCGCCGGCGATGCGTTCCACGCGGGCTTTTTGTATGGTCTCTTGAAAGGCGAAGACATCGAAACGAGTTTGCAGCTCGCTAATGCAACCGCCGCCCTGAAGTGTCGAAGCCTCGGCGCCCGCACCTCGTTACCAAGCGAGAATGAGTTGAGGAAACTAGTGAAGTGAGATTTACGCTTTCATTCACAAAAGGATAGGCAATTGGAGGTTCTTATCCGAAAAGGTCAACATTGATCAGCTCGAAGTCAGGACGGGTTGCTTGCGCCCGCCCTGCTGGGCCAGGCATGCAAGGGAGCAGATCAGCTAAGACATCTAGAATGGATCAAACTTGAATGCTGATGAACCTCGAGGCGGGAGCAAGCTGCCCTTCCTGACCCCGAGCTGATCTCATATGAGTGGTTCAGAAAGCCGGTAGTTGAATCGCTAACGAAGATTGAAAAGCGCTAAATACAAAAGGTTGATCTTCATCAGCGCGATCATTGGATTAGTGCTGGTATTGGGCGGCTCCGCCTCGGCGCAGCGCCAGCCGGTAGATTACGTCAATCCATTCATTGGGACTGGAGGGCACGGTCATACTTTCCCGGGCGCAACTCGTCCGTTCGGGATGGTCCAGCTCAGTCCCGATACGCGTCTCACAGGCTGGGATGGATGCTCCGGATATCATTACTCGGACGATGTCATCTATGGATTCAGCCACACACACCTGAGCGGCACTGGGATTTCCGACTACGGCGACATACTGCTGATGCCCACCATAGGCGAGCCGGTCTTTGCAGCTTTCGTTGACGGCAAACCCGACAAAGGCTATGCCTCAAAGTTCAGCCACGCCAATGAAGCAGCAGCGCCTGGGTACTATCGCGTACTGCTCGGTGACGGAGGCATACGCGTAGAGCTTACGGCAACGAATCGCGCCGGCTTTCATCGCTACACTTATCCAGCCGGCGGACGCGCCAACATCGTTCTCGATCTGCAGCATCGTGACCGAGTCCTCGATTCCTACCTGCGCGTCGTCGATGCGACTCACATCGAAGGCTATCGACGCTCGAGCGCTTGGGCGAAGGATCAAATCGTTTATTTCACAGCCGAGTTTTCCGAACCCTTTGAGGCAGAAATCTCAGTGGGTGGACGAATGGCAACGGCGGCTCAGCGCAAAAGCGCACAGGGCACAAACATAAAAGCCGTGTTTGGTTTTCCACGGCGCCGCGCGAACGAGATCATGGTCAAGGTAGCGATTTCCGCGGTCAGTATTGAGGGCGCCAAAGCCAATCTAGCCGCAGAGCTGCCCGGTTGGGAATTTGATCGCACCGTCGATCAGAGTCGAATGGCGTGGGGCCACGAGCTCGACAAGATCACGGCTTTGAAGGGCACAGACGAGCAGCTCACAAACTTTTACACAGCGCTTTATCACACGATGATTGCGCCTAATCTGTTCATGGATGTCGACGGTCAATTTCGCGGACGCGATGGCAAAATTCATCTCAGCAAAGACTTCACCAACTACTCAGTGTTTTCATTGTGGGACACGTTTCGAGCCGCTCATCCGCTTTACACCATCATCGATCAGAAGCGCACCTTGGACTTCATCAAAACTTTTCTGGCGCAGTATGACTATGGAGGGCGACTGCCGGTCTGGGAATTAGCCGGCAACGAGACCGACACCATGATCGGCTATCACTCAGTGTCAGTGATCGCGGATGCTGCAGCCAAAGGCATCACGGGCTTCGATCGGGAGAAAGCCCTCGTTGCAATGAAGCTAAGCGCGGAGCGTTCGGAGCGAGGACTCGATGCTTATCGGACGCGTGGGTACATCAGCATGGAAGATGATCGCGAGTCCGTCTCAAAGACTCTAGAGTACGCCTACGATGACTGGTGCATCGCCCAAATGGCCGGAGGATCAGGTAAGGAGGAAAACTACGAGGACTACCGCGAGTTCATGCGACGCGGGCAGTTCTATCGTCATGTAATCGATCCTGATACGGGCTTTGCCAGACCGCGGCGAAATGGAGGTTGGCTGACTCCGTTTGATCCTCGCCAGGTCGATTTCAACTTCACCGAAGCAAACGCGTGGCAATACAGTTTCTTTGTACCCCATGACATCGACGGATTGATTGGGTTGATGGGTGGGAGAGAAAAGTTTGCCCGTAAGCTGGATCAGCTTTTCACCGCCGACTCTAAGACCATCGGACGCGAGCAGGCCGATATTACCGGACTCATCGGGCAATACGCGCACGGCAATGAACCCAGCCATCACATGGCCTATCTTTACGACTACGCGGGCGAGCCCTGGCAGACCCAAGCTCGGGCGCGACAAATCATGGATGACTTTTACAAGCCGTCACCCGATGGTCTCATTGGTAACGAAGACTGCGGCCAAATGTCGGCTTGGTATGTTCTGAGTGCTGCAGGTTTTTATCCGGTGACTCCAGGCTCGCCATATTACGCCATCGGAACTCCTTTGTTTCCGGAGGTGCGATTCAAGCTCGAGAATGGAAAGACCTTCGTGATCAAAGCGGCGAACGTTTCCGCGCGCAACCTCTACATCCAAAGCGCTACTCTGAATGGACAGCCGTATTATTACTGGTTGCTGCTGCACCGCGATTTGATGAAAGGCGGCGAGCTGGTCTTTCAAATGGGGCCCGAACCGAATCGCAAATGGGGCTCGAGGATCAATGACAGTTCGACGACGTATCTTCCCGAATTTGTGGCCGGCCCAATTATCGAGGCGCCCAGTGATACTTTCAACGACAAGCTTGAGGTATCGATCAGGAGATTAGATAAAGACGGGACGATTTATTTCACGTCTGATGGCTCAGAGCCGAATGCGAAATCACTCGTCTATGAAAAGCCAATAGTCGTCACGCAAACCACCACAATCAAGGCCCTGGCCATCCGCGGAGATAAGGTGAAGAGTTTTGTAACCTCCGCGACGTTCCACAAACTACCGCACAATTGGACAATCGAGCTTCAGTCTCGTTACAGCTCGCAATACGCGGCTGGTGGCGACATGGCTTTGATCGATGGAATTAGAGGTAACCAGAATTTCAGCACGGGCGCGTGGCAAGGCTATCAAGGCCAGGATTTTGTCGCACTGATCGATCTGGGCAAGTCTCAAACCATCACTAAAGTAGGCGCGGGTTTTTTGCAGGACGTTGGCTCATGGATCTGGATGCCAGTGCGACTTGAATTTGAATTTTCAGATGATGGGAAGGCTTTCTCGCAGCCACTGACGATCGCAAACAACGTGTCTGACAAAGAGTACAAAGTCGTTGTTAAGGATCTAGTGAAAACGATCGCCGCCCGGCAAGCCCGGTATGTCCGCGTTAAGGCCGTCGGCTATGGCACTATTCCCGACTGGCATCCCGGCAAAGGCGGTCACTCGTGGATCTTTATTGATGAGATTTTGGTTGACTAGTGTAGACCAACCGCGGCGAAGTGACATTAGTAGGTGGGCAGTCTGAGATCGGACCATTTCATTCACACCCGGTTTCAACCGGGTGCAAGATTTCTTCAGAACTCAAAACCGTTTCAACGGCATTAACATACTTGACTAATCAACGTCAGTAGTCGAAACGCCGAAGGCGTTGGCAAATTCCAGCCTGGGGCAGCGCCCCAGGAAAAGGAACCAAGCTAATAGGGAACGCTGTAAGCGTTCGCGAGTTGAGCTTAGGAAGATTCGTGACGACCCACTG
>DATNBH010000075.1:0-36942 GCA_035572035.1 Pyrinomonadaceae bacterium | reverse complement strand
CGGGATGGTGTGCTCGTTCCTGACGTCGACGGAATACCAGCGACGCTTCAGCTCGGTAGTGGTGAACAACAACTCCGAGTGCGGCGCGCCGACTCAGTAGCTGCAGGCAAGGAAAGATAAATTAGCCGCGGATGAACGCGGGTAAGACGGATCTGAAAGACCTGAGTAAGCCCAATGCTCATATTTGGTTTCAGACCCGTGTTATCCGCGTTTATCCGCGGCTGATTATTTCCTGGCTGTTTCGCGCCAACCACCTCGGGATCTAGTATCATCCAGCGATTGATTTTCAGAACCTGCCGCGGAGAATGGCTTGACCAGGCGAATCATTATCGCGCTGTTGCGCTTCACGCTACGTATCTATTATCGCCGTGTTGAAATTGCCGGGCTCGAACACGTTCCGGAAACTGATCCGGTCATCTTTGTCCTCAACCATCCGAACGCTCTCGTTGACCCGAGTTTTCTGTTATGTCTCGCGCCGCGCAGAGTTTCCTTTCTTGCGAAGGCGCCGCTATTTGGTTACCCGGTCATAGGCGCTTTCGTACGCGCCCTTAATTCACTGCCGGCATATCGGCAACAGGATAAGGGCCAGGATGTCAGCAAAAATCAGGAAACCTTTGCCGCAGCAGCTAAATGGTTATCGGAAGGCGGCACGATCGGGATTTGTCCGGAGGGGATTTCACATGATCGACCTGGCTTGCAGCCGATCAAGACTGGAGCCGCTCGCATCGCTCTCGGCGCTGTCGCTACCGGTCAGGCGCCCAATCTCAAGATTGTTCCGGCCGGACTCTACTACACCTCCAAGTCTTCTTTTCGCAGCGACGCACTGCTTTATTTCGGCAAGCCAATCGAAGTAACTCCGCAGCCTTTGGAAGACGGCGCGCCCTCTCGCGCCGCGGTGAAGGAGCTATCAAAAACAATCGAAGCTGCCCTTCGTGAAGTCATGCTGGATGCCCAACATGAAGACGCGCTGCAGGTTATCAGTCGAGCTGAAGAAATCTTTTCATCGGAAAGCGACAACGAATCATCCGGAACCCTGGCGCGCGAGTTACAACTGCGCCAGCAGTTCATCAAGGGCTATGCGGCGCTTTCGGGCCAGGCCCCGGAACGGATCAAGAAATTGGAGGCGCGCATCATTCGTTTCGACCAGCAACTGCGTCAAGCTGGTGTCGATCCGGTAGACCTCTCGCCGCCACGCTCGACGGCAGCGGTTTTGTTTCAAATCATCAAACGAGTGACGATATTTCTGTTGATGCTGGCGCCGGCGACGATAGGAATTGTCGTTCACTTTCCGGCTTACAAATTGGGCGGAGTTTTCTCCTCCAGTCTCTTTCGCAACACTGAAGACGTGGTCTCTACAATCAAGATCATCTCGGCAATGCTTTTCTTTCCGCTGACCTGGTTAATAGTTGCTGGAGTGGGCTACGCTTTCGCAGGGTGGTGGGCCGTACTCGTAATTCTTCCGTTGTTGCCTTTATGCGGCTATGTAGCGATGCGCTTTCTCGAGGCGTGGGAGGCTTCCCTGGGAGGCTTGCGAGCTTTGACGTTCTTTCTGATGCGAAGACGGTTCTTTGTGCGCATGCTGGCAGAGCGGCGCGCCATCAAAGCCGAAATTCTGGCGCTTGGCAACGAAGCGGCGCTTGGCGTTCGCTCGAATTAATAGGGGGAAAACTTGTCGGGATGAAAGGTCTCAGCGCTTCACGCGCTTCGACCCACTACTTTTTCTTGCTGGTCCTGGTCGATTTCTTTCTTGCACTTGCTGCACGCACCTTACGGCCTTTGCGACCCTCACTCTGAATCGAGCCAACCGTCATTAGTTGTTCATAAGCGCCCCTGACCACGTTACGCGCTACCTTCAAAGAGTTAGCCAACTCTCGCTCACTGGGCAGAAAACTTCCCGCCGCTAACGTGCCTGAGTCGATCATGCTACTGAGTTGCTCTCGGATCTGGCTGGTGAGAGATTCCGGTTTCTTTCTACTGACACGGATGTTCGTCTTCACGTGTATACCCCCTCCTGGATAGTTGTATTCCTTGTTTGGATTCTAAGCAGCGAATCGTGCGGTGTCAATCAGGGTGGTCCAAGTGTAATGAAAGATCAATTGAAGGATCGCAAACACACAATTTACTTTACATCGCGTGATACTTGCGCAATATCTCCAGCGTCTTTTCGATCGGCAATGCTTCAGCGGTGTGGCCCCGCCCGGTGACGGTAGTGGCCCGAAAGAGTGAGTTGTAGATCGCTTCTTCAGTGGCCTCGATAACCGCCAGGAATAATGGGGAAGCTGAATCATTCGACAATAGTCTTGGTGAATAGATGCCGACCGGATCCCTGGGCCGCACGATGCGTCCATCCGGCGAGGTTGAAAATGCAATCGCATAGTCGCCACTGCCGTTGGTGCCGGCTGCTCCTGTGCGAGCCAGACCCATCATCGCTCGAGCAGCCATTCGTTTGAGGTTTCGCGCCTCAACCGGTGCATCGGTTGCAATCACGATAATAATCGACCCATCAGCGATGCCGGCCCGGTCGATTGATTGCTGACTGCGACCGCTCAGCTCTTCTTTCAAGTAATACTTTCCAAGCTCGCGTCCGATCGGCGCGCCATTGATCGTCAGCACGCCGCCGAAATTGGATTGCACGAGGACTCCGACCGTAAAACCGCCCAGCTTCTCCGGCAGCTTGCGAGACGACGTTCCGATCCCGCCCTTGAATCCGAATGCGACCGTGCCGGCGCCGGCGCCGACTGAGCCTTCTTCAACTGCGCCTGACTTCGCATTCTTAATCGCCGAGAAGACATCGTCTCGAGTCAAATGGCGGCCGCGAATGTCGTTTAGATAACCATCGTTGGTTTCCGCTACTACGGGATTGACGGAAGGCACGTCTTCATTTCCCGGCAGCGCCAGCATGTAGTCGAGTAGAAAATCTGCCACTTTGGGAACGCTGAGAGTCGAGGTCAATAATATCGGCGTCTCGATCTCACCGAGTTCGTTGACTTGTGTCGAGCCCATGAGTTTGCCGAAGCCGTTGCCCACAAAGATCGCGCCGGGAACTTTTTCACGAAACAAGTTTCCTGAATGAGGCAGGATGGCAGTAACGCCCGTGCGAATATCACTGCCGCGAATCACGGTCGTTTGTCCAATCAACACTCCATTGACGTCGGTGATCGCGTTAAGAGGGCCGGTGGGTAGAATGCCAACCTTGACACCTGCAGCCCGCGCTCGAGGCCGAGTTTCCTGCGTATGAGGGTTTCGCGTTGGTCTTGCAGCTGCGACGACGCACATTGCCACCAGCAGTGCGACTAAACTTGCAGTGTTCCTATTAAGCGTTCGTTTTGCCATTGCAAATTCCGAGTAACGAAAGCGATGCGGCTTTGCCGCGACAGCTCAATCCAGTGAGCCAAGAAAAAGTAGGTAAAGCCTAAATGTGAACTGAAGCCTTAGCCGATACCACAGGCTGGCCCTGTGGTGTTTCATGTTCACAGCTACAAAAACAGGCTGATCCATCGGTTCGCAAAATGCCACGGGCTGGCCCCGTGGTGTTTCACGTTGCCGCCTGCCAGCAGCATGAAGCGTGAACACTCCACAGGACAAGCCCGTGGCATCACCAAAAATCTCGGCCCCGCCTCTGTTAGCGACCAACGTGAGTGACCACGGCGCCAGGCCGTGGCCTCAGTTTTAGCGACTACCTACTTTTTCTTGCCGCACTGAGCTCAATCAATAAACAGTGCGATCAGTGCAGGAATGGTCAGCCACAGCAGACCCTTGACGACAAAAAACACGACGCCCCAAAAACCCAATCTCGTCGCCCACTTTCTAATCTCCATTTTGAAAGCCATCAGTTATTGAATCCTACCCCAGGCACTGGTCTTCCAGTTATCGATCGCGTCCTTCGGCAAAATCCAGGGCGGCAACGGCATCAACAGCCATTCAGACAACGCATCCACATAAGGCTCGTACATAGAACGCAGTTCGTACAATCGCCGTTCAACTTCTTCGCCATCGCTCAGGTGGATACCGTTTTGGTCGAGTATTTCTCGCATGCGCTTTAGATCTGCTCCTGCGAGTCGCGAGTAGCAACTAACGCCACGACTCGGTTTCGTACGAAATACCTGCGCGATGTCTACGACCGCATGACGCGCCATCGCGAATGTCATCCGAGCTTGCCAGACCGGAGCCCCCTCCACACCGACCATTACGAGAGCGCAGGTGTCGAGCACGGTCGTCAAGGCTCCGAGCCACGATTGATTGTCATGTTGAGAGCGAAAATAGCAAAGCACTGGGTACGAGAGATGACTTTCCAGCAGCTCAGCCGACCAGCGTTCCCATTCGCTCAGCAGGCGATTCAGATCTTCAAAACTATCCTCAGCTCGATGCCGGCGCAAGAGCTCAACTGCGCTCGATGGCGAGCCTGCGCGCGCATCAAGCAGCGAGATACTGGCTTCGCGGCTGGAAAACGATTGGTAAAGAATAGGAAGGTAGCTGATGACGATGGCTAATAATCCAAAACCATTGCCTGCTTCTACAACTGCAAGAAATCGGCCATGGGGCGTGGTCGGCACCACGTCTCCATAGCCAAGCGTAAAGAACGTTGTGGCGCTGAGATAAAGATGTGTCCAAAAAGAAAGGTCTGTGCCAGCTCGCCGATCGATTGCCAACATCAACAACGCGTAGCCGACAATCAAACCGACGACCCAAATGCCGAGCAGGACCAGCAACGACATCGGGCCAAACAAACTCAGCGATTTTTCACGACGTTTGGGTTTCTTTAGGTACCTGACAAAGGTGGACCAGGGAACCCAGACTGAAGAATAAAACATGCTGGTCAAGCGAATGCGACGGTTGACTCGGCGAGGCAGTATGATGGTCTCAAAAGCATCCCAAAGAATGACTGTGATGATGATCAGGCCTAAGATGGCCGCGAGGGCTTCAATCATGTGTCTTATAAGAGTTGCGCAGGGATGGTATCGTTGAAGCACCTCAATGCACAACAGTCGGTTGTTTAGCTGGTCAGTCTCTAATGGTGCATCATTTTATTCACACCGCGGCTTCAGCCCGGTGACGACCAAGACGATTAGGACTAAATAATCGTTTCAACGGTTTGATGGTAAACATCGAGAGAACCGCTAAAACGGTTAATAGAATTGTTTCTGGCTAGTCCCACCCGGTTTAGCGCGTGCTGGTGAAGATCATTGGCGAGTGAGGCTCTAGGGAAAGTTGTACCAAACGACCAACTGCAGCATTTAGATTTTCCATATATCATTTGCCAGTTTCCATTTGTCATTGCTCGGGCGAAGAGGCGAGGGGAGAAACGCAGTTTTTCACGGTCAAGCTCAGTTACCACATTATCCAATGGGCGCGTCACACTTTCGAACGTTGACGCGCCGCAAATATCTGAAATGGCACATGAAAAATGGTAAATGATATATGGAAAATCCAGATCGAATCTCGTGATCAAGATTCTTCTGGGGATAGCGCAACCATTGACCCGCATAACCGACACGCGCGCCAGGACCTTCGGCGGTTGACGCGCCGCAAATCTCTGAAATGGCATATGAAAAATGGTAAATGATATATGGAAAATCTAAGCTCGAATCTCGTGATCAAAACAGTTCTTCTTGGAATAGCGTAACCATTGACCCGCATAACCGACACGCGCGCAGGACTTTCGACCGTTGACGCCACGCAAATATCTGAAATGGCATATGAAAAATGGTAAATGATATATGGAAAATCTAGATCGGATTTCGTGATCAAAACATTTCTTCCTGGAATAGCGTAGTCAGTGACCCGCATAACCGAAACATTCAGTGCCCTTCGCCAATCCGGAAAGAAGGGGTTCATCCCTTTCATAACCGCCGGCGATCCGAATCTCGTCACCACCGGGAAACTGATGGTTGAGTTGGCCCACTCAGGCGCCTCAATCATCGAGCTCGGCGTCCCTTTCAGTGATCCGATGGCAGACGGACCAGTCATTCAGCGCGCGTCTGAACGAGCTCTCCGGCAGGGCTTCGGGCTCAAAGAAATTTTTTCAATGACCGCGGAAGTTCGCGCCATTATTGACACGCCAATTGTATTGTTCAGCTATTTCAACCCGCTGCTGCAATACGGCACTAAGAAACTGGTAAACGAGGCCAGGCAAGCGGGCATTGATGCGATTCTCGTTACCGACTTGATTCCTGAAGAGTCCAAAGAATTTGCCGATGAATTAAGAAACAACAGTTTGGACATGATCTTTCTGGTAGCGCCGACGTCAACCGATGATCGGCTCCGATTGGTGGCCGAGTGCGCGTCTGGTTTTATTTATGCCGTCTCGCGCGCCGGGGTCACCGGTACACAGGAGAGCTTGAATCAAGCAGCAGAACGGCTGGTGACGCGTATGAGAGAGTTCTCTGAGCTGCCGGTCGCGGTGGGATTTGGCATCTCGACGGCTAACCAGGTAAAGGAAGTGTGGCGCTTCGCAGATGCAGCCGTAGTCGGCTCTGCAATAGTTGCTGAGATCGAACGCGAAGGCCGTTCGCCGCACCTCGTAAAGAACATCGGCAGGTTTGCGAGATCGTTGACGATGGATTGACTCGATTCTAGACTGTCAAAGCAAAATGAGCAGGAAAATTACCAGCGGAGAGTCGATCGTAGTTGTGCTGCACACTCCTCGTGAGAAGTGCTGGGGAATACTCGACGAAATCAATACGGCTGGAGTATTCTTGCGCGGTCTCGACCTGAATTCCTTTGATGATTGGGTTCGCGCGCTTGTGCATAACGAGCCATTCATCGGCTTGAGCGATCTGTTCTTTCCGACCTGGCGCATCGAGCGAATCAGCCGAGATGAAACTGCGGGCCCAATCCCGTCGCTTTGCGAGCAAGTTGAAAAACGGACGGGCCGAAGCATCGAAGAATTGTTTGCAGTTGATGCCACGCGTTTGATGTGAACCAATCTTGTCGCAGAATGTTTTGTGCGTCGCCTTACCACCCGGGCAGATGCAGAGAGGGCTGCCATGACGCACAATCGTCTGTACCCAAACCCTCCGGAAATAGTCTTGTTGCAAGGATGAAACACTGTTCCATTCTCGCGTTGGATGTGGTATGCTCAGGCGCGTTACCCACACTGACCGAGAATAGGAGCGGAAGAAAGAGATGCTAGCCATGAGTGATGATCGTAGCAAAGCGATTGAAGCGGCCCTGATGAATATCGAAAAGAAGTTCGGCAAGGGCTCCATCATGCGCCTGGGTGAGCGCGAGGTGTCTGATATCCCCGCAATTTCCACGACTTCGCTGTCGCTGGATGCAGCCATTGGTGTCGGCGGCGTTCCTCGCGGACGCGTTATCGAGATTTATGGACCGGAGAGCTCAGGGAAGACCACGTTGGCGTTGCACATCGTTTCGGAAGCTCAAAAGGCAGGTGGCATAGCCGCTTATATTGACGCAGAGCACGCGATGGACGCGGAATACGCTGGTAAGCTCGGCGTGGATATCGATCAACTGCTGATTTCACAGCCTGATTCAGGCGAGCAGGCGCTCGAGATTGCCGAAGCCCTCGTTCGTTCGAATGGCGTTGACGTAATTGTGATTGACTCAGTCGCGGCGCTGGTTCCGCGGGCAGAGCTCGACGGCGAGATGGGAGATTCATTGCCGGGATTGCAGGCCCGACTGATGTCTCAAGCGCTGCGGAAGCTGACCGCGATCGTATCGCAGTCGAATACGTGCTTCATCTTCATCAATCAGATTCGCGAGAAGATTGGCGTGATGTTCGGCAGTCCTGAGACAACGACAGGCGGACGAGCACTGAAGTTTTATGCTTCACTCCGACTTGATATTCGTCGTATCGGGGCCATTAAAGACGGTGACCGCGTGGTGGGGAACCGAACCAAGGTAAAGGTGGCGAAGAATAAAGTCGCGCCGCCATTTCGCGAGGTTGAGTTCGACATCATGTATGGCGAAGGCATCTCGCGAGAAGGTGACTTGCTGGATCTGGCGGTCGTAAATCGCGTCGTCGAGAAGAGTGGAGCCTGGTTTTCCTACAGAGGTGAGCGCCTGGGCCAGGGCCGCGAAAACTCAAAGCAATCGCTTAAAGAAAATCCCGGCCTTCTTAAGAAGATCGAGAATGAAGTAAAGGTCAAACTCGGCATGCGGGTTCCGACAGTTGAAGAGAAAAGCGAAGCACCCGCCGGTGCGAAAGCCGCCGGCGCCGACAGGAAGTAAACTGCCTTCGCCAACGACAGCGTCCATCTAATTCACACCTGGTTTCAACCAGGTGTGAGTAGGTGTCGATGACATTTCAACCGTTTCAACGGTTTCCGATGGCTATCGGAACAGAAACCGTTGAAACGGTTGTTTTATGAATCAGCGGTGAAACCCTAATCGCCCGGTTGAAAAAAGCAATATCATACTTGACTCACGTAGAGGTTATCTGAGCGTTGAGCGATTGGATTTTACGCCACAGATGAACACGGATAAAAGGGATCTGAATAAATCGAAATTTTAGAATCTGTGTTACTCCGTGTTCATCTGTGGCCGAGAATGAACTACGTACGCGCTGTGTGATCTTTGCTGGGCCAGGTATGTTGTTGCCGTTGAAACCGTGTGAGAATGAGACGTGTTTGAGTGATAATGAGGGAGCGACAAATTCCCGGTGGTTCATTGATGACACCTGAAAGATGAAGTCTTCAATTCTAATAAAGAACGGAATGCTCGTGACGATGGATAGCCAGAACTCCATCGTGAACGGAGACCTGTTGATTGAAGATGGCAGAATCTCGTCAATCGGAGGAAACGGCGGCGCGGCTGAAATCGTAATTGACGCGCGCAACTCAGCGGTCCTGCCAGGCTTTGTCCAAACTCACCTTCATCTTTGTCAGACGATCTTTCGAGGAGCAGCTGATGACCTGGCCTTGATTGATTGGCTGAGAAAACGTGTTTGGCCCATGGAAGCTGCCCACTCAGCTGCAAGCGTCAGAGCCTCCGCTCGCTTGGCAATTGCCGAGCTTATTAAGGGCGGAACCACGTGCGGCTTAACGATGGAGACAGTGAGTCACACGGACGAGGTCTTTCGCGTTGTGGCTGAAACGGGATTTCGCGCCACCGTGGGCAAGTGCATGATGGACAAAGGTGACGAGGTTCCTCGCGAATTGCGCGAAGACACGTCGCAGTCGATCAGTGAATCCGTCGCCACGATCCAACGATGGCATGGGTTGGAGAACGGCCGCATTCGGGCCTGCTTCGCGCCACGCTTTGCGGTGAGTTGCACCGCTGAACTGCTGAAGCGAGTGGGGGAGCTGGCGCGCGAACACAACGTGATGGTGCACACGCATGCCTCGGAGAATTTGAAAGAGTGCGAGCTGGTCGAAACGGATAGCGGCATGCGAAATATCAGCTATCTTGATTCGCTCGGACTAACTGGATCTCATGTAGTTCTCGCTCATTGTGTACATCTGCATGACGAGGAGATGGCGACTTTGAAGCGAACCAACACTAACGTATCTCATTGTCCTTCATCGAACTTGAAACTCGGGTCCGGCCTGGCTCCGGTCAAGGAGATGCTCGACGAAGGCATTTCCGTTTCGTTGGGCGCGGATGGCGCTGCCTGTAACAACCGGCTCGACATGTTTACGGAAATGCGCACAGCGGCGTTGTTGCAGAAGATGAGACATGGCCCCGAAGTGCTGCCGGCGACACGTGTGCTTCGCATGGCGACGATCGATGGGGCCAGGGCTCTGGGCTTGGACAGCGAGATTGGTAGCCTGGAGGTTGGGAAAAGGGCAGACGTGATTGTCGTGGATTTGTCCGGCCCGCACTGTTTGCCGGAACCGGTGGATGTCGTTTCTTCAGTTGTGTACTCAGCTCAACCGGCTGATGTTGGCGCAGTGATTATTGATGGGCGGCTGGTGATGCAGGAAAGAAAGCTGCTAACGCTGGATGAATCTGAGGTGTCTGAAGAAGCGAACCGCGAGATGGCGCTGTTGCGGGAGCGGGCGGACCAGATAATGAACCGACCAGTTTCGTAAGCCGGAATGACTATCCACAGATTACGCAGATTCCACAGATGTTTGGTAGAGCGAAGGCAAGCTGACGGTGTTTGGTAAAGCGAAGGTAAGCCGCTGACGCATAAATTTCCTGACGAAGCCTCCCTGCGAAATCACTATCGGTAAAATCCGGATTCCAGAGATTGGTTTAGACATTTGTCACTCACGATAACCGTGATTCAACCAAACATCTGTGGAATCTGCGTAATCTGTGGACAAAGTTGTAAAAACCAAATTCATTACTGACCGGTTAGTTTAGATTTTTGTTGAGTAAAAATGGCTGTGCCAGCTCGAAGGTAGCGACTGCGGGGGGCGCGATCGGCGGCCGAGCTGGCACTGGCGGGCACTGTCGTTTATAGCTTCAGATGGCGTCTTGCGACTAGTTGACGTTTGGGCGCCAACCCCACCTTCAACGCGAAGGATTATACACCTCTTCACAAATTCGTCAACGCCTTTTTGTGACTAATCCGACAAAAACCAAGGTTCCCTTCGCAAGTTGACACTGCCATCTCGGGCCACTAAACTACGCGACTTGCCCACGCATCTGGCCAGGTAGCTCAGTCGGTAGAGCGCGGCCCTGAAAAGGCCGGCGTCGGCGGTTCGATTCCGTCCCTGGCCACCAATAATTTCAACAACTTACAGATAGCCAAAAACATTCAAAAATCAGCGCGCGTACAATACGCGTACATCGGTTTACCCTACGGCCTCTTTCGCGCCGATCGGTTCAAGTAACTTCCACATTTCGCGAGCGGTGTTGCTGGTTCTGGCAATATGGTGCTTCGCCAGCTTCGCATAACGCTCGGTCATTTTAATATTCGAGTGGCCCAAGATCTTTGCCAACTCGTAAAGGTCGCCACCGTTCATCATGTACCACGATGCAAACGTGTGACGCAGGTCATGGAAACGAAAGTCTTTGATCCCGGCTCTTTCGAGTAGATCGTCAAAACTTCCTTCCACGCGTTGCCGTTCGCCTTTAGCGTCCTTCTTCGGAGGAAAGATCCGCTCGTCGTTATTTCCTGCGATATACAGAACGTTGTTAGCGGGCTGAGGCATGAATCGCCGTAATTCGTCGGCAAGCTCGGGAGGCATCGGAACGTAACGCATCTTGCCGCCCTTTAGCTTTGCTCTTACCGCCAACAATCCTTCGTTGTACATCACATCAGACCGCGTAAGGCCGAAGATTTCTGACATACGCATGCCGGTAGTAACGGCAATTAAGACTATCAGCCTGAGCCGACAATACGTCTTGTTGAAATCGTTCGTACCCTTACGGTAGATCTTTTCATCCAATGCCAGTTTGAGCGTCCGAAGCTCGTCCTCGGATAAGTAGCGATCGCGTTGGTCGTCTGGCCGTTTGACCTCCACCTGATCGGCGGGATTGCGATCTATGCCAGTATCTTTAGACCAGATCGTAGCGGCCTTCTTCATCATGTGGTGCATGACGTTGAAATGCCGTACTGCTGTTCCTGGCGATAGCTCACGAACGGTCGTGAGGTTTTCATACCAGCGAGCGACCGCATCGCCGTCTACCTCACGAACGAACGATCTGCCTAACTCAGATCGGATGCCAGCAAGGATGCTCTTTTCGCGATCTGCTGAACGCTTCTTCATACCGTAATGCGTCCAGTAACGATCAATGAGCGCCGACATCCGAAGATTAACTTCGCGTTTGACGTCGAGGTGACGGTTCTCATCTCTAGCTGACAACTTCTTGCGTTCGACCTTGCGCGCCAGTTCGAATGAGCCGTGAACCCTCACGCTTTTGTTTCTTCCTCCTTCCCACCAGCGGACTTCAAACAATCCTTCTGATTTCTTCTTTATAGACATTCGCAGCTTCTCCTTTCAGTCAATGGCGTCGATTGCGTGCTTCTCGATGAATTGCTCAAGAGCTTTCACATCGAACCGCAACGCTCGACCGACCTTGACGCAGGGAACCTCCCTCAACCTGGCCTTTCTGTAGACGGTGTCCACTTCCAGTCCCAGGTATTGGGCAGCCTCCCTGACATTCAGAAGCCGCCTACCGATAGGGCCATTTAATATCATTGCTGCGCTGTCTTTGCTAAATACTTTTTTGCTATTCGCCATAATTACTTCCTTGAAGTTCGAGGGATGTTCTTAGCGGATTAACCCGCCGAGATCGATTTCTGGGCCTTCAATCTCA
The DNA here is from genome assembly GCA_035572035.1 of Pyrinomonadaceae bacterium. Taxonomy (GTDB): domain Bacteria; phylum Acidobacteriota; class Blastocatellia; order Pyrinomonadales; family Pyrinomonadaceae; genus JAOAPY01. The sequence continues at coordinate 24,771 of DATNBH010000075.1, read as the reverse complement.
GGCTCGGCGGCTTTGGTTAGGGTTGGCTTGGGGTGGGTTGGGGCTTGGTTCAAACTATGTTCGGACGGTCGTTGCTGCTGCGAGGCGAGGGCGTCTGGAGTCAACTTATCGCGATCTTTTCTTAGCTCGCGGTCGTCGTCCAGCGTCGCTCTAAGCGCCGTTGGTCGGTTCGTGCTGCGATTGAGAGATTCGCTTAGGTTCTGCGCAGAGTCAGTACGGATCAGGGTTTCATTCGTTGCTCTAGCAATCGAATTCCGGCTTTCAATCGCAGGCGGGGCGGCTTGGGTTTGTGCTGGCTCAATATGCGTTGGTCTTTGCTTTATATCGTGATCGAACGGTAGTTGCGTCTGCTGCGCGGCGGATCGATCTTGCCTCAACTCGTCGCGATCTTTTTTCACTTCGCGTTCGTTGCCTTGTACCGCTTCGAGCGCGGTGATTTTGTTTATTTCGCGATTGAGTGCTTCCGAAAGATTCTGCGTGGAGTCGGTATAGATCCGGGCGTCGTACCTGGCTCTGGAAATGGCAACGTAGGCCATGCGGTCATTGAGTAGGCGCACGGATTCCCGCGTGTCTGCGTTGATCAGAACGCGATCAAAAGTTAGCCCCTGCGAGGAATGGCTGGTAACGGCGTAGCCGTAATCGAGGTGACGAAACTTGCGAAGCTCAACGCTAACCTCGCGCCCGCTGTCCATCGCTAAACGTATTCGGTCTGGTTCGATTCTGGTGATACTTCCAAGCTCGGCGTTAGCGATCCGTTTCGCTCTAAAGGGAGCGCGAATCTGTAGGCGGTCGCCTTCAGCGAAGGCGCGCTCTGCTTCGTAGTAAACGCTCACGCCGGAAAACCGCGTCGGGTTATAAGTGAGCTCGCGGCCATTAAGAAAGCGAACGGTAATTTTGTTCTTTTCGTGGTCGGTCGCTACGACTTTCGCGTAGGCGCCTGCCTTCACTTTGTAGACTTTGCTGGCGCTGTTGTAGCGAATTATGTCTTCGTTGGGTCGGTAGGAATTGGCGAAGGTACGCTCGGCTCCGGTCATATCCTTACGCTCGACATAGACCATCGTTTGCTGATCGTTGCCGCTTACTATTCCCTCGTGTTGTAGTTCTTTATGGATAAGCGAATTGAGTTCGGAACGTTCTCGGTTAGCGGGCGAAATGACTAGCGTGCCGATGGGACTTTTAGCGTAGTCCTGGGCTATCGCTGCGAAGCGTTCGCGCTCGTCGGCGATCTCGATCACTTTGCCTCGGCTGACCAACGCGGCGACTGCTTCGGGCGTGTTTCGGGCTGCTAATTCCTCGACGGTTTGCTTTAGGTCTTTATCGCGCTGTCTGACGATCTCACTGAGGGCTGCGGTGGTCATGCCGTGCTCTTGAAGTTGTTGGAACGGGCTGCCTGCTTCGACGGCCTGATGCTGGCGCACGTCACCGACGAAAAGCACCTTATCTTCGGGTTCCAGCAAGCGAATTAGTTTGTGTATGTGCTGCGTGCTGGCGAGGGAGCTTTCATCCAAAACGTAGAGGCGACTTTGGGTGGCGGGCTGCTTTCGCCGGCGCAAAAACAATTGGATGGTTTCTGTCTCAATACCACTTTCGCCAAGCTGCTGCGCGGCGCGTGCGGAGGGTGCAAACCCGCGCACCTGATAGCCTTCTTTTTCGGCTGCTTCGCGCAGCACGGACAGTGCCGTTGTCTTGCCCGTTCCAGCACCGCCTTGCAGACCAATAATCTGATCTCTGCTGGAAAGAATCAGTTCAATCGCCGCTCGCTGTTTCGTGTTTAGAGTACGCTGCTGGCCTTCGGCTATGGTGGTCACAAGTTCCTTGACGCGCTCTGCTTCAACCATCGCCGGACCGCTCTCTTTGCCGTCGAGCATGGTCTGAATATTTTCCGTTTCCATTGCCACCATGCGCGCAGTAGTGGTTTGGGGTTGACGTTGCGGGCGAGTGATCGGTTTGAGCTCGCCACTCTCTTGTCGGCGCTGCAATTCGGCAGCAATGGCGGCGTGATTTGTGAGGCCAAGATTGCGGCGCAACGCGTCGATCCAGACGTTGCGCATGTCGGCCACGGCTTCCGTTTTGAGAGCATTAGCGCACGCAAAAGTCACGGCTTCCTGAGCGCGTTTTTCGATGTCGTTTTGAGACGCGCGGAGCGGCAATCGTGACCGCGCCTGGGCCACGATACGACGTGCCTGGCTGCCGTGCTTGGCATCCATTTCAAGCGCACGTTCCTCCATTTTGCCGTGGTCAAAGTTTTTGCTGCGGCGATTAATGCGGGCGGCGGCTTGCTGCAATCTCGCGTTGTCTGAGACGGTCTTTCCTTCGCGCTCCATGCGCTCTTTCATCTTTCCTTTTTCCTTCAAAACTTCCTTGCGGCGGGGGCTACTGTCTTGCAAATATTCTTCTGTGAAGCCTTTGATCTCCGGTGCGCCGGTGCGCGGATCAACTCGAATTTCGTAACCAAGTGCTTGCAGTTTTTCGGCGAAATGAGCGCGGTAAACAGCGGTCCCAAATGTCTGGCTCTTGTACAACTGATCCGGGTCCACGGAGCGCACTTTGCCGTCCTCACATTGGGTCATGTTGAAGAAGACAACGTGCGTGTGAAGCTGCGGCGCGGCGTAGCCGGTTTCGTGGTCAGGACGTGAGGATGTATGCACAAATTGGGCTGCTATCATCTTGCCCGTAGTGATGGCTGGCTTGTCGCCGCCGCCACGTGCTTGCAGATATTTTTCAACCGCTTTCACTGCTTCATCGCCGCTTTCAAGGTGGGCGTCTAGGACACGCCCGTCCTTTCCGACAAGCAGGGCTAAGGAAGCGGATTTCGGAGCACTGATGGTCAGGTCCCAAGCGGCGCGGTGCTCGCTGGTGGTGATTTCGTCGCCGAACTTGTTAACGGTTTCGCGGGCTGAAACTACGCGAATCAGTTGCTCGCCAGTGTGCGGATCTTGACCGTTAACTAAGCGCTCGTATTGCTCGGTAGTTACCTCGCCTTTCAGGTTCCATTCCTCGGCCAGGGTGCCGCACCAGCGGCCCTGAACTTCCCCTGCTTCGCGGTAGTAGTTGTCAGCGGAATTGGTGAACTCCTGCTTGTAATAATCTCGTGCTTGCCCTGCGGAAATTGCTCTGCTCATGGTCATCATAAAATTCAAAACTCCTTAGTCTTAGCGAGCTCGTTCGAGTCGCTGTTTTGATTTCAGTTTTGCCCCGCGTTCGGGATCGTTTCCAGTGGTAATTCCGGGGTTGAACCTCTGTGTCCTTCGAGACACAGAATTCTGCTGCGTTCCTCGAACGAGGTTCATTCCCAGCTATCGGTTTTGTAGTAACGCGAGGGTGGGAAATCAGAGGGAGCAAGAACTAAACTCTCGCGTGGTCCATCGGAGTCAAGTCTTACAAGATCGAACTCCGACTGCGGCTGAATCGCGTGGTCCAATGGTGGGCCAACTGATGATCGATTCACTCAAAGAGCATCATGCGACTGACTAAGCCGCGATCTCTGTTGATTTTGCGGAGCAAGGGTTATGCCAAGCTGTAGCGTTACGTGGCGTGCATTTGGAATCTCGCAAATCTCTAGTGAATTCGATAGTCGCACGCTTCGGCCGCGTTGGGTTGGACCAGTGAGTGATGGCCGGAAACTGTAAAGCAAACCTGCGGGTGTAAAGGAAGCTTGTCGGTCAAATAGTGATTTACCGGCCCAGGACTCTAACTCTACGAATGGCGCGTAACACGCGACAGTTAGGGATTTCCCCTTGCCTACCACTACAGTCGGCTGGGTGCCCTGACCGCACACCCGGAGGGCGGAAACGAAGTGAACGACTCGGAGCGTAAGCGGAGAGTTGTGCGGGCGGGCTGCCGACTGACACTCGAGCAAGGGGGAAAACCGCACAGCGCACGAAGTAGGGTTTTTAACCCTGTTCGGTAAAAGAGAACAAGAGAGAAATAGGGTTTTTAACCCTGTGCTTTCTTAGATCTCCTAACCTCGCTTTCGCTGTGACATCAACTCGGTAAAGAGTTCATCGCCTTGTTGATCAGCCCGGTCCATGCATTCGGACCAGAACGTGGCCTCTTGGGAGCCTTCTGCAAATAGTAGGTTGAATCCATTGATGATCAAAAAGCGCAACAGCGCGAGCTCGGTGTAGAACACGTCTTCATTAACAGTTAATTTGAAATGTGAAGAACTAAGTGCGGCATGTCGGCACCAGTCATTTGGATCTCTGTTTTGAGTCAAAGCCGCATCTTTGATCTGCATGTATTCCTCGTCAGTGACTCGAAAGGTGATGATCTTATTTCTTTTTGCATCGTTCATCGGTTGCTTTTCCTCGAGGGCGTTAAAAATATCTCTAGTTGACGCACGGGAAGCGTCGTAACGCTAAATGCTTCTTGCAACTGACGTACACAAACGCAGACACGGAGCGTCTACGAACGTAGACGCGACAGCCCCGAAGCGGGGGTGTCGTGTCTCAATTCTTCAGGTGCGCAGCACCTTCTTTATGTTCTTCTCGTTTGAGAGTTCGTCGGATGTGAACGTGTGACTAGGAGGGTCTTATGTGAGCCATGCGGCGTCTGAGCATTTGTGGATGAAACGCTTGGTCTAACTCTGTAGGATGTGAGGGCGCTGTGCGGTGGTGACGATTACCCGTGGTGAAGTACAGTAAGGTCACGAACGGAGAGAGCTTTGATGGATCAGAAAGATGCCCTGAACCAGGAACCGATAAAGCGTGTGTCGAAGCAACGCGCGGACAGTCAAAAGTCGGGGCTGGCCGGGGAGTTTTTTGTTGCTGCTGAACTGCTCAAACGAGGCTTACAAACTTCGCTGACTTTGGGAAATGCAAAATCAATAGATCTGTTCGCCATTAACGACCAAGAAACGAGGTTCACGATCCAAGTAAAAGCGCTCCGAAGTCCGAACTATTTTCTCATCGATTTGGAGCACGTCCAGGATGCCTGTTATTACGTCTTTGTTGTGCTAAACAAGCCGGATGTTCCACCTGATTATTACATCGTGCCGGGGTGTGATCTTCGATCCAATCCTGCCAAATTTGGAAAGTGGTTTGCTGACTATAAAAAGATGCCCGGGATTCACCCGAAAGACCTCGCAGAGTATCGCAACAACTGGAAAGTTTTTGAGAGTTAATGGTAGTTAATGTTACGGCCACTTTGAACTGTAGGGATCTCGGATCGCAACGCTCTGACTTTCGCGTTTTGAGCACTTACGGCGGCACGTTTGAGGGCGTGTTACTATTGATTTTGAATGCTGAATTTTCAAGTCGATTCAACAACGGCAGAATATGCAAGACAGGATAGTTCTGCCGAACCGACTCAACGGCCTCCGTTAAAGTGGGCTGGCGGTAAACGCTGGCAATTGCCTCATATCCTTCCTTACTGGCAACCGAAACGCTACCGGCGCCTGGTCGAACCATTTTGCGGTGGATTAGCGATCGCCCTAGGGTTATCGCCGGATGTGGCGATGCTGAATGACATCAACCCTCATTTGATTAACTTCTACCGGCAACTGAAATTGGGATTTGTCTCCAACCTTATTTGTCAAAACCACGAAGCTTTTTATTACGAACAACGTGCTGAGTTTAACCGTCTCATAAGAGCCGGCAAGACGGAATCTCACGAAGCAGCTGAACTGTTTTATTATCTTAATCGGACGGGTTATAACGGGCTTTGCAGATTCAATCGAAGTGGAGAATTCAACGTTCCGTTTGGTCGCTATAAGAAGATTACATACAGACACGATTTTCGCGAGTATGCGAAAACATTCGCGAACTGGGAATTTACAAATATCCACTTTCAGCAATTAATATTGCACGAACACGATTTTGTCTATGCAGATCCTCCCTACGACGTCCAGTTTAGACAATACTCTGAGGGAGGGTTCGGCTGGCACGAACAGGTTGCTCTTGCCCATTGGCTTCGAAAGCACCCTGGTCCAGTAATTCTGGTTAATCAGGCTACTGATCGAATAATCGAGTTGTATGGCCAGTTGGGATATCGACTAACCTACCTAGAGGCCCCTCGCCGGATAAGTTGCAATGGCGATAGAACACCTGCACCCGAAGTCTTAGCCGTTCGAAACCTTCCGTAGTACAATCTGGCCTATGTTCGGTCCCGGTTTTCTGCCCAACTGGGAAATAATTCGCCACATCGACAACATTCCTTGAACAGGAGGGCCATTCCTTTAAGTGGGGAAATACGATTCTCAACGTGCCGCTTTTAAATTCCTAAGACAACATCTTTTATCGGGCGAGCCCTTTATTCTGCGCGATTTCATCAAGGTAACTGGGTGGGACAAACCTGGGACATACAGGACCTATCTAAATAAGCAATATCGAGGCCTAATCGAGAACGTCGAGGGCGGTAGTTTACGCATAGTTCTGAATGGCAAATACAGGGTAACGGAGGCTTTTCGGAAGTTCCTCGATTGGCAAAAGTTCAGACAGCACGTAACCCAGAAACGCGCGGTTGGAGGTGATTACAAGCATAGTGCTTCGAAGGTTCTGGTCTATGACTTTCTGATGCCATTAACGCATGAAACAAACTTAAGAATTACCCTCGATGCATTGTTCTACAAGGACACCATAATAGCGAAGCTGAAGGGGATTGATAAAACTAGACTTAATAAGCATTTCGCGCGGGCTGAAGGACAAACCGAGGCTGAATATTTAAAAGAGATCTTGGACTTCATTGGGCATAATTTTGTTGGGTATTCAATTTATCATGTCGACGGTCGTTTCCGAGCGGCAGACATCCTCGATTTCGATGAAATAGCCGTACGTTTGAAAAAGGGAGGAAGGTATTTAATCGACGAGACTACCGCAGTCACACGGTTTATTTTTCCATGGGACACCGAAGAACAGATGGAAAGAATTCGCTTCCTCTTTGAGCAATTGTTTGTGAGAGGCATGATTGATCTAGTGGAGGGGGAACAACAAATCTGGATGTTGGAGAATGGTCGCGAGCGCGTGGTTCATATTTGGAGGGCACCGGATGATGATCCGGCCGATGTAGAGGAAGCAGATGACGTGTAGGGAATGGTTGCGAGAAAACAATTATGAGGACGTTCTCGCGCTAATAGACGAGGCGATGGGTAAAATGACCAGTCGGGGTAGCAAGCAGCGCAGAAATTGGTGGGAAACCCTCGCGGGTGGTGCTAACGGTAGGCCTTGTGTCAAAGAAGGAATTGAGTTTCCGGTTCTCCGCGCGGCGCAACTTCACGAACGAAAACCAATAACTCCGAATGCTATCTGTCGTAATCCAAGCGAAGTTCCGCCCGAACCGCGACATTCTGGACGATGGCTGGGCAGAAAGAAACGGCGTCGACTTAGAAGTATTTCAAAATAAAATGGGTAAGGCGCTTCCTTCACCTAATCCTAATTCCAAGCACCTTTTGTTTGTCTATTTCGTAATCCTCGATTGCTCCTGACTACCTATGAAGCGAAGTATGACAAAGCGGGCCGAGTGTCTGGAACTTATCTGCGGTTAGCATTACGAGCAATCAAGAATCTGCGGATTGTGTAGCTCGTTTGCGAACTCTGTGATAAAGCTTTCCGCCTGATCTGTATTCTTGAATATGAATGCTGTATTGAAGTCTCTAGAGAACAGACTCGGAACGCCTGAGATGTAACCGTGAAATGTCACTATGATTACGCCGGTCTCAGTTTCTCCGCCTGCTGCATCAATCCGCCGGAGTCGTTCCATCATTGCCTGATTGATCGCCTCAGCATAGAGTTCATCCGCATTAGGAATGCGACCAATCTCTAACAAGTGAACGTTGGTGCCAAGAATTGCTAGCAAAGCGAATCCCTCTCCATCAGTTCCTATTTCGGCATCTTCCGGCACATCCATTAACCAATCGAGCAGTTCATGTTTAGTCGTTGGCATTAGTTGCCTCTCTTTCTTCTCGCCCAGAAGAAATCGCGGTCCAATTCACTTCCAGTCGTCACCTGAATACGAGTGGTTTATCTGTAAGTTGGACCGCGATTGTTTTCCGGATACCTATTTGGCTTTTGCTTTTTCGATTAACGCGATCTCTTTGGTGAGCACGTCACGAAAGCGCGTGAGAATGGCAATGAGCAAATTGATCTTAGCCAGAGATCGGCGGCGCTCTCGCTTAGTGCCCAAAAAGAATTCAATCTGGACTCTGCGCCGACAATCGGCAATGGTAAGCATGTTGTGACCCCACCTGTATTCGCCCTCGTTGGTGGATTCAACCTCAGCGAAGATATGCGACGTATAGCCGGTTGAGACAGGCGAGAGGAATGAACGCTTGCGAAGAGAAAAAACATTTTTCATGTTAGCAACCTCGGAGGAATAAATACGTGAAAACCTCCGTGTCTCTGGACAAAACGATTGCAGTGTCCGCGCCTATTGAGAGACAGGGAGGTTGGATATGCCAGGAACGCAGCGTGTGGCTTATCTGGTCCAATGAATTAGCATTAGCTTTAACTTCATGGACCAGGGCCAGCGAAATCCTTTCTGCTAGTGGTAACGCCAACCGAGTAGCCGACAGCCACTTCCTCCCCGGGTGCGGGAGTTTGGTCGATAATCAATCCGGGTTGAAGGGACGAATCGTAACGTGTCGCCAACAAACGAAGATTCAAGTTAGCGGCATGAAGCTTCATCTCGGCGTCTTCATAGGTCAGTCCTTTGAGCACTGGCACCTTGGTTTGTGCTGGTCTGGACCAGCGCTCACGTTGGACGTCAAGACTCAGCGCCAGAAGCGCAATTGCCGGCAAAACGACAGCCGACAGAACGACACACACAACCAGCAGCGTCACAAGAACTTTGATAAGCAGCTTGCGTTTTTCTCGTAGGGTGTAACCAACGAGGACGCCAAGTAAAAATCTCATACGGCGGTTCCTTTGGAGATTTCCTAGTGAATCACCGACTCGTTATCCGCTCTTTTTTCTTATTGGTTGTGTTGAGAAGTGTGGTTGAAGGAAAGCGTGAGGGAGAGGTGTCAGCTTCGCGTTAATGAATCAAGTCACCACGGATAGTAGTTCAAGATTCCGCTTATCTGAGGTGAATAAATCGTCGTACATATAGGCTTAACAATTACATACCCTAGAGCGACTTATGGATCCGGGCATTCAGCTTCCCATTGATTTCTTTATCGCCTCGACGGCCACACTGGTCCCAATCTTAGTGGCAGTATCTAATGCCCATTGCCCAGCACTCCGCAGATGTTTCAACATACGCGGTCCATCACCCTCTCTCGCGCAATCTTCTGCCTTTGCAATCTCGGTAACACTATTATCCTGGTGAGGGTCCGTTGCTTGTTTATTCATCTCCCTTCGCAATTCTGCTAACTCACCTGCCAGACTTGTAAAGTCAGGTAGTGCTTCCCAGTTACTCCAAGTTTGGGTGAATGTCATGTCACTTCCTTGAGCGTTTGGTCCAACCGCTCCAACCTGACCGGTCATTACGTACTTGTCACCCATAACAAAATCTCCTGATACTTGAAAAGGTGTTCTATCCAAACCTACCCATTCGTTGAGATATCCTTCAACCTTACGAAAGATATTTTTTCTGATACCTACAATTTCTAGTCGATTTAGAATTGCGTCCCGTTTGCCCGGACTTATGAACTCCTGTGATTCACGCGCAAGATTGCCCAATTCTGACTCAACCAGATCCCCAGTCTTCGATTCCCACTTTTTGATTCTTCTCGTGGCGGAATTCAAATAAAATTGAAGTAGTTCAGTAGGCGGAGTTCCACGCACAACGGGGATTATGTTTGCTTCGATATTTCTCAATACCAACCTCAAACCCGCATGCTCAGCGTGTAGACGAAGGAGATATAAGCGTAGCGTTCTAGCGGCATCTAGAATCCCCTTACCGTCTTCATAACCGTGGTCAATTAGCCATATGGGTATGTCTTTCCCCGCATAAGAAATTGAAGAGTAGTAGAGTCTAAAGGTGTATGAATCAGGTAAAGGAATTTCCCTGTGGCGAAACTCTGGGGGCTTGTTCCCGATCCAATAAACAAATATAAGCGGTTGCCCTACCGACACCCACCAACTCTTCGGATCCACTCGAGAGCCACTAATCGTGGCTGTCGTTGCAGAAGCATAAAGTTGAGTAATATGTTTTCCAGCCTTACCTAATTCAGAAGTCCTGAAGCCTTCCAAGCCCAATCTCACCTGGACCGGAAGACGTAACATGTACCGTAGAGCTTGTATGGTAGGTGTATAAAACCCACCATAAATACCGGTTTCGAATTTTCCGACCGCCAGTCCGTCAAAGAAGAGACGGCGAAAAGCAACACGGGGTCGCGAATCTTCAAAAGTAGGAACGGGTAAACTTAGAAACCGAAATGCGCGGTGAGCTTCACAAATCTCATTCTCTCCTATCCATCCTCGTACACCACCACGACCTCTTTTCCTAATGCTTCCGAAGTACCGAATGAATTCGGAATCGGGTTCTGGTGACGGCCAAGTTGGACGATTAAGGCTATGAGTATTACCTGTCAGGAATTTTCGAGAATCTGCGAAGGGATATTGAAGGCAAATGAGCATGCCGATATCTGGGATGTGAGAAGGGTATTCTCCGGGCCAAACCCGACGAGAATACCCTTGGATCTCTTTCCGTCAAGGAAAGAGTTCTACTTTGTTGTCAGCGGTCCTCAAGAGGCTCGCGCTGATCCCTTAGGCTCGCAACAATCCGATGTTCTTGCGTAGACTTCAGGATCGCTCCGAAGCGTATTTGACAACCACATGGAATGTCAATTCTTTAGGCAAGCGGGCGCTCAATCTTTATAGCCACCACTGCTGCGGAACGATACAAATACCTCATGTTGATGAAAGGCCCGATAGGGACATGACAATGAACCGGAAATCTCTAGTAACTCGTGGGTGTTCGCGGGACGCTTACACCTTGTTATTGCGTTGATTCAGTATTGGAAAATACGCAGAAATGACATGACTTTCTGGGAATGAGAGCTTAAAAATTGATTTACAGCATTCCCCAACCATGATACAAGACGCCTCTCAAACGCAGCGAGAGCCAAGTAGGGAAACTTACCTCCAGAACTCAACATAGGTTTTCTTTGGTATTCGACGGAATCGCGAATTTTGACTCACCAGCCGCAAGGTAAGTGTCACGCGCGGACGAAACCCCTGAACTGGCATAGCATCGGCTAGGCCACGCAGAAAAACTGAAAGATTTTAGATCTTCTTAAGGACTAGTGACCCCAAACAGAGTGATATACCACTTCGGCGATTTCGAGTTGGACGCTTCCGAGTTGGCTTTGCGCCGTAAAGGTTCCCTTGTGCCCCTCACTCGGAAGGCGACGCATGCTTTGGTCCTTCTGGTTCAGAAAGGGGGAGCCCTTGTTTCGCGACTAGAGATGATGGAAGCACTTTGGCCAGATGTTGTTGTAGAGGACGCCAACCTTACCGTCGCCATTCATGCTGTACGCAAAGCTCTCGGTGAAAGTTCGGATGGTCAGCAATACATCCAGACAGTTGCGGGGCACGGTTACCGATTTATAGTTGAGGTTAAACGCATATCACGCTCGCCAACCCCTGCAGCTAATGTAGGTAAGGATCCATACCGAAGAATTGGAGGTCAACTCGCCGCCAGGTATGAGTTGATCGAGTACGCCGGAGGAGGGGGAATGGGGGCCGTTTATCGGGCTGTCGATCACAAGGCAGAAACGGTTGTTGCTGTAAAGATTCTAAAACCCGACATTGCTGCCAGAAATCCAGAGTATGTCGAACTGTTTGCAAGGGAGGTAAAAACGGCGCAAGAACTTAAACACCCTCACATAGTGCAGATTCTGGATAGCGGTACCGATGAAGAAACGCCTTTTATGGTAATGGAGTGGATAGACGGAAAATCCATCGAGGATGTTGTTTCGATGGGGGAGCTTTCACTTCCAAGTATCAAGCATGTTTTCGCCCAGATTTGTAGCGCCGTATCTTTCGCTCACAAAAAAAATATCATTCACCTCGATATCAAACCAGCCAATGTGCTGATGCAGACTGTCGATTGTGCAAAAGTAATTGACTTTGGATTATCAAGAATCCTAAGCAGGGAAAGCGGCACGACCGTTACTAAGTTTCGAGGTACACATCAATACTGTGCGCCGGAACAGTTTGGTGGGAAGGTGAATTATCAGAGCGACATCTACAGTCTTGGGGCAACACTCTATCATCTCATCTCTGGTGTGGTGCCATTTAGTACTAGCTATATTTACGCGAAAATGTATCCCAACATGGAATTACCTCAGCTTTCGGCATTAACTAATTACAGGGACATTCCAGGTGCTGTTGATCGGGTCGTTAGTAAGGCACTAAACAAAGATCCTCAGAAGCGACAAAAATCCGTTGACGAACTGTTCGAAGAATTCTCGAAAGCGCTAGAGCCTCCGCAGGATTTGCCCCACAAAAGAGAATCTGTGGACCAGGTGAGCAAGGATAAAGGGTGTCTAATCGGATTCGGAGATTCAGACGCGTGCACTTACGACGAAAACGGTGTTTGCGACAACCAGAAACATTGGGGAGCAAACGAATAAATATGATCACGGCATACGGCTTACCGGTCAGAACTGCGTTTTTGGTTTCTAGTACACCTTATGACGTTTTCACCTCAGGTAATAAGTCACGTAACAAGTAGATTGGGAGAACGCGGTTGGTCGACACTCACTCTGCCCAGGGCAACTGACCTACGTACCGTAGTCCGTCTGGTGCAGCCAAACCTGGCTGCGAACGTTCAGCAGATTGACCTGGAACACGTTTCACCAAAGAGGTCTAACCAGGCTCAAGCTGGCACCATGAGTTCTCTTTATGATCTTGGACCATTTCCACTTCATACGGAACGTGCACACTGGAGAACGCCGCCGCGTTTCGTAGCGTTTCGCTCGATAGGAGTTGCAACAGATCGACCAACGACGCTACTGGATAGCTGGGAACTCGAAACCATAAGCGACTTAGTTCGCGATTTGTACGACGTTGAGTGGTTCGTACAATGGGGCAATGAGCACTTCGTAACTCGTGTTCTCACGCCGCTGCGGGCAAGTCGTTGGCAGATACGTTACGATCGGTGTTGTATGACAGTGCATGATCCAAAACTTCGTGCTTTGCAGACCCGGCTTGAAGACAATTTATCTCGCCTGCCTGTCGAATATCACTATTGGTCACTAGGCGTCGTCCTCATAATCGACAATTGGCGCATGCTTCACGGTCGAGGAATGTCGCAACATGAAGACTTCGGCAGAACTCTGGAACGTATCGTCATACCTTGAGCATAGGCAGACCATCGAGAATGTGGCGTGCGGTCCTTCGAAACGATCGCGTTAAATGTAGATCGTCTTTTAACCTCGCGCGAACAATACGCGAACATCGAGGAGCCTAAAATAGACCAAACGAGCCTACATCAGCCTAAAGCACCGCTGGCGTAAGCTCGTTAAAGTCAACAAGATCCGTTGATCTTAAACCACTTCCGCGATTCGGTAGGCGGCCCTGAAAAGGCCGGCGTCGGCGGTTCGATTCCGTCCCTGGCCAATTCCATTTCACTACGGAAATAAACCCAGCTTTATCCACATCAAGCGACAAGCTAGTTGCTTAGGACTGTTCATTCGCAGCCGCTTCACGGTTGCGCGACCGACATCGGTCCTTCCAATCACATGTCTTGTTTGAAGATCAAACTCAAAGTGCTCGGCCCAGGAATCTGCACGCGGGTTGTATAACGAGACCGTGCGCTGTGTCAGGTCGTCAGATCCGTCAACGAAGTTACTTTTGAAGAGATTGCATGAGCGACACGTCAATGCAAGATTACTTTCGTCGTTGCTTCCACCTTTGCTTTGCGGTTGAACATGTTCGACCTCGAACGTGAGGTTGAACATGTTCTCAGGAGCATGACAATATTCGCAGCGATTAGCCGCGCGGCGGGCTATGGGGAGATAGCGCGAATTCATTGAGCGTGACTGCTCTATTCCTGGTGGGAATTGCTGAGCTCTTCGGATCTAAGGAGACGTTGAGCTAGACGTCTCTGCTGGTTAAGTATGAGGTGCAGATCTCGTCTCATTGTTTTCATCTGCCGCGAATAGGACAGGAGAGCGATGGCTACGCCTAATCCGCCCGAAATCGGCGCCAGTATTGCTATTATCGTACGGCCGCCGAATGCGCTATAAACAACCCACGGTAAAAGCAGCGTAAGAGCTAGTCCGACGAAGAACATGAGGTATTCGAACTTAGACTTGTTTTGGTCAACGGACAGGTCGCTGAATGATTCGACTTGCGTCAAAACGGATTCCGAACGTTTTGCCGCGCCAAGCATTTCCTCGTCGACAAGCCTTTCCAACTCCGCCATTTCAACGGGCGATAGCTCAGTGTCTGCATCTCGCGCCTGACGCCATTGGCTCATCAGCTCCGTGAGGCGCCCACGTTGAGCTTCGGAGAAGAAACGATCTGGCTGGAATTGTTGGATGATTATGGGCTCCGAAATCTTGGTATGAGTCTTCGAAGTCAGCGCGTCCAACGCTTCACCGGCGGTTCGGCCAACCGCTTTGTAGTCCAACGTCATAGCGCTGAAGCTGTCTAATTTTCCCTCATCTTCATTGGGCAGAATCGTGATGGTATTCATGAATCTAATGACGCCTCTTGAGCGTCAGTTTAGCATGATGTTAAGTTGCGTGACACGCTGCTTCGCGGAAGTCCCTGGAATCATCGCATATGGCTGACTCCACAATCTATGACGTCGACCAACCCGGCTCTAAGAGATATCCGTTGCCCAATCAATTCTTCCTCTCGAGTCTTTGGTTTGGGTTCAATGTGCAGTGGGGGGCGCTCCTGCCGATAGTCTTGCCGGCTCAAGTGGCGGACATGGCTGGACCGCGCAAAGAGCTCTATAACGGCTTGCTCCTCGCCATCGGCGCTTTCCTCGCGATGATTGTCTCGCCGGTCGCGGGCGCCTTATCTGATCGCTCCACGAGCAAGCTCGGTCGCCGCCGTCCTTATATTTGGCAGGGATTGATTGCCAACTGCGCGAGTCTCGCGTTGATGGGATTGTTTGGTAAGGGCAGCAATATTTTTCTGTTCCTTCTCTGCTTTCTCGCGGTTCAGTTCACCGCTAACTGGTGGGGTGGGCCATACGCGGGATTAATTCCCGACTTGGTGCCGTTGGAGGATCGCGGCCGCGCGAGTGCCTGGTTGATGTTCATGACGATTCTGGGCACGATTGTCGGCGTAGGCTCTTCAGGCCAACTCATTGCTCTTGGTGGTTACAAGCTGGCCTACGCTTTCATCATCGGCTGTTTGCTTCTTTGTTTTGTAATTACGTTGTTAGGAGTAAGGGAAACTCCTCTGAGCCAGCCTCCCAAAGCAATCTCGCTCGGCGAATTCATTCGATCGTTCTACCTCGATCCTCGAGAGCATCGTGATTTCTACTGGGTGCTAATCACCCGCACGATGGTGACGATGGGAGTGTTTTCCGTTTACAACTTCTTCCAGTACTTTCTCGGTGATGTAATTGGCATAGCGAACCCGGCGCAACAAGGCTCGGCGCTACTCGGCATTGGCGCCTTAGTAAGTTTGCCGTTTGGATTTCTCGCGGGACGGTTATCGGATCGTTGGGGAAGAAAGAGAACCGTGATGCTGAGCGGCGGGATTATGGCGGTTACCTCAATCATATTTGTCTTCACAGCTTTCAGCGGGAGTTGGCCGCTGGCGATCGCCCTGGCGATTACATTTGGTATTGGCAGCTGCGCTTATCAGACGGTGGATTGGGCGCTGGCGATTGATGTGTTGCCGAAGCTTGATAACGCGGGAAAGGACATGGGTATTTGGCACGTGGCCCTGGTACTTCCCGCGGTGATAGCGCCGGCGATATCCGGATTTGTATTGCAGCAGCTCAAGCCGGTGTCGTTGGTCCTTGGCTACACAGTGGTGTTTCTCATCGCAGCGTTCTGGTTCTCGTTAGGCACGATTTTGGTGAAGAACATTCGCGGCGTGAGGTAGGGCTTTTGTAGGGGCGGACCTATGTGTCCTCCCTTTGATTAATTGGCATTAACGAGGGCGGACACACAGGTCCGCCCTACAAGGTACGCGACAAACTGAAGTTTGTCGGACTTTAGCGCTTCCAATAATGCTTGATGCGTTCGCCCAGTAGGGGGAAGGGCACAAACTCGGCGGCCCGACCGGAACCGCGTAACTTCTCAACCATGCGGATCGCCCCATCAGCATTTCTGGTATGGACGACGATGGTCGCGGCTCGCTGCAGTTCAGGATTAGCAGCCAGCCAGGAAGCTATGGCATACCCAGTACGTTCATCATCCGGCGTTGCCGAGTTGTAGTGCTCGGGATGAAGGTCGTGATCCAAAAAGAGAGCATCATAAGGATTGGCGCTCAATAATTCGCGCGCGCCTGTGACGGTATCGGCGATGTCAATGTGATCGCCGACAAAGCGTTTTACGAACCATTGATGACGGCGCTTATCATCTTCGAGCAAAAAGACACGAATAGGGCTGCGTTCGGCCGCGACGTTGTTAAAACCGAGCTTGTTCAGAAGTGATCGGATGAGACTCATAACGGTACCGTAGCTTACTCAAAACCTTCAGGACTTCACAAACGCGTCGTAGTGTAATCAGATTTGAATGTTATAATCCAACCACAATATCAGCTCTAATCGCTCAATCATGTCTTCAGAAACTCATCAGAAACCGCCGTTGGAGCTTGTGAAAACGGACAGTAATCGATTGACTGAGTCGTCGATGGCGGAAGACGCCGAACCCGAAGTTTGTCAGCTTTGCAACGGGACTGGTGTCGAAATCGTCCCCGGCAAAGGGGCGCGACCGTGTTCATGCAAGGGGCAGGACTCGCGCAAGTCGTTCGTTGAGGCGGCGCGAATACCCAAGCGCTATGCAAAATGCTCATTAGAGAACTTTAAGAGTGAGCACACAGGCCATCAGCAGGCTTTGCAGCGAGCGAGGACTTTGGTGGCTGATTATCCTTACGTGGATCGCGGACTGTTGCTGATCGGGCCGGCTGGAGTAGGCAAGACGCATCTTGCCGTAGCCATCCTGCGTGGACTATTGAACAAAGGTGTTCCGTGTTTGTTCTTTGAATCCGGTTCGCTGCTGAAACGAATCCAGGACTCCTACAATCCGGTTTCGAAAACATCCGAGTCCGGAGTATTGGCTCCGGTGTATGAAG
Organism: Pyrinomonadaceae bacterium; assembly: GCA_035572035.1. Taxonomy (GTDB): domain Bacteria; phylum Acidobacteriota; class Blastocatellia; order Pyrinomonadales; family Pyrinomonadaceae; genus JAOAPY01. The sequence continues at coordinate 7,621 of DATNBH010000075.1, read as the reverse complement.
CAGAAGTGCTCGTGCTGGACGAGCTCGGCGCCACGATCCCAACTGATTGGGTGCGTGATACGTTGTACCAGATCATCAACACTCGATATAACGACAAGAAGCTGACCATCTTTACAACTAACTTTCGCGACGAGGCGCCTGAAGTTTCTTACTCAGATGACGCGGACACGCAAACGCGCGTGGGCAAAGCGAAGTTTGATAGGAGAGTCAAAGTTGGTCTCGCACCCACGTTGGAAGAGCGTATCGGCGTACCGCTCCGCAGCCGGCTGTACGAGATGTGCAACAAAGTAGAGATGACCGGCGAAGACTATCGCAAGCGCGAGATCTGAGATCTGATTTGATTATGGATCTCAGATCTCAGAGATCGCAGATATCAGATCACAGATATCAGATCACAGATCGCAAATATCATTCTATGACGGCACTGCCGACCACGCCGGAGGAAGTGACGCAGCTTTTACTCGACTGGAGTGCCGGCAATCAGGCGGCGCTCGATAAGTTGATGCCGCTGGTCTATCGCGAACTGCGTAAGATGGCGCACAACTATCTCAACAGAGAACGGCGCGGTCATACTTTGCAGACCACCGAATTGGTCCATGAAGCTTACGTCCGGCTGGTCGATCAAAAGCGCGTTCAGTGGCAAAACCGCGCTCACTTTTATGGTGTCGCAGCGCAGCTGATGCGTCGCATTTTAGTTGATCGAGCCAGGCATCATAAGCGCGCGAAGCGTGGTGGTGGTGCGCCCATGGTTTCTTTGAACCAGAACATCGCCGAAACGAAAGCACCTGCGGTTGATTTGCTGGCGCTTGATGAAGCGCTCGACGAGCTCGCCAAGCTGGACCAACGCAAAGCCAGAATAATTGAGCTGCGGTTTTTCGGCGGGCTGGAAGTTGATGAAACCGCTAAATTCTTGAATATTTCCTCCATAACGGTCATGCGAGACTGGAAGCTGGCCAAAGCCTGGTTACATCGGGCCTTGAGCGATCCCCCGGAGCACTGAGAGTTCTTTCCAAAAAAAGTCGCGTTGATAAAAAAGGATCAGTATCTCGAAACAGCTGTTCCCAGTTAGATGGCAATAAACCTTCTGACTCCGCAAATGTTGGCGTGGCAATGAACGAGTTAGATTTAGGCCACAGATGGACACGGATTAAAGGGATCTGAACTAAACAGAAGTTTCAGATCTGTGTTGTCTGTGCTCACCTGTGGCAGAACGACTTGCGCACAAGTTGTATTGACGCCCGCGGAGTTAGATATGTTAATGCCGTTCAGACAACAGGTCGAGGTTGACCTGCCAGGCTAATTAATTGTCTGTATCGGGATTGAGGCCCTCGCACCCAGCCTATGAACCCGGAACGCTGGCAGAAGTTGGATCAGTTATTCCATCAGGCGCTCGAGTATGACTCGGGAGAGCGCGGAGCTTTCATTACCGAAGCCTGCGAGGGAGACGAAATTCTCAAGCGCGAGCTTGAGTCAATGATTGATCACCAGCGTCAGGCCGAAGGATTCATCGAGCAGCCTGCCATCGAGATCGCTGCAGAGATGATCGTCTCAGAGCCGTTTGATGATTTTATTGGAAAAGTTTTTGGGTCGTACGAAGTCCGCAGTTTGCTGGATCGCGGTGGGATGGGAGCGGTTTATCTTGCCTTTGATCACGACCTGCATCGGAAAGTCGCGCTCAAGTTTCTGCATGACGACCTCGTAAGCGATGACGGCAAAGTTCAGCGCTTCCGACAGGAAGCTCGCGCAGCCTCAGCACTCAACCATCCAAACATCATCACCATCTTTGAAATCGGACAGGCCGATGACGGCAAGCATTTCATTGCCACGGAGTTCGTCGATGGCGAAACGCTGCGGAGGCTAATGAGTCACAGCCAGGTTACCTTGGCTGAGGCTTTACACGTTGGCGCTGAAGTCGCCTCAGCCCTCGTAGCCTCGCACACGGAAAAAATTGTTCACCGGGACATCAAGCCTGAGAACATCATGCTCCGGCGTGATGGCTACATCAAGGTGCTCGATTTTGGACTGGCCAAGCTCATTGACTTGCAGGAGCGCCGCAAAGTTGAGGCAACGTTGGTTGATACCGCGCCCGGAATCATCATAGGCACCGTGCGCTACATGTCCCCTGAACAAGTGCGCGGGCTCGATGTTGACGAGCGTTCGGACATTTGGAGCCTCGGCGTCGTGCTGTACGAGATGCTCGCGGGCGAAGTGCCTTTCGTTGGGAAGACTCGCAGCGACATGATCGCTTCTATCCTTCAGAACAAACCAAACTTTACCTGGCGAATGAAGGATGTGCCTCCTGAGCTGGAGTGGATCTTGAAAAAGGCCCTCGAAAAGGATCGAGAGGAACGCTACCAAACGATGAAGGAGTTCCTCATCGATCTCAGGCGGCTGCGTCGTGAGCTCCCGGTTCCGCCAGGCTGGGAAGGGCTCGAGATCAGGCCGCCGTTTGGCTCGTTGGAGGATCGTGCCAGCGCGAAAGAACGTATTGCTGGATTTACTCCTGACGTCAAGACGAAGGTTAACAAAGCGCGTTCTGAGTCCGGAAGACTGTCTTCAGACCGAGGACGCTCGCGCAAGCAGATCAATTCGGTGGCAATCCTGCCGCTTGTAAATGCGAGCTCAGATCCGAATGCCGAATATCTCTCTGACGGTATCACTGAAAGCATCATCAACAATCTTTCGCAGTTGCCGCGCTTGCGCGTCATGGCCCGCAGCACCGTGTTTCGCTACAAAGGCCGAGAGGTCGACCCGCAGGATGTTGGCAAGGAGCTTAGTGTTCACGCCGTGGTGACGGGGCGAGTCCTGCAGCTAAGCAATTCGCTTCTCATCAGCGCTGAACTCGTGCGCGTTGCCGATGGCTCGCAGTTGTGGGGGCAGCGCTACAACCGTGAGCCGGGCGACATCTTTGCTGTTCAGGAGGAAATCGCGCAACAGATTTCAGAGAAGTTACAGATGCAGCTCAGCGGCGAAGAGAAGAAGAGGTTAGGAAAGCGATACACCGATAACACCAAAGCGTACCAGCTGTATCTGCAGGGACGCTACCACTGGAACAAGCGCAACGAAGACGGGATGAGGAAGGGAATTCAATTCCTCGAGCAGGCCATCGAGCTTGATCCCAACTACGCGCTCGCCTACGCAGGCTTAGCGGATTTCTACATCATTCTCGGTTTCTACGGAATTAGTGCTCCTCACGAAGTGATGCCGCGCGTCAAAGCTGCGGCCAAAAAAGCGCTGGCGATCGACGACACTCTCGCGGAAGCTCACATCTCGCTTGCTTACGCGACTGCGGCTTACGATTGGAAATGGATCGCGGCCGAGAAGGACTACAAGCGCGCCATCAGGTTGAACAAGAACTACGCTACCGCTCATCACTGGTACGGCGAGTATCTCGCCTTTGTGGGAAGGGTTGACGAGGCGGCAGCGGAATTGGAAAGGGCTCATGAGCTTGACCCTCTTTCGTTAATTATTAATGTAGCGCTGGGGTGGATGTATTATTTTGGGCGACGTTTTGACGACGCTATCAGACAGTTGCAGCGCACGCTGGAGTTGGATCCGAGTTTTGTTCAAGCGCGCTTTTGTGTTGGCTTGGCTTACATTCAAAAAGGGCGCCTGGAAGAAGCGTTAACGGAACTCGAGACCGTGGTGAATCTCGAGGAGCGCGCTCCGGGGGCGCTAGGAGCGTTTGGTTTTGCTTTAGCTGCGTCAGGTGATCGAGCTTCGGCCCGCAAACTCCTCGAAGAAATGAACGAGCAATCGCAAAAGCGATACGTCGCTCCTTTCTGGCCGGCCATGATATGTATCGGATTGGCTGAGAAAGATCTCGCCTTCTCGTGGCTCGAGAAAGGTTGTGAACAGCGAGACCTGTGGTTGGCTTGCTTGAAAGTCGAGGCTATGGCTGACAGCCTGCGCTCTGATCCCCGCTTCGAAGACTTGCTGAAACGAATCGGATTTCCTGCCTAAAAACCTATCCGCAGATTACATCTGTTTTAGTTCTTTGTGCTTTGATCTTGGTTCTTTGTGCTTGTGTATTGTCCCGCTGATCTTTTCCCACCGGTGAGAAAGACAACGTAACCCAAATTCAAGCACAAAGAACAAAGCACAAAGGACTAAGAACAAGATCAAAGTCCAAAAGCCAAAGACCCAAGACCTTCTTTGTTAAGGACTTTTTCGGTGAAGCTTCTTTTCGATGTAGTTAACGGATTCGATCCTCTGCGACGTGCTATGTATAATGCTGTGACTTCATACCGTCAATGTTCATTATGATCAAGATAAGCGAGAATGCCCAAACGCACCGACCTTCGTAAAATCCTAATCATCGGCTCAGGCCCAATTGTCATCGGTCAAGCTTGTGAGTTTGATTACTCAGGCACTCAGGCGTGCAAAGCTCTGCGACAAGAGGGTTATGTCACGGTTCTCGTGAACTCCAATCCCGCGACGATCATGACTGATCCGGAGACGTCGGACGTCACGTACATCGAACCGCTGACGGTCGAGTCAGTCTCAGCCATCATCCGCAAAGAACGCCCGGATGCGCTGCTGCCCACGGTCGGCGGGCAAACTGCGCTGAACCTTGCGATAGCGTTAGACGAATCAGGAGTGCTCGACGAATGCGGCGTCGAAATGATCGGCGCCAAGCGCGAGGCAATCAAAGTTGCTGAAGATCGCATGCTCTTCAAGCAGGCAATGGATGAAGCCGGCTTGCAGATGCCCAGCGGAGGCTTCGCCAAATCCTGGGACGAAGCGCAAGCCATTGTCGCCAATACTGGCTACCCTTCAATTATTCGTCCTTCATTTACGCTTGGCGGCACCGGCGGTGGCACTGCTTATAACCCGGAAGAATTTGAAGAAATTGTGCGCGGCGGATTGGCAGCTTCGCCTATCCATGAAGTGCTGATTGAAGAGTCGATCCTGGGTTGGAAGGAATTCGAGCTGGAAGTGATGCGCGACCTCGCAGACAACGTCGTCATCATCTGCTCGATTGAGAACTTCGACCCGATGGGCGTGCACACGGGAGACTCAATCACCGTCGCACCGGCGCAAACGCTCACCGATGTTGAGTACCAGCAGCTTCGCGACATGGCCATCACGATCATTCGCAAGGTTGGCGTGGAGACGGGTGGCTCGAATATTCAGTTTGCCGTCAATCCTGACAACGGCGACATTCGCATCATCGAGATGAATCCGCGCGTGTCGCGTTCATCAGCGTTAGCCTCAAAGGCGACCGGGTTTCCGATCGCGAAGATAGCGGCGAAACTGGCAGTCGGCTATACGCTCGATGAGATTCCCAACGACATCACGAAGAAGACGCCCGCATCCTTTGAGCCCACCATCGATTACGTTGTGGCCAAGATTCCCAAGTGGGACTTTGAAAAGTTTCGCGGCGCTGGTGATGTGCTCGGCACTCAGATGAAGTCTGTCGGTGAAGTGATGGCGATTGGCCGTACATTCAAGGAAGCTCTGTTCAAAGGGCTGCGTTCGTTGGAAGCAGTGAAGCCGTTGCGACTCGAAGATGTCTCAGCGGATGAGTTGCAGCGAAAGCTCGCGCGGCCTAATTCACAACGGTTCTCCTACGTCACTTACGCGCTGCAGAACGGCGTGCCTATCTCTGAAATCTATCGCCTGTCGCGAATCGATCCGTGGTTTCTCGAGCAGTTACACGATGTGATGGAGATTCAACGCGCAGTTGAAGGACTCAAGCTCGAAGAGATTCCCGCGGACTTGTTGCTTTCATTCAAGGAGGTTGGCCTTTCCGATCGGCGTCTGGCTTATCTTACTGAGCGCACCGAAGATGAAGTTCGAGCCTATCGCAAGAATCTTGGCGTCGTTCCGGTTTACAAGCGTGTCGATACTTGTGGCGCTGAATTCGAATCCTTCACGCCGTACCTTTATTCAACCTATGAAACTGAAGATGAGGCTGCGCCAACCGATCGTCGCAAGATAATGATTCTTGGCTCGGGTCCCAATCGCATCGGGCAGGGAATCGAGTTCGATTATTGCTGTTGCCATGCAGCATTCGCGCTTCGCGAAGCCGGCTTTGAAACCATCATGGTGAACTGCAATCCCGAGACTGTTTCGACGGATTACGATACTTCAGATCGACTTTACTTCGAGCCGCTGACGTTCGAAGACGTGATGAATATCGTCGATGTCGAGAAGCCGGAAGGAGTAATAGTTCAGTTTGGCGGGCAGACACCGCTCAATCTCGCCATGCGTTTGCATGAGGCCGGCGTGCCCATAATCGGCACGTCTCCAGACTCGATTGATCTTGCCGAGGATCGCAAACGCTTCGGCGCTCTCCTGGTTGAGCTGGGAATTCCTCAACCTCCGAACGGAATGGCTTCAACTGGAGAAGAAGCGAGAGAAGTTGCAGGTCGCATCGGTTATCCGGTCCTCGTGCGTCCCAGCTACGTGCTGGGCGGGCGCGCGATGGCGATCGTGTATGACGAGGAGAGTCTGGACCAGTACGTGCGCACCGCGGTGGGCTTCACGCCTGATCGTCCGGTACTCATCGACAAGTTTTTGGAGCAGGCTGCGGAGTTTGATGTGGATGCGCTTGCCGACGAGTCAACCTGCGTGATCGCCGGAATCCAGGAACACATCGAAGAAGCAGGTATTCACTCGGGTGATTCCTCGTGCGTGCTACCGCCTTTGAGAATTGATCCGGATCATATCGAGACGATGCGTCACTACACGCGCAGGCTGGCTGATTCATTGTCGGTGCGTGGATTGATGAATATTCAGTTTGCGATCAAGGACGATCGAGTCTACGTGCTTGAAGTAAATCCGCGCGCTTCTCGAACGGTTCCGTTTGTTTCGAAAGCGACCGGTGTCCCGTTGGCTCGAATTGCGGCGCTGGTGATGGCTGGAAAGAGCCTGAAGGATTTCGGGCTGCCGGCAGACTTGAGCGTCAATCGATTCTTCATTAAGTCACCGGTCTTTCCATTCGCGAAGTTTCCTGGCGTCGATCCCATCCTCGGACCGGAGATGCACTCGACCGGAGAGGTGATGGGCATTGGCGAAACCTTTGGTGATGCTTACGCGCGCGCGATGACTGGCGCTGGACTAACTTTGCCGAAGAGTGGCACGGCGTTCGTCAGTGTGAATGAAACTGATAAGGGTCAGGCGGTGTTACTTGCACGGCGGCTCAGCAGGCTGGGCTTCAAGATGATGGCCACGCTCGGAACGGCGGCGAGGCTGCGCGAAGTCGGCATTGAAGTCGAGAATGTTTTCAAAGTCAACGAAGGCCGTCCAAATATCGTGGATCACATCAAGCGTGGTGGTGTGGCTTTGATAATCAACACGCCGCTCGGTCGGTCCTCGCATTTTGACGAGCAGGCAATTCGTCAGGCGGCTCTGCAATACAGTGTGCCTTGCGTTACCACGATGACGGGCGCCCACGCGCTCGTGGAAGCGCTGGGCTCGAAGAATTCGTCTGAGGTTCACTCCCTCCAGGAACTTCACGCAGTTGGAACAGGCGCCTAGCAGGCTGCGGAAAAAGTAAGCATTGTTAGTGATTTCGTCTTCATGAAAACTTTTGCTTATCGATGATGTGCGACTTTCTTTCTGCGATTGATCCCTTGAGTGGCTCAGCGGCCACTTTATTTCGCTTGCCTGAGCG